>JANRJD010000046.1:0-42837 GCA_033764195.1 Phycisphaerae bacterium | reverse complement strand
GACGCTCGCCGCGGGCGGCATCGGCTTCAACGTGCCGGGCCTCCTGGGCATCGCCTATCACGCCCCCTACTTCCACGACGGCTCGGCCAAGACGCTCCAGGAAGTGCTCGATCGCCACACCATCGGCGGCGTCACGATCTCGACCCTGCTGAACGCGACCCAGCAGGCGCAACTGATCGACTTCCTCGAAACCATCGACGGCGCCACGATCCCCTTCCGCAGCGCCACCGACGACTTCCGCGACGCCGTCGGCGGATAAGCCCACTCAGTAGCGGCCTGCGGCTCGCAGGCCGACGAACTGCATCAACCAGCCGCGCGGCATAACCCCGCGCGGCGCCCCGCAACGAACCGCGGGCTTCCGCCCGCACAGCGCCCCGCCACCCGGCAAAGGCGCCACATACCAACCGACCCTCCTACGAACCGCGACGGCGTTCGGGCGACTCCCCGACCGCTGTCGCGATCTTTTTCGTGTTACCGCAGCGAATAAAACGCTTCGAAACCAATCTCCGAGCCGCAATTCTCGCCCACGCACGACGCAACACTCACCGATATCTGTGCTGTCTCCCATCGCGCGACCGCCCTCGACCGTCCTCATCGAAAATCGCGCGACGCAACCGACAGTTCCCTCAGCGGCGCCGCCTGCCCCGGCTCCAGCCGCTCCAGCTTGTGCGCCACCACATGCACCACCCCGTCCTGTCGCTGCACGCGGCCGCGCACGATCACCACGCCCGCCCCCGCCACCCGGCGATAGCGCTGATAGGTCTGTCGCCAGACCACGATATTCGCCACGCCCGTCTCGTCCTCCAGAGTCAAAAACGTCACGCCCTTCGCCGTCCCCGGCCGCTGTCGCACCAGCACCAGCCCCGCCACCGCCACCCACTCGCCCGGCGGCGTCCGCTTCTCGTCGCTCAAATCCGAGCAAACGCGCACACCGCGACTCCGCAGAAACTCACGCACAAACGACATCGGATGTCGCCGCAACGAAAGGCCGACCGCAGCGTAATCGTGCCGCACCTCCAGACTGTCACTGAACGCCGGCAGCGGCGTTTGCTCCGATGGCGCTGTCGCGTCGAGCGGATCAAACAGCGGCAATCGCTCGTCACGCAGCCGCCGCGCGTGCCAGAGCGCCTGCTGCCGCGAAAGACCCAGCGACCCAAACGCATCGGCCGCCGCCAATCGCCGCAGCGCCACGGCCCGCGCCCCGCTCGCCCGCCACAGCGCAAGGATCGACGCGAACTTCCCCTGCCCCGACCTGCCGTTCATCCCTCTGCAGCGCTCGACCACCGCGCGACGAATCTTCTCGCCGTCGATCTGGCTCAAGCCCGCCACCATCCGCAGCCCAAGCCGCACGGCGCCGTCCGCCTCAATCGAACAATCCCAGTCGCTCTCATGCACATCGACCGGCCGCACCGCGACGCCATGCGCCCGCACATCGCGAATCAGTTGCGCCGGTGCATAAAAGCCCATCGGCTGCGAGTTCAAGAGCGCGGCGCAAAACTCCGCCGGATGATGCCGCTTCAGCCAGGCCGAGGCGTAAACCAGCAGCGCGAACGACGCTGCGTGACTCTCCGGAAAGCCATACTCGCTAAAGCCTTTCATCTGATTGAAGCAGCGCTCCGCAAACTCACGCGCGATGCCGTTGGCGACCATGCCCTCGACCAACATCGCCCCAAAACGCACGATCAAGTTCCCCTTCCGCTTCCACGCCGCCATCGCCCGCCGAAGCTGATCGGCCTGCCCCGGCGTAAAGCCCGCCGCCTTCACCGCCAGCGCCATGCACTGCTCCTGAAACAGCGGAACGCCCAGCGTCTTTTGCAGCACATCGCGAATCGCCGGATGGGCATAATCCGGCTGCTCCAACCCCTGCCGGCGGCGCAGATAAGGATGCACCATGTCGCCCTGAATCGGCCCCGGCCGCACGATCGCTACCTCGATCACGAGGTCATAAAAACAGGCCGGCTTCAGCCGTGGCAGCATCGACATCTGCGCCCGCGACTCAATCTGAAACACCCCCACCGTGTCGGCCTTCTGGATCATCGCGTACGTGTCCGGGTCTTCAGCCGGAATCGTGGCCAACGAAAGCTCGCTGCCGTGCCGGTCGTTCACCAGCTTCATGCAGCGCCGCAGCGCCGTCAGCATGCCCAGCCCCAGCACATCCACCTTCAACAGACCCAGCGCGTCGATGTCGTCCTTGTCCCACTCGATCACCGTGCGATCGGCCATCGCCGCGTTTTCGATCGGCACCAGCTCGCACAGCGGCGGCTGCGATATGACAAACCCGCCCACATGCTGCGACAAGTGCCGCGGAAAGCCCAGCAACTCCGTCGTCAGCCGCAGAAACCAGCGCGTCGTCGGGTCGGCGGGGTTCAGGCCCATCTCGCGCAGCCGCCCGTCATCGATCAACCCGCCGTCCCACCACTCAATGCCCTTCGCCAGCCGATCCACCAGATCCAGCGAAAAACCCAGCGCCTTGCCCACATCGCGCACCGCACTGCGCCGACGATACGAAATCACCTCGGCCGTCAGCGCCGCGCGATCGCGCCCATACTTGCCGTAGATGTATTGAATCACCTCTTCGCGCCGCTCGTGCTCAAAGTCGATGTCGATGTCGGGCGGCTCGTTGCGCTCCTTGCTGACAAAGCGCTCAAACAGCACGTCGATGCGGGCCGGGTCCACCGCCGTCACCCCCAGACAAAAGCACACCGCCGAATTCGCCGCCGCCCCGCGCCCCTGACAGAGAATGCCCCGCGAGCGCGCGAACGTGACCAGATCGTGCACCGTCAGAAAATAGGACGCATAGTTCAAATCACTGATCAGCCGCAGCTCATGCGCGATCTGCCCGCGCACCTTCTCCGGCACGCCCGCCGGATAACGCTGCGCCGCACCTTTTTCGGTCAGCGCCGCCAGATGATCGATCGGCGTCGTGCCCGCCGGCACGACCTCGTCCGGATAGTCATAGCGCAATTGATCCAGCGAAAAGCCCCGCGCCCGCCGCGCGATCTCCAGCGTCTGCTCGATCGCCTCGGGCGCAAAGCGAAACAGCCGCTGCATCTCCGCCCGCGGCTTCAGATGTCGCTCCGCATTCGCCTGCAACCGCAAGCCCGCCTGCGACAGCGTGCAGCCGTTGCGAATGCAGGTGAGCACATCCTGCAGCGCGCGGCGATCGGGCGCGTGATAGAGCACATCGTTGGTCGCCAGCAGCGGCAGACCCACGCGCCGCGCCAGCGCCACCGTCTGCTCCGCGCGATCCGCATCCCGATCGCGATAGCCGACGCGGACAGCGAGCCACAGATCCCCGCTCGATTCAGCCTGCGACTCGCCGCGGAGCGCATCCTTCAATCGCCGCAGCGTCGCCTCGATCTCCGCCGGCTGCTCTTCGTCGATCAGCGCCGCAACCAGCAGCCCCGCCCCGTGTGTCGCGAGATCGGCCAGAGCCAGCGTGCAGGCCCCCTTCTCCGCCCGCCGCTTGCCGACGCTGAGCATGCGACAAAGGCGACCATACGAAGCGCGGTCCGTCGGATAAACAAAGACCGACAAGCCCGGCAGATCGATCAGCCGCAGCCGCGACCCCACGACCAGCGATATGCCGCGCTCTTTCGCCGCGACATGCGCCCGCACCACGCCCGCCAGCGAATGCAGATCCGTCACCGCGATGGCGCGATACCCCAGCGCCGCCGCCGTCTGCACCATTTCTTCCGGATGACTCGCCCCGTGCAGAAACGTGAAATTGCTGGTGACGCACAATTCCGCGTAATCCGCCGCGTCATTCGCCGCATCGCTCGCGACCGCCTCAGGGCGCGCCGCCGTCGCGTCCGGGTTCCGAAACGGGTGCGGCCGCAACTTGGGAAATTCGACATCCGGCATGGCTCAGGCCCAATCACCCTGCACAAACCAACGATCGGTCGCGACGATCCGCACCAGCCACAGCCACGCCCCCTCCTCCGTCTGCACCGCGAAATAATCCTGATCGAGCCGCCGCACCTCCTCGGCCGCGCACTGCCGCCGCCACCATTCATCGCCGATCCGCTCCGGCCCGCGACAGGCGATCACGCCCTGACTTCGCCCGTTCCAGCAAACCTGCAGGATCGGCCCATCCGGCGCTTGCAGCGTCACGCTCGCACGCAGCGGCCGCGCAAAGAGCCGCGTCGGCCGCGCTGCCGCCGTCACACTCGTCGCGAGCGCGGCACGCGACACAGGCTCGCCCGCCGCCGGCCCGCTCATCGACACCGCCCGAAACGCCCGCTGCGGCACATGCGACTCGACCGGCTCAAAACGCAGCACATTGTCCGCTCCGAAGTGGCTCACGAGCGTGTCGATCGTCTCCGCCCACGACGCATCGTCGAAGCCCGATTCGCCCTGCTCGCCGAAATCGCCGAATGAGCCCTGTCGCTCTTCGATCGACGTGATATCCGTCGCTGTCAGCGCTACGCCCTCGACGCCCGCCTGCAGGTCGACGCGCTCCAGCGCCGCTCGCACCATCGTCCACCAGTGCCGGATCGATCGGCTCGCCCGATGGAGCTGAACACGCCGCGCCGTCCGCACGCCGTACGGATGTCGCAGTTCCAAATCCAGCCGCCGCACACAGCGCCCGCGCGACTGCACGTTCAGCAGCAACTCGCTCAGCACGTCGCGCGTCGCCGCTTCGATCGACTCCGCCCGATCGGTCGGCCCGTCGAAAATCAGCTCCGCCCGCGGCGGAGGCTCGGGCCGCACCGTCTCGATCGTCTCCGGCAAAAGACCCAGCGCCCGATCCAGCCGCCGCTGCAGCCCCTCGCCGAATTGCGCCGCCAGCGACGCCCGCGGCACATCGAGCAGCCGCCCAATCTCCGTCAGCCCGACCTCGCACAGCGCATCGTGCAGCGCCGCATCGAGCCGCAGCACTTCCACCGGCAGCGCCGCCAGCGCCGCGCGCTCGCCGCCTGTCGGCACAAACAGCAGCGGCCCCGACCCGCCGCGCACCACCGCCTGCGCACAGCCATAGGTCGGCGCGATCGCGATCCGCACCGCGAAGCCGCGCCGCAGCAGTTCACAACCAATCGCCCGCGCCAGCCCGCTCTCACCCGCCTTCGGATAGAGCCGCGCCAAGCCCGTCGCATCGAGCAACACGCCATCCGGCGAATCGACCGCGACAAACGGCGAATAACGCACCAGCCAGCACGCCAGCCGCCGCAAGTCCTCCGCCTCGCGCTGCGGACGATGCTCCTCGACATGCGCCACGACCCGCGCGGGCAAGAGCGACCGCGCATGCGCCAGGTCCATCCCCAGCCCGACGCCGCACGCCGCCGCCACAGCGCAGCGCCGCGCGATCACCTCGCGTCCGCGCTGCCGCTGCGTCAGCAGAATCGCCGTGCGCGGCCCGCCGCTTCGGAGCCCGCTCCTCCGCTGCCCGCCCCCCCGCGGCAGCCGCGCCGGCCCCTCAGCCGGCGCGGCCTCCACCGGCCGTAGCCGGTGCCGCACTAAATCTGTCGCCCAGGTGGGCAGCCACAACGACATCGCCCGTCGCATGATCGCGTTCCAATGTCCAACGCCGGCCGGATTCCGAGCGTGAAGGCGGCAATCCCTTGCAGCGCAACAGTTCCGCGATCCATCGCTGACGGTTTCGATCCGCCGAAGCCGCCGCACGCACGCACCAGCGCGTCCGAGCGGCGGAAGTCATGTCCTGATTCCATGGCGGCCGCAGCATCAGGCAAATCGCCTGCCCACACTCCGCCGCGTGTTGCAGCCGCCGCGTCGCCGTCAGATCAAACCCCGACCCATCGACAACGACCGCCGCCGCCCCGCGACTGCGCAACACCAGCACCGCCGCAAATAGCCGATCTTCCGCCCGCAAATTGCAGAGAAAAAGCGACGACTCCAGCAGCCGCCGCGAATAGCCGCCCAGCGCCACCGGATAGGGCCAGACATTCGGCCCGATCCAAACAACCCGCCGCGCACCGACAGCGCCATCGCTCCATATCTCAGATGACAACGACGACGAACCGCCGCCTTGCAAAGGCGACAGCGCCGGCAAGGGAACAATCGCCCGCAACGCCAGATGCATCACCAGCCCCAGCGGCGGCGCCCAATCACGTCGCCGCGGCGCCCGATCGCGGCTCTGCGCGCGATCGCGCCGCTGCGCAATCCCTTCGCCTCCCTGCTCTTCCGCACCAACGCCGATCCACTCATGCACAGCGCCGCAAGCCAGCCCCCCGCCCGGCAACGTCTCATCCACCCCCGCCCACCCCGTCCGCACCACGCGAACACGCGACCGCGCAACCGCAGCCTCCCCAGTGCGAACCTCTCCCCCACGCCAATCCGCACCATCTTCAACCCGCGACAAATATCCCGCCGCAAGCTGCTCTCGCAGCCGCCGCAAAATCTCCGCCTGATCGATGGGCACCGCGGCAATCATGATGTTAGGATATTGTTTGGTTCTAAAAAGTCAATCCGCCCGACCATAAAAACGCCAAAAGCGCCCCTTTTTTCGATCCAAGTGACTCACCCGCTCGCCCCGTCCACCCTCGCCCCAAACCGTCGCCTCTACGCTGCGCGAACCCCGCCCATCTCAAACCGCAGCAGCCGCAACGCATTCAGCACCACCACCACCGTCGACCCCTCATGCAGCAACACCGCCAGCCCCAGCCGCGCATACCCCAGCGCCGCCAGCGGCGCCACAATCAGAATCACCCCCAGCGCAATCACCAGATTCTGCCGGATCAGCCGATTGCTCGCCCGCGCCAGCGCCACCGCCGTCGGCAACCGCCGCAGCGAATTCGCCAGCAGCGCCACATCCGCCGTCTCCAGCGCCACCGTCGCACCCGCCGCACCCATCGCCACACCCACATCCGCCGCCGCCAGCGCCGGCGCATCGTTCACGCCGTCGCCCACCATCACCACCACCCCGTGCCGCTCGCGCAGCCGCCCGATCTCGTGCAGCTTCTCTTCCGGTCGCAACGCCGCATGCACTTCGTCCAGCGCCACGCTCCGCGCAATGTGCTCGGCCGAGGCGCGATGATCCCCCGTCAGCATCACCAGCGGCGCAATCGACATCTCGCGCAGCAACCCCAGCGTCGCCGCCGCTTCCGGCCGCAATTCGTCGGAAAGCTCGATCAAGCCCACCGCCGCGCCCGCACGCGTCACAACAACCAACGTGCCCCCCAGCGCATCCAAGTCCGCGCACGCCGCTCGCAACGCCGCCGGCCAGCCATCCTCCGCGATCGCGCTCGGCTTGCAGACGCCCCACCCCACACCCTCCACGCGCCCGCTCGCCCCACGCCCCGCCGTCTGCACCACCTCGCTCGCCGCGGGAATCACAACGCCCCTCGCGCGCGCATGCTCCACGATCGCCGAAGCCAAGGGATGGGTCACCTGCGACTCAATCGCCGCCGCACACGCCAACACGCCGTCGGCGTCATAGCCATCCGCCACCCGCATCTCGCCCACCCGCGGCCGCCCGCGCGTCAGCGTCCCCGTCTTGTCAAACGCCATCGCTCGAACGCGCCCCAACACCTCCAGATGCGCGCCGCCCTTCACCAAAACACCAAGCTGCGCCGCGCGAGCGATGCCGCACAGCACCGCGGCCGGCGTGCCCAGCGCCAGCGCACAAGGCGACGCCGCCGTCAGAAACGCCAGCGCGCGATAGGTCCACACCGACCATTCGCCTCCGCCAAACAGCGGCGGCAGCGCCAGGATCGCCGCCGCACCGACAAAGACCAGCGGCACATAAACCCGCTCCACCTGCGCCGTGAAGCGCTCTGTCGGCGATTGCGCCGCGCGCGCCTCCGCCACCAGCCGCACGATCTTCGCCAGCGCCGACTCTCCCGCCGGTCGCGTCACTTTCACCTCGATCGCGGCCACCGTGTTCGTCGTGCCCGCAAACACGGCGTCGCCGACGGCCTTGTCGACCGGGGCGGCCTCGCCGGTCAGAGTCGACTCATCAATCGCCGTCGCCCCCGACTCAATCGTCCCGTCCAGCGGAATCCGCTCAAACGACCGCACCAGGATCGACTCGCCGACCACCACTTCGCTCACCGCGCGCCGAACCACCTCGCCCGAGCGCGCCTCGCGCACATTCGCGACATCCGGCGCCAACTCGCTCAGCGCCCGTATCGCCGCATCGGCCCGCGCCAGCGCCAGCCGCTCGCCCGCTTCGCCCAGGCCAAAGAGAAACAGCAGAAACGCCCCCTCCTCCCAATGCCCCAGCGCCGCCGCCCCAATCGCGGCCGCAAACATGAGCGCATCAATATTGAGCTTCCCCGCGCGCAGACTCTCCACCGCGCGCGGAATCGTCCGCGTGCTCGCCAGCACCGCCGACGGCGCCAGCAGCGCCAGCCGCACCGCCAATGGAACCGCCAAGCCCCCCACCGCCCCTTCGAGCGCGTGCGCCGCCGCCCCCAGCAGCAACAGCCCGCCGCTCACAGCCATCCGCACGACATCCGGCTGCCTCGCCCACACCCCCCAACCCGCCGCCCCCGCCGCTCGCCCGGTCGCCTCATCCGCCGCCGGCTGCACGCCGGCGTCACGATCCATCAAATGCGATGAAGCTTCAGACATGCTCAAGATCGTATTTGCCGCAAGTCGTGGCGCACACCGCTTCAACCATATTTTAGCCCGGCGTCAGCGGCTGATCACACTTCTCGCTGCGCCGAGTTTGCAAACTCGTCACGTCGTGCCGCAACCCTCTCCAACGGCCCCATTGCGGCTGCGCAGAGTTGAGCGGTAGATTTCGTCCCATGTGCATGAGCCAACCTGCGTTCCCCGATGGGCGGACACACACTCCCCTGCTCCTTCAAAGTCGAACAACACACACGGAATCGCCCCAAAGCCGCCGCGCTTGCGGGTTCCAGGCGCTGGTTGTCAGCGCGCTCACCGTCTCGGTCGGTCTCGCCACCCCCCCCAACACCAAGCTCATCGCTTGCTGCACCCCATCGGACCCGCGGCCGCGTGCGGTCGCGTCGCTGTCATCGCTCGACGAGAAGCAGCGGCCGCACCTCGAAACGCAGGCACAAAACACCCCATCGGGAATGGTCCTCATCCCCGGCGGCGAATTCACCATGGGCGCGCGCAGCGACGATCGACTCGCGCGCGACGATGAGCGACCGTCCCATCGCGTGACGGTTTCGTCCTTCTGGATGGATGTGACAGAGGTCACCAACGCGCAGTTCGCGGCGTTCGTCAGAGCGACGGGTTACGTCACGACCGCAGAGCGTCCCGTGGATTGGGAAGAGCTGCGCAAGCAGGTTCCGCCCGGTACGCCCAAGCCTTCGGACGAGATGCTCGCGCCCGGCTCGTTGGTGTTCGCGCCGCCGCGCGAGCCTGTTCCGCTCGACCGTCACGAGCTGTGGTGGCGGTGGACGCCCGGCGCGAGCTGGCGCCATCCGGGCGGTCCCGGCACGGGTATCGAGAGAAAGGACGCAGAGCCCGTGGTGCATGTTTCATGGGACGACGCGATCGCCTATTGCGCGTGGGCCGGCAAGCGGTTGCCGACCGAAGCGGAGTGGGAGTTCGCGGCCCGCGGCGGACTCGACCACCGCATCAACGTCTGGGGCGACGAGCCGGTGGATCCCCGCAAAGCGAACATCTGGGACGGCGAGTTTCCGCATCGAAACACCGCGACACAGAGCGGCGGCGATGGCTTCCCCGGCGTCGCGCCGGTCGGTCGCTTTCCCGCGAACGCGTTCGGACTGCACGACATGGCCGAAACCTTTGGGAGTGGTGCAGCGACTTGTACGACCCGGTCACCTACGGCGGCAGCACGAGCAAGCCGACCGAGGCACGACTCAATCCGGTGGGCCCGATGCGGTGCCATGATCCGCGCAATCCTCGTTCGACCACGAGTCACGTCCAGCGCGGCGGCTCGTTCCTCTGCCACGATTCCTACTGTGCTTCCTATCGCCCCTCGGCGCGCATGGCTTCGCCCGCCGACACGGCGCTGCAGCACCTCGGTTTTCGCACAATCATGAGTGTCGCGGATTGGGAGCGGCGAAACGCGCAGGAGCGCGAGTCTGCAGCAACCGGAAAATAGCGCGTCGGGTAACAACGGTGTCTGAAACTTTCTGAATTGCGCGACACTCGGCGCGCATGCCGATTGTCATTAAATTGTTCGCATGAACTCGCCGATCGCGCTCGCCGCAACCCGCTTCGCACATCTGTCCATCTCAATGTCTCTGATTTCACTAGCTGCCCTCACGGCGCCCACGATGGCGCAAGGGAGTGGCGGCGGAGCGTCGACCATCCGACCCAACATTCTGGTTATCATGCCCGATGACGTCGGCTGGTGGAACGTCGGCGCATACAGCCATGGCATGATGGCCCCCACGCCGAACATCGATCGCATCGCGCGCGAAGGCAAGCTCTTCACCGATCACTATGCCCAGCCCACCTGCACGCCAGGCCGCGCGGCGTTCATCACCGGTCAGCTTCCGATTCGCACCGGCCTCACGACCGTCGGCTTGCCCGGCTCGCCGATCGGGCTGGATCAGCGCGACCCGACGCTGGCAAATGTGCTCAAGCCGCTGGGATATCGCACAGGGCAGTTTGGAAAAAATCACCTGGGCGATCGCAATGAGCATCTGCCCACGGTGCATGGGTTCGATGAGTTTTTCGGCAACCTCTATCACCTCAACAGCGAAGAAGAGCCGGAAGACCCGGATTGGCCCACGGATCCCGCGTTCGACGCCAAGTATCGCCCGCGCGGCGTACTTGATTGCGTCGCGACCGACGTGGACGACGCCACGGAAGACCCCCGCTTCGGCCGCGTAGGCAAGCAGAGGATCACCGATACGGGGCCGCTCACCGTCGAGCGGATGAAGACCATCGACGAGCAGTTCACCGCTCGCACGATTAAGTTCATTGAGGAATCGCACAAGAGCGGCAAGCCCTTCTTCGCTTGGTTCTGCCCCTCGCGCATGCACATCTACACCCACCTCAAGCCCGAATCGCGCTATCTGGCCAAGAACCACACCGGAGGCGATGACATCTATGGTTCGGGCATGATGGAGCACGACGGTCACGTCGGCCAACTGCTCGATACGCTCGATCGCCTCGGCATCGCCGAGAACACAATTGTGATCTACACCACCGACAACGGCGCGATGGCCGCCTGGTGGCCCGACGCCGGCAGCACCCCGTTTCGCGGTGAGAAGGCAACCACCTGGGAAGGCGGCGTGCGCGTGCCGTTCCTCGTGCGCTGGCCGGCGCGAGTTCCCAAAGGCTCCGTCAGCAACGAGATCAACGAGCACATCGACTGCTTCACGACGCTCGCCGCCGCCGCGGGAGTGTCAGATGTCGCCGACAAGATTCGGAAGGAAAACAACGTCTACATCGACGGCGTGAACCAACTCGCACACTGGACGGCCCCCACAGGTACGACCCCCTCCGCACGTACCCGCGTCTTCATGTACAACGAGTCTCAGTTCACGGCGATGCGCGTTGGAAATTGGAAGTATCACTTCCAGGTTCGCGACGGCTTCTTCGACTACAACAAACCCTCCGCAGAGATCTTCAACCTGAAGATGGATCCCTTCGAGCGGCATAGCGGCGCCAAGAACAACGACATCGCGATGAAGAAGGCATTCCTGGGCGGTTTCGTCCGCGACGCCATCGCCGAGCACAGCAAGACGCTCGCCGATTTTCCACCGCGCCAGGCCGGCGGCACGCTCACGCCGCGTCCAAAGTAAACGCCGCTGATTTCCGTCGATCCCGTTTTCTTTGCGGGGTGCGCCATGAGGCCGTGCCGCTGTCGGTTGACCTGCTGTATGGCCGCGGCGGCGCTTCTCGCGCCCGACTTCGGAAACGCCGTTGAACAGCCTGCGGCTGCGCCCACGAGTGCTCCGGCGTCCGCGCCGGCCGCGAGTCAGCCAGCGCTCGCCGAGATCGCCGCCCCCGCGAACGCCATGACTCCGCCCGCCGACCCGCTGCTTTTCACCGACGGCCCCTGGAAGCTCAAGTTCGGTCTGTTCGCCGGCTCGCAGTTCATCATGGAACGCGAGGCGTTCTGGGGCTTGGCCGACGTCTTCGCCCCCACCGCCGACTACGACAAAAACCGCACCTGGACCGAGTCGTGGTTCGTCCCGACCATGCGACTCGACTATGAAGCATCCGAATCGCTTGATCTCTATTCGGGACTCGGCGCCGCCGCCACGGGCAACATTCAGCGCGACATCTTCGAGCAGGGCAGCGAATGGCGCGTCTCGCTCGAGCAGGCCTACGGCGGCGTGCGCATCAGCGACAAAGCCTCCGATGTGACGCTCGACATCTCCGGCGGACAGCAGCCCTATCGCTACGGCTCGGGCATGCTGATCGATCTGGGCGCTCAGAACGGCAATCAGCGCGGCGCCGCTCTGGCCGCGCCGCGGAAAGCGTGGGAGTACACCGGCATCGCCCGGCTCACCATCGGCCCCCTCTCTGCCGACGCCTTCCTGCTCAACTACAACGAAATAACGAACGACGACCCTGACACATCGCTCTTCGGCGGAAAGATCGAGTATCGGCTGTTCGAGAAACCCGACGATTCGTACGTCGGCGTGGCCTATTTGAATGTGTACGGCTCCGACATGCCCTATATCCGCGCCCCGGTCGAGATCATCGAGAACGGGCGCGAGGACACGCAGACCATCAACCCCTATCTCCGCATTCGCCCGCTGCGCGAGACGATTCCCGGTCTCTACGCCGCAGTCGAAGGCGCCTACCAGTGGAACGAATACATCGATCTCTCGGCCACCGCCTTCAGCGCAGAAATCGGCCATCAGTGGGAAAATATCAAGCTACGACCGAAGCTCAGCTACGCCTACCGCGAATTCAGTGGCGACGACCCCTCCACTGCGAAGCTCGAGCGCTTCGATCCCCTCTTCTACGACGGCGGCGTCCACGCCTTCGCCTCCGGCTCCAACGCCGCGCTCGCGTTTTACAACACCAACGTCCGCACGCACCGCGTCGCACTCAACCTCACACTCTCGCAGCAGGACATCCTCACCTTCTCCTATTGGCGCGTCGCCGCGCTGGAAATCAATAGCCCGCTGCAGTTCGGCCAGATCGGACGCGTGCAGACCATCGGCGGCCAGCAGGTCGTCGTGGCGGGCGTACCCGATGAACACCTGTCGGACGACCTCTACCTCGAATACGTCCGCATGCTCACGCCCAACGCGTTCCTTACGCTCGGCGTCGGCGTTTCCTTCCCCGGCGACGGCCTCGACCAGGCCGCCGGCCGCTCGCTCGACCCGTGGCTCGGGGCGCTAGTCAATTTGTCGTTCAAGTTTTGAGCAAATCACGAAGTGTAGGGTGCCGTGCCGACGGCTTTTGCGTCGGCACGTTCTATTTCAATACAGCCGAATCCGCCAATCTCCGCGAAGCCGCCCCGCCGCAGCTCATCCTCGCTCGGCAATCCGTTATCTTTACTTCATGGGCATCTTCGCAAGATATGCTGCCGCCTCCGTCGTCTGGCTCGCCGCCATCTCCGTGTTGCACGGCTGGCTCAACCTCGACGCGTTTCAAACGCGCCGAGCCGGCGCAGACGGCGGCAAAAAGACCTTCAAAATCGGCTTCCTGCCGGTGACCTGCCACCTCACCTGCCCCGTAACCGATTTCATCAATCGCAGCATGACCGGCAGCAACATCTACGAGCCGATCCGCTTCAGCGGCTGGCCCGAACTAAAAGAGGCCTTCCTCGCCGGCCACACCGAAGCCACCTTCATCCTCGCCCCGCTCGCCATGAAGCTGCGCGAAGACGGCATCAAGATGAAGATCGTCTATCTCGGCCACCGCGACGGCTCCGCCCTGATGGTCCGCAAAGACTCCGACATCTATCGCGTCGAGGATTTGCGCGGCAAGACGATCGCCGTGCCCAATCGATACTCCAATCAGCGGCTGCTGATCTTCAAGGCCCTGCGCGATAAGGGCATTCCGTTTGATCAGGTAAAGCTCGTCGAAATGCCGCCGCCCGACATGCCCGCCGCCCTTTCGGTCAAGGCCGTCGACGGCATCACCTCGGGCGAGCCCTTCATGGGCCAGACCGAGCTCGACGGCTACGGCCGCGTGCTCTGGCTCACCAAGGACATCTGGCCGGAGTTCATCTCCTGCGTCCTGGCGGTGCGCGAAGAGGCAATTCAGAATGACCGCGAGCTGGTGCAGGAACTGGTGAACGGCATCGCCAAAAGCGGCAAGTGGATCGACCAGAGCATGGACCACCGCATGCAGGCGGCCCAGTTCGTCAGCAAAAACTACTACAACCAGAATCCGCGCCTGCTCGAGTTCGTTCTCAGCAAGCCGCCCGACCGCGTGAAGTACACCAACCTCGCCGTCCGCCGGCCCGATTTTGAGGAGATCGAGCAGTTGGCCAAAATCGCAGGCATTCTCGAAGGCAAGGTGCATTTCGACGACTATTGCGATCCGTCGTTCGTCCGCGACGACGCCACCATCGAGGCGTTTCAGTTTGAGGCGCCGCGATGAGCCGCGCCACTCGCACCCGATCCATCATCTTGCCGCTCGCCGTCGGAGCCGCGTTCCTCGCAACCTGGCACGCCGCCGTGCGAATCACCGGCAGCACGCTCTTCCCGACGCCGATGGACGTCGTCCGCGGCTTCGTCGAGCTGCAGGGCCGCGGCTTGCTCCTGCGTTACATCGTCGCCTCGCTCTTTCGCGTCTCCTGGGGATTCGGGCTGGCTGTGCTCATCGGCGTGCCCCTGGGGCTGCTGATGGGCTGGTTTCGCTGGGTTTTCGAGGCGCTCAATCCGCTTGTGCAGATGTTCCGCCCGATCTCGCCCATCGCCTGGATCCCTGTCGCCATCCTCTGGTTCGGCGTAACTGACGTCGCGCCGATCTTTCTGATTTTCCTCGCCGCCGTCTTCCCGATCACGGTCTCATCCGCCGCAGCCGTGGCCAATATTCAACCGGTCTACGTCCGCGCAGCGCGAAACTTCGAGCTCAGCGGCTTGCAGCTCTTCCGCCAGGTGATTTTGCCGGCCACCCTCCCGCAGATCATCACCGGCCTGCGCATCGCACTCGGCATCGCGTGGCTCGTGGTGGTCGCCGCCGAGATGATCGCCGTTAACAGCGGCCTGGGATACTTAATCATCGACGCCCGAAACGCCGGCAAACGCTATGACCTCGTGGTGGCGGGAATGGTGATGATCGGGCTGATCGGGCTGCTGCTCGATCTGGCGGTGCGCCGCGTGGAGCGGACGCCGTCGCTACGGTGGGGCTATGCGTCACGCAGCGATTAATCGGGAGAGTGCCATCTTGAGCTCAGGTTCGCGAGTCAACGAGCCTCAAAACACGAGCAGCACCGACCGCGCCACCGTGGTCGTGCGCGACGTCTGCATGACCTTCGCCGGCAAGAACCGCTCACGCGGCGTCGAAGTCTTGCGCGACGTCGGACTGGAAGTCTCGCGCGGCGAATTCATCTGCATCGTCGGTCCCTCCGGCTGCGGAAAATCAACCCTGCTCAACATCATCGCCGGCTTTCTGCCCGCAACCTCGGGCACGGTCGAGGTCGACGGCGCCCCGGTCCGCGGCCCCGATTCGCGCCACCTCTTCGTCTTCCAGGAAAACGGCGTCTTCCCCTGGCTCACGGTGCGCGACAACGTCGGCTTCGGCATGCAAAAGGCGGCCGCCGCGCAGCGCGACGCCACCGTAAAGCACTACATCGAGATGGTCGGCCTATCGGGCTTCGAAAGCGCCTTTCCGCACCAACTCTCCGGCGGCATGCGGCAACGCGTGGAGATCGCTCGCGCGCTCGCCGCCAACCCGAGCATCATCTACATGGACGAACCCTTCGGCGCGCTCGACTTCCTGACCCGACTCAAGATGCGCAGCGACCTGACCCGCATCTGGCAGCAGGAACGCAAGACGATTCTCTTCGTCACGCACGACATCGAGGAGGCAGTGCAACTCGCCGACCGCGTCGCCGTCATGACGCCGCGCCCCGGCGTGATCCGCGAAATCGTACGAGTCAATCTGCCCCGGCCGCGCAACCTCGATTCGCCCGAATACCTGGCAACGCGCGACCGAATCTTCTCCATCATGGGCATGAGCGCGGCCCTGGGGCATTAACCGCGCACCGGCTTTCAAAGTTTGAAGGCCGGCCCCGCCGCACGAATCGCACAAAAGCAAGCGTCCGCTACGGCTTTCCCTTCAAATCCAGCGCCATCGTATCAATCGCCAGCTTCGTGCAACCCGCTGGCGTGTCGAGCTTGGCTTTGTTGAATGGCTCGTGGTGCGAGTTAAAGAGCAGCGCATAAGCACAGCGCCCCTCCGCGTCGACGACATGCAGATGCACGCCGAGCGCCTTGCCGTTCCGATCGAGCAGAAACTCGGGCATCAATGCATACTGCGTGCCCGGCGGATGAGCGCGGACATGAGCGGCGAACTGCTTCAGCGTTTCCTTGTAGAGCGCCAGTTGGTTGCTGCCCGGCGTGCCGCTGAGCGGAATGTGCTCTTCGCGAATCGTGGCCACGCCCAGCTTGTGCTGCGTAATCAGTTCCGCCGCAAGCGCCGCACTGCCGTCGTCATAAGCGCCGCTCGCGGAGCCATTCCGCAAAAATGCCGGGTAGACCGCGATCGTCGCCTTGCCGAGATCGCCCTTGAGCTTGGCCTCCGCCTGCGAATCGACCACGCCGCCGCAGCCGGCGGTCACGAGGGCGATCATCACGGCCAGCCCCATCTTCAGCGGGAATGCACGTTTCATGTTGGTTCTCCTTTCGTGAACGCGCGGCGTAACGAAGCGCTCGTTTTCGCCGCCGCTTCTAATGTAAGTATACACTTACATTACGGGAAAGAAAGAGCGCTCATCGGCGCCTACGCGTCGTTTTTTGTGGTTCCCTGCAGCAGCGCCCGACCCACGTCCTCAAACATCCGCCGCCGCGTACTCTCGCTCACGAGGCGCAATTCCCGCAGCACATCGCTCACCGTCCCCAGACCGATCAACGCCCACGCCGCCAGTTCGGCCGCCGGCTGGTCGGGCAGATTGTGAGCCCGGCGGTGCTCGCGAATCTGCCGCTCCAGAAACGCCGCGAAGTCTTTGTACATCTTCGACAGCGCGGCGCGGATCTCGTCGTCGTGCGTCTCATTCAGCCCGGCAAAGACCACGCGATAGCGGCCATGTTCGCCGTGATGCCGCGTCTCGAACGCGAGGATTTTCTCCGCCGTCGATTCGCCCTTCCGCCGGCCGTTCGACGCGCCGGCGCGTCGATCCTCCGATTCGTCAGCCCGCTCCCCGGCGATCCCCTGCCAAAGCCCCGCCGCGTTTTCAAAGACGAACGCAATCGAGGCGATGAACATGTCGCGCTTGCTCGGCCACAGGCGATAAAGCACGTTCTCACGCACGCCGCACCGCCGCGCCAACTCCGCAGTCGTGCTCCGGCGATAGCCCAGCTCGGCGAAGGCGGCAGCGACGATCGGGATCAGCTCGCGGCGTTTGTCGGCGGATTGATTGGGTCGTGGCACGCGGGGCACTCGCTACGCGGACGGATCGCGATCGAACGGCAACGATGATGGAAGCGTAGGGCAGGCCGCGGTACTCCGCGCCCTGCCTCTTCGGTGCCCATTGGGAATTGTCTAGGGCGGTGGTAGGCTCAAGAGCATGCGAGAACAGGGCTCGACGATATCAAAGCGTGAATCGTCGCGCGGCGGTCCATGGCTCGCCCTCGCGGCGATCCTCCTGCTGACGAGCGAAGCGGCGGCGATGGATTCGCGTCCCGTCTCCGCCAGCGCCGTCATGCGCAGCGCCGATGCAATCGTTCACGTCCAAGTAACGCAGATCGAGCGCGAGGCAGCCACGAACGGCCGAGTGGTCAATGTCCGCACAAAGGTGTTGCGATCGCTTCGCGGCGGCATGGCGCCCGATTCGCATCTGCTGATTCAATACTACGCGACCGTCGTTTGCCCGCCGCAGCCGCAGTTCGACGCCAATGAGACTCTCCTGGTGTTTCTCCAGCGCAAACGCAACTCGGACGCGTGGACGGTGATCGGCGGCCCCGCCGGACAACGGCGCGGCGTCGATGCGGAGTACGTCGAGGCAATCGCGGGCCAACTGGAGTCGCTGGAAAAAGTAGTCAACGAGCCGGATCCCACAAAGCAGCGGGCCTTGCAGGTAGAGTGGTTCATGCAGCGGCTCTCGCATGTGCCGAGCCAGCCACACGCTCTATCCGACCTCGCCCATTGCTCTGCGCCACACTACGCCGCGACCTACTCGAGCCTGCAGCGCGGCGCCGCAACTTGGAACCATTTCTCGCTGTTGCTACTGAAATGTGCAGACGTGCCCCTCGATCTTGCGCACGATCTGACGAAAGAGCAGAAAGCGAAGATCCGGAATCTGATCGCGGCCGCACACCGCGAACGGCGCAGCCTTCCCCAGGCGGAAGTCGTCTTGCGGCTAATGGCGATGTAAGAAGTCTGGCGATTCAGCAGTGTTCCACCCCGCCTGGCTCAGAAAAGGGAGCTCCAAGACGGAATCGCCGCATGCCGCACATTGTCCAGGAATTTCATCCCACCAGCGCCGCCGCCTGCATCTCAAACAATCGCCGAATGCACCGTTCGCCCAGCGCCGTCAGTTCAGAGAGTTGCTGCTGCGAAAAGCTGCCCCCCTCACCCGTCGCCTGCACCTCCACCCATTCCCCGCGTCCGGTCATTACCAGGTTGCAATCCACATCGGCGGCCGAGTCCTCGCGATAGTTCAGATCCAGCAGCGTCGCGCCGTCGACGATCCCCGCGCTAATCGCCGCCACTTGCGTCTGAAGCGCGCTCTTCGCGTCCCACCGCCCCTGCTTCTCGCCCAGCCGCAGAGCATCCACGAGCGCGACATAGGCCCCCGTGATCGACGCCGTGCGCGTGCCGCCATCCGCTTGCAGAACATCACAATCGAGCCAGAGCGTGTGAGTGCCGAGCCGCGACATATCGACGATCGCCCGCAGACTCCGTCCGATCAGCCGCTGAATCTCCTGCGTCCGTCCGTCGACCTTGGTCCGATTTCGCTCGCGGCGCCGCCCCGTGGCCGCGGGCAGCATGTCATACTCTGCCGTGACCCACCCCTTGCCGCTCGTCTCGCGCCACTCCGGCACCCCCTCTTCGATCGACGCCGTGCAAAGCACCCGCGTCGCCCCAAACTCAATCAGCACCGCCCCGGCGGGCTGATCCAGAAACCCGCGCTGAATGCGCACGGGCCGCAGTTCATCGGCCGCGCGGCCGTCGGCTCGAATCGCCATCGACGAATCTCCATTGCGGCGTCGGGGTGTACCGCTGATCGCCGCCGGCCGCAGCCGCTCGGCGGAGTCGCTCTCCAAACCGCCCGCCCGCAGTCGCCGCGTCCGTAAAAAAGAAAAACACCGGCGCACCGCCGGTGTCGAAATCTAACACGATGAGCCGCCGCCGTCGCCCGGCATGGGTCGCGGCGTCTTAGCCCGCGATGCCCGTGATCCGCACGCGGATCATGTGCTGGCGATGGCCGAACCGGCGCAGGTAACCCTTGCGACGCCGATGCTTCCAGCCGGTCACCTTCGGCATCTGCAACTCGCGCACAATGCTGGACTTAACCACCACACCCTTGAGGTAAGGCGCGCCCAGCTTCGACTTCCCGCCGTCGCCGATCATCAGCACGGTCGGAAAATCGAGCGTATTCTGCCCCTCGGCGAGCTCGCGCGTCTCGACCAGAACCTCGTCGCCCTCTTGGACGCGATACTGCTTGCCGCCATCTTGAAACACTGCGTACACGGTGCCGTCTCCTTGCAAAACCGAAGATCGTCAAGAATAGGGCCGACCGGGCGATCCTGCAAGCCACCTGCCGGGGCGATTCTGTCGCCCCCTTCCCGGCTCCCGCCTCAAACCGGCTCCGCCGCGGCTCGAACGGTTTTCGCCCCTCCCTCATCCCTCAAAATCTGACCCTCGGACCGCACAAAAATGCCCCAACGCCGCGATACTGATCGCAAGACCCCCGCTTCAGCGCATGCGGCTCCGCCGGCCGGGAGCCCAAGGAGTATGTGCGTGTCCGCCCCAGCCCGCCGCCCCGCGATCGCGATCCGCGTCGCCTTGGTTGCGTTCGTCTCGGCTCTTGCCGCCGCCCACGCCCAAACCCGCATCCTCTGCCTGGGCGACTCAATCACCAACGGCGGTCAGGGCTACGCCTCCTATCGCTACCCACTCTGGTTCGACCTCGTCGGCGCCGGCTACAGCGTCGACTTCGTCGGCAGCCGCAATTCGCTCTTCGGCGGCGACCCCGTGCCCGCGTGGTACCCAAACTACTTCACCACCTTCGACCGCGATCACGAGGGCTATTGGGGCTGGCGGACCGACCAGATCGCCAGCGTCGTGCAGAGCCTCACCGCGGCCGCCCAGCCCGACATCGTGCTCATCCACCTCGGCGCCAACGACATCGGCCAACAGGGCCCCGCCGGCGTCGCCAACGCCGACTCGAATCTACGATTGATCATCCCCCGCATCCGCGCCGAGCGGCCCAGCGTGCAGATCCTCCTGGCTCAGATCATCGGCTTCGGCCCCGGCACCAGCTATTTCGCCAACGCCGCCCAGACCGCGCCGCTCAACGCCGCCATCGCCCAGATCGCGAGCGACCTCGATCAGCCCGGCTCGCGCATCTACCTCGTCGACCAGAACACCGCCTTCAACCTCGCCACCATGATGCAGAGCGACGGCCTGCACCCCAACCAACTCGGCGAACAGCAAATGGCCGATGTTTGGCGCACCGCCCTCGCCCCGTTGCTGGTCGTCGGAAATGTGCCGCCCAGCGTCACCATCACCGCGCCCGCTCCCTCGGCCGAGTTTGAAGTCGGCACGCCGATCTCGCTCGCCGCAACCGCGAGCGACCCCAATGGCTTCGTCGCGTCCGTGCAGTTCTTCGCAGGCGCGACCTCGCTCGGCGTCGACACGACCGCGCCCTACAACGCCCTCTGGAGCGACGCGCCCCCGGGCGATTACATCCTGACCGCCGTCGCGACCGACGACGAAGGCGCGACGCGCACTTCGACCGCCGTGCCCATCCGCGTCGTGCCGCGCGGCGTGATCTCGGTACCCGTCCCCAACGGCAGCTTCGAGATTCCCGTCCTCAACGACGGCGCGCTCGTCGAAGGTCCGGGCCCGATCGGCGGCTGGAGCTTCGAAGCGACCGGCGGCGTCTTCCTCGGCGTCTTCAACCCGCCCAGCGGCAGCTATACCACCGCCGGCGGAAGCGGCACCCCCACCGGCGCCGACGGCAGCAACGCGGCCTATCTCTTCAACAACGGCCCCGGCGCATTCGTCCTCGCTCGTCGCACGTTGACCGACGCACTGCTCGCCGATCAGGAATACACGCTCCGCGTCGCCATCGGCCGCTTCCTGCCCAACCAGCCTTACGCCTTCTCCACCTACGGCGGCTATCGCATCGAACTTCTCGCTGGCTCGCAGGTCATCGCGACCGACAGCGACACGATCTTGCCCGAAGTCGGCGCCTTCGCCGACGCACGCGCGATCGTCGACTCGCGCGATCTCCCCGCCAGCCTGCTCGGCCAGCCCCTCAGCGTCCGCGTCACAATCACCGCAACCGACTTCCCGCGCTCAACACACTTCGACCACATCCGCATCACCCGCCGCTCGCCGCACGGCGATTTGAACTGCGACGGCTTCACCACCCTCTCCGACATCGGACCATTCGTCCTCGCGCTCATCGACCCGCCCGCATACCTCACCCAGTTCACAGACTGCCGGCTCGACAACGCCGACATCAACGGCGACGGCTTCATCACCGTCGGCGATATCGGCGGCTTCGTTGCGCTACTGGTGGGGTGAAGGCAATTCGCGCGCCAAGGTGGCACGGACAAGCTGTACTCAGCTTGTCCGTGTCGACGAGCGCAGTGCCGTTATGTGTGCCTTTTTTTGCCGACCGAACCGCCCATCGCCCACCGCCGGGTCCGCACTTCGCGCGCTCTGAGCGCCAGCCTCGCCGGCTGCAAACTCCTTATCATCGCCACAGGGACATGGCTTTCAGCATGCCGTAGTCCGTGCCAACCCGCGGTGACGAATGGGCGAGTTCAATCCAGAATCATTCAAGCGCCTGTTCACGCAACTCGGGTGGTCGCCCCATGGCGCGAGTGAAGACGTCATCACCGCGGCTGAGGCCGACACCGGCGTTCGGTTTCCGTCCGACTATCGTTCATTTTTCCGGTGGGCGACCTGGGCAGCGGGATGGCTGGGTGAGGAGGCCTACATCAGCCTCTACCCAGTTGAAGAACTCGCCGAGTCGACAATTAATCTCCGCCTGCACGAGCTTTTGCCTGGTGTCGCGATCATCGGCACCAGCGGCGGCGGAATGGCTCTCGGCCTCACCTGGCGCGCGGGCAGACCGCTGTTTGTCTGGCTCCCGTTCGACTGCATGATTGACCGACAGGTGCGCGTTCTAGGCCACACGCTCATGGAAAGCCTGCAAGCGCTTGCGCACGACTCCGGGTGGCAGGTTGACTTAACGCTGTGACCCCATGGATGTGGCGATCGGCCACTGCCGGCACTGGCCACCGGCTATGGGAGGCTGACAATTGCGGAGTTCGCCGCAGGGTTGCGCCTCGCGCTTGCTGGCAAGATCGACGGCATCAATGTGATTTTGGTGCTTCGCCGCGACGCCGATGTCGACCGCGTACGCTCGATCCTGACTTGACTGCCCGCGCCGCGCTATGCGGTCGTCGCGCGGAGAATGCGATCGATTGGGCAAGTCGACTTCTCCCATGCTAAAATGGGATAGAAATGAACCCATCACAGGCAAAAACAAAGCCAACGATCAACGATTTGATCGTCCGCGATCCAAAGACCTGCGGCGGCCAACCCGTGTTCCGCGGCACGCGCGTGACGTTGCGAACGGTTTTGTGCAGCCTGGCTGCCGGCGATACCGCCGAAGCGATTCTCCGCGATTTTCCTTCACTCACTCGCGAGCACATTCAGGGTGCGATCGAGTTTGCGGCTGCCGCTGCGGTCGACGACCTCCCCTTCCCCGGAGTTTCGGCCTAAACCTTGCGACTCAAACTCGATGAGAACATTCCCGCCACGCTCGCTGCGCCGCTGCGAGCCTTGGGGCATGACGTCGATACGAGCATCGATGAGGGCTTACTGGGCGAAAAAGACGAAGCGGTTTGGACGGCTTCGCAGCAATCGCAGCGCGCACTGATCACCCAGGATTTGGATTTCTCCGATGCGCGTAAGTTCGCCCCCGGATCACACCACGGCATCATCCTCGTTCGACTGTTCGCGCCGTCTCGCCAAGCGATAATCGACCGCGTCGTTCAGACACTTTCGCTCGCCGCGGGGGACGAGTGGTCGCGCTGCGTGGTTGTGATCTCGGAGAAAAAAGTGCGAATTCGGCTTCCTTCCCCACCGGAATCCACCTGACCCGAAGGGCGGAGCGGGTACCGCGTTCGAGTCCGCCGCACGTCCCGATTCGCCGGCCGAAGACGCCGGGCGCGTCGCCCCGAGGCCTGCCCGACCTCACGCCTTTCGCGGATCAGGCTTCGCGAGCACATCTTGCGTCTGCTTCGCGCGAAACTTCTCGAGCCGCCCACGGATCGTCGCGTCCGTCGTCCCCAGCATCGCCGCCGCGAAGAGCGCCGCGTTCGCCGCGCCCGCCGGGCCGATGGCAAAGGTCGCCACCGGAATGCCGCGCGGCATCTGCACGATCGAAAGCAGCGAATCCACGCCCGCAAGCGCCTTCGAAATTACCGGCACGCCCAACACCGGCACCGCCGTCTTCGCCGCCAGCATGCCCGGCAAGTGAGCCGCCCCGCCCGCCCCGGCGATAATCGCCCGCAGCCCGCGCTCCGCCGCCGTCTCGGCGAAGCGGAACAGCAGATCCGGCGTGCGATGAGCCGAAACAATCTGCACATCGTGCGGCACGCCCAGCTGCTGCAAAATCTCCGCCGCGGCCTGCATCGTCTCCCAATCACTCCGACTACCCATGACGATGGCGACAAGCGGAGCGAAGGCGCGGTTCGATCTCGCGACGGAGCGTGGTTTTGCCGGCATTCTGAGATCATACGGCTCGGCGGACCGGCTCACGAGCGCCCCCGGCGTCGTAAGGAACTCCCGGAGGCGATCCGCGCCGCGCCATCCGGTCGGGCCATCCGCTTACGTCATCACGCGTGATTTTTCGTAAGCATCGAAGGAGCGAATTGGCGCCACGTCGTGTCGCGTCGAGCCGTTCCCGCCGGAGTACTGCCTTGTCGGCCAATACCCCAACCGATTCACCCGCGCAAGCTCCGGCGAAAAAACCGCGCACCGCCGCCTGGGTACCCCTTCTTTGGTTGCTCTCGCTCTGCTGCACAGTCGAGGTGCTCTCGCCAAAGTCGCCGCCGCCGCCTGCTTGGGTGCGCGAACAACCGCGTTTCTGGGCCCTCGCCGAAGCCCTTTCGATGTACACGATCGCTCACGACGGCGAGCCGCCCACCGAGCTCGAAGCGCTCGTCACGTCCGGATTCTTGGACGCGAGCATCCTCGCCGGTGACGGGAAAAAACGATCGCACATCGCCTATCTGCCGCTGACGAAAGCCGAGTTGGACCGCCTCCGCCGCAAGCGGCTCGACCTCCCCGTCGTGCAATGGTTCGAGTTGGAGTGCGTCCACAAACACACGCGGTGGGTGGCCGACGCGAGAGGCGCCATGCGACGCGCGACCACCCCGCAAGTCATCGACTCACTGCGACGCAGCGAAGCGGAACTGCTCGACGCCGGCCTTATGACCGAGGCGCGTTGCGAACTGCTGCACGGCTGGATGGACCTGCTGTCATCGCAGTGAATTTCGCGACGAGCGGAATCGCACGCGACCGCAGCCGGTTACTAAAGCGAGCACATTTCAGCGAGCAACCGGGTCATGGACGAAGCGTACTGCTTGAAATGCGGGTATTGCCTTCGCGCATTGGTCGAGCAGCGCTGCCCGGAATGCGGCACGCCGTTTGACCTCTCCGACCCGGCCACCTTTTGCGACTCCCCCAGCGGCAGGCCCATATCGATGACCACGATTACGATCGGGATCCTGCTCGCCGCGCTAGTCTTTTGGATCATGTCAAACATGGTGCCGCGCGAACAAATGCGCAAAGGCCGCTGGGCTAGCGTGATCTCTGCACCGCATCCACCAACTTGCGAAACTCCACCCGCAAATCGCGATCAAGCTTCGCCGCATAGATTTTGCCCAGCCGCTGCGCGCGGACCAGTCCGATCACGTCGGCAATGTCCTGCGCCCTCACCACCGAGCGCAGCCCGCTGCGCAATTTCATGTTGATGATGTCGGCCAGCGATGCGGCGCAAACGCCCTCGATCAACTGCGTCGCGCGCACGCCGCTGCGGGCGTCCTGCTCGCGCACCAGATGGACCGGCACTCCGCGCTTGGTGAATTGCCGCTCTTCCGCATCAAAGCGAACCCGGGCGCGGCGAAGCGCTTCGGCCAGCGGCTGAGCGTCGGCACCGACGAAGACATCGACGTCGAGCGTCGTGCGAACGTGGCCGTGCAGGACAACCGCCACGCCGCCGATCACCGCGACGGGCACCCCAGCGGCGTTCGCGATCTCGCAGATTTCGCGCGCCACGCGAAGAATGTCGCTTTCGGCGTTCAAGAGCCCCAATGCCTCATTTCTCAGCTTCGGTGACGCAGCCATATCGATTCGTATTCTAATCCCCTACCGCCCCGCCAATTGCACCGCATGCCGCGAAACACACCGCCGCAACACGCCCAGGTCGTATCCGCCTTCCAGAATGCTGATCAGCCGACCCGCGCAGTGCCGCTCCGCCCATTTGATCAGCGTCTCCGTCATCCACTCAAACCCCGCATCCGTAAGCTGGCTCGTCCCCAGCGGGTCGTCCCCATGCGCATCAAAGCCGGCAGAAATCAAAATCGCTTGCGGCCCAAACTCGCGCACGCGCGGCTCGATCTTCGTCTCAAACGCGTCGATGTATTCGCCATCGCCCGCGCCCGGCAGCAGGTTGATGTTCATCGTAAAGCCCAGCCCCGCGCCGACGCCGCGCTCGCGCTCGTAGCCCTGATGCGGATACAGATAATTGGGGTGCCCATGAATGCTCACAAACAGCACCCCCGCCTCGCGCTCAAACGTGTGCTGCGTGCCGTTGCCGTGATGCACATCCCAATCAAGAATCAAAATCCGCTCCAGCCCCGCCTCAGCCTGCAGCGCGCGGGCAGCCAGCGCAATGTTGTTATACAAACAAAACCCCATCGACTCGGCGGCCTCGGCATGATGCCCCGGCGGCCGCACCACGCAAAACGCACGCCGCAATTCGCCGCGCGCAACCGCCAGCGCCGCATCGATCACGCCGCCGGCGGCAAGCCGCGCGATGCGCTCGCTCTCCGGACAAATCGAACTGTCGGCACAATCAATGATCGCCGCCCCATTCGCGCACGCCTGCATCAGCCGGCGGATGTAGTCGGGCTCATGCACCCGCGCCAGCTCGCCGTCGGTCGCCGCACGCGGGCCCAGCGGCCTGCTCCTCGAGAAAACCTCCGCCTCGCGCAGCCCCTCCTCAATCGCCCGCAATCGCTCGACGCGCTCCGGGTGTCCCGGCGCCGTGCGGTGGTCGGCGAAAATGGGGTCGAACAAAAGACCGAAATCGTCAGCACCCATGGTCATCGTCCGATGAGGCCGCGGAAGTGTCCGCAACAGTCACATGAAATCAAGCGGATCCACATCAATTGTCACCTTTTCGGCCTTCGGCTTCCAGATTCGCTCCTCCAGCGCCGCGCGAAGCACACGCTGAATCGTCCCGGGTTTCGAGCTGCGCAGCAGGATCTGCACGCGATTCATCTCCCGAATCCGGGCAATCGTACAGCTCGTCGGCTCATCAATCCGAAGATCCGGCGCCAGGCGCCACGCCGTCTCGCCGAGCGCCCGATGCGCCGCCTCGGCCTCTGATTTCGCCACGCCCGCCCGCGAATCGGCCAGAACAATCCGCACAAAGCGAACCAGCGGCGGATAGCTCATGCGCTGCCGTGCCAGCAACTCCGCATCGGCAAAGCGGCGATAGTCCATCTCGAGTGCCGCCCGCACCCCGTCGGGCGGATTCACATCGCATTGCACCAGCGCCAGCGATTCCCCACCGGCCCGGCCCGCTCTACCCACCACCTGCATGATCAATTGAAACACATGCTCCGCCGCGCGCGGATCGGGCAGACGCAGCGCCGCCGTCGCATCCACCACGCCCACCAGTCGCACCGCCGGAAAATCAAGCCCCTTCGCCACCATCTGCGTGCCCAGCATCACGTCCGCCGCACGCTGTTCAAACGCCGCCATCGCGGCCGAATAGTCCTCCCGGCGGCGCATCGTGTCGCCATCAAGCCGCAACAGCCGTGCCTGCGGCGCGATCGCCCGCAGCTCTTCCTCCAGCTTCTGAATCGCCATGCCCGACGGCGCCAGCGGCCCGCGACACGCCGCATCGGGGCATTGCGCCGGCGCCGGCGACTCGCGCACGCCGCACCGCCGACACTGCAGAAACGGCGTCGCCCCATGGTGATAGACAAAGTACGCAAAACACTGCGGGCAACGCACGGCGGCGGTGCATTTCTCGCAGCGCAGCGCCGTCGCATAGCCGCGCCGGTTTTGCAGAATGATCGCCTGATGACCCGCGCGAAGCGTCTCTACGAGCGCGGTGCGCAGCGTCGGCGACAGCAGCTCGCCGCTCGGCTTCTCCTCCTCATCGCCCGCATACACGTCGCGCGGCGCTGCTTCGATCAGCCGCGCCCGCGGAAACTCGGCCCCCGGCACCCGCTCGCGCAGTTCCAGCAATCGATACTTGAGCGTCACCGTCGCGTGATGCCACGTCTCCAGCGATGGCGTCGCCGAACCGAGCACCACCGGAATCGACTCAAGCTGAGCCCGCTTAATCGCGACATCGCGCGCGTGAAAAAACGGCGACGCCAGATGCTTGTAGCTGCCCTCCTGCTCCTCGTCGACGATGATCAGCCCCAGCCGCGGCAACGGCGCAAACACTGCCGTCCGCGTGCCGATCACGACGTCGACGCCGCCCGCTGCAATCACCCGCAACGCATCTGCTCGCGCCCGCGGCGACAGCGCGCTGTGCATCACCGCCACCCGCGGAAAGCGCCGCGCCAGCCGATCCACGATCTGCGTCGCAAGCGCGATCTCGGGAACCATCAAGATCGCTTGCCGCCCCTGCTCGATCGCGGCCCGGATCGCGCGAACATACACCTCCGTCTTGCCGCTCCCGGGCACGCCAAACAGCAAAAATGGCTCAAATTGCGGCTGCCCAAGCCGGCCGGTCAGAACGGCCAGCGCCGCGCTTTGGTCCGCCGTCAGCGCGAAACCGTCTTCGGGCTGATTCCTCGCCGACTCGACGGATTGCTCCCGCAACACATCCGCCGGCGGACGCGGCGCTGTCGCCCGCGACTCAATCGTCACCCATCCGCGCTCCGCCAGCTTCTTCAGTACGCCCCCGCCCACCTCCGCCAATTTCAGCAACTCGCCCCATTCCCGATCGCCGGCATCCAGCAAAGACAGCACCCGCTGCTGCTTCGGCGTCGGCTCACCCTCAACTGCCCGCTCCGCCACCCGCCGCACCATGCGAATCGACTTGGACCGCGCCGCACGCACCGCCGCCGGCAGCAGCAGCGAAAACGTCGTGCCCGGCGGACAAAAGTAGTACTCCGAGATCCACAGCCCAAGCTGCGCCAGCGTCGCCGGCAATTCGAACACCGGCGCTACGGCGTCGATCGGCTCCTTCAGCGTCTGGTCCCACTCCTTCTCCGACACACCGATGCAAAACCCCTCCACCTCGCGCCCGCCGCGACCATACGGAACCCGCAGCGCCGCGCCGGGAATCAGCCGATCACGCAGCGCCGGCGGCACGCGGTACGAGTAGGGATGAAACGAGCGCACACGCAGCGCCGCCAACGCCACCAGGTTCGTGCGCGCGTCCCCCGAATCCGGCATCAGCCAGAGCTGGCGATTCGCATATTCGGTCGGCTGAGTCATCCACAGCGCGGCGACGCGATTTTAGGACCATTGCGCCGCCGGCATCGCGCCGACGATCGCCGCTTCACGAGTCAGACGTTTCGCGCCGCCGTGGTGAAATTGAGTTTATCGGTTCCGCAGCGCTTCGGAGTTTCCGACGGCGCCAGGCGAAATATCGCTCGCATTTTTGCCGAAACAACCTTCGACGAAGTTTCGCCAACTCGCCCGGTCCAGCGAAGCGATGCTCCGTCATTCTGAGGAAGGAAGCAAGTGGGCGACTCTATGCAACCGCACAACAAACCTCGCGCAATTATCACCGTCGAAGACGATCCGCTCACGCGCCGCTTGCTCAGCCGCTATCTCAGCGACGCCGGCTACGAAGTCTTGGAATATGAGAACGGCCGCGCAGCGCAAGACACGATCCTCGCCATGCGAAACGGCATCGTCGTCTGCGACTGGGACATGCCCGTCATGGATGGCATGGCCCTGCTCGCCTTCGTGCGCGAGATGGAGCGCGAAAAGGCCCTCGGCACGATCTATTTCGTGATGCTCAGCGCCAACGACGACCGCGATTCGCTCGTCCGCGCGCTCGATCACGGCGCCGACGACTTCCTCACCAAGCCTTACCACAAGGCCGAGCTGCTGGCCCGCATTCGCGTCGGCGAACGCATGTTGGGCCTCCAGGAAGCGGTTTGGGCCCGCCAGACCGAGTTGGCCAAAGCGAACATGGAATTGAACGTCGCCCGCAAGCGGCTCGAAACCATGGCCAACTCCGACGCCCTCACCGGCCTCCCCAACCGCCGCGCGCTCTTCGACCGCCTGCAGGACACCTGGTCGATTTCCGCCCGCCACAAGCGCCCCCTCAGCGCCATCATGCTCGATGTCGATCGCTTCAAAAAGGTCAACGACACCTATGGCCATCAGGCCGGCGATGCAGTCCTCCGCGGCGTCGCCCGCGTGGTCCGCGCCGCCGTCCGCCGCCACGACCTGTGCGCACGCTTCGGCGGCGAAGAATTCTGCATCGTCTGCCCGGAAACCCCGCTCGAAGGCGCGTCCATCCTCGCCGAGCGCGTGCGCTCCGCACTGCAGTCAACGCCGATCGACATCGGCTCGCAGTCGCTCAACGTAACCGCCAGCATCGGGGTCTCGACCCGAATCGACGCCGACACCTCCCCCGACGACCTGGTCTCGCGCGCCGACACCATGCTCTATCGCGGCAAAGAAAGCGGCCGAAACCAGGTCTGGCAGATCGACGGCCAAGGCGTCGCAGCCCGCGTCACGCGGATGGAACTGGCCGGCTGCCCGGCGTAGAGCCGTCGGTCGAAGCCTGGCCTCGCTCAGACGCCGCCGCCATGAGTAGCGTCGTAGCGGTGTACAGCACGACCGCGAGCACCAGCCAGCGCACCGCTTCCAGATCGAGTTGACGGACGATGAGCGCGGCCACGAGCACCGCGGGCACACCGCCCAGCGTCAGCCCAAGCGCCGCAGGCAAACGAAATCGCCTGCGGTTAATGAACTCGATATTGGCCACCGGCATCAGAAACGCACACGATCCCATCATGATCGGGAACGCCGCTGACGGGTTCATTCCCAACAGGCTCACCAAGATCATGCACGGTCCGTAAAGCCCGATGCCAAGCGGCATTAACGTACCGAGCACGAAGTTACCGGCGAGCCCGATCGCCAGGCGACTATCCGTCAACGCGAGTGCCTCTCCGCCGACCGGCAGCAGTTTCGCCTTCCCCAGAATCAGCAACGTCGCCGCGACAAGCAGCGCCACACCCATTCCGATCTGAATAGGACGCCGCGGCCAGCGTGCCACGGTTCGCGCTCCGATCGCAGCCCCCACGACAGCCGCGACGATCATCAGCACCAGCGTGACGGCATCCACCTTCACCACAGTGATGTAAATGAATGCCTGCACAAATGTCGGGATCAAATGCCCGATGTTCAACGTGCCGGGAATCTGCTCATCGGGCACAGTCTTCCGCAACCTGAACAGCGCGGTCGTCGTCGCGTACGAACCGATGCCGAGCGTGTCGAAAAAGTCGGTCACCACGCCGACAAAGATCTCCCAGGGGGACGGAGCGATTCGCCCGTCCGGAGCGGAATCATCCTTGCGTTGCGAAGTCTTGCGGATCGCATTCGCGAGATGCCAGACGAACGCGATGGCGACGATCACCAACGCAATGAACAACCCGGTCCGAAGATCGATAGGGGGCACAGATCACCGCGCTTCGACGAAAAGAAAACCAACGGATATGAGAACGATTGCTTGCCGAGAATACCGCCACCGCACCGCGGTGCGAACTCTCGCGCCGCGTCATCCAAAAAAAGAGGCCCGCCGACGCTTTCGCGTCGGCGGGCCATAAAGCCGGCGATGACCTACTCTTGCCCGATCAGGACTACCATCGGCCGCACGGTCTTAACTTCTGAGTTCGGGATGGGATCAGGTGTTTCCCCATGCGTATGCTCACCGGCAGATCGTGTGCGGGCGGGGCTTTTGGCCGCCGCCCGATTGCACTCAAGCTGCAAGCATAGTGTGTGAAGGGTTCAGGATCATGCCGAAATTCCGTCATGGAGAGATTTCGGTGTGAACGATCGGCATCTGTGGTCAGTGCCACAGCCGATCATAAATGAGGTCAAGCATTCGACCGTTAGTACCGGTAAGCTGAGCGCCTCTCAGCGCTTACACATCCGGCCTATCAACGTGATGGTCTATCACGGGTCTTCACTTGCGATTGAGTCCTAATCTTGGGAACGGCTTCACGCTTAGATGCTTTCAGCGTTTATCCAATCCGAACTTAGCTACCCTGCCATGCCGCTAGCGCGACAACAGGTACACCAGAGGTTCGTACCACCCAATCCTCTCGTACTAGAGTGATGGTCCCTCAAGACTCATACGCCCACAGCAGATAGGGACCGACCTGGCTCACGCCGGTCTGAACCCAGCTCGCGTACCACTTTAATCGGCGAACAGCCGAACCCTTGGGACCGCCTACAGCCCCAGGATGTGATGGGCCGACATCGAGGTGCCAAACGACTCCGCCGCTATGGGCGCTCGGGAGTCATCAGCCTGTTATCCCCAGAGTACCTTTTATCAGTTGAGCGATGACCCTTCCACACGGGATCACCGGATCATTAGGGCCTACTTTCGTATCTGCTCGACTCTTTAGTCTTGCAGTTAAGCCGGCTTGTGCCCTTACACTCGACGCACGATTGCCAACCGTGCTGAGCCGACCTTTGCGCTCCTCCGTTATCTTTTGGGAGGAGACCGCCCCAGTCAAACTGCCCACTTAACACTGTCCCCTGCCCGGATTCACGGGCCAAGGTTAGGCAGCGAATAGCAAAAGGGTGGTATTTCAACGTTGGCTCCCCGACAGCCGAAACCGCCGGATCATAGCCTCCCACCTATCCTACGCATTCGATATCCGATGCCAATATCAAGCTACAGTGAAGGTTCATGGGGTCTTTCCGTCTTGCTGCGGGTACACGGTATCTTCACCGCGACTTCAATTTCACCGAGTCGGTCCTGGAGACACTACTCCAGTGATTACGCCGTTCATGCGCGTCGGAACTTACCCGACAAGGAATTTCGCTACCTTAGGACCGTCATAGTTACGGCCGCCGTTTACCGGTGCTTCAGTCGAAAGCTTCGCCTTGCGGCTGACCTCCTTCTTTAACATTCCGGCACCGAGCAGGCGTCATTCTGTATACGTCGTCTGTACGACTTAGCACAGAACTGTGTTTTTGATAAACAGTTCCCAGAGCCGCTTCCTGCGCCCTGCCGGACGAATCCGGCGAGGGTCCCCTTATCCCTAAGTTACGGGGAAAAATTGCCTAGTTCCTTCAGGACCGTTCTCTCGAGCGCCGTTAGGATACGCTCCTCACCCACCTGTGTCAGTTTTGGTACGGATCCGCATTTCGTCACCGGACGGTTTTTCTTGGTCACTCATTTCAACACTTCGACAGCAAATCGGCCTCGCCCTTGCGGGCACCCTCTATTCTCATAGTGGGCTGTTGTCCTGAATGACGTCACCGCCGGATCAACCTGATACGGAGTGCAGGAATATTAACCTGCCATCCATCGTCTACGCCTTTCAGCCTCGACTTAGGGTCCGACTAACCCTGGGCGGATTTACCTTGCCCAGGAAACCTTGGGTTTACGGCGAGCGGGATTCTCACCCGCTTTATCGTTACTCATACCGGCATTCTCACTAGCACGAACCGACATCGCTCCTCACGGTACGACTTGTATCTTTCGTGCTACGCTCCCCTACCGCGCTTGCGCGCCCGTGGCTTCGGCAGCATGCATAGTCCCAATCATTATCGGCGCCCGTCTTCTCGACCAGTAAGCTATTACGCACTTTTTAAATGGTGGCTGCTTCTAAGCCAACATCCTGGCTGTCACAGAAAACGAACATCCTTAACCACTGAGCATGCTTTAGGGGCCTTAGCCGACGATCAGGGTTGTTTCCCTCTCGAACGTGAACATTAGCGCCCACATACTCACTCCCGGGATAAGCGCAACGGTATTCGGAGTTTAACTGGAGGCGGTAGCCGGGGAGGCCCCGCGTTCCAATTAGTAGCTCTACCCCCGTTGCGTAGTGTCCCGAGGCTGTCCCAAAAGACATTTCGGGGAGAACCAGATATCTCCAGGTTTGATTAGACTTTTACTCCTCCCCACAGCTCATGCCATAACTTTTCAACGTTAACGGCTTCGGTCCTCCAGAACGTGTTACCGTTCCTTCAACCTGGCCATGGGTAGATCACCTGGTTTCGGGTCTGTCACATGCGACTATACGCCCTATTCAGACTCGCTTTCGCTACGACTCCGCGCCGGAAGCGCTTAGTCTCGCCGCATACGACAAGTCGCCGGTCCATTATGCAAAAGGTACGCAGTCAGCCGGGCTTTCGCCATCGGCCTCCTACAGCTTGTAAGCACATGGTTTCAGGTACTTTTGACTCCCCTAGCAGGGGTTCTTTTCACCTTTCAGTCGCCTTACTTGTTCACTATCGGTCGTGCAGGAGTACTTAGCCTTGGAGAGTGGTCTCCCCATGTTCAGTCGGAGTTCCACGAGCTCCGACCTACTCGTTTACCTTCACGCCCCTGTCGCCTACAGGGCTGTCACCTTCTATGGCCGGCCGTTCCAAGCCGTTCAACTGAGTTTGCGAAGGTTAATGGGCTGATCCGCTTTCGCTCGCCGCTACTAACGGAGTCTCGGTTGATTTCCTTTCCTGCTGGTACTTAGATGTTTCAGTTCCCAGCGTTCGCCGCGTACGACTATGAATTCATCGTACGCTCGCACTATCTGCTTACGCAGTAGAGCGGGGTTGCCCCATTCGGAGATCTCCGGATCAAAGCCTGTTTGACGGCTCCCCGGAGCTTATCGCAGCCTGCCGCGTCCTTCATCGCCTCTGCACGCCTAGGCATCCACCATATGCTCTTAGTAGCTTGACCACATTTATGAACTGCTGTGGCCCAGCACCTACTATCTCACTCACATGACAATCGAGAGAACTGGCAAGCTTACGCCTATCCTTGCGGACAGCCGCAAACCGCCAACTCAATTCCAAAAGAGTTCCGGCTTGATACCTGTACACACTTCACACACTATGAACTTGTCATAGAACATCCTGCGAGAAGCAGGCCCGCACACACTCCCATCCAAGGGAATGCACAGGGGCGCACCACGCACAGCCCTAACCTGCTCAGCGAACCACAGGCTTCGCCCGACGCTCGCTTCCGATCATCGGACGGCCGATGGAGCCGACCGGGATCGAACCGGCAACCTCCGCCTTGCAAAGGCGGCGCTCTCCCAATTGAGCTACGGCCCCAGCCGTATTCAATCCTTCGAGATCGAGCTTCGTCGCCGATCTTCGCGGCTCAACCGCCAGGCCACGCCTAGCGACACTTGCCGCTACCTCACGTTCCGCCGCCGCGATACAGGCTCCAGCCGGCCATCGCCAGCAACAACCCGATCGTAGCCAACGCAATCCAATCTTCAATCGACCGCATCGCGGCATACCACGACGCACGTCCTATGGGCCCGACACGATTCGAACGTGTGACCTCGTCCTTATCAGGGACGCGCTCTAACCAACTGAGCTACGAGCCCTTGTTCGTTGCTCGTAGAGCGGCTTTTACCGCCGCGCCCACGACGTCCGCGTCACTTCTCACACCCATCCCGTTCCGTCAGGGGTGAGCCGCGTATACTACCGAGACCAAAACACCCGTCAACGGCCTCGCGAGAAAATTTTCCCCGGACTCAATTTCTCCCTCAAAATAGCCCGTTTTCGCCCCAAAAATTTTTTCCGCCGGCCTCCCAAACCCATGTGAACAACGCCGCACCACCCCTCCGCCAACCCGCTCTGGCCCACCGAAGTCGCCCCACACCGCCCCAGCCCCGCCGCACACCGCCCCGCAACAGCCCGCCGCCGCCATCCTCCCAACACGACGCCCCCGACAAACCACCCCACCGCCAAAGGTCTTATAACCAAAGCGCGATTTATGCCCGCTCCCGGCCGGTCGTGCGCTAGTATATCCGTGAAGTGCTATCCCGGTTCGGACGATACTCTCAACGTAGCCGACGCTTGGCGCGCGCGGATCCACCGCGCGGCTCCTTCCCCGCGGCGAGGTAGTTAATAGCATTATGCCGGCCCGCACCGATTCCGGAATCACCGACTATCTCCGCGAAATCAAGGAGTTCGAACTCCTCACCGCCGAAGAAGAGCGCGAGCTCGGCGGAAGAATCCGCGCCTCCGCAGAAGCCGAAGAACGCTTCACCCGCGGCGAAATCTCCATCGTCGAACGCGAACGCACCCAACGCGACGCCGCCGAAGCCCGCAGCACGATGATTCAGTCCAACCTGCGGCTCGTGGTCAGCGTCGCCAAGCACTTCCGCAATCGCGGTCTTCCCATGGAAGACCTGGTCAACGAAGGCAACGTCGGCCTGGTCAACGCCGTCGACCGCTTCGATCCCACCGTGGGCTCTCGCTTCAGCACCTACGCCGGCTATTGGATCGATCAGGCCATCCGCCGCGCGATTCACAACGCCCAGCAACTCGTCCACATTCCCAGCTATCTCATGGAGCAAATTGGCCACATGAAGCTGGCCATGCGCTCGCTCGAAGAGTCGCTCGGCCGACCGCCCAGCATGAGCGAAATCGCCGCACAAATGCAGATCACACCGCGAAAAGCGCGAGCCATCTCTCAGGCGATCCGCATGTGCACCGGCCGCGCCGGCACCGCGGGCGTCGATGGCGACGATGCGCTGGCCGACTCCGTCGAAGACACGCGCACGCCCGCGCCACACGAGATGCTCTTCAGCGAGTCCGATGCAGACTTCGTCGGCAGCATGCTCGACCGCATCACCGAGCGCGAAGCCATGGTGCTCAAGCTCCGCTACGGCCTCGAAAAAGGCGGCAAGCGCCTCACGCTCAAAGAGATCGGCGAAGAAGTTGGCCTCACCCGCGAGCGCGTCCGCCAGATCGAAAAGGAAGCAAAAAACAAGCTCGAAGAATACGTCAAGCAATACGTCTGACGGCGCGCGATCGTCCTTCTGCATCCTTCATTCTGCATTCTGCATTTCCTTCAGCATTCGCTATTGAAATCTCCCCTCCGTCGCGCGAGACTCCCGCGATGCTCGAACTCCGCGCGATCACGAAGAGCTATCCCACCGCCGCCGGCGAATTGAAAGTGTTGAGTGAGCTCGATCTCTCGCTCGCCCCCGGCGAAAACGTCGCCATCATCGGCCCCTCCGGCAGCGGCAAGACCACGCTGCTCAACATCCTCGGCCTGCTCGAGCCGCCGTCCCGCGGCGAATACCGCATCGACGAAGCAAATCTGCTCACACTCGCGCCCGCCGACGCCGCGGCCTATCGCAATCGCTCCATCGGCTTCATCTTTCAGGATCATCACCTCCTGCCGCAGCTAAATGTGCTCGAAAACGTGCTGCTGCCGACGTGGGCCACTGCCAGCCCGCCCGCGGGCGCGATCACCCGCGCCAACGCGCTGCTCGATCAGGTCGGCCTCGCCGCTCGAAAAACCCACCGCCCCGCCGAACTCAGCGGCGGCGAGCGCCAGCGCGTCGCAATCGCCCGTGCGCTGATCAACCAACCCAAGCTGCTCATCGCCGACGAGCCGACCGGCAACCTCGACCCGCGCACCGCCACGCAGATCGCCGACCTGCTGCTCGAATCGCAGCGCGCCGCCGCCGCCCGCCTGATCCTCGTCACTCACAGCATCGAGCTCGCCGGCCGCTTCGCCCGCCGCCTCCGCCTGCAGGACGGCCGCCTGCACGAGGTCGCGTCGTCGTGAGCCGCTTGCACCTCGCCCGCCGCAGCTTGTCCCACTATCTGCCGTCGCATCTGGGCACGCTGCTCGGCATCACCGTCGCCGTCGCGGCGCTCACCGGCGCATTGCTCGTGGGTGATTCGCTCCGCGCCAGCCTGCGCGACCACGCCCTGCGAAGACTCGGCGGATTCACCCACGCGCTGATCGCGACGCGCACCTTTCCAGACACCCTCGCGCAGCGCATTCAAGGGACCAACCCCGCGCCGCTGCTGCTGATGCCCGCGGCGCTGGCAAACCCCGCAAGCGGTGCGCGGGCACAGAACGCGACGGCACTCGGAATCGACCAGCGTTTTAGTGTCGGTCTAAAGCCCAGCTTCGACTTCGGAGCGATTCCGCGCCGTGGTGCGGTCCTCAACGCCGCCGCCGCACGAGCGCTGGGCGCGAAGTCGGGCGACGAATTGCTGCTGCGACTCGATCGCCCGAGCGCGGTGTCCGCCGACACGCTGATGGGTCGTCGTGAAGATCGCACGCTCACCCTGCGCCTGCGAATTCACGCCGTCATAACGCCCGAACAGCGCGGAGACTTCAACATCCGCCCCGGTCAGGCCGAGCCGCTGAACGTCTTTCTGCCGATTGCCGAACTACAAAACGCGATCGAACAGCCCGGCGCCGCGAACCTACTCCTTTTCCAGCACGGCTCACTCGAGCTTCTGAACCCACCGAATGACGCGACGGCGGTCGTGCAAAAATCGATCGCGCCGTCGCTCACCCTCGCCGACTTCGGACTCAAGCTGCGCGAAATCGAGAAAAGCCGCACGCTCGTACTCGAATCCGACTCGATGCTGCTCGCCCCCGCAATTCTCGACCGCGCCGCTGCCGCCGCGAAGTCCATCAGCGCGCACCGCGCCGCGATCTCGGCCTATCTCGCCACGTCGATCGAGAAGCTCGACGACGCCGACGAATCGCCAATCGCGAGCCGCCCGATCGCCGCCGGCGCGATCCCCTATTCGACCATCTGCGCCGTGCCCGGCGCCGGGCCGCCGCTGTCGGCAATGCTGGCCGAGTCCGGCGACGCCGCACAGCCGCTCCGACCCGGCGAGGTCGCCATCAACGCCTGGACCGCCCGCGAGCTCGGCGCTGCGCGCGGCGACCGCATTCTGATTCGCTACGACATCACCGGCGAATTCGGCAAGCTCGAGAGCCGGGCCGACGCGTTCACCATCGCCCGCGTCGTCGAAATGACGCCCGCCGCCACCGATCGCACATTCGTCCCCGACTATCCGGGCATCACCGACACCGACGACCTCGCCGATTGGGATCCCCCCTTCCCGCTCGATCTCAAGCGGATTCAGCCGCGCGATGAGAAGTATTGGGATGACTATCGCGCCGCGCCGAAGGTCTTCGTCACGCTTGAGGACGCCGAGCGCATGTGGGGCCAAAACGCCGCGACCATCGGCATGTTCACGTCGCTGCGCATCACGCCAAAAAGCTCCCGCAACGCCCCCGCGACCGATGCCGCCGCCAGCGCCCCCGCCGCTGCGTTCGAGCACGAACTCCTCCGTACGCTGACGCTCGACGACGGAGGACTGACGCTCAAAGACCTGCACGCCGAAATCGCAAAAGCCGCTCGCGGCAACACCGACTTCGGGGGCCTCTTCATCGGCTTCAGCTTTTTTCTCATCGCCGCCGCGATGATGCTGATCGTGCTGCTCTTTCGCCTCGCGGTCGAGCGCCGCGTGAAGCAGGTCGGCCTTCTCGCCGCGGTCGGGTTTTCGCCGCGGGCCGCACGGTCCGTCTTCTTCGCCGAGGGCGCGCTGCTGGCGGCGATCGGCGCGCTGCTCGGCGTCGCGGCGGCGGCGGGCTACGCATGGCTCATGCTGGCCGGATTGCGCGGCTGGTGGTCGGCCGCGGCCCAAGCGCCCTTCCTGCGATTGCACATTACTCCCGCAACCGCCGCGATCGGCGCCGGCGTCGGCTTCGCCTTGGCGCTGCTGTCGATCGCCATCGCGCTCCGCGGCCTGCAGACGAACTCGGCGGCGCGGCTCCTGACCGGCGGCGCGATCGACGCGCCCGCAATCGACCGGCGCCCGCGCTGGCCGATGATCACGCTCACGCTCGGGCTGCTCGCAACCGCCATCGGCATCGTCGGCGGCGCGCTGGGCTGGATGCCGGCGGCGGGCGGTTTCTTCCTGGCCGGCGCAGGCGGATTGGCGGCGGCGCTCGCGCTCTTCAGGACATCGATCACGCCCCGCGCGGCGGAGCCTTCGAATTCGCGATTCGCGTCCTCAACCGCCGCGCTCGCCTGGCGAAATCTTCAGCGCTCGCCGGGCCGCGCGATTCTGATCGCGGGGTTGATCGCGTCGGCGACGTTTTTGCTCACGGCGCTGGAGGCCTTTCGGCTGTCGCCCGCCGACCCGCACGACCGCGCCGGCGGCGCGGGCGGATGCGCGCTTGTGGCCGAGACCAGCACGCCGCTCGCCGCCGACCCCAACACCGCCGCCGGCCGCGCCGCGCTCGGCGTTGATGATGCGAGCCACCCCGACTTGCGCGAGGTGCGGCTCTGGCCGTTCCGGCTGCGGCCCGGCGATCGCACGAGCTGCCTCAATCTCTATCAGCCCGGCGAACCGCGAATCCTCGGCGCGCCGCGGGCGTTTATCGAGCGCGGCGGGTTTGCGTTCGCCGGCGTGATGAAGGCCGCTGCGGCGGCGTCGCAGCCGAGCTCGGCCGAGGATCGCGGCAATCCGTGGCGGCTGCTCGAACAGCCGGCCGACGCGGACGGCGCGATCCCCGCCATCGGCGACGAGGCGGCGGTGCAGTGGCAGCTTCACAAAGGGCTTGGTCAGACGCTGACGATTCGCGATGAGAACGGCGTCGAGCGACCGCTGCGTTTTGTCGCGCTGCTCTCGGGCAGCGTGTTGCAGAGCGAGCTGATCATCAGCGAGGAGAATTTCCGCCGACTGTTTCCGTCGCGCGATGGGTACTCGGTGTTTCTGATCGAAACGCCGCGCGGCGGCGAGCGGGCGGCGAGTGATGCATTGGAACGGGCTTACGAACACTTCGGCCTGGATGCGGAATTGTGCGAGGAGCGGCTGCGGGCGTTTTTTGCCGTGCAGAACACGTATCTCTCGACGTTTCAGACGCTGGGCGGGTTTGGGTTGCTGCTGGGGACTTGCGGGTTGGCGGGCGTCGTGCTTCGGGCGCTGTTGGAACGGCGGCGGGAGCTGGCGCTGATGTCCGCCGTGGGGTTTTCGGCGGCGCGGCTGGAGCGGATGGTGCTGCTGGAGCATGCGTACCTGGCGGTTGCGGGGTTGATGATCGGGGCGCTGCCGGCATTGCTGGCGATCGGTCCGCAACTGGCGGCGCGGGCGCGGGGCGGGGCGATGGGGAACTTTACGAATCTGCTGCCGCTGCTGGGGTCTGCGCGGCTGGTGTTGATTGTGGCAGCGACGGCGCTGCTGGCGACGTGGCTGGCGCTGCGTGGGCTGCGGCGGATGAATTTGGTTGGGGGGTTGAGGGGGGAATAGCGAATGGCGAATTGCGAATAGCGAATTGAAGAGGGGTGAAGGGGTGAAGGGGTGTGGAAGCGGAATAGCGAATGGCGAATTGCGAATAGCGAATTGAAGAAGCGCGCGCGGGGGCGGGCGGCGCGCGGGGTTGCGCGTCGTTTGATGAGAGTTCGGAATGGAGGTGACTGGACGCCAGTTGAACTATTCTTTGACGCCATTAGCGCTTTCGCCCCTAACGCTGATATTATAAGACCATTTTGAGCAGCGAGGCTTGCGTCGAGAATTACGGCACTCTGGGCGATTGGTGTCGGAATTCTGATCTCCGACGCCCTCTCAGTTGTCAAAGGTGTGTTCGGGCGGCATTCGACTCGAATCGGCCCTTCTTCAGCGGCGGCCCCGGCGGGGGACGACCCCAGACCTGATTCTGGTACTCCCATCGCGCTCACAAACCAGCGCGTGTTGCGGCGGGTCCAGGTACAATCCAAAAAGGTCGGTAAGTTTCTCCACGAACCGCGGATCGCGTCTGAGTACTGAGGCATTCACGCGATGCGCTGTCAAGTCGGTCATTTTTCCAGGCCCGCTCGACTGTCGATCTGTCACAGTCCGGGTGATGGGTCAGCACCCGCGGGCTCGCATGCGCTGCGCCGCAAAGTGCTTTCGGCGATGCACCACCTTTTCGCGATGTGCACCCATTCGTGGCCATCGCACCATTTTCTCCTCACCCTCCGTCGCCAGCACGTTCAGCGTACGGCGCCGCCCTCGTCAGCGAAGAAGACCATCCCCCTGAGCAACTGTCCGTTCTTTCCCCGTTAGTTGAATCGTGATCGTCTTTCGCGGTGCCTGATGCTACTCGAAGAGGCCAGACGCCAAAAGAGGAACTGTTGCACTATTGTTCTACGAAACTACACTAGGAACGGCGCTCGGGAATCTACCAGCGAATTCCAAATTCGGTCTCACAGCGATCTCCTGGAAGTGAATCAAGTGGTGGATGTGTTAGAAGCTATTCGTAAGTAGTGACTCCGGAAACTCTAGCCCACATTCTGGGCATCGCGCAACAACGCAGCCACGCAATAGGTATTGACAACGCGCGCAATGGCGTCCCGGATCAGAAGTGCGACGACTGAGATAAAACAAGAACATGAATATCGCTGCCACGGGCCACGCCGGGACCGTGAGGCCGCTTATGTTGAAAGCCTTCCAGGCTCTTGGAATCAAAGCCGTGTGCAGATTTCTGCCCGCAGGCAACACCTGAAATGCGCAAAGCTCCCGGCTGACGGGACCGCGATCCATGAATATAGGATCGGGGCCCCGGACAAGCTGGACGGCAAACGCCGCACTCTCCATTCCAACAGCCACCCGGCCGTACCAAATATGCAACGAAAATTGTACAAAAAAAGATAAAAAACTAAGAAAGGCAAACAGGGCGAAGGCCAATGTGGCGGTTTTTGAACGAATAACCCTAATCATGCTCACATACATGACCTGTCGCCTTGTTTTCCAGCATTATCCACCGACCGCTAGCTGCCGGAAATGATGAGCCCGGCTCCTTCAGCCCCGCAGCAGCAACATACGGCTCCAGGCGGAGTCGCTTGGGTTTGGAAAGTTCGAATCTCAATGACTTCAGGGCCTGGTTGACCTCCATTGACGCGGTCGCACGCGGTCTCGCAGTCGACGTAGCCGGTCATTGTGGCCGAGCCGGCACAACACGATATCATGTACATACGCAACAGTACGTTAATTCTGGTGATCAATAACTGGAAGCTAGCCGTAAATGTGCATCCGCTTGCCGTACTCTGGCAATTGGGGACAGTGCAAGCTCCGAGCAGTTGGCGGCCGCCGCGTTGTCCAAATGGTGCCAAACAATTACACAACAAGCCGGAAGAATCTGTCCTGCGCGTCGGCTCCGCTCGCGTTACTAGGTAGGCATTGCTACCATCTGCATACATTAACGGATCCACTTGAAGGTAGCGTGCTTCCAAGCCTAGCCTATCCCTCCACCGATTCTGATAGCTCGCCTTCTCGCGATCGATCGGCAACCCCTGGTGCAGGAAGACGTTGGATGCCAGCGACGCCCCGCGCACATTCCCCGTCCCGCCGCTCGCCGCGGTCACGGCGATCACCGTCGGCTCG
>JANRJD010000034.1:0-80273 GCA_033764195.1 Phycisphaerae bacterium | reverse complement strand
GGTGGGACTCGAACTCCAGATCAACGCGAAGGGACGGCTGCTGGACCCCGGGGAATTCGGCAATGTGATCATCAAGACCGGGCCGAACGGGGAGAAGACGCTGCTCAAGAGCGTCGCCCGCGTCGAACTCGGCGCATCCGGCTATTCGCTGCGCTCGCTGCTCAACAACAAGAAGGCCGTGGCGATTCCGATCTTCCAATCGCCCGGCGCGAACGCGCTCCAGCTTTCCACCGATGTCCGCAACACGATGGATGAGTTGAAGCGCAACTTCCCGGACGGGCTCGAATACTCCGTGGTTTATGACCCGACCGTGTTCGTTCGCAGCTCCATCAAGGCGGTCGTTGTGACGCTGTTTGAAGCCGTGCTGCTGGTCGTCATCGTCGTGATTCTGTTCCTCCAGACCTGGCGGGCGTCGATCATCCCGCTGGCGGCCGTGCCGGTCTCGTTGATCGGCACCTTCGCCGTGATGCTCGCGCTGGGTTTCAGCATCAACATGCTCACGCTCTTCGGCCTCGTGCTCGCCATCGGCATCGTGGTGGATGACGCGATCGTCGTGGTCGAGAACGTCGAGCGCAACATGATGCTTCACAAGCTCGGGGCGCGCGAGGCGACCATTCGGGCGATGGGCGAGATCACGGGGCCGATCATCGCCATCACGCTAGTGCTCATGTCGGTGTTCATTCCCGCGGCGGCGCTGCCCGGCATTACGGGGCAGATGTACCGACAGTTTGCGCTGACGATCGCGGCCAGCACGGCGCTGTCGGCGGTGTGTGCGCTGACGCTGAGCCCCGCGCTTTGCGCGTTGCTGCTGAAAAGCCACGAGTCGCACGCGAAGCCCGCGTGGTGGACCTTGCCGCAGCGAACGCTGGCGAGATGGTTTAATCAGTTTTTCGACGGGCTGACGGCGCTTTATGCGGGCTTCGCGCGGCTGGGGGCGGCCGCTGCGCCGCTCTCGCTGGCTGCGTTCGGGCTTGTGCTCTGGTGGACCTTCACCGGTCTGTCGCGGGTGCCGACCGGCTTTGTGCCGAACGAGGATCTGGGCTTTGTGATGGTGGCGGCACAGCTGCCGGACGGGTCCAGTCTGGAGCGGGCCGACGCGGTGCTGAAGCGCGTGTCGGAAGAGTGCCGGAAAGTCGACGGCGTGAAAGATGTGACCGGGCTGACCGGGTTCTCGGTGCTCGAGGGGCAGGGCTCGGTCTACGCGAACGCCTGGATTGTGCTTGATGATTGGGAGGAGCGCACCAAGCACCATCGCGACGTCGAGACGATCATGAACGACATTCGCGCTCGCGTGGGGCCGCTGCAGGAAGCGCAGTTTTTGGTCTTCGGTCTGCCGGCCATCAGCGGGCTCGGTAACACCTCGGGCTTCGACATCCGCATTCAGGACAAGCAAGGCCTGGGGCGCGAGCTGCAGCAGCAGATCGTGGAAGAGCTGTGCGGGAAGGCCATGACGCAGAGCAAGATCATGTTCGCGTTCAGCGGCTTTCGCTCGGGTGTGCCGCAGCTCTATCTCGACATCGACCGTGAGAAGGCGATCAAGCTCGGCGTGTCGCTGCCGACGGTGTTTCAGACTTTGCAGACACACCTGGGGTCGGCCTATGTGAACGATTTCAACCTGCGCGGCCGCACGTTTCAGGTCAGCACGCAAGCGGATCACGCGTTTCGCGTGAAGCCGCAGGATATTTTGCGGCTGGAAGTGAGGAATGAGCGCGGGCAGATGGTGCCGATCGGCACGTTCACCGCGGTCAGCGACACGCTCGGCCCGGACCGGGTGACGCGCTACAACATGTACACGGCCGCGGCGATCAACGGCATTCCTGCGCCGGGCGCCAGCTCGGGCGAGGCGATGCAGGTGATGGAAGACATCGCGAAGCAGTCGCTGCCCAAGGGGATGGGGTTTGAGTGGACCGGGCTTTCCTATCAGGAGCGGAAGGCCGGAAGCCAGGGGTTGATGGTGTTCGGCCTCGGGCTGGTGCTGGTCTATCTGATCCTGGCGGCTCAATACGAAAGCTGGACGACGCCGCTGTCGGTGGCGCTCTCGGTGCCGCTGGTCATCATTGGTGCGGTGCTGGCGCTTCAGTATCGCAATTTCGATAACAATGTCTTCACCCAGATCGGACTGGTGCTGTTGGTTGGGCTGGGGGCGAAGAACGCGATCCTGATCGTCGAATTTGCGAGAGAAAACGTCGCTCGCGGCATGACGCCGCTCGACGCCGCCGTTGACGCCGCCAAGACCCGCTTTCGCCCGATCATCATGACTTCGCTGGCGTTCATCCTGGGCGTGACGCCTTTGCTGACGGCGACCGGCGCCGGTGCGGCGAGCCGTCAGGCGTTGGGTACGGCGGTATTCGGCGGCATGATCGGCCAGACCATTTTGGGCCTGTTCTTCACGCCGATGCTGTTCGTCGTGGTCGAAAATGTGGTGGGCCTCTTCCGGCGGGCGAAGCCGGCGACGGCTTCGCATTCTGCGGCTCCGCCAGCGCCGCCGGCCACTCCGCCAGGAGCGCATCCGACGCCGGCATAGCCGACACGGCGGCTGAAATCTGGACGAATTCGCGACTGATTCGTCGGCGATGCCGCTTGCCACTTCGCTTCACGCGCTTTAGAAACATCTGAAGAGAAAGCGGCGGGCGCGCAATGAGAGGCGGCACCGAATGAGTTCTCAGCGGCCGGATTCGCAGCGTGAGCAGGTGGGGCAGGGGAATGCCGTGACCGTGGCGGCAGTCGACGACGCCATCTCCGCTCGGGCAGCGCGACGCGGGCCCGCTTTTTTCATGCTGGTGGCGGTCTCGGTGCTGCTGGGTCTGTTGGCGGGCGTCGGCGGGTTTACGTTTGTCTACGCCAAGGGCGGTTCGTATCTGACGAATGACGCGGCGGCGTGCGCGAATTGTCACATCATGCGCGAGCAGTACGAAGGCTGGCAGCGGTCGAGTCATCACGCTGTCGCGACCTGTAACGACTGTCACGCGCCGCATGATGTTCTCGGCAAGTATTGGACCAAGGCCGAAAACGGCGCGCGGCATTCGTGGGCCTTTACGACCGGCTGGTTTCATGAACCAATTCAGATCACGCGGGGAAATCTGGCTGTCACCGAAGGTGCGTGTCGCTACTGCCACGCCGATCTGACCGCGGCGATCGATGGGCATGGGGCGGCGGAGGAGGGCCGAGAGCTCTCCTGCGTGCGATGCCATCGGTCGGTGGGCCACCTTCACTGAGGTTCGCGCTGAGGCGCGCCTGGAGATCATGCGATGAGCACTCACGAAGACAGAATGGCACGAATGCCGCGAAGAACTTTGAGTTTGCAACCGCTGTCCCGGCTGTGCGTGCGACGCGGGGCGACGAGCACCGGCGCGCTGGTCGGTGTGGCGCTGATCACCGCGATCGCCGCGTTCGGCGTCATGGCGCTGCTCATGAACATCGCCGAGCGGAAGCAAGAGGGTCGCAATCCGTTTTTTCGCGTCGTGGAGTTGACCGACGACACGCACGACCCGGCACAGTGGGGCAAGAACTTCCCGTATCAATACGACAGCTACAAACGCACCGTGGACATGCTTCGGACGCGCTTCGGCGGCAGCGAGGCCGAGCCGCGCACGCCGACGTCGAAAGACCCGCGCGAGGCGGCGTCGTTCTCGCGCGTCGACGAAGACCCGCGGCTGAAGGTGATGTGGGCCGGCTACGCGTTTGCCGTTGATTTTCGCGAGGAGCGCGGCCACGCCTACATGCTCGAAGACCAGACCTACACTGAGCGAGTGACCGACTTCAAGCAGCCGGGCACCTGCATCAACTGCCACGCCTCGACGTATGAGGCATACAAGAAGCTGGGCGATGGCAACCTGCAGGCCGGCTTCGACAAGCTCAATGCGATGCCCTACAGCGAAGCGCGCACGCATGTCAGTCGTTCGGTTGCGTGTGTCGACTGCCACGATGCAGAGACGATGGCGCTGCGCATCACGCGGCCGGCGTTCATGAAGGCAATCGCGATCGTGAAAGAGGGTCAGGGCTCGCCCGGATATGACGTGAATCGCGACGCGACGCGACAGGAGATGCGCTCATTCGTGTGCGCTCAATGCCACGTTGAGTATTACTTCGCCGGTGCGGAAAAGCGGCTGACGTATCCGTGGATGAAGGGGCTGAAGGCGGACGAGATCTTGGCGTACTACACGGAGACCGGCTTTAAGGACTGGACTCATGCCAAGACCGGCGCCCCGATGCTGAAAGCGCAGCATCCCGAATTTGAGATGTGGAACCAGGGCACGCACGCGCGGGCAGGCGTGAGCTGTGCTGATTGCCACATGCCCTACACCCGTGTCGGCGCGATGAAGGTGAGCGACCACCACGTGCGCAGTCCGCTGCTGAACATCGCCAATGCATGTCAGACTTGCCATAAGGCGTCGGAGGCCGAACTGCTCGATCGGGCAGAGACGATTCAGAGCCGCACCGCGTTCAGTATCGGACTGGCACTGGATGCGCTGGTCGAATTGGTGAACGACATCGAAGCCCGCGTGAAAGCCGGCGCGAGCGACAGCGAGCTTGAGGAAGCCCGCACCTGGCACCGCAAGGCGTCGTTCCTGATTGACTTCGTCTCGGCCGAAAACAGCAGCGGATTTCATGCGGATCAGGAGTCGGTCCGCGTCCTGACGCTGGCGCTCGACTATTGCCGCAAGGGACAAAACGCGCTTCGAAATCGGCCCGCGAGCACTCCTGCTGCCGCCGTTGCGACGCCATAATGCCGCCCATGACTCGTCGCGCAACTCGTCGCTCCGCGGCTGTGGGCATCCTCCTGTTACTTCCCGCGCCGATTGCATTGGCGCAGGCGTCTGCGTCGCAGCCGGCCACCGGCTTTGCGCTGACGCCGGAGCCCAGCAGTGCCCCCGCGACTTCTGCGACCAGCGCTCCGGCGAAGCTGCCCGGCCCGAAGTATTTCCTGCTTCGCTATAACGACGATTTCCGATACCTCGACGGCCCGGCGGGAAGCTACACGCCCGACCTTTTCGACCCGCTGAAGAACATTCGATTCGGTGAAGACTGGCGTTTGCGCTTCGGCGGCGAGTATCGCATTCGCATTGAGTCGAACACCAACGAGACGCTGGGTAGTTTCGACCGCACGCAGGACACCTACGCACCGCATCGGCTCTACGCCCACGCCGACCTGCACTATCGCGAGGTGTTTCGCGTTTTCGTCGAGACCATTAACGCTCGCATTGAGGATCGCGATACGCCGAAGCGCCCGATCGATGAGAATCGGTGGGATTTCCACCAATTGTTCGGCGATGTTCGTGTGCTGGGCGAAGAGGTTCCGCTGACACTGCGGGTCGGGCGACAAGAGCTGGCCTATGGCGCCGAGCGACTGGTTTCCATCCTCGACTGGGCCAACGTCCGCCGCCGCTTTGATGGCGCGAAGCTTTTCTGGAGCGACGAGACGTGGAACATTGACGTCTGGTACATGCGACCGATCGTGATCGATCTCGCGCTGCAGCGCAACCGCGAGATGGACCATTATGACGAGGATCAGCACTTCTACGGCGCCTACGCGACGTACAAAAAGATCCCCAATCACGTGCTCGACGTTTACTTTCTGGCGCTCGTCAATCGCGGCGATGTGCGGAACGCCAACGGCGAGGTGGGCGACCTGTCGGTTTACACCTACGGGGCGCGCTTCGGCGGGCGGAGCGGGGCTTGGGACTACGACGCGGAAGCCTCGGGGCAGTTTGGCCGTTGGGCCGGCGACTATGTGCAGGCCTGGCAACTCGCCCTCGAAGGTGGATACACGCTGAAAGAGGTGGCGTGGACGCCGCGGCTCGGGGCGGGCTTTGATATCGCCAGCGGCGATAAGAACCCCAACGACGAGTCGCACGGGACGTTTAATCAGCTTTTTCCCCTGGCCCATGCATACCTTGGTTTGGGCGACCAGTTTGCGCGTGAGAACATCATTGCGCCGAATGTCAGCCTGACGCTCAAGCCGTCGCAGAAAGTGACGCTGATATCGCGTTACTCCGCGTTCTGGGCCTATCACCTGCGCGACGCGCTTTATGGCGTCAGCGGCGCCCCGTCGCGGCGCAACGTCAATGGTGTGTCGGGGGCCGAGTTTGGCCACGAGATCGACGTTACGCTGAACTACGCGATCGACACGCACCAATCGGTGTTGCTGGGGTGGACGCACTTCTGGACCGGCGAGTTCGTGCGCGAGACCGGCCCATCGGACAACCAGGACTTTTTCTATCTGATGTACACGATTAAGTTTTAGCGCGCCGCGCAGGTTCGCTGCGCGACGCTTGCGTAGATGCTTAACGATGGAGAACCGCAGATGAAGCTGATTCGTATGGAAGGACGAGGGCGCTGGGTCGCATTGCTGGTCATCGCCGCGCCGCTGCTGGCCGGCGCCGAATGTTCGCGCAATACGGTCGCGCAGTCGGCGGCGACTACGGCGGCGAACGTCTTTGTCACGCAACTCGTGACGACGTTTTTCCAGCAACTGACAGCGGCTCAGCCCTGATCCGATGGGCGAATTCGCAGCGAGTGCGGATCGAGATGATGGGCGGATCGGCTTGTCGCCGGGCCGCGAGGAGTGCGAGAAGGTGCTCCGGAGCCTGGGTTTTTTGCCGGTGAGGAGCCGGGCTGAGGCTTGGGTTGCCGCCGCTTTCGGCGGATCTTCGCACAAAGCGTCGCCGCCCCCACTTGGCAGGCGGCAAAATCGTTCCTACTATTCGCGGAATCGACGCTGGACGGCGGGCTCTCCGCCGAAGCGCAGCGTCGTCGAATGAGGAGCCGACAGCCGCTCGACCGGGCGTGGTGCAGGGTCGAAATGCGGCGGAGGTCGGAGTCAGGCGATCGCGAGACAGAAGCGCGCGGTTGGCGGCTGGTCGGCCGAGGCGCGCTAGCATGCAAGGACTGATCAGGAGGTAACGCCTGTGCCGGAAATCGCGGAAGTCGAATCGAAGGTTAAGAAGATCGTGGCCGAGCAGATGAGCGTCTCGGAAGAGGAAATCTCGAAGCAGACCTCCTTTGTGAACGATCTCAACGCCGATTCGCTCGACAGCGTCGAGTTGATCATGGAGTTTGAGGACGAATTTGATATCAGCATTCCGGACGAGGAAGCTGAGAAGATTCAGACGGTTGGACAGGCCGTCGATTACATCACAGCGCATCTGAACAAGAACGGCTAATTTTTTCAGAGATACGCGCGGCGAGGTGGCCGGGATGAGTCAGCGACGGGTTGTGATCACCGGGGTCGGCGCCATCACGCCGCTGGGGGCTTCCGCCGCGGCGTTGTGGGATGGACTGCTCAGCGGGCAGTCGGGCATTCGCCCGGTTACGCATTTCGACGCTTCGCCGTTCGACGTGCGTTTCGGCGGCCATTGCGCCGATTTCGACCCCGACAAACACCTCGATAAGCGTGCGGCCAAGCGCATGGACCGCGTCGTTCAGCTCGCGGTGGCGGCCGGCAAGCAGGCCGTCGCCGAAAGCGGCGTCTCGGCCGACAAGATGGACCAGACGCGCTTCGGCGTGATCGTGGGCACGGGCATCGGCGGTCTGAGCGAGCTGGAAGAGCAGCACCTGCGGCTGATGCAGAAGGGCCCCAGCAAGGTTTCGGCGTTCACGATTCCGAAGCTGATGGCCAACGCCGCCGCCGGTCATCTGGCGATTGAGTTCGGCGCTCAAGGCATCAGCACGACCGTCGCCACGGCGTGCGCCTCTGCCGGCAACGCGATGGCCGACGCACTGGCGGCGATTCGCCGCGGCATCGCCGAAGTGATCATCACCGGCGGCACCGAGGCATCGCTGACGCCGCTGGGCGTGGCCGCCTTTGCGGCGATGAAGGCGCTCAGCACGCGCAACGACGATCCGGCCCGCGCTTGCCGTCCGTTCGACAAGGATCGCGACGGCTTCGTGTTGAGCGAAGGGGCTGGCATCCTGATTTTTGAAGAGCTGGAGCACGCGAAGCGGCGCGGTGCGCCGATTTTGTGTGAAGTGCTCGGCGCCGGCGCCACCACCGACGCCGGCGACATGGTGGCCCCCGATCCCGAGGGCCGCGGCTCGGGCCGCGCGATCACGCTCGCACTGCGCGACGCCGGCGTCAATCCGACGGACATCGACTACATCAACGCCCACGCCACCAGCACCCCGCTCGGTGATGTGGCGGAGACCGTTGCGATCAAGCGCGTCTTCGGCGATCACGCCCGCAAGGTCGCGATCAGCAGCACCAAGAGCGCCACGGGACACCTGCTGGGCGCCAGCGGAGGCGTTGAGACGATCGCCTGCATCCGCGCGATTCAGCACAAGGTCGTTCCGCCGACGATCAATCTCGAGCAGCCCGACGAGCAGTGCGACCTCGATTACACCCCCAAGACGCCGCGGGACCGCAATGTCCGTGTCGCGCTGAACAACTCGTTCGGCTTCGGCGGACACAACGCGTGCCTGGTGCTCCGCGCGATCTGAGAAGTGAGTTTCGAGTGCAGAGTGTCGAGTTGAACGCGTCGCGTGCGGGGCTATTTGCGTAACTCGAACCTCTTCACTCGTACTTCGACACTTTCGCTGGTGCCCCCATGATCGATGCCGCCGCTGATCAGATTTGCGCGATCGGCCGCCGCGCTTATTCGCGCGGGCTCGTCGCCGGCATGGAGGGCAACATCTCCGTTCGGCTGGATGAGCGGCGCGTCCTCTGCACGCCGACAATGCACTGCAAAGGCACGCTCACGCCCGCCGATCTCTGTCTGATCGACCTCGAAGGCCGCCGTCTGGAAGGCGCCCGCAAGCCCAGCAGCGAGATGCCGATGCATCTGGCGGCCTACGCGGCTGATGCCGGCGTGCGGGCCGTCGTTCACTTGCATCCGCCGTATGCGACGACCTTTGCCGTGCTGGGGGAAAGCGTGCCGACGGGCCATTTGCCGGAGGCGGAGATTTTCTTTGGGGCGGTGCCGCTCGTGCCTTATGCGACGACGGGCACGCCGGCGATGGGCGAGGTGCTGCGCCCGTTTGTGCGCGAGCATTGCGTCGCGCTGCTGCAGAATCATGGGGCGGTCAGTTGGGCGGTCGATCTCGAACGCGCGTACTGCCTGATTGAATCGCTGGAGGCTGTTTGTCGCGTCGTGCACCAGGCTCGACAGATTGGTACGCCGCGGGAGATCGCCGCGGAGAAACGCCGCGAACTGGCCGACCTGCGCGTCCGCGTGCGCGAGTCGATGCGTCAGCCGACGGCGCCGGCTTCGACCGGAGCACGGTGGCAGGCGCTGGAATGAGCGCGGCGCGGGCGAAGGGCGGCGCGAAGAATGTCGCGTTGCGGCCGCGGGCGAAATCCGTCGCGCAGGGCGGGGGACGGGCGCTGGGTGGGGGGAAGAAGAATCGAAAGCCGGGCGAAAGCGGCGCGGCGCGGAGCGCCCGTGTGCAGCGCATTCTCGCCGGATTGCGGGCGTGCTACCCGGAGGCCGACTGCGCCCTGCGTCATCGCAACGCGTTTGAACTCCTCGCGGCGGTGATCCTTTCCGCTCAATGCACCGACGAGCGGGTCAACATGGTCACGCCCGCGCTCTTTGCTCGTTACCCCGATGCGGCGGCGCTGGCTGCGGCGGATCAGGCGGATGTGGAAGCGCTGGTTCGCTCGACCGGCTTTTTTCGCAACAAGGCGAAGAATCTGATCGGCATGGCCCGGCGGCTGGTCGAGGCTTTTGGCGGCGAAGTGCCCGCCGACATGGACGCGCTGCTCTCGCTGCCGGGCGTTGCGCGCAAGACGGCGAACTGTATTCTCGGCTCGTGGTTCGGCCGCAATGACGGCATTGTCGTGGATACGCATGTCGGGCGGCTTGCGCTACGCCTTGGTCTGCTGGCGTCGGCCAAGGACGACAAGGACGCGGTGAAGATCGAGCGCGATTTGTGCGCGCTGATCCCGCGCGCGCATTGGACCTGGTGGTCGCATGCGCTCATCCATCACGGGCGCGGCGTCTGCATCGCCCGCAAGCCGCAATGTCAGAAATGCGTGTTGGCGAACGACTGCCCCAGCGCCGTGATCGAAGATTCGCAACTAGACTCTGGAGCAGAAGGGAGCCGCGGCGGGGCGGAGGCGGTTCCTCGGAAGTCGAAGGCCGCTTCCTCGCGGGCGCGGCTCTGATTTCGAGCGATTGATCTCTTTGGGATGGAAAGGCGCCGATGTCCTCCGCTGCCATACCGCTCTTTTCGCCGCAACGTCTCGCCGAGCTGCGGGCCGCGGCCCTCGCCTATTTGCAAGAGCAACTCCGCGAACGTGCCCCGGCGAATACGGAGTTCGCGGCCGCGTTTGATGAATCGCCGCTCGACGGCGAAGGGCCGGCGGCGCTCTTTCGATTTGAGCTGCGCCCCGGCGGACCGGCGGGCGCATGCGCGGCCGACGATGCGCTGCGCCATTTTGTGGTCGTGGGGGAGACGGCGCCCAACTACTCTCCCGCCTTCGGCCTTTCGGACGACGACGCCTATAGCCTGCATATCGGCACGCGTTTTCTGCTGGAGATGGGCCTCGAAAAGCTCGACGCCGACCAGGCCGGCGAGCCGCTCCGCGCCACCGCCGAGCGCCTCGCGCGCGACTGCAACCCGACCGCGACGATCGCCGACATGCAATGCGTGCTGGCGTTTCGTTGTCAGGAAAGCATCTTCGGCGTCGTGCGCCTCTCGATCGGCGCGCAGCCTGTTTACGCGATCATCGGCGATGTCGCGCCGGGCTTCGTCGAACAGGTCGACCACCCGCCGCAGATGGCGCTGCGGCTGCACCTCGGCCGCGTAATTCGGGCGGAGGCGCGAGCCGGGTAAGCGGCGGTTGGGCGCCGGACGTCGGCTCCGAAGACTCGTGCAGAGCTACTTGTTTGCACGTTGAAATCATTTTTTTTGTTTACGGACTTTTTCTGCCAGCCGATCGGTTTACCGTATCGAAGGTAGACGCGTGCCCTCGTCACTTGTGGGTATTTGGCGCGCGTATATGGCCGATTCGGTACACATTTTCTAGCTGCGGCTTCACATTCGGTTCTTGGGGCGAACGACAATCGTTGTGCGCCTGAAAGATCTGTGGGAGAGTTTCTATGAAAACGCGCTCGCCTCGCGTGCTCTGTTGTTTATTCGTTTTCGGCGTGACTGCGGGCGCGGTGATGCCGGTTTCGGCGGGAGAGTGCGGAGGGTGGAACAGCCCATTTGGGCAACCTCCCGGAGTTGATGAAGTGGCGTCCGACGCGCTGGATTGGGATTCGGATGGCGCAGGAGAATTGTCTTCCGTATTAGTGGTAGCTGGCGCGTTTTCTTCGGCCGGCGGACTTCAATTTAACTCGATTGCAGGCTGGAACGGAGAGCGCTGGAGTGGCTTCGGCAGCGGCATGCGGTCTGCTAACGGGTATTGGGGCGAAGTCATCACGCTCGCGAAGTTCGACGTCGACGGCGATGGACCGACACCGTCGCATCTCGTGGCGGGAGGGCGATTCGCTTACGCTGGCGACACAAGCGCTATGAACATTGCGCGCTGGGATGGAGCCACTTGGCACCCGCTGGGCGACGGGATCATCGGTGTCTGCCAGTCAATCGTCCCGTGGGATCCTGACGGGGATGGTCCGACGCCGGTCGGCATCGTCGCCGCGGGGGGTTTTAGCCGAGCTGGCGCGACAGATTGCCGTAATGTGGCGTTTTGGAATGGCGTCGAATGGTCGCCAATGGGGGCCGGACTCAACTCCGGGGTCTATGCGCTAACCGTTTGGGATCGCGATGGGGCTGGGCCCATTGCGGGATCATTGATCGCTGGAGGCGACTTTCACTGGTCCGGCGATCGCAACGTGAGAAAAGTGGCGTCTTGGGATGGCGCTTCATGGCAGCCGCTCGGCGAAGGTTTGCAGAGCCTCGTACTTGCACTTGCGACCTATTGTCCCGACCCGCGCGGCGAAAAACCGACAGTACTTGTCGTCGGCGGATTGTTTCAACGCGCTGGCGGAAAGCCCGCGGCGGGCATTGCCCAATGGGACGGAAACGACTGGACTGCACTTCCGGGCATTGCATCGGGCGTATTTGAGATCGAGGTCTGGGATAGCGACGGTGACGGGGAAGCTTTACCGCAACTGTACGCCTTTGGGGCATTCGACGTTGTCGCGCCTAACGCCCCTCGCTTTCGCGGCGCCGCTCGCTGGGATGGGGCTCAGTGGCATCCGCTGCGGGAGGGGTTCGTGGGAATCTCGCTGCAGCGCGGCCCCCGCGCTGCTACCGGATGGGACTCGGATGGGTCGGGCCCGATCCCGCCTCAACTGGCGGTAGTGGGCGACTACTTCGGAACAGTGGAGACTGCGGACCAGACCAGCATTCCGAATCGGGTGGGCTCTCTGGCGCTGTGGGACAATTCTCGTTGGAGTCCGGTAGGCAATGGCCTGACGGGGACGATCAATGATCTGCTAGCTCTGGATCGCGATACGTCGGATCAAGACGGCCCCGAGCTATTCGCATGTGGTACCTTCACCCGTTCGCGCGACGCCATTTTCAATGGCATTGCTCGCTGGGACGGTAACGCTTGGCAGCCGCTGGCGGCAGGCCTGAGCGTTTATCGCATGCAGGAACTTCTCTCGTGGGATCCCGACGGAACGGGGCCGATGCATTGCGAGTTGGTGGCTGGCGGTGGATTCCGCGTGGCGGCCGATGGCGGCCAGTGGCTCAACGGCGTCGCGCGCTGGGATGGAATGGGCTGGCAGCCCTTTGGGCTGGGTGTGATTGGTGACGCGAGCCCCCCCGGAAACGCAGCTGTCAACGCGCTGCTCGCCTGGGATCACGACGCCGACGGCGCAACGCCCGACCGCATCGTCGCGGCTGGTGATTTCCGCTTTCCGAGTCCCGCCGGCTTTACGGTCAACAGCATTGCGTTTTGGGACGGCGTGGCGTGGCAGCCATTCGGCGATGCGACGGCACAGTTCAGCGGCGCGGATGACGACGTGCGCGATCTGGCGCTCTTCGACCCCGACGCCGAGGGGCCGCTCGCGCCGCAAGTCGTCGCCGTCGGCCGCTTCGCTTCGTCCGCCGGGACGATGCTGAACGGCGTCGCGCGATGGGACGGCCTCGCGTGGCAGCCGTTCGCGAACGGTCTCGCTGCTGCAGCAATCGCGGTGGCGACCTTGGATCCTGACGGGCCGGGTCCGCTGCCGCGCGAACTGTATGTGGGCGGAGAATTCGACGTCGTCGATGGATTGGATCTCAATCGCATCGCCCGTTGGGACGGCGCCGCCTGGCAGCCGCTGGGCGAGGGCATCGAATCGTCTTCAGGCAGCGGCGTCTTCGAGATGGCTGAGTGGGACCCCGATGGCGCCGGCCCACGCGGTCCTGAGTTGGTTGTCGGCGGCTTTTTCACCGCCGCGGGAGGAAAGCCGACCGACTCCATTGCTCGTTGGGATGGCGCATCGTGGCGCGTTTTTGGCAGTGGGGTGCGGGGCGTGCTGTTTGGCGGGTTCACGCCGGGGCAGGTTTACGCTTTGGAAGTCGCCAATCTCGACGGGGCACCGGTCGGCGAAGCCGCTCTTTACGTCGGCGGTTCGATCACCAACGTAGGCGGCCTGCCTGCAAGTGCTGCTGCGGTCTATCGCCCTAACGCGCTCGAGATCTTCGCGCAGCCTGTGGATCGCGAGCAGTGCAATCTCGGCGAGGCGCAGTTCGAGATCGTCGCGGAAGGCGGCAGCGGCGCGGCGAGCTATCAGTGGCGACGCGACGGCGTGCCGCTGATCGACGATGGCCGCATCAATGGCGCGACGACTTCGATGCTGCGAATCGCTCCCACGATCGAGGGAGACGCCGGCGAATATGACTGCGTGGTCGAAGACGACTGCGCGACGGTGACGACCGCCGCGGCAGCGCTATCCATCGAGTTGGCATTGGCTGATATGGATTGCGATTGCTTCATCACCGTCGGCGATATTGGCGGCTTTGTTCTGGCGCTGACCGATCCGGCGGCGTACGCGGAGCGATACCCCACGTGCGCAGCGAACCTCGCCGATCTCAATGACGACGGCATGGTGAGCGTTGCCGACATCGCGCCGTTCGTGGCGTTGCTGGTGCCGTAGCGTTCGGCGATGGAGCGGTGATCAGCCGATTGGCGTGGTCAACGCTCCCCGCGCTCCGGTGGCGAATGGCCATTTGTGGAGCAAATAATGCAGGCCGCGGGCGAACCCCTCGTCCGCTCGCGGCCTGCTGTGTTTTGGTTGGTGTTCGAGTCGCGGAGGCAGCGCCGCGCCTTACCCGGTCAGCAGCGCCACAAACGCCCCGATGTCGCCCACCGTTACAAATCCGTCCTGGTTGATATCGGCGAGGTTGATGTTGCAGTCGGGGTAGGTGCTGGCGTAGCTCGCGGGGTTGGTCAGGGCGAGCACGAAGCCGCCGATGTCGCCGACGGTGACGAAGCCGTCGCAATTCATGTCGCCCAGAAGCTCGCCGTCCGGCAGGATTCCGGGCCAGAAGCCGCCGCTGAGTGTGAAGCCGCCGCCGGTCAGGACACCGGCGTCGGGCTGGCCGATCGTGCCCGAGACGGTGAATCCGGCGCCGCTGCTGGTTCCGCCGCCGCCGTCGATGGTGAACCAGGGAACTGCGAATTGAGCCTGTGTGGCGGCGAGGCCGCCGGCCGCGACGAGTGCGGCAACTTGAGCGATGCGACGCATGAGCGAGCCTCCGTTGCGGGCGTGCGTTCGCCGGGACGGGCGCGGATTTGGTGCGAACGCGACCAGCGCCGCATCCACGACCGCGTACGGCCGCGGGCACAGCGCGCCCTCACACTCTATTAACGAGAACGGCGCTGCGCGCGGACAGAAAAGTTTGGAATTGTGCGCCCTCGACGGAGAACCGCCCCCATTGGAGGGAAGAAAGTCCTAGTTTGAAGTCGCTTTCGGATCAGCGGGGGTTGTGATCCGGCACGCGCCGATCAGCGCGGCGAAGCCGACGGAACGTGGCGTACGCGGACGCGGTAGGTCCGTGCCGCCGGCTGGGAGGCCGGTGGGGGGGTGGGTTGGGCGGCGGTGGCGGCGGTTTGTCCGCCGGGTGGTGGTTCGATCGGCTGGCTGGCCACGCCGCCCGGTGCGGCATTTTGAACGCCAGAGGGAGCCTTCGACGCCGTTGAAGCCGCTCGACCATTGCCAGTGGTCGACTGGCTGACGGCGGGCAACTTGGTTTCAGTATTCGGCCGCTCGGGCTGGCTCGCGCTGTCGGCGTTGCCGCGCTTCATTTCTTCGATGATCCGGAGAAATTCCAACTCCTCAGCGATGGCGGGATCGACGAATATTGATGTTTCCCGCGTCGTCGGGCGGCGCTCGGCTGCGGGGCGCGACGCGCGGCCCGGGGGCGGGGCAAGCGGCGCGGCGTTTACCGGCGGCGCTGCCGGCGGGGTTGCGATTTCGCGGGAGCCGGTGGTTTTGTGCCGCACCGCGAACATGCGCTCATCGTCCGCGTCCATCGCGATGGGAGTGTCGGCAGACGCGTCGTCGGTGCGCACGTCGGGCGATTTCGGCGGGTCGGCGTATGCCAGCGTCGCCGCGGTCGGCATCAATTCTGAGAGCAGCGCGTAGTCGCCGCTGATGCGGACGTTTGCGCCGCGTGAGGGGTCTGCGGCGATCAGCGCCAAGGCGCGGCTGAGCCGCTCGCGATCGACTTCGATTACGCCTTCCGCGGCGGATCCGACCGACGACGCGTCTCGTGCGGCTTCTGACGGGCGCGGGTAGCCGGCGCTGAGGTAACGAAACAGAACGTCGGTCATGCGCCGCGGCGAGGCGTTCTTATCGATCACGTCGATCGATAGATCGATGTCGTCGGCGATGTCAGACGGGGCGTCGGAAGCGACCGGGCTCGCGCTCGGCTCGTGCGCGACGATCTGCGTGTCGCCGATGGCTGCGGAGTTTGCGCCCGCGTCGTCTGCTATTGGTTGCGGCTTGGAGAGAGCGACCGCAGCCTCGCTCTGCGCTGCGTCCGCTGCATTGTCGGTTTCCGATTTTCGCTTTGGCGTCGACTCGGACGACAAGGCCTCCGTTCGCGTCCGATCGGCCTGAGCGATCGGAGCCGAGCCGCCGGTGGACTCGCGAGCGGGAGGCGGCAGCGGCGCGGGCGATGCTGGAAAGTTCAGAGCGACCGCGGGCGCATCCGAAGGCGTTAGTCGCGCCGCGCGGTGCGCCATCCAACCCGCCATCGTGGATAACGCCACGAGGGCCGCACTGCTGATAGCCAAGGTCGCTCGGTGGATCCGAATGATCCCCGGCTCGCGGCCGATGAATCGATGGTTCGCGCGCGGCGGCGCGATCGGCTGGTCGCCTTTCGACAGGTACTCCGCCGCAAAATCGAAAGGCGCCGCTTCGCGCGGCATGCTGCAGACGCGGGCGGCGATATCGCGCAGGGCCGCTAGTTCTGCCGCGGCCGCCGGCGAGTTGCGAATCGCCGCCTCGACGCGCAAGCGCTCCTCCGGCGTCACCTCGTTGTCGAGGTAGGCGCTGAGAAGTTCGGGCTCAAAGCTCGGCGTCTTCATGTCCACGATTCGGCTTTTCTCCGGTCAACAGCTCGCGGAGGATGGCTCGTCCGCGATGAATTCGACTCTTCACCGTGCCCACCGGCACGTCGAGTACGCGGCTGATTTCCGCGTAATCCAGCCCTTCCACGTCGCGCAGCACGACGGCCGCGCGGAACTCGTCATCGACCATGGCGATGGCGGCGCGCAGCCGTTCGAGCTCTTCGGCGCGATCGATCGACTCCTCGACCGAGGCGCCCTCGGGCGCGGCCCATTCGCGTGACCGTCCGGTGCGGTCTGGCTGATCGAGCGACTGCGTTTTGCGGGAGCGCAGTCGAAGATGCGAGATGGTGACGTTTACCGCGATGCGGTAAAGCCACGTGTACACGCCCGCACGGGCTTCAAAATTTCTTACCGCGCCCAGCGCTCGCAAGAACGTGCTCTGCGTCAGATCGGCCGCATCGGCGCGGTCGTGGCACAATCTCAGGACGACGTTGTACACGCGGTCCTGATAGCGTGCGACGAGCATGCCGAAGGCGGGCCGATCGCCGACCTGTGCCCGACGGACAAGTTCTTCGTCCTTTGGTCCGATATCCTGCCCGTCGGACGGCACCGTCAGCCTTTCTGCCCAATACGACGCAGCCGCGGGCCGGTCGGTTCCCGCGGCGAATTGTTGCGAAGTGTAATGCCCGAAAGGACTTTCGCACGCGGGGGCGGTGGACTTTCGCGTGCGCGGAGGCGCCTAACTCGACAGCCTGTGATCGCCGCCGTAGCAGCCTACAAATTCGCCTCAATAAATCGCAGCCGCAGTTCCGCGTAGTGTCGCGGCGCGGTGCGTATGCCGTGCTTGTTCTTTGGATATGTCATCAACTCAAACTGCTTGCCCGCATTCTGCAGCGCGTGCATCAGCTCGACCGAATTTTGCACATGCACGTTTTCATCGAGCAGACCATGTACCAGCAGCAGCCGACCCTTCAGGTTCGCCGCCGCCTTGGTCACGCTCGATGAGTCATAGCCCGCGGCGTTGTCTTTGAGCAGGCCCATGTAGCGCTCGGTGTAGATCGAGTCGTAGTTTCGCCAATCGGTGACGCTACCGCCGGCGATGCCCGTCTTAAAGCGGTCGCTGTGCGTCAGCGCATAGGCCGTCATGAATCCGCCGTAGGAGAAGCCCGTGATGCCGATCCGCTTGGGGTCGGCGATGCCGCGCCGCACGAGCCAATCGACGCCGTCTTCGATGTCGCGCAACTCGAGCGCCCCGAGATTTCGATACGCCTGCCAGGCATACTTGGCCCCGCGCCCGCTGGCGCTGCGTGGGTCGCAAATCCAGACGACATAGCCCTGCTGTAACAGGTACTGCTCCAGCAGCGCGTCGCCGCGCGTTCGCCACGTATTGCTCACCTGCGGCGAATCGGGTCCGCCGTAGACCATGCACCAGACGGGGTATTTCAGCAGCGGCGAATAGCCCGCCGGCTTGATCAGGATCGCGTTGAGCGTTTCGCCGTCGCGCGTGGTCGGGTGGACGATCTCGGCCTTTGCAAAGCCATGGTCGCGGGCCGGTGCGTCGGAGAGTTCGCCCAACATTCGCACCAGCGACCCATCTGCCCGGCGGAGCGCCAATCGCGGCGGCGTCGTCAGGCTGCTGTAGCGGTTCACAAAGTGGGAGCACTTTTCATCGAATGTCGCGCTATGGGAGTAGCCCGGCTCGGTGAGCCGCTGCACTTCGCCGCCTGCGAGCGGCACGCGATAGACATGCTCTTCGGCGCTGCTGTCGCGCGTGCCTTTGAAATAGAGCCATCCGCCGGCCTCGTCGACGCCGGCGATATCGCGCGCTTCCCATTCGCCGCTGGTCAAGGGGCGAATCAGTTCGCCGCTGCGGCGATAGTGGTAAAAGTGCTTGAAGCCGTCGCGCTCCGACTGCCATAGGAACGTGCCGTCCTTGAGGAAATGCGGCTCGATCAGCCGGTTGGTCCAGGCCTTCGACGATTCCAGCAGCACCTTGCGCGTCGCGCCGGTTGCGGGGTCGGTTTCCATCAGGTCCAGGCACTGCTGCGCCCGTTCCTGCACCTGAAACATCAGCTTCTCATCCGGCGTCCAGGTGACATGCACGATCAGCGGCTCGTCGTTCGCATAGTCGGAGAGGTTCACCCACGTTGTCGTGTACGAGGCCGTACCCTGCGAGGCGGCGGGCGCCGACGACGAGCCGTGGTTGATTCGAATGATTCCTAGCCGCACGGTGGGATTCGGGTCGCCCGGTTTCGGATAGGGCAGCGTCTCGGCCGTGGGGTGCGGCGGCACTTCGTCGAGCACGGTGTAGATCGGCACGCGCGATTCATCGAGCTGCAGGAACGCGATGTAATTCTGGCTGGGGCTCCACCAGTGCCCGCTGTAGTTTCCGCGTCCGTAGATCTCTTCCTGATAGATCCAGTCGAGTACGCCGTTGAGGCGGATCGATGAGCCGTCGCTGGTCAGGCGCGTTTCCGCGCCGGAGCGCGCGTCGAGCAGATAGAGGTCGTTGTCGCGGACAAAGCTCATCAATCCGGCATTGCCCGGGCCCTGCAAGACCTTGCGCTTATCATCCTGATTCGCGATTTTGCGCGCCACCGTGTCGCCGGGACCGACGACGTAGATGCCGCGCTCATTGGTGATGCGATACCACCCGCTGCGGTCGGCGTCGGCGTCGCCCGGAAACTTCCTCACGGCGGAAAGCTCCGCCTCGGTGAAATCGGGGTTGGCGTCCAATGCCGCCAGCAGAGCGCCCGGCGTGATCGGCGCGCCATTCTCGAATCCGGGCCCCGTATGGCGCTTCGGCTCCCCGCTATCCCAGATCAGCAGCGACCCATCGGCCTCAAACTTTGTGCTCGGCAATTGCCCGCCGCTGAAGTCGACTTTGTTCGGCCCATAGATCGCGTCGAGCGTCAGGCGCTTCGCCGCGCAGCCAATCGGCGCGATGGCAAGCGCGGAGGCGAAAACAACCAATAGCGAACTCAGCGGCCGAGGAGTCGCGAAGCGGTGCATCACAGTGGTTCCTTGCTGTCGAAAGAGTCGGAGAGATGGAATCATGGGGGGCGCGACGCGCGCGGTCAATCGGCATCGTGTCCGGCGGTAAGGCCGGAATCGCGATGCTGTCGGTTTCCGTCACGATTCGTACAGCCAGCGCCGCTTGCGTAAGCACTCATGACGCGGCGCTGTCTCGGCGCGCTTCCGACCAGTCCATCCCGTAACCCCGGAGGAATGAGCCTTGACCCGAAATCTGTCCGTCCATCGACTTCTGCGCGTTGCGGTGGCCGCCGCGATCGCCGCGCCCGCAGTATTCGCCGCAGGAACGCCGCTAGAGCGCCGCACGCTCCGGGCCCGAGACGGCACGCCGCTCGAACTAGTTGCGGGTCGACTGGAGGTGCCCGAGAATCGCGGCAAGCCCGACAGCCGCAAGATCACGCTCGCGTTCGTCCGTGTGAAATCGCCCTTGTCTAATGCCGGCCCGCCGGTGTTCATGATCGCCGGCGGCCCTGGTGGATCGAGCATTCGCATGGTCACCAAGCTCGCTCAGGGCGGCGGTAAAGGATTTCTTACCACGCTCGGCGGCGACCTCGTCGGCATCGATCAGCGCGGCGTCGGTGAATCGGACCCCAACCTCGAAACGACGACCACCTACAACATCCCACCCGAACAACCCGGCAACGCCGCTGCGCAGATCAAGACGATTCGAGAGATCTGCAAAGCCGAAGCGAAGCGCTGGCGCGATCAGGGCGTCGACCTTGCGGGCTACACCACAGCCGAGAGCGCCGACGACATCGACGCCGTCCGCGCTGCGCTGGGCTATGAGAAGATCGCGCTCTGGGGCGCCAGCTACGGGTCGCATCTCGCGCTGGCGACGCTTCGTCGGCACGAGGATCGCATCGCGCGGGCCGTGCTGATCGGGCCGGAGGGCCCCGACCACACGATCAAGCTGCCGTCGCAGGCGGATGAAACGCTGCAAAGGCTGCACGAGCTGATCGCGAAGGATGACGCGCTCAAGGCGCAGATTCCCGACTTTCTCGGTGCGTTGCGCGGCGTGCTGGCGGAGCTGGAGCGCGCTCCGAAGTTCGTGGAGGTAGACGGCACGCGCGTCGGCCTCAGCAAGTTTGATGTGCAGCAGGTGATCGCCAACAACATCGGCGGTCGCGCCGGGCTCGAAAAAATCCCGGCGATGGTGCAGCGCATGGCGCGCGGCAATTTCGAAGAGGTTGCGCGCGAACTGCTCGAATTTCGCCGCAGCGACGGCATCGGCTCCGCCATGCAGGCCGTGATGGACAGCGCCTCCGGCCTGAGCCCGGCCCGCGCCGCGCGCATCGCCGCCGAATCGCCTAAGTCGTTGCTGGGCGACGCCGTGAACTTTCCCTTCCCGCAGGTGGGGGAGGCGTGGGGCGCACCGGACCTGGGCGACGACTTTCGCGCGCCGCTGCGCTCGAAGGTGCCGGTGTTGCTGATCGTCGGCGACCTCGACTCACGCACGCCGGTTTCGAACGCGCGTGAGTTGATGGAAGGCTTGCCCAACGCGCGGATGATCGTGGTCGAAAACGCGGCTCACGACGTGCGATGGCTTCAGCTTCACGCGGCGATCGGCGACTTTCTCGCCGGCCGCGAAGTGTCCATTAACTCTGCAGCGGAACCGCCGCTCGCGTTTTCAACGCCCTAGCGCAGGCTGAAAGGGGCCGGGGCGATCCCCGGCCCTGCGTGCGCCGGTTTACGACGAGCTGTACAGGGCCTCCGAGCCCCAGCCTTTCGGCGTTCGCCACAGGCTGCTCAGCGTCAGGTCGCGAACGCTGAGCAGTTCCTTGGGCAGACGGTCATAAAGCTTGACGAACAGCTCTTCGTGCGAAACGACTTCCTGGCGCAGCGCCTCCACGTCGAGGAACATCACTTTCTCAAACTGCTCGCGGCTGAAATCGAGGCCGCGCCAGTCGATGTGTTCGTACTTGGGGATCCAGCCGATCGGGCTTTCGACGCTGAACGCCTCACCGTGCGAGCGCTGCACGATCCACTTCAAGATGCGCATGTTGTCGCCGAAGCCGGGCCAGGCGAACTTGCCCTCGGCGTTCTTGCGGAACCAGTTGACCGCGAAAATGCGCGGCGGGTTGAAAATGTCGCGGCCAAATTGCAGCCAGTGATTGAAGTAATCGCCCATGTGATAGCCGGCGAACGGCAGCATCGCGAACGGGTCGCGTCGGACGACGCCTTGCTGGCCAAAGGCGGCGGCGGTCGTCTCGCTGCCCATGGTCGCAGCGAGATAAACGCCATAGGCCCAGTTGAAGGCCTGATAGACGAGAGGCATGGTGGTGCTGCGACGGCCGCCGAAAATGAAGGCGGAAATGGGCACGCCCTTGGGGTCGTCCCACGCCGGATCGAGCACGGGGTTGTTGGCTGAGGGCGCGGTGAAGCGGGCGTTGGCGTGGGCGGCGGGGGTGGTGCTCTCCGGCGTCCAGTCCTTGCCCTTCCAGTCGATCAGGTGCTTGGGCTTTTCTTTGGTCATTCCCTCCCACCACACATCGCCGTCGTCGGTCAGGCCGACGTTGGTGAAGATGGTGTCGCGCTCACAGCATTTCATCGCGCTGCCGTTGGTTTCGTACGACGTGCCGGGCGCGACGCCGAAATAGCCGGCTTCGGGGTTGATGGCGTAGAGCCTGCCATCGGGGCCGGGCTTGATCCAGGCGATGTCGTCGCCGACGGTGGTGACGCTCCAGCCTTCCTCGCGGAAAGGCTTGGGCGGCTCGAGCATGGCGAAGTTCGTCTTGCCGCAGGCCGAGGGGAAGGCCGCCGCAACATAGGTCTTGCGGCCGCTCGGCTCTTTGACGCCGAGGATCAGCATGTGCTCGGCGAGCCAGCCCTCCTGTCGGGCCATGACCGAGGCGATGCGGAGCGCGAAGCATTTTTTGCCGAGCAGTGCGTTTCCGCCGTAACCCGAGCCGTAGGAGACTATCGAGCGTTCCTCGGGGAAGTGAACGATGTATTTGACTTCCGGGTTGCACGGCCAGGGAATGTCCTTCTGACCCGGGGCGAGAGGGGCGCCGACGGTATGCAGGCAGCGGATGAACTCGCCAGTCGCGCCGAGCACGTCATACACGGCGCGGCCCATGCGGGTCATGATCCGCATGTTGACGACGACGTAGGGCGAGTCGGTGATCTGCACGCCGATATGTGCGATGGGGGAGCCGAGCGGGCCCATGCTGAAGGGGATCACATACATGGTGCGGCCGCGCATGCAGCCGTTGAAGAGCGGTGCGAGCGTTTCCTTCATCTCGCGCGGGGCCATCCAGTTATTGGTGGGGCCGGCGTCTCCCTTCGAGACGGAGCAGATGTAGGTGCGGTCCTCGACACGGGCCACATCGCTCGGGTCGGAGCGTGCGAGAAAGCAATTCGGTCGCTTTTGCGGATTGAGGCGGATAAACGTGCCGGACTCGACCATTTCGTTACAGAGCCGGTCATATTCCTTCTGCGAGCCGTCGCAGAAATGCACCGCGTTGGGCTGACACTGGGCGGCGATCTCGGCGATCCAATCGCGCAGGGCCTTGTTCTGAATGAATTCGGGGAACTGCATGGCGGGCTCCTTTCGCATCGTGGAAACGAACCTCGCTGCCGCCGCGTGATGACATCCATGCGCCGGATCAGCGCACTCATGATACGAGAATTGAATGATGGGTGTTCTGTTTCCAGTCGGGATGGAAGCTGACGAAAAGAGGCCCGAAACCGTGCGGGTTGCGGCTAATCGAATGCGGCAGGGGAGCTCTCATGCGTGGGAAGGGGCGGCATTGCGAGCGGGGAGCGCCGCGAGGACCAGCTCGATCGCTTCGCCGACCGTCTTTACCTCGTTCGCCCGCTCGTCCGACACGGCGATTTCGAATGCGTCTTCCAGGTTCATCGTGAAATCGACCATGTCGAGGCTGTCGAAGTTGAGGTCGGCGGCGAAGTTGGTCGCGGGGCCGACGGTTGCCGGGTCGGCGGCGACCTGAGCGGCGGCAAGCTGGCAAACCTTGGCAGTGATCGAATTTCGGTCGTGGTTCATCGGTGGCTCCTTGTGGGTCGGCGGGCTGAGCGCGATTCGGGGCGCGGCGCCGACGGCTCGGGTTGATCCTGGCGAAGGGCGGCGGCGATTTTTCGGATCGTTGCGAAGTCCGGGGTGTTGTGGCCTTTTTCGATTCGGTTGATGGTCTCCACGCGAATGCCGGCGCGGGCGGCAAGCTGCGCCTGAGTCCAGCCGCGCTGCCGGCGGCGATCGCGCAGACGCGGGCCCAGGGCGGCGAAGAGATCGGGCTCGGCCTGATCGGCGTGCGACTGCTTGTTGGATCGGTCTTCTTCGAGGCCGGCGCGGCGTGCGAGGGCGGCGAGGGCGTCATCGCGGATGACGCGATAGGTGACGCCGTCGATTTCGAAGCGCGGCGCCGCGGCGAGGGCTGCCGCCAGTTCGGCGAGGGCGGGCGGTGGTTGATTGCGTTTCATGTCATAGAGCGTAGGCGGACTTGCTATTGATGTCAATTTGTATGACATAGAACGCAAGTTCGGCGATCCCCCGGCTCGTCGGTCGAGATAGTGGAGGAACGGCCTAGCGCTCGCGCGGCTGCGGCGATTTCAGCGGCGGGCCAACTCCCGCGGCGTTGAGCCGTGCCTTCTTCGCGCATCCGTGCAGAGATCTGAAATGTCGCCAATGGCTCCCAACCCCAAACCGGCGGAGGCGTTCGTCACTGTCGACCCATGCAGCAAAGAGGCAGGGCGCGGAGTACCGCGGCCTGCCCTACCGCGCGGCTGTTTACGCCTGCGACTTTTTCAGCAGGCGCAGCGGGCCGAAGCCGGGGCCGAGTACCTCCTCGGGCTTGATTTTCAGCCAGTCGCGCAGCACGGCCGCATAGACCTGGCGGAAGTCGACCGTGTGGGCCAGGTCGCCGCGGTTGAGTTTGCGCAGGTCGGGGTGCTGGCCGTGCAGGCCGGGGCGCAGTGCGGAGCCGAAGAGGAAGAGCGGGGCCGCTTCGCCGTGGTCGGTGCCGCCGCTGGCGTTTTCCTGCACCCGTCGGCCGAATTCGGAGAAGGCGAGCACAAGTACGCGATCGAGCAGGCCGTCTTCCTGAAGCGTGTTGAGAAAGTCGCGCATCGAGTTGCCGAATTGCGTCAGCAGCCGGGCGTGGCGGTCCATTTGCTGACTGTGCGTGTCGAAGCCGCCGAGGGAAACGTAGTAGACGCGCGTGGGCAGGTCGGCGGCGATCATGCGGGCCACCATCTGCAATTGGTTGTTGAGCGCGTCGGGGCCGTTGGGCCGTCCGCGACGGCGGCGACCGCTGGGGCCCGCCACAGCCCCGCCCGCGGCTTCCTTAATCTGATCGGCGCCCACTTGCGCTTGTAGCGCGGCGCGCTGCAGAAACTGAGCTATAGGCGAGCCCAGACCCGAAAACTTGCCGTCGATGTTGTTGAGCTTTTCCCAGGTCTCGCGGGCGGCGGCGTCGCCCTTTGGATTGCGCCAACTGAGATCGTCGGGATCGCCGAAGGAGAGCGGCATGAAGCGCTCGCCCATCATGGCGAGCGGCGTTTCCTGCATCAGCGCGATGCCGTGCAACGGGTCGGGGGCGTCGTTGGCCTCGCGCTTGGCGCTGGCGTCGCGCTTGCCCGGGTCGCTGCCGCAGCACTCGGCGTCGAGATAGCGACCCAGCCAGCCGCTGTGCTGGCGCAGGTTGGGGTCGGCGGTGTGCCAGATGTCGGTGCTGACGAAATGGCTGCGATTGGGGTTGGGGTAGCCGACGCCGTGGACGATCGACATTCGGCCCGCATCGAAGAGCTCTTTCAGCCCCGCGGCGGCGGGATTCAGCCCAAAACCGTCGGCGATTTTGAGCAGGTCTTTCTGCTGCAACGCGAGACGCCGGCGATATTGGTAGTAGGCGTCCATGCCGTAGGGCACGACCGTATTGAGTCCGTCATTTCCGCCCGAGAGCTGAACGATGACGAGGATCGGCGAGGCGTCGTCGCGCTTTTTTCCGCCGGTGGTCGGGGCGGATTGGGCGAGGAGTGTCGCGGTATTGCCGAGGAAGATCGGCAGGGTGGAGGCGGCGCTGAGAAGCGAGAGGCCGCCCGTGAGGAAGTCGCGGCGGGTCGTATGGAAGTGAATGTCACTCATGGTTCGTCGTTCTCGCAGCTCGGATTGGCGGTCGGCCTAGTACAACTGAAACTCGGGCGTACTGCACAACAGGTGCAGCATGGTGCGCAGCCGCTGCTCGGCCTCTTTGCCGCGTGGCGTGAAGCGGCCGCTTTCGCCCTCCAGATAGGAGACGAGCAAGGCGCGTTTTTCGGAGGGCAGCGGCACGGCCAGCAGATTGTCGGCGAAGTGGCCGACGATGCGCTCGGCGGTCGCGAGCTCGGGGTCGGCCAGCCAGTCGCGCACGTTCAGAGTGGGCTGCGGGTTGACGCGTGTGCGGGCCTTGGCCGAAACACCGCCCATCGACATCGCCCCCTCTTCGTTCGATTCTTCGTCGTTCAACATGCGCTGCAGAAACCTTCCGCGGCGATTTTCGTCGCCGAAGATCAGGCCGCCGACCGTGTTGTAGCGGGTGAAGAGCGTGGCGGTGTTGACCCATTTTTCACCGCCGTCCCAGCCCTTGACGTTGGGCGGCTGGAAGAGCTCCTGCCCCATTTCGGAGGCCAGACGCGAAGCGCCGATCAGGTCGTTAACTCTGACGCCGAGCTGGCGCGCGGTGGAAACGATCAGTTCGAAGGGTCCTTTGATCAGGGCGCCGCGATAGGCCGGGTCATAGAACGCCTCGCTGCTGAAGAGCGTTCGAAGCGTGGGCTTGATCGCGAAGCGGTTTTTTCGAATTTCGGCTGCGAAACGCCGTACGAGCGGCTTGGGCGGGTCGGGGGTCAGAAAGAACTCGAGCAGCGCGCGGGCGAGAAACTCGGAACAGGCGGGCTGCTCAAGAATGATGTCGATGACGTCTTCGCCGCCGAAATTGCCGCTGCGCGACAGGAACTTTTTGGGGCCGGGGTCGTGGTCGCGTTCGCGAAAGAGGTAGCCGCTCTCGTTGAAGCTCCAGCCTGTGAAGGCGCGGGCGGCCGCGCGAATGTCGGCTTCGGTGTAGTTGCCCGTTCCGAGCGTGAAGAGCTCGAGCAGCTCGCGGGCGTAGTTTTCGTTGGGGCTGCGGGCGTGGTTGCGAACGTTGTCGAGGTAAACCAGCATCGCGCGGTCGCGGCTGACCGAGAGGACGAGTTCGCGAAAGCTGCCGAAGCCCTTGTTGCGGAACATCTGGTTTTGTTCCCAGAGGAACCACGACCGCTGCACCTCGCGGGCGCCGCTGGTGAAGTGGCCGTGCCAGAAGAGCGTCATTTTTTCTTCGAGCGGACGCGGCGACTCGACCATGCGCTCCAACCACCAGAGCCGCATCTCGATCAGCGCCTGACGCTCGAGCTTGTTGCGCTCCATGCGCGCTTTCTGGCGTTCTTCTTCATCCTTCGACCGCATTTCGCGGCGGTCGATCGGCTCGGCGACTTCGGGGCTCATGGCGGGCGGAGCGGGCGTGTATTCCGTGCTCTCGAAATCGACCAGGCTCGAAACCGCCTTCTCAACGCCGAGGGCGAAGGTCGCATCGATTTCGGCGGCGGTCCCGCCGAAGCCGGCACGGCGCAGGAGGTGCGCGGCCTTGTCGCGGGTCCACTGCGCTTCGGGCAGGGGGGACATCTCATGCGCAGCCGCCGGCGCGGCGAGCGTTGTCGCGAGCAGGCCGACAGCGAGAAACGCTGCGGACCTCAGCCCGCGCTGGGGAGCTTTCAGGCAGGGTTGCATATTGCAGGATCCTCCCCGATGGAGCGCCATACTCCGTTCGCCGCCATCGGTAGATGTTGATATCGAGTGTAACGTTCTGGCGCGGGGGGATATTGCGAAACTCGGGAGCGTCCGAGTTGTCGGAAAGTCTCCGCTCCGCAACGGGAGCGCAGGAACGCCGGAATCCGCGTCGCCAGAAAACGCCGCTCCCTCACCCGTGCGGCGCGGAGGGACGCACGCGGGAACTATCGGCCCCGCTGCGCCGCGTTTCGCCGGTCGTTGGGGCCGGTGCTGCGGGCCTTGCGCAGCCCGCGGGCCTCGGCTTCCTGAGCCGAAGAGTAGACTCGCAGGTTGCTCGGGCTGATCTCTTTCACCCATTCCGAATCGGGGGCGTGATAGATGTTTTTGTTGATCGAGCCGTAGACGGGCTGGCGCGATTCCGGGCCGATGTTTTTGGACAAGAACTCGACCGTTTCCGCGATGGCGCCGGTCTGGAGCTCGAACATGTGGGTGCCGTGGGCCTTGCCCTTCAGCACGCGAACCTTGGCGCCGTCGTTGAGGCGGGCCAATTCGTCGCAGGCGGCCCGCTCGTCTTCGGTCGCCATCAGCAGCATGTGACGGCCTTGGATCTGCTTGATGTCGGCGGCGCTGTCGAGGCCGAGGTAGTCCATTCCGGGAGTCAGGCAAACCAGCGTGTCGACGCTGCGATCGGCGGCGGCGTATTGAATCGCGATGCTGCAGCCGACCGACGCGCCGACGAGTGCGAAGCGGGCGCGATCGACCTCTTTTCTCGCGGCGAGCCAGTCATAAGCGGCCCGCACATCCTGCTGCATTTCGGCGAAGATCGTCGGGTCGCGCTCTTCGACGCGCTTGGCGGTTTCGGTCGTGGCGCTGTCGCCGTGGCCACGCAGATCGAGCGTCAGGACGGCAAAGCCGGCGTCGTGGAGCGGCTCGAGCATCGGTTCCCAGGCGAGTCGGTTGCTGCGGTACATGTGCAGGAGAATCACGCACGGGGCCGGAGCTTTGGCGCCCTTTGGCGGATAGAAGTCGCCAAAGAGGCGGAGCCCGTCATCGGTGCGAAGATTGACGGCTTCGGCGGCGGGCGGGCCGGCGATAGCGGCTGGGGGCTGGATCAATCCGATCGCCGCAAGGGCGAAAATGCGGAGCAGACTTGAGTGACGAACGCTCATCACGCGCACTCCTTCGATAGCTCGTTGGACGTTTGTCGGGTCGAAATTCCGGATGAACAAGTCGCTTCGGGAATTGCCGAAGGCTATGCTACCGTTGTCTGGATTTGTCGAGCGTACGTTTTCAGGACGGTCTGCGTCGGAATTCGTGAGGTGATTGTGGCTGGGCGTCTGCCCGGCGGCGTCGTCTACGACCGATTCGGGCGTCTGTGAGCTCCTCTCCGACCAGGTCGACCGTGAGCGGTAAGTCCTTTGAAGAAATAGCTTTACCGCACTTGGATGTGCTCTATCGGTACGCCCGTCGGCTGACGCCCGACGCGCACGCGGCCGAGGACCTTGTCCAGGACACGTATCTGAAAGCGTACAAGGCTTTTGGAAAGTTTGAGTTGCGGGAATTCGGGGTGCGGCCGTGGCTGTTGAAGATATTGCACAACACCTTTCTGAACGGCGAGGCCAAGAAAAAGCACGCGGCTCATTCGACCGAGCCGCAGGTGTTGGATACAGCCCGAGCGGCAGCAGAGATCGGGTCGGTCGAGGGTGACCTGCAGATCGATCTGGACGGGTTGGATGACGAAGTAAAGCGTGCGTTGGAGCAGCTTTCACCGGATTTTCGCTCAATCCTGCTGTTATGGGCTTCGATGGAGTTAAGCTATCAGGAGATCGCGGAGATTCTGAGCGTACCCATCGGCACGGTTATGAGTCGCTTGCACCGAGCGCGACAGCAAATGATGACCTTACTAGCTGACTACAAACTTCGGGGACGAGGCGAGCCGCTGAACGGAAGGGAGGCGACATGAGTCGCACCCAACGATCGTTGCAGCTCGCCGCATATGCCGATGGCGAAGTGGCGGCTGCGCATCGCGCGGCGATTGAGCAGGACTTGGCGAAGTCGCCGGCCGCTATGCGCGAGGTGGAGGACATTCGGGCACAACGTGCGGCGTTGCATCGCGTGTTTATCGAAGCGTCGCCCACGGCTGAGCTTGCCGAGCGCATTCAGGCGCGTATTCGCGAAGATCGTCAGCGGGCCAGCGGGCGAACGTGGCGAATTGGTCTGGCGTCCGCATTTGCGGCGGCCGCCGTCATCATGATGTCGGTTCGCTTGATCGGCCCGGAGCTTTGGCATCAGGAACTGGTCTCTCCGCCGCCGCTCGCGGCGCGCGCGTTGGCCGTGAATGCCGTGTTGGGGGCGCATCGCGCCTGTAGCACACTGGGGGACGGCACGGCTCACGATGAGTTTCGGGTGGGGCAGAAATCGATCGCGGAAGCAAATCGGATCTTGAAGGCGCTGCGGGCGATGCCGAAGGAAGGCGCCGCGCTGCCCGATCTTTCCGAATCGAAATTTGCGCTGAGCTCGGCCTGTGCTTGCGCGCTGGTATCGAACTGCGAAGTCGTTCATGCGACTTACAACTCGGCAGGCGGAGCGACACTGAGCGTCTGGATGTCGGATCGGCCGCTGGCGCTTTCGGGTGCTTCCAAGCTTCGGAAGGTCAGCGGCGAGGCGGGGCGTGTTTATCAGGTCGCAGAAGTCGCGGGCGGGTACTCGATTGTTCAGTGGGATGAGCGATTGGCGAGCGTTGTGCTCTGCGGCCAGATGCCCGCGGACCAGCTTTTGAAGATCGCCGATCGGGTTCAGCCCTTCGGCAGCGCTTTGGGCCCCAGCGTCGGACCTCGGGTCGCGCTGGTAATGACGGCGTTGCCTCAGCGGGGCTAGAGGCGGCTATTCGTTTCGGGCGGGATTTCTTCTCAGTTTGCGGGATTAGCTCGATCGGTCGAGCAATAGTACGCAGGGGGCGTCTGCTGCGTGCCGCGATAGTTCGGTGCGCAGAATCTCCAACACCTGTCGCAGATCGATCAGCCCGGAGAGATCGACGATTCGCGCTCCGAGCAGCACGAAGCAGCGCGGGATGGTTGCGCCGGCGTCGCTGTAGCGCGTGAATGATTCGATGAAATTCGCCGCGTCGGTCTCCGCATCACCGACGGTCGTCGCTCGAAACGCCGCGTGATCGGAGGACCAGCGAATCGTGCCCGCCGCGTCGATCAGGCGGAGCGCCTGACGGCGTTCGGTTGCGAAACCCCAAAGGCGGCGGACGAGCAGTTCCGCGGCCCAGACTTCAAAGCCGCCAGCGCTTAGCATTTTCCGCGGCGGCGCGACAGATTTTCGCAGACTCGCGGCGGCGATCGATTCGTGCGTCGGGGCGCTGGCTCCAGCCTGAGGTCCGCCGTCTCGCTGGCGAAACTCAGTTGCGCCTTCGGCTGTCGCGCGGAGCAGGCTGCGCTGCGCATCGACCTCGACGAAGACCTCGATGCTTTCGGCCGCGGCGCCCATGCGCAGCACGCTGGCGATCGCTTCCTCGCGAATCGCGCGGATTTGCTCTGGCGTCGGGCTTACCACGGTGCGTTCGATTGTGTCGCGCACCATCGCGAGCGCGACGCCGATGGCGCTGATGACGTCGGCGTTCTCGGCGAGCTCGAAGGGCAGCCCCATCTTCTTCGCGACATAGGGCACGATGGCCGCTGCTCCGCCGCCTCCGCCAACCAGACGGACGAGGCCGGGGTCGAGGCGATAGTCGCGGAGCAGGCCCTCGATGACACGAATCACCGGGGCAGCCGCGAGGTCGAGGAGCTGCGTCGCTAGTTGCTCGCCACCTGCCGCCGCGAATCCTCGTTCGATTGCTTCTGCGCGGCCTCGCGCCGGGTCGCCTTCGGGTACGAGGCCGAGCAGGTTGCTGGCGCAGGTCGGCGTCAGCGAGAGCGGCCCGTCGGCGTCGGCCACGGTCAGGATCTCATGTCCATCGTGCTGGAAACTCGCGAGTTTGAGCGAGCTTGGGGCCGCTTCGGTGAAGCTCAGATATCGCAGCCCCGCGATGTGCGCGCTGCGCGGGCCGACGGTGGCGGGCTTGCCGCCGCGGAGTGTGACGATCGACCCGCCGGCGATGCCCAGCGTTCGCACATCGAGCGTGCTTACGTGGAGCTTCTGTCCGCCGACCGCCGCCGCTCGAATCTGGCAGCGGCCGTTTTTGATGACGCTGATGTCGGAGCTGGTGCCGCCAACTTCGATGAAGACGCCGTCTGACACGCGGGCGTAGAGAAGGGCCGCCGCGACGCCCGCCGCCGGGCCGCTCAGCATGGTGAGGATGGGCCGCCGTCGCATGCCGGCGATGTCCATCAGGCCGCCGTCGCTGCGCATGATCATGAGCGGCGCGACGATGCCCGCGCCGCGCACGGCGCGCTCGGTCATGTCGGCCGTCTGCAGCATCTTCGGCACCATGCTGGCGTTGATGACGGCGGTGCGCGTGCGGACGCCGAGGCCGTGCAGGCGGCTGACATGGTGCGTCGCGGTGGCGGGCACGCCGAGCGCCGTGGCTGCGTCGCAGACGATTTGCTCGGCGGTCGGGTCGTCGACGCTGAACGCTCCGGCGGCGACGATCACTTGCGCACCCGCACGCCGCAACTCTTCGATCGCGCCCCGGGCCGACGCGGGCGTGAGCTTCGTGCCATCGAGGAAGCGATGGAACGTCTGGAGCTTGCGGTTTTCTGCGAGTTGAATGGGCGCGATGCGGGTCTGTGCCGCGGCGAACCAGCGGCTGGGGCCGTCGCCCAGGCCGACGATGCCGACCGGCGCGACATCGCCTTCGAGCAATGCGTTGGTCGCCTGCGTCGTGGAGTGTGCGATGAGCAGGACCTGCGAGGGCGCGATCTGACACTCGGCGAGCAGACGCTGCAGCGCCTCGACAACGCCCCGGGCGACGCCCTCGGCAGCGCGGTGTGTCGTCGGCACCTTGGTGCGGCCGACCAGTTCGAGCGTGGACGAGTCGATCGCGACGGCGTGGGTGAAGGTGCCGCCGACGTCGATGCCGATGCGCACGCGACGGTCAGGGGACATACCACACCCCAAACACCACTACCGCGACGATCGCCGCGACCCAGACGGGCACGATGGTGAAGCGGAGCAACTGGGCCGTCGTAATGCCCGAGTACCCGGCCACCCAGACGTTGGCGGTGTTGGTCGGGTCGGAGATGCCCTGGATCATGCCCGCCGCAAGCAGCGCGCCGAGTACCGCCGCCGGCGGGAGCGGCGTCGTGGCGAGCAGCGTGGCCGAGACCGCGAGGCCCATGCCCCAGACATTGAGCGGCCCGCGATAGAGCGCCAGCGGCGCGGCAAGGCCGAAAAGCAGGATGTAGCCCCAACGACCCTGCGGCGCGGCGCTTTCCACCAGCGGCCGCAAATAGCTCTGCACCGGCGGAGTCGCCAGCGATGTCACCAACATACCGATGCCGATCATGAGCAGCACCGGCGGCATTACCGTCTGCGCCCCTTCGATCATCGAGCGCGTCAGAACGCGCACCGCTCCGGGGCGTCGACAGGCGCAGAGGAACATGTACGCGATGGAAACGACGAAGGCCGAAATCTCCTCCATCCGGGCGAAATAGACGAGACCGACCGGGATGATTGGAGCGATGAGCAGCGCGGCGCCGATCGACTCGCGCGGCGGCGATTTGGCGGTCGCTTCGGAGTCGAAACTGCTGAGCAGCCCGCCGCGCGCTCCCCACGCGATCCAGCCGAAGCCGAGCAGCGCGTAGATCAGCAGCATGGTCCAAAGCAGGGGGTCGAGCTGTTCGGGCGACAAGCCGTAGAAATCCATCCACAAGCGCCGTGAGACGGGGTTGAGCGTGCCGCCCGCCGCGATGCCGATCAGCAGAACGCCCGCGCCGACCACCGGGCTGAGGCCAACCGAGCGCAACACCGGCAGCACGATCGAGCCGATCATGATGACCGTGCCCAGTCCGCCGACGGAGGTGAAGATCGTTGTGGTGACGATGAACACGGCCGAGGCGATGACGAAAGGCCGCTCGCCGGCGAACTCGGCGGTCCAGTAGATGACGCGCTCGGCGATGCCTAGGTTTTTGACATAGACGGCGAACATGCCGCCGAAGATGGTGGCGATGATGGTGGCGTAGAGCGTGAGGCTGCCGCCTCGGAGGAGGAGTTCGAAGTAGCCGGCGAAGTAATCGCGGATGGCGGCGGGTCGCGAGGCGGCGGGCGGTTGTGCGGATGTGATCGCTCTGCGGGCGCGCTGCGCGATCTTTGCGAGTTCGGCTTTGGCGCCAGTCTCGTTTTGGAAGTCGATTGCGGAGAGTGATTCGATGAGGGGAACGACGTCGAGCTGCTTAAGTCGTTCTTCAACGGATGCGCGGTAGCCGCTGACGTGAGGCGGGCGGGAGAAGAAGTTCGGCACGCTCTCGAGTTCATTTCCGGCATACCGCGCGGTCAGCAGAACTGCTGACAATGGTCCGCTGATTGCCGATGGGTCGGAGTTGCGCTCGATTGTCGATGCCAGCGTTTCGAGACGCTCGACACGCGCGGCGAGAGCGACGCGCGTGGTTTCTCTGGCGCGCAGGTAGTCGTCGAAGCTTGGCAATTCGAGCGACTTGTGTTCGGCGGCTTGCGATGTCGGCGGTGGCGGCGTCCCGATCCAGCAGTCTGCCGCCAGCGCGATCGCAAGGAACAGCGCCGCCATCAGCGGCAGCGCGAGCAGGGTTGAGATGCGCTCGAGGAACATGAGCGTCGCGAAGATCGCGAAGACGAGCAGCAGCGCCAGCCCGACCAGCGCCGTCATTCGCTCATCTCGCGCAGCCGCGACGCGATGGCGCCGATGTTTTGCGGCGTGGATTGGTCGAGCTGGTCCTCTGCGGCGCGGCGCGCTTGGGCTTCGTCGCGGCGGGCGGAGAGGGCGTGGGACAGCTCGTGCAGGAGCGTACGGACGAGGTCGCGATCGGAGCGATCGCGATTGCAGTCGAAGATGTCGATCTGCCGCAGCAGCGGATCCCACGCGCCGAAGAGCCTTCGCCCCGGCAAGATCAGCGGGGCGGACCGCACGCGGAGCGAGATCCGGGCGTCTTCGATCTGCTGAAAGATGGACTGGGCGTCGAACGCCAAGCGCTGTGATCCTCGCGAGGAATGTCGATCTGAATCGTTCGAGCGGACGCGGCAAGCAGGCACGCTTTCGCGGAGTGCTACTTTGCGGGGGCGTCCAGCTCGGTCAACGCGAACACCACCAGCGACGGCACCGCGCCCGCCGAGCGGATCGTAAGCGATTCGAGGCGGCCCGATCCCGCCGGCAGATCCCAGAGCAGCGCCCGGACGGCGATAGGCGTGCCGCCATTGGTCTGGCCGCGCCAGACGATGGGGGCATCGGCGGCGGCGTTGAGATCGCTATAGGCGAAGACGTGTCGGCCGTAGAGCAATTCGAGCGTCGCCGAGGCACCGCCCTCGATTCGGGCCTCCAGCGTCGCGACCGGCTCGCCGACGCGGCCGGCGAATCCGGTCGAGTGCAACATCGCGAGGGTTTGGGGGGAGCCGAGGCCGCGGATCACCACGCTTTGCGGGTACGCCGCGTTGTCCACAAATCTGCCGGCGAGGGCGAAGCCGCCGGCTGGCGGACGGCCGTCGACGCTCAGGTCTTGGGGTGCACGCGGGAGATCGAACCAGATGCCTCGATGTTGATGGTTGCCGGAAAAAAACTCAATGCAATTCTGGTCCGGTCCCAAACTGAACCAACCAGCACCGCTTCTCGGAGAAACACCGAAATTGGCGATGGGTTGCAAGTTCACCAAGCGTCCCGTCCGATTCGCCGGCTTCAGCGAACTCATGCCCATCAGCGAGAGAAATGCTTCCCCCGCTTCAACGCACCCAGCGTCGATCGCTTGATCCGCGTTCCAGGCCGCCTCCGCCGCGAGGACGTAGGCCATGTATTGCGGCAGCTCGCGCTCAAAGCTAACGGGGTCGAGCGAATAGCCGGCCCACGTTGTCTGCAAGAGCCCGAGCGACTTCTGATTGGCAGCGGCACGGGCGAAGTTCAGGATGTTCGCCGGCCGGTTCCATACCGAAGCCACCGTCTCGTGCCCTTCGGCTTGAAACGTGGTGAGGCTCGTGAATCTCTCGGGCGGGTCGCCGGCATAGTGCCAGTCGGTGATCAGGATGTCATCGGGCAGGGCCTCGCGGAGCTTCGCGGCCGACTCCTTCGACTTGGCATTGCAGGCATCGGGCGCCTCGCCCTGCGCCAGCAGCATGTCGCCCCACATGGCAGTGCGCACGCCGCGCTCCTTGAGCCAGGCATGCAGTCGCAGCGTATCGTCGATCAGCAGTTGCTCGACGGTGAAGGGCTTGCTCGACTCGCGGAACGGCAGCCGCCCACGATCGGCGAACTCGTCGTGGCCGATGTGCAGCGTCTTCGGCTGAAAGAGTTCGAGCGTTTCTTCGAAGATTTTGAAGACGAAGTCATACGTCTTGGGATTCGTGACGCAGTAGGCCCATTTGGCCTCGGGGTCTTCGGCGAGGTCGAGGTGGTTTTCGCCCGTGAACATCCATTGCGCGTGGCCCAGCGTGTTGATCAGCGGCGTCACCTCGACGCCCAGTTCGCGACAGGTCTGCAGGAGCTGCCGCACCTCGGCCTTGGGCATGCCGTACTCGGGGTGGTGAATCTCCGGGAAACCATCCCACTCGATGTACTCGGCTTCAAGCACGAGGTGGTTCATCTTTAAGGCGGAGATCACGTCGCGAATCAGCCGCTGATGCAGCTCCGGCCCTTTGCCGCCCGTGAAGAGATGCACGCCGCGGTAGGGGAGGGAGGGCCAGTCACGAATTTTCACGGCCGCCATTGTCAGTTGGCCATCCTCACGCGCGCGTACGAGCTGCACGAGGGTGCGAGCAGCGTTGCGAAAACCCTCGGTGTCGCGGGCTTGTACGCTGAACGGACGACTCGTCAGGTCGATCGTGTAGCCCGCTACGGGCAGGTTGAGATCGTCCGACTTTGAGAAATGGACTCCCGAATTCCAGGAACCCGCCCCGCCGAACCTGCGTCCGGTTAGCTGCTCAAATCGATTCTCAAACTCGGTGATCGCCGGAGTGATCATCGATCGAACGACCGGATCATTTGATGCAACGTGAGGCGCGCAGTGAAGGTCTATGTAGACCAACGTGTGGTTGGTCCACTCAACCGACTTCGGCGTCGGAATGATCACCGGTCGCTCTTGCGGCCAGGTTTGCGCCGCGTCCTGAGGTCGCGCAGTCGCCGTTAACTCAATCGACTCACTATTCGCTGCGTGGCTCCTCGAACTCGGCAACGAATACACCACTCGATACCGAATCTTCTCGCCGCTTTTGAACCGTGTGCCGAGGTCGCCGAACCAGAAACGCGGGTCGGTGGCGTCGGCCCAGCGGTTGCCGCGATGGTCGTAGCAGATGCTGTTGTGGGCTGTGTCGACGTCGATGCGGATCGGGCCGATGCGCGAGTCGAACTCAATCCAGTCGATGTTGCGACATAGCGCGCTCGCGTCCGCTTCGGCCGACTTTGCGACCACGGGCACCGTTCCGGCGGTCGCGGCCTTGCCTTTTGCCGCGGCGCGGTAGGGGCGGCCGATGATCAGCGTGGGGTTCAGCCCCGCGATCTGCCACTGAATCAGGGCTTCGGCGTCGGGTTTTTGAAACACGCCCTCGAAGAGCTGCTCGATGCGCCCGTCATCGCTGATCGTAAATGTCTCGGTAGCCGTGAAAGCCCCGTGCTCTCCGTCATGCTTCAGCGTGATGCGTTCGCCGTTGGAGAGTTTTTCGCGCGTAGCGCCGCGCACCGCCGGCTCGCTGGGGCCGAGGTAGTAGTGGGGCGCCCAGGGCGGTTTCGTGACGATCAGCCCGCTGCCGCGGCTCACGTCGACGCCGTCGCAGGCGATCGATACGCCGGCCTTCCACGGCTCGATGGTCAGCCGAACATGGCCGACTTCGACGACTTGCTTGGGCGAGACGGTGGAATCGGCGGCGACGAGCAGTGGCACCAGGCAGAATGTCGCCAGGGCTATCCACAATCGATGTTTCATACCCAATCCCAGTTTTGTCGGCCTGCGAGCCGCAGGCCGCTACAAGTCGTCGGCCTGCGAGCCGCCGGCCGCTACACGTGGTCGGCGGACGAGGACGCGGGCCGCGCCATGGGTGGTGCGGTTCAGCCGCTCGTCTCGCGCACGCGATGTACGAGCGTCATGTCCGTCGTTCCCACGACCGTCGGCTTCGTCGACGAGACGACGACGATCCGATCATCCGCTTTTGCAAGGTGCTTGCTGATCACGATCGCATCGACCATTTCGGCCATGCGTCCCGGGTGCGCGACCGGCTCGACCTGCACCGGGATGATTCCGTAGACGAGGTTCAGCCGCCGACAGACCGCCTCGGATCGCGTCAGCCCGACGACCGGGATGTGCATGCGATGTTGCGAGACCATCCGCGCCGTCGCGCCGGAGGTCGACCAGACGGCGACCGCCGACGCCTGAATCCGCTCCGCCATGCGCACCGCGCCGAGCGCCACGGTCGAGGCGATGGCATTTTCCGATGCCCAGATCGACGAATATTCGGGTCGCGGCGAGCGATCGAGATAGGCCTCGGTGGTGCGGACGATGCGGTCCATCATTTCGACCGACTCGACGGGATATTCGCCGCTGGCCGATTCGGCCGAGAGCATGACGGCGTCGACCTCGTCGAAGATGGCGTTGGCGACGTCGCTGACCTCGGCTCGCGTCGGCATGGGGTTGGCGACCATGCTCTGCAGCATCTGCGTCGCGACGATGCAGGGTTTGTTGGCGTCGCGCGCCTTGCGGGCCATGTCTTTCTGCATCAGCGGCACCTGCCAGATGTCCATCTCGACGCCCAGGTCGCCGCGGGCGACCATGATTCCGTCGGAGATGGCGATGAACTCGTCGAGGTGCTTGATCGCTTCGGACTTCTCGATTTTGACGATGATCGGCAGGTCGCTGTCCGACGCCTTCAGGATTTGTCGCAGCTCGATCACATCGTGCGGCTTGCGGGCGAAGCTGAGCGCGATGTAGTCCAGATGATGTTTGACGGCCCAATGCAGGTCGGTGCGATCTTTTTCGGTCAGGGCCGAGATCGACAGGGGGGTATCGGGCAGGTTCACGCCCTTGCGGGTCGAGATCGCCCCGCCCACCGTGCAGCGACAGTGAATGGCGTCTTCGGTGCGATCTACCACCAGCAGCCGCACCAGCCCGTCGTCGATATAGATGCGATCGCCGATGCGGACTTCGTCGACGAAGTGGGGATAGGAGATCGTGAGCGCGCCCTTCACGGCCGGCGCCGCGCCGCGGATGAAGCGCAGCTCTTCGCCGGTCTCCAGCACCATGCCCTTGGGCACTTCGTTCAGGCGAATCTTCGGTCCGCACAAGTCGCCGAGCACGGCGGTGTATTGCCCCAGCTCCTGCGACACCTCGCGGACCATGTTGAGCATGCGCTCATGGTCGGCGTCGGTGCCGTGGCTGAAGTTCAGGCGACAGACGTTGACGCCCGCGGCCAGCAGGTCTCGCAATTTGTCGCGTTCGGCGGTGGCCGGCCCGAGCGTGGCGACGATCTTGGTGCGGCGCGGGCGAACGAAATCCGTTTCGATCAACATGGTCATGTCGCGGCTCCCGCGAAGCTGGGTCGAGCGAATTCACCGCGGATGCACTCGATCGCGCGGGCGGCTTTGCAAAGCGTCGGTTCCTGCATCATGCCGGCGTGAAGCTGCACGCCGATCGGCAGGCCGCCGCGTGAGAGGGCCAGCGGCAGCGAGATCGCGGGCACGCCCGCGAGATTCGCGGGAACGGTATAGACGTCGGCCAGGTAAAGCTGCATCGGGTCGGTCGATTTTTCGCCGACGCCGAAGGCCGGGGTCGGGGTGGTCGGCCCGAGTATGGCGTCGCAGCGTGCGAACGCCGCATCGAAGTCCTGGCGGATGAGCCGGCGAACGCGGAGCGCCTGCTCATAGAACTGATCGTGGTATCCGGCCGAGAGCGCGAACGCGCCGAGCATGATGCGGCGTTTCACTTCGTCGCCCAGGCCGTCGCCGCGGCTGCGTTCGTAGAGTTCGCGAATTCCGTTGCCGCCGCCGGCGCGATTGCCGTAGCGCACGCCGTCGAAGCGGGCCAGATTGCTGGAGGCCTCTGCGCAGGCCGTGAGGTAGTAGGCGGCAATTCCATATTCGACATTGGGCGTGGCGACTTCGACCACTTCGCCGCCCGCCGCGCGCCAATCGCCCAGCAGTTTTTCGATTGCGGCGCGGATTTCCGCATCGAGCCCTTCGCCGAGCTGTTCGCGCACCACGCCCAACCGCATGCCCTGTGGCGAGATCGAGTGGGCGGGGTCGAGCAGGGGGCCGAAGTCGGGCGGTGGCGCGGGGGTGCAGGTGCTGTCGCGCGGGTCTGTGCCCGCCATCACGCGGAGCAGCAACGCGGCATCGGCCACGCTGTTGGCGATCGCGCCGATCTGGTCGAGACTCGACCCATAGGCGACCAGACCGTAGCGAGACACACGTCCGTAGGTGGGCTTGAGCCCGACCACGCCACAAAAAGCCGCGGGTTGGCGGACTGAGCCGCCGGTGTCGGAGCCGAGGGCCGCGGATGCGAAGCCGGCCGCGACGGCGGCCGCCGACCCGCCCGAGGAGCCTCCCGCCACGCGAGTCTGGTCCCACGGATTTCGGGTGCAGCCGAAGGCGCTGTTTTCGGTCGAGCTGCCCATGCCGAATTCGTCGAGATTGGTCTTGCCGACGATCACCGCGCCGGCTTGGAGCAGCCGCTCGACCGCGGTGGCGTCGTAGGGCGAGCGGTAGTTTTCGAGCAGGCGCGAGCCGCAGGTCGTTTTGCCCTGACGCGTGCAGATATTGTCCTTGATGGCGACGGGGACGCCCGCCAACGGGCCGACTGCGCCATGTCCGCCTGCGGCGATTCGCGAATCGATCTCGTCCGCTCGGCCGAGGGCGGCGTCGGCGTGAACATCGAGCATCGCGCGCAGCCCGGCGTCGGCCGCGCTGATGCGTCGCAACGCCGCGGCGCAGACTTCGCGCGCGGTCGTTCGTCGTTGCCGAACGGCGTCGGCGATCTCGGTGATTCGCAGCAAATCCAAGCTGGAGCTTCTCCGGCACAGCGGGGCGACGCTTTGTGCGCAGGGAGTGTTATAGCGAAGGTCCGGGGATTCAAGAGAACCGCGCGCGAAGAAGGCTTAGAAATCGACCTTTGGCGCCCGGGCGGCCGGCCGACGCCGCGGGAACGCGGTCTGCCCCGCGGGCTCTCTAACCGCTATTGGCCAATCGATACTCGCCGCTCGCCGCCCGCCGCCGCTCGGCGAGGTCGATCGCGAGGGAGATGGCCGCCCGCATGCTGCCCGGTCGGGCGCGATTTCGGCCGGCGATGTCGAATGCCGTGCCATGATCCGGGCTGGTGCGGACGATCGGCAAGCCGAGCGTCAGGTTTACGGCGCGATCGAAGGCCAGCATCTTGACCGGGATCAGCCCCTGATCGTGATACATGGCCACGATGCCATCGTATTTCTTCAGCGCGTCGGGAATGAACGCGGTGTCGGCCGGGATCGGGCCGCTGACGCGGATGTCGCGGCTGCGGGCGATCGCGATCGCCGGCTCGATGATGCGTTGCTCCTCGTCGCCCAGCAGTCCGCCTTCGCCGGCGTGCGGATTCAGCCCCAAAACGCCGATATGTGGCGAGGCGATTCCGAAATCATCGCGCAGCGCCTGGTGAAGCAGGTCGATCGGCTGATGCACGAGGCCGATGGTGAATCGATTGCGCAGGTCGAATAGCGGGACATGATCGCTGGCCAGCGCAACACGCAGATCATCGGCGATGAAGGACATGGTCACTCGTCGTTCGCCGAAGCGGTAGGCCAGCAGTTCGGTGTGACCGGCGTACTTATGCCCCGCCATCACCCAGCTTTCCTTGCAGATCGGTCCGGTGACGATCGCGTCGATGCGTCCGGCGGCGGCCAATCGCAGCGCCTCGTCGAGAAAGCGGAATGACGCCCGGCCGGCGTTGGCATCGGCCTCGTGGGCATCGTTCGGGCCGACCCGCATCGGCGGCAGGTCGTCGAAATCGGCCAGCAGCACGCCGGTGCGCACATCGCCGACCTGATCAAACGGCTCGCGCCACCAATAGGGCGTGATCTCGGCCAGGTCGGCGGCGAATTCGAGCGGGTCCTGTGCCCCGAAGATGAGGAAGCGCGCCCGCGACCGCAGCGAAGCGTCAGCGAGCGCTTTGACCACGACCTCCGGCCCGACGCCCAGTGGATCGCCAATCGTGATGCCGATGAGCGGCTTATGGATTGTCATGGAGGGAAAGTTGTCGCTCATCGGCCGCTCCGCGCGCTGGCGAGGGCGATGGCTTCGCGCGGATCTCGGCCGTTCGCGATCAATTCGTCGAAGAGCGCGTCGAGCCGCGTCACCACCAGCCGGGCAAAGACGTCGCTCTCAACGTTGATCCCATCGCCGGCGGCGCGCTGTCCGAGATTGGTCCAGGAGAGCGTCGTCGGGATGAGCACCACCGAGCACAGCCCGCGAGCGGCGTCGGCGTCGACCAGCGTCAGGCTCACGCCATCGAGCGCGATCGAACCTTTGCGGACCATGTAGCGCATCAGCTCCGCCGGCGGTCGAATCCAAAGCTTGTAGCCGCCGTCGGCCCTATCGATCTCGACGACCGTGGCGACGCCGTCGACGTGTCCCTGCACGAAATGGCCGTCGACCCGCGCGCCGGCGCGCATGGAGCGCTCGACATTTACCGCATCGCCGACGCGCAGCCGGCCGAGGTTGGTCAGTCGCATGGTCTCGGGCACGGCCTCAAAGCTCAGCACGTCGCCGGCTCGATCCATGACGGTCAGGCAAACGCCGTTGATCGCGATCGATGCGCCCATGACGGCGTCGTCGGCCAATTCGGCCATGGCGATCGACACACGGTACACATCGTCGCCGCGAGCCGACTTTCTCGGCGCCGCGTCGATCGCCACGACCGGCCGATGACCTTCCACGATTCCGCTAAACAACGACACCTCGCTTTCGAGGGGGATTGTATGTCTACTGGCGAGAGGCTGCAGGAGCGGACGCGGTGAAACGGCGAATCGGCGCGGCGGCAACAGGTAGGCGGGACGTGGCGGGACAAAGCGGCGATCGGCGCTACAGAAATCGGGCGGTTTGCCGTAGAATTCGTGGAAAGAATCGCACTCCCGCAAGGGGCGTCGGCGCGGCGCTTTCGCGGGGTCTGGCTCGATTTGTTTTCGCGAAGGACCGCATGAGCGATATCCCCGCCGGTGCTCCGTCACCCTCTTCGTCCGACATCATCACGCCGCTGGCGCAGGAGATGCAGGATTCCTACCTGACCTACGCCATGAGCGTCATCATGGCTCGCGCTCTGCCGGACGTGCGCGACGGGCTGAAGCCTTCGCAGCGCCGCATTCTCGTCGCCATGCACGACCTCAACCTCAGCCCGCGCAACAAGCATCGCAAGTGCGCCCTGATCTGCGGCGAGACGATGGGCAAATATCACCCGCACGGCGAAGGCGTCATCTATCCGACGCTCGTCCGCATGGGGCAGGAATGGAACATGCGGGCCTTGCTGATCGACAAGCAGGGCAACTTCGGCAGCATCGACGGCGACCCGCCCGCGGCGATGCGATACACCGAGGCCCGCCTCGCGCCGCTGGGCGAGTCGATGCTGCTCGACCTCGAGTACGAAACGGTCGACCACGAAGACAATTTCGACAACACGAAAAAAGAGCCGGTCGTCCTGCCGTGCAAATTCCCGAATCTGCTGGTGAACGGTTCGGAAGGCATCGCCGTCGGCATGGCGACGCGTCTGGTGCCGCACAACCTGGGCGAAATCTGCGACGCGATCGTCGCGGTGATCGACAACCCCGAGATCGATATTGACGCCCTGATGCAGATCGTGCCCGGCCCCGATTTTCCGACCGGCGCGGTGATTCACGGCACCGGCGGCATTCGTGATGCGTATGAAACCGGCCGCGGGTCGATCACGGTGCGCGCCGTGCTGACCACTGAGGAGACGCGGAACGGTCGCCTTCAGATCGTCGTCAACGAAATTCCCTACGGTGTGTTGCTGCCCACCATCAAGGAGCGGCTGGGCGAGGCGATCGAGGCCGGCAACATCAAGGGCATCGATGAGGTCCGCGATGAATCGGGCCGTGATGCGATGGTGCGCCTGGTGATAGTGCTGAAGCGCGACGCAAACATTCAGGTCGTCACCAATCAGCTTTGGCAATACACGCCGCTGCAATCGAACATCCACGTGATGAACGTGGTGCTGGTCAATCGCGTGCCGCGCACGCTGAATCTCAAGCAGCTCATTGAGCAATTCATCGAGCACCGCGTCGAGGTCATCCGTCGCCGGACGGCATATTTGCTACGGAAGGCACGGCAGCGCGCCCACATCGTCGAGGGTCTGATCCTCGCGGTCGCGGACATCGACGAGATCATCAAGATCATTCGCAGCTCCGCGGATGTCGACGAAGCGCGACAGCGCTTGATGGCGAAGGCGCTTCGCCTGAGCGAGCAGGCGACGGTGCGCAAGCTGCTGCCGCAGGTATTCCTCGATCGTGCCGGGGCGGGAGAGCAGTTCCTGACCCGCGTGCAGGCCGACGCGATTCTCTCGATGCAGTTGCGCAAACTGACCGGGCTCGAGATCGAGCAGCTGGCGGGCGAGTGCCGCCAACTGGCCGATGAGATCGCCGGCTACGAGTTGATTTTGTCCGATCGCCGTCGCGTGCTCGACATCATCTCCGAAGACTGTCGCGAACTGAAAGAGAAATTTGCCGACGCGCGGCGGACGCGGCTCGAAGGCGCCATCGGGGAGATCGACACCGATGCGCTGATTCAGCGCGAAGACGTCATCGTCACGCTCTCGCACGAGGGCTACATCAAGCGCGTGCCGATGGACACCTATCGCTCGCAGGGGCGCGGCGGCCGCGGCATTCGCGGGACGGAGAACAAGGACGGCGATTTCATCGCGCACCTGATGACCGCCAGCACGCACGACCACCTGCTGTTCTTCACGAATCGCGGGAGGGTCTACTGGCTCCGCGTGTATGACATTCCCACCATGAACCGCACGGCCCGCGGCCGCGCGATTCAAAATCTGCTGACGTTCCTGAGCGAGGAGAAGCAGGTCGCCGTCTTGGCGGTGAAGCAGTTTGAGGAGAATTTCGTCTTCTTCACGACCACCAAGGGTGTCGTGAAAAAGACGCCGCTCTCGGCATTCAGCCGTCCGCGGGCCGCGGGCATCGCCGCGATCGAGCTGGAAGAGGGCGATTCACTGGCCGGCGTAGCGCTGACCACCGGCAAAGACGAAATCGTCCTCGGCACACGCGAGGGCATGGCATGTCGCTTCGACGAGGATGATGTGCGCTCGATGGGCCGATCGGCTCGCGGCGTGCGCGGCATCGACCTGCGCGAGGACGACATCGTGATCGACATGGTCGTCATTCAGCCCGGCATGAGCCTGCTCACCGTCTGCGAAAATGGCTTCGGCAAGCGCACGCCGCTGGAGGAGTATCGCAAGACGCGTCGCGGCAGCAAAGGCGTCATCAATATCCGCACGACCGAGCGCAACGGAAAGGTCGTTGCGCTGCGGGCGATCAGCGATGGCGACGAGTTCATGATCATCACGTCGAGCGGAATTCTGCTGCGTACGGGCGCCAATGAACTGCGCGACATCGGCCGCGCCACACAGGGCGTCAAGCTGATTCGTGTGGAGGATGACGATCGCGTGGTGGCCGTCGCGAAGGTGGTTCGAGAAGACGGCGAAGAAGCGACGGAGCGGCGCAGCGACGAAAGCACGCCTCCTCCCAGCGACGGAGCAACGGACGCCGGCGCTCCGTAGCGGCCTGCATACTCGCAGGCCTTCGACGAATGGCCCGTAGGCGGTAGGGCGGGTGTCGCCCGCCGCTTCGCGTCATTCGCCGCTAAGGCTGGTGGCGTGCAGCGAGCGAACGCTCGCGCAGAATCGCGTTTTGGCGGTTACGCGCGTCGGCTGACAGTCGGCGAAATGATGTCCCCTAGAACAGCTTGCGAGAATCAAGGGGAATGCAAATCGGACCGTCGTTGACGCTTTCGACCAGCATGTGCGCGCGAAACTGCCCCGTCTCGACCCGAATCCCCGTTCCCCGCAACGACTGCTCGACCAACAGCAAAAGCGCCGTCGCCTCTTCCGGCGGCGCCGCCGCGATAAAGCTGGGGCGTCGGCCCTGCCGCGCGTCGGCCAGCAGCGAAAACGCACTCACCAGCAAAATTGACCCACCCGCTTCGAGAATCGAACGATTCATCTTGCCGGCGTCGTCGAGAAAGACGCGCAGGTTGGCGAGCTTGTCGGCGATGTACGCTGCATCGCTCGCTGTGTCCCCCGCTTGAGCGCCGACGTAAGCCAAAAAGCCCGCGTCGATCCGTCCGACGACCGCGCCGTCGACCGTCACCGACGCGCGGCTCACGCGTTGCACCTGCGCTCGCATGCTTCGCTCAGCCCTGCCGCACGCCGCGCATTCAGCGCGAGACGCGCACGGGCGCGTCTCCCGAGTAGCCGGTCAGGAACAGGAACTGGTTCTGCGTGATGGTCGGAATGCCGTAGAGGCTGGCCTTCTGCACCACCTCGGCGAATTTGCTCGCCTCCAGCTCCTTTTGGAACTGCTGATCGCGGACGATGTCGGTCAGCTCGCCGCTCGGGGCAACGGGGATCTGCGGCGCGAGGCCGATCACCAGGTAGTCGACCGACTCATTCAACTCGTCGGCCACCTGCCCGCCCCATTGACGCACCAGAGCCTCGATGCCTTCGCGTCCGGCCGCATCGACATTGCCGTCGTAATTCAGATCAAAATCGCCGCGAACGACGAACTTGGGCTTGCGGTCTTTGGCGAAGGCGATGTTCACGCACAGGTCGCCTTCGAGAATCGGCGCGCCCGCGGTCCGACGCGTCACGCGACACTCGCTGACCTTTTCCGAAATGGTGACGATCTCGAGCGACGCCTTTCCGCGCACGCCGTCGCGCTGCTCGCCGGTCTTGGAGTAAACCTCTAGCCCAAGGCCGACACTCACACCGTCGCGCTCGCCGAGACCGACATAGACCACGTCGCTGCCCGGAATGGCCCGCAGCACCTTGCCGTCGGCGTTGCGAAGAATCGCATCCGGGTCAAACTGGCTGGGCTTGAGCTGGCGGATCTGCGTCTGCAAATCGCCGAGTTGGCGCGAAAGGCGGGCCTGGGCGAATTCCGCGTCGCGGGCGTAGCTCTGCGAATCGCGCTTCAGCGAACTCAGGTCCTGCGTCGACTGGTCGAGCGAGGCCGTCAGCCCTTCGACTTGCTTATCCTTTTCCGAGAGCGTCTCATCGCGCCGGGCCTCGGCCGCTGCGAGTTTCTCGGCGAAGTCTTTGCTGGTCGATTCAAATTGCTCGCGCAGCGCCGTCTGCTCCGCGGCGAGCCGTTCGAGCTCGGTCTGTGCCGTGGTGAATTTCGCGTTCATGCCGGCCAGCTCGCGCTGGGCGCCGGTCAGCGCCTCGCTCAGCCGGGTCAGCGCGCCCGTCAACGTGTCATTCGGGCGAACCTGAGCCGAGTGCGCCGCAGAAACCTGCGTGAGCACGGTCGCGGCGTAGTCGCGGATGGCGGGGCCGACTTCGGCCTTGCCCGCGACCAGTTCACCCAAAGAGCCGATTTCTTGCGCCATCAACTGCGCCACGGGCATGTTGCCGCGGGCCGCCGACTCGCTGACGTAGAACTGCGGCGGCGAGCCGAAGCTCTTCAGCCGACGCTCCGCCTGCACGACCGCGTCTTCGGCCGACTTCACTTTGGTCAGCATGAAGATGAAGAGGCCGAGGAAGAGGACCGTCGTGACGACGAAGGCAATCAGGCCGTACAGCAATCCGTTGGAACCGCTTGCGCGGCTGGGGGCTGGGCGTCCCGCCATTCGGGAACTCCTGTGCTGGGCTGGCTCACGCCCGGGGCCATTGCGGCTCCGGTCGCCTCGGTTCAACTCGCGGCCAAGGCGCGGCTCGCGCTCGACAGATAAGAGTATGGTTGCCGCCGGGCCGGGTGTCAAAGGTCGATTGCTTTCCGGATCGAGCCGACACCGCCGCAACCGCGCACGCCCGCCAAGGCAACATGCGTTCGAGCCGCGTCGAGGCATGCGCGCTAAAGGGCCACACGCCGCGCGACTCGAACGCGCCTTTCTCCCCCGCGCGAAACTTCAGTCAACGCTGAATTCTCAAGCCGCAAGGGACGACTGCGCGAAACGAACTACCATCGTCGACCAACCAAGCTTTCAACTCAAACCAGGAGACCCAGTTCATGCACTCACGTTCTGTTCGCTGGTCCAACGCCCGGTTCTTCGCGGTCGGCGCCCTCGCCGCATTCGGCCTCGCCGCCATGGCTTTCCGCTCGGCGGCGCCCGTCGCCGCGCAGGCCCAAACCGCCGCCAACCCCGCCAACGACTGGCGTACTGAATTGCTAACGCCGCAAAACAGCGTCCTGCTCATGATCGATCACCAGCCGCAAATGCTTTTCGGAGTCTTCAGCCACGAGCGGCAGCTTCTGCGAAACAACGTGGTCGCTCTGGCGAAGGCCGCCAAGGCTTTCAGCGTGCCGACGATTCTGACGACCGTCGCCGCCGAGAGCTTTTCGGGGCCGATTCTGCCGGAAATCCGCGCCGTCTATCCCGAAAACACGATCTACGACCGCACCAGCATGAACACCTGGGACGACAAGCGCGTCGTCGCGGAACTCGCCAAGACCGGCCGCAAGAAGCTGATCATTGCCGGTCTCTGGACCGAGGTCTGCGTCAACATGCCGACGCTCGAGGCGCTGCGCGAGGGCTATCAGGTCTACGTCGTCACCGACGCCAGCGGCGGCACCAGCAAGGAAGCCCACGACGAGACCATTCGCCGCCTGACGCAGGCCGGCGCGGTTCCGGTCACCTGGCAGCAGGTCATGCTCGAGTGGCAGCGCGACTGGGCCCGTCAGGAGACTTACGCCCCGGTGACCGGCATCGCCAAGGAGCACGGCGGCGCGTATGGCGTCGGCATCCACTACGCCTATTCGATGTTCGGCGCGAAGGAAGGCGGTCACAAGTAAGTCAGCAAGCGTCGGTCGGGCTGAGCCGCGCCAGCGCTCGCAAAGTCGGCGGGTGATGTGAACGTCGCGCAGCCCGCCTCTTCGTCCGTGACGAGGACAACTCGACGCGCCCAAGCCTGTAACCTCGTTTCGTTCCAAAGCGATTTTTTACGATCGGAGATTTGATGTTCCCGACGTTTCGCGCGGACGATTCCGCGCTGCTCCTGATCGACCATCAGGTCGGCACCATGCAGTTGATCAAAAACCTCCCCTTGGAGGTCGCGAGGCGCAATACCATCGCGCTCGCTTCGGCGGCTCGAATACTGAATATGCCGGTCGTCCTCACCAGTTCGCAGGAGGAGCGGCTCCAAGGGCCTCTGATCCCCGAACTGAAGGCGATCCTGCCTACGGCGTTTGAGCAGCGGATCAAGCGCGCGGGAGTCGTGAATGCGTGGGCCGATGCCAACTTCCGGAACGCGGTCCTTGCGACCGGGCGGCGCAAATTGATCATGGCCGGCGTGACGACCGACGTTTGCCTGGTCTACCCATCCATCAGCGCGGTTCAGGAAGGGTTCAGTGTGCAGGCCGTGATGGACGCTTCCGGCTCACCCTTCGAGATCTCCGAGGAGATGTCACGCCGGCGGATGGAGCGCGGCGGGGTCGTCCTAACCGCCACGAATACGCTGATCGCGGAGCTCGCTCAGGATTGGAGCACGCCCCACGGGTCGCAGCTCATCGAGCTGCTATTTGCTCAGGTACTGCCCCGAATTTCATGATGGCAGCGCGGGTGGAACGGGTGGGTTGATTGAAAAACAACCCACGATTCGCCGAAGGCCGAAACGCATTTTGCCGGAGCCTTGGTATGCATGCTCAATCCGCAATCTCCCGTCGTGATCTCCTCAAGGGTGGCGTCGCGACATCCGTGGGCTTCGCCGCTGGTTGGCCCGCGTTCGCCGCGAATCAAAATGGCGCCGGCAGCGCCCCAGCCATCGACCTCATCCTTCACAACGCCCGCCTGTCCACCCTCGACCCAAAAACCCCCAACGCCACGGCCTTCGCCGTCGCGGGCGATCGCTTCGTCGCGGTCGGTGACGAACGCGAGATCATGCCGCTGCGAGGCCCCAACACGCGCGTCGTCGACGCCGGCGGTCGTCGCGTCATCCCCGGCCTCAACGACTCGCACCTCCACGTCATTCGCGAAGGCCTGAACTACAACATGGAGCTGCGCTGGGATGGCGTCTCCTCGCTGGCCGACGCGCTCGAAATGGTCCGCCAGCAGGCCCGTATCACCCCGCCGCCGCAGTGGGTCCGCGTCGTCGGCGGGTGGAACGAATATCAATTCAAAGAGCGCCGTCTGCCCACTCTCGACGAGCTGAACGCGGCCGCACCCGACACGCCCGTTTTCATCCTGCATCTCTACGACCGAGCTCTGCTCAATCGCGCCGCGCTGCGGGCCGTCGGCTACGCAAAGGACACGCCCGCGCCGCCGGGCGCCTTCATCGAGCGCGATTCCAACGGCGAGCCGACCGGGCTGCTGGTCGCCAAACCGAACGCCTACATCCTCTATAAGACGCTCTCGCTCGGTCCGCGCCTGTCGCCGGAAGATCAGTTGAACTCCTCGCGCCACTACATGCGCGAGCTCAACCGCCTCGGCGTCACCAGCGTGATCGACGCCGGCGGCGGGTTTCAGAACTACCCCGAAGACTACGCCATCATCCAGGAGCTCCATCGCCGCGGAGAGATGAGCGTGCGGATCGCCTACAACCTTTTCGCGCAGAAGGCCGGCAGCGAGCTCGCCGATTTCAAGCGCTGGATGACCATGGTCAAACCGGGGCAGGGCGACGACATGCTCCGCCACAACGGCGCCGGCGAAAACCTCGTGATGTCAGCGGCCGATTTCGAAGACTTCCTCGAACCGCGGCCCGACTTGGCGGACAAGCTCGAAACGGAATTGGCCGATGTCGTGACGCTGCTCGCGCAAAACCGCTGGCCCTTCCGCCTGCACGCCACTTACGACGAATCGATTTCGCGCTTTCTCACGATCTTCGAACGCGTCAATCGCGATGTGCCCTTCAACGGCTTGCGCTGGTTCTTCGACCACGCCGAGACCGTCAGCGACCGCAACCTCGACCGCATCCGCGCCCTCGGCGGCGGAATCGCGATCCAGCATCGCATGGCCTATCAGGGCGAATACTTTGTCGACCGCTACGGCGCCGACGCCGCCAAGCACACGCCGCCGCTCCGCAAGATGCTCAATCTGGGAATTCCCGTTGGCGGCGGCACCGACGGCACCCGCGTCGCCAGCTACAACCCGTGGGTCGCTTTCTCATGGATGATCAGCGGCCAGACCGTCGGCGGCCTCTCGCTCTACGACGAATCCAATCTGCTCTCGCGCGAAGAAGCCCTCCGCACGCTCACGGTCGGCTCTGCCTGGTTCAGCGGCGAGCAAGCTGCCAAAGGCTCGATCAAGCCCGGTCAATTCGCCGACTTTGCGGTCATGTCCAAAGACTGCATGACGATCCCCGCCGCTGAGACGCGCGCGATTACGTCGTTGCTCACAGTGATGGGCGGCCGCCTCGTTCACGCCGCAGACGATGCATTTCGCGAGCTCGCCCCGCCGCCGCTCCCGGTTAGCCCCGATTGGTCGCCCGTGAAGCGGTATGGCGGATATCAGTCGTCTGCAATCGCCCCGCGCGACGCCAAGGATCGAGTCGCCCTGGCGGGCTGCGGCTGTGCTCGGTCTTCAGGCGGGGTGGAGCGCCGCCTCGGTCCCGGAGGGATTTGGGGCAGTGCGGGGTGCGATTGCTTCGCGTTCTGAGGAGCGCAAACCCAGCGAAGGCTGGCGAAAGGGCGCAGAAGGCGGCCGTTTGCCAACGGGTTCTGACACTTTTGCGCAGAAACGGCCAATGATATTGAAGCCGGACGTTATGACCGGTATTATCCCTCTGTTAACGACATTGGCACCGAGGCAGTCGTCCGATAAAAGCGGCGTTGCCTGCGGCGGGCATGGATGACGTGCCGGCCAAGCGTGGTAGTTTTTTTGTACCGCTGGAACAATCTCTGCGCGGCGTTGGTTGTCTGAATGAATTGGCAGTTCGCAATCTAGGCATCATGCCTTTTTATTCGCATTCGGCTAAACGTCGCTCCCGCGACCTGAGGCCAACACAGGAGAGCTTCGAAATGCAACGTTCACGTCGGTCTGGTTTCACCTTGATCGAGCTGCTGGTGGTCGTCGCGATCATCGCGCTGCTGATCTCGATCCTGATCCCGAGCCTGCAGGGCGCTCGCGAGCAGGCCAAGCGCGCCTACTGCCTGTCGAACCTCAAGCAGCTCGGCAACGGCATGGCCTCCTACGCCGCCACGGATGCGAAGGAGCACGCGGTTCCGGTGCAGCGCGTCTATGCCGACTCGCCGACGCCGATTCCCTTCACGATTTACCTGTATATCAGCTGGTGGACCTGGGGCGGTCGCGATGCGGTCGAAGCCTGGCCTTTCACCGCCGGTGTGAACACCAACTTCGTTCGCCGCTTTGACCCGAACGGCAATCCTGAGGCGGGTCAGCCGATCCTGCAGTTGATGGACGCGGTCAACCGTCCGCTCAACAACACGATCTACCCGAACATGACCGGTAACGACCGCTTCAAGACTCCGGTCTTCGAATGCCCGTCGGACGTCGGTTATCCGAACAACCCCGCGATTGACGACATTCTGGGTTCGGCCCGCAAGAAGAAGCTGTATGACATTCAGGGCAACAGCTATCGCGGCAGCTTCTTCTCGACCTCCGCGGGCGGTCGCGCCGTCACCTACGGCCCCGCCGGCCACCGCCTCGGTCAGTTGACCGAAACCAGCCGCACGATCCTCGTCGGCGAGCCGGTGTTCTTCAACATGATCGGCTTCAACGGCAGCGGCGACCAGATTGTCCCGCCGATTAACCTGTACGGCTGGCACAAGCGCCTGAACACCGACAACGCGCTGTTCCTCGATGCCTCGGCCCGCTCGACGGCTGCCTCGGCCCTGACTTCGCCTGGTCAGGAGTTGGCGAACGTCAGCACGACCGACGCGATCGAACAGTCGAGCTTGACTTACATGCGTCGTGGCAACGATTATCGCCTCGACGTCTTCCCGGTGCCGGCGGCCGTTCTGGTCCGCTTTGGCACGGATAACCTCTCGGCCTACACCGGCCTCGTCGCCGGTTCGAACACCGCCTGGCCGAAGGCCGGTCTGCAGAACAACATGGTCGGCGGCATCAACCCGTAATCGGGTTCGCCGGCGAACTTTGTCAGACAATTGAGTGCGCTCGGTCCGCGTTGCGTCTTGGTTAACCATGACGCAGCTGTTGGGCCGGGCGCACTTGGTTTTTGGGCGGTTTTAATCCAAATCTAGGCCGTGCGCAGCCGATCCCCGATGCCGTGTGCAGCAGCACACGTGCCCCTCCGGTAAATCAATCGCTCAATCGGCCCGCCCCAAGCCGGAAACAGAGCCGCTGCGCTCTCAGAGCGCAGCGGGACGATTCTCAATGACGAATTTGAGCGACTCGTTTACTCGAAACTGGACGCACGCCGCAGGCCGGCGACGCGCTCTTCGACGATCGCTTTGGTGGCGCCCGCGCTGGCGTCGATCGAGAACGATTCGAGCACGATCGAAGCGGCGGCCGCTCCACGGGCCATCGCGGCGCGGATCGTGGCGGAGTCGAACTTGCCCTTGGACGTGAGGTAGCCCATGAGCGCGCCGGCGAAGGTGTCGCCGCAACCCGTGGGGTCGACGACCTTTTCGGTCGGGAAGGCGGGCTGCGAGGCAACTTCGTCGCCGGTGAACATGAGCGCCCCGTGTTCGCCTTTTTTGATGATGACGACGCGCGGTCCGCGGCGGAGGATTTCGCGGCCCGCGGTGATGAGGTTTGTGCGACCGGTCATGAGTCGGGCTTCGCCTTCGTTGAGGACGAGGCCGTGGACGTTCTTAAGCGCCGTGGCCAGCGCCGCTCCTTCGGTCTCGATCCAGAAGTTCATCGTGTCGCACATGATGAACTCGCAGTGCTTAAAGCGCTGAGCGAATTCGGCCTGAATCGCCGGGTGAGTATTGGCCAGAAAGAGGCAGCGGCTGTCGGTGAAGGCAGGGGGGATCTTCGGCGCGTCTTCGGCCAGAACGTTGAGCGCGACGGCGGTCGTTTGAGCCTCGTTCATCGCCCCTTCGTAGCGGCCCGACCAGCGAAACGTGCGGCTGCCGGGGCGCACCTCGATGCCGCTGACGTCGACGCCGCGTGCCTTGAGCGGCGCGAGCAATCGATCATCGAAGTCGCCGCCGACGGCGGCCACCATGCGCGTCGGCGCATAGAGCGCGGCGGCGAGGGAGAAATAGACGGCCGAGCCGCCCAGGACGTTTTCGGCGCGGCCGAGCGGTGTTTCGACGGTATCGATTCCGATCGAGCCGGTGACAAGCAAATGATTCATGGTTGGGAACCTCGCGTGAACAATGGCAGCATTGCGGCGGTCGGTCGCCGCTGAAGCGCAGCGTAGCACTGAGCCGGTGCGGCGTCTTGCGGTGGGAGCGAGAAGGAAATCGGAGTGCCGCGCGCGAGGCACGACGCTCGCGCACTTCGAGCGTCGGCTCGGAGAATTTTCAGCTACTTTTTGGTCGCGGGCTGGGTCGTCGGACGGACATCGCCGGTCGGGGCGAAGCGCTGTCCGAGCAGCCGCAGCAGCTCATTTTCGAGCGGCAGATCGCGCCGCGCGCGGACCCAAACCGCATTTTGGTCGCGGGTCGTCGCGGCGTCGCGTTCGCCGGGAGTTTCTTCGTGCGGATAGTCCGAGAATCGGCCGTTGGGGCGCTGCAGTTGCTGGGTGCGCGACGTGTCGTGGCGCTCGACATCGACGCGGACGCGGGCCAGGACTTCGCGGCCGCGCTGATCGACCACGAGCGTGGCTTTTCGCCGCATGCGGGTGGAGTTGCCGTAGAGGTCGCGGCCGGTGCCGCTCTCGCGTCGCGTGTCGAATTCGACCGGCTGGCTGACGATGCGGCGGCCGGCGGCGTTGGTTTCGGCGAGCTGGCCGAACTCGGAGCGCAGCACATCGGCCCCGGCGGTGAAGACCTGCTCGGCGGTGGCTTCGCCCATGACGCGGCTGGTGTAGTTTCGGCTGGGGTCGTCGAACGTGCATCCGACGCTCAGACAGCCCACGAACAACACCGCGACCGCCCATCCGCCCGCGACCATACTCCGCATGACACGCATCTCCGCATCGACCATTCGTGCTCGCCGCACCGTCGCGGCGGACATGAAGTTGGGGAGAATCATAGCGATCGTCGCGGAGGGCGTGGGGCAGGGGCTGCGGCGACGCGATGGTGGGTCGGCGGGGCCCGCCGGTCAAGCGGCGCGCCGCGCGAGCGCGGCCGGGGGCGATCCTACGGCTTTCGACGTTTGGCGATTCGCGCCGGAGCGCACTAGCATCTACGCGGAACGTCACGGATGCCCCGCCGCTCCGGCTTCACCCGCGCTGCGTGCGCCGCGAAGAATGACCGGGCCGCGCGGACTCGACCCAACCACCGACCATGGAGGTCGCAACCAGCGATGCGTTTTCTGCTGACGATTCTGGCATTGGGCGCGCTCGGCGCGGGTGGTTACTACGGCTACGCAAACTACAACAAGCCTCCGGCCGCTCCGACCTATCTGACCGCAAAGGTCGAGCGCGGCACGCTGACGCAGACCGTGCTCGCGACGGGCATTTTGGAGCCGCTGGTGAAGGTGCTGGTGGGCTCGCGCGTCAGCGGCAACGTCACCGCCTGGTACAAAGATTTCAACGCGACGGTGAAGGCCGGCGACCTGCTCGCTGAGCTGGATCAGGACCGCATCACCGCGGTGATCGCGCAGCGGCGGGCCGATCTGGCCGTCGCGAATGCGCGGGTCGAAGAGGCCGCGGCCCGCGTGGCCGAGACCGAACTGCAATTGCGACGGCTTGAGGCGGCGTTTGCACGTGCCGCGTCGTCGGATTTCGAAGTGCAAAGCGCGCGGATCGCGGTCGATGCCGCCAAGGCGGCGCTGCACGCCGCGGAGGCGCAGGTGAAGTCGGCCCAGTCCTCGCTGGACACGGCCGAGATCGACCTGCTTTACACCAAGGTTTACGCCCCGATCGACGGCGTGGTGATCTCGCGCGATATCGACACCGGACAGACCGTGGCCGCGTCGCTGCAAGCGCCGACGCTGTTCACGATTGCCCAGGATCTTCGCAAGATGCGGGTCAGCGCGGCGGTGAGCGAGAACGACATCGGCAACGTGCGCGAGGGCATGCCGGCGGAATTCAAGGTGGATGCCTATCCGACGCAGAAGTTCAAAGGGGTGGTGACGCAGGTGCGGTACAAAGAGACCGTCGCCAACAACGTCGTCACCTATCAGACGCTGATCGACGTCGAGAATCCCGATCTGCTGCTGCGTCCGGGCATGACGGCCTCGATCACATTTGAAGTGAAAAAGGTCGACGACATTCTGATGGTGCCGAACGCGGCCCTGCGGTTTGATCCGAACGCGGCGTCGGCGGCGGAGTTGAACTGGTCGCCCGGTCGCGGCGCTCGCAAGCAGCCGCGGGTCTTCCGGCTGGTCGATGGCGAACTGAAAGAGTTCGCGGTGACACTGGGCATCACCGATGGCGTCAACACGCAGATCGAATCGAAAGAGCTGCCGCCCGGGACAGAGATTGTGACCGAGCGCATCCTGACCACCGCGGCGCCGCCGACGGCCGGTCGTTCGCCGTTCGGGTCGCAGGGCGGCGGTGGCGGTCGCGGAAGAAGGTTTATGTAAGCATGACGCTGATCGCGGTCGAAAATCTGCACAAAATCTATCGCACGAGCGAGGTCGCGGTGCATGCCGTGCGCGGCGTGAATTGCCGCATCGACTACGGCGAGTTCGTCGCGATCACGGGCGCCAGCGGCTCGGGCAAATCGACCTTCATGCATGTGCTGGGCTGCCTGGATCAGGCGACTTCGGGCGTTTACGCCTTTGAGGGGCGCGACACCAAGACGCTGAATCGCGGACAACTGGCGAATCTTCGCAATCAGCGCATCGGCTTCGTGTTTCAATCGTTCAATCTGCTGCCGCGTACGACGATCCTCGACAATGTTGCGCTGCCGATGCTCTATCAGAAGGTTTCGCGGCGCGAGCGACGACGCCGGGCGACCGCGATGCTCGAGCGGGTTGGTCTGGGCAATCGGCTGGCGCACACCTCGGGCAAGCTCTCGGGCGGCCAACAGCAGCGTGTGGCCGTCGCGCGGGCGCTGGTCACCAAGCCGCCGCTGATTTTGGCGGACGAGCCGACCGGCAACCTCGACAGCAAGACCAGTCACGAGATCATGGATTTGTTCAAGGAGTTGAACGAAACCGACGGCGTCTGCGTCGTGGTCGTCACGCACGAAGCAGATGTGGCGGCCTACGCCTATCGCAACATCGTGTTTCGTGACGGACTGATCACGTCGGACACTCTGCGGAGCGATGTGCCGGTGGAGCGCTCGCCGCAGCCGCGCACGGCTCCGGCGTTGCAATAGGCGCCAGGTGGAAGGAACGCGATGGGCCCCGTAACGCTGGTCGGCGAGGCATTTCACTCGCTCGGCAAAAACAAGGTCCGCAGCTTTCTGTCGATCCTCGGCATCGTCATCGGCGTGGCCGCGGTGATTGCGATGGTGGCGATCGGCGAGGGGGCGCGCAAGCGCGTCGAGCAGGAGATCGCCACGCTTGGCGACGACTGGCTGATGATCGGCTTCTGGGGCATTCAGCGCGGCGGGGCCCGCGGCGCCGCCGGCACGACGCCGACGCAGGCCGAGGAAGACGCCAAGGCGATCGCCAACGGCTGCACGACGATTCGCGCGACTTCGCCCAGCAACCGGCTCAATGTGCAGGTGGTCTCGTCCTACAGCAACTATCAATCCAACGTGCAGGGCGTCGAGGCGAGCTACTTCGATATTCGCCGCTGGAGCCCGTCGCGCGGGGCCGCCTTTGGTCAGGAAGACAGCGATTTTCGTCGGCGCGTGTGTTGCCTGGGGCAGACGGTCGTGAAGGAGCTCTTCGGCGCGGTGGACCCGATCGGCGAAGACATCCGCATTAATCAACTGCAGTTCCGCGTGATCGGCGTCATGGCGGCAAAGGGCACCAGCAGCGACGGGCGCGACAACGACGACGTGATTCTTGTTCCGTGGGGCACGTTTAAGGCGCAGCTCGCCGGCAACGAAGTGGCGCAGACGCTCTTTGCGGCGGCGCGGCCGGGCGTGCCGCTGGCGGTGGCCAAGGCGCAGGTGCGTTCGCTGCTGCGCCAGCGCCATCGTCTGGCCGAGGAAGAGGACGACGACTTCCGCATCATCGATCGGGCGCTGACGATGCAGGTGGACGCGGCGGCGACGCAGACGTTTAACACGCTGCTGGCGGCGATCGCGTCGATCTCGCTGTTGGTGGGCGGCATCGGCATCATGAACATCATGCTCGTCAGCGTCACTGAGCGGACGCGCGAGATCGGGCTGCGGATGGCGATCGGCGCCAACGGATTTCATGTGCTGGGGCAGTTCCTGGTGGAGGCGGTCACCCTCTGCGCGCTCGGCGGTGCGCTCGGGTTCCTCGCGGGCTACGGCGTGGCGCAGTTTGTCGGGCAATATGGATTGCCGGTGCAAATTTCTTACTGGATGGCGGGCGTGGCCATCGCATTTGCGAGCGGCGTCGGGCTGTTCTTCGGCTTTTATCCGGCGTGGCGGGCGAGTCGGCTCGATCCGATCGAGGCGCTGCGCTACGAGTAGCCCGGATCGTTGCGCGTGCATGCGTAGGCGGAGCGCCGCAAACGCATGCTTCCCTGAGTTTGCCGTACCATTCTCTCCATGCGCATCCTTGTAACCAACGACGACGGCATCATGGCCCCCGGCATTGAGGCTCTTTATCGCGCCGTGGCCGATTTGGGCCATGTCGATGTCGTCGCACCGGAGTCACCGCAATCGGCGGTCGGCCACGCCATCAGCATTCGAACGCCGCTGCTGGCCCACCGTGTTCAGGTCGGGCAGGCGTTCGAAGGCTGGGCGGTGCAGGGCAGCCCGGCGGATTGCGTAAAGCTGGCGATGAAGGAACTGCTCGAGGCGCCGCCCGATTTCGTGCTGAGCGGCATCAATCACGGGGCGAATACGGGCATCAACGTGCTCTACAGCGGCACGGTGGCGGGCGCCTCCGAGGGCGCGTTTTTCGGCACGCCTGCGATCGCGTTTTCGCAAGAGCTGTCGGACGTGCTCGATTTTGAGAAGGCGCGGGTCGTCGCCCGCGGCATCTTTCAGCGTTTCGCGAGTTCGCGGCCGCCGCGGGGAATGTGCCTGAGCGTGAACATTCCGTCGTGCGACAAAGGCTGGCCGCTGGGTGTGCGGTGTGTGCCGATGGCGCTGGCGCCGATGGAAGACGCCTATCGCAAGCAGTTCGACGAGCTCGGGCGGGTTCACTATTGGCTCGACGGCGACTGGCCCGATCACCGCGACCACCCGGAAAGCGACCTCGAAGCCATTCACGAGCGCTATGTGTCGATTACGCCACTGCGGTTTCAATTGACCGATGAGCGGCAACTGAACGAGATTCGAGGCTGGGGCTGGCCGCAGGACTTTGCGGCGACGGAGAGTGGGAAATGAGGAGTGCGCGCGCCTGCAAAGGCGGATGGCTGGTTCTCGGTACGCTGCTGATTTCAACGGTCGGTTGCAGCAGTGCAACGGTGCAGTGGCAGGATCGCTGGGGCGGCGCGAGCCTCACGGAGCAGTACATCGCTCGCGACGGGGCGACCGGCGCCCGGCTCGACTTCGCGCGCCTCGCATCGCGTGCGGCCGGGGCCGACGTGATTCTCTTCGGCGAGGAGCACAACCACCCGACCTGCACGGCGATCGAAGCGGCGCTCTTTGGCGAGTTGGTCCGCCGCGGCGCAGCGCCGAAGCTGGCGATGGAGTTTTTCGAGCGCGACACGCAGCCCGCGCTCGACGCCTATCTCGCGGGCAGCAGCACCGAGCCGGATTTCCGCAAAGCCGCGCGGCAGGGGAAGAGCTACGTCCATTCGCACCGCCCGTTGATCGAAGTGGCCCGCGCCGGCCGCGCGCCCGTGATCGCGGCCAACGCGCCGCGCACGCTGGTGCGCGAACTGCGCAAATCGGGCCTGGCGTATGACGCGTTTCGCGCCAGTCGCTCGGCGGAAGAGCAGGCTCTTCTGCCCGAACGGATTTATGAGGCCGATTCCGGCTATCGCGCACGATTTATGGAGATCATGGGTGGCCACGCCGCAGCGCCGTCGGCTCCGTCGACACCGACCATTTCCTCGAATCACGCGTCGGACGATGTCATCGTGATGCAGCCGGTCGGGGCGCCTTCGGCCGGAGCTGCGACTTCGTCCACTCAGCCCGCGACTTCCGCGCCGTCGCCGGAATTGTTGAACTCGATGTTCAACGCGCAATTGCTTTGGGACAGTGCGATGGCCGAAAGCGTCGCCAAGGCGCGCGAGCGGTCGGGGTCGCGCCCGGTGATGCTCGTGGTGGGGCGCTTTCACGTCGAACAATTGGGTGGCACGACGCAGGCCCTGCGCGCTCTTCGGCCGCGCGATCGCGTGCTGACAGTCGTCTTCCGCAGCGACGAGCAGCTCCCGGCTTCCGCGCCGGAGAAAGGCGTCGCCGACATCGTGATCGACGGCCTCTCCGTTCCGCCGCCGCCCGGCGCGCCGCAGTAGAAGGCCGCGCCGCCGCGCCGCGTTTGGCCCTCATCGCTCGGGAGAAAGACTGAATGTCCGATCGAAAGCACAGCTATGCGATTCTCGGAGCGGGGCGTCAGGGCGTGGCGCTGGCTTACAGCCTGGCTGCTCATGCCGGGGCCGCGCGCGTCATTTTGGCGGATGTCGATGAATCGCTCGCGCGGCGTGCCGTGGCGCGGCTGCAAGCGCTACTTCCCGGCAGCGCCGGCGTCTTCGAATCGCGCGTCACCGATGTGGCCGATGCGATCGCCGTGCGCCTCGTCATCCGCGGGGCCGACGTGGCGATCTCCGCGGTGCCGTATCGCTTCAACGTCGCATTGACCGACATCGCGATCGATTGCGGCGTCAGCTTTTGCGATCTGGGCGGCAACACCGGCGTCGTGCGGCAGCAACTCGCGCGGCACGAAGCGGCGACCCGGGCGAAGATCAGCGTCGTGCCCGATTGCGGACTCGCGCCCGGGCTGGGCAACATCCTCGCCGCCCACGGCATCGCCCAGTTCGACGAGCCGATCGCCGCTCATGTTCGTTGTGGCGGTCTGCCGCAGCAGCCGATCGGCCCGCTCGGCTACAAGCTCGTTTTCAATTTTGAGGGGCTGATCAACGAGTACAGCGGCCTTGGCGAGTTTCTGCGCGACGGCAACCGTCTCGACGTGCCGACCCTGACAGAGCTCGAAGAACTGCACTTCGACGTGCCGCGCAATCGCGCGCCCGGCGGCGCGAGCGAGCGCCTGACCCTGGAGGCGGCGGTGACCTCCGGCGGCACCAGCACCTGCCCCGACTCCTTCGCCGGCCGCGTCCGCGATTACGACTACAAGACCATCCGCTACCCGGGCCACTTCGCGATGATCCGCGCCCTCTTCGGCCTGGGCTGCTTTGATGAGGAGATGCAGACCGCCGACGGAGAAATTCTGCAGCCGCGGCGCGTCTTGCGCAAGATCATGGAAAAGCAGCTCGACTTTCCGCAGATGCGCGACATGGTTCTGCTGCGGGCTGCGGTCCGCGGACGGCGCGGCGGTAAGGAGTCGACGCTGCAATACGACCTGGTCGACTTCCACGACGACCGCACCGGCCTCACGTCGATGGAGCGGACGACCGCCTTCCCCACGGCACTGGTGGCGGCGATGCAGGCCCGCGGCCAGATTGCGGCCGGCGCCCGCCCGCTCGAAATCTGCCTGCCGACCGCGGCATACATGGCCGAACTGGGGCGGTTCGATATTCGCGTTGAAACGCGGAATCTGGGCTGATTTCGATCCGAAGACCGAAATCGCTACAGTGAGTGGTTCGGGGAGAGCAGTCGTCGGGTTGGCCGACAAATCGGAGTGAGGAAGATGAAGCATTTCGGTCGGGTCGTCGTAGGTTCGTCGATGGGGTTGGTGTTCACGGGGCTCGCCTCCGCCGGCTGGCCGCTCGACCCGGCGACGAACGTCGCCGTCGTCTCGCGCACGGCGGAGCAGACGCTGCCCAAGATCGCCGCCACGCCGGATGGCGGCTGCTATGTCGGATTTCACGATCTCACCAGCGGCAGCTACGACCTCTTCTTGCAGCGCTACGACCGCGACGGAAATGCGCAGTGGGCCGCAGGGGGCATCGCCGTCAGCGTCCAGCCGCAGCCCTCGTCGCTTGTCGATTGGGCGCTGGCCAGCGCATCGAACGGCGACTGCGTCCTCGTGTTCACCGACTCGCGCGCCGGCAGTGATCGCGACGTCTACGCCTATCGCGTGTCGCCCAGCGGCGCGCAGCTTTGGGGCGCAAACGGCATCACGCTGAGCGTGAATGACGACTCCGAAGCGGCTCCGCGCCTGGCCGAACTCGATGATGACAGCTTTGTGTTTGTGTGGCCGATTCTGCCCACCGGCGGCAGCGGACGCATCGTCGCGCAGCGCATCACGCCGAGCGGTTCGGTGCTATTCCCCTCGCCGCTGACAATCGTCAGCGCGCCGCCGGAGTCGCCCGCATTTTGCGATGTCGTCAGCGGCGGCGGCACCGACTTCATCGTGTCGTGGGTGCGCGATACGCGCGCCTTTGCCAGCCCGCGCCATTTGCGCGCTCAGAAGTTTGACGGCAGCGGCGCGCCGCTCTGGGGCGCGGCTCCGCTTGAAATCTACAACCTGCTGTCGCTGCCTATCGCCTACAACCCGCAACTTCGCTCCGACGGCGCCGGCGGGGCGGTGATCGCGTGGCACCGTTCGTCGGGCAGCCGTTTCGACAGCTTCGTGCAGCATGTGTTCTTCAATGGCGCGCTCGGCATGCCCGCAAATGGGGCGCTCGTCACGACCGATCTGACTCGCCAACACTTCGACCCCACCATCGCCGTCGATGAATCCACCGGCGATATCAACGTCTTCTGGGATGCGCGCGACGCGACGCAAGGACAGCGCGGCATTCGCGCACAGCGAATGTCGTCGGTCGGGGCGCTGCTTTTCGGGGCGAACGGCGTCGAGATCGAGCCCGTCGACACGACCGTCGAGGGTCTGCCCCGCGCTGCGATCATGCCCGACGGCGGCGCGGCGGTCGTCTACCTGCAGGCGACCGGTTCGGTTACCGATGTGATCCGCGCGGTGCGCCTGCGACCTGATGGCTCGCGAGTCTGGGGCCCCGGCTCGACTCTCATCTCCAGCGTCACTAGCGACAAGTCGCGCCTGCCGATCACCGTCAACGGATTCGGCTCCATCATCGCCACGTGGGAGGATGATCGCGCGCTGAATCGCGACATTTATGCTCAGGCTCTCCACGCCGGCGGCGCCCTCGGCGTGCTGGGCGATCTGAATTGCGACGGCATCGTCAGCGTCGGCGACATTGCAGCGTTCGTGCTGGCGCTGACCGACGCACCGAACTATCCGGCCAGCTATCCCGCCTGCGACATTCGCCTCGCGGACGTTAACGGCGACGGATCCGTGAGTGTCGGCGACATCGCCGGCTTCGTCGGCCTGCTGGTTGGCTAAGTCGGAGCATCTTTGGCGGCGACGCGCACCCATGATCTCGTGAGGTGCGCCGCCGCGCCCCGCTGGAATCACCACGCCTCGTCCGCGAGCTCCCCCCCAAACAGTCTCACTCGCCGATCGCGTTGCGGTTGTTCGTGCCCATCCGCCGCACTACGCTTTCGGGCGGATCAAGTAAATTCACACGCGGCGTCGCAAGCTCGGCCGCCGCGCAACAATCGAGCCTGGAGTGAAGTCCCATGAGCGAAATCTCTCGCAGAGAAATGCTGGCGGGTGCGTCCTTGCTGACCGGCGGCCTCCTGGCGGCGAACACATCGGCGGCATTGGCTGCTGCGCAAGCGCCCACCAGCGCGCCGGCGGGTGGCGCGGCGCCGTCGGCTGCCGGGCCCTACACACTTTCCCCGCTGCCGTATGACTATGCCGACCTCGAGCCGCATATCGACGCGCAGACGATGAAGCTGCACCACGACATTCATCACGCCGGCTACGTCAAGAATGCGAATGCGGCGTTCGCCGAGCTCGACGCCGTGCGCCGGCAGGGCGGGGCGGATATCCAAAAGGTCCGCGCCATTACGGACGCGCTCACATTCAATCTCGCCGGCCACGCGCTGCACGAGATTTTCTGGACCAACATGAAGCGCGACGGCGGCGGCGAGCCGCCGGCGGGCAGCGAGATCGGCAAACTCATTCAGCGCGATTTTGGCACGTTCGCCGCCTTTTCAGCGCAGTTTTCCGCGGCCGCCGCGCAGGTGCAGGCCAGCGGCTGGGGCATTGCCGCTTATGACCCGTTGGCCGAGCGCCTTCTGATCCTGCAGGCGGAGAAGCACCAGAACCTCGCGGTTTGGGGTGTGACGCCGGTGCTGGTGATCGACGTGTGGGAGCATGCGTACTACTTGAAGTATCAGAATCGTCGAACGGATTACATCAAGGCCTGGTGGAACGTCGTCAACTGGGACGACGCCGACAAGCGTTTGCAGGCGGCGATGAAGGCCAAGTAAGCGCCGGGCGCCAATTCGGACGAAACTCACCCGCGCATGTCGAACGCCGGCCCGCCGAAACTCGTCGAACCCTCGATCGCGTCGCAACTGGCGTGGATCGGGGTCGTTTTGCTGCCGGTCGTTGCGATCGTGCAGTTCATCGCCTTTTGGCGGATCGACGTCGTCGATGATCAGATGTTTGGCTATTTCGGCTGGCGCATCGCGCACGGCGCGCGGCCCTACCTGGATGTGTGGGACAACAAGCCGCCCGGCATCTACTGGATCAACGCGCTCGGCTATCTGATCGGGTTCGATTCCTACCTGGGCGTCGTCGCGCTGTGCGCGCTGGCGCTGGTCGTGGCGCACGTCGCGTATTTCTTCCTTTGCGAGACGGTCTACTTTCGTCCGGCGTCTACCGTCGCGACGGTGTTGCTGAGCTTCTATCTGCCCCACGTCTACTTCACGGGCGGCACGAATCGCACCGAGACGTTCGTCGTCGCGGCCGAGCTCGTCTCCGCCGCGCTCTATGCCCGTGGCTTTCGCAATTTGCGGTGGCACTTCTTCCTCGCGAGCGGCTTCTTCGCCGGCGTGGCGTTTACGTTTAAGCAGGTGGGGCTGGCCTGTTGGGGGGCGATGCTGTTGCACCTGGCGCTGATCACGATGACGCGCGAGCTGCCGCCGCGCGAGGCGCTGCGCCGGGCGGCGCTGCTCATCGCCGGCCTCGCGTTGTGCATCGGCGGCGATTTCGTGCTGCTGTGGGTGCGGGGCGGAATGGAAGGTGTGAACGCGGCGCTCTTCGCCACGTTCGGCTTCAATGCAGCCTATTTCGCCAACGGCAACAGCCAGATCCTCGACACCTTTACGAATCGGTACTTCCTACGCGGACACTACGTTCCGATCATGATGATGCCGCTCTGGCTTGCTCTCGGCGGCGTGCTGCACGCGATCGCGTGGTGGATTTCGCCGGAGACGCGGCCGTTTGGCCTGGCTGAGGCGATCGGCCGAAAGCCGGTGCCGGTGCCGAAGTTCATGGTGTGGTTTGCTCTTTGGTTCCTAATCGCGATGTATGGCGCGATTGTCAGCCCGCACGCCTTTCGACATTACCTCGTCCCGACCATCGCGCCGCTGATGTTGATGGGCGCATTCCTGCTCAACGCGCTGATGGCGGAGTTGCCGCTCTTTCGCGCGCTGGCGCGCAGCGGCTGGACCGCGGCCGCCTTCGCCGCCATCGCGTTTTTCGGGGCCGAAGGGCTGCGCCGAAATTGGGAAGAGGCGAGCAAGGTCTACGTGAATCGGTTTCTGTTGAAAGGCCCGGCCGAGCCGTGGGCGCCCGCGCCGTGGGAGAAATTGGCGGCCGTGGTGCGACACTGCACCAGCCCGACCGACAAGATCCAGTGCTGGGGCTATTTCCCGGGTGTGTATCTCAATGCGCGCCGGATCAATACATCGCGGTTCACCACGACCGAGAAGGTCGGGCAATTGCCGAAGCGGGTGGAGTTCATCCTGCACGAACTCGAGGCGACGCTGAAGCGCGAACCGCCCGCGGCGATCGTGATCTCGGATGAAGACTATGAGTGGATGTACGGGCGGCTGAAGAGCAAGCCTGAGCCGGATGTGAAGCTGGGCCAATGGATCGACGCGAATTACACGCGCGTCGCCGACATATCGCTGTGGATTCCCGCTTACGTCTACAAGCGCGACGATCTGCTGCGGCCCGAGGATTTTTGGGAGGGCTACCGCCCGCCGCCCGAGCTGAAGCAGTTCGGTCCGCTGCTCCCGACCAGCGCGGCGGCGGGCACGGAGCAGCGGTAGGGGGCCTTACTGCCAGTTCGCCGCGGGAAAAATCTCGTCGATTTGGCGCAGCTGGTGATCGTTCAATTTCACGTTCAACGCGCCGCAATTTTCGACGAGTTGCTCCGTACGCGAGGCGCCGACGATGACGCTGCTCACCGCGCTGCGCTGCAACAGCCACGCGATCGCCAATTGCGCGAGCGAACAGCCCGCTTCTGCCGCGATCGGCCGGAGCATCTCGACCCGCTTATAAATCTCGCTGCCCATCGGCGGGACAAACTGATTCATCTTCGGGTTCGCCGCCCGCGTGCCCGGCGATGCGACGCCGGATGCGTACTTGCCGGTGAGCACACCCTGCTTGAGCGGGCTCCAGACGACCATGCCCAGCCCGTCCTGCACGCAAGCGCTCAGCACGCCATTGGTTTCGATGCGCCGCGCGGCGATGCTGTACTCGGGTTGGTTGCTGACGGGAGGATCGGCCCGCAGCTCACGGGCGATGGCGCAGGCGTTCTTGATCTCGAGCGCGGGCCACTCGCTGACGCCCCAATAGAGCACTTTGCCCTGGCGGACGAGATCGTCCATCGCGCGAACGACTTCGTAGACGGGCACTTCGCTGTCGTAGCGATGGGCCTGATAGAGATCGATGTATGAGGTCTGCAGCCGGCGGAGCGAATTCTCGACCGCCTCCATGATGTGCTTGCGCGAGAGGCCGCGATCGTTGACGTTGTCGCTCATCGGCCAGAAGACCTTGGTCGCGAGCACGATGTCGGAGCGCTTAAACGCCTTCAACTCGCGGCCCCAAAACTCCTCGGCGCCGCCGCGGTTGTAGATGTCGGCGGTGTCGAAGAAGTTGATGCCGAGGTCGAAGGCCTTGCGCGTGCAGGCGCGGGCGTTTTCGTCGTCGATGCCGAGGCTGTGCGTCAGCCAGTTTCCGAGGCTGACTTCGGACACTTTCACACCGGCATTACCGAGGCGGCGATAGTTCATCGAGCGATTCCCAATTTCAAGAACGCGTTGATCACGGTTGTATCGTAGCTGTGCGCAGTCATCGACGCTTCGCCGGGCGAAGGCGCGAGTCGCGCGTTCTTTGTCAGCGTTTGACCAACGCGAAGCGGATTTCGACGTCAGTTCGAGCAGGGCGACCCGGTCAGCGCTCCGACAAAGGTGCCGATGTCGGCGACGGTGACGAAGCCATCGTTATTGGTGTCGTTGGCGCAGAGATAATCGCAAGGCCCGCTCGGACCGAATAGCGACTACCAGGCGGCCTCGCCCTGGGTCAGCGCGGTGACGAAAGCGCCGATGTCGGCAACCGTGACGAAGCCGTCGCAATTGGCGTCGGCGCAGGGGCTGCAGGCGGGGCCTTCGATGATTCGCAGCTCCCAGAAGTTGAAAAAGCCGCTTGGACTGGGGCCGAAATCGCGAGCTCGAAGGCGCCATGTGCCATTTGCGTTCTGGCCGATGAACTGATGAAGCGAGAAATTGTTAGCGCCGCTATTGGGGCCGGACGTTTGGTAAATCCCATTGGGAATCACACTGGTTCCGCCAACCGCCATCGCGGCGGTCCAGATGTTGTTGGTGGAGTTGCTGTCGAACACATACGCGCCGTTGAAGTTGGAGTTGTCGCCTTCGCCGATTCCATCGACTACGCCGATGCGGCTGACGAGTGTGGCGGTCGCGCCGTCGACCTTCTCAAGCCAGATCTCCGCGTCGCCGCACCAATCGTGGCGAAGCTGACCGATGAGTACGCGCACCTCGACGATGTTGAAGTTCTCGGCGATGGTGATTTCGCTGGTACCACCGATCGGATCGTTGTCCCCGAAGCTCGCTGCCGGACCCGTGTACGTGAGTTCGCCGGCGTACGTCGCGGCACAGATGAGCGTGCTAAGTGCTACGGCCTGAACGCGTGTCCGAGAGTGCATGCAAAACTCCCCAATCGATGATGCCCTGATCGGCCGAACGCCCGCCGCATTTGCGGCAATGGTTGCGTTCACCGACGGAAACCGAGCCTAGCTCGCGGCGGGTGGGCGAGTCAACGAACGTTTGCCCCCGCCAAAAAAGGCTGCCGGATTTTCTGAGGGCTGCGGCGGGGAATTGCGGGATCGGGGCAAGCCCCTCGGCGCAGGCCCGGCGGCCCGGTTCGCTCCCGAACCTCGCACTCGTTAAGCCTTGGAGGAGTTTGAACATGCGTCATCTCATCGCGAAACAGCCGCACCGCGCGCTGTGCCGAGCCGGCCTCGCGACTCTGAGCCTTTCGGCCTTCGCCACGGCGGGCGGCATTGTCGACAATTTCGAAAGTTACGCCGCCGGCACATTCCCGGCGGCAAATTGGCAGGACACCGGACCGATCTCGCCGACTTCATTGGTTCCGCCGCCGAATCCGTCGTGCACCGTCGGCACAACGCTTGACGCCTTTGGCAATCCGACGCAGGCGCTGCACCTCGACCCTTCGTGGGTCGGCAGCGCCAGCGGCATCTATCGCGCCGTGCCGAGCGATGCGGCGTACTCGTTGCGCATGGACGTGCGGACCGACCAATTCGCGACAGGCGCGACCGGGAACGCCAGCGATTGGCCGTGGATGATGGGCGTCAGCCGCTTTGACGCGAACACACAGGCCGGCGGCTGGAACTCGTTGCAGATGTACGGCACCGACCTGTCGCAGGATTTCCGCGCCTACGCGATTCACAGCGGCGGCGCCGACGATTTTCCGCTCGGCGTGTTGATGCAGTCGGGTGTCTGGTACAGCGTGCAGATCGACGTCGACGCGACGACCGGCACCATCCGCAACCGCATCTGGAACACGGCGAGCAACGCGCTGCTGGCCGATGCAACCGTGACGGCCTCGGCCTGGACGGCGGCGGATGGCGTCTTCGACGTAGTGACGATCAATCAGGGTGAGATATCGGCGACCGGCAGCGCCGACACGTGGATCGACAATGTCGTCGTCCGGGTCGTTCCTGAACCGGCGGCGCTGGCGCTGCTCATGCTGGCCGGCATTGCGCTGCGGCGACGGGGTTAACGATTTTGTCGCCGAGCGGACACGCTGCCGCGAACCGATTTCCGCCTGGAGTGATTACTTCGCGGCAGCGTAAAGCACGACCCCGCCCAGATTCATGCTCTGCGTTCGGCACGAGCAGCAGCCGGCTTCTCGAATGATCCGCGTCATCGACTCGCGCGTCTCAAAGCTCTCGATAGACTTGGGCAGATATTGGTACGCGCCCGATCGATCCCGCGCGATCCACGCCCCCAGCCGCGGCAAAACGACTTCGCAGTAGGTGCGAAACGCGGCTCGCAGCAGGGGGTTCGAGGGGTTCGCGAACTCGAGGATTGCCAGCCGCCCGCCGGGGCGGAGAACGCGGACGAGTTCGCGGATGCCGTCGCTCAGCCGCTGAAAGTTACGCACGCCGAACGAGCAACTCACGACATCGACCGAGGCGTCGCGCAGCGGCAGGCGCAGGCCATCGCCGCGGATTAATGTCGGCTTCAATGACGTTCCTTCGTACGTTCCGCTGGCCAGCATTTGGGCGGAGAAGTCGAGTCCGATCAGACTCCGCAGCGCCGGCTGCTGTCGCGCGAACTCGCGCAGCATGTCGCCCGTGCCGCAGCAAACGTCGAGTACGACCTCGCCCGGCTTCGGCGCCGCGGAGGCGACGGCGACGCGTCGCCAGGCGGCGTCGCGGCCGAAGGTGGCGAGCCGGTTGACCTTTTCATAGGTGGGGGCGATGGCGTCGAACATCGCCTCGACGCGCTGGGCCTTATCTGCACGCCGGTGGGGGTCGACGAGAACGTCGGGTGTCCAGGCGGGTTGCTGGGTAGCTTTCGAGGAACTCGAGGACATAGTTGGATGATAGAGCGTCAGTGAGCCGAACGATCGAACCACTCGCCGAATTCGTCGCGATACGCCGCGGCGAGCTGTTCCCCCGGGATCAGCAGGATCTCGCCGTCGCGAATGCTCGATTCGCAGCTGCCCGACTGTCGCGTTCGGATCAACGCCGCGATCTCCCAACCTTTCAACGGCTGAATGCAATCTGCGCGGCGGACGCCGATCGTCGCGATCTTCTCGTCGATCAGTGCATGGATGAGGCGCCACCCCGATTCCGGAGCGCCAGCGATTCGAAGCGCATCGTCTACTGCGAGTTCCCCCATTGCGGACAACGTCTCGATGATGTCCACGCGCGGCGGCATTCCCCCGGTTGCCACTACGACTACCCCAGATCGGCCGCCTTGCCGATGTTCGTCACTTTCGCCTCGCGGCTGATCTTTCGCATCAGGCCCATCAACACGCGGTTGGGGCCGATTTCGTAAAAGTCGCGCATGCCCTCGCCGATCATCTTTTCGCAGCAGCCCTGCCAGCGGACCGGGTTGTACACCTGCTGATAAAGCGAGGTCCGGATCGCGTCCGGCGTCGTGTGCCAGGTCGTGTCCACGTTGGAGATCACGCGACACTTCGGCGGCACGATCTGCGCCGCGGCCAGCACCGGCTTGAGCGCCTCGGCGGCGGGGCGCATCAGCTCGCTATGAAACGCGCCGGCGACTTTCAGCGCCGTGCCGCGTCCGCCGAGCTCTTCGATGATCGGCATCGCCGCGTTGCAGGCGGCCTGATCGCCGGAGATGACGATTTGTCCGGGGCAGTTGTAATTGGCCGGGCCGATGCGGCCGGCGGGGCGGGCCCGCTCGCAGACGGTGATCACCTGCGCTTCGTCCATGCCCAGCACCGAGACCATGCCGCCCGGCTGCGCTTCGGCAGCCTGCTGCATGAGCTGGCCACGGCGATAGACCAGCTTAAGAGCGTCGGCGAAGGACATCGCGCCTGCGAGGTGCAGCGCCGTGTATTCACCCAGGCTCAGCCCGCCCATCGCGCCAAACTGCTCGGCGCGGATGCGGCCTTTCTCGACCGCGGCGCGGAAGAGCGCGACGCTGGTGGTGAAGATGGCGGGTTGCTGAATGTCCGTCGCGCCAAGCCGCTCTTCCGGACCTTCGAAGCAAAGCGCGCTGAGCTTGAAGCCCAGGAGCGCGTCGGCCTCCGCGAAGACATCGGCGGCGGCTTTCGAAACGGCGACGACATCAGCGCCCATGCCCACGAGCTGTGCGCCCTGGCCCGGGAAAATCGCGGCTTGCGACATTGATTTAGACCCTCAGAAGAACCGAACCCCAAGTCAATCCGGCCCCAAACGCGATCAGCATGACCAGATCGCCGCGGCGGATGCGCCCGGCGGTCATCGCCTCGTGCAGCGCGACCGGCACGGAGGCCGCCGACGTGTTGCCAAAGCGATCGATATTGACCACGACCTTGCTGGTGGGCAGACCGAGCTTATCGCAGGCCGACTCGATGATGCGCTGGTTGGATTGATGCGGCACGACCAGCGAGAGCTCGTCGAGTTTGACGCCCGCGTCATCGAGCGTGCCTTTCATCAGCTCCTGCATCTTCGAAACGGCGAACTTGTAGACCTCGCGCCCGTTCATGCGCAGATAGTGCAAACGTTCGTTGACGGTTCGCGTGCTGGCCGGCTCCTTTGCGCCGCCCGCGGGAACCCAGATAGCGAGGGCCTGCCCGCCGTCTGCGCCCATGCGCGCGGCCAGAATGCCCGAGTTCGGGTGAGTCGCTTTGCGCAAGACCGCCGCGCCGGCCGCGTCGCCGAAGAGAATCGCCGTTCCGCGGTCTTCCATGTCGGTGATGCGCGACATGCACTCGGCGCCGACGACCAGCGCCGTGTTGGCGAAGCCGCTGGCGATGTATTGGGCCGCGGTGGCCACGCTCCAGACGAAGCCGGTGCAGGCCGACACCTGGTCAAAGGCAGGAATGTGCCGACAGCCGAGAGCCGCCTGAATCTGGCAGGAGGTGGTCGGGAGGGTGTGTTCGGGGGTGATTGTGCCGCAGATCAGCAGGTCGATCTCGTGCGCCTCGGTGTTGGCCGCCCGCAGCGCGCTGGCGCACGCCGCCGTTCCCAGCCCCAGCGTCGACTCGTGGGGCTCCGCAATGCGGCGTTCGCGAATGCCGGTGCGCTGGTGGATCCACTCGTCGGTGGTTTCGAGACGAGCAGCGAAGTCGTTGTTAGTGACGACGCGCGAAGGCAGGGCAACGCCCGTGCCGGCGATTTCGACCGGCCAATGCACCTTCATCCGGCGTCCTTTTTGGCCGCTCCCAGCTCACTCGTGATCACGTTGATCAGGTTGGCGCGGTGCTGCTCGACGGTCGCGCGAACCGCGTTCGCAATCGCGCGGGCATCGCTGCGGCCATGGCAGATCAGCGCCAGCGACGACAGACCCATCAGCGGGGCGCCGCCATACTCGGCGAAGTCGTGTCGCTTCCAGATGCGGTCGACGACCGGCTGAAACGCCTTCACCAGTTCGGGGCTTTCCTGCTTAAACTCGCCGAAAATCGTCTTGAACAGACCCTCCGCCAGCCCCTCCGTCAGCTTCAGAATCACGTTGCCCACGAAGCCGTCGCAGATGAACACTTCGGCCTCGCCGGCGAAGATATCGCGGCCTTCCATGTTGCCGGCGTAAATCAGGCTCGGGTCGGACTTGATCAGCCCGAAGGCCTCTTTCACCAGCGGGTTGCCCTTGCCCTCTTCTTCGCCGATGGAGATCAGCCCGATGCGCGGCTTGGCGTGGCCCAGCATGCGCTGAGCATAGATGGAGCCCATGCGGGCGTATTCGTAAAGATGCTGTGCTTTGGGGCTGAGGTTGGCGCCCACGTCGCAGATTACCACCGGACCGTGGAAGGTGGGCATGAGCACGGCGATGCCGGGGCGCGAGACGCCTTCGATCGGGCGTACACGCAACTGACACGCGGCCACAAACGCGCCGGTGTTGCCGGCGCTGATCATGCCGTCGAGCCCGCCCTTGCCCGCCGCAGCCGCCATGCGCATCAGCGACGAGTCGCGCTTCTGGCGAATCGCCTCGACCGGCGGCTCGTGCATCTCGACCACTTCGGAGCAGTGTTCGATGGAGATGCGCGGGTCGCTGAGGCCGGCTTCGCGGGCCTCGGCTTCGACCTGGTCCTTGATGCCATAGAGGATCAGGCGGTCGTCCGGCCCCATATACCGCAGGCCGTCACGAGCACCGCGCACGATCTCCCGCGGGGCGTGATCGCCACCCATCGCGTCGAGGCCGATCCTCATCGAGGATTACTCCCGTCCGGGAACCGAGATCGATTTCGTATTGGTGAAGTGGCCGCACTGGCCACACGCGGTGTGCGGCAGGCGCGCCTGCCCGCACTGGGGGCACGCGATCAGCGCCGTGGGCGTCAACGCGTGGTGCGACCGACGCGTGCGCTTGCGCATCTTGCTCTTTTTTGTTACCGGCTGCATTCCAAAAACTCCTGCTCGTCTGCGGCGGCTAAGGCCGCGCCGAACGACCGAATTCGAGCCGTTCTCAACGGCCTTCGCCTCACAGCGGGGGGCGAGAAGTCACCCCCACACGCCCGCGCTGCGAAGCCTTGTAAGGTATCCGATCACCCCGGCAAGTCAAGCTACGCCGGCCCGCCGTCGAGCCGGTCAACAAGCCGGACGGTCGCTCGAAAACCCGCCGCATCCCGACGAGGCGGCCTGGCCCGGCATCTCTGATGCGCGGGGCCGCGTTTGTCGCCCATCGCGGATCAAGCCGGTGAACCGTCCCGGAAACGATCAATCCACAACCCGGATACCGACCAAAGTCAGGTCGTCGCCTTGCTCGGCGAGGCCCGCGAAGCGGCGGATGTCCCACTGCACGCTCCGGAGGGCGGTCGAGATCTCGAGGCCGCCATGGCGCCGCAGCGAGTCGGTCAGCCGGCGACGGCCATAGCTCTCGCTTTCAAAATTGAAAGCCTCGATGGCCCCGTCTGTGTAGAGCAGGCAGACGTCGTCGGGTTGCAGGTCGACAGTGGAAGTGGCGTAGCGCTCTTCGGGATTGACGCCGAGGACCAGGCCGCCGTGTTTGGTCACGGTGACTTCGCCGGCGCGTAGCCGCAAGACCGGCTCGTGGCCGGCGTTGCAGTATTCGAGCTCGCGTCCGTCTTCGCGGATGGCGGCGATCAGCAGCGTCACGAACTCGGCCGGCAGCGTGTCATGGCAAAACTGGCGATTGAGTCGCGTCACCATCTCGGCGATGTTCCCCGTGTGGTCGGCGGCGGCTCGCAACGCGCCGCGCAGGTAGGTCGCGAGCAGCGATGCCTTGATTCCTTTGCCGACGACGTCGGCCACGACCGCGGCGAGTCGGCCGTCGGCCAGCAGCACAAAGTCGCAGAAATCGCCGCCCACTTCCTGACTGGGCTGAAAAAGCGAGGCGACTCGAATGTGCGGCTTCATGGGCGGGGTCGTACGCATGAGTCGCGTCTGAAGGTCGCCGGCGAGTTCGAGCTGTCGCTGTGTACGGGCCGATTGCAGTCGCTCTTCGAAAAGTCGGGCGTGGGCGATGGCGGTGGCGGCCTGATAGGCGATCGCACGGAGCAGCTTGCGTTGGGCCGTGCGAAATCGCTGCTTGCGATCCGTGTACACGCGAATGACGCCCAGCGCCTGTCCGCGATAGATCAGTCCGACAGTCAGGCCGCTGACGATGCCGGCGCGACGGGCGGCGTCGGGAAATCGAACGCGCGGGTCGGCGGCAGCGTCTTCGACATAGATGATTTTGCCGGCCAGTGCTTCCTGGTCGATCGGATTGTCGCCGGGATAAACCGAGCCTTTATCGAGATAGGCGGGCGGCAGATTGTGCGTGGCGGCCATGCGCAGCTCGCCGGTCTGAGCGTCGAGCAGGCGGAGGCTGCAGAAGCGACACTTCATGACGCGCGCGGTCTCCGAAACCACGCGATTGAGCACGGTCTGAAGGTCTTCGTCGCCGTGCAGGAGTTCGGCCATGTCGCCGACGACGGAGAGTTCGTCGCTGCTGGTGACGACCTGCTGCTCGCGCCTCACCCAAGCGCCGAGCATTCGCGCCAGCCAGCGGACTGTACGGACCGCGTGCCAGTCGCCGCGGCGCTCGAGCAAAGGCAGCTCGCGCCACAGGCGCTCGACCTCGGCCGGGGTTGTCTGCAACTTTTCGAGGTAGGCCAGCTTTTGCTGCGGAGCGAGGTCTTCGCCGCGAAACTCGCCGACCGCGACGAACCCGGCGAGCTGCTCCTCGACGTAAACCGGCGCCACGACGTGATAAATGCCCTGATCGGCGATGAACGCGACTTCGGCCGGCGGTTCGTCGGCGGGGGCGAGGCGCTGAAAGCGAATGTCGGCCGGGACGCGCGCGAGGGCCTGCTCGGCCAGCGCTGTGAGCTCGACGACCGGGTCGCCGGCCGCGACCAGCACGCCGTGCCGGTCATAGGCAGCGAATCGAAGACCGCGCCCCCTCGCCGCGCCGGCGAGGAAGTCTTCGAGCCAGGCGATATCGAGCAAGGCCCGGAGCATCGGTCACCATCCGTGAAGAGTATCGAGTGGTAGGACAAGGCTCCGCCTTGATCCTGCATCTTGTGTCGTGCGAATTCGGCCCGCTGCGTCGTTGCGGCGGGCGCTGCCTTGCACACGCCGCGAGGTCGGACGCGTCGCGAGCTTGCCGTCGCCGCCGCGGAACCAGGCAGAGTCTCGATCTGCGGCGGAAATCACGGCGTCGCGTTGTCGGGCGGCGCCGATTAGCGCATGCCCTTCACGGCCTCTGTCATCAGCGGCAGCACGGCGAACAAATCGAGCGGAAGCGTGTAATCGGCGACTTTGGTGATGGGCGCTTCCTTGTCCGTATTGATCGCGACGATGACTTTGCTGCCGCGCATGCCGGCCAGATGCTGGATCGCGCCGCTGATGCCGCAAGCGATATAGAGCTTGGGCGTGACGGTCTTTCCGGTGAGGCCGACTTGCCGCGAGTGCGGCTGGTAGCCGGCGTCGCACGCGGCGCGGCTGGCGCCAACGGCGGCGTCGAGGGCCTGCGCAAGCGGGAATATGTACTGCTTGAAGTTTTCCTCGCTTTTCAGCGAGCGACCGCCGCTGACGATGATGTCGGCCTCGGTCACGTCCTTGATTTCGCCGGCCGACCGTTCGACGCCCTCGTTATTGAGGCGGTCGTCGCCCGGCGCCGCGGCGAAGACGAGGCTCTCGACGCTCACTGCGGCGGCGGCTGCGGGAGGCGCGAAGGTGTTGGCCCGGATCGACGCAATTGCCAGCCGGTCGGCCTTAAAGCTGACCTTGGCATTCGCTTTGCCGTTATAGACCGGTCGACGAATCGACAGCGCGCCGCCGGCGAATTGCAGTTCGGTGACGTCGGTCGCCAGTTGGGCGCCGAGCCGCATGGCGACGCGCGGCGCGAGATCTCGACCGAGGAACGACGCAGCAAGCAGGACGATTCGCGGCTTTGCATTCTCGATCGCCGCGCACAGCGCAGTGCGATAGCGCGTGGCGCTATAGCGCTCGAGCCCGGCGTCGCGAATGGCGATCACGCGGTCGGCGCCGGCTTTCGACGTCTCGGCGACGGCGGCGTCGATCGCACCGCCCATCACCAGCGCGATCACTTTTCCGCCGGTCTGGCCGGCGAGCACGCGGGCAGCGGTCAGGCATTGCAGGCCCGCCGGCAAGGCGTGATTGGAGCGCTGCTCTACAAACACCAGGATGTCGTTGGTCATCGCAAGTCGTTCCTCTCCGCCCACAGCGGACGCTGAACAATTTGTGGATTCATTTTCAAGGGCGCAAAGAGCGGGATTAATCCGCTAGATCACCTTCGCCTCTTCACGCAGCAAGCGCAGCAGTTCCTTCACCGCTGCCGCAGGGTCCCCGCCGATCACCTTTCCCGGCGGGCGAGGCGGCGGGAGTTCCACGCCGGCGACCTTGGTGCCGCCGACACGATCGACTGCGCCGGCGTAGCCCTCGATTTCGGCGGTCTTCACCACGCGGATCGGCTTCTTCTTGGCCTTCATCAGATTCGGCAGCGAAGGGTAGCGCATCTCGGGCAGGCCCTTCTCGCAGGTCGCCACGCAAGGAAGCGGCGTGCTGAAGATTTCCTCCGCGCCTTCGATGCGGCGATTGGCCTTCAGCGATTTGCCTTCCGCCCCGATCTCGACTTTGGTGACCGCACCGACATGCGGCAGGTCGAGCGCCTCGGCAAGGGCGGGACCGGTCTGGCCGCTGTCGAGATCGATCTCCTGCTTGCCCGCCACAATCAGATCGAAGCCCATCGGCCGGACCAGGGCCGCGATCGCCGCAGCCTGCTGCAGCTCGTCGAGCTGGTCGAAGGAATCATCCTGAATGTGGATGCCCTCGTCGGCCCCAACGGCCAGTGCGACCTGAAGGGCCTCGGCGGCCTTTGCCGGGCCGGCGATTAGGGCGGTGATCTGCTGCACATCCTTCCGCGTCTCGCGCAGGTGCTGTGCCAGCTCCACCGCGAACTCAGCAAAGGGGTTGAGCACCATCTTCACGCCGGCGCGGTCGATGTCGGCCCCGCTCGGCGCAATCTTGATGGCGGTGGTGGAGTCGGGTACCTGCCTTAAAATCAGCAATATTTTCATGAACCTTGAAGCCTGAACGGGTGTCGGAAAAGGAGCGCCGCCTCCACGGTTTCGAGGCGGGTCGCAAAGCTTAGCGGGGGCGGGCAGGGGGGAAAAGTTCTGCGTTCCGAAAGATGTGCCGATATCGCCGGAGCGGCCCGGCCCCCCGCGAACGGCCCCGCCTGATTCGGGCGGTCCGCGCATGCGGATCGTCGAGGCCATGATCAAGCCTTTGAGAACCAAGGCCGCACTCGCCTGATCGTTGTTCACCCGCAGGCCTTAAGGGCTCACGTCTTTAGGTGGCGGGCATTCATCGCACCCGATTGCAACGACGGAGCTCCCGCGCCGCGGCAGGCGATCAAAGTCGATGGCAATCTGTTGCGACGTTACCTTCGAGCGGGGTTAGGCTTTGTCTTGGACTGCTTGATGTTTCCACAAGACCGTGGCGTGTTGTTTGGACCCGCTGATTCGGCGTTTTCTGCTGCATTTCGCGCGATTTCTTCCAGAAATCGTCGGTGAATGTTGGAATCTCGCAGGGTCGTTCGAGCTCCGCCGCTGTGCGGGCGCTCTTGCTGCAGAAATCACCCTTCCAAAAAAATCTTCAAGACATCAGATGGATGCAACCAATTGGGCTTCTGTGGTTTGCATGTATCGGCCGATGAGTCGATTCAGATTTTTCTTGACGAACGCGCGGACATGAGGCTTAATCTTGGAGTCGTCGCCGCTGGATTCGCGGAGGGGCCGCGATTGCGGTAGCCGGTCTTTGGCCCGGGCGCGATGATGCGTCCACATTTCTCGGCCAGTCTGGGGAGTCGTCCATGTTGTCTGCTCGCTCGATTGCGCAGAAGCTGCGTTTCTTGTCCGAATGTCTGCCATTGTCCGGGCGAAGCCTGCGTTTCCTCGCGGCGGCGCTTTTCGCGGGTGGTGGCGCAGCCGCGCTTGCGCTGGAGGCGGGCAGCATTCTTCGCGGCGACCTGAATCGGGACGGCGTTGTCAACTATGACGACATGGAGGCATTCGTTCAGGCCGTAAACGAGCCGGCGGCATGGCGGGCACGCTTCGGCGCGGATGAGGCAACGCGCCGGGAGGCTGGTGACTTCTCGCGGGACGGCGTGGTGGATAGCGCCGATGTACGCGGATTCAGTGCCGCGATCATCGTGGGCGAGCAGCAGTCGCGGAGGGCACCTGCTAAGCCGGAGGCGGCCCCCACACCCGAGTCGATCGACTCGCAAGGCGAGGCGGTCGTCGACGCGCGTAGCATCAGCACTTGCGACCCGTGGTGCAACAACGCGGCGCCCTGCGTTTATGAGCGAGTGTTCGTCGACCTCGACATCGACTCCGACAACAACGACGGCGTCGCTCTGCCGCAACGGACGGAGCTTGAAGACTGCATCGAGGATCGTGGGGCGTGCGGCCAAGATTGCTGCTGCGCTGGCCTCCTCAATCCGCCCGGCGTATTTCCGGGGCCCAAACGCATCCAGCCGAACACCGACGATGACGACTCCGACGGACGCCCCGATTTCGCGCAGGACGTCGGTCAGCCGATCGCGGGCGAGTCCGGCGAGCTAACGCCCATGGTGCTGGAGATCATAGATCCCTACGTACCCCACACCGACAACCCGAATACCGCATGCGTTGAGCGACCGTTCGGAAGTTATCAACTAACGTATGGTGACCCGTCCCGCCCGGGAGTGATCAGGCTCTGGCGCAAGGGGGATCGTACCGGCTATGTGGAACCCGGAGTTTGGTATCACGACTTGCAGCCCTATGGCGATATGAATCTTGATGGCTTTGTTACCGGCTACGACATAAGCCTATTCGTGCTGATGCTTACGAATCCGGCGAGCGTGCCGTGGAACGATCCGTGGGTTTCCGCAGAAGAGGTCGCGGATATGAACGGAGACGGCTTCGTTACCGTTGCAGACATTAGCTTGTTTATTCAAACGGTTAGCCAGTCGATTCCAATGAGGCCGATACCGAAGCGCTTCTGGGTCGAATTGCTGCCTTTGTCTTCTTTGGCCGGTAACCATGTAGAGCTCACCGTTCAAGCGGACTATGACGCATTCGGCGGCGATCCAAACTTTGGGTTGGGTACTCGTTGTGCCGACGGAAATACAGACTGGTGGGGTGCGTTGTGCTGCGAGTCGTTCGAAACCGGAGGCCCAAGCCGCGACCAGGTGAGACTGCAAGCCGCCTGCGGTGATGCCTTCGACTGGGATTTTGCCGCGACCACCGTCGACGCCGACACCTGCCTCAACGACACCCAGTCGCGCTGCTGGTTTCCCACTCTTGACGAAGACAATCCCGATTGGATCGGGGGAGGCGCATATCACCGGCCGCCGGGGTATCCGCTTCAATTGGATCTCGCGGTCGGCTTCGGTCCGCCCGATCTCCCGCCGCGATCGGTCGACCCGTGGGAATCCTCGTTGGCACTGGTCCCCGGCGACGCTCGTAGCTCGAGCGGGCCAAGCCCGTACCTGTAGCGAGAAACGCTCCGCGGCGTGGTCGACCTGTCGACCGGCGCTCCGGGCGATTCGCCGGCCACGCTCTCACGGTATGGGCAGATGATCCAGTCGTTTGACGAGTATGACCAGATCGACCACGAGTTTTCTAATCAAGGTGACTACGACGACTGGACGCACCACGTCAAGTATCTCTATCAAGAGCGCGACGGCGGTTATGATGGTCTCGGTCGTTTGATCAAAAAGAACTACCGCCTCGGCGTCGCCGGGGAGAGCTCGGCCTTGGGCTTTGCGAATTACATCTACGACGGGGCTCGGCGGGTGCAGGAGATCCTGCGCTATCCGGTCGCGGCGGCGGCGCTGCTCTGGCCGGCGGCGGCGGATCGTCCGCCGTTGCATGCGCACGCCGAGTGTGCCGCGGGCGGCGGCTGTCCGCCGGGGTATGCGACGCAGCACGTGATCGAGCACGAATACGTCTGGTCGCCGGATGGTGGCGACAGCATCGTCGCCGCGATCACGCCGGACGATTTGTACGGCTTCGACGACGACGGTCCGCCCGCCGGGGCCGGGCTGCCGAGCGTGGCGGGGTCGGGCGACGACGATGTCTACTACATGTTGCAGGACGAC
>JANRJD010000005.1:0-142313 GCA_033764195.1 Phycisphaerae bacterium | reverse complement strand
GGAGGATTATCTCGTCCATATCACCACCGGCACCCATGTTGCGCAGATCTGCCTGTTCCTGCTCGCAGAAGCGCGCTTCATTCCTGGCAAGCTGCTTCAGACCCAGCCGCCGCGGGGCATGCCCGACCCGGCGGGAACATGGAATGCGATCGACCTCAACCTGTCGCGCTACGACAGCATCGCGCGCCGCTTCGCCGAGGCGCAGCAGGACAGCGCCTCGCTGCTCAAGAGCGGGATCGCGACGCGCAATGCCGCTTTCAACCGGATGATCGAAGAGATCGAGCAGGTCGCCTCGCGCAGCGCGGCACCGATGCTGCTGATGGGTCCGACCGGCGCAGGCAAAAGCCAGCTCGCGCGGCGCATCTACGAGCTAAAGAAGCACCGCCGCCAGCTCGAAGGCGACTTTGTCGAGGTGAACTGCGCCACGCTCCGCGGCGACACGGCGATGTCTACGCTCTTCGGCCACAAAAAGGGCGCGTTCACCGGCGCCGCCACCGACCGCCCGGGCCTGCTGCGCACCGCCGACGGCGGCGTCCTATTTCTCGATGAGATCGGCGAACTCGGCCTCGACGAGCAGGCCATGCTGCTCCGCGCGCTCGAAGAAAAGCGCTTCCTGCCGCTGGGAGCCGATAGCGAATCGACCAGCGATTTTCAGCTTGTCGCCGGCACCAATCGCGACCTCGCGCGGCGGGTCGAGAGCGGCCAATTTCGCGACGATCTGCTGGCGCGAATCAACCTGTGGACCTTTCGTCTGCCCGCGCTGCGCGAGCGGCTCGAGGACATCGAGCCCAATATTGAATATGAGCTGGCCCAATCCGCGCGACGAACCGGCCGCAGCGTCCGCTTCAGCACCGAGGCCCGCGAGCGCTACCTGCGCTTCGCGACCTCGCGCGAGGCAACCTGGGCCGGCAACTTTCGCGATCTCTCCGCCTCAATCACGCGCATGGCCACGCTCTCGCCTTCAGGCCAGGTGAGCGAGACCATCGTCGCCATGGAGATCGAGCGCCTGCGGCGCGCGTGGTCGCCGCCGACGCCCTGTGCTGATGTGTGTGAGCAGGTCCTGGGCCGCGATCGCGCAGCCCAGCTCGATCGCTTCGACCGCGTGCAACTCGCCGATGTGCTCGCGGTCTGCCGCGCCGCCGAATCGCTCAGCGCCGCGGGCCGCGAGCTGTTCGCCGCCTCGCGCGAAAAGAAGAGCAGCAGCAACGACGCCGACCGCCTTCGAAAATACCTGGCGCGCTTCGGCCTCGCTTGGCGCGACATTTCGTCGCCACGCGATTAAGCCCGACCGGCGCCATCGAGCCGCGCTTCGCGCTCAGCGCGGATCACTACTGCTCGGCGGATGCTGCGCAGTGAACCGAGCCGTCACGGACAGCGTGAGCCCGCCCTCGGTCACCGCGATGTCTTCCGAGACGTCGTAGTTTCCGGGCCGCATGATGATGAGCAATCCGCCGCTCGGGTCCAGCAGCTCGCGCCGCGTTGTCGGCAAGCTCGGCGGACAGTTGACGTCGTAAACAACCGCGTTCGCTTTCCGAACGCCGAAGGCGACACTCGTCCGGGTTTCGCCCGTCTCCGCGTTGATGCTGTTCCCCGTGCTGAGATCCGGCTGAAAGAAATAGCCGTCGCCGGAGTCGAGTCCGTCGATATAAGGCAGCGCGGACAAATCGCCCGCGTCGGTGGTAACGGTGGCCTGCCCCGTGCGATTCGGCCCGCAGCTCAACACGCCGCTTTCCGAAGCAGACTCGACGCGCGAGTTCGCCGGGATACATCGAAACGAGCTGTTCTTTTCATACCGCGGCTGATCCCCGGGGACGGCGCGGCTCGATTGCACGTCGCCGCGAAACTCGACCCGCAACGTGCAGGTGTCGGTCGTGTTCATGGGGCCCGAAAGCGTGCTGGTGATCGTGCCCGCCCAGCGCGTCAGTTGCCGCGGGTGACTCGATCGTTCCTTGACCGTAACCACGACCGGCCCGGCCGCGCCGGCTGGGACACTGCAGGTCACGGCAAAGGGGTTCCAATCCGAGACCGACGCATCTTGGCCGCCGACGGAAACTGTGCCCCGCTCGGCCCCGAACGATCCGATCATCGACAGCCTGCCCTCGCGATCGTCGACCCCCATGCTCCGAATGGTGGGCACCAGAATCGCTTCCTGCACGCCCTGCAAATTCTCAAACAGCAACTCCGCCGTCGGTCGCGTCGGCGTGTTGTTGAGGCTGCTCGATTCCAGCAGCGTGTTTGCGATCCCCGGCAAAGCCGCCGGGTTGCGCCGTCGGCGACTGGCCATGTCGATCAAGACTGCGCTCAGATTAAACGCCCGCTGCGGCGGAGACTCCGCCACCACGCGCGCCCCGCTGAAAAACTCATTCACTCCCAGCGTGCGGCTGAACAGATATTGCGCGGTTTCAAGAGTGTCGCTGTTTCGGACGGTGAGGTCCCACGAGAAGAAAAGCCCGCCGCCCACCTCCCGACAAGCATCCTTGAAGAAGCGGTCGTCGCCATGACACACGTCGAGATACACCCACGATCCGGGCGAAAAAGTCCAGTTTCTCGCCACGAACTGCGCCGTGACGAAATAGCGGCTCCACGCCGTCGGGCCAAACCTCAGCGGCACGCCGAACAGCGTTCGCGGCACGATCAGAAAGCCCAATTGTTGATCACGCAGCAGATCGCGGTAGCGCGCATCGGTCGAACCATCGCGCGCCCGCTCGCTCAACGTGCCCAGGCCGAAGATCGGCTCATTGCTCACACGATCGCCAAACCGCAAGCGCAAATAGCCGATTCCGCCGTGCCCGTTGATGTAGAAAACGCCCGCGTCCTTGACCTGCTGCAGCGCCTCGATCGTCGCGTCTCGCGTCGGCGTGGCATCCTGATAGCCGTGGTCAGAGAACCAGCCGGATAGATTGTTCAGATGGCTCCGCACCTCGGGGCTGTCGCCGAAGCCGTTGAACAGATAGACGCTCTTCGAATCGGGCACGCTCTTATTGGCAGCAGCGCCGTCAGCCTGCGTCCGCGAGCGCACCTTGTCCGCGTGCCCCGTGATGCCCATCGATCGCAACGTCCCCACACCCGCGCTCGAAGGCGAGCGCACCGCGTCGCGACTCAATAGCGTCGCCGGGTCCGGGTCGGGAACGGGATTGTTCAGCGCCACGAGCAGCGGCAAACCGTCGCTGAAGATCGCCCACACGCTGCCGTCGTCGTTAGCGCCCGCATCGACAATGTCACTCTTCGCCTTCAACATCGCGACCAGCGCCGTGCGACTGCCCTCGACATCCTCCGGCGACAGCGTCGGCAGGAACTCCTCCACAGCGCTGATCACGCTGCTGCGCGCCGCCGGGCTCAGTTCGGCCCCGTCCAAAACCCCGCCGCCCGAACCGCTGCTATTGCCGTTGCCGTTCGCAGAGTTGCCGTTTCCGTCGGGCGACGTCATCGGCGGGCAACCGGCCACTGCAATCAGGACCAGGGAAAGAATGCCGCCGACGCTGCGCGCCAGGGCGCGAGACAAGCGCATGAGTCGTCCCTTCGATTCGGGGGAGCCGGAACCACCGAGCCCGCCAATCTCTAGCATATCAAGGCCGGGGCTGCGTCCGAATGCCAAATCGCCCGTGTGCGCCAATCCACGGCGAACCCGAAACCCGTCCTACTTCTTCTCGGGCCGCGTAAAGCCCAGCGACGTCGCCAGCAGCGACACCAGAATCCACCACGCGGCGAATGCGACGAGCGGCTGCTGCTGACCGCGCATGCGGGCCAGATAAATCGCGGCCGCGACGCTCACGCCCGCCAGCAAGTAACAGATGATGGCCGTCACCCGCACGCTGCAGCCGCGCTGCACCAGTTGGTCATAGAAATGGCTGCGATCCCCGACGAACAGCGGCTTTCCGCTCCGCCAGCGACGGAAAATCGCGAGCGCCGTGTCAAAAATCGGCACAGTGAAGACGACGATCGCCGCCAGCAACCAGCGTACGCCCGGCGCATCGGCAAAGCTCATGATGAGCAGCCCCATGCAAAAGCCCAGCAGCAGGCTGCCCGCATCGCCCATGAAGATGCGAGCCGGGTTGAAGTTCCAGAAGAGAAAACCCAGCGAAGCCCCGCATACCGCGATCGCCAGCACCAGCCGCAGCTTGTGGCCGCCAAGCTCCGCGTCGTAGACAGCAAGGTCGGCCGCCAGCAGGTAATAGCCAAACGCCACGATCGCCGACACCCCTGCACAAAGGCCGTCGAGCCCGTCGATCAGATTGGTCGAGTTGCACGCCCCGAGAATCACGAACAGCCCGAACAGCAGCGACGCGATGCCCGCGAAGCCCTTCTCCGGCAAGATCAGACCCAGCGGCGCACCGAGGTTGCTGATCGATTGCTGCCCGACCTGCACGCTCAACATCACCGCCAGCGCGATCACCACGCAAGCCAGCAGTCGCACCTTTGGCGCGAGATGGCGCGCGTCGTCGACCATGCCGATCAGCGCGATCGCGAGACCGCCGTTGATCAGATAAAGCCCTGTCATCAGCGGCAAATGCTTCATCGCGATCGCGCCGACCAGCGCCGCCGCCCACCCCACGGCGATCGCGAGGCCGCCCAGATAGGGCGTCGGCCGGGCGTGCGGCTTCAGAAATGTGTCCGGGTGGTCCATGATGTCGAGCCGCCGCGCGAGGGCCATCGCGCCAGGCGTGGCGACGAGCGCGACGCCGAAGGCGACAGCGCCGAGCGGGAGATAGGCCTGCAGAATCGCCGAGAATTCGGACATCGAGCGTTCTTTCCGGGGGATTGGTTTTCTGACGAGCCGCAGACTTCAGCCTGCGCGGATTTTGCTGACGAGCCGCAAGCTTCAGCCTGCGCGGCTCTTTCTGACGAGCCGCAGGCCTGGGCCCGCGCGGTCGTGCGACACTCGGGCCGCGACCGAAGTGAATCTAAGTGCCGCCGACCACCCCGGCAAGCCAGACCGCAATCGCCGCCCCCCGAACCGCCCCGCCCGCCGCCGCGTATGCTCCTATATCTTCCGAGGCGATCGCCTTCGCCCGCCGGGTCAACGCTCAAAACGCGAGGCATCGACGTGCTTTCAGAAACCGCGATGTGGTGGGTCGCCGGCCTGTTAACGCTCGGCTGCGCTCTTCTCCTCCGCTACGCCTTCTTCGGCCGCCGCATCGGCGATACGCCCTTCTGCCGCAAGTGTCGCTACAACCTGACCGGCGTGACGATCGACGATGCGGGGGCGCGCTGTCCGGAGTGCGGAGTAGATTTATCGAAGCTGACGCCACACTCCGGCACCCGCCCGCGGAGGCCGATCGTCGCTGCGGGTGCGATCGCGCTGGCGCTCCTCGCGACATGCACCATCGGCGTCGGCCTTTGGCAATGGCTCAGCAAAATTCAGCTCGTGCAGTACCTGCCCGAGCGCTGGCTGGTCGAGCGGGTCGAGGCTGGCGGTAGCGAGACCGCCGAAGCGCTGACCGAACTGCAACGGCGGCACAGAGTTCCCACACTTTCTCGCAATACCATTCAACGGCTGATTGAAGGAGGTTTGACCGCGCAGGGGCGTGAAACTCTGCTTCGCACAGACCCAATTGTGTTTGAAAACCTGAGTCTGTACTCAGAGCGCGGATACCTTTCCCAGGCGCAGTTTGATCGCTTGGTCAGGCAATCCGTTCGACCACGTGCGATGCGCACGCGGCCCCGATTGGTCCAAGGTCGCCCCTTTCGACTGGAAGCAGAATTTGAACTACGGATCCTCTCGGCGGTGAGCGTCGATGTAGGACCAATGAGAGTTCATTGCGACGAGGTTGAACTGGCGGCCGTGCCCCATGTGTCTCCCACGCACAGAATGAAGTTTGCCGGAGCCGCAGCTTCAAGCCACTCCGTCGAAGCCGACTACATCATGAATGCCCCGCTCGGCGCCCATTCAATCTGCTGCAGCGTTTCGTTTGAGATCACCGGTGTCGGAGCGCCGCAGCCGGGCGGCCGCGTGGAGTCTGAAGTGAGCTGCCAAGTTGAGGTGGTTGCGGTTCAGCCGCCCGATGCAGTTCGAGCGGTGGTCGATGCGGCGCTGGACGAGGATGTGCGCGATCGCATTACCATTGCTTGTTTCGGCGGCGGCCGGGGCGGGTCGTCCGATGCTGGAACGCGCGATCCCGAACGTCCGATCGATCAGCGCTTGATGGCCACGCTTCGCGGTCGGCCCAATGTGAACCTATTCCTCGTGCCCGTCGCTGAAATCAACGGCAATCTGCATCGGTTGCCGTTCTCGATCTCATTCGATCCGGCGAAAAACCCGACGTCCATCAGCAGCAGCTGGACGCTATTCACGAGCCATTCTTTCGATCGCGTGTACCTGATTGCGAATCCGCAACTGGCATACGAGGGCAGCCTCTTCAGCGCGTATTGGGAGGGCACGTTGGTTTTCGAGCAATTCGGCCGGATGGCTGGCCCAAACATGGCGTCGGACGTCGGCGAAACCGCTAAATCCCTGCGAATGGAAGCGGCCTGGCCCATGGACCTTGTGACCACCCTCCCAACACTGGATCCGTTCGCGCCAACCGCTCCAATTACGACACCGGCAAGCGCACCATCGACGACACCGTGAGCCCCGGAGGCAGCCGCTCGTTCTGAATGCCGCGAGTAGCATGCCAACATGCCAATCGAATCCGGCATCTGGAGCCTCGGCGGCGCGCTCCTCGGCGCAGCCATGGTCTTGTGGCGCTACGCCTTCTTCGGCCGCCGCGTCGGCGATACGCCCTTCTGCCGCAAGTGTCGCTACAACCTCACCGGCGTGACGATCGACGAAGCCGCGGCGCGCTGTCCGGAGTGCGGCGTCGAGCTCGCAACGCGGCTTCCGCTGCGGGGCGTCCGGCCACGGCGAATGGGTTGGCGGATCGCGTTCGCGGCAACGCTGTTGCTCGCGATAGGCTCGCTCACGCTGGGCATCACGCAAGTCGCCGGCCGCATCAAGCCGATCGAGTATGTCCCAGAGTCGTGGCTCGTCGCGCGGGTCGAAGCAGGCGCGGCGTCCGCCGTTCCAGCGCTCGCCGAGCTGCGACAACGAGAAGCGCTAATGCCTCTCAAGTCAGTCTCAGTTGCGCGGCTGATCGCAAACGGCCTGCGCGTGCAGGGCTTGCCGACGCTCGGCCCGGCCGCGCCGGCGATCATTGACGATCTGTCACGACGGCTCCTGCAGGGCCATCTGTCCGATGCTGAGGTTGATGTGTTCGTCAAGCAGGCCGTCCGACCCGTCTCGTTGAAGACCCGGTCGGAGGTTCCGGCCGGAAGACCGTTCGCCCTCCGCGCGGAGTTCCAACTTCGGATGGGGCAATCGTTGGGCATCTCCACCGATTGGCCCACCGTGACCTGCGACGGCGTCGAACTCAAGTCGCAGGAATCAGGCGAGGGACGTGTGCCGACGTACTTCTGGGGAGTCGCCGGCGGACAGCACATTTGCGATTCAAAGTTCTTTATGTCGGCCGAGCCGGGCCCTCGAACGCTTACCTTCTCATGCACATACAAAATGTCGCGCCTTGGAGCAGGAACCGACCGCGGCGGCACGCTCACCATGGAGAGCGCGGTCAATGTCGTCGCGCAGCTACCCGACCATGAAGTGTCCGGAGTGAGCGGCGCGGCAAAGGATCGCGATGTAGCCGATCGCCACTTCGTGACGTACCGCATATTTCCTACACCTCCGGACGATAGACCGCTTCCGGCTGCATGGCCCAACGCACAACGCCTCTATATCAGCGTTGACTCAGGCGGCGCCGTCAATACTCACTTCGCAATCGTCGGTGAATTGAATGGCAGACTGGCGCGAATTCCCAATTACATCTCCAACGACGCAAGAGACCCCGCGACTCGGGGATCGAGCATGTTTGGCATCGTCACCCCCATCCGCTTCGACCGCGTCTACCTCGTCGCCGACCGCCGCGGCGCTTACCTCAACACCTTGTACGAGGAAATCTGGGACGGCGTTCTCGTTTTCGACCCCGTGGCGGACTCCACGCTGAACACGCCGCGCAGGCTGGGAGATCCACCGCCGTGTCCCGCTCCGCGCGTCGAGCCGCCGTGGAGCGCGGAAAAGCTCGCCGCGATCCCGCGGCAGGACGAGATCCCACTCGACGATTGGACGAAGTAGCCGGCCCCCGCCTCCCAACCCCAACCCATCGACGAACGATCCTCAACGCAGCCGCACGCCGCGCCGTCGCGCAACGGGCGATAGACTGCGAAGGATCGGGAAGAATTCCGCGTCACAACGCGAGGAATCGGGCGGATGTTGATCGAACAAGGTGCATGGTGGATCGGTGCGGCGCTGTTGCTCGCGGCGAGCCTGCTGGCGCGCTACGCCTTCTTCGGCCGCCGCGTCGGCGACACGCCCTTCTGCCGCAAGTGTCGCTACAACCTCACCGGCGTGACGATCGACGATGCCGCGGCGCGCTGTCCGGAGTGCGGGGTTGAGCTCGTAACGCGGCTTCCGCTGCGGGGCGTCCGGCCACGGCGAATGGGTTGGCGGATCGCGTTCGCGGCAACGCTGTTGCTCGCGATAGGCTCGCTCACGCTGGGCATCACGCAAGTCGCCGGCCGCATCAAGCCAATCGAGTATCTGCCGGAGTCGTGGCTGATCGCGTGGGTCGAAACCGGCGGAGCGACGGCGACGCCGGCCCTGGCTGAGTTGCAGCGGCGCGAGGCGCTAACTTCGGTCCGCCCGGACACCGTCGCGCGGCTCATCGCCCGCGCCCTCGTCGTCCAGGGATTGCCGCAGCTCCCGCCGGAAGCACCGGCATTATTGACCGATCTGACCGGCCGGCTGGAGTTGAACCAACTAAGCCCCGCGCAAGTCGAGCTATATCGCAAGCAAGCCGTCGTACCCGTGCGCCTGACGACGCGGCCGAAGATCGTCGCGGGCGAGCCGTTCATGCTGCAGACCGAGGTCGAGGCGCGCGTCGGGACGCCGCCGCAATTTGCCGGCGGGATATTGAACGTCGAGTCTCGCGGCAAATCGCTCGCGCCGATTTCTGAGGAGCAGGGCTCTCTTTTTTCGTTCGGCAACTACGGCAACATCTACCTACATTCGAGCGCGGTACGCCGCCCTGGCGCGTCCTACTGCCAGAGAACTTATTACACCGCACCAAGCGAGCCGGGGAGTCACACGCTCCGCGTGCGCCAGCCGATCTGGATCGGCGTGGCTCTAGGGTCGCCGAGCGCGCCTCAATACGTTGACTTGGGCGCCGTGCTGCAGACGGAGGTCGAAGTCGTTAATGAGGTGCCGGTCTCGCGGATTCGTCTGACCCGTAGCGAACGGGCCGACGAGTTGGTTCCCCGCGCGATATCCGTCGGCTATTTCGAACGCCCGCGCGAAGGCGACTCGAATGGCCCGCCCGCCGCGAGTGACCTGGCAATCACGCTCTTCATCTACCTTTCCCGAAGCCTTCCCGTCGACGTTCACCTCGTCGCGTTCGGCGAGCGCGGCGGTGCCTATGACCGACTCCCCTGCTATGTGACCGCCATCGATGACCCCTATGGGCCCCGCGGTACAAAGCGATTCGAGTTCCCGCTTAACGCGCGTTTCGATCGCGTCTTTCTCGTCCCCGACCCAACGTCCGCCTACAACTTCACACTCTTCGACGAGATTTGGGGTGGCATGCTTGTTTTCGAAAACCTCCGCGCTTCGCAGCCTGCGCTGCGCGTGCCGGGCGCCCAGGTCACGCTCTACGCCCCTCCGCGCGTTGAGCAAGCATGGCCGATGGAGCGGTTTGCGGGCGCGACGCTGCTGAAAAAGGTCATTGCCAATGATCCGGACTTTATTCCGGGATTCGACGAAGACTTTTACGCACCCGCGCCCCGCCCGGCCGCCGGGGCAAACAGCCAAGCTGCAGCGCCCTAACAACGGTCAAGCCGCGCCCCGCGCGACAATTGCACACGCTTCCCTCGACCGATCAGTCGCTACACTCTCGACTGTCTTGGCGTGATTATCCAACAAAGGGGCTCGCGCGCGATCGAGCGATCCGGATCGGGCGCGGGCCGGCAGGAGTTTCCCCGATGCGCCGCGCGGCACACGCGAAGTTTCCCATGCACGACATGCCTCACCGTCCCGCTCTGACACGATTTCATACGCGCGCCGCAAGCGCCCTCGCAATCCTCTCCCTGCTGACGATCGCCGCCCCCGCCAAGGACATCGAAGTCCGCTTCATCGTCGTCGCGCCCGGCCCGCCCGCGGCCCAGCCCGACCAGATCTACATGTCCACCTCGCTCGACGAATGGCCCGAGGCCGGCCGCCCGCTCAAGAAAATTGCCGACGGCATCTACGAGACAAAGCTCCCGCTCCAGGCCGGCAGCGGGCTGAGCTATAAGTTCCTGCGCGAGAAATCATGGGGCACGGTCGAGAAAGACCCGCGCGGCTTCGAAGTCGCCAATCGCGATCTCGTCGTGGCCGAAAACGCCCCCTCCATGATCGTTTTCAACGACATCGCCACCTGGGCCGACCAGACCGAAATCCCCATGCGCCGTGCCAAACATATCAAGCCGGCTTCCGCCAGCGGCGCCGATTCCGACCCCGACAGCACCCGCGTCGGCGAGATCCGCCAGCATCCCACGATCTTGAACGAGAAGACCGGCGAAATTCGCGAGGCCCACGTCTATCTGCCGCCCGACTACGAAAAAGACACCAAGCGCCGCTATCCCGTGCTCTACCTGCAGGACGGGCAAAACGTGTTCGATTCCGAGACGGCCTTCGGCGGCGCCGAGTGGGAGGTCGACGAAACGCTCGAGCGCATGATCCGCAACAGCGAACTGCCGCCGATGATCGTCGTCGCCATCTACAACTCGCCCGAACGTCGCAACGAATACAGCCCCTTCGCCGACGAGGAATTGAAGACGGGCGACGGTGCGAAGAAGTACCTCAGCTTCGTGGTCGACACGATCAAGCCCGTGATCGACAAGACCTATCGCACCATCCCCGACCGCGCGAACACCGCCATCGGCGGCGCTTCGCTCGGCGGCACGGTGTCGCTCTACGCCGTCTTCGAATTCCCCAAGGTCTTCGGCACGGCGCTGGTGCTCTCGCCGGCGGTGCACTGCGGCGAAGAGCCGTTCCTCGAGTACCTCGCAAAAGCCCCGGCCCCCGAGGGCGCAAAGATCTGGATCGACATGGGCACCGAAGAGGGCAAAAACGCCGAGGACCGTGCCGCGACGATGGAGAAATTTCGCAAGTTCGCGAAGGTATTGGGGGAGCGGGCGCCATCCGCGAAGTTCGATCTGCACGCCGAAGAAATCCCCGGCGGCGCGCACCACGAGACATCATGGCGTGCCCGCATGGGCCGCATTTTGCAGTGGGCCTACGGCAAGAAGTAACCTTGTAGCGACTTGCGGCAGAGTAGCGGCCTGCGGCTCGCCGGCCGCTTTCAACGGAGTGACGAACAGATGCTCGGACTCATCGGCGGAACAGGTTTAGGCGACGCGCTTCTGGCTGAGGCGAGCAGCGCCGATTCGCGCACGCTCGACACCCCCTTCGGCAAGCCCAGCGCACCGATCCAAATCGTGAAGTGGAACGGCCTCGACATCGCCATCCTCGCCCGTCACGGCGTCGGCCACACCTTCAATCCGTCGCAAGTCCCCTACCGCGCCAACATCTACGCCCTGAAGTCGCTCGGCGTCACGCACATCATCGCCAGCGGCGCCGTCGGCAGCCTGCGCGAGGACGTCGCCCCGCGCGATCTGGTGATTGTCGATCAGGTGATCGACAAGACCTTCCGCCGCACGCCGACGTTTTACGACGACGGCCTCGCCGTTCACGTCGAATTCTCACAGCCCTTCTGCCCCGCGCTGCGCGAGGTGCTGATCAAGGCCGCCAAGGCGGTCGAGCTGCGCTTTCATCGCGCGGGCACATATGTCTGCATGGAGGGGCCGTCCTTCAGCACCTGCGCCGAGAGCCACATGCACCGCGGCTGGGGCGCCGAGCTGATCGGTATGACCTGCATGCCCGAAGCCAAGCTCGCTCGCGAGGCCGAGATCAGCTATGCGATGGTCGCACTCGCGACCGACTACGACTGCTGGCGACCCCACACGCCCGGCATCACGCCCCAGGCCTTGCTCGAAGAGATCATCGGCCACCTGCACGCCGCGACGACGAACGCCGTCCGCGTGATCAAAGCCGCGGTAGCCGACCTCGCCAAGAGCGGCCTGCCCGCCTCGCCGGCCCACACTTGCCTCGACCTCGCCGTCTGGACCGAGCCGACGGCGATCGCGCCCACGACGATCGAGCGCTATGGCTCATTGCTGGCTCGCTGGCGCCGAGCACGCGGCTGATCCTCTGACCGTCAAACGAAAAACCCCACGCCAATCGGCGCGGGGCTCTTCTGATCGCTCGTTCAATTCGCCGCAATCGCGGTTCGAACCTAGCCTTCCTGAACCGTCACGCCCGGCGGAGCGGTGAAGACGAAGCGGCTCGGGTCGATCGTCGGATCGATCTCGATGTCCTTGTACTCCATCGTCATCATCGTCTTGCCCTCGGGGGTCATGACGACGGTCTTGGCGATCCAGCCGCAATCCTTGCGGTAGTAGTTCACGCTCTTGCCGCCGCTGGCCGCCTGCGGCGTGCCGGCCTTGGGCGTCATCTCGATCACCCAGCAGTCTTTGCCGTCGACCTTTTCTTCGGGCAGGACCTTGAGATCAAAGTCCTTCATCACCGCTTCGACGTCGCTCGGGTCGCTCGGCGGCTGCTTCATCTTCATCGCGTTCTTCACGCCCATCTGGTCCGTCAGCGAATAGGTGTATTCGCCGTCGCTGACAACGAGCTGTTCCGTGGCGGTCTCGTTCTTCTGACCCGCCATGTCCATGATCGACTTGCCCTTGTTCTCCATGCGCATCAGCGAAACCTTGTCGCTCTTGCGCACAAACTCCATCGTCCCTTCCGATTCCGACGACATCTTGAACTGCTCGTTGCTCATGTCCATCTTCTGGACCATCTTGCAACGCAGCGACTTGATGCCCTTCGCCTTCTCGCTGATCTGCTTCTGCAGCGCGGCGGCGTCCTCGGCGAAAGCGGCGCTACACAGCGCCAGCGCGATCAGGGTGCGGGGCAGAATCCTCAACATCGAGCCATCTCCAGATACGGGTGAATGCGCGGCGGGGCGCAGCCGGCCGCGAAACCCACGTTCGCGGTCGTACGCCTCTTACACGCAATATTGAGCGCGGGGACACACCCGCGCCGCGATATTTCTTGCGCGGCGAAAGTGTAGAGCAAGCAAGCTTGCCTGTCGCATGAGCGCAATCGGCCTCCCTTCGGGTCGACCGCAGCGCCTCGCCCCATCAAACAAACGAGAAAAACGCGCTGAACAGAGCCCCCAGAAACGCCAGGATCGCAGCGATAAACATATTGTGCTCCAGCAGTTAGGTGCTTTCGGTCGCGACCGGCGCCAGGCCCGGTCCACATTTCGCGCTCCGCGCGAACGTGCCTCCAGACACGCTCCCCTCCTATCGACCGCCCCCGCCGACCCAACTGAGCCCGATTCCCGGCACCGCCTGCAACGCCCCCTCGCCCACCCTGGTATCATTAACGGGTAGCTTTCACGAAAACGCGTGTCGAGGGAGTCGCCATGCTTCGTCGAGTGGGTTGGATCACTTCGTTGGCGTTCGCGGGCACTGGTCTGATGGCTGTGGCGGCTGATCCGCCCTCCGCTGCCGAACGCGCACGGATCGAAGCCACCTTACGTCGACCCGCCGCGTCGCAGCCGGTCACCGCCGCTGCCACCGGCAAGAGCAAGGCCGCAAAGAGCCGCGTGGTCGCGCAGAATGTGCCGGCGGCCGCTCCGGCCCCGTGGACGCTCGACGACGCCGCCCGTTCGCGTCCGGCCCCCTACTACGCCGCCCCGCCCAGCGGCGACGCCGGCACCGATCCGACCGACGTGGGGCCACCGCCCGCTGCGGCTCCGCGCGAACCGGCCACCGCTCCTGCCCCGATGGTCGTCCCCGTTCCCGTGCCCGTGCCGGTAGCAGCCGTCCCGCCTGCCGTCGCCTTGCCGCGCCGCGTGTTCAACGCGATCGACATGGATTTTCGCGCGCGACGATTGATGGACAATGCCGATCGCGCGATTCAAGCCGGCCTGCGCGATTTGAAGCAAGGCGACTATGAAGCGGCAGCCCTCTCTTTCCGCCTCGCCGCCGACCTCGATCAGGCCGACCCCGTCGCGCGCGTGCACTTCGCTCACGCCGCCCTCGGCACGGGCGAGTACGAAGCCGGCGGCGCGATGCTGCGTCGCGCGCTGGAGTTGCAAGACAAGCTGATCCTCATGCGGTTCGACCACGAACGCTACTTCAAAGATGAGCCCGATTTCCATCGGCTGGTCGATCGCCTCGCGACGCTCATGCAGGACGAAGGCGGCGTCGGCGACGAACACTTCCTGCTCGGCTATTTCCAACAGCAGCGCGGCAAACGCGACGACGCGGCCGCATCGTTCCTGGCCGCAAAACGCAGCGGCGTGAGCGACGATTCGCTCGCGAAACTGCTCGATCTGACGGCGACAAAGCGGAGATAGTTGCGAGTTGCGAGTGCAGGGTGTCGAGTTGTAAGCGCTCGCCGCGCGCCGTAGCGGCCTGCGGCTCGCAGGCCGACGAATCGAGCTCTACTGAAGCGTTCGTTTTCGCGCGGGCTGATGCGTCGATCTTCTGCACCGACGAGCGCGGCCCAGAGCACGGAGTCCGCGACATCGCGGCTTTAGGCACCCGACTCGCGTGCGTCGTACTCAAACGAACGAAACGTGATTTCAAGTTCGATGCCGGTGGAAAAGAGCAACCGATGCAAGAAGCGGTGCTCCGGGGAAAGATCGAATTCGTCGTAACCCAAATCGCCGAAGCCTCCGGGACCCCCAAGCGGCTGCTCCGGAGAAGGACCGAAGACGACACGGCTAACCCCGCCATATCGAAGTTCGAAGCGCCGGTCACGCTCATGTCCGTCGTGCCTGCTAAACCCTGTCAGCCGCAATATCACGCAGTTGGCCAACATGTCGATATCAAACGCTTCTACGCGCGAATCGTGGAGAGACTCGGCGTCATGGAGGTGCGCAGCCGTTGGGGGCAGATGAGACCGCACGGCTTCGAAGTGCTCTTCGTACTCGGCGATAACATCGACTTGCTCGCAATGCCCGCTCCACCATTGAAATGTGAAGAAACGCATGGCCATGACGCCTCTCCGCGCGTTCGTCCCGCAAGAACTCCAAAGTAACCGTAACGGCCTGCGGATCACGGGCCGACTAACGACTGCGCCGTAGCGGCCTGCATCCTCGCGGGCCGACGATCAGATCGCTTGAATCGAATCCCACCCGTTGTGTCAAAGTCTGATCGACCCGCGAGGACTCCGGCCGCTCTAACCCCATTCGCTAGCCTTCGACCGCTACTGCGACGAGACCGTCAACGCCGCAAACTCCGGCGTGATCGCCTGCCGCCCGCGAAAGCCGGCGTCGAGTTCGTGCCAGTGCGACACCGACTCCTCGCCGATGCGCCAGCAGAGCAAAACATCGCGACCTTCGTGGCGGGCGGGAAAGTCAATCAGCCCGGATTGCCAGTCCTTGAGATGACAGCCGATCTCGACCAGCTCCGCGTGAAGCTGGTTCAGCCGGTCGGCGCAGCGCTGCAACTCCGCCAGCCGCTCCTCGGTCTCTTCGTCGCGCAGGCGACGCTGCATCGCTTCGAGCGCATCGCGCCGCTCCATCAGCTCGCGATAGCCGGCGACGATCTCCGTCACAATCCGGCGCACGAGCACCAGCGAGCGATTCGCCGACTCGATCGTGAAGTACTTTTTGAACGACGCGCCGCCGTCCATCGTTGGCATCTCCTGAAACTGCTCGCCGGCGCTCATCCGCCCAGCCCCGCCACCGGCACCAGGCAGCAGTTGCACACCGCATACGGGGCGCAAATCACCATCGCCGCCCACGCGCGCCAGTTCGCCCCGCCCAGCGCCCGAAAGCTCGCCGCCGCAAACGACACGCCGCAGATCGCAAAGAAGATCGACCCAAAGCCGAGCGCGATGACCGCGGGCTGGCGCTGAAACGAATTCGCCACGGGATCGTCTTCGACAAACTTCTCGTAGATCCTCATGGTTTCCTGAAAATCCGGCCGATTGCCGCTCTCTTTCTTTATGTTCTCAAGCTGGGCCTGAAACCGCGGCGCGATCTGCACCGCCGCCATCACCGCCACCACCCCGATCAGCCCCAGCACCAACATCGCGCAGATCAACGCGTAGTTGCCCGAGCGAACCCCGCGCGCCGCCAGCGCAGCCTGTTCCGGCGACGGATGCACCGGCGGCAGCGGATAGGGTGCCTGCCCCCCGCGCGGATCACCGCTCGGCAGCGGCGGAGGCGAATAGCCCGGGGAGCTGTTTCCCGGCGACGACGAGCCGCCCGCCGGCAACGGCGGCAGCGGCCGCGCTGTCGCGATCGGCTCCTCCGCCAGCGTCGACGTCGTGGGCACGTTGACCACCGCGGTGCAATAGGGGCAGCGGGCTAGCTTCCCAGCCAGCGGATCATCGACCTCGATCGGCTGCGAACACTGACCGCAACGAAAACGTATCGCCAAGGGCTCCCTCTCCGGACCGTGTCGTCACTCGTAGCGAAGCGCGTCGACGGGATCCAGTCGGCTGGCCTTCCAGGCCGGGTAGACGCCGCTGATCACGCCCACAATCGTGGAGGTGAGGATAGCGGTCATCACCACCTTCGGGTTGATCTCAGTGCGGAAAAAGCCCGCCGGCACCTTGCTGATCAGGTCGGCGAACATCGCGCCCAGCGCCAATCCGAATGCGCCGCCCAGCAAGCTGATGATCAACCCTTCGATCAAAAACTGCAGCAGGATGTCGTTTCGCCGCGCGCCGACCGCCATGCGCACGCCGATCTCGCGCGTGCGCTCGGTGACGCTGACCAGCATGATGTTCATGATGCCGATGCCGCCGACGACCAGGCTGATGCCGGCGATGCTGTAAAAAACGACCTTGAAATAGAACATCACCTGGCGGAAGTTGTCGAGCGACTGCTCCTGGTTCATAACGCGGAAATCCTCCGGATTTCCGGCCCGCCAGCCGTGCTGCGTGCGCAACACGCGCTTCACTTCCTTCTCAAACGTGTCGATCTTGTTCGGATCGCTGATGCCGATCGTGATGCGGTTCAGCCAGTCGCGATTGAGAAAACGCTTCAGCCCCGCCTGAATCGGAATGAAGACCGTGCTGTCGACCTCAAGGAAGCCGAGACTGCCCTTCTTCTCCATCACCCCGCAAACGCGATAGGGCGCACTGCCGATGCGGATCGTCTGTCCTACCGCCTCCATGCCGCCGAACAGCTTCTCGGCGACGGAGTAGCCGATGCAGACAAGCGCGGCGTTGTCGTCGCGCGATTCGTCGTGGGTAAAGGTTCGCCCGCTGGCCGCCTTGTAGCCGTGCATCTCAAAATACTGGTCGCTGGTGGCGATGACGGTGTAGGTGTCCGACTTCTGAAAGCGCTTGATCGTGGCCGAGCCGATCGCTTCGGGGGCAATGCGCTCAATGTGGTCGGCCAGCTCGCGCTCAATCGCGAAGACATCCTCGGTCTTGAGCGTCTGGGCGATGCCCTGCGGCCGCCCTTCGATAAACGCCGCCTCCGGCGAGACGTAAAGCAGATTGGAACCCAGCGTCTTGAACTTGCGCGTGATGTTGTTCGAAAAGCCCTCCATGATCGACATGCACGCGACCACGGACGAAACGCCGATCAGCACGCCGAGCGTCGCCAGGAGCGAGCGCAGAAAATTGGCGTCGAGACTGCGGATCGCGGTATAGGCGAGACGGAGGTAGAACATTCAGGAGAGTGTATCCGCCGCGAACGGGGTGCGGCGGATCGGAATGTCAGAGTGTGTAAGGCGCGGCGGCCGCGGCGTTCTTACAGCCGACCGCTTCGCGGATCGGGCAGATTCACCTTGTTGTACTCGACGAGCGTGCCCTTGGCCCGCTCAAGCTGCACGATCGCGGTCGTGTACTCGGTGATGATCTGCAGCAGCGTCGTTCGCGTGTTGTTGAGCTGCTCGACCGCGTTCAACTCGGTTTGCAGATACGGCGGATCGATTTTCTGCGTTCGCGCCTGCAGCGCTCTCAGGTTCCGCTCGGCCGAGCGCACCGCATCGAGCTGCGCCGGAACCTGCGTCCAGCGCACCACGAGCTGGCGCACCGCACGGTTCACTTCTTCCACCACCGTGTCCAGCGCCTGCTTCAGCCGCACCACGGCCTGCGATTCGACCAGCCGCGAGCGCCGTACCTCGGCCCGCCGAGCGCGGTTACCGATCGGCACGCTGAAATTCAGCCCGACGACATAAGTGATAAATCGGTTCGCGCTGAACTGATCAAAGCTGTTGTCCGCGGTCTGCCCCACACCCGCCACCGTGTAGCTGAATTGCAGGTCAAGTTGCGGCATTTCCTGATTCTTCGCGACGCCCATGTTGATCCGGGCGATCTCGATCTGTCCGCGGGCCTGGGCCACTTCCTCGCGCTTCTCAATCGCCGTCCGCACCGCCGCAAACTGGTCAACCTGAATCGGCGCCACCAGCGGCGTGTCGGTCGGCACGATCTCGATGATCTTCGAAAGCAGCAGCTCCGGATCGTTCATCAGGTTCTTCAGCCGATCCTCGGCGTCGAGGACGTTGCGGATCGCCTCTTTGAACTGCACTTCGCGCTGATCCCAGCTCGACTTCGCGTTCTGAATTTCGACTTCCGTCGCGTCGTGTTCGCGACGGTTGTAGACGCTCTCGTACGTCGCGCGATTCTGGGCCACGGTCTCGGCCAAGATCGCCGCCGTTCGCCGTGCCTGCACGAGCTGCCAATAGGCGGTCTCGACATCGAGCAGCACGTCGCGAACTTCCTGCTGGAATCGCTGCTGGGCCACCTCGCGCTCGATGGTGCGCAGGTTGATCTGCGCCCGGTTCACGTCCAGCCCGAAACCGCGCCAGAGCGGTTGCGTGAACTGCGTCACCCAGTTGGTGCTGTACACCGGGTTGATCTGCTGAAACTGAAAGTCCGTGCTCAGACGCTGCTGCTGCAATTGCGTGCTGACCTGCATTCCCGTCGGCAACAACTGCCGCAGCCCGCCGGCGATGACGCGCGTGTCGCTCAATCCGGTGTCGATGTCTGAGGTCAGCGGGCGGTCGCCCTGGTTGTAGCTGGCGTCCAGGAAAAACTCCGCGTCAAACGCCGCCTGCGCCCCCACGAGCTGCGCTTGCGAGATCGCCGGCGTGTAAGACTCGGCCTGAATCCGATAGCTGCTGGCCAGCGCCCGCGCGATGCAATCGCCCAACGCCAGCCGCGCCTGCAACGGACGCTCCAGCTGCGCCAGATACCCCTCGGCGTAACGCATGACATTCTGATAGGTCTGAACGACGCGCGCTTCCTGACGCGGCACGGCCTTGAGCGCATCAAAACGCGCCCGAAACACGCCCATCGCGTCGCTCGGGTCGGGCAATTGGCCCAGCACTTCCTGCGGCGGGACGGGCGGTGTGTCCGGCATCGCCAGCAACGCATACTTGGCGGCGCCTTTCAGTTCGAGTGGCTTGGCATCGCGGGTCGCGTTCGGGTTCGTCGCATCGATCGGCTGAGCCTCGCTGTTAGCGTCGGCCACAAGCTCGGCCTGGCTCTGGCTATCGGAGGCGGTGATCACCAGCGGCTTGGCGGCCGTGGTCCGAGCAGGCGCGGCCGCGGGCGACATCTGCCCGGTCGCCGCGCCCGGCGCCGCCGTGGGGGGCGAAGACCTGGCCACGCTCGAGCCGTTCGCCACCGGCGTCATCGGCTGCATGGGCTCGCCGGCCGAGACCGACGCCACCAGAGAGTGAACGGCAAATATCGGAATCAAAGCGCAGAGCGCGCCGTGGAGGACCAGCGAAAGACGTGAGATGCGAAGAAAGCGTGATTGGGTCATGGACACCCGAATCCTTTCGATCTGAACGGGCAGGCTGGTCAACCGTGACCGGATCGCTCAACGACCCTGTTGCACGCCGCAGATCGTATGATTCGCGCCCAGCAGCGTCAAACTACGACGCCCCGCCGCACGCCCTCACACTGTCATGAATTGTCATGCTCAGACGGGAAGCCGCCCCCCGCGGCCCATGCCCCCTACGCCTTTCCGGCCAGAGCCTCTCGGCGACGTTGGATCAAGTCGTCCGCGTCCGCCGACAAATCGCACAGACCGCGCCACGTCGCCGCCACACGGTCGAGCAAGCCCACGTTCTGCAACATCAGATCGAGGTTCTGCCGGCAATGCTCGGTCGGCGAACCATCGGCGTCGCAGGTGTCGATCGCCATCTGAAAGCGATTGGGCTGCGTAAACAACACCGCCAGGCCGTACTGCGCAGCGACTTGCGCCCGATCGTGCTGCAGCGCCCGACGGAAGTGATCGATCCCCTGCACGTCGTTGCCGTGCTCGCGCTCCGAAACTCCGAGCCGCACGTGCGCCTTGGTAAACGTCGGAACCGCCTCCACCGCCTGACGAAACGCATCCATCGCCTGACGCTGCCGACCCGCCTGGCGCAGCAGCACGCCGTAGCGATACGAAAGCTCCGCGTGCCCGCGCCGCGCCGCGAGCGCGCGGCGGTGACGTTGAATCACATCTTCCAGCGTCCACTCAGCGCGCGAATCGCCCCGGAACGAATCCTCATCCGGTTCCTCGCGCTCATACACGCCCGAGTCACAAGCATTGAAGTGCAGACGAGCGGTCTCGGACAGCAGCAGCGTGCTGCTGGGCTCCACGCTCGCCGCCAGATCGAACGTCGCCCGCGCTTCGGCCGGCGCACCGGCGTCCCATTGCGCAACGCCCAGCCCGACAAACGCCAGCGTCAGCCGATCGTTCAGCTCCGTCGCCTGATTGAACGATTGCGCCGCGGCGATCAGCCGCCCGTTTCGCAGATGCTGCGTCCCCAGCTTGACGGTCGCCTCCAGAAAATTCGGCTTCACCGCCAGCGCCGCCTGATAGTTTTGCATCGCCGCGTCGTCTTCGCCGGCGCGGGCATAGAGGTCGGCCAGGCGCACACGGTAGAGCGCCAGATCCGGATATTCCGCGACGACGCGCTCCAACGCAGCGATCCGATCGTCTTCGCCCCCCGCGTCGATCTCCAGACGCGCCGGCAAGGCCCGCTCATCGCAATCCGGCTCCACCAGCAGCGCCATCTGAAACTGCTCCGCGGCATCGTTAGGCCGTTGATTTTCCAGATAGAGCGTGCCGAGAGTCAGCAGCACATCGAGGTCGTCGGGGGCCAGTTCGGCCAGTTCCTGATAACACGCCAGCGCCTCGTCGAGCTGATGCTGATGCAGCGCGATCGCCGCCAGCCGCTCATACGCGTTTCGCAGCCGCGGGCAGAGCGCCAGCGCTTTGCGATACGAACTCCGGGCGGCCTCGATCGAGCCGCTGCGCTCGTGCCACAGCCCGGTCGCGAACGCAATCGCCGGATCGCGCGGATCGCACTTTCGCGCCGCGCGCAACGCCGCACGCTCACGCGTCAGGTCGCCCAGTTCGGCATAGACGCACGCCAGCCCCAGTTGCGGATCGCGGGCGGCGGGGTGTTCGGCTGCGGCCCGCTCAAATGCCGTACGCGCCTCCGCGGTCGCCCCCGCTCGCAGCTCCACGCGCCCCAGTCGCATCAGCAAATCGAGCGAGGTCGGCGCCTGAGCCAGGCGATCGAGCAGCGACTCACGATCGTCGCCGGCGCACGACGGCAGTTGGGCGTCGAAGATGCTCGTCAGGTGCGTCACCAGCCCGCGACCCAGCGATTCAAAGAGGTAACTCATCGGTCGCCTCCTTTCACCTCAACGCACGCATTCGGCGTTGTGGCGATCGGCGGAAGCGGCGAACGAGTCTGCTCGATGAAACGCGACATTTGATTGCACTCGGCCGGCGCACCCGCGGTGAATTGCGTCTCGAAAGATGGGTCCATCGCCGGCGAATTCGCAGTCGTCGCCTGCCCCATCTGCCCCGCAGCGCGAGCAACCTCGCGGGAGCGCAGACAGGACGGCAGCGCCGCCGCGCCCTGACGCTCATCCATTTCAATGCAGTGGGTCAGCAAAGGCTGGCAAAGCGCCGGCTTCGGCGGCGAAAGCTGCGATTCACTGAACGGACGATCAACGGGCCGCGCGATGGGCGCGGAATCCCCGCGGTTGGCACTAGTCATGGACAGACCTTCTTTCCCCAGAAGCTGTCAGGATGTTGCGTCAGCGACCCTTGCGCGATTTCTCCGGCGGCGGCGGCGGGGGGACCGTGAAGGCCTCCTCTCGCGGGGCCGGCACCATCAGCGCCTTCTGACAATGAACGCAGCGAACGACCCGGCCACGCTGCTGTTCCTCAGCGACCATGGTCTTCCCGCACTGCAGGTTCGGACAAATGATTGTGACCGCCATAGCTGTCGAGCTCCGATCCAATCTGCCGCGCCACGAGCGCAGCCTTGACACTCCAAGCCTGCAAAACACGGGAGCGCGAAGCGAGCGCCGATCGCCGATGCGCGGAATCGGCGCGGCCTATTCGCGGACGAACCTGCGATTATTCAAGTGAGCAACGGGCCGGAGCTAGTCGTCCTCTCCGCCAGCCACCGGCTTCTCGGACGCTGCGACCGCGCGACGCCGCGGCGCAGATTTTTTCGCATTCGCAGCGGCCTTCGGCGGCGTCGAAGCAATCGGCCGCCGCGCCGCCGGAATCTCGATCTCCCGCCGTCCCGAAAGATATGCCCCCGTGATCGACTCTTCCGCCGCGGAAACGCTCGCAATATCGCCGGCGGCCAGCACGCGCCCCCCGCGCACGCCGGCCCCAGGACCGAAATCGACGATGAAATCGGCGGCACGCATCGTGTCCAGATCGTGCTCCACCACGATCACAGTGTTGCCCAGATCGCGCAGCCGCTGCAGCGATTGCAGCAGCCGCAGATTGTCGCGCGGGTGCAGGCCGATGCTCGGTTCGTCCAGGACATAGAGCACACCGACCAACCCCGCCCCAATCTGGCTCGCCAGCCGAATGCGCTGCGACTCACCGCCCGAAAGCGTCGGCGCCGAGCGGTCGAGCGAAAGGTAATTCAACCCCACATCAAGTAGAAATCGCAGCCGGGCTCGAATCTCCTTCAACGGCTCCTCGCCGATCCGCGCCCGAATCCCCTGCAACTCCAGCGTCTGAAAAAATGTATGCGCTCGATCGATCGACAGCTTGCACGCCTCGTGCAGATTCAACGCGATCGCCGGACCATCCGCCTCCGGCTTGCCCCGCAGCGTGACCGACAGCGCCTGCGGCACGAGCCGCGCCCCGCGACATTGCGGACACTCTCGCGACCGCATGAACTGCTCGTAATACGACCGGACCATCGTCGACTCGGCCCGCTTGTACTTATCCTGCAGTTCCGCAATCACTCCCGCGAATGTGCCGCCATGCTTCCACGCGCCGTGCCGCCCGCGCCATTCAAACGTCACATGCGCATCGCCCAGCCCGAATAGCAGCGCATCCCGCGCCGCCTTCGGCAGGTAGCGCCACGGCTTCTTCAAATCAAACCCGACGTGCTTGGCCACACCCTCGTAGAAATGCCGCGCCCAGCGGCCGGGCTTCGTCCGCAACGGCGCAACGCACGGCGCGAGAAACGACAGACTCGGATCGGGAACCAAGAGCTCCGCGTCAAAATCGAACTTCGTTCCTAATCCGTCACACCCCGGACACATGCCCTGCGGACTATTGAACGAAAAGAGCTGCGGACTCGGCGGCTCAAAGCTCAATTGGCAATGCGTGCAGGCATAAGCCGACGAGAGCAAAATGTCGGTGCTCGCCGCCACGACCGCCGCCGGCGCGGGCGGCGGCCCTTCGGGCTCGATCTCCGCCTCCACCACCGCCGCTTTCTTCTTCGATTTCCGCCCGCTCGACTTTGCCGCTGCCGGCGCGGCCTCTGCCGCCGGCTCCTCGGACTTCGGCGTCTCCGCCGGCGTCGCAGCCGCCGCGCTCGGCGGATCAATCGGCCGCACGATCGCACTGCCCGCTCCCTCCGACAGTGCGAGATCCAAGGCCTCCGCGAGTCGCGCCCGATTCTCGGCCTTAGGCACGACGCGATCGATCACCGCTTCAATGTCGTGTCGCCGATTGCGATCGAGCGATGGCGGATTGTTCAGGTCAAAGATCTCGCCGTCGATCCGCGCCCGCGCGAATCCGCGTCGCAGCAGTTCATCGATCAGATCGCGATGCTCGCCCTTCTGCCCTCGCACCTTCGGCGCCAAAATCAGTAGAGGCCGATCCGCCGGCAGCAGCAGAATGCGAGCCAGCATCTGCTCGCGAGTCTGCGCCGTGATCGCCCGCGAACACTGCGGACAATGCGCATCGCCCGCCCGGGCAAAGAGCACCCGCAGATAGTCATGAATCTGCGTGATCGTGCCGACCGTGCTGCGCGGGTTCCAGCCGCTGGTCTTTTGCTGAATCGAGATCGCCGGCGAGAGCCCCGTCACCTGGTCCACATCGGGCTTGGGCAGTTCCCCCAGAAACTGGCGTGCGTACGAACTGAGAGACTCGAGATACCGCCTCTGCCCCTCGGCAAAGAGCGTATCAAAGGCCAGGCTGCTCTTGCCGCTGCCCGATACGCCCGTCATGCAGATCAGCTTGCCTTTGGGGATGTCGACGGAAACGCTTTGCAGATTGTGAACGCGCGCCCCCACCACGCGAATGGTCGACTCAGACGAAGGAATCGCGGCGCTGTCGGCGGCGTCGGGCATTGCCGAAGTGTAGCGCGCCCAAGCACGCGCACGCGAGCGCGAAAAGCACCGCCGAACGAGGCGGCTTGACTCAGCCGTCGCGCATCAAGCCGGCCCGCGTCTTGCCGTCGGCCAGGACGCCGACATGCGCCACCACCATGGCCCAGCCCGTCGATCGCCCCGCCGGATCGGGCATATGAAGCGTCAGTCGCTCCCCAACCTGCAGCGGCGTTTCACTCAGAAGGCAAACCCCGCGCGAACTGATATCGACAAGCTCCACATCCACAGGCGGTTGGCTCAGCGGCTCACGCTGCATCGTGCCGAAAACGCGCCGAAGCTGGTAGCGAATCGGCGAACTGGCCGTGATCGGCGCCGGCCGACCGTCAAAGTGGCTCACCAAGCGGCTCATCATCTCAACCCAGCGCATGCTGACGTGATTAGAGCCGCTCACGGCGTCAGACGGCGTCGCTGTAGACATACATAATCCCTCTCCGTTCGCGTCAGCACTCTGCTTCGATCGGTCGGTGTTTGCGGGTATTGGATTGAATAGCGCGGGGCTGAGCGGCGGAGGAAGATGGGGCGACGGGGCGAAGTTCTGACACGGATCCCGGCAAAGCCGCGCGAAAACCTGTCCACCCTCGGCAGGCTCGACGCGCAACACGCGCATGACCAGCTCGTGACGTTCCGAATCGGCGAGCGGAAGCGCCAACCGGACCCGCTCATCCACTTGAATGCCCGGGGGACATTCGAGAGTTACCCCCAACACCCCAATGTCTACAAATCGAGCACGCTGCGCCGAAGCGGCAGAGTCTTCAAATTGCAAGTCAATATAGACATTGTTGATCGCAAATCGGCCGCTGCAGTGACTGGGATCAGGAACCGGACGAGCGTTGGAAAACTGAACCACCGCGGCGACGACTTCAACCCAACTGCGCGAAGCACCGTAACCGGTTGCGCACTCCGAACTGTCCATAATGCCCGTGTTCCCAAACTTCCACGAATTCGCGACGATCTCGGAAAGCCGGACTCGGCAAACAGACCGACGGACGGATCAATCACCACAGGCACGCGCTCAGCAATGACGTCGCTGAAAAACGCTGCCAATCGGGAGCGGTTTTATACGGGCATTTCTTCCGAATATTAAAAGGCTTCTGATCTTTCGCTATAAGGTGAAGGCCTCAATTTCTCCCACGCCTTCGTCTTCCACCGCGGACAGCGTCGATCAAATCGGCAGAGACTTTCGCACACTGCACGTCACTGCCGAATCAGCCGCATCACGGTGATGACGACAATGATGCGAGAGCGGTACCGGAGGCGGTCGATGCGCCGACGAACGAAACCGCTGACAACGTGGCGCGCCGACGCCCCACGCGCCCCGCGGCGGGTGGCTCGACCACGGCCCGCAAGTTCGTGCGCCACCATGGCCCGCGTTCCGCGCACACCGTTCATTGGCGCGCGCGCACGCGACGCTCACAGAGCAAGTTTATTGCAAGAACTCGATCTATTTTCGCCTCTTTTCAGGGAGGCGATTATCAGCCGCTCGCCATTGCGGACCGACGTGGTTCCATTTGGACTCCCCGACAAATTCCAACGCCTTCGCATCACCGCGGAAGCGCGCAATTTTCGTCGCAATCCGTTTTCGCAGAAATTGAACGACGCTAAACTTTTGAACTAGTTAAACCACCTCACCCGGCCGGTTCATTTGCGCGGATTCGAGGTCTGGTTGCGACAGTTATCGCGACACTGAGCGTAGAGCTCGCCCGAAAGGGGCCGCGTGCCAATGCAAGTTTCGAACATCGATAGCGCTAGACGCGTTAAAGCTCCCGAAATTCCTCTCCTCGGCAATTTCATCGGTCTCGAATGGCTGATGGTCGCCGTGCTGACCCCACAAGCTGATATCGCCTTTATGAACTGCGCGGCCAAGCGCGCGTTTCTCGGTGCGTCAGACACGCCGACCGACGGCCTGTCGCTCCACCACTTCTATCGCGCAGACGTGGTCCAAGAGCTCACAACGCTCATCTCGTCGGTGCTCACGACGAAGCGCCCCCACCTGTATCGGTGCATGCGCCGCGGCGTCGGCCTCGAAGCAACGCTCATGCCCTGGTCCGGAGCCAGCGACCGCTCCGACCTCGTCATGCTCGTGGCGCACACCGGCCGCTCTTCGCCTCCCGCCGATCAACCGCAGTTGCCGGTGCTGGAGTCGCGATACGTCGAACTGGGAAAACTTGCCGTTCTTTCGCCGCGCGAACTCGAAGTGATGGCCATGTTGCGTCGCCCGCTTTCCATGCCCCAGATCGCCGAAAGCCTTCACCGCTCCGGGAAGACGATCGATCGCCACGTGTCGTCGGTACGCGAAAAACTCAACGTCCACAGCCGACTGGAGATGCTCCGCCTGGCGGACGCGGCAGACCTGCAGATCTGGCACGCCTCGTCGATCCGCATCTAGCGCCGGCGCCGCGGCGTCGGCCGGCCGCTACGTCGACTGCCGACGGATCGTCTGATCAAAGTTCTTCACCAGATTCTGATAGAGCGCCCACGTAATCAGCGCGTAGGCACCAATCGCCAGCACACTGCAGATGATCCGCAGCAGACGGGCCCACGCAATCGCGCCCTTGTCGATCGTCGCGCCGCCCATCGTGTTGGCCGACGTATTCTCCAGCGTGCCCGGGTCGATCAGCGCTTGCAGCGATGGGAACGGCAAAAACGGAAACACGACCGACGAAAATTGCAGCCCGACGTTGCCGCTCTTCACCGCCGCGCCGCACAGCCATAATCCACTCGCCACCCCCAGAACGAGCGACGCACTGATCATCACCGCCTGCACCGTCTTCTTATAGCTCAGCGAGCACTGCAGCCCCGCCAGCGCCGCCGTCGACGCAAACGCGATCATCAAACCCGGCACGATCACCACCGACTCCGGCGGCACGCACGGCGCCCGCCCGCGCACCACGTCCGCCAGCACAAAGAGCAGCAACGTCAGCGCCGGAATCGCGATCAGCGGCGTCACATAGCGCACCAGCCCCTGCAGCATTCCCGCCATTACATATTTGCTCGTCAGCGGCGTCGTGAGCAGGATTTCCATCGTCTGCGACTCGCGCTCGCGCGTCAGCGTGCTGGCGGCCGTCGTGGTCACGATCAGCAACACAACCAGCAACTCGACCCAGGCCACGACCGTCAGCCAACTGGCCACGGAGTTTGTATTCAACGCGGGCCACCAGCCGGCGTGATACGCCGTCAGCAACAGCAGCGCCGCCGCCGCCCCGATCACGAAAATCGCCCAGCGCACCATCGGACCGCCGCTGGCCGAGCCGCGCGTCGCCGCCTCGCGCCAGGCGATCGGATTGCTCCAGACCCGCCTCGGCTTGCGCGGCGGCGGCTCGCCGATGGTCGCGACGCGAAACGGCTTCGAGACGCGCCCCACAAGCGTAGGCTCGCCCTCCTGTTCGCCGCGCCGCACCATCACCATGCTGAACAGCACCATCGCGATCGACGCCAGCGTGGTGAGGATCATGTAGCCATATTCGGGATACGCCAGCAGCCGGGCCCACGGCCAACCATAGCGCATCACGTCGGACAACGGCGGAGCGGGCGTCTGCCCCGTGACGACCAGCAGCGCCAGGAACGGATGAATCGGCGCCAGCCAGCTCATCTTGAGCCCCGTGCCCAGGCCAAAGGCGACGTCGCCGGCCTTCGCCTCGGCGAGCTGTCCATAGGTCGATTGCCCGATCGCGCCGATCAGCAACAGATAGACCGCGATGCCGACGAAAAAGTAGAAGATCGTGCGTCGCGTGCCGACCTTCAAAAAGCTGATCGTGATTGCGATCGACCCGGTCAGCAGCGCCGTGCACGCCGACAACCCAAAGCTCTGAAACACTTCGGCCTGCGTGACGCCTCCGAAGATCATCGTGATACAGAAGATCGGCAAACCCGACAGCAGAAGCGCCCAGATGAAGTAAATCCGCGAAAAGAGCGAGCCCAGCACGATCTGCGCCGTGCTCAGCGGCGTCGTCAGCAAAATACTGAACGTGTTGGAGTCTTTCTCCTGCGTGATCGCGCCGGCGCAAAAAATCGGCGCGATGAAGCTCATCAGCGCCAGCTGCGCCACGCTCACGACCAGGAAGACCTGCGTTGCTTTCTTGGCAGACTCCGCCAGCGACGCGTCATAGCCCGCCAATCCGCCCTGGAAGAGCACGACCATGATCAGCACCGCCAGGTACGCGATCCGCGCCCACAGGTGCTTGACCCGTTTGCTGGCCGCCGCCACCACCCGGACCATGATCGGATTGCCGGGCAGCAGGCGCCAGAACGCCAAGGCAAGATCGCTCAGTACGTTCATCGCCCCGGCCTCCGACCCTTTCGCCGGCTGAACCGCGCCCGCCGGCCAACAACCGCACAGGCCGAATCCCGCGACTGACCCTCGACGACGATTCTCACTGCACGATCCCCTTCGTCAGCCGCATGAACGCCGTTTCCAGGTTCACCTCTTCCTGCTTGATCTCGCGAATCCGCAGGTTGTTGTCCAGCAGCGACCGCGCGATAAAGCTGAAGTCGTTCACCTCTTCGCGCAGATTCACGATCACCGCCCCGTTTCGCAGCGACACCGACTCCACCGCGTTCAGATTCGCCAAAACCTGGCGCGCCTTCTCCGAATCGTCCGGCGTCTCGACATGCACCACCGTCCCCACCCGCGCCCGCCGCACCGCCTCCGTCACCGACCCCTGAAAGAGCAGCTTGCCGCGCTCGATGATGCCGATGCTCGAGCAGAGGTCCGCCAGCTCCGGCAAAATGTGCGAGCTGATGATGATCGTCTTGCCCATGCGATGCAGCTCTTTGAGCAGCTCGCGAATCTCGATTCGCGCTCGCGGATCCAGCCCGCTCGCCGGCTCATCCAGCAGCAACACCTTCGGATCATGCAACAGCACCCGCGCAATGCTCAGCCGCTGCTTCATGCCGCGCGAGAGCGAGTCGACCAGCGCGTCGCGCTTATAGGTCAGATCCGTCAGCTCCAGCACATCGCCCACGATCTGGTCGCGCTTCTTCCCGGTGATGTTGTAGGCCGCCGCGAAAAACTCGAGGTACTCCTGCACCACCATGTCTTCATACGCGCCGAAAAAGTCGGGCACGTAGCCGATCAGCGGGCGGATCTTTCGCGACTCATAGCCCACCACATTGCCGCACACCCGCGCCTCGCCCCACGTCGGCCGCAGCAGCGTCGCGAGAATGCGAATCGTGGTCGTTTTGCCGGCCCCGTTCGGGCCGATGTAGCCAAAGCACTCGCCCTCTTCCAGGCGCAACTGCAGGTTGTCCAGCGCGACCAGCTTGTCGTACTTCTTCGTCAGATTGATCGTCTCGATGATCACGCACCCGCTCCCTCATCGTCCGCCAGCGCATCGCGCACCGGCGGCGTCCCTTCATACTGCAACGGCAGCCGCACGCGAATCATCGTCACGCCCCGCCCGATCCGCACCTTCTTCTCGTCGCGCTTGAACTCGATCGGCCCCGGCTGTTCGCTCCACAAAAACACCACCGCCTGGCCGCGAATCAGCCAGTGCGAGATGTCCATGTTCGAAAGCCCGTCGGTCGTAAAGGGTGTGCCGACCGTGTCAAAATCCTTGATGCTCGTATTCGGAAGATACAGCGAGCGGGTCGAGGCCAGCATCAGCATGCTGCTCGGATCACCCGAGCCGAAGGCCCGCCCCAGCCACGTCGAAGCCGGCCCTGCCCAAGCGTGCTGCATATCCCAGAGCGTCGTCAGTTCCGGTCGCGGCGTATCTTTTCGCACGGCCGCAGTCTGCGCACTCCACTCCCCGATCGCCGTTTCCAGCGCCGCATATTGCTCCGCGGTGAAGTTCTCGCGCGTCCTCGCTCCGCTCTTCAACCCCGGCAGCGCCGCCGCGATCACATTCATGCTCGCCGGCACATAGCCCTTCCGCTTCCAGTGCGTCACCCCGCCCACGGGTTGATCCAGCGCATCAAACGGACCCGCCTTCGAACGCGGATCGAGATAGAAAATCAGCCCGCCGCTGATTTCCTGCGGCAAGTCGTTCTTCACCCACGACCCCGGCTTCAGCCGCCCCGTCGCGCGATCGGCGACAAGCTGACCCGTGATGGTCCCGCCCACCTCGCCGGTCCACGCACCCTCAAACTGCTTGAGCGTCGCCCGCACCGGCACATCGTCCAGCCGCCCCGTGTCGGGCAGCGACCGATACCGCCCCGGCGTCGCGAATTTCACGATGCCGTCGTTCGCGATCGACATGCCGCGCAAGTAGCTCCGCGGGTCGCCGACCGTGAACGACGCGATCTGGCGGCTCGCATTCGTATAGCCGATCCAGCAGCGGCCATTTCCTGTCGAATTGCCGCCGACCAGATCCACCACCGCGACGCCATGCACCCCCTGCCGCAATCCGAACGTCATGGAGACAGCCAACAGCCCCAGCGCGCTGCCCAGGACGGCCGCCGCCGTGAACGCCGTCCAACTGTGCATGGTTAGCTTTTTTCGCACCAGCCACGACCACGTCCCCACCGTCGCGATCAAGGAATATGCCACCACGAAACCGAACGCCGCCAGCACGAAAAACGCCCGCTGCCCGCTGAAGCTGACCGCCGTCGCGATCGGCGCAAAGATGTTGCCACGCCCGGCCGTCGGCATCGCCAGCAGGTTCTGCTGCTTCTTCACCTCTTCATCGTTGTACTTCTTCGTCCGCGGCGTGAGCCCCAGCACATACTCCAGCACGCGCTCATTGCCGACGCGATTCGAAAGCTCGCGCAAGCTCGTCGCCGCCGTCGTCACCCGTCCGCTGCCGACGCACCACGTCGCCAGCAGATCGACCGTCTCGCCCGTCGGCACGACCTGATCGCGAAACAGCACCAGCGCCTCACGCCGCGCCTTCACCGCCGCCACGCCGATCGACGCCGTCGCACTCGTCGGCGGCGGCGCATCGTCGCTAAACGTCTTGGGGAAAAACTTCAGATCGTTGCCGCTCAGCGTCGCGCCGCTCCCCGCGACGGGCACAATCTCCGCGAGAGTGCTATCGGCCACCTGTTGCCAATTCGCCCCCAACCCCAGCACCAGCACGCCGCCGCGCCGCACCCAATCGATCACCGCCTGCAACTGGTTCTCGCCAATCTGCGAGGGCGTGGGTAGATCCCAGAAGATCGCATCGACCGCTTCCAGCCCGATCCAGCGATCGGGCAGGTTGGTCGCGGCGCTAAACGAGGTCACCAGGTGCCGCGTGTACTTCGCTTTGCCCGCGTCGCCGCGTCCCTCCCAGCCTTCGCTCTGCATCGCACGCAGCCGCACGATCTGCCGATCGCTGATATCCAGCACGATCATGTCGTCATTCGACGCCATGTCGAAGTCGGGCACCGGCACGCGCTGCACGGTCGCCCCATCCTTATCAAGAATGTCCACAAAGAGGCTGCTCGGCCCCGTACGATTCAAAAAGCTGATCGCATAGCACCAATACCGCCGCTTCCCCGCCTCGGCGTTGATCGACACGCCGTCGCGCATGAATTCGACGATGTCGCCGTCGATGTCTTCCGATGCGACCCGCAGCGACCCTGTGAACAAGCCTACCCCCGGCAACCGCAGATCGACCGCGATCGGCACCCATTGCCCCTCGCGCGCCATCAACGCCCGCGCCGTCGGCGCCGGAAAGCCCGCCAGATCGATCTTGGCTTCGACGACCTGCGCCGCCGCCGTCCCCGCGATGAGGCCGACGACGAGCAACGAAAGACCTTCGAGTCGTCGCGTCACCTGCCTGTGGCTCATAGACCTTCCGCTTCAGACCCGCGCCGTCAGCCGCATCCACCCGGAGCCGCTCCCGATCGAGTCGCAAGATGATACGGAAACCGCGGCAGGAAGCTGCACCACCCCGACGATTTCGTGCCGCAAGGTCGGCCCGGTCGGCTTCAGGCGGGCTTGATCCGGCTTTAGCAGAACCAATGCGGCTTGCGGCCCGGAGGAACCCCAAACCCGCGCCAACGCCGCGAAACCCACCGCTTCGCCGCAGCCAAGGAACAGGCCGCGAGGATAATCTTTGATATGCTTACTGCCTCGGCCGGAGAATCCGAAAATGACCGCCGCCAATCCGAAAGAAGCGCTCGAATCACTCAGCCGCTACGTGCGCGAACTCGTGGTCGGCGGCTTTGACCCCATCTCCGAAGTCCGCACTAACGCGCGCGACTACGCGGTCGGCGACGGCCTCCCCGCTTCCGCCGCCAAGCGCATCGTCGACGCCGAGCTGACGCGCTTCTACAAACTCCAGCGGCGATTTCCGAAAGTGACCGACAACGACCGCCTCGACGCCGCCTTCGCCGAGCTCAACCGCTCAGGCATCGTCGCCTTGCAAAACTATCTCTGCTGCGGCACCTGCGCCTCCCGCGAGATCCACGAAGTCATGGCCGAACGCCGCGATGCCGGCAAACTCGTGCGCGGCTACACGTCCTATGACGTCCAAAGCACATGGGCCGCGACGGACGGCCACGGCATCGCCCTCAACTACGGCTCCCCCAAGCGCGGCCGAAAGGCCGCCGAAGCGATCGGCCACGAGGTCGTCGCGGTGCTCCGCAAGCACGGCCTCGATGCGCGATGGGAAGGCAATTGGGATAATCGGATTATGGTCGAACTACGCTGGCAACGCCGCCGCCGCCCGCCGCGCGCCTCGTCCCCTAATTAGCGTTGCGCTTCGGCCGAAGACCCGCCTCGATTCCATGTCCAGCTTGATCGCCACCAAAGCACTCCCGCGCCGCTTGTCGATCATTCCAATGCCCGACTATCATGGACGACCCGGCGGTAAGAGCCGATGACGTCTCCAGGCGTTCATCAGCCCCCGTCCGTCGAACCCCGGTGGCGTGCCCGAGTGGCCAAAGGGGACGGATTGCAAATCCGTTTGTCGTCGGTTCGAATCCGACCGCCACCTTTCAACTGCGTCCGCCGCGCGGCGTTGGCCGCCGCCGCACCGTCCCGCTCTTTCGCGCCGCGCTCCCCGCGGGGCACACGCGACTCCCCCAACCGCACCAATCGCATCGCCAAATCGAACGCCGGAGGCTCTGAATGAGTGCCATTTTGCGAATCGCAATCATCTGTGTCTTGCTGATCGGCGGCACGATCGAATCTCGGCTTGTGGCACGCGAAGAAGCCCGCTCCGCGGCCTCCCAGCCGGGCAGCACGCCCCCGCCCGACCCGAAGCGCTTCGCCTCTGCGATCCGCGCGTTCCAGGAGTGGGACAAGAAAAACACCCCGTCGCAAGGCGCCGTGCTGTTTACGGGCAGTTCGAGCATCGTCGGCTGGTCGACCGCGACCGCGTTCCCCGAGCTGACCGTTCTCAACCGCGGATTCGGCGGATCTCATCTCACCGACGTCACGCACTACGCCCCGGACGTCGTCTTCCGCTATGCGCCGAGCGTGATCGTGCTCTACGCCGGCGACAACGACATCGCCTCCGGCCGCAGCGCGTCCGCGGTGGCGGATGACTTTCGCGCGCTCCTCCGCGTCCTGCGGGCCGAGCTGCCCGAGACCCCGCTGGTCTATCTGTCGATCAAGCCCAGCCCGTCGCGCTGGGCGCTCTGGCCAACCGCGCGCGAAGCGAACGAGCGCATCGCGGAAATCTGCCGGCAGGACGCAAAGACGCGCTATGTCGACGTGGCGACGCCCTTGCTCGGGGCCGACGGCACGCCGCGCGATGAGCTGTTTCTGGCCGATCGGCTGCACCTGAGCGAAGCGGGATACGCCGCGTGGAATCAGCAGTTGCGCCCGGTGCTCGCAGAATGGAAGAAGTAGGGAAAGTCGAGACGGGGAGGGAGAGGGCGAAACGCACCCGGCTGGATTCGAACCAGCAACCTTCGGATCCGTAGTCCGATGCTCTATCCAATTAAGCTACGGGTGCGGAGATGCGTTTTTCGCGACAGCAGCTTTCGGTTGGTCCGAAACAGATTGCCCGAGACTGGATTCGAACCAGCACGAGATTGCTCTCACCAGGCCCTCAACCTGGCGCGTCTGCCAATTCCGCCACTCGGGCGCTTGGTGGAGACCGAAGCCCACACAATGTCGAGCCGAGAACAGTAGCTCCGGATCGGCCGATCGTCAAGACGGGGCTCGCAGCTGTGAAATAGCCCGACCCGCAGGCCTGTTTTCACAGCCCCTTCGCACCTGCCGCTCGATTCTCGGCCTCTCCCCGGCGGTTAATCACCCCTGATGCGCTTTGTTCCGATCTCCCGACTAGCGGTGCGGCTTCGATTTCCGATCGGAGACGATGTTCGGCGAGTCGATTCCATCCGGGACAGCGGCGTGCAACAAACACCTCCGGTAACAATTGAAGACTCGCGGTTTCAGCCGGCCGGTGCGGCCCACGCCGAGAGCGCCGAGCGCAAGCCCGGGCGGATCGCCGTCGTCGACGACGAATCGACCAACATCAAGGTCCTGCGGCGATACCTGCAGCTCGCGGGTTATTTCGACTTTGTCTCCACCACGGTCGCGTCCGACTGCGTCGCGCTGATTATGCGCGAACAGCCCGATGTGCTTCTGCTCGACGTCATGATGCCCGACGTCAACGGCCTCGATGTCCTGCGCGACCTGCGCGCTCAGCCCTCGACCGCCCAGCTTCCGATCATCATCCTCACCGCCGACACCAACGCCGACACGCGCCGCAAGGCGCTCGAACTCGGCGCCACCGATTTCCTCTCCAAGCCGGTCGACGCCAACGAACTCCTGCCGCGCGTCCGCAACTCGCTGCTCATCAAGGCCCATCAGGACCATCTGCGCCAATACGCCCAGCGGCTCGAGGACGAAGTCGCGCGGCGAACCCGTGAGCTGACCCGGACGCGTCAGGAAGTCGTGCACTGTTTGGCCCGCGCCGCCGAGTATCGCGACAATGAAACGGGGCGCCACGTGCTCCGCGTCGGTCGCTATGCCGGCGTGATCGCACGCGAGCTCGGCATGGATCGCGAATTTGTCGAGTTGATCGAGCTTGCCGCGCCGCTCCACGATGTCGGCAAGATCGGCATCGCCGACGAGGTGCTGCGAAAGCCCGGCAAGCTCACGCCGGACGAATTCGAAGTCATGCAGACCCACGCCGGCCTCGGCCGCAAAGTCTTCGATTGCGTCTCCACCAGCGAGTGGGACACCTTCCGACAACACACCGACATCGGCCAGATGATCCTCGGCGGCGGACAGTCGTCCCTTTTGGCCATGGCCGCGCGCATCGCGATCACCCACCACGAGCGCTGGGACGGGAGCGGCTATCCGCTGGCGCTGGCCGGCGAGGACATTCCGATCGAAGGCCGCATCACGGCCGTGGCCGACGTGTTTGATGCGCTCAGCACCAAACGACCCTACAAGCCCGCGTTTCCGCTCGAAAAGTGCCTCGACATCATGAAGGCCGAGCGCGGAACGCATTTCGACGCCCGCGTGCTCGACGCATTCCTCGCCCGAATCCGCGAGGTGGTGCAGATTCAGATCGAGTTCGCCGACTGCAATTAGGGGGGAGCCGCCGCCGATGAAGCCCGCATCATCGAGCCGCCTGTCGCTGCGAACGCGCGTGCTACTGCTCACCGGCCTGGCGCTCGGCGGCATGATCGCGGTCGTCTACCTCTTCTCGACCGCCATCATCCTCACCAGCTTCGGCCGGCTCGAACGCCAGATGGCGCTGCGCGACACGCAGCGCGCCAAGCTGGTCGTCGAACAGCGCATCGAAGACGTCGCCACCAAGCTCAACGACTGGTCGACCTGGGACGACGCCTACGACTTCGTCGAGTCGCTCAACCCGCGCTTCGAAAAATCAAACCTCAACGCCGACGCCCTGGCGCTGATGAAGCTCACCGCGGTCGTCTTCGTCCATGCCGAGCGCGGCGTGGTGCGCTCGCTCGAGATCGACCGGAACGGCGAACCCATCCCCGCCTCCAAATCGCTGCTGGCGGCCTGCGGCCTGAAACAGCCGCTGACCACACTCGACGCACCGGATTCGCATCGCGCCGGCCTGATGCTCGACGGCGAGCGACTGCTCGTCGTCGCCGCGCGACCGATCGTCCGCAGCGACGGAGGCGGCCCGATTCGCGGAGCGCTGATCTTCGCCGCCGCCGTCGACGACCAATTCGTGAAACGCGCCACCTCGATCTCGCAGGCCCCGCTCGAAGTCTGGCCGATCGCCGGCGCCAATCTGCCGCGCGACGTGCAGGCCGTGCGACAGCGATTCACCACACGCGCGGCGCCGCTCGTCCTTCACCCCAACGAATCGACCATCGCCGGCTACTTCCCCCTCGACGACGCCGGCGGAAAGCCCGTCGCCATCGCACGCGTGCGCGGCGAACGCTCGATCATCGCTTATGGCCGCGCCTGCGTGAACTACTTCCTCGTCGTGCTCATGGTGGTCGGCCTGCTGGTGGCCGTTGTTCTGCGGGCGATGCTCGGACCGCTCGTCCTCGATCGCGTCTTCCGCCTGCGCGATTCCATTCGCCGCATCAGCGAGACGCGCGACCTGCATCAGACCCTGCAGGCCGAGGGCGACGACGAAATCGGCGACCTCGCCCACGCCATGAACGCGATGGTGCGGGACCTTGCCGCGGCGCAGGACGAGCTCGACGACGCCCGCACCCGGGCCGAGACCGCCAGCGAGGCCAAGGGTCGCTTCCTGGCCAACATGAGCCACGAGATCCGCACGCCGCTCAACGGCGTGCTCGGCTTCAGCAAGCTCCTGATCGAAGAGCGCAATGCCCCCGAAGCCGAGCGGCTCGACTGGGCCCGCACGATCCACTCCTCGAGCGAACATCTGCTGGCGCTGATCAACGACATCCTCGACTTCTCCAAGATTGACGCCGGCCGCATGACTCTCGAACGCATGCGCTGCTCGCTGCGCGAGATGATCGGCGACGTCGTCCGCGTCCAGCAGGTGAAGGCCGCCGAAAAGGGGCTGCAACTCAGCGCGCGGTTCGAGGGCGCCATGCCCGCCTCGGTCCAGACCGACCCGACGCGCCTGCGCCAGGTGGTCGACAACCTCGTCAGCAACGCCATCAAATTCACCCGCTCGGGCAGCGTCCAGGTCGTGGCCCGGGCCTCCTCGCGCGAAGGTGAGCCGCGCATCCGCATCGAGGTGCGCGACTCCGGTTGCGGAATCCCCGTCGAAAAGCTTCACAGCATCTTCGACCCCTTCACCCAGGCCGACAACTCCGTCACCCGCCAATATGGCGGCACGGGTCTGGGCCTCGCCATCAGTCGACAAATCGCGCTGGCGCTGGGCGGCGAACTCGCGGTGACCAGCGACGTCGGCCACGGCAGCACCTTCACGATCGAATTCCACCCCGGCGATCTCCGCGACGTTCCGCTGGACGACGGCCCGCCCGATATCGGCTTGCCGCACACCCGACCCGCGCGGCCCACCAGCGCCCGCGCCCCAACCCTGAATGCCCGCGTACTGCTGGTGGAAGACGGCGAGACCAATCGCAAGCTCATCACTCTCGTCCTGCAACGCGCGGGCGCCAGCGTCACCGCAGCCGAGAACGGCCGCCGCGGCGTCGAGTTGGCGATGCAGCAAAAGTTCGACGCGATCCTGATGGACATGCAGATGCCGGTCATGGACGGCTACGCCGCCACCGCCACCCTCCGCCGCCGAAATTTCGACACGCCGATCATCGCCCTGACGGCCCACGCCCTGCAGGGCGACGAAGAGCGCTGCCGGGCCTGCGGTTGCTCACACTTCCTCAGCAAGCCGGTCGATCCGGCGCTCCTGATCCAGACCATCGCCGACGCCGTCGGAATCGCCACGGTCACCGCTCGGTCGGCCGAACTCGCCGCCGCGCCGGCAACCGCGTCCAACGCGTCGCAGTTCGTGCCGCTGTCCGCGACACGCCCTTCCGGCGCCGTCGCCGATCCCCAGAGCGCAGCCACGGCCTCCGGCCCCACGCCGGCTCGTTCCGCGTCTGCGGCTGCCGCCGCTCCGTCGACGACTGCTCAGGCACCGATCCATTCGACGCTCCCCACCGACGACCCCGAATTTCGCGAAATCGTGGTTGAGTTCGTCGACCGCCTCGCGGAGCAGATCGGCCGGATGCAGGAGGCGTACGAAAATCAGGAGATGAAGCAGCTCGCCCAACTGGCACACTGGCTCAAAGGCGCCGGCGGCACGGCCGGGTTCCGCGAGCTCACCGCGCCCGCCGAGGAGCTCGAACAAGTCGCCCTCGCCGGCGCGCCGGCCCAGGTTCGCACTTCGCTCGCAACGGTCGCATCGATCGCCTCGCGGATCGAAGTGCCGCAGCCCGCCTGAAACGCGAACGACGACCCGCAATCCGCGCGCAGTCGCCGACAGCGCATCAACGGAAAGGCGTCTCATCGCCTTCGCACGCGGAAGACTTCTCCCCGATCAGAATTCAAAGCGCCGTCGCGCCGAGCAAGCCCGCCGGCAGCGGCACCGCGGCCACCGCAAGCTGGCGCAGCTCCGAGCGAAGCGTATGCAGCGGCAATCGCCAGAAGCGAGCCGCTTGCGGATCACCCGAGACCGCGGGCGGCGGCGGCTCCTCAAAGGCGGAAAACAGCAACTTCTCTTTCGGCCGCTGGTCGAACATCGGCTCGCGGAATTCAGCATAAGTGGACCGCAGCAGGCCCCAGACCGATTCGGTCGGCCGTGCGATCGCATTCAATCCCGTGAAGACCAGCAACGCCGCCGATTGAAACTGCGGCTCGGCGTGTTGCGCAATCATCCAGTGCCGCACCGCAATCGCCCGCCGCCCCCCATCAAACGCCAGGCAGCCCGCCAGGTACCGGCTCGCGGCGCATCGAGGCTGCTCAAACAGGCGCACCTCGATGGCCTGCGCTAATTCCTCGCGCGAGAGCGATCGATAGCGCTGTAGCAATGGGCGCAGACGGATCATGTGACCACGATGAGGGGCGCACGGCGGAACCGCCGCCGTGCGAGTGGTCAACATGATACCACCGGCGTCCCGACTAGCCCCCGCCCGGGCAACGCCGCTCCGCCGAAAATCGCCCGGACTCAACTCGTCAGCAGCGTCACGAACCCGCCGATGTCGCTGACCGTGACAAACGTGTCCTCGTTCACGTCGGCGAGGATGTAGTCGCACGCCGGGAAGTTGGTCGTATAGTCCACGGGCGAGATCAGCGCCTGCACGAATCCGCCGATATCGCTCACCGTCACGAAGCCGTCGCAGTTCATATCGCCGCGCGCCATCGGGCGGTTAATAAACTTGAGCGTGAACTCTTCGGAGGGCGAGTAGGCCGTCGTACCGGTATCGACCAGCCGCACGGTGGCGTGCCACACGCCCCAGTTGGCGTTGTAGTTGGGAGACGTTGAGTCGATCAGGAAAAGCAGGTGCTCGTGCAGGCTCGGCCCGAGCGGTCGCAGCGAGAGCCGGTCACCCGGACCGTCCATCACCTGAAAGGTTCCGATCTGGACGATGATCAGCCCCGGGTCCAGATCCACCGCTTCCAGAAAGATGCGGCAGCCGCTTTGCAGCGCGAAGAGGTCGTTCTCGGGTTGAGCGGTCACCAGTCGGTCGAAGCCCGGATTGCTGTCGCTCCAGCCGCCGTCGCCGGGGCTGAGAAGCTTCAGATTCACATCGATGTCGAAGCCGGCCCGGTCGAGCTGATTCGAGCCGCTGCGGGCGACCCAGATGTCGCCGGCGTGCTGCCCCAGCGCAACCGGAGCGGCGGCGGCGAGCGTGAGCGCCAAAAAGGCGGCCATTCGCGTGGATTTACGGGTCATGTTCTGTTGTCTCCAAATTTCGAACGACATATCGTTTCATCGTCGACGCCCGGCGCGGCTTCTTCCACGCGTTCGAGAGTCGGCGGCACACGAGGCGGGCCGTCGCGAGGGTCACTCGCGACGAACCCGTTCGGCTTCTTCCCTCCCACACACACACGGTCGGAGCAAGTTCCCGAACGGACAACCGTTCGGGATGTGCCTTTTTTGGAACGACGAACTAGCGCCGACGAATCAGCGCCAGACCCGCCAGCGCCAGGAGCGACAGCGAAGTCGGCTCCGGAACCGTGAACTCAAACGAGTGCACCGTCGACGGGGTGTAGTTCGTCGTGCCCTGATCAATCAGCCGAAAGGTGCCCGTCCAGACGGTCTGGTTCGGATCAAAGCTCGGACTGGTGGCGTCGATCACCCAGATCGGGTGAGCGTCGAAGACGTTGCCGCCGTCGAACAGCCAGGTCTGACCCACCGTGATCTCGCCGCCGCCCGCCGGGTCAAACGCCCGCAGCGCGCCCGACAGCGACAGTACCTCGATGCCGATTAGAGCGCCGGCGCCGATCGGCGACAGTGCGCCGCCTTCGCCCAGCTTGGGGTTGCCGATGCTCAGCCAACCCGGGTCGTCGCCCGCCCAACCGCTATCCGGCAGAAACGGAACCGGCGAATTGCTGAACGGCTCGAGCGCCTGCACGCCGAAGTTGAACGGCGCAAACGCGAGCGTCGAGGTCAAAATGCCGACTTCCACATCCAACTCGTCACCCTCGTCGGCGAGGACGGGGGCGGCGACGGCGGTCAGAGCGACCGCGGAAACGACACTGTTGCGCAGAAACTTCTTCATCTTTTCTTCCTCCAGAGAACACAGCAAGTGCCACACACGCACTTGTTTCGGTGGTAGATCGCGAAGCGGCGCTGTGGAATCCGACGCATACGACTCGCGTCGACTCCGAACTAGGCGAAATCCTTACATTCGCCCGTTCCTACCGATTCAGCGCGCGATCGCAGGATCAAATTTGTTAAACAAAAACGTCGGTTGAAACACGCGATAGTCGGACGCCTTGAGCATCGTCTGCTCAAACTTCAGCCGCTCCACGTGACCGTCCAGAAACCCGTAGTTCGAACCGTTGCGATGTTGATCAGGCTCGATCTCTTCCGCCGCCTTCAGCCGCGGATTCGCCGGAATGTGCCAGCGCTCGGCGTGAACGTGATCCGCGCCCGCGTTCAGCCGCCGGTCGGCGTTGGCCTGCGCGCTCAGCCCCTGGAAGGGCCGCCCATCGGCCAGCTCGACAAAGTAGGCGGTCGTCGCCGGCCAGCGAATGGTCGAGAGACGGTCATAAATGAACGTCTCGCTGATGATCGGAAAAACCGTGTAGCCGTTGCTGGCGTAACTGGTCTGACGGATCACCTCGCCGGGCGCGGCGGGCGGCAGTTGCCCCATCTCCTCCAGCGCCCGGTCGCTGTCCGGCGGCCAGAGCGTCGAGCGGTCCGACGGGCAGCGCGCGATCTTTCGATCGCGACCCGCCTCCTGCACCATCTGCAGCACCCACGAGAGCTCGCGCTCGTTCGCGGCGGTGCCGCTGTGGTGATAGCCGACGGTCGGAAAATGGCCGTTGTGGCGATCCGTGTACATCAGCACGGCAGTCATCAGCGAGCGCTGATTGCTCGCGCAGACGACCGCCTTGGCCTGCTCCCGCGCCTGCGAGAGGCTCGGCAACAGGATCGAAATCAGGATCGCAATGATCGCAACGACGACCAATAGCTCGATCAGCGTGAACGCACGACGCGCAGCGGCGCGACGACGCATGGCATGTCTCCCGGCCTTGAGCACGAAAATTGATCACACAGGCGCACGCGCCGAAAAATCAGCGCGGCAATCACCGAATGAGATCGAACGGGTGCTTAGGCGGCCGGTGGACCGCGGACGGGATGACTTTCGGAATGGTGGAGACCAACGACACGATCGGTCAAGGCGACCGCTTCGCTCGAGGTGCAATGGTCCAGCGACGCGACGAGCTTCACCGGCGACGCGGTCGCAGCGACCACGTTGAGGCAAGCCGTGCAATCCGGCGAAGCGCCGCCGGTGTCGCCGTGGTTGTGCTCGCAATGGCAGTGCGACGCGATATCGGCCGCGCCGCCGCCAACCGGGGCGTGATGATCCGCGCAGGAGTGCCACGCGCCGGCGGGCACGCTCCAAAAGAGCGTCGCGAATATCGCTACGCACAGATGGCAAAGCTTTTGCGCGGATCGAACCATTGGCCTGAGTTTAGCGAATCGCAACGCAAATGGTCAATTCATACCGGTCTGCTGGCGGGAAATGATGAAACACATCGCCAGACTGCGCTGCGCAAAAGGCCCCCCGCCCCAATCTCCAATGCCCCCGGACGATTAGCCCCCGCCCGTCACCAGGGCGACGAACGGTGCGATATCGCCCACCGTCACTGCGCCGTCGCCATTGATGTCGGCCAGCAGGGCTTCGCAATTCGGGAATTGCTGCTCATACGCGGTCGGGTTGGTCACAGCCAACACGAACGGGGCAATATCGCCCACCGTGACGATCCCGTCACAATTCAGGTCGCCGAGGATCGAAGGCGCTAGCACCAACCGGTAGGTCTGCATTCGCTTCGGACCGAGCGTCACATTCAGCGCACCGGCACTCATCGGCACATGCACCAGGTCGGTCTCGATGTGCGTCGTCTGCACCGCGCCGGCCACCAGCCCGGCCGGGAACTGAACAGTTGTCGACTGCGGCGAATCGGTCACATTCCAAAGCCGCAGAATCAGCCCCTCTTCAATCCCTTCCTCCGCCGGCTTCAGCGCCCAACCGAGCACCGCGGCGTTCGAGACCGTGAACAGACTGTAGCGATCCGCCGGATAACCGGTCGAACCCGCGGCGCCCGTGACCAAACCGCAAACAAACGGGTTCTGATGATTCAACGCAAATCGCATCGCCCCCGACGGGTCATATCCCGTATGCGTCCGCAGCGCAAATCGCTGACGGAACAGCGAATCTCCGCCCTGATTTGGAATGCCCAACGGCGAATCCACCCGACCGCCGATCAGCGGCGAAATGCGCGGCACGTTCGGGTCCAGCACGCTGACCGTGCTCGCCCCCAGCCGGAAGAAATAGCAATCCTCGTTCGAGAGCGTCACGCCGAAATTCCCGGCGCCGGTCGTCATGTCGGCAAAGTGATTGAGCGTCAGCCAGTCATAGCGCGCGTTGCGCGGCGAGTAGTCGCCGCCGAAGCTCGTCAGCCGTGCGTCCAGGATCGCCCCCACCTCCTCATGCCGCACGTGCGGCTGGGCGAGATTGAACGAAAAGTCGTAGCTGCGAACATCCGTGAAATTCTGCGTGATGCGATTCTCGATCTCGATCCGCTGCCCGTCGCGAAAGAGCGTGACGCGCGTGATGTGCTGCAACGGCGAACTCGACTCGGCCCGCAGCGTCAGCGACACCGGGCCGCTGCTCTCGACACCCACCAGCCCGCCCGCACCGCCCAGATCGTTCAAAAACCGCCCATCGATCCCCTGCGCATACTCGCGGTTCGCCTGCGTGCGGTCGATCAGCGTGTCGATCGCGCCGGTCGGCGTGATCCGCAGCCGATAGCGTGCATTCTGAATCAAGGCCGAGGTCGGGGCGCTATCCGAGACGTACGTGACATTCAGCCGCGCGGGCGTGCCGCCGGGCTGCGAGAAATCCTCGAAGCCATAAAACCGAAACGCGCCCAGCGTGCCCTCGGTCAGCACGAAGCCCACCGTCGCCCCCGGTACATAGTCGGGCCGATCCACGATCTGCTGCAAAAGCGAAGCCAGGTTCGGCGAGGTCTGATCCAACCCCGGCAGCCACGATTGCACCGGCCAGATGACAAAGTTCGGCGTGGTCGGCGCAAAGTTCGCCAGATCCCCCGACGCTCCGCCGACGAACGGCGGCAGGTTCACAACGTTGTACGCACGAATCTCGAACCCACCCACCGGGCTCACGCTCTGCAACGGCGTCGGCCGCAGCGTCAGCGTTGCCGACTGCACCGTCGCCCCGATCGGCACGTCGATCGTGAAGGCGACCGCCGCCGATTGCTGCTCGTCGTCCGTGCTGATGTAGTTCGCAAAATCCGTCGGCGGGTTGTAACCGGAGATGCGAACTTGCTGCCCGGCGCCGGTCACAAGCGTCGACATCGCGTCGCGATCGTTCGACGGAATGCTGTACACGCGGTTTACCGGCGTGCCGCCGCCGCCCGAAAGCACTTCGCCGGCCGGAGTGAAGACCGGCCCCGCGCCGCTGCGCAGCTCATAAACCTTGTACCCCACCGGCGGAATGTTCTCGGCCCAGATGCGAATCGTGGCAACGCCGTCGATGTTCACCACCTGCGATGGAACCGCAGCGCCCGACTCCACATCAATCACATGCAGCGGCTGAGATACCCCGCCCGGCAGTGCGAAATCCGCCGGGCCGGTTCGCGACCAGGTCAGCGGATTAAACACGAAGCACCGCGTTTCCCCGGCCTGAGCCGGGATCAGCGCGCCCAGTGCCGCCACGCCGTCGTTCTGCAACTGATCGACGTACGTCCGTAACTCCGACTCGATCCGCCGCTGCCACGCAGCCCGCGCCGACGCCGGGACAGGTCCGTCCGCCGTCCAGTCATGCTCCCAATACAGCCCGAGATTCATGAAGGCCAGGTCACGCGCCGCCTCGCGGCCGTTCAAAAACGCCGCGTTTTCGAGGCTGACGAGCGTCGCCAGCGCCTCGGCCCCGCGCAACCGCTCAACCGAGCGCTTCACGCGCGCCGATACTTCCGCCATCGAGGCGCAGTACAAATCCCATTCATTGCCGTACGTCCGCGTCTCACTCGGGATCACGTTTCCATACGCGGACTCGAAATCCGCGAAGAAATCCTGCTCATTGCTGATGATCACCTGACGACTGGCGTCGCTCAGCCCGATCGCAGTCAGCACAAATTCGTCGGTGGTGGTCTGAAGATTGTCCCACCCATGCCCAAACGCGCCGATCACGTCATACGGATAGCGCAATTGAAAGTCGGCGTTCGAAGAGACGTACCCCACCGTCGCCGGCGGATTGAAGCACTCGGCATATCCACCCATGGCCTGGTTGGGGGCCTGCACGCCCGGCGTGCCGCCCAACAGGCTGTTCCACTTCATCAACACGCGCTGCCCGTCGAGGCCCGTGTACCAGTAGATGTCATTCTCGCGATCAAACGCGTCGTTGATCCGCGAAACGCAGCCGCAGATGCCGCGCCAACTCCATTGCGCACCGCTGCCGGCCCAGAGCGACGCCAGTCCCAGCGGCAACGTCTGATTTTCCATCGCATACGCGAGCGGAAACCGCAGGTCCTCGCGCCGCTCCAGCCGCCCCGCGTAGTACATCCCGCGCAGCACCGCCTCCGCCGGCACGCCGCCATAGCATGACACCAGCGCATTCAGCGGCACCGAGATATGTCCGCTGCGAACCTGGCCGATCAGCCGGTTCCAGCTCGCCGTCGGCTGGTTGCGCTCATATTCCCAGAGCCAGAAATTGCCGTCGCAATTGAAGCGGCTCTGAAACTCCGGCGGATTGGCCCCCGTCGCGTCGGTCAGGTCCATGTAGTAATTCAACATGGAGATGAACGCGGCTCGATAGGCGACGTCGTCCGCGGTCCAGAAATAGTCCGTGTGATCGTCGTTCGCAATGTAAATGCGTTTTTGTTGTGCGAATGCGCAGACCGAGAACATCATCGCCAGCGCTGCAGCGACGAAGCGGCTCATACGTCTCTCCCAAGCTCCAACACGCGCAGCAAGCCGCGCGATCCGCCACACTCAAGCCCCCGCATTCCCAGTCAGTTTATCCAATTCAATCCCCCTGTTCGGGGGGATTGCGCTCGATTTCATCGAGTTTTCGTGCCAACCTGAAATCGGGGTGCGGTAATATCGGTCCTACTAATGCTGCGTCGCTTTCCAGCGCTGCTCACGCGGCAGTGACCCACCCTCATGCAGTCACCGCTCGCGACGTGCAAGTCTCAGTGAGTCAGCCCCGCCGCCCGCAGCGCCGCAAGCATTTCCCGACCATCCGCTTCATCAAACGCCCCGATCGAAAAGCTGTCCACATCCAGCACACCCCAGCAGTCCGCGGAGTTCGCCGGATCAAAAAGCGGGATCACCAGCTCCGACAGATCGCGCGGGTCACAGGCGATGTACCCCGCGCCCAGCTCACGCACGTCACGCACGACCAGCATCCGCCGCTCGCGCCACGCCTGCGCACAAGCCCCATGCAGCCCGATCGGCGAACACGCCGGCTTGTCGCGCCGCGGCCCCAGCAACATCTCGCGTTGATCCGCGGAGATCAGATAGAACCCGATCCACGACACGTCGGCATCGCAAAAAAGCGGCCAAGCCGCGTCGACAAAGGCCTGCATCCGCGCCGCGCGGTCGCCACCGAACCCCCGCGCCTGCCGGATCAACCCGGCGTAATCTCGAACGTTTTGCGAGCCGGCGGGCCGCCCGTCTGCGCGGGGCAGCGGGGCGCTTTGCGAATTCGGTGGCGGCGTGTTCATGTCATGAGTTGTAGCGCCGCCAAGTCGCTGTCGCAACAAGCGTTGCGCCCAACCCTCCGCAGCGGAAGCAGCGCACGCCAGCCTCTTCATCTTGACAATCCCGTCGCAAAGCTGATAATGCCGCAAAGTTGACTGGTGTTCGCGAACTTGTTGTTCGCGGGAGAATAGGGAATCTGGTGTGAACCCAGAACGGCCCCGCCGCTGTAACCGGGAACGAAGGCTGCATATCGCCATTGGCCGCAAACGCGGTTGAGAAGGCGCAGCCATTAGGAGCGACACGCGATCCGCGTGTTCGCATGCCCGGGAGTCAGAAGACCTGCCAGTCGAAATCTTGGAGGTTGGTTGCCTGCGAGGGTGCAGGTAAGCCGGCTCATGATCTCACGGAATAATCCAGTTTAGTTCGCAGTTATCTTTCGCGCTCCGGACGAGTGTCGTCCACGCGATTCGAACGCTGCCGATCGAACGCTTCCGTCAGATCCTTCGCCGCGCTTGCCTTGGCCGCGCTATGCAGCCATTAGGCGCGCATCGTGGTTCGTGCGCGCGGAGGAGTGGAATGAAGCGGTTTGCATTCTTGCGCGCGCAGTTTCTGCGCGCTGCGGCTCTCGGTCTGTTCTCGACCCCGAGCCTCGCTGCTGATCCTTGGGCCGACGCTGTCGTGGGCTATTCGCCCGGAGCCGGTGTGAATCCGAGCATCACAAATCCCAGCACAACGCTCGGCGCGCCGGAGCGCAGCACCGGCGAATTGCTCGGCTTCCCAGCCCCCGTAACTCCCTACAACACGCCCTTCGAAGAAGACGAAATCGTCAGCATCGGCGAGGGCGGATTCCTGACCGTCCGATTCGACGAGCCGATCGTCGACAGCCCCTCAAATCTCTACGGCGTCGACGCGCTCATCTTCGGCAACGGCTTTTTCACCACCACCGATTTCACCAACGGCACCGTCGACGGCCTCTTCGGCGAAGGCGAGTTCCGGGTGTCGGTCAGCGCCGACGGCACCAACTATGTCCCCCTCGCCGGCACGTTTAGCGACGGCTTCCTGCCGATGCTCGCCTATCTCGATCTCAGCGGGCCGTTCGACTCAAACCCCGGCAGCGTGCTGAGCGACTACACGCGGCCCGTCAATCCGGCGCTCACCATCGATGACTTCATCGGCCGCACCTTCAGCGAAGTGGTGGCCTTGTACGACGGCTCGGGCGGCGGCATCGGGATCGACCTTGCCGGCACCGGCCTTGCCTCCGCGTCTTTTTTGCGAATCGACATGCTCAGCGGCTCGTCCGCCGAATTCGATGCCTTTGCCGTCGTGCCTGAGCCAACGACGGCCTATAGCGGATGTCTGTTGTCTGTGTTCGTGTTTGCTCTCCGGAGAAGAAGCTGAGTTGCGGAGCATCGGCTCCGCCGTCGCGGGGTGGGATGTGTTGTCCCCTGTGAAACACTCTCCACCCCGCGACGATCAGTGAGGCACGCGAACCCAATCCAACGAGTTCATCCCATGCGACATTTGCATTCCATTTGCCGCACCCTCGCGGCGCTTTCCGTCTCGCTCGCGCTGCAAAGCTCGATCGCCGCGGCCGGCGCACCGACCGATTGGCCGATGCTCGCCGCCGACCCCGCCCGCTCTGCCACGCAAACCCGCGGCCCCTGGAAATTCGATCAGCCGCTTTGGAATACGGCGCTCGCATTCGACGAGGAATTCATCGGTCGCAGCGCGCCGGTCGTCGCCGACGGCCTCGTGATCGTCGCCGCCCGTGGCTACGACGGCCCGCTCCAGATCGACACGCGCCTCGTCGCCTTCGACGCGCTCACCGGCAACCGCCGCTGGACCGCACTGCTGGCCGCCGACGTCTTCGATAGCTTTTCTTCGCCCGCCATCGACACGCGCAACAAGACCGCCATCTTCGGCAGCGACACCACGCTCTTCGCCGTCCGCCTCGCCGACGGCGCGATCGTCTGGCAAACCCCGCTCAGCGGCCCGATCGTCAACGCCAGCCCGCTGGTCACGAGCGATCTCTGCAACGGAACGACGCCCACCAATCGCGTCTTCATCACCGACTTCGCCAATAGCACCACCGGCAAGCTCTACGCCGTCAACGTCGATCCCTTCGACGCCGCACACAATCCCTATTGGCCCGGACAGATCGTCTGGACCCGCACCGTCGGCAGGCTCAGCGGCGCTTCGCCCGCCTACGCCGACGGCCGCGTCGTCGTCGCAGCCTACGAGTTCGCCTATTCCGCCCGCCTGCTGGCTTACGACGCCTACGACGGCTCACCTCGCTGGACCCGCAACCTCGGCCCCGACGACGGCTTCTTCGGCGGCGTCACCCTCCGCGAGGGCAACGTCTTCGCCGCCACCTACGACTTCAACAATGGCCAGAACAACGCCCGACTTTTCAAGATTCGCCTCGCCGATGGCGTCACCATCTGGACCACTTCCTGCGAGCGCACCGCATCCATCCCCATCGTCGCGTCCGACGGCCGCATCTTCATCTCCGGCGGCATCGAAAACTGCACCAGCGATTGCCAGTCGGCCCTGAAGGTCCAGGCCTTCCGCGACTGGGGTACAAGCGTCAGCTTGCTTTGGGATACCAGCACGCTCGCCGGCTTGCCCTCGCTCGGCGGCTGGGCCCATCAGCCCGCACTCGCCCGCGGATTCCTCTACACCGGCGCGCCTGGTCCGCTCGGCGATTTCAAGCCCTACGTCGAAGGCTACATCCTCGATCTCGCCCGCACCCCCGGCACCCCCGGCTTCATTCGCGACAGCCTCTTCGGCATCGGTGGATCACCCGCCATCGACGCGACGGGCGTGCTCTACACCGTCGGCGACGCCGGCCTTTTTGCCTTCGCCCCGGCTCCAATCGGCGACATCAACTGCGACGGCTTCATCACCGTCGCCGACATCGCTCCCTTTGTCCTGCTGCTCACCGCACCCCAGGACTTTTCGGCCCAATATCCCGATTGCGACCCGCTCAGCGCCGACGTCAATCTCGACGGCTTTGTCAGCGTCGCCGATATCGGCCCGTTCGTGGCGCTCTTGACGAACACCACCCCGCAGACGGATAACTCTTCGCCGTGATGCAGTTCGCCGCCGGAATTCCCCGTTCCGCGCAAGTGCCCCCGCGCTGCCGCTCGCTCCGCCGCGCCTTCACGCTCATCGAGCTGCTGGTCGTCGTCGCCATCATCGCCATCCTGGTTTCCGTTCTGCTCCCCGCCCTTTCCGGCGCCCGTTCGCAGGCCCGCGCCGTGAAGTGCCTCTCAAACTTGCGCCAACTCGGCACCGGCTTTCACTACTACGCCGCCGATTTCAACGGCCGCGCCATGCCGCTTGCCTACCCCTCCATCAGCGCCGCCACCGACGCCGGCGGCCCGACCTTCTGGTGGGGACGCTCCAGCGCCGACGACGTCGACCACTCGCGCGGCTTCGTCGCGCCCTATCTCCCCGCCGACCTGAAGCCCGATGGACTCTACGAATGTCCCGATCAGCCCTGGGGCACTTACATCGCGCAGGGCAGCGCGCAGGAAATCACCAGCACCTACGGCTACAACGGCTACTTCCTCTGTCCACCCTACACACCCGGCTGGTCCTCCCAAATCGGCCACAGGCCCTGGCAAAACATCGACCGCCTGCGCGACCCCGCCCGACTCTTCGTCTTCGCCGACACGCTCAGCGCACTCCACGGCGGCTCCAACAACGCCCTGCTCGACCCGCCCATCCTCTACAGCAGCAACCGCTGGCGCCTGAATAGCGATCCCACCACTTGCTTCCGCCATCGCACGCGCACGCACGCCGTCTGTGCCGACGGCCACGCCCAGCCCTTCGCCCGCGTCGACGGCCGCATGACCCCGGGCTCGCTTCGCCTCGGCTCCGTCACCGCCTACCCCGACCCCTATTACATCCCCGATTGGCGCGACTGGTAGACAGACTCCCGGCGCATCTCTGATGAGCGAGACCGCGCACGTTCCGCGCCTGCTCCGTTCGCCCGTACGAAATCGTCACAATTTGCACCCACGCATCCGCCGCAATAACCTTCTCGAAGCCGCGACGAATACGCCTGCGTGGGTGTGCAAAACCCGTTCGCGCAACTGACCCGAGCCCGCCGTGATATCGCCGACGCTGCTCGAAATCCTCGCCTGCCCCGTGCCCGAGTGTCGAGCGCCGCTCGACGCCGCCGATTCGCTGCTCATCTGCCGCGGTTGCGGACTGCGCTACGCGATCACGGATGGCTGGCCCACCCTCATCCCGGAGGAAGCGGTTAACGCCGCCGGCCGCGCCGCCAACCCGCCGGAGCCCGAAGCCCAAACGCCATGAAGCCCCGCCGCTACGCCATCATCAGCGACATTCACGCCAACCTCGAAGCGCTCGAGGTCGTGCTCGCGGACATCAAGCGCCGCGGCATCCGCGAGATCCTCTGCCTCGGCGATGTGGTCGGCTATGGCCCCAACCCGCGCGAGTGCCTCGATCTCATCCGCACGCACACGCGCACCTGCCTGATGGGCAACCACGACCACGCCGTTCTCTACGAGCCCACCAGCTTCAATCAGGCCGCCGAGCGCAGCGCCTACTGGACGCGCAAGCTGCTCGAAAGCGAGCCCAACGCCGAGCTGCGCAACGCCCGCTGGGAGTTTCTGGGCAGCCTGCCCATCCGCGTCAAAGAGACCGACGTGCTCTTTGTCCACGCTTCGCCGCGCCGCCCCATCAACGAATACATCTTCCCCGAAGACGTCTTCACCAACCCGCAAAAGGTGCTCGCCAACTTCGAGCGCCTCGATACGCGCCTCTGCTTCGTGGGCCACACCCACCAGCCCGGCGTCTTCCTCGACGACCCCTACTTCGACCCGCCGCACGAGCTGCCCGAAGCCCCGGTATACGAAGTGGAAGACGAGCGCGCCATCATCAACGTCGGCTCGGTCGGCCAGCCGCGCGACCGCGACCCGCGCGCCAGCTATGTGATCATCGAGCGCAACCCCGAACACTGCGAAGACGACCGCGAATCCAAAATGGCGGCGACACTCGTCTGCAGCGTGCAAACGGTCGAGTTCGTCCGGCTCGAATACGACGTCGAAAAGACCTGCAAAAAGATCTTCGCCGAGCCCGAGCTCGACAACATGCTCGGCACCCGCCTGCTCGAGGGGCGCTAAGGCCGGCGATCGCCTGCTGTAGCGGCCTGCGGCTCGCAGGCCGACAATGGCGGCGTGGGATATCGGCCGGCAGCTCGCCGGCCGACGAATCGAGTCCCTGGCCGACGCCGCGCGCAACGGCTGATGCGGGCTTGGCGTTCGCTTGGGTTCGCGAACCGAAGGGCCCACCCAATGTCTCAATCGCTAAACCCACCACCGCCAGTTGCGCCCGAGCCAATTCTCCGCGCGGCGTTGTATGTCGTGTTCGTCGCGTCATGCACAACGCGTAACTGGACGCTCAGAGATAGTGTGACGCGCCAGCAAATCAACGACCTTTGGGAGGCCATTCACGAGGTGCCCGACCTGCATTTGCGCTCGATGTACGAAGATGCATTGCAACGGAACCGCGCGCCGGGCCGCTGAATCCGCCGATCAGCCACGCGCCCGTTGCTGTTCCGCCAGCCCCTCAGATACCTTCCCTCGTACTCGCAATTTTTCGGGCTCGCTCACAAATCGAGTTACGGGAGACGTCGATGCACTCAAATACCTGTGTTGCCCGCCGCACTTCCATGTGGTTGACGCACATTTTTCAGACGCTTCTCCTCGCCAGCGCCGCGTTCGGGCAGGATGCCTTTGTGCCGGACGCGCCCGCGGTCGAAAAAGCATTGACCGAAGTGCTGCCCATCGTCGAGCAAACCCAGCAGCGCACCTTCCGTGAACCGCCGCGCATTCTGCTGGTTGAGCCGAGCGAGATGGAGACCCATGCCGAAGCGCGATACCGCGCGCAGCGGCAGTCGCCCAAGGTTGCGGCGGATCCTAATCTCCAGCTCATCGCCGAGATCTTGCTGCCCGTTACGTCGCTCAACTCACTCATCGCGGCTTACTCGCCGGAGCGCCGTGCAATTCTGCTATGCCCGTCGACATTCACAAAGTCCATGACGCGACACAAGGTGCCGCCGGCAGAGCAGCGAAACGTGCTTAAGCTCGTTGTCGCGCACGAACTGGTTCACGCCTTGCAGGATCGTGAGATCGGGTTTGACGAGTTGCTCGCGAGAATGCCCGACCTTGATACCGCAGCCGCAGCCAACCTCCTCTTCGAAGGACACGCGATCGTCGGTCACGAATTGGTCGCCGACAAATTAGGGCTGGTGGGCGCCGCCGCTCACCTGGATCGCGTCGTCGGCGGCGGATCGCTGCTGTATGAACCGATCACGATCGACGCGGCGAGCGGCAACCCACGCGCCTGGACCGACACACTGCCGAAGGCGCGGGAGCTGTGTCGCGGCCTACACGCGGCCGGCGGGGCGGAAGCATGGTGGCGCCGCATCGGCGAAGCGAAAGCGGCTCGCGCGGCGGCGCCGGACGCGGACCCGCGAGACGCGCGCATGATCGCTGCCCTCGATGGCTTCGAGGCGCGATTTGGACGCTCGTGGACAAAAGTCGAGACTCGTGGCGGCGCTGCAAAGGGAGCCGCCTCACTCTTCGCGAATCTGACCGTCGACAAACGCGATCAAGCCATCGCCTGCGTTCAACGCGTTCAATCGCGAATTGCGATTGATCGCTCCGCCGCGACTCCCGCCGTCTTGAACGCGTTCGTCTTCGCAGCAGATGCCGATCAGGTTCGCGGCCTGTTCGACCTCGTGCTGGAGGCGAATGAGCAGAACGCCGAATTCGTGCGGCGGATGGCGCCGACCAAGCGATATGAGCGCGGCATGCAGGAAATTGAAGTTCCCAATTCGGAGCAAGCGAAGTCGTCCACTGTGACATCCGACTTAGTCAACTCTAAGACGATCGTCGCCAGAACTTCGAGCTACCTGGTTCAGGTACAAGCGACCAACTTCGCAGCCGATGACACGACGCTACGCGCGGCGATGGAGGAAATCCTCAAGCGGTTGAAATGAGCGAGCATCGTCCCCTCGCCCCCCTATCGCCCCCGCCCCCCGCCGATCCCATCCCGCAACCAGCTATAGTCCCCGCGTGGCGAGAACAGATCTCGCGGGGGCAACCGCGCCGCCCGGGCGCGAAACCCGTGATACGAACCTCAAATTGTCAGGAGGCCGACAAATGAGCACCATCACGACCAAAGACGGAACGCAAATCTTCTACAAAGACTGGGGCAGCGGACAGCCCATCGTCTTCCACCACGGCTGGCCTCTCTCGGCCGACGATTGGGACGCACAGATGATGTTCTTCCTGGCGCAGGGCTACCGCGTCATCGCCCACGATCGCCGTGGCCACGGCCGCTCCACCCAGACCGCCACCGGCAACGAGATGGACACCTACGCCGCCGATGTCGCGGCCCTCGCCGCACACCTCGACCTGCGCGACGCGATCCACGTCGGCCATTCCACCGGCGGCGGCGAGGTGACCCGCTACGTCGCCCGACACGGCGCCGGCCGCGTCGCCAAGGCCGTGCTGATCGGGGCGGTGCCGCCCGTCATGGTGCGATCGGCCAAAAACCCGGGCGGCCTGCCGCTCGAAACATTTGACGGCTTTCGCGCCGCGCTGGTCGCCAATCGCGCGCAGTTCTTTCGCGATGTGCCGGCCGGGCCGTTCTACGGCTTCAATCGCCCGGGCGCCGCGGTATCGCAGGGCATCATCGACAACTGGTGGCGACAGGGAATGATGGGCGGCGCGAAGCCGCAATACGATTGCATCAAGGCGTTTTCGGAGACCGATTTCACCGACGATCTGAAGGCGATCACGGCGCCGGTGCTGATCTTGCACGGCGACGACGACCAGATCGTCCCCATCGACAACTCGGCCCGTCTTTCCGCAAAGCTCGTCCGCCGCGGTACGCTAAAGGTCTATGCGGGGCTGCCCCACGGCCTCTGCGCGACGCACCCGGACGTCGTCAATGCCGACTTGCTGGCCTTCTTCCGCGAGAAATAGCCTTCGCCGTGCGGACCTCTCGCATCCATCGAGCCGGTCCGCCGACCCCCTGAATCGGACCTCATCGAGGCAACGAACGCCGATGGCGAATCGCCCCTCAAAACCCGCCAAGCCGCCGATCAGAAAGCTCGCGCAGCGTGCAGCAATCAGCAAACCGCGCGCGAAAGCGGCAAAGCCCAAGCTCCTCTCCGGCGGAAACCCACAAATCCCCAAAGCCGACGGCGACGCCCCCGTACAAGCCTACATCGCCGCGATGTCCGGCGGCGGGCCCGGCTGGAAGCGCGAGGTCGGCCGCCGGCTCGACGACATCATCACCCGCACCCTCCCCGGCGTCCGCAAAGCCGTCCGCTGGAACTCGCCCTTCTACGGCGTCGCCGAACAGAGCGACGGCATGGGCGGCGGCTGGTTCTGCTCGTTTCACTGCATCACGAAATACATCAAGGTCGCCTTCTTCCGCGGCACATCGCTGCGGCCGATGCCGCCCGTTGCGTCAAAGCAAAAGGAAGTACGCTACTTCCACGTCTACGAGGACGACGCGATCGACGCGGACCTATTCGCCAACTGGGTCCGCCAGGCCGCGGCGTTGCCGGGGGAAAAGTGCTTCTAGCTTTGGGTCACCGACGTCCGTGTAAAATCCTTCCGACCGACCTTCACGAATTCGAGTAAGCGCTCGCTCAACGCGGCGCCCTGGTCTGCGGAGGGATTACTTCCATCATGATCTCGCCTTATCTGCTCTCGGCGTTCCCCCCGGACCCCGACGCACTCCTGGCGCGTTGCAGCAAGCTCATAACCGATGACATGCTGAAGGAGATCAGCGAGGCGGACTTCGGAATGGACGCCAAAAAGCACTTGGTGGCGCTGCGAATCATTCGAGACACGGCGCGGGTGCCAGCGCCGATGGACTGGGAGCCGCGAGAAGTGCTCGGATTGGTACGCTGGTCCCGACCCGAGGATCCTCCCTGGGAGGCCGGAGCCCTCGCCCCCCGCCAGCACATGATGCGCGCGTTCTGCTGCGCCGCCCTGCTGCGGGCTGACGCCGCACCCGAAAATAGCGGATACCGGCAGGGCGAGAACGAAACGTTGATCGGTCTGATTGAATCGGCATTGCACCTGAACTGCGGGCTGGCGGAAGCTGCCGGATGTTTCCTGACATGGCGGATTCCACAGCTGCGTGGCAATGATCCGGAGCGTGCACTCCTGGTTTACGGATTGGCAGCGTTGGCGCTGCTCGTATCGCCCGCGCCGCTTGAGCCTGCGGAAGTCGACGCACTGGTGTCTCTCGTGGAAAAAACCGAGGCCGAGGTTGAACCCCTCTGGTCGGAGCTCACGCCGCGCGGAGTTGAGAAGTCTTTTCTTTACGCGACGTTTTTCACAAGTCGCCACGACAACTGGCACGCCCTCACCGCGAAACTTCGCATGCGCTACCCCGAGTCCGAGCGGCTGGTTTGGCTGACAATGCGGCTCTTGTCGGAATAGCCCGCGGCCGGAAATCGAGGTTCAAATCCCAACGGTCTTTCGCTCGTGCACGGGACCCGGGCAGCCGAACACCCGCACCGTTCGGCCGACGGAGTGGCTTACCCGCAGTCGTCGATCGAGATTTCGGACAGCACCACCACGGGTAAACCCGGAAACCGCCGAAACGCCGCATCATTGGTTACAAACATCGCTGCGTCAGCGTCGATTGCCGTCGCTGCGTGCAGACCATCGGGCGTCCTCAATCCAAACTCGGCGCGCAGGCGAGCCGCTTGCTCGATGACCCGCAGATCAATCGGAACGAGCTGAACTCAATCGAGTGAAACCACAATTCGCGAAACGATTCTTCCAAACGGGCGTTTCTCTCGCGAATCGGGCGCACCAGCGTCTCGAGTACGCCCAGCCCGCTCGCTACCACCGAGTTCTTGCCCGCAGCGCACGCCTGCCAAAGCGGGGTCAACATGGAGTCAAACGGAGAAATCTTCTCCACCGCGTAGATGATGCAGTTGGAGTCCAGCTAGACCGCCCCCGTCGCCGGCAGCTTCAGCGCTGCCACGAATCACGCTCATCGTTGATGTAGGCGTCCACTTCGTCGGACGCGCGGAACAGCAAACCGCCGGGGCACCCCGCGAGAATTTCAACGATCGAGCGTCGCCCGCCGCTCGGCCCGTCAGCCAGGCGGACCGTGACTTCGACCGCTTGTCCAAGCGGCAGATCCGGCGCGCGAACTTCGATCTTGCCCCCAGCTTGAACGGTCGTGTGGATTTTTCGCGCTGCGCCCAAAGCCATCACCTCTTCTCTCAAGATTGCATGACCGATGCGCTGGCCCACAAAGCAGCGCGCATTATCGGCAATCCTCCGTTTTTCCACCTCCCGCCCCCGCCGCCGCGCAAACCGCAGGCCCCGCCCCAGCCCCATCCGCCTCATAAGAACCGCCACCACCCGCCCGCCGCCGGTCAGCCCGCCGCAAGCCTCGCCGGCGCCCCGCCAGCCACGCCCCCGCTCGCGCTTGACGCACAAAATCGACTCGATTTCCTCTCCGCCCTCTGGCTAGAGTGGGGGTGTCACGGCTGGGCTGCGAGCGATCGCGAACTACTGAATCAACACTACGCGAATCGCGAGCGCTCGTTTTGTTCCACGGAGGACTGAAGCCAATGGATGAATCCGCCTTTCAGAAGAAGCTCGGCGAACTCGTCGACCAGATCGAGTCGCTCCCCGAGAGCGAACGCGACCGCCTGCGGCAGATCGCCGCCGAGACGCAGCAGCGTCACGAGAAAATGAAAGCCAGCTTCAAGTCGCTGCAAGACAGCATCGACTACCTGCGGCTGGGCATCAAGTATCTCATGTTCGACCTCGAAGCCACACGCCGCGAGAACGCCTATCTGCGAAAAATGCTCGAGCAGGAATCGAGCGGCGGAGAGAAAGACGCGGACGGCGAAAAAGAATAGCGCGTGCCCGACGCGCCGTAGCCGCCCCAAACCCCCCGACCCGCGAAGGCGCCACCAAAAAACGAAAAGCCGCGCGAGCCGAAGCCGCGCGGCTTTTCAAATCTCATCTCGTCCCCGCGCTTGCCTACCAGGCGAAGTGCGAGAAGGCCTTGTTCGCGTCCGCCATGCGGTGAACGTTTTCGCGCATGTTCATCGCATCGCCTTCGCGACGATACGCGGCCATGATCTCGTCCGACAGCTTGATCGCCATCGGGCGGCCCTTCTTGGCCCGGCAGGCGTCGAGCATCCAGCGAATCGCCAGCGACTGCTGCCGCTTGCTCTTCACCTGCATCGGCACCTGATAGTTCGCGCCGCCGACGCGCTTGCTGCGCACTTCGACGTTCGGCTTGATGTTGTCCATCGCCTGCTCAAACACCTCGACCGGCGGGACATCCTTGATCTTCTCCGCCACGCGGTCGAGCGCGTCGTACATGATCTGTCGGGCGACGCTCTTCTTGCCCTGCCACATCATGCAGTTGATGAACTTCGAAATGGCCACGCTGTTGAAGCGCGGATCGGGGCGAAGCTGGCGGGCGGAAGCGGTAAAAGCCTTGTAAGCCATGCGTCAGTGTTCCGGATCAGAGTCTTTCGATCGAACAGCCTTTGATTCTCTCAAAACCTCGCGGGGCAACCAAGCCGGCCGCGCGGCGATCGTCAGCCTGCGAAGCCGCAGGCCGCGACTTACTTCTTCTTCATCTTCACGCCGTACTTACTACGGCTGCGATTGCGGCCCTTGCCTTCTTTGTCCTTCTGGACGCCGGCACAGTCGAGCTTGCCGCGGATGATGTGATAGCGCACGCCGGGCAGGTCGCGTACGCGACCGCCGCGGACCAGCACAATCGAGTGTTCCTGCAGGTTGTGGTCGACGCCCGGGATGTACGCCGTCACCTCGCGCCCGTTGGTCAGTCGCACACGGGCGACCTTTCGCAACGCCGAGTTGGGCTTCTTGGGCGTCTGGGTCTTCACGATCAGACAAACGCCGCGCCGAAACGGGCACTGATCCAGATCGCGGACCTTGGATTTGGCGGCAATCGGCCGCCGGGGACGGCGAATCAACTGATTGATCGTCGGCATACGCCCTCGACACTCTCTCAAACGACGGACACACGGGTACCCCGCTCCGGTCGCACCGAAGCGAGCCGTGTAGTATAGCGGGCCGCCGGGGCTTGCCAAGGGGGGCAAAACGAGGGGAGAAGGGGCGGGAGGGGTGGTCCGGACGCCGACCACCCCCACCGTCTGCCGCGCAACCTTGTTTCACGTGAAACACGCTTGCGCACGCAAACGGCGGGCCGCGCGGGGCCCGACCGTCGCGGTTTTGCGGCCTCTGCGCCACTTCGCCGGATAAAGCCCGGCGGCCATCGGATTATTCTCTTGATCGTGCCATCGACCCGCCGCCGAGTTCAACGGGCAATCCCCCACCTGCTCTGGGGCCTCGCGATCACCCTCTTTCTCGCGGTCCCGGGGCCGTGGATCGAGACATGGTCGGGGTTTGACTGGCGGCGCGGGACGGAGTGGATCGTGATTCGCTTCGCAGCGTCAAACCTCGAAATCTCCCGCTCCGCGGCGATGTTGTCCGAATTGTGGTTGTGGACGGATGCTCCCGGCGGATTCGGCTTCGGCGGGCCCGATCGTTCCGCCATCCGAATTCAATCCGATTCGATGATCCCTCGTTGGGTGGACAACGCCTCGCAACCGGAGGCGGACCGGGACGTTCCCGCCTACAACTCGACCGTCGCCAGTGGCGCCCCTCTTCGGTGCGCCGTGTACTCGCGACGGATCGGCGAGGACGCCCAAGGGCAGCCGGTGGCGCCATTCGTTGACGCCGCAGAACTCGGCGAGCTGACCCTGTTTGGAATCTCGGCGATCTGCGTCATCCCCCTGCGCGTCCTCTGGCTCGGCTTCCTCGTCAACGTCGCCTTTTGGGGGCTGGTGTCCGCGGCCGTCGCATACGCAATTTCCGCCCTTCGCCGCCGACTGCGAATCGCCAAAAACCTCTGCCCCCAGTGCGGCTACGACATCCGCGGCGCGGCGAGCGATCGCTGCTCCGAGTGCGGCGGCGCGATCCGGCCGGCGGCCGCCTGACCGGCGCGGGGATGGCTGCGTCACGAATCCAGTTTTCCGCGTGGCGCGTGAGTTCGGCCGGGGGGCGTCGCTCGTTCCCCTATGAGAACTGACGGCGATCGATCGCCCCCACCCAAAAACACCTAGCGCGAACGGCCCGCGTAGCTGCTCCCTCCTTCGCTCCCGCAGCTACGCAGCCGCTCGTACGCCCGTGTGCACGCGTGCGTCGGTGTCACGGCCGGGCCAACAACGGCCCGGCCGTGTGTTCCTTTCGCCGCCAGCCCCGCGCCCGGCCCGAGTACCGCGCCCGGCCCGAGTACCGCCCCCCGGCCGGAGTACCGCGGCCCGCCCGCCCTGCTTAGACTGTCGCGATGCGCGAACCCGCTGCCGCCGACGACCTCACCCGCCCCACCGCCGGACGGACCGTCCAGGATTTGGTCTCGATCCTCGCCGGCTACGGCTTTTCGGCCACCGCCGAGGGCGACCCAACCGCCCGCATCGCCGGCGTCGCGACGCTCGAAGAAGCCGAGGCGCGCCACGTCTCGTTTCTTTCGAACCCAAAGTACGAAAAGCACCTCCAGACCACCCGCGCCGGCGCGGTGGTGGTCAAGCCCGGGGTCGATGTGCCGGCCCGATTGGCCACACTCCGCACCGAAGACCCCTACGCCGCCATCACCGTCCTCATCGTCGCGCTCCACGGCCACCGACGCCACGCCCGCCCGACACCCCGCAGCAGCGCGGAACCACTGATCGCCGCCTCCGCCCGCATCGGCGCCAACGCGACGATCTACCCCGGCGCAACAATCGACGCCGATGCGCAGATCGGCGACGACGCCGTGATCTATCCCGGCGTCTATGTCGGCCCGCGCTGCCGCATCGGCAAGCGCGTCCTGCTCCATCCAAACGTCGTGATCTACGACGAGTGCGTCCTCGGCGATCGCGTCACGATTCACGCCGGAACCGTCATCGGCAACGACGGCCTCGGCTACGCCCCGGTCGGCGGGCAATGGGTGAAGATCCCGCAGATCGGCATCGTCGAGATCGGCGACGATGTCGAAATCGGCTCCAACTGCTCCATCGACCGGGCCACGCTGGGCCGCACGCGCGTCGGCCGCGGCACGAAGATGAGCAATCTGATAGCGATCGGCCATGGAACACAGGTCGGCGAAGATTGCATGTTCGTCGCCCAGACCGGGCTGGCCGGCTCGGTCACGGTCGGGCGCCATGTCACGCTCGCAGGGCAGGTCGGCGTCGTGGGCCACATCCGCATCGGCGACAACGCCAAGGTCGGCGCCAAAGCGGGCGTCGTCAACGACGTGCCCGAAGGCGAGACCTACCTCGGCCAACCCGCCATCCCCATCGCCGACATGCGACGCCAGGTCGTCTACGTGCAACGACTGCCCGAGTTGTCGCGCCAAATGAAGGCCATGCAGGCCCAAATCGATCAGTTGTTGGGAAAGACCGGCAAGCCGGCGGAATAGCGCGCAGCACCGCGCACGCTCACCCGCTCACGCAACCGACCCCTCGATCCCCATCATCCGCAACCGCTGCGGCGGCGAAACCGCGTAGCGCTGCAGAATCGCACTGTCCGGCGTAACCCCCAGGCCAAAGCCGCCCACCGTCGGCAGACGACCGCCGTATCCAAACCGCATCGACGGGCGCACCGGGTCGGCCTTGAGCAAGATCCGGCCAAACGCCCCCTCGACAAAGCGGACCTTTGGACACGCCTCGAGGAACGCCTGCTCCGCCGCCGTGAGGATGCTGGTCTGCCCAACCAGGCAGCCGAGCTGCACCTCGCGATTGGCCTGCAGCACTTCCGCGGCCATCGCCAGAGCCGGCATCAAGCCGCCCACCTTCGCCAGCCGGATGTTGAACACCTGCACGCCGCCCGCGCGGAGCAGCCGCCGCGCGTCGCCGATGCCGAGCAGCGATTCGTCGACGATCAGGTCGCAAGCCGTCTGCGCCGCCAGCGCCGAAAGCTGCGCATCATCGCGGTCCTTCAGCGGCTGCTCGATCGCACAGACGCCGAAGCGTTCGAGCAGGTGCAGCGAGGCGGCGGCCTCGCTCGCCGTCCAGCCGCTATTGGCATCGACCCGCAGCGTGACGCGCTCTTTCTTCAGGTCCGTCGCCAGAAACTCGTAGGTCCACGCCAGCCGCTCCTGCCACTCGGGCACGGCCACCTTGAGCTTGAAATCGCGCAATCCGTAACAGCGCTGAATGCGCAGCCAGCGATGCAGCTTCGCCCGCGTGCTGCCGATGGCGATGCCGGAATAGCGCGCGGTGTTGCGACTGCCCGGCGCGCCAAAGCCGGCCAGCCCCATCCAGCCCGCCACATCCGCCGCCCGGCGACGAAACGCGCGACCCGCAAGATCGATCAGAGCCAGCTCCACCGCGCAGCGGGCGGCGTGAATGATGCGGCCTTCGTCCTCAAACGGCAGCGACTCAATGAACTCCAACGCTTCCGGAAAACTACCGGCGCTGAAACCCGCCAGCCGCGGCAAAAAGATCTTCTGCAAATCGGTCAGCACCGACTCGCTCGTCTCGCCTGTGACATAGGGCCGAGCCAGCGTTTCGCCGATACCGGGCAAATGTGCGTAAGGCGCGTGGCCGTTGAGCTCCACGATGATCGGATCGGCCACCTCGCGCGTCGCCGCCGCATGCTCAAACCGAAATCGCATCGGAATCGCAAGCGCGTGAATTCGGGCGTCGGAGATGCGAAGCGGCGCCGTCATGCCAGCCACCGCCGCCCGGTGGGTGAACGCCGGATAACAACTTCCGCGGCAGTGACAGGTGTTGGGCGACACCTGTCAGGGCACGATCGGCGAAGCAGCGAAACGCCAAAACGGTTGACCGAAAAGCCGTCCGAAGGCGGACAATCGGTCCGCACCGCTCCTTCGACATTCTTCATTCTGCAATCTGCATTTCTCGCCGCGTGGACCGCCCGCGCCGCGCGCCCTATCCTGACCCCTTTACGACGCACCGAAAGCCCGAGGCAGAGATTATGGAACGAGCGCTGGTGGCCGATTTGCGCAAGCACGTCGGACAGACGGTCACGATTCAGGGTTGGCTCTACAACAGCCGGTCGAGCGGCAAGCTCGCGTTTTTGATCGTGCGCGACGGCACCGGCACGGTGCAGTGCGTGCTCGAAAAAACCGACGCCAACGTCGAAATGTTCGCGATGGCCGAAAAGCTCAGCCAGGAGTCTTCGCTCGAAGTCGACGGCGAGGTGCGGGCCGACGAACGAGCCGAAGGCGGCGTTGAGATGACCGCAAAGGCCGTCCGACTCGTGCACGCCAGCGAGGGCTACCCCATCACGCCCAAGCCGCACGGCGTCGACTTTCTCTTTCGCAACCGCCACTTGTGGTTCCGCTCGAAGCGCCAGTGGATGATCCTTCGCGTCCGCGCGACGATCATCGACGAGATTCGCAGCTTCTTCAATCGCAACGGCTACATCCTGATCGACACGCCGATCTTCGCCCCTTCCGCCGGCGAGGGCAGCCAAACCCTCTTCAAGGTCGACTATTTCGGCGAAGAGGTCTATCTGGCCCAGACCGGCCAGCTCTACCTCGAATCAGCCTGCATGGCCCACCGCAAGGTCTATTGCTTCGGGCCCACGTTCCGCGCCGAAAAGAGCAAGACGCGCCGCCACCTCACCGAATTCTGGATGGTCGAGCCCGAAATCGCCTATTGCCAGCTCGATGATGTGATCAACGTCGCCGAAGACCTCGTCTGCTCGCTGGCGCAGCGCGTCCTCCGCGATCATCGCACCGAGCTCGAAGCGCTCGGCCGCGACATCAGCAAGCTCGAAGCGATCAAAAAGCCCTTCTATCGAATCACCTACTCCGAGGCCGCCGAGATCCTGCGCGGGCCGCGAACCCGCGAGCTGCTCGACAGCGACATGGTCCGCGCCACCGCGCGAAAGGCCGAACTGGAAAAAATGATCGCCGAAAAGGAAAAGGAGGCGGCCGGCCAGGGCGTCAAGAAGTGGAAGGCCGAGAAGCTGGCGGCCGAGGTCATCGACCATCGCGAAGAGCTAAGCGAGGTCGAGACCGAAATCGACAACATCCCCAAACACAAGCAGCTTTCGGCCAATTTCGACTGGGGCGGCGATCTGGGCGGCTCCGACGAAACGCTCATCGCGCGGCTGCACGACCGGCCCGTCTTCGTCACCCACTACCCGCGCGACTGCAAGGCCTTCTACATGCGCCGCCACGACGCCGATCCGCGGCTCGTGCAAAACTTCGACCTGCTCGCGCCCGAGGGCTACGGCGAGGTCATCGGCGGCTCACAGCGCGAAGAGCGGCTCGATGTGCTCGTCCATCGCATGCAGGAAGAAGGTCTGAAGCAGGAAGACTATGAGTGGTACCTCGACCTCCGCCGCTACGGCTCCGTGCCGCACGGCGGCTTCGGCCTCGGCGTCGAGCGCACCGTCCGCTGGCTTTGCGGCTTGCAGCACATTCGCGAGACGATCCCCTATCCGCGCCTGATGGGCCGGTTTTATCCGTAGTCGACTCGGGAGTGGCCGTTCGTGCGGCTGTGGACGTGTCGGTGCGAATGTCTGTGATGCAGGTTTCCAACCTGCACCACAGTCTTCGCGCACAGTCCAAGCCGCGCGCAACCAGCCGCCCCCTACTTCGCCGACTTGCTCGGCGTATCCGCCAAGATCTTCACGATCTTTTGCCGAATATCCGCCCCGCGCTCGCCATTCACCATCACGGCGAACATCAGCGTTTGCCCGTCGCTGCGAGTCAGATAGCCCGCCAGCGTGCTCACGCCGCGAATCGTGCCCGTCTTGCCGATGAACTTGCCGATCAGCGGCCCATGCTTGTAGCTCCGCATCGTCCCCTCTTCGCCGGCGCGGGCAAGGCTGGCTCGAAACGCCGCCCCGTCCGGGCCTTGCATCGATCGCAGCAGCGCGACGATCTGCCCGGCGCTCACCCGGTTGTCATGCGATAGCCCGCTGCCGTCGCGCAGAATCGCGCCATCCATCGACATGCCGGCGTCGCTCAGCGTCTTGCGCACCACATACGCGCCCCGCTCCCACGTGCCCGCGTGCCCGCTGCGCTGCCCGTTCGGCCCATACGCCGCCTGCGCCTTGATCAGACACTCCGCGAACATGTTCTGGCTGAACGCGTTGCAGCGCCACAGCACATCTTCCAGCGTGGTCTGGTGCGCCAGCAAAACCGGCGTCGCCCGCAGCTTCTCCGGCGTCAGCGAGCGGCGCACCACATCGCCGCGAACGCGGATGCCGCGCGCCGCCAGCGCCGTCTTCACCGCATGCCCCACGAAAAGCGTGGGGTCGCCCACCGCGATCGGGCTGAGTTGCCAATCACGCGGCGAATTCTTGCCGACCGGCGGCACCACGCCGCGGAAAACCAGTACATCGCTGTCGATCGCCCGCGTCACGCTCGGACGGCCCTTCGCGCCGAGCTTCACCTCATTGCGCAAAAAGGTCGCCGGCAGCGCCGGGATCAACTCAATCGTCGGGCCGCTCTCGCCGCGCCGCACGATCGAGTCGATGCAGTTGTTGTTCAGATTCAGCGCACCAATCGGAGCCTGATACCAATCAGCCGCCTGATCCGCCGGCCAATCCGGGTGGCGATACTCGCGGTCAAATATGCCGTCGTCGATCGCGATTTTGTCGATCTCGCTCACGTTCGCGCGGCGCAGCGCCTCCGCCAGATCATCAAACAGCCGAAAGCGCGGCTGCTTGTGCTTCTCCGAGAGCCGCTCGTCAGCCAGGCCGGGATCGCCCCCGCCGATGATCAGCAGGTCTTCGCCATCGCGGCGAAACTCCGTGCGAAACTGAAAGCCCGTGCCCAGGCGGCGCACTGCGGCGGCCGAGGTGAACAGCTTCAACACGCTGGCGGGCTTGAGCGGTTCGTCCGCGTTCGACGCATACAGCGGCGTCGCGCCGCCATCGCTGACCACAAGGCCGACGCTCGTCTTCGCGGGCAGCGACTTAAGCTCGCTCTCCAGCGCAGAGCGCAGCTTGGCAGGATCGACCTCCGCCGCGGCGAACGGCACGAGCGCGCCCATCACGAGCGCAAGACTCGCGGCAAGGAGCTTCGAGTTCCGCGGGCAGCGCGTCGAGTTCAGCAAACTCTCACTCGCCGCGCGCTGCCCCAACACCAAATCGCCTCTTTCCCGCTTCAACCTGCACTCGCACCTCGCCACTCTCATCGCGCTCCCTCGCTGAGTCCTCGGAGTAATGTCACCAATCGCTTGAATGCCGGCGGAAACGGCGCCTCCAGTTGCAGCCGCTTCTCATGAATCGGATGAGCAAATTCGATCCGCCAGGCGTGCAGCGCCTGATGCTCAAACAACGGGTCGCTCGTGCCCGTGCCGCGAATCTGCAATTCGCTCATCGCCCGCCCGCCGTACATCAGGTCGCCGAAAATGGGAAAGCCGATGTGCGACATATGCACGCGAAGCTGATGCGTGCGGCCCGTCTTCGGGTGCATCTTCACCAGCGAAAATCCCGGATAGCGCTCGGCCACCTCGTAGTGCGTCACCGCCGACTTGCCCACGTCGATCTTGTTCTCGCGGATCAGCACCGCGAACTTCTCGCGCACCACCGGATGAACGCCGATCGGCGCGTCGATCGTGTCGGCGTCGAGCGGCGGGCGGCCGTGCACCACCGCCAGATAGGTCTTTTGCACCGTGCGCCGCTCAAATTGCAACCCCAGCCGCCAATGCGCCTCGTCGGTCTTGGCGATCAGCATGATGCCCGTGGTGTTCTTGTCGAGGCGATGAACGATGCCTGGTCGCCACGGGGCGCTGCCCGTGCTGAGCGTCGCGGAGTGATACATCACCGCGTTCGCGATCGTCCCCGTCTGATACTGCCGCGCCGGGTGACAGATGATCCCCGCCGCCTTGTTGATCGCGATCAGATATTCGTCTTCGTAGATGATCTCGATCGGAATGTTCTCCGGCACCAGCTCGGCCGGCTCCGGCTTCGGCAGCGTGAGGTCGATCACGTCGCCCGTATTCATCTCATACGAGGATTTGGTGGCGTGCCCATTCACCAAAATGCTGCCATCCTTGATCAGCTTCTGGATCGCTGTGCGCGAAAGTTGGGCGAATCGCCCCTGAAGATATTTGTCCAGCCGCCGACCGGGCAGCTTGCGGCGGATGGTCAGGCGCACCAGCTCGCGCGCGTCCTCGTCCTCGGACTCCTGGTCCGCCGCCGGCCGCTCAATCAGATCATCGTCGTCCGGGGCCCGGCTCACGGCTGCGCGGGCGAGGCCGGCTGCGAGGCAGGCGCGGGCGCTTCGGCCGGGGCCGGCTGCGGCGCAGCGTCGGGCAAAGGCTCAAAGTTCTGCGGAACGTCCTCAGGCCGCATGCGCTCGATCGTCACGCCCGGCTTCACCTCCACCTGCTCGCCCGCCGGCGTCTCGCGCGAAAGCGGCAAGGTCACCGACTGTCGCTCGCCCGTCGGGGTGACGACCGGCGCGCTGGCCACCGGCCGACTGCCGGGGGCGAAAGGCTTCACCGCGATCACATCGGCCAACGACTTCATCCGCTGCTCCGCCATCGCCACATACGGCGACCCGGCAAAGCGCTCGCTGCTCGTCAGCGCTTCGTAATCCGCCTTCGCACCTTCAAAATCCGACAGCGTTTCGAGCACCGAAGCGCGCTTGAAGCGGGCCGCGGCGATGACCTGCGGCGCAATCGCCGGGTCCGCGATGATCTGCCCCAGCATTTCCTTCGCTTCCTTGCACGCCCCCTCCAGCTTCGCATCCTCCTCGAAGCCGTCGCGCAGCAACTGGTCCGTCAGCATCATGCGCGCCGCGGCCAGCAGCGCCGGGTCGCTGTTGCGCGAGATCACCTCACGCAGGGCGGCGGTGGCGGCGGCCGGGTCTTTCGCTTCGAGTTGCGAGGTGTAGAGGTCCTGCCAGGCATGCTCGATCGAACGCTGCGACGATGTTCGCCACGACCAGATCGCCAGCGCCAGCGCAGCGCCCAGAACGACCAACAGAGCCGTGGTTCGAAACGCCGGCGTCTTGATGAAGTCGCCGGCCTCGCCGATCAACTCGCCCAGTTCGTTGGTCTTCAGATTGTGTCGCGTCTGTGCGTCCATCGGATCCTCAAATCGCCCGACCACCGTCGGATGGTTTTCGTTTCAATCAGCGCCGCCCCTCGTCGGGAAGCGACCATCGATCCTCGGCCCAAACCGCTTCCTCGCGGGCGCGGCTCCAGTCTCGCCGACGCCCGCTATTGCGGCTGCGCCGGCGCATCCTGAATCACCGGAATCATCTCCAGCGACAAATCGGTGCCCATGCCCACGCGACGGATGTTGATCCGCAGCTCTTCGTAGGCGCTCGTGAACACCATCGAATACAGCCCGTTGTCGAAGCCGCGCTGTCGCAGCGTGTATCCCGCCGGGCCCATCGTCCGCGTGAAAAACGCGAACAACTCGTCCGGCGACGTCCGACCCGTGAAGGCATACTTGCCCAGCCGCATGCGCGGATTGTCGACGCCCGAGCTGCGCTCCGGCACCAACCTGAAACCGCGCGGCAGCGGCACACCGACCAGCAGCGGATGCTCCTGATGCGCGGCTTGCTCGGGCTGCCCAAACAATCCGCCGCCCCGCTGCGTACACCCGCCGAGGCAGGCACTCGCCAGCAGAACCACAAGCATCCGACGATCAGTCGGTCGCCTCACGCGGCAATCCCTTGCGCGATCATCGGCCCCGCATCCGGCAGGACCGAATTCTTCACGAACCCCGAATTCTCCCGCCACAAGCACATCGCGTCAATTCCGCGTTTAGCGCGATGCGGGCCGGCTCCGCGCAGCCCTGTGCCCCTGGCCCCCCCCCCCGATCACACATTTCCCGCCCCCTTTGCGTCTCCCTCGTCCGCATCGCGTAAGGTTAATGACAGGCTGTCGACCCTACCGCACCTCAGACGGATCGGACCCATCGCTTGCCCGCTCCAGCCTTGCCAACCCAGCCCCCCCGCCGCCGGCCCATCGACTGGACCAGCCTGCTCCTCACCGAGCCGACCCCCGCGCCGGCTTGGCTGAAGCTCGCGGTCTATTTCGCGGAGCTCGTCGCATGGCACATGCTGCTCCCGAAACTGATGCTGACTTTGAACGCACTGGTGCAGGCCACGCGCCAGATCGTCTGGCTCTGGTTGGTCGACGGCTATGGCGGATCAGCGGCGCCGCCAGCCGGATTCACCTTCCTATGGAGCAATCTCGAATCTCGCGGCGCGGCGCTCGGACTCGCGGGTGCCGAAATTGCCGCGGCTATCGCAGCGCACCGCCTGATCCGTCGGTCATTCAAACCGGCGGAAATCGCCGAGGTCGCGCGCCATGCGCTGCGGATGGTCGTCTTGCTCACCGTGCCGGCGCTCATGATCCTCTCCGTTCCCGAGTATTTCGTGCTTCCCAAACAGGCGGACTGGGTCATCGCCGCGACGCTCGCGGCCATGCTCGGCGCAGTCATTATTCTGCCGACGCTGCTGTCCCGACGTGGCACGACGGCACCGCGCCGCATGATCCGCTGGCGTCCGTCCTGCCCCGAATGCGGACAATCGATTCGCCGCGCGGCGTTGCCGCGCTGCACCGAATGCGGGTCGCCGTTTGCCGGCGACGCACGCCGCGACCGGCGCTGGGCCGTGCAGCGCGTCGCGCTCGATCGCGGGCGATCGGCGTGGAGCGCGACGCGACTGGTCCGCACCGCTGTTCATGCGCTGCTGCTCCCCTGCGACTTCGCCGACCGCTTGGCCGTCCCCGATCGCTTTCGACGGGCGTCCGCTTTCGGCGCCGCCTCTGTGCTCTCGGCGATGCTGCTGGCCATTCCATTGCCCGCGATCTTCGCGATCGCTTGGTTCATCTTCGAGTTCCTCGCATTCACGCCGCCCGAACCGATCGACTATCGGTTCATTCTCCTCAACGCGCTGACGCTCACCGGAATAGTCTGGATAGTGATCATTCTCAGCGTGCCAGTCTCGTGTGCCTTGTTCATCGCGCTGTGGCCATTCCCCAACATCCACGCACGCGCCGTCGCGCTAAAGTGGTCGTGTTGCTCAATGGTGATCCTGCCGCTGCTGTTATCTCTCGGCTGGTGCGCCCTTATCTACATTGAGACGCGGCTGACCATGGGGGCGGGGGGCGTCCCTGCGTTTCACCAATGGCTACAGCAGAATCGCATCTTCGCGCCCACCATATTCGCCGCGGCGTACGCGCTCTATTGGGGTTTGGGCATGCAGCGAAATCGCTATCTACACCAGCGAGGTCGACCGCTCGGGCTGGCGTTCTCGATCGCATTTCTGCTCACTTGGTGGTTTCTATGCACATGGCTCATCCCGATCGGCTATTTCTGGAGCGCGGCATGAGCATTGACCGACGCGCGCAACGTGCTCACACGCCGCGCTGGCCGCATTGGCGAATCGCCTCGTTGGCGTTTGTGACGGCCACGGTCGCTGGCTGGTGGATCGTTCGCCCTTGGCTGGTGCGCCTCGCCTTACAGGTGCCGTACTACCAAGCAAAACCCTTGGTGTTTGCGGGGGCGATCGGCGAACGCTTTCCAGAGCGCGCTCAAGCGACGCCGTCCTGGTCCGTTTCCTTTCTGGACAACGGCGATTGGTTACGCCCGATTTTCGGCGCTTACAACATCGAGCCGCACATACCGGTTGGAAGCCTCGGCGAAGCAGGACTTCGATACTTCGTACTCACGCCAAACCTCGAAGACTGCGGCGGCTTTCGCGGTAGCGCATTGCACGTCGAATCGCATTTGTGTGCGGATTGGGACGACGACGGGTTCTACGAACTTCCGCTGATTGTGCATGGGCGCAAGCCTGACAAGGGGCTGGCCCACCAGACGTTGCCCCCCGCGATCTGCGTCCTGCGAATCAAGCCGACTATCACCGAAATCGTCGCGATCGTGGAAGAGCTGCCAGGCGCCGTGCCACATGACAATCGATGGTTGTTGAATGTGCAGGCGCCGCGCACCATCGGAAGCGGAATGTACCGGCTCTTCGTAGAGCGAATCGATCGAATGCGATTGGCCGGTTGGGGCCCGGCGAGCGCCCCGACAGCTTCGCAGCCCGTGACCAACGTCCGCCTCGGCAGCCTCAAGTGGACCCGCCCCGGCGGCACGCTTCGCGCCGTCGGCGAATGGGCGCCCGAGCTGCGCGTCTACACGCCGCCCATCGACCAGCCCTGGATTCTGCCGCCTGAGATGAAGCTGCAGGACCTGATGGAGAAGATCATCGCTGAGGAGCAGCCGCAGATTCCCGATGCCGATTAGGTGTGCCGGATGGACGGCTCGGCGCATGAGCAAGCGAGCCTCGCCCAGCGCGCTCCCGGCACACGGGCGAAGCCCCCGGCACGCTAGAATTCGACCATGCAGCCGGTCGATTCACTGCCGCTCAACACCATGCTCTCCGCCGTCCGCGAAGTGCGGATCGAAGCGGCCATGGAGCAGACCCGCGCCGTACGCGACTTCTACGACACCGTCTTCGACCTCCGCCCGCGCCGCCCCAACAGCGCCCCCGGCTTCGTCGGCGGCTGGATCGTCGACTCCAAGCCGCGCCTCTGCTTCATGTGGCGACACGACCCCGTCGTCTTTGCCCAGCGCCCGCGCGTCCGCCTGTTGGTCGACTCGATGGGCGAGCTTATCGCCCGCCTCACCCGGCTCGAACACCCCTTCACCCTTCGCCACGAAATCCAGCTCGGCGCCCGCGTCCTCTACCTCAACGACCCCGTCGGCCACCTCATCGAAGTCCGCCAGTTCACCGCCATCTAGCGTTTCGAAATGAGCCGCAGGCTTTAAGCCTGCGCGGTTGCGATCCTCCCCAGCAGCACCGCCGGACCCGCCTCAATAACCGCTCGCCTGCCCATCCTTGCGCGACTCGCTCGCCGCGATGTACACATCCCGCGTGCTGTCATACAAAATCGCCTGATATCCGCCAAATATCCCCGGCTTCGCGACGATCTTGTGGCCGCGCCGGGCCAGTTCCTCCCGCACGCTCGGCGCGACGCCGCTCTCCAGCGAAACCGTGCCGCCGTCGCTCATGCTCTCGCCCGTCGGCTCGCTCGACCCGGTGTGATACCAGCGCGGCGCGTCGCCCGCCTCCTGCACGTTCATCCCAAAATCGATCAGATTGCACAACACCTGCACATGCCCCTGCGGCTGCATGTCGCCGCCCATGACGCCGAAGCTCAGCCACGGCTTGCCGTCGCGCGTCACGAATCCGGGAATGATCGTGTGAAACGGCCGCTTGCCGGGCCCAAAGGCGTTGGCATGATCGGCATCGAGCGAAAAGAGCGCTCCGCGGTCCTGTAGACAAAAACCCAGCCCCGTCGGGCACAATCCCGAACCGAATCCGCGATAGTTGCTCTGAATCAGCGAGACGATGTTGCGCTGCTCGTCCGCCACGGTGAGGTAAATCGTGTCGCCCTCGCGCAGCCGCAGGTCCGCCTTGCGCAGCGCATCCGCCGGCGGCGCCGCGCCGGGCTGCGACGTCACATTTGCGCCCGGAACCGGAGCCACGCGAATCTGCCCCGCCGGAAACGACGTCGCCGCCTTCATCGGGTCGATGAGCTTCCGACGCTCCGCCGCGTACTCCGCCGACAAAAGTGTTTCACGTGAAACAGCGTTGCGCCGCGGGTCGGCGTAGAAGCGGGCCCGATCTTCGTAGACCAGCTTTTTGGCCTCGATCATGCAATGCAAATGCGCACTGCTGTTGAATCCGAGCGATTTCACGTCGATTCCGCTCAGGATTTGCAGCATTTGCAGCGTCGCGAAGCCCTGCGTATTGGGCGGCAATTGCCACACCTCATAGCCGCGATAATTCACCGAAGCCGGCTCGACCCACTCGCTCTCGTGCGCCGCGAGGTCGGCCTTGCGCAGAAAGCAGCCATTCGCCGCACAAAACGCGTCGATCCGCTCGGCGATCGGCCCGCGATAGAAGGCATCGCGCCCGCCTGTTGCAATCTGTTGCAGCGTGTCGGCCAATGCGGGATTGCGGAAGAGATCGCCCTTGCCCGGCGCCCGGCCATCGGGCAAAAAAGTCTCCGCAAATCCCGGATACTCGCGGAGCTTGTCGCCGCCGACCTTCCAATAGTGCGCAATCAACTCGCTCACCGGAAACCCCTCGCGGGCGTAAGCGATTGTTGGCTTCAGCAGCTCGGCCAGCGGCTTTTTGCCGAAGCGCCGGTGCAGCTCGGCCCAGCCATCGACGCAGCCGGGCACGGTGATCGGCAACGGACCGAAATCGGGGACTTGTTTGAGGTTTTGCGATCGCAGGTGTTCGAGCGTCAGGCCCAATGGGGCCGCACCGCTCGCATTCAACCCATAGAGCTTGCCCGACTCGGCATGCCAGACGATCGCGAACAAATCGCCGCCGACGCCGCAGCCCGTCGGCTCCATCAACCCCAGCGCCGCATTCGCCGCGATGGCGGCGTCGATCGCGTTTCCGCCCGATTTCAGCACGTCGATCGCGATCTGCGTCGCCAGCGGATGGCTCGTCGCCGCGACGCCATGCCGCGCAATCACCTCCGCCCGCGTCGCCATCGGCGGCCCGGCGTATCGATCGGCAGCGGCGGCGGAGCAGGTGGCGAGGATCGTCATGGCGAATCCGAATAGAGTATGAGGCTTGAGCATGGGGGGAAGTGTAAGCTCCGACTCACTCTAGTAACTCAGCGGCGGTTTCAATCGCGCGGACGAAGAGTGTAGGGTGCGTCCCTCGACGCACCGCACGTTCGCGAATCGTTCAAATTCCGGTGCGTCGAGGGACGCACCCTACGCCGCTGAGCGAAACGCCACGAATCTGGAACAGAAAGGACGTCGGTTTCGTCCCATGATCCTCGCCTTCATATTCTGGTCGCTTTCATTTCTGATCGCGCCGCAATCGGCGCCAACCATCCATCCCGCCGACAACACCGACGCCGACATCATTCTGGAGCGATCAATCGCGGCGCGAGGCGGACGCGAAGCGTTTGCAGCGCTCTCCCACCGGTACTTCGAGGGAAAATCGATCACGAACGACGGCAGGAAGAACAGCGATCGCGGTTTGGTGGGGCGGCGCGGCGGATACTGGTACGAAGGGAGCTCCGAGCAGGATGGCTTGCTTCGGAGCGGGTCCGATGGCTCTACGTTTTGGGCTATCGACGGTGAGCATCACGAAATCTATGAGGGTGAGCAACTCGACTACAAGCAGGCCGAGGCCGCATTCGATGTGTTTGTGGACTACGAACAATATTTTCCGCTTCGGCGACTGATGGGTAGCGCAACACAAAACGGAAGCGAGTGCGACGTGATTCGATTGAGCAGCAAATCCGGTCGCGTGGAGGATTGGTACATCGATCGCGAAACGAGCTTGGTGTTAAGAGTCTGGCGGCAGTGGCTGGTCGGCAGCCGTCGCGTTCAGGTCACTTGCGACTACCTCGACTATCGCACCGTGGATGGTGTCAAGGTCGCGCACGCCATCGTGCACCGCTCCGTGATGCCCAACGGCCTCATGGAGATGCGAACCGAATACTCAGTGATCAGCCACACGCGTAACAAACCGGGTGAACGGGAATTCGCTCTGCCCCAAGAGATCGAGCGGCTACGCAGCCGGCGCGCCGAGTCAGCGCCGGCGAGTTCGAGACCATCGCCGCCACGCGCACTGCCTCGATAACTCCGGCACAGCCTGTAGGGTGCGTCCTTCGACGCACCGATTCTGACGTAGGTGGTTCGCTCGTTCGAAAGAAGGTGCGTCGAGGGACGCACCCTACGCCGCTTAAACTCACCTTTTCGTTCGAGTGGGCGTCACTACCCGACCGGCGTGCCGGGGGGGGAATCGCCGCAGGCGCTTGCAGGGAGCGACGATTGCTGAATCGCGTTCTATATCTTTACGCGAGCGGGTCGTGGCGAGCGCCTCCCGCGCTATTGCGCTCGACGGAGCGGTGGCGGACGGCGGCGATCCTCGCCGGGTGCCAGGTCGCACTTTCTTTGGCAATTTTGACGTTGGTAACGTATGTCGTGCTTACCGGAGACCACCGCGCTCTGCGGTTGATGATGCTCATCCTGGTGGCGCATTCGATACTCATCTTCATCGTCCGCCATCGATTCGGATTGGCGCGCGAGCGGCTGCGGCAGGAAGCCATCGATCGCGACTTCTTGATCTGCTACGAATGCGGCTACGACCTGAGCGCTCCGGGGACGAGTGACCGATGTCCGGAGTGCGGCACCACTTGGACGCCCGAATCGCTCGAGCACAATTGGCGCAGTTGGATGTGGAGAACCAGGCCACGGTGAATCTGCTTTTTCATGTCGAAGACGTTCGGGGGCCAGCGCAGGCTTGTCTCGTGCATCGGCATCGCGAATGGCCCGCGCGAACTCCACGCGGGTACGCGACGTACGGCAATTGGCGGCACGAAGCTCAGTTGTTCCGGTGCTGTCCATCTTGGCTAACGACGAAGGGGTCGCTTTCTTGCATGATTCGACGACGCGAACTCGATGGCCGAAATCATGGGTGTTCCTCTGTGGAGCTACTGCTGCGCTATTGCTGCTAGGTGTAACTGTCGTGCTGTTCTTGAACAGTTTGCGGCTTCGCGCGCGGGTAGGCGACATTGTCGTGAGCATCGAAACGCGCGAGAGCGGCGCCTTCGTGAAGAACTATACGATTTTGCATGTGGAGACGGGAAATACGAAGATATCGTGCCAGATCGACGACGACATGCGCTTCGCCTTGGCTCGCCTCGTGAAGCGCGATCACTGGGTTCTTGTACTAAACGATGAGTACGTCGTTGCCGGATTTGATCTCAACGCCGGACGCGCGTACGGGGAATATGAATGGGACAAGCTGCCCCTGCTAATTTGGGACGACAGAGGAGAAGTTCTGGCGCAACGCCGGATGGGCGCAAGCCCTTCGCTTCCTGCGAACTACAGACCCTTTCCGACTCGGTGAAGTCCAACATCTCCACCGGCACATCGGCGGGTATCCTCCGCATCGATGAACTGGTGGAATCTGCGACCGTCCACTCCGCGCGACGCCGGCCCCGCCGACGCGATTGGCCTTGTGATCCAGCCCCACCCACGCTTCGGCGCAGCCCCGCACATATCCGGTCACGACGTCTCGATGGAGGAGCTTCGCCGCACAGCCTGTAGGGTGCGTCCCTCGACGCACCGATTCTGACGTAGGTGGTTCGCCCGGTCGAAAGAAGTTGCGTCGAGGGACGCACCCTACGCCTTGCAGTCTTCTTCCGCGCCGCGACGGCTTACGAGCTATGCAGACGGCGAACGCCGGGTGAACACGTGATATTCGCGGTGTCGCTGAGCATGAAACCCATGCCGGCGGATCGCGGTGTACACCGCCTGCTCGGCCTCGGCGTTATGAATCTCGACGATGGCGCAGTCGGTGAATTCGAGCCAGGGGTCGGGGTTGTCGGCGAAGAGATTCAGTTCGGCGCCCTCGATGTCGCATTTCAGCAGGTCGATCCGCTTTTCGCCGCTCTCGCGCAGCAGCGTCAGCGGGTCGATGCCGACGCAGTCGTGCGGCTCGCTCTCGGGCACCTCGATCACCTGGTGCCCGTCGGCCCGCTCATTGGCCACGACGCGCAGATGCGCCTTCCGCGGCCAGAGCCCCAGCTTGAGCACGCGGGCGCGCTCGCCGAGCGCCGCGATGTTCTGCGTTGCAATGCGGTGATTGTCCGATTGCGGCTCCAGCGCCACGATCCGCGCCTGCGGATGACGCAGCCCGAAGTAAACGACCGAGTAGCCCGCGTTCGCCCCGCCGTCGATGATGAAGCGCGGCTCGGGGTGCGGGTCATACACCTCGTAGGACTTGCGGGCGAGGATGCTGATGAAGACCAGCGCGTCGGTCGTGCCGGGTCGCACACCCACGCGATAGCTCGAGCCGGGCGGCGAGAACAAAACCGCCGGCCCGCCCGGGGCGGCGTTCTGGGTCGCCTTTAGGCGGCGATACTCCGCGGCCCCGAGCAGCTTGGCCGAGATCCAGGCCTCATAGCGCCGCGCGACCCGCAGATACCACGACTTCGGAAGGACGCGCCCCAGCACTTCGCGGGCCGCCTGCATCATGCTCGCCATCTCAGCCCTCGGAGTTCCGCCCGGGCCTATTCCGCAGCCGCGGGATGCTCAGCGTAGCAGAGAAGCGGCGTGGATCGAAATAGCCGCGAGGGAGGGGCGACGCAACCGAGAAAAATGCGACGCGGCTGACGGGGTCGCCGTCAGCCGCGCGGTGCTCTTGAAGCCGAGCTTGGCGTGAAAAATCTTTCGCGGCCCGTCGGGCGAACGCCGCCCGGCGAGCCGCGCTCTTGGAGGCTTGGGTTCAGGCCGCCGTGCGCGTGCTGATCTCGCGCAACTGCAGGCCCGCGGGCGTCTGCTCAATCGCGATGAAGGCGGAGTGAGTGATCTGGCTCTCGCCGCTCAAGCGATGGCGCCACCAGTTCACGCGACAGAACTGCGTATGGCCCCTGCTCCACAGGCGTCGAATCTGCGCCGTGCCGACCCGATGCGGATAGGCGGCGGCAACAAGCCGCTCCACCGTCGTATCCGTTTCGGCAACGGGAGTTTCGATCAACATGTCGTCGAGCACCATCTCCTGACTGGCCATCGCAGATCTCCTTGATGCGACCGGCGACCATCGCCGTCGCGCTCTCTTGGATGCCGCAAGCATCCTCGCTATTCAATAGAGACGAATTAAGAACCCATTTGGATCACGGGAAATTGCAGATTCCAACTTTTTTTTCTTCGTGGAGCGGCAGGAGCGGATGCGATCACGAATACGCGGACCTTCGCCGCGATGCCTCATCTACAGGATCGCATCCAACCTATGCTTCTGATGCGCGATTTGCTCACGCAAATCGGCTACTTCGTGGCGCAGCGACTCGACCTCGCGCTCCAAAGCCGCGATGCGGCCGGCGCTGCTGACAGAGTCGTGCGTAGGGGGTGTCGTCGTCACGCGAGAAATCATAGCAGGCTGAGAATCCGACGTCTCGTTTTCGTACGTACTGACGACAGATTCATGAGATTCATACAAAGTGTGCGCCCAGCGAATCGCCGACTGTCCCGGCTGACGCGGCAACAGGCGAACGAAGGGCGTTTCTGCGCTTGAAAGCGCTTGCAACACGCCGGTCACCAGCTCGAGCGTGTCGAACTCGGTCATCCGACTGCAGCGCGTGCGCAGTTCGGCCACCGTCTGCGGCCCGCGCAGCATCAATTCGGCCATGATGGCCCGCTGCTGCGCCTGCCAGCCCCAAACCTCGGCGACATTGTGCTTGAACTTGTCGGTGCGACTGCCCGCCCCGGCGCCGATCCGGTGGATCAGGTTGTCTTTGCGCAGGCCTTCGAGCGCGTCCCAGACGCTGTCTTCATCAAGCTCCATGACCGGGTCGCGATTCTGCTTCTGGTTGCAGCCCGTAACCAGGGCGTTGATCGTCATTGGATAGTATTGGGGCAGGGCAAGGGACTTCTCGAGGAGAACTCCCAAAACGCGGCGCTGGATCGAGTTCAAAACGATCGACACGGCCCCGTGGCTCCGCTTCTGTCAGCGTCCGTTGTTTCGGCCCGTTCGGCCGCCAATGGACGACGCGTCCGGACGATCGGGCGAACCGGCCCGCACTGCGGACCCGAATCGCCCCGAATTCGCATGTTCGCCGGCGGCCCCCCGTTGGACGCGGAGAATCAGCCTTCCTTCTGGATGCGCTTCATGCTCTTGCGCACCTTGCGACGGCGGCGTTCGGAGGGCTTTTCGTAGTAGCTGGTCCGCTTGATGTCCCGAACCAGTCCCTCTTTCTCGCAGAGCTTCTTAAAGCGCCGCACCATCTGCTCGACCGACTCATTGCTCCGAACTTTGACCCGAATCATGCCGTCCGCGTCCTTCGCATGTTCTGCATCCTCTTTTGCCCTGCAACCGCCGTGACCACCACAGCGGCGAACCTTTGAGCATATCGGAACCCCCGACACTCCGGCAACGGGGGCGGGCGACGGATTTCGGCGTCTCCCCCGCCCCAGCCCCCCGCCGGAAACCCAGGGTCGGCCCCCTTACCCCCCCGCCGGCACGGGCTTGGGCACGGCCCGGCGGGACCAGAGCAAACCGGCCTCGAAAAGCAGGATCATCGGCCCCGCCAGTAGCAGATGGCTCAGCAGATCGGGCGGGGCGATCATGCCGGCAAAAATGACGACCATCATGATCGCGACCTTGCGGTACCTGGCGATCTGGTCGGCCGAGACGATTCCGCTCCGCACCAGGAAGTAAACCACCAGCGGAATCTGAAACGCGAAGCCGAAGGCCAGCGTGAGAATCAGCACATAGGTCAGGTACTCGCTCAGGCGGAAATGGGTCGCGATCATCGAGGCCTGGTCGGCCCGGATCATCCGCGTCTCCAAGATGCCTTCAGTCGTCCGAACCTTGAGCTGTCCATCGACCAGATTGATCCAGATCGAGCCGATCGGCGGACTGACGGGGTCGGAATTCAAGAGTGCGATCCCCCCTGCCGGCGTCCCATCCGCCGGGCGCGTCTCCGCCTGCGACGTGCGGCTGTCGCCGAGCAACGCCCGTTCGAGCGCGTTGGGCCTTGTCGCGGGCAGGTTGAACCAGCTCGAAAAGCCGACCAGAAAGTTCAAGCTGACCATCAGCACGAGCGCGTACATGAACGTCGCGCCCGCCAGGAACAGGCCGACGCTGACCGGCACCAGTTGATAGACCCAGGCCTTCTCGTGGCGATAAAGCCCGCTCGCCACAAAGGCCCACGCCTGATAGAGAATGTAAGGCGAGGCGATCAGCGCTCCGCAGAAGAGCACGACCTTGATGTAGATCACCAGCGTTTCGGCCGGCCCGGTCGCCAGCAGGTTGGTGGGCTGGCCGTGGCGCTCCAGCACCAGGATCACGGGCCGGGCGATCACGTTGACCAGCAGCCAGCGGGCCGGCCAGATGCAGAGCAGCGCCGCGACGACCAGCGCCAGCAGGCTGCGTATGACGCGTGTCCGCAGCTCCTCGAGGTGTTCGCCGAGCGACATGCGCGCGGCTTCGACTTCGGTCGGGTCCTGAACGGGTGATGGGGTTGGCGTGGGCGTGGCAGTCATGCTCGAAACGGTTACTCCACACCTGCGGCCATGTCGCCGCTGGGCAGTTCGACCGGCGCGACGTCGCTCCGCCAGACCGATGGATCGGCCCCCATCTTGCGGCCCAGCTCCGAGAGCCGCCCCATCAACTCCGGATCAAACAGCTTGTAGGTGCCGCTTACGGGAATCTCGAAATCCGCGGGCACCGCGACGTAATGAAATTCACAGGGAATGCGGCTGCCCGCGGTTAGCGCCTCGGCCCCCAGTTGAAATTCGCGCAGTGTGGTCCGCAAGCCGTAAGACAGCACCGTGTACAGCGCCCGACTCGAGACGCTCACCCACTCCGCGCGGGTCACGCTCGTCTCGGGGTCCAGCTTGCCGTTCACGATCACCCAGATTCGCACGCGCGGCGTGGGTGCGTTCGGGTGAGCCTCGCTGAACGCCTTCACCACGCTCACGAGCTGCTCGCGATCCACACCGCTGATCGCCTGCTGCGTGCAGGCCCCGTCGGCGTAGAGCGAGTGATCGATCTCGACCGGGGGAAACGCGCCGGGGATCGCCGCGGACGCGAGCAACGCACGATGAAGGCGCTTGCGATCATCTTTGGCGGCGGCCAGGTCGGCCTCGTGGCCCAGATCCCAGACGCGCAAGCGGCCCAGGTCGAGGTCGGTCGCGCCGACCAGCAGGATGCGACCCTTCGCGTGTTGGGCCGCGATCTCGCGCACCATTTCGGAGGTGACCTCGCACTCAATCCGCTGCGCGAGCTTGCGGTTGTCAAAAAACGAAGGCCGCCAGGGCAGGAAGAAGAAAATGTCCCGCAGCACCACCAGGTCGTCGGTCACTTCCTGATAAAGCTGATCGATTCGACAGATCGACTCATCAGTGCCGACGAACGCGAAGGGCGCGATCAGGGCGCCGGTGCTCACCCCGGTGACGACGTCGAACTCGGGCCGCCGCCAGGCATGCGACTGCACCTGAGACCAGCCTTGCAGCAGGCCCACCGCGAACGCGCCGTATTGCCCGCCGGAGGAGAGGGCGAGGATGTCGATCGTTAGCGGCTCATTGCGGCTGAGCTTGCCTTCGAGCCGCTTGAGCAGCCGCTCGCTGAACGCATCGCGCTGCGCCAGCATCGTGCTGCAATAAACCTGCGAAGCGAGCGATACCTGGTCGGTGGTCGGCATGAAGACGCGCGTCCCGGGCGCGCATGCCATCAGCAGCCCCAACGCCAGCACCGTCGGCAAGAGGCTCCGACGCTTCAGGATCGTCGTGACCGCGTCCGAGAATTTCCCGCAATGCATGCGCACCTCCGAACAAGGCAACCCGCGACGACAGCCGAGCCGCCGGAATGGGGAGTGCGGAGAGTAACGCGAGCCGCGGTCGGTTCGAAGCCGCGATCGCCGGACACGATCAAAACGCGGCTCCATCGGCCAACCTTTCGGGGACGGCGCGTCACCCCGCGCCGCAGGCTGTCGGCGCCCCGCCCCAAGCCGCCCAAACGCGACACGAGGCGCGCCGCTCAAGAGCGACGCGCCTCGTGACGCCAAAAGAACGGATGCGATCGGCCGCCGATCGCCGCTGCGCCTCGAACGGCTACATCGAGCCCGAGGTCTTGCCGGCGGCGTGCGCCGTCAGCAGCTTTTCGTAGTGGCCCTTCGGATAAGCGCCGACCACGCGTTCGGTCGGCTGGCCGTTCTGAAAGATCAGCACAGTCGGAATGCTCTGCACGCCATACTTGGCGGCAATGGTCGGAGCGTTATCGATGTTGAGCTTGCCGACCTTTACGCGGCCGCTGAAATCGGTCGCGAGCTGGTCCATCACCGGCCCCAGCATGCGGCAAGGTCCGCACCACTCGGCCCAGAAGTCGACCACGACGGGCACCGACGACTGCAGCACTTCCGACTCAAAATTCGAATCCGTAAACGCGAGCGTCGCAGCGCCGGCCATGGGACTTCCTTTCGGGTTCAGCGAAAACCAATCTCTTCGTCCGTGCTCAAAAGACCGTTCCTGCGATCGCGACGGACGACGCGATTCTAGGACGCACGCACGGCCCGTCAAATTCGCACAAGAACGAGCCGTGCAGGGAGATAGATGCGGCGGACCGCATCGGGGTTGCAACGGCCGCCCGGATACTCCGCGGGGCCCGTCGAAACCACCGATTCCGACAGAACTTACGCCGCGGCCTTCTTGCGCTTGCAGATCAGCTCCATCTGCTTGACTTCTTTGCCGTCGACCATCTTGTAGGCGGTCATCTGAATGGTGTCCGCGTCGACGACCTTGGTGACCGACTTGGTCTTGATGATCTCGCCGCTGCCGCCTTCGACGTTTTCGCCCGTCAGCGTAAAAACCTTGCCATCCGCGTCGCAGGTGCCCTCTTCGCGCGACATGGCGGTGCTCATGCTGTCGACCCAGATCGCGAAATAGGTCTTCCTCGCCACGTCATAGCCCATCAGCTCGGCGCCCTCGAAGTCCATGCCGTCAAACTTCGACTTGTACATGCCATGCAGGTAGCGACCGCCCATCGCCATCTCGCGCGTGAACACGCCCGTGCTCGTCTGCGGCTCTTCCTGGCCGGGCATGAACATCTTCACTTCGCAATCCCACACGCCGACAAAAGCCTTCAGGTGCTCATGATGCGGACCCGGCACCATCGTCGGCGGCAGACCGCCTTGTTCGGCCCCGCCGGCGGCCGGAGTCTGGCCCGTGACCTTTTCGGCGGCCTTATCAATCGCCGCCTTCGCCGCGTCCTGCGCGACCTTCTTCGGCTCTTCTGCGGCCGAAGCGAACGCGACCGCAAACACGCACGACACCATCACCGACGCGAACCGCAGACACGACTGACGCATGGGGCGAATCCTCCGTTCCATGCAACCGCCAGCACCCGCCCGGCAGACGCCCGCCGAGGCTCGGTGCGAACGCGTCGCAGCATAGCGGCGAAACGCAGTCCGAACAAGTACCAAACACGCGATCACAATTCGAGCCCGTTTCGACCGTTCAAATCTGTCGTTGTTTGTCTGGCCGCCGCCCTGTCGGCAATACGAGTCCGCCGCCGACGTTTCGCCAAGTGTGAGCAATGGATGCGGCCGTGGCTCAGGAGAGGAGCCGCCGCTCGCGGAGTTGTGCCCCGATTTCTCGGACGAAATCGGCCGGCCGTTCCCGCCGATCTGCTCAAATAGACCAGAAAACCCAAACGCATTCAGAGGAGACCCGACATGCGTACGTTTCAACGATCGATCTTCCCCATCGCCACCGTCGCTCTGAGCATCGGCGCGGCGATCGCCGTCGGCTGCGGCATGCCGCTCGGCAACAACACCGACGCGCAGAATTCCGCCGCGCAGCTCGTGGCCGGTTCCAATGTGGATGCCGCCGACGCCGGCAGCCTCAACGGCCTGATCGCGCTCGGCGCCCCCGATGACGCCGGCGAGCCCGGCATGCACCCCGGTCGCGGACATCGCGGCGGTCGCGGCGAATTCGGCCCCGGCCAGCGCGGCGGCGGCCCAGGCCACTTCGGCGCACGCCTCGCCGAGCGACTCGGCCTGACCGATGAGCAAAAGACCCAGGCCCGCGCGATCTTCGAAGCTGCCAAGACCCAGGCCGACACGCTGCGCCAGACGGCTGTCACGAACACTCGCGCCCTGCTGACGACCGAGCAAATCGCGACGCTCGACGCCGCCCTCGACCGCGCTCGCAGCCGCATGGAGCAGGCCCTCGTCGAAGGCCGCCCGCCGCACCCGGGCCACCGCGCGGTCGGCGTGCGCAAACTGATGAATGACCTGAACCTGACCGACGAGCAGCGCACCGCGATTGGCGACGTCCGCAGCGAGCTGCGCACCGCGCTGCGGGCTCTGCGCGACACGACCAAGACGCAGTTTGAGGCGATCCTCACCGAAGAGCAGCGCCAACTTCTCGAAACCCTCCGCCAAAACCGCCCCCGCCACCGCGGCCCCGGCGGCCCGCCCCGCGCCGAAGGCGAGATGGACGGCGCCGACGACATGCCGCCGCCGCCGGACGAGGTCGAGATGATCGCTCATGAGCTGGCGCTGGCCGACGAATAAGCCGCGCCCCGCCAACCACTTCCGATACACGACGCCGCGAGCAGACAACCTGTTCGCGGCGTCGGCCTTTTTCCCCAAAGGCACCCTGACCGACTGCCGAGACGATTTCGTTGCAATTCATCAATCGTGCTCTCTATCATGCGGACAACTACGCACGGGAGGAGCAGCGATGATCGCACGAGTTTTGATCTGCGCGGCGATTGGGATGGGGTTGAGCGTTCGTACGTTCGCGGACGATTGTCAGCTCGGCTGGAGCGTCCAAGGGCCGATTCCGGGGTTGAACGACATTGTTTTTAAGAGCGTCGCTTGGGATCCGGATGGCGCGGGGCCGGAGCCGGAGGCGATCGTTGCATTCGGAAACTTCACACGCGCGGGCGATCAGGCAGCGCGCGGTGCGGCGATCCTGCGAAACGGCGCATGGGAGCCGCTGGGCGAGCTGCGGGGTGAGCCGGACGCCGTTGTCGTTCACAATGGTGAAACTTACGTCGCAGGTTCTTTCCAAGTGTTGGTGAACGGGTCGTTCGTCAACAAGCGGCTCCTGAAGTGGGACGGAACCGCGTGGCGGGTCGTCACTCCGGAGCCGCCGCTGCCCGCCGGGTCGATAAAGAGCTTTGTCTCGCAGAATGGTCTGCTTTATGTCGGCGGCGGTACGCAATTCAGACCGGGCGTTTCGGTTTTTGACGGTGCGTCCTGGCAAACTGTCTGGGCTACCGCGCAGATCGGCCGCATCGCGTTGTTCCAAGGTTCGCTGGTGGGCATCACGCAAGTGACGATCGACGGCGGCACGCGCGGTGCGATCGCGCGGTGGGACGGCGAAGCGTGGCAGACGATCGGCGTCACCGATGGTCCGGGCGCGGGAATGCTCCTCGTTGCCAGCGCCGATTCCCTATTCATCAACGGTAGTTTTCAATCCGTCTCCGGCGTGACGGCCGCACGCATCGCGCGCTGGGACGGCATTAGCTGGCACGCAATGGGATCGGGCCTGACCTCATTCCACAGCGGCGTTCAAGACATGACCATCCATCAGGGACAACTCGTCATCGGCGGCACATTTCACGACATCGGCGGCAACCCACTAGCCGACAAGCTGGCTCGCTGGGACGGCAGCGCATGGCGTGAGATGGTGCCCAACACCAACTCGTCGATTCGTACGATCACGCCCTTCGGCTCCCAACTGTTCGTCGCCGGTAGCTTCAACTCACTGCAGAATGCGACGGCGCTGAATGCGGCGTTCTGGGAAAATGGCCAGTCGCAGGCGACTGTCGCCGGCCTGACATCGAGCATTCGATCGATCGTGCGCGAGACGCCGGATGAGCTGATCATCTCCGGCACGCACACGCTGAGCGGACCGGCAAAACCCTTTCCCGTACTGACGCGCGTCGATGGCCGCTGGAGCTGGGTCGGCGGCGCGACGTGCGAAGCCAACACGATCGTGTATGCGCTGGCGCGCCTGAACGGCGCGATTGTCGCTGCCGGAGATTTCGAAGAGGTGAACGGCCAAAATCTCGGCGACTTGCTGTTCTTCGACGGCGCGGAATGGCGTCCGCTGGGACAGCGATTGCTCGGCACGGTGCTACGGCTCGCCATATTCGACGGCCAATTGATCGCTGCGGGCAATTTCCAGATCGACGGGGGCGACGGCAGCGGCGACATGGCGGTGTTTGACGGCTTGCAATGGCGCGGGCTGGATTTGGCCGCCGATTCGAACATCCGCGACATCTTCGTTCATGGCGGTCGGATTTACGCCGTCGGCGATATCCGAATCGGCGCTGAGCCGACGGTGCAACGAGTAGCTTATTGGGATGGCCAAAACTGGACGCCGATTACCGGCAACATGGGCGGAATTCCCTCTGCGGTCGCTGTCTATCGAGATGAGGTCTATATCGGCGGGGCCTTCAGTTCGATGACCAATCTCTTTCCGCAGTACATCGCGCGGTGGAACGGCGCCGCGTGGCAGTCGGTCGGCAACGAAATCGCGTCGCTAGGAAGCGTGTACGCGCTGGAGGAATTCAACGGTGAGCTGTTCGCATTCGCCGCCGGGTCGCCTGGCACCTTCGTGCGCGCGTGGGATGGTCAGTCGTGGAGCGATCCGTACGGCGGTCCGGGCAATGGCGATATCGGCGGGGTAACCCCGTGGGAGCTGATCGCAACTCCAACGGATCTCTACGCAATGGGCTTCGCGTCCAGCAACCCCGCCACCGGCCCCAGCGTCCTGCTCCGCTACGCCCCCACCAGCGGCCAGTGGACGGACTGCAACCTCAACCAAGTCCTCGACGGCTGCGACATCGCCCGAGGCAACAGCCTCGACGACGATCAGGACGGCGTGCCCGACGAATGTCAGACGCCTTTCGTCGCCGGCGACATGGATTGCGACGGGTTCCTCACCATCGGCGACATCGGCGGCTTCGTCCTCGCCCTCACCAACCCCGCGCAGTACGCGGTGCAGTTTCCGGGTTGCGAGATCGGTCGGGCGGATATGAACAATGATATGTTCGTCAATGTCGGCGACATCGGCGCGTTTGTGCTGGCGCTGACGTCGCCCTAGAGATTTGACGGAACGCGGGCAGCGTGAGGCGCGTGCCGCCCGCCCAGCGGAGCGCCGCCGCCGCCTCATCCTCCCGTCAGCAGCAGCACAAACGGCCCGATATCTCCCACCGACACAAACCCGTCCTCGTTCACATCCGCATTCATGATGTCGCACGACGGATACGCGGCGGCGTAGCCCGCCGGATCGGTCAGCGCCAGCACAAAGCCGGAGATGTCGCCCACCGTCACAAACCCGTCGCAGTTCATATCGCCCAGCAGACCCACCGGCGCCAGCGGCAGCGTCAGCGTCTCCATCACCTCCGGCGGGCACTTTCCGTTGTTGTTCCAGAGGTTGTAGAACGCCAGGCCGTCGCCGGTCGTCGTGTTCTCGTCTCGCAGGAACTCCACAAACTCGCGGCTCGTGCTTTGGTAATAGAGCGTCACCTCGACGCTCGCCGCGCCGTCCGGGATGGCGTAGAGCGTGTCGTCCCAGTTCTGACCATCCGCGTAGGTCGCCCCCACCGGCGCACCGCCAAAGCCCGCGAACGCCGCGTTGGTGAATCCCAGTGGCGGAATGCGATTGTCCTTGTAAACCGCGTTGTTCAGCACAAAGTGGAACGACGGCCCCGCGGGCAGGCCGACGAGGCCCGCTACGGTCGCATCCATGCCGGGCTTCACCTCGTAAACCTTGCTGCCGGCGTTCTGCGTCAGCGTCCCGGTCACGGCGTCATAAGGAGCCGACTCCGCCAGCAACCCATTCGCGGCGTCATAGAAACGCACATTGAGCCACATCCGCCGCCCTTCCGGATAGCCCGTCGGCAGCTTGTGCCCGGTCTCATTCGTCACTCTCACGCGCAGCTCGTCGACCATCTGCTGCGCATCGAGCTGAGCTGCATTTTGCAGCATATATCGCGCCCGCTCGACGCTCGCCGCGACCGCCGCCGGATCGACAAGGTCGGGATAGAGCGCCGGCAACAGCAACGGCAGCCAGGTGCTGCCACCGGTCAGGTCGTGCAACCCAAGGTCGCTGCGCACCGGAGCGCCCTCCAGCCCGCAGCCCGGCCCGGTGACCGCCCGCATGTGGCAATGCTGACAGGTCGAGACATAGTCGCGATTTCCGCCCAGCGCCGGCGCGTAGACCCCGGTGGGCGAGTTGTACGCGCTATTCAGCCACTCGCTGTACGTACGCTCGACTGCGCCGAGCTGATGCGAGCCGAAGGCCGTCGTCGGAGCATCGAGCGCGTTGGGAACGTAATTGCCATTCACATCGCGCTGGAAAACGGGGTTGCTCACATCGTGACACGTCCCGCAAAACGCCGCCTCGCGATGAAATGGCGACACGACCGTGGCGTGCGCAAAGCTCGCGTCGCTATAGGGACCGCGTCGCGTCGCGTTGGGGTCGGTCACATACATGCCCAGCGCGAATTCCGGCGGGATCTGCGCCAGCGCGGCGAGAATCGGCGGATCTTCGGCCGGGCTCTGCAGTGGGTCATAGACCGGGTCGACCATGCGATGGCAGAAATCGCAGGAGACGCCCACCTCGTCGGACGGCAGCACTGCCATGCCGTTGGTCGGCACCGAGCGCCCCTGCAGCCAGCCGTGTGGAATGTGGCAGCGCAGGCAGAGATCGCCCGAATCGGGCGCGTCCTGATTGGCGATCGCCATGTTGGCCCGAAAAATCGGATCGCGCGAGGCGTTGCCCATCATGCTGCCGGCCCAATTCGAATGGGGCTCGACCGCCGGGTCGTAGTTGCCATGGCAGAAGCTGCAACTCGAGGGATCATTCAACGCCCCGATCGTCAGCGGCTGGGTTCCCGGCAGATCAAAATCGCGCAGCGTCGTGGGCACCCGCCCGCCCAGCGGCCGCGCAACGGTGAAGCCCGCGTTGCTCGTGTCGCTGCCCCTGTTCTGGGCGTTGTCGAGCGCCAGGACGCGCACCCGGGCGCTGGTCGTCGGGCGGTTGGCCGGGAACCATTGCGTCGAACCGGTATTCAGCAGATCGCGAGCGAGCGGCGTCCATGTGGCGCCGTTGTCGAGCGAGAGGTCGATATCGACCAGCGCGATGCCGCTCGGATCGGTCGCGCTCCATGTGATCGTCGTCGGCTGATTCCCGGTGACTGCCTCGCCGCCATTCGGGCTCAGCACGGTCACGGTCGGCGGAGTGGTGTCGGGCGCCGCGATCGGCGTCACGAAACCCTGAATCTCCGCGAGGTTCACGTTGCTGACATTGGACAGCAGAGCGCTGCGCAAGCCCGGAAACGTGGGCGTGTTTGAGTAAGAGAGCAGATCCGTCATTTCCACGAGCGTCATATAGCCGTCGCTCTCGTTGTCCTCGTTCTGGATCGATAGCACCGCGTTTCGTCGCCCGGTCGTCGTGTTCGGAAATCCGGGCAAGACGACCGCCAGGCGATTGCCATAGGGATTCCGCGTTCCGCCGCCCGCGAAGTCGTAGTGACACACGCCGCAGTGAACAGCGAAGCTCGGCACCGAGTCGAGTGCGGTGCCGATCGCGCCGGGATAGGCGTCGAAGAACGCCGACCGGATGTTCGGGCGCGCCGCGACCTCAGCGACGGCGGCGGCGACGGCGATCGCGATGAGCGCATGCGCGCATCGTCGCGAAAGAAGTGTTGGGCGAAGCATGGCAGGCTCCCATCGGCGGGTCGAGCGGAAAGGAGTGGAGGAAGGCAGCGGCGGGAACAAGTACAGAGGGTCGGTGGGCCGGCGAATACGTGTGACCCGGAGAGCCACGATTCGCAAGCCCGCGCGCCGCAGCGCGCCTGATCGCGAAGATGTTCGAGCGCTGTGACATGGCACGTCTCTGCGCTACCGCGCAGACACCGTTTCGACTCTCAACATAGCGCGCCGGAATCACAGAAACAAGCGAATCTGAACGCAGATTCTTTAACGGAAATCGCCTGTTTTTAGGCCTGATTTCCGCTGATATCGGCGAGGTGAGATGGAAGGCGCCGACGAATAAGCCACGGCAAGCTGACGCTTCGAAATCATCGACGCCGCAAGCGGCCTGTCTGCTCGCGGCGTCGACGTTATTCGAGTCGCGTGAGGCTGGCAGCGCAAACACCACACGGCCAGCCCCATGACCGAGCCTTACGGACAAGCCTGCAGTATCTGCTGCAGCAGCTTGAACGTATTCACGTGCGGCTGCGGCATGTTGAAGTTTTCGGTCGTGATCACGACCACCAGGTCCCGCTGCGGAATCACCTGCACCGAGTTGCCGCCGCTGCCGTTCATCGCAAAAGACGTCATCGGCTTCTCAGCCCCGGGCAGTTTCATCAGCCACCAGAGATATCCATACTCAGCCCGTTCATCGATCTCCGCGTGCGGCGCGGTCATCGCGGCGATCCACTCCGCGGGAACGACCTGAACGCCGTTAAACATTCCCTTCGCCAGGACGCACTGCCCCACTGCCAGCAAGTCGCGGCTTCGCAGCCCCAGTCCGCCGCCGGCCTGCGGCAATCCGAGCGATGAGCGCTGCCACTCGGGCTTCTCAATTCCCAAGGGCGAAAAGAGCGTCCGCTGTGCGTAGGCGTCGAGCTTTTCGCCCGTGGCGCGCTCCAAGACCGCGCCGAGTGTCGCGACGCCCGCAGTGCAATAACTGAACGCGCGGCCGTAGGGAGATTCCGCGGGCTTCTTCACCCACGCCGGAAACCCGCGGATGGGAAGGTCCAGGAAGAAACGCGGCCAATCTTCAATCAGGTACATGCGCTCCTCGTTGCCGCGCGAAAACTGGTTCCAGTCGTCGCACTCCAGGCAGGAGCTCATCGTGAGCAGGTCTTCGATGGTGATCTTCGCCTTACGCGGATCGGGGCACTGCAAAGGTTGAAGGTCGGCGAAAAACGGAAGAATTGGAGCGCCCACGCCGCTGAGCTTGCCATCGCGAATGGCGATGCCGACCAGAAGTGCAGCAATCGACTTGGTCGCCGAACGTGTGTTTCGCCGCGCCTCGGCCCCGCCTTCGTCGTAATAGGCTTCCAGAATCGTCTGTCCCTTGTGGGCGACGACGATGCTCGTGATCGTCCCGAACTCACCCTTACGAACCGACTCATCCACCGCCGCGAACCGCGCGGCTTCCGGTGCGGCCGCCGTCGAAGCCGGCGCAGGCTTCCCCGGCGACGCGGCACTTTGCGGCAACAGAAAGAGAAATCCGACGATCGGCGCGAGCAGCATGTGGACACTCCGAGATCCGTGGTTCGCGAATGCGAAAGAATGTGCGTCAGCGGAGGGGTGTTCGCGACGTGCGAGTTGATATTTTCGTCGGGCGGGCAGTCACGCCGACATTTTTTCCGTCTGGCGCCGAGCAGCCTCGCTCGGCGTTAGAACGTGCGGAAAGGCGAACTCGGACGTCGATGACGCGGCGGCGGTGGCCAGACCGTCGCCGCGGCACTCCGAGCCACGTAGGTCGGGTCATCGACCCGACGAGATCGACGCAATAAGCGAACAATCAGCCAATTGCTTTACGGGGCAATTGGCCGGGATGCGGCTCGAACCGTCGTTTGTTCATCGCCGTCGGGTCGATGACCCGACCGACGTCCTAACGCCCCAAATGAGCGGCGCCAGTGACTGCATCAACATCAATCCCCTCAAACGGATCCAGCTCAACTGGAACGCGAATATGGAGCAACGGACGCGACGTGATGGCCGGCTGGCTCTGAGCGACTCGGCAGAGATCGCGGAGTTCCTGGTACGGCTCCGCCATGTAGCCCCCGTTGGCTTGATACGCCAATATCGCCTCGCACAGCATCGCGCAAACTTCAAAGCTGCCCGCGTTATAGAGCGAACGACACATGCGGAACCCGGCGGCTCGCGCGTTGGCACTCATCCAGGGCGGATCGCTCACCCGGAATTTGCACGCCTCGCGCACACTCTCTTCGGCGAGCGACAACCGCCCGGCCTTCTCGAAAGCGTAAGCGGCCATGAGCCAACCGCCGTAGCCGCCTCTGGAAGCCGCCCATCGCCTTAGGCGCTCTTCGGCCCCGGACGGATCGTCGCGCGCGTCGATCAGGTACGCCAATAAGACGTCGCGCCAGGCGTCCGGGTTTTCTCGCGCTGTCTCACGAATGGACCGTTGAAGCCGAGAGATCTGATTGTGCCTGATTGCAAACCGACAGCGCTGCACGCTGGCACAGTATTCCGGAATACTAGAGTCCCTCCAGTGGTCGCCGCGCGCAATGCGCCACTCGAGAGCTGTCATGGTCCGATCGATGAACTCGGCTTCCGTCAGCACATCCCGTTCTGTCAGCGTGACGCGTGCAAGTTCGCGGCTGGCGGCGTCTTCCCGGTAGATGTGCAGAATCCAATCGGTCTGACCGTTGTCATTTTTCGGCGACGGCGCAGCGCGAAGCAAGTATCCAAAGTGATAGAACCCGCCGCCATACTCAACCTGCACGCCGTCTTCACGAATGGTCACCCAGCGGGGCTGTAAACGCAGGACCGATGGCGGCGCCCAGCAGGGTGCCGACGAGGGCTCGTCGGCGAACCACTCCGGATGAACGAGCGAAGTCTGACACAAAACGGCCAGATCTCGGCCTGCAGCCTGCGCGCTCGGCGTCTCCGAAAGCTCACGAACCATCCGGTGGACATCGGCGAGCATTGTTCTACGAAGGAGCTCAAGACCACCCACGCCCATCACGCCAAGTATGGCCAGAGCCAGAACTCCGCCTAGAAAATAACGCACGATACACCTCTCGAACCGGCCGCCGCCTTCGAACCGGCCGCCATGATTCCTACGGAATTCCAGCAGATCGGGCTGAGTTTTGGCGTTGATTCGTCGAAATCGTTCGAACAGTCGCCGACTTGACCATCGGCGACCCTCAGCCCGTGGGCGGCTCCGCCGATGCGCTCGCCCAAAACGCATCAATGGCGCAGGCCGGCGCATGAAACTGGACTGCGCTGGGAGTGAATGCCGGGGCCGTCGCTACGGCGGCCCCGGCCGCAAGACTCACTCTGAAACTACCCCCGCCGAAACTTCGCCGCCTCCTCCGATCCGCCGGTCGCGTTGCCGGCGGAGTACGAGTGCGCGCCCGTGCCCGCCAGCTTGCCGCCGTCGACGATCAGATACTCGCTGCGGATCGGCCGGCCCGCGAACCAGCACTCCAAAATCTCACGCACGCCCGCCGCATAGCGCGCCTGCGCCGACAGCGACGTGCCCGAGATGTGCGGCGTCATGCCGTGATGGGGCATCGTCCGCCACGGGTGGTCCTTCGGCGGCGGCTGCGGAAACCAGACATCGCCCGCGTAGCCCGCCAGTTGCCCGCTCTGCAGCGCCCGCGCCACGGCGTCGCGATCGCAGATCTTGCCCCGCGCGGTGTTCACGAGATACGCCCCGCGCTTCATCTTCGCGATCAGCGCGTCATTGAACATGTGCTCGGTCTCGGGGTGCAGCGGGCAGTTGATCGTCACCACGTCGCACTCGCGGACCATCGACTCCACATTCGGGTGATAGGTCAGCCCCAACTCGCGCTCGACCTTCTCCGGCTGACGATGGCGGTCCGTATAGTGCAGCTTCACATCAAACGGCTTGAGCCGCTTCAACACGCCCAGCCCGATCCGCCCCGCCGCCACGCTCCCGACCGTCATGCCTTCCAGGTCATAAGACCGCGCCGCGCAATCGGCGATGTTCCAGCCCTGCTGGATCACCCAGTTATAAGACGGAATGTAGTTTCGCACGAGCGCGAGGATCATCATCACCACGTGCTCAGAAACGCTGACGCTGTTGCAATACGTCACTTCCGCGACCGTGATGCCGCGCTTCATCGCCGCTTGCAGGTCGACATGGTCCGAGCCGATGCCCGCCGTGATCGCCAGCTTCAGCTTCGGCGCTTTCGCGATGCGCTCGGCGGTCAGATACGCCGGCCAAAACGGCTGCGAAATCACCACGTCGGCGTCGGGCAGCTCGCGCTCAAAGGCACAGTCGGCCCCGTCTTTGTCAGATGTAACCGCCAGCCGATGCCCCGCGCCTTCGAGAAACTTCCTCAGTCCCAGCCCGCCGGTGACCGAACCCAGCAGCGCCCCCGGCTGAAAATCGATCCGCTCGGGCGTGGGCAGCGTCTGCCCATCAGGATAGCGCTCCAGCCGCGGCAGCCCGTCGCGCGGATAGGACTTCGGATAGCCGGTGACAGGATCGTCGTAGAGGACGCAAAGCACTTTGGCCATGACGCGCTCCTGAAGAAAAGGGGTCGGAAATGGGTCGACGCCGGGGATGGTCGGTCGGCTGGGCGGGGAATGCAAGTCGATTTGCGGCGGGGCAACGACGATGTGAGAAATCGTGCTGCGAACTGCCAATACGCCGGGCACCAAGCGGTTTCCGACCAATTTTGCCCTGAATTCGACGCCTTGATTAACTACCTGGAAAGTTCAGGTCAGCAAGGCGGTTTCTTGAGCGGAGAGCTCCATGTTCCTATGTAATCCCTGCCGCGGCGCGCGCTCAAATTCGATTGCCGCGGCCTTCGCATTCGCAATCGCGTTCAGCGACGACGCGGACGCCGCCGCGCTGAGTTGGAACAACCCCGCTGGCGGACCCGCGGCGACGGCGGCGAACTGGCTGCCCGCGCAGGTTCCGGTGAGCGTCGACGACCTGACGTTCAATCTCGCCGCAACGTACACCACGTCATTCAACTCCACGGTCGCCGCCAGCCGCACTCACACCTTCCGTCAGGGAACAGTGACGTTGAGCATGCTCAACCCGCACACCGTCTCCACCGGCGTGACGATCGGAAGCGTCAGTCCGGACAACGCCACCGTTACGCTCACCACCGGAACTCTCGCGTCGAACGGTAATGTCATCCTCGGAAACGCGACCGGCACCACCGGCGTGCTGAATATCAACGACGACGATGCCGAACTCGTCATCGGGAATGGCGCCGATCTCACAGTCGGCGCAAATGGCGCGGCAGCATTGAACATTACCGCCGCGGGCACCGCGCGCGTCGGCGATCAACTGATCGTGGGTTCGAACGCCACGTCGACGTCGACGGTCACGATCTCCGGGTTTTCAGTCGCGCCGGTCGGCGTTTCCGGTCTCACCGTGCTCGGGACCGGCGAATCGCGCATCGGGCAGGGCGGAGACGCCACGATGACCATTAGCAACGGCGCGTTCGCGAGCTTCGCCGGCGACGTGATCATCGCCAACGGCTCGGCATCGACGAGCACCGTGAACGTGCATACAACCGGGTTGCTCAACGCGCGACTGCTCGTCAGCGGCGATCTGCTGATCGGGCGCAACTCGAGCGCCACGGCCGCCGGAACCGCCGCGCTTAACATCGACTCCGGAGGCCAGGCCGACATCGACGGGCAAACGCTGCTCGGCGACCCAAACGGCGGCACCGGGCGAATCGACTTATCCGGTGGCACGTTCAATGGAACCGGCAACGTCACCGTTCTGACCGGCTCGACGATCAGCGGGACGGGCACGATCAACGCCGACGTGGATAACGCGGGCAATATCCAGCCCAGCGGCGGCTCAGGGCTCCTTTTCAACGGTCAACTCGCGAACAGCACCAACAATATCGTCGGGAACAAGATCCACTTCGGCTCGCTGGGCAGCTACAGCGGCTCGGGCATGTGCCTGGCCGACATCACCGGCGACGCCGCGTCGTCCATCAACCCCAGCGGACCGCTCACGATTGGGGCCAACACGACCAGCGGGTTCTTCTATTTGGGAGCGCTGAACGTCGGCGCGCAAGCCGTCACGCTCGTCGACAGCAATCAGGCCGTGCTTGGCGGACAGACCACCATGAACGGCGGAACGCTGTCGTGCTCGACGGGCATCGGCAATCAGAACGGCGCAGCGATTCGCGGAAAAGGCACGCTGACCGGCAACGTAACAAACTCGGGCATTCTCGCGCCGACCGATTCGGGGGCCGCGCCCGTCACCTTGAGCATCAACGGATCGCTCACGCTGAATCCGACATCTGTCGTCGAAATCGAACTCAACGGCCCCGGCAACACCGACCGCATCAACGTCAGCGGCGCGGCGACGCTCGACGGCTCGGCGCGGCTGACGCTGGCGCCGGGCTATCTGCCGTCGCTCGGCGAACAGATCATCCTTGTCAATGCGGCCGGCGGCCGCGCGGGAACGATGTCAAGCGTCATTCATACGCCGGTATGTGACCAGTACACGATCGTGCTGGTCTATTCGTCCACGGCGGTGATCGCGCTCATTCGGCCAAGTAGTGCCGTCACGTCGCCGGGCGACGTCGATCGGGACGGCGACCACGACGTCGATGACTTTGCGCGTTGGGCGCCTTGCATGGCCGGCCCGGATATTCTGACCCCGCCACCGGGATGCGATCCGGACGACTTCCACTTTCGCGCCGACCTCGACATGCCCTACTGCGAGGATTACGACGTGGACATCAAGGACTTCTGGGTGCTGCAGCGAATCATCGACGGAACCTGATCGCTCGTGGCGTCTGGTCACCGGGCGGTTGCGTCGGCGCAGCGTCTTGCCGGGCGGGCCGTGGGCTCGCAGCCGGCGACACTGGCGCGGTGATTTGAGCGTGCGTTTGACCACCAAGCGGCGGTCGCGGTATCGCGAGAAAGAGCTCGATGTCGCGCGGCAACGTACATCGGGTCTTCGACGGGACCTATGCTCCTCCCCTCCGCTAAACTGTCGCCCAACTCGAATCAAACGCCCAACGCCGGAGCCGCCCCGATGACCACCACCCTCGAAAAAACCCTCGCCGCCGAGCTCGCCGAACTGCGCGCCACCGGCCAATACAAGCAGGCCAACGTCGTGCAGGCCCCGCAGGCCCCGCACACCGTCATGGACGGCCGCCCCGTCATCAACCTCTCGAGCAACAACTACCTCGCCCTCGCCAATCACCCGCGCGTCGCCGCCGCCGGCAAGCGCGCCATCGACGAATTCGGCCTCGGCACCGCCAGCGTCCGCTTCATCTGCGGCACCATGGCCTGCCACGAGGCGCTCGAAAAGAAAATCCGCGAGTTCATCGGCTGCCCCGCCGCCACGACGTTCATCAGCTGCTGGGACGCGAACGTCGGCGTCATGCCGACCCTCGCCCCGACCCAGCAAGACGCGATCTTCTCCGACGCGCTCAACCACGCCAGCATCATCGATGCCATCCGCCTCAGCAAAGCCGAGCGATTCATCTATAAGCACGCCGACCTGGCCGAGCTGCAAAGCATGCTCGAAAGCCCCAAAGCCCGCGCCGCCCGTAACAAGCTCATCATCACCGACGGCGTCTTCAGCATGGAGGGCGACGTCGCCGACCTGCCCAAGTTAAAGGAGCTGGCCGACAAGCACGACGCACAGCTCATCGTCGACGAGTCGCACGCCACCGGCGTCCTCGGCGCGACCGGCCGCGGCACCGCCGAACACTTCGGCGTCTTGGGCGAGGGCACCGTGCAAACCAGCACGCTGGGCAAAGCCCTCGGCGGAGCCTGCGGCGGATACGTCGCCGGAGCGCAGGTGATCTGCGACTATCTCGTGCAAAAGGCCCGCACGACGCTCTTTTCGAACGCCCTGCCGCCGGCCGTCTGCTATGGCTCGATGGCGGCGATCGACGTGCTGATCGAGGATGGGGCGAAGCTGCTCGCTCAGTTGAAGCGCAACGTCGCCCACTTCCGCGCCGGCGTCGCCGACCTCGGCCTGCACACGATCCCCGGCATCACGCCGATCTGCCCCGTCATCGTCGGCGAAACGGCCACCGCCATCTCGATGCAAAAGGCCCTGCTCGCCGAGGGCGTCTTCGTCAGCGGCTTCGGCTTCCCGGTCGTGCCCAAGGGCGAGGCCCGGCTGCGCTGCCAGATCTCGGCCGGCCACACGATCGAAGACCTCGACAAGTGCCTGAAAGCGCTCGCCAAAGTCGCCGAGAAATTCCCGGAAGCCCGCAAGCGGCACTAATCCCCCGCATCGCCGAGCCGCGGGCTTCAGCCCGCGCGGCTGGCGTCGCTGTCCACGCGTACCCGGCCGCCGCGCTGCCATCGGCGCGGCGAAGAGACCCGCGCCATGCGATCGCAAATCGCAAATTTCGCCGTCGCCTACTTCGTCTTGATCCTGTTCGTCTATCTCCTATGCGGCGGCCGCGATGAGGGTACGTCAGCGATACTCCTGGCCGCCGCCCTGCCCGTGAAGTTTGCATTCTTCGCGTTCATTTTCTACATCTGTTATCGCCTCGTTTCTGTCGCCTACATCCGAACGCCACGACCTCCGGGGAGTTGCCGCACTTGCGGCTACAACCTCACAGGCAACACGACGGGCATCTGTCCCGAATGCGGCTCGCCGATAAAGCTACACTCTCACACTTAGCGGCCCGCACCTCGCAGGCCGCCGCCTCGCGCCCATCGCCCTGCGGGGCACAGCATGAAACGACGCGACCCGTTTTCACCACACTGGCCGGCCGTTTGGACGGCGCGAATCACGCTTGCCGGGTTCGCGCTGATCATCGTCACCGCGCTCGCGCTGCTCTGCATTCCTGCCGCTCGCCGGCTCGAAACAGGCACGAAGCTCGTATTCGCGTTGGGTACTGCGATGACGTTCTGCTGGTATTGGGGCGAACCCGTGTTCTTCGGCATTTCCTATCTCGTGCGGCTACTCGAAAAAAGCTTCGCCCAGAAACCCGCCCCCAACGCCCGGCCCTGCCCGCACTGCGGCTACGACGTCAGCCAGAACAAGTCGGGCCGCTGCTCGGAGTGCGGGACGGCGTTTGACATTCAGAATTGGGGGGATTGAGCAGTGAGCGGCACGGCTGGGCGTCGCGGCACTCGCGATCATGCCGCCGATCGATCGCGCCCGCTGACGCCGGGACGCCTCGACCGATGATCATTCGCATTGTCGTGATCATTCTGCTCGGCGTCGCGGCGCTCGCGGTGATGCCGCCGATCGCAAGGCAAATCGTCGCCTTTCTCGCCCTGCCCTTCCTGTTCGTGCTGGTCACGGTTCTGCCGTGCTTCCCCGTGTTCCTGGTTATCGCGTGGATACTCACCACTCTGCACGCTCAGGCGCACCGCCGCTTTACGGGCCGCTGGTGCCCGCGCTGTCGGTATGACCTCACGGGAAACGTCACCGGAATCTGTTCGGAATGCGGCGAAGACTTTCGCGAACACATGCGATGAGGGCGACTTCGCGATCGGCTTAAGCGACGGGTTAAAAGAAGACATTAACCATCCGCGGCATGGAAGAATCGAACAACGTGAAACAGCAGCGGAGCCGCGAAACAGATCGAATCGAACCGATCGAGGATGCCCCCGTGGCCGGGGATTAGCTCGCCAAAGTCTTTGACGCCGCGATCGCGCTTCACCGCTGACATCACCAGTCCCCCACCAAAACCGGCGACCGCAATTAGCAACGAGTATTGCGCCGCTTCAATCATCGTGAACGGCGTCACGCGATGCAGCAGCGTGCCGATCGCCGCCGCCGTGGCGATGCCGCCGATGAGGCCTTCGACCGTCTTCTTCGGGCTGATGCTGGGCGCGACCGGCGTCCGCCCGATCATCTTGCCCCAGACATACTGAAACACATCGCTCAGTTGCACCACAATCAGCAAAAACAACACCAGCTTCAGATTCGCCGCCGATCCGTCGCCGCCGCGCAGCGGAACCATCAGCAGCGCGGGCACATGGCTGACGAAATAGACGCACGACACCAGCCCCCACTGAATCTTCGCCGTGCGCTCCAGAAAATTCTGCGTATCTCCCGCGACGACGATCCGAATCGGCAGAATCGCGGCCACATAGACGGGGATGAAGACGGCGAACAGGCCGTACCACTGCAAATAGACCAGGTAGTACTGAAGCGGAATGACGAAAAAGAAGGCCCAAAAGAGCGCCCGATGATCCGCGCGCCGCGTCGCGATCAGGCTGACAAACTCGCGAAACGCCAGAAACGACGCGAATGCGAACAAGATCGAAAGCCCGGCCATTCCGAGCGACGCCGCCGCCGAGAAGATCAGCGCCAGCACCCACCACGACGCGATCCGCAGCACGAGATTCCGACGAAACTCATCATCGCCCACACGCCGCCAGCAGATCACCGCCGCCGCAATCGACGACGCGAGCAGCAGAGCGAGCACGCCCAGCAACATCGAATTCAGTTGGGAATCTGTGGAGATCACGATGTCTGCTGCAACTCCAGGAGCGCCGCTCGCGCCCGTTCCAGAAAGGTCGGCTTCGGCTCACCCTCGGCCCAGAAGATCGCTGGCCCGAAGAGCGCCGAGCCGATCAGCGGAAGCGGCAGCAAGTCGCCTTTCGGCAGAATCCGATTGAGATTCTCGAGATAGACCGGCACCATCGGCGTATGCGGTCGCTGACGGGCGATATGAAACAACCCGCCCTGAAACTCCCCCACTTCGCCCTCCAACGACCGCGTGCCCTCGGGAAACAGGATGAGCGAGTCTCCCGCTTCGAGCGCCGCGAGCATAGGCCCCAGCGGGTTCGATGCGCGCGTCACCTCGCGCCGCTCGATCAGCATCGCATTCAGCAACTGCGTCGCCCAATAACGTCGCAACGCCGTCGCCGCCCAGTAGTCGCGGGCCGCGACAGGCCGCGTTCGCGCGCGCATCGGCCGCGGAATCGAAGCCCAGATCACAACAGCGTCGAGATGGCTGGAATGATTGCCGTAGTAGACCACCGGTCCGGAAGGGAGCGCCGCTCCCTTGCCGCGACAGCCCGTCACAAATCGCACCAGCCACGCCAGGAGATCGCGGCTCAATCGCGCTCCAGTTCGTGCATGATGTAAATGGCACGCCGACCGGCCGTCACAACCGACCCGACGGCAATGACCATGAGCGCGACCAGCAGACTGATCGACGATCCGCGCACGAGCAGCTCAACCGCTGCCGTAATGCACGCCGTCACCAAGACCGCCATGCGGTGCGTCTTGGCCATCGGCCCGAGGAAATACTGACGCGCCCCCATCGACGCGCCGAGATAACGCACGTATGCCGTCATGACCGCCGCAGCCGCAGCAGCCCAGCCCCATTCCACGCCATGCCCGATGCCGCGCACCGCGTAACCCGCCGCCGCGTAGAGCAGGATGTCCGAGAAGCGATCGGGCATATCGTTGAACAGTTCCCCGCTGCGCGTCTTCCGCCCACCCTCGATCGCGATCAGTCCATCAAGCAAGTTGCACAATCCGCGAAATCCCACCCCGATCGGTACCAGCGCCACCCATAGCGCCGCCCACGCCGCTACCACTTCAGCCGCAGCCAGAAAAGCGATCGCGCCGGCCGCCGCGCCCGCCATGCTCATGATCGAGACCGTGTTCGGCGCAACACCACGGGCCGCCAGCCGGCGCGCCAGCGCTTGAATCCAACCAGCGCTGCGCAGGCCGACCGGCCGCCGATTCAATCCAGCATCCAAGCGTTCAGCCGGCAAGAGGACCTGCTCCCAATAGTTAGCTTTTGGCGTTTACAGCATACCTTGGGTGATTGCTCACGAAACCATCCGATCCTTAGCCGATACTCGCGATTAGCGAACTGCGCGTTTGGGGCAGCGCGCACGCGAACTCTGAACCAAATCCCGCAGACTCCACCACGCCCCTTCCGCCTGGCATCCCCTTTGCGTCGCGCAAATGTGTTTCACGTGAAACAGTTTTGCCGGTGTAATCGCCCCAGCACTACCCGATCTGCAACTCCTCCGGCGGGCCCGCGGCGGCGGGCTCGTCGCTTCGAGGGACGTTCCAATAGCGGAGGGCGCCGTCGGCCAGATGAAGCGTGGCGACGGAGAAGACGCGGGCGCGGTGCAGGGCGCCGGGGTTGATGAAGCGCACGCCGCTGAGCAGCTCGTCCGCAGGAATGTGGGAGTGGCCATAGAGGACATAGTCGGCGTCGAGCGCCTCGGCGAGGACCGCAGCCCGAGCGGACGGCGGCGCGGTCAGACTCGGCCGCGCGTCGCCGTAGCGGGCGCGCGACCAGGCGTCGGCGAACCAGTGCTCATGTCCGTGGCAGACCGCGAATCGCTTGCCTTCCAGCGAAAAACGCACGGGCAGCTCGCGCGGCGGCGCGGCGAGGCCGATGCTCGCGGCGTAGCGCTCATACTCGCGGACCGGCTCGTCATTGTTGCCCCACACATACCAAACGCGACGGCCGACCAACTCGTCGCACACATCGGGCTCGCAGAAATCGCCGCAATGAACAAAGGCGGTGGCCCCGCAGCGTTCGAGAATCTCGAGGGCGCGCCGGGTTCGCCGGCGGTGGCCATGGGAGTCGGAGAGGATGCCGAGAATCACGGGCGGTTCCGTTTGGGGGCGCGGATCGATGAAGATCATCGTAGCGATTCGTCGGCCTGCAAGCCGCAGGACGCACCTGCGGGGGCGGTGGTTCGCACTGGTGGGGATCGTTCGGAAATCGGAAGACACGGCTCATAGAGCCGTGGCGCCGGGCCAGTCCTCGTCGGCCGACGGGGCGCGGGCCGCTACTACCGGAGCGGCAGCACGCCTATTCTCTGCGGCGATGAATCGAGTTGCGAAGGCCTATTGGACGTTGCAAGCGATCGGCTGGGACAACCTGCCGGCCCGCGCCTGGCAGATGGCGAAGCGAAAGCTGAAGCTGCTGGAGAAACGGCTGCCGGGCGGGGAGCTGTCGGCGGAGGAGTTGGCGAAGCAGTTTGTCTATTCCGGCGTCAGTGAGCGGGCCGCTTCGCGTGACGTTGATTTCTACTCGCAGGCGCTGTGGCTACAGCGGGCGCGATCGCTGGGGCTGATTGAGGAAGATCGGGAAGAGAAACGGCAAGCGATTCGGCGGGTCGTTTCGGACGCGGACTGGCAGCGCAGCACCGGGCAGGAAGTGCGCGACCTGCAGGCCGGGCGGATGCGGTTTTTCAGTCATCATGTGTGCGAAGTCGGATCGCCGCCGAATTTCAATCGCGATCCGATTCATGGCGTCGACTGGCCGGTGGGGAATCATTGGTCGAGCTATGAGCAGTTCAATCCGAAGTACGCGGATTTGAAGTGCGTTTGGGAGCCGTCGAGGTTTTCGTGGGCCTATGCGCTGGGGCGCGACTACCTCGTCACGGGCAACGAGTCGGCGGCGGAGACGTTTTGGAGCTATCTCGAAGCGTGGGACCGGCAAAATCCGTACGGGCTATCGGCGCAGTGGTTTTGCGGGCAGGAAGCGTCGTTTCGCTGCTTCGCGTGGGTCTTCTCGGCGTGTGCCACGATCACGTCGAATAGCGCGACGGAGGAGCGGCTGCGGCGGCTGACCGAGTTGGTCTGGTACACGGGGCGGCACGTCGCGGAAAATCTCGTCTACGCGCGGAGTCAGAAGAACAATCACGCGATTAGCGAGGCGGTCTGCCTCTACATGATCGGCTCGCAGTTCCACGAGTTGCGGAGCGCGGAGGCGTGGCAGGACGAGGGGCGACGGTCGCTGCTGCGCGAGCTGGATCGGCAGATCTATCGCGACGGATCGTTCGTGCAGCACAGCATGAACTATCACCGCGTGATGCTCGACGATCTGCTCTGGGCGGCGGCGCTCTTTCGTGCGGCGGAGGAGCCGCTACCGGCGGCGCTGCATGACGCCATCGATCGCTCCGGCGCGTGGCTGGCGGCGATGGTCGATCCGGAGACGGGCGTCGCGCCGAACTATGGGCCCAATGATGGGGCGCTCGTGCTGCCGATGAGCACGTGTGAGTACAACGACTTTCGCCCATGCCTCAGCGCGGCGCGGGCGGCCGTCGGTGCGACGGATGAGTTGGGGCGCGGGCCGTGGAATGAGATGGGGATCTGGCTCGGCTTTGAAGACGCGAACGCAACCGCCAATGCGAAGCCGCGATCAGAAGTCACGCCGACGACGGCGAGGAGCCGAGCGTTCGATTCGGGCGGATACTACGTCTTCCGCGGCGAACGTTCGCGCGGGCTGACGCGTTGCCACAGCTATCGCGATCGACCGAATCAGTGCGACATGCTGCACTTTGACCTCACGCATCGCGGCGTAAACGTATTGCGCGATGCGGGCACCTACTACTACTACACCAAGGAAACGCAGTTCGCGGATTGGTTTTACTCGACGGCGGCGCACAACACGGTCGAGCTCGACGGCGAGAATCAGATGATCAAGGGGCCGCGATTCTTGTGGCTGCGGTGGGTAAAGGCGCGCTGCCTGGAGTGGCGCGCGGGACCGAACAACGATTTGTTTGTCGGCGAGCATTATGGCTATCAGCGGCTGGTCGGACGGCCGATTCATCGGCGGACGATTGCGCGGGTCGGCGATTGCTATTGCATCGACGACGAGCTGCGCGGCGCGGGCGAACATGAGGCGGTGCTGCGCTGGCGGCTGCCGCCGACGGACATCGCGCTTTCGACCGCGAACGACGGCCGTGCGACGGTCCGGCTGCAGGCCGGCGGCGAGGCTTGGGAATTGCGGGTCGAGGGGCCGCCCGGCGCCAGCTTCTCGCTCGAACGCGGGCAAACGTCCCCGCGCGTCGAGGGCTGGGAGTCGCGGCATTATGCCGCCCGCACGGAGACGCCGGTGTTGCGCGTCGCCTGGCGCGGCAGCTTGCCGATTCGTTTTGGGACGCAGTGCGGCCCCGCCTCGGAATTGGCTGGGGCTTTTGCGGTCAACGGACTTGAGGCCGATCGCAGGCCGATAGGCAGATAGCGCCGGCGCGGTTACACGCGCCGGGCATGCGCGGCGGGGGCGATCCCGCTGCCGAACGCGGAGGAGCTTCGAGTTTGGGTTCCGAATTCGCCCGCTACCACGCCGGCCTGATCCCGACGCCGACTTCGTCGCGCGTAGGGGCGAATTGGGTCGTGATGTTCGCGGCGGCGCTGCTGCTCTACACGCTCACGGCCCATCCGGGCGAACAGTGGCAGGACAGCGGCGTGCAACAGCTTCGCGTGATTGCGAATCAGATCGAACACCCGATGGGGCTGGCGCTGATTCATCCGATCAACTTCTGGCTCGGGCGAATCGCGATCTTCTTCACGCCGCGCGAACCCGCATTCGGCGTCACGATGGTTTCAGTCGTCGCCTCGGCGGCGGCGGTAGCCAACGTCTTCTGTCTGCTGCGCATGTTGACGACGCATGCGGCGGCGGCGATCGCGGGGGCGCTGTCGCTGATGCTGGCGCATACATTCTGGCAGAACGCGACCGTCACCGAGTCCTACGGGCTGGTCTGCTTCACGCTCTCCGCCGAGCTGCTCTGCCTGTCGTGGTACGCGCGGACGAGCGACTCGCGAGCGCTGATCTGCGGCGCGTTTTTCAACGGGCTGGGCGTGGCCAACCACTTGCTCAACGCGCTGGTCACACCCGTGCATTTTGCGGCGGTCGGGGCGCAGCTGCGGCGCGGATTTGTGCGACGCCACACACTGATGGCGTGCGTCGCGGTGTGGCTGCTGGCGTTTTCGCCCTATCTGTTTCTGATCATCGCTCGCGCAGGCGAAGTGGGCGTGGCGGCGGCGGTTTCATCGGCGCTGTTCGGCGATTTCGGCCGGGCGGCGACGGCCTATCGCGTGCCGACGAAGCTCATCCTGATGGGCTGCGCCTATGTGCTGTTCAATTTCCCCAACTTCGCGCTGCCCTTCGCGGCCTATGGCGCATCGCTCGTGCCCATGCAGCGGCGGCTTTATCAGGTGCTGCTGCTGGACGGCTTTATTTTGTTTCTATTCGCCGTTCGCTATGACGTGCGCGACCAGTACAACTTCTTCGCACCGTTTTATGTGATCGTGGCGATCTTTTTCGGCAACGGCGTGGACGCGTTTCTGCGGCTCATTCCGGCGACGCAGCGCAGCATGGTCTCAGCCGCGGTGATCTTCACAACGCTCGCAAACCCGCTGATTTATTACTGTGCCTATTCGATTGCCAAGTCCAACCAGCTCTTTTCGAACATGGTCGGCAACAAGCCCTATCGCGACGGCTATGCCCACTTCTTTCTGCCGTGGAGCGTGGGAAAGCACTATGAGCGCGAGGTCAACGACGTTGCGTTTCGCCTGGCGGAGCCGGATGGGATCATCATCTGCGTCGACTCCATGATCATCTTCGGGCTGCGCTATCCGCAGGCGCTGGGCCGCGTCTCTTCGGCGATTGAGGCGATCGAGATGGCGACCGACCCGACCCAGGTCGAGATCGCCACCATCTCCGCGCAGGCGCGGGCGGCCCATTTGTCCGGCCGGCCGGTGGTGCTCGTGCCGCGCGATCGCGACCATCCGCCCAATTGGGTGCAGGGCGCCAAGTGGGAACGCGTCGGCGACCTCTATCTGCTGAAGTCGCTCGCACTTCCGTAACCACCGTAAATCGGCTAGAAACTGCGGATTCGACGGGCGCGGCGGACACGCCGTGCGCCGCTTCGAATCAGGAGGCCGCATGAGTACGTCCGTCGCCGCGCCGCAGGGCGCGATCGCAGTTCCGCCGCTGAATCTCGCCGCCGGTTTCGCCGCTCAGGAGCAGGAGCTGATTGCGGAGCTGACCGCGATCGCCAAATCGGGGCAATACATCCTGGGGCCGAAGACCGCGGCCTTTGAGCAGGCCCTGGCGCAATACTGCCACGCGAAGCACGCGCTGGGCATGTCGTCGGGCACCGACGCGCACCTGGCGGGGTTGATGGCCATGGGAATCGGACCAGGCGACGAGGTGATCGTGCCCGCGTTCACCTTCTTCGCGACGGCGGGCTGCGTGGCGCGGGTCGGGGCCAAGCCGGTGTTCTGCGACATCGACCCGGTCACCTACAACATGTGCCCCAAGCACACCGAGTCGCTGATCACCCCGCGGACAAAGGCGATTTCGCCGGTGCATCTGTACGGGCAGCTCGCGGATATGAAAGCCCTGATGGCGCTGGGCGCGCGGCGAAAGCTGCCGGTCATCGAAGATGCGGCTCAGGCGATCGGGGCGCATCAGGACGGCGTCGGCTGGGCCGGCGCAATCGGCCACTTCGGCTGGCTCAGCTTCTATCCGACGAAAAACCTCGGCGCGATGGGCGATGCGGGTGCCCTGCTCACCAACGACGACGCCTTCGTGCAGCTCTGCACCAAGGTCCGCATTCACGGCAGCGGGCACACCTATCACCACGAAATGGTCGGCGGAAACTTCCGCATCGACGCGATCCAGGCGGCGCTGCTGCACATCAAGCTGCGACGGCTGGAAGAGGTCACCCTGCGACGTCGCGAAAAGGCCCAGGGCTACACGCGGCGATTCGCGGCGGCCGGGCTTGAGGGCGAGTTTGTGCAGACGCCGCGCGAGGTCTTCGGGCGGCACGTCTATCACCAGTACATCCTGCGGGCCAAGCGGCGCGACGAACTCGCGGCGCACCTGAAAGAGCGGCAGATCGGCTGCGGCGTCTATTACCCCGTGCCGCTGCACTTGCAGAAGTGCTTTGCCTACCTGGGCGGCCGCGAGGGGCAGTTGCCCGAGAGCGAGCGGGCCTCGCGCGAGGTGCTGGGCTTGCCGATCTATCCGGAGCTGAGCGACGCGCAGCAGGATGCGGTGGTGGATGCGATTGCCGGGTTCTATCGGCGCTGAGGTGCGATATCGCTCGGTGGTTTCGGTAGGGCGGGCCGCGGTACTCCGCGCCCTGCCGCTCGAGCGCGAGCAAGCCCGGCTGTCGCCGACCGGGGGCGGAAGAGTCGCTCTACAATCGCCCCACGATGAGCAATTACTACGACTCAAGCGATCTCGCCAAGTTCCGCGAGATCGGCAAAGCCGCGCCCGAGTTGGGGCGCAAGTTCTTTGAGTATTACAACGCCGTCTTCGCCGAGGGAGCGTTGAGCGAGCGCGAGAAGGCGCTGATCGCGCTGGCGGTGGCGCACGCCGTGCAGTGCCCCTACTGCATCGACGCCTACACAAGGGCGAGCCTGGAGAAAGGCTCGAATCTGGAGCAGATGACCGAGGCGGTGCACGTGGCGGCGGCGATCAAGGGCGGGGCGGCGCTGGTGCACGGGGTGCAAATGCGGACTCTCGCCGAAAAGATCTCGATGTGAGCAAGCCGCTCCTATTGCGCACGCTGGCTCGCGAGGGCCACCCGCTGGCCCGCGCCGAAGCGCAGCGCGCGACGATCGACCATGTACCCGGCGTGGCGGCCTTCGCGGAGCGCGTGCGCTCGACCGGGCACACGGCGCTGCGGCGCGGCGTGCTGCGCGTGATGCAGATCAACGTCGGCAAGCTCTGCAATCAGACCTGCAAGCACTGTCACGTCGACGCCGGACCCGATCGGCGCGAGGTGATGACGTGGGCGACGATGGAGGCCTGTCTGCGGGCGCTCGACGCCTGCCCGACCATCACGACGCTGGACATCACGGGCGGCGCGCCGGAGATGAATCCGCACTTTCAGGCTTTGGTGCGTGCGGCACGAGCGCGCGGCAAGCATGTCATCGACCGCTGCAACCTCACGATTCTCGCCGCGCCGGGCTATGCCGGCCTGGCCGATTTCTTCGCCGAACAGCGGGTGGAAATCGTCGCGTCTTTGCCGTCGGTCTTGGCCGATCGAACCGATGCCCAGCGCGGCGACGGCGTGTTTGAAAAGTCGATCGCCGCCATGCGACTTCTCAACGAGCGCGGATACGGGCGCAGCTCCGGCGGAAACCCGGGCGACTTGCGGTTGAATCTGGTCTACAACCCGACCGGGGCGTTTTTGCCGGGGAATCAGGCATCGCTGGAAGCGGACTATCGGCGCACGCTCCGCGAGCGCCACGCCGTCGAGTTTGATCGGCTCTACACGATCACGAATCTGCCGATCAGCCGGTTTCTGGAATATCTGGAGCGGTCGGGAAATCTCCAGGAGTACATGCGGCAGCTGCACGCGGCCTTCAACCCGGCCACGCTCGACGGCCTGATGTGCCGCGAGACGCTCTCTGTGGGATGGGACGGGCGGCTGTTTGACTGCGATTTCAATCAGATGCTGGAGCTGGCCGTCGATGGCGCGTTGCCGCGCCACATCGATCAGTTTGTCGATGGCGCGTTCGCCGAGGCCGCCATTGTCACCGGGCAACACTGCTATGGCTGCACGGCGGGGTCGGGCAGCAGTTGCGGCGGGGCGCTGCTATAGCGCGATAGCGACCGGCGGACCGCCGCGTCGCTCCCGCCGCCCCACGCGCGTTTCGTCGCCCAAAATTCGCCAGGACGCCGCCGCCGCGCTTGGTTTGACGGCGCAACGCGCGATCGATACCGTCCCGCCCCATGAAATCGTCAGCATTTCTGCTGTTTTTTCGTCATCGATCCGCCTCCATCGCCAGTGCCGGCGAGCCGCGAAGAAGCCTCGGCATGGGGCGAACCATCGCCCTGCCGGTGATCTGGGGCGGCTTGCTCGTTTTGTGCGCGGGTGCATTTCTGCAGACCCCGGCTGACGGCGTCGCGGCGTCGCAATCCGCACTCATCGACGCCGCCGCCAACACGCCCGCGGCCAGCAGCGCGGCGGCCTCGAACGTCGCCGCGGGTGCGATCTCGCCCGCGAAGTATTACGACCTCTGGACGCTCGCGCCGGCGGTCCTCGCGATCATCCTCGCCATCACCCTGCGGCAGGTCATCCCCGCGATGGTGCTGGGCATTCTCCTCGCATCGTTCATGATGCAGCCGCTCATCAGCGGCGAGGGGCCGCTGTCGGGCGGGGCGATGGGGCTGATGTGGTATGTCATCGGGTCGGTGCGGCTGTGCTTTGAGCACTACATCCTCGGCGCCTATTCCGGCCCCAGCGGGTCGGACCATCTGCGGGTCGTGCTCTTTACGCTCGCGATCGGCGGCATGATCGGCGTGATGGAAGCCGGCGGCGGCACACGCGCGATCGTCAATCATGTCGCCCGCTTCGCGAGCAATCGTCGCGGCGGACAGCTTTCGGCCTGGTTCGCGGGGTTGCTGGTCTTCTTCGATGACTACGCCAATTGCCTGATCATCGGCCCGACCATGCGTCCGGTGTTTGATCGCCTGCGCATCAGTCGCCAGAAGCTGGCCTACATCATCGATGCGACGGCCTCGTGCGTGGCTTCGGTGATGATCAGCACCTGGCTGGCGACCGAAATCAGCATGATCGACAAGGGGCTGCGCGAAGCGACAGTCAACGGGGCGCTGCCGACGTTTCTGCAGGGCGCGACGGGTTTTTCGATCTTCTGGGCCAGCATTCCCTATCGCCACTATGTGCTGCTGGCGCTGATCATGGTCTTTCTGGTCGCGCTCACGCGGCGCGATTTCGGGCCCATGCTCAAGGCCGAGCGCGAGGCCTATCTCAATCCGCCGCCCGAGCGCGACGCCGATCCCTATGGCACCGAGCATCTTTCGGAGCAGCCCGGCCACGACGGCGGCGCCGGCGGCCTGGCGAGCGCCGGCGCGGGCGCGCGGCGCGGCAGGGCCTGGTACGCGGTCGTGCCGATTTTCGTCATCGTTGCGGGCATGATGGGGCTGCTGCTCGCCACGGGCTGGGGAGCGGGCAGCGAGTCCTATCAAAAGATGGTCGCGGACGGGCTCTACAAACCCGCCAGCGCCCTGGCCGGCGGCACGCGCTGGATGATCGAGATTCTGGGCAAAGGCGACACCTACTCCTCGATCCTCTATGCGGGTCTGGCCGCGTTGACGATCGCGATCTTGATCAACCTCGGCACCGGCGCGGCGAATGTCACGCGAACGTTCAACGGCATGATGTCGGGCATGACGCACGTCTTTCCCGCGCTGTGCGTCCTGACGCTGGCGTGGGCGCTCTCGGCGGCGACGGGCAAGGATGGACTGCAACTCAGCGCGGTCGCGGTCAAATATGTGAACTCAAACCTGCCGGCCAAGATGCTGCCCCTCGCGACATTCCTGTCCGCGGCGCTGGTGGCCTTTGCGACAGGCACGAGTTGGGGCACGATCAATATCCTCTGCCCGGTCGCGACGACCGTTGGCGCGGCGGTCGCGGCGACCATGGAACCCACTTCGCCCGGCCAGGCTCAGGAAATCTTCCTCGCGACGGTGGGCGCGGTGCTCGCCGGCGCCTGCTTCGGCGATCATTGCTCGCCGCTGAATGACTCCACCGTGATGGCAGCGCTGGTCAGCGAGTGCTCGCTCGAAAGCCATGTCTGGACCCAGTTGCCCTATGCCCTCGTCACCATGGCGACGACCGTCTTCATCGGCGACATCCTGCTCCGCCACTATGAGCAGCCGTGGTGGGTGGGGCTGCTCGCGGGAACGGTCGTACTGCTGTTTGTTCTGCTGATCTTTGGACGGCGGGCGGACGCGGTGCGAGCCGAGCCGGCCCGCTAAGCCCACCCGGCGGCACGCGATAACACGGTAAAACGAGCGGGCGGCGTGTGCTCGCGGTTCGCCGCGAACGCACGCCGCCCAGCCATTTCAGCACCGTCCGCTCAGCGACCTGCGAGTTGCAGGTCGCTCTACAGATCGCCGATACAGGATCAGCCGCGGGCCGGCTTCACCTCGCGACCCATCAGCAGGATCGGCGCCGCGATCGCCACCGACGAGTACACGCCCGTGATCAGACCCACGAGCATGCAGAAGTTGAACGGCCGAATCGTCGCACCGCCGAAGATGTACATCACCAGCACCGTAAACAGCGCCGTCAACGACGTGATGATCGTTCGCGACATGCACTGATTGATGGCGTCATTGATGATCTGCGGCGTGACATCGATCATGCGCCCGCGCAGCTCGCGGATGCGGTCGAAGATGACGATCGTGTCGTTGATCGAGAAGCCGATGATCGTCAGCAGCGCCGCGACAATCGTCATATCGATGCGGAAATCGTCGACCAGCAGTACCTGGCCGAAGAACGTGCCGCCGCCGCCGATCAGGCCGCTGATACCCACGGCCGCCAGAGCGATGAGCACGTCGTGGACCAGCGCGATAACGCCGCCCAGGCCGTACGACACCTTGCCGAACCGCACCCAGACGTAAGCAATGATCATCAGCCACGAAAGCAGCAGCGCCAGCACGGCGCGGCGCGCGGCCTGAGTGGCGACCTGCGGCTTGAACTGCGACACGCGCCGCAGCGACTGCTCGGTATCGAGCGCCGCGCGGGCCAGTTGCAGCTCCTTCTTCGCGAAGCTCTCGGCCCACAGCCGCGGATCTTCGCTATAGCGAACCGCCGGGTCGACGACCGTAATCACGACGCCCCGGTGCAACTGGCGTCCGGCTTCGTCCTTCTCATCCCCCATCGGGTTCACACCCAGCACGTCGAACTTGCGATAGGGGAAATCGTGATAGCCGGGCTGCAAGCGCATGCTCTGCAACCGCGTCTTGATCACTTCCACCGGCTGCGGCGGATCGAGGTCTTCTAGCCAGATCGCCGCGCCGCCGCGATAGTCGGTCACGTCGGCGCCGACACCGAGCGGCAGCCCCTTCAGCACGCTCTCGATGCGGTTGTCGTCAATCAACACCGGCTCGCCCTCTTTCCCGCCGCGAACCTGATAGCTGATGCGCGGCTGGCGGACGAGGTTGTCGCCGATGGCCCGCTCCAGCGTGTACTGAACCAGACGCCGGTTCTTTTCGGTGGTCACGAAGTTCCAAAGGCGACCCTTGTAAGAGGGGTCGGCCTCGATCACCGTACCGATGCGCGCTTTCTGCAGCGTCTTGGACGCCGTCTCGACAGCGGGCTCAAGGCCGCGGATGAACGTCTGCATTTCCTCGGCGGTGTGCTCGCCGTTGGTGCGAAGCGAGACGCGGTCGTTCGCGTCCAGCGTCTCCACGCCGCCGCGCGCCAGCCAGCCCTTTTCTTCCAGCGGCTCGGTGACGATGGCCTCGATCAGACGCGTCGGCACGCCGGGAACGGTCAGCTCAAACACGCCCGGCGTCGAAGGCGTGACGGTGGCCTTCGCCAGTTCGGCCGCCTTCGTGTTCAGCTCGGTGGCGGCGTCGGCCAGCAGCTTGCTGAGCTGACGCTCGTCATCGACCTTGGACTTCAGCTCCACCTCGGCCGATACGCCGCCGTTGAACTCGACGTCGAACAGCTCATCCTTCGGACGGCTGAAGAGCGCCCACATGCCGATCGCGATGATCGCAACCGAGGTCGGAATGAACACTTTCCGCATGCTGTACCAGTCGACATTCGGCGTGCCGATCAGCTTCAACATCTGAATGTCTTTGATCAGCTTGTACTTGAGCAGCAGGCCGAAGATGACGCGCGTCACCCAGACGCTGGTGAAGACGCCCAGCACGACGCCGGCGCCGAGCGTCAGGCCGAAGCCCTTCACTTCTTCGCTGCCGATGTAGTACAGGATCAGGCAGGTGAGCAAGGTGGTCAGGTTCGAGTCGATGATCGTCGAAAGGGCTTTGTCGTAGCCGTTCTTGATGATCATCCGCAGCGACGCACCGCGCTCCTTCTCTTCACGCATGCGCTCAAAGATCAGCACGTTGGCGTCGACGACCATACCGATCGACAGAATCACGCCCGCAATGCCGGGCAGCGTCAGCCGGGCTTGCAGCAGCGCGGTGGCCGCGAGCGTCAGCAGAATGTTGAACAGCAGCGCCGCGTTCGCGACCATTCCGCCGAGCGAGTAGTAGATGAACATGAAGCCGGCCACGGCGCCCAGCGCGATCAGCGCCGATCGCAGGGCCGCGCTCAGGTTTTGCTGCCCGAGCGTCGAGCCGATCACGCGCTCGCTCAGCGGCGTGTCCTTCAACCGCGCCGGCAACGCGCCGGCCTGCATCGTCTGCACCAGGTAGTTCACCTTGTCGATGCTGAAATCGCCCGTAATCTCGCCCACGCGGCCGATGCGGCTGCGAATCGTTGCGTGCGAATAGGCCACGTTGTCGACAAAGATCGCCAGTTGGTTGTTGATGTTGCGGCCCGTCAGCTCGCCGAACAGTCCGGCGCCGGCGGAGTCGAACTCAAACACCACATTGGGCCGACCCGTGTTGTCGCGGCTGACGCCGGCGTGCGCCAGGCTCCACGGCCGCTGCGGATCATGCAGGAGAATGCCCGCTTCTTCGTTCGACGCGAGCACATAGAAATCGTCGTTCACCTTCTCCGACACAAGGCCGCGATACTCGCGCGGGTTAAAGGTGCGCAGCTCCTCCGGGCGGTTCAGATCGAAAAACGCCACCGGGTTGTCCACCTTGAACCACGCGTCACGGTCGCCGGCCTTGGGCCGCGGACCTTCCTCGGCGAGCTGACGGCGAAGATTCTCAAACTCCGCCTGGCGCTCCGGCGCGGGAATGGTCAGGATGCGAAACTCGAGCACGCCGGCGCCCTTCAGCAGACGCTGCAAGTCGGCCGGTCCGTCGAGCTTGGCTTTGTTTTTCGACCAGGTGTCATACTTCTTGACGACTTCGTCGATCTTGGCGGCCAACTCGGGGAAATCTTCCTTGGTCGACTTCAGCAGGTTCTTACGCATCTGCGAGGTGCTGTCCATCGCCAGCAAATCGTTGAACCGCGTCGCGTTCAGGTTGGCCTGCAGCGCCTCGCTGACGGCGTCTTCCAACAGCTCCTGCGCATCCTGCAGCTTCAGCGCCATCTCTTCCGCCGCCGGACCGCTGGCCGGCGCGCTCTGCGCCGCGACTTCCGCACGAACCGCCTGATACGCGTCGTAGCGCTTGGCGGCGGTCTCGAGCAGCGCCTTGCGCTTCTCGGTGCCGGCCGACAGCTTCTCGATCGCCGCGGCACGTTCGTCGCCCGTCAGTTGCAGCGCCGCCTCGATGCGGCCGCGGGTCGGCACCATCGAGAAGAGCGCATCGGTCGCATCGACCACTTCCTGCTGGCGCTGCTTGGCGTCGGGCGGGGGCAGCGGCATCTGCACTTCGATGCGGTTTTCGCCGTGAACGCGCCAGGTCAGGTCATAGATGCCGTCCGGGTCGACGCGCTTGGCCAGCAGCGTGCGCATGTTTTCGGCCAGGCCGGTCTTGTCGCTGATGCCCTCGTCGTTGATCTCGAAGATCATCGCGACGCCGCCTTCAATGTCCTGTCCGCCGCGCAGATTCAGGCCAAATTTGCCCGTATCGCGGTCATAGCGCACCAGCACGATGCAGGCGACGACGAAGACGCCCAGCACCAGCAGTGCCTTTTGCATGAGGTTCTTTTCAGTCATGAGCCTTTTCTCTCATTGAGAGGTCGTGAGGCCGACGGATCGCCACAGACGGCGAGCCGCCGACGGATTTCCTTCAGCGCCGCGCGCTCCGAACGGTTCGAGGCGCCGGCGAGGCTGATTTCGTTGGATGGGTGGGGGTTACCGAAGCAAGGCGCGAAGTGCGCCGTGGTCTACCGAGCAGGCGGGGCGGTCGGTCGCAGCGTCAACCCGATCGACGGATCGCGCGGCGATTCGGTCCGCTGCGGAGTCAGGGCGCGACGAATCCGGCTGGTGCTCTCGTGCGGCAAGCGGTGCCAGCCCGCTGACTGCAGCCCGGCCGCACCATCGCGCGAGTCGCTCGAATGCGAAAGCACATAACGCCCGCCCGAAGCGGACATCGCCGCGAAGGGCAGCGGCTGAGATTGCAAACCGCCGCTCGAACTCGACTCGTGATCGCACGTTTTGCCAGCGTCGCGAGCCGTGCGGCATTGCTCGCAGATTTGCTTGCACTTGGGTGCGCCCCCGCGCGCTTCGCCGCGCTCGTTGCGGCTCGATACCGCCACATTCCGCGGCAATTCCCCGAAAGCGCGCACGTCCGCGGCGAGCAGCGAGAGAATCGCCACGCAGCCGCTGATAGCCCAAGCCTTGTTGTGCCGCACCTTTATCACGCCGCCGGAAATGGTAGTCGCTCTGCGCCGAGCGGGGAAATGGGGCCAATCTGCGGGATCTTCGGCCGCGATCGACCTGCGCCCCCTGCCCGATCCATCACGATGCCTCGCGGGGCCGCCCGCCGGTGACTGCTTTCGCCAATAGCGTCCACTCCGTCCCCGAATGCTCCCAGCCATCGGTCACGATCGGCCGCCGCCCCACTTCGACGAACCCGCACTTCTCATACAAGCGCCGCGCGACCGCGTTGGCGTTCGAAAGAATCAGGCTCACGCGCGGGCAGCGGGCGTCCGCAGCGCGTGCCTCGGCCAGGCCCAGCAGCGCAGTCGCCAACCCACGCCCGCGAAACGCGGGAAATGTAGCGAGAATATTGATGTACCAACTATCGGCCACCAGTCGTTGCAGTTCCACGAGAGGTGCGAGCATCGCCGGCAGCGGGCCGTCGGGTGGCGGCGGCGATTCCGCCAGCGGGCAGCCGAACAGGCACGCCGCGACGCGCCGGTCCACTTCCGCGACGATCGTGTTCTGAAATGCGAACCCGCCCAGCCCGAGCCGGGCCCGCTCGCGGCCCACCTCCCACGCACTCTGCCCCGGCCGCGCCGACTTGGCCCACAAGTGCAGCGGCATGCCATCGCCGGCGATATTCACCAGTTCCGCCAGCGCGTCCGCATCGGCGGCGTTGCCTGTTCGGAATTGGGGAAACGGCGCCGACATATCTGGGGACTCCGACAATCCATCGCGCGAGGCCGCAAACCAGAGCTTATCAATTTCGCATTTTCTCGCGTCCTGCCGATGCCGTTATCGGTCAGTCGCCGCGATACATCACCCCCAACGCCTCCTTTATCGGTCACGCGTCTTACGACGAAGAATGTCTGATTCTCCGTATTGATTTGCAGTAGCCGCCCCCTCTAATCTCATTCTTGACTGCAGCATCGGTTGGGTGCTGCGATTGCATTAGGAAGCGGAGAGGAGACCCCGTCCCATGTCCAAGATGATGAAGCGATTGTCCATCGCCGCCCTGCTGGCCGGCGCAATCGGCAGCGGTACTGCAAACGCCGCGCTGTTCAGCTTTTCGAGAATCACGAACAATGGCGCGCAAAACCTCGCGTCGCAGTTCCTGATCGACGTGCAGTCGGTGAATGCAACCACGGTGAATTTCATCGTCAGCAACACCGGCCCGCTGGCGTCGAGCATCGCCGCGGTTTATTTCGACGATCGACTGAACTCGCTGCTCAACGATCTGGTCTCGCTCGCGCCCAGCGCCGGCGTGAATTTCTCGGAGGGCGGCTCGCCGCCCAATCTGCCGGGTGGCAACCCCGTGAACTTCGACGATGATTTCCGGGCGACGTCAAACGGCCCGATCATCAACGGCATCAATCCGAATGAATCACTGGGCATCCGCTTTTCGCTGTTTAACGGCGTGACCTTCGCCAATGTCATCAGCGCGATGAACAACGGCGATCTGCGCCTGGGCATCCACGTGCAGGCGCTGCCCGACGGCCAGAGCGACTCGTTCATCACGACCGAGCCGATCCCGTCGCCCACCGCCAGCATGCTGGGTCTCGTGGGCTTGGCGCTGGCCGGCGTCATGCGTCGCCGCTAAGGCTGACCCCGTTCACGATCGAACATCCCGCGGCAGTCGTCAGCGATCTTCGCTGCCGACTGCCGCTTGCGTTTTGATCAGCGCCCGCGGGCCTTCGGAGTCCGACGGCACCGTGCGCCGATATACTGCCGGCTCGATGGAGAGAAAGAGGTCCGCACCACGGACCCCCACCTGTGTCCGCGCGGCGGATGGAAGACGAGGCTGAGCAATGAGCGGCGGGTATCCGTTCGCGGAGATCGAACCACGCTGGCAAGGCGTCTGGCAGAGTCAGCGCACCTTTGCCGCGGTAAACCCCGGCCAGCCGGGCGGCGATAAGCCGAAGTATTACGTCCTCGACTTCTTCCCCTATCCCTCGGGCGCGGGCCTGCACGTCGGCCATCCGCTCGGCTACATCGCCACCGACATCATCGCTCGCTACCGGCGCATGTGCGGCTACAACGTGCTCCACCCGATGGGCTGGGACGCCTTCGGTCTGCCCGCCGAGCAATACGCGATTGAGACCGGCGTCCACCCGGCGATCACCACGCAGAAAAACATCGACACGTATAAGCGTCAGTTGCGAATGATCGGGCTGGCATATGACTGGGATCGCGAGATCGCGACCTGCACGCCCGACTATTACCGCTGGACGCAGTGGATCTTCCTGCAGCTCTTCAACGCCTGGTACGACCCCGCGCTGCGCTGGACCGACCCGCTCGGTCGCAAGGTCGTCGGCCGCGCCCGGCACATCCGCGACCTGCCGATCCCCGCCGAAGACTCAGCGGGCGGCGAGCGAGCGATCGAGGACTATCGCTCGAAGCATCGGCTGGCGTTCCTGGCGGAAGTGCCGGTGAACTGGTGCCCGGCGCTGGGAACGGTGCTGGCGAATGAAGAGGTCACCGCCGACGGCAAAAGCGAGCGCGGCAATCATCCGGTCTATCGGCGGCCGATGAAGCAGTGGATGCTGCGGATCACGGCCTATTGCGATCGGCTGCTGACCGATCTGGAACCGCTCGACTGGCCCGAGCCGATCAAGCTGATGCAGCGCAACTGGATCGGGCGCAGCGAGGGTGCGTACGTCGATTTTCGCGTCGCGGATGGTCGCGACGCAATTCGCGTCTTCACGACCCGGCCCGACACGCTCTTCGGCGCAACCTACGTCGTACTCGCGCCCGAGCACGCGCTCGTCGCCAAAATCGTCACGAGCGATCGTCGCGCGGCGGTCGACAAGTACGTCGCACAAGCCAAGGAAAAGAGCGACCTCGATCGCACCGCCGACTCTAAGGTGAAGACCGGCGAGTTCACCGGGGCGTACGCGATCAATCCGGTGAATGGGCAACGCGTGCCGATCTGGATCGCGGACTATGTGCTGGCGGGCTACGGCACCGGCGCGATCATGGCCGTACCGGCCCATGACACGCGCGACCTCGAATTCGCGCAGGCGTTCAAGCTGCCCGTCGTGCCGGTCGTGCAGCCGCCCGCCGGCGTCGAGTGGCGCGGCTTCGTCGATGACGGCGTGGCGATCAATTCGCCGGCCGGTGCGAGCGATCCGGCCTACGCCGCGTTCACAATCAACGGACTGCCGACGCCCGAAGCCAAGCGCAAGATCACGGCGGCTCTGGAGCAGGCGGGCCTCGGCAAAGGCACCGTCCAGTACAAACTGCGCGACTGGCTCTTTTCGCGGCAACGCTATTGGGGCGAGCCGTTTCCGATCGCCCATCGGCCCGATGGGCGCGTGGTCGATGTGCCCGAGTCGGCGCTGCCCGTGGCGCTGCCGGAGATGGCCGATTTTCGCCCGACCGCCAGCGACGATCCCAACGCCGAGCCGGCGACGCCGCTCTCGCGCTCCGGCGAGTGGACGATGGTCGAACTCGACGGCGTGCGCTGTCGGCGCGAGCTCAACACGATGCCGCAATGGGCCGGCTCCTGCTGGTACTACCTGCGCTTCATCGATCCAAAGAACGATCGCGCGTTTGTCGATGCGCAGGCCGAGCGCTATTGGATGCGCGGGCCCGGCCCGTCGAGCGAGAAACCCCGCATCGGCGGTGTCGATCTCTACATGGGCGGCGCCGAACACGCCGTGCTGCACCTGCTCTACGCCCGATTCTGGCATAAGGCGCTCTTCGACCTCGGCCACGTCAGCACGCCGGAGCCGTTCCAGAAGCTGTTTAATCAAGGCATGATCGGGGCGGCGTCCTATCGCGACGAGCGCGGGACGTATGTGCCGGCGAGCGAGGTCGTCGAGGGCGTCGAACAATCAATGCAGCACCCCGACGCCGACGAAACGGATCAGGAAGCGCTGCGGGCGGCGATCGCCGGCGGGCTGGGCATGACCGAAGCCAAGCGCGTCTCGCGGCTGCGCGTCCGCACGAAGTTTTCCTATCACGGCGCGCCCGTGTTTCAGGCTTTCGAGAAGATGAGCAAGAGCCTGAAAAACGTCGTCAACCCCGACGAGATCGTCACTTCGTATGGCGCCGACACGCTGCGGCTCTATGAGATGTACATGGGCCCGCTCGAAAAGAGCAAGCCGTGGAACACGAATGACATCATCGGCGTAAACCGCTTTCTGCAGCGCGTCTGGCGCCTGATCGTGGATGAACCGGACGAGGAAAAGAGCGACGCAGCGCCGTCCGCCTGGACGCTCAGCCAGCGCATCAGCGACGCCGACGATCCGGCGCTCGAGAAGCTGCTGCATAAGACGATTCAGAAGGTGACCGACGACTATGAGCGCTTCTCGTTCAACACGGCGATCGCCCACCTGATCGTCTGGTCGAACGAGGCGCAGAAGTCCGCCGCGGTCGGGCGGAGTCAGGTCATGCGCTTTCTGCGGCTGCTGGCGCCCATGGCCCCGCACATCAGCGAAGAGCTTTGGTCGCGTCTCGGACAAGGTCAATCGATCGCACTCGCCTCATGGCCGCAATACGACGCCGCGCTCACGCGCGACGACACGGTCGAGGTCGCCGTGCAGGTGAACGGCAAGGTGCGCGGCCGCATTCAGGCCCCGGCCGACGCCGACGAAGCCACGCTCCGCAATCTGGCCAACGAGGATGAAAACATCCGCCGCGCGATCGATGGCAAGGCCATTCGCAAGGCGATCGTCGTGCCCAATCGGCTGCTCAACCTGATCGTATGACTCAGCGCGTCGCGGCGGCGCTCGCCTGTCGCGACGCAATCCACTCCTTCACGCGCGTCTCAAGAATATCCAGCGGCAGGCATCCCTCTTCGAGGATGCAATCGTGGAAGCCGCGCAAATCGAACTTCGCCCCCAGCTCCTTCTCCGCCAGCGTCCGCAGCTCGCGAATCTTCAACTCGCCGATCTTGTACGCCGTCGCCTGACCGGGCCACGAGATGTATCGATCCACCTCGGCGTTGATGTTCAGCTCGCTCAGGGCCGAGTTGTCGAGCATGAACTTCACCGCCTGCTCGCGTGACCATCCCAGCGCGTGAATGCCGGGGTCGACCACCAACCGGCACGCCCGCCACATCTCATAGGTCAGCCGGCCGAAGTCGTCGTACGGGTCGGCGTAGAGCCCCATCTCAATACCCAGCCGCTCGCTGTACAACCCCCAGCCTTCGCCGAACGCGGTGATCCAATATTCCTTGCGAAACTCCGGCACACCGGTCATCTCCTGCGCGAGCGCGACCTGATGATGATGTCCCGGCACAGCCTCATGGATCGCGAGCGACTTCATCTCATAGCGCGGCCGCTGATCGAGCTTGTACGTATTGCAATAGAAATAGCCCGGCTCGGCATTGCGAATATCACCCTGCTGGTAATACGCCGTCGTCTGCGACGGGGCCATGAACGCGGGGATCTCGCGCACGCCATAGGGCAGCCGCGGCAGCTTGCCGAAGAGCCGCGGCATATGCGCGTCGATCTGCTTGCAGATGTCGCGATACTCAGCGACAAGCGCGGCGGGCGTGGCGTGATAGAAGCGCGGATCGCTGCGCAGATAATGCACAAACGCCGCGAACAGCGCCGCGTCATCGAGCTTCGCCGCTTCCGGCTTCTTCTGCAGGAAATCGCTCTTGCGAATCACCTGCATCATCTCGGCTCGAATGCGGGCCACTTCGCTCAGCCCGATCTCGTGAATCTGCTTGCCCGTCAGGTTGGTCGTCGTCATCACGCTCAGACGATGGGCATAAAGCTCGGCCCCGCGCGGCAGATCAATCGCCGCGATCGAGCTGCGGCTCTTGGGCACATACTCATCGCGAACATAAGTCTCCAACTCCGCCAGCGCGCCGCGAACAGCCGGCAGCGACTTTTCTTCAAAGCGTTTGCGGATGGCGGCGGCCTTCGCGTCGTCGCCCACCGCGTTCGCCAGCCGCGCCATCGGCTCGGCCAGCGCCGCAAGCCCGCCCTCCGCCGTCAGCCGGGCCAGTTGCTGCGGCACATCCTGCAACACCACCTGCGGCGGCGTGAGACCCAGCTTCAGCCCTTCGCGCAGCCGGGCCAGGTTTTCCTGCACCTTGCGCGGCGTCGCCTCGAGCCGCGCGAGGTAGTTCTCAAAGTCGGCCGCCGATTGAAAGCGGACGCGCTCGTTGAGCTGCGCGATCTCCTGATGCGGCCCGTCGCGGCTGCCGATCGGCATCAGGTAGGTGCGAAACTCATGTCCGCCGATCGCGTCGCTCAGCAGCCGCTCAAACAGCGCCCGATTGAGCCGATCGGCGGGCGTCAGCTCGGCGGCGTTGATCGCTTGCAGCCGCGCCAGAAACGCCTGCCGCTCCGCGTGTCGTCGCTCGATCGACTCGATGCTCTCGTCGTCGAGCCGGTCGGCCTGCGAATAGTCGCCCTGCCGCATGGCCGTCTCGGGCGACTCGCGCAGGCTCCACTGGTGATGATCGTCGAAGATCTTGTACAGCTCGTCTTTCGCACCGGCGAGCGCAGGCACGCTCGCGGCGGCGAAGCACTGAACGAAAAGCGCGAGCGCGGCCGCGCGACGGAAGTAGCTTTGTGGTTTCATGGGTTGAAATCGTAGCACGGGCGGCGGGTGAAACGGTGTGACGGTGAAACGGTGAAATGGCGCGGTACAGCTCAGCGGGTCGTGGGTAGGACGGATTTCATCCGCCTCTTTCGCTCGCTGGCGAGAGAATGGTCTTCAGGTCCGACGAGCCAAAAGACGGGTGAAACCCGCACAAAATGGCTTACCGCGCGACTCGGGAACTCACGGGCGGATGCGGTCGTCGAATGGCGTGCCACAAGCGGAGGACCAACAGCCCATGCCGACCATGCCGATCGTCGCCATATTCGCCCTGCTGATTTCGGAAGTGCCGCCGCCAACTTCCTCGCCGCCCGCAGCCCCGGCCTCCCAGCCCTCGGGCACGGCGCAGCTTTCGCCCGCGGTGCCGCCCTTCGTCCCGCCCGAGGTCGCCGCGTGCGACGAATGCGACCGCATCACGCGCGACTGGCAAATCGAAGCCACGGCGTTCGCGCGGCCGCTGGGGGAGTTTGAGTTCAAAGATGCTCCGCTGGAGCGGGTGCTGGAGGAGCTTGCGCGGCGGGCGGGGTTGCCGCTGGTGGCGGATTGGGCTGATCTTGAGAAAAACGGCATTGCGCGGACGCGACCGTTCAGCTTCAATCGGAACGACGTGGCGATCGCGGTGCTGGCGGAGCAAATCGAACGAGCCGACGAGACGCGAACGCGGTTTCAGGTGCGCGGAGGAGAGTTGCACTTCGCCACTACGGAACGGTTAGACGCTCATGCCGCGACGTGTACCTATGACGTAGGTTGGCTAATTGACGCGCTGGACGCCGAGGTCGGGCGTAGCGGCATCGCCGGATTGGATGGCGGGCACGGCAAACTCGCGCTTGACTCACAACCGGCAGAAACCGCAGGCGGGTCGGCAGGACTTCTTTTCTATCCGCAGCACGTGTATGGGCCCGAGACTCCCGCGCTACGTATTGGTAGGACTGTGGTAGGCCATGTGTCGCCCGACGAATGGCATGAGAATGGCGGCACGGGGCGGGCTGAAGTCATGAACCGCATGCTCATTGCAACCTGTTCGATTCACGCCCACCGCGAAATTCGCCGTCTGCTCGAACGAATGCGCGTCAGCAGTTCGTGTTCCCCCTGCGAGCAACTCGATCGCGACTGGGCCATGGAGCAGGCGGCGCTGAGTCGACCGATCGAGCCGTTGAATTTCAACGACGCGCCGCTGAAGCAGGTCCTGGGCCGGTTGGCCCGCGCCGCCGAGCTTCCGCTGCTCGTGAACTGGAAAGCGATCAGTCCGGATACGCCGATCCGCCTGGAGCTGCCGAGCGGAACGGTCGGCGTCGCGCTGCAGGCCGCTCTCGACGCGACGCCGGAGGCGGCCGGGTTTGAAGTGCGTGACGGCGTTTTGCTGGTCGATGAGCCTGATCGTTTCACGCGGCGGAACGTGGTCTGCACATACGAGATCGGCTGGCTGCTGGATGTGATCGAACGGGAGCAGCACCGCGTCTACGGCCCGCTTCCGACCACCGATCCGCAAGCCCTGTGGCAGGACTACGCGAATCGGGTTGACGTCGTGCAGCGCTGCATTGAGGGCTGCGTGACCGCTGACGCATGGAACTCAAACGGCGGAGCCGCGACCATGCGACCGATCGCGCGCACGATCGTCGTCAGCGCCCCGGTTCGAACGCATCGTGAGCTGCGCCGCTTGCTTGAATCACTGCGCGATGAGCCGCAGAAAATCATCGGTACGCCCAAAAGGTAGGGCTGATTTCATCCGCCTCTTTCGCTCGCTGGCGAGAGAATGGCCATCAGGTCCCGACGAGCCAAAAAGTCAGGTAAAACCCGCCCTACCGCCCCGCCGCATCCCTCAAACGCCACATCCCGCAAAGGAAAAAGGCGAGCCGCCGGCACTCTCGCGCCCGCAACTCGCCACTCCGCACTCGAAACTCGCAACCTGCCTTATCGCGCCGTCGCCGCCGGCTTGCCCACCGGCTGCATCGTCGCCGCCTGATAGGCCGCGATCGTCGCCGCCTTGTCATACTTCGGCGACCAGCCGAGTCCGGACAGCTTGCTCTTGTCGCCGCACAGACCCAGGATCGGGCCGAACGCCGTCGCGCCGGGCTTGGGGCCCTTCACGCCGCCCGATGAAGCGGGCGAATTCAGCTCGCCCATCGGCGTGCGTTGGCCGCAGCAGACGTTGTAGACCTCGTTGGGCTTGCCGCTATCGAGCAGTTGCACATAGGCCGCCGCCACATCATCAACATGCAGCAGATCGACGCAGCAATCGCCGCTGCCGACGTTGAAGCCCAGCGCGGGGTCGAAGGGCTGGCCGGGGCCGACAAAGCCGAAGGGCCGCGCGATCATCACGTCGACGTGATAGTCGCGGAAGTAAGTCTGTGCGACGGACTCCGCGGCCGACATCCACGAGCCAAACGTCGTGTTCGGGCGGAGCGGCGAAGATTCGTTGATCGGGCTGCCGCTGGGAGAGGCGTTGCCATACACCGCGGCCGAGCTCGTCATCAGCAGCCGGGCGCGCGGCACGGCCCGGCGGGCGGCGTCGAGCACGTTGGCCCAGGCGCTGGTGGTCGCTTGATAGGTCTGCAGCGGCTCGGCGACCGACTCGGCGTCGAAGTTGGTGCCCGCCAGATGAATCACCGCGTCGGGGCCGACCGAGGCGATGCAGCGCGCGACGTTGATCGCATCGCTGACATCACAGACCAGAGCCTTCAGCCCGGTCTTCTCGAGTTGCAGCTTGCGCGACCGATTCCAGACGCCGGCGACGACTTCGAAGCCCCGCTGAACGAGTTGACGCGACAGTGCGGCGCCGGGGAAGCCTTCCGCGCCTGTGACAAAGACCTTACGCATTCGCAATCCTCCAAACGGGACCTCGACCGCCTGCGGCGTCGCCGCACGGTCGCAGACGGCAGCCGTCCAACTGCTGCGATCCACTCAACCTGCACCTTCATCGGCCCCGAGGTGGGGGATGTTGCGTAATCGGGCCACGATGGACGCCGCCCCCCAGCGGAAATCCGCCTGCAGGAGCGGGGCGGATTTTGTTGAGGGAGTGCGCCGGCCCCGATATTGTCTGGTTTCTCACGCGGTCCGACGCGGTCGGCCGCCCGTTCACGGCAGGAGTTGCGCCTCAAATGACACTGGATCAGATCGTCAAGCCGGCCAAAGCGGCGATGGAAAAATGCCGCGAGTTTCTGACAGCAGAGTTTCGCGGAGTGCGTTCCGGACGCGCTTCGACCGCGCTGGTCGACAGCATCCGCGTCGATGTCGAGAGCTATGGCTCACAAATGGGGCTCAAAGAGCTGGCGAGCGTGACGATCGCCGACGGCAACACGATCGTCATCAAGCCCTTCGACGGGGGCACGCTGCGCGATATCGCCAAGGCCATCGAAAAGAGCAACATCGGCATCAACCCGCAGAACGACGGCAAGGTCGTGCGCCTGCCGGTGCCGCCGCTCTCGACCGAACGCCGCAACCAGCTCGTCACGCAGATCAAGCAGATGGCCGAGCAGCAGAAGATCGCGGTGCGAAACGTGCGCCGCGATACGAATAAGACGCTCGACGGCCTGAAAAACAAGCCGCTCACGGAAGACGAGATCAAGCGCGGACAGGACGAGATTCAAAAGCTCACCGACGAGCACATCAAGAAGATCGATCAGCTCGTGGAGGAAAAGTCCAAAGAGATCATGGAGGTCTGACGAAATCAGTTGCGAGTTTCGCGTGCAGAGTTTCGAGTGAAATACCGGGGAACGAGCGCCCTTCGCCTTCAACTCGACACTCTGCACTCTCACCTCGAAACCCGTGTTGCATGGAGGCAGTTCGATGTCGCTTCAGCATGAATGGCAAATCCCGCGCGGCGCCCACCGCTGCACGGTCTGCACGCATGAGTTCGAGCCGGGCGAGCACTACGTCGCCCGCATCTACGACGTCAAAGAGGGGCTGGTGCGCAGCGACTATTGCGCGGGCTGCGCCGAACAGTCGGCGCCCGACTTCATCGGCACCTGGCGGGCGCGCCGGCCCGAGCTCAGCGCCCGCAAGCACGCCACGCTCGATCGGGCCGCGCTGCTCCAGTTCTTCCAGCACCTCACGCCCGGCCCCGAAGAAACCGAAAAGCTGCAATTCCGCTTCGTGCTGGCCCTGCTGCTCTGGCGGCAAAAGGTCGTCCGCCTGGTCGACACCGTCAACGACGAATCCGGCGCCGAAACGTGGCAATTCGTCGAGCCCCACGCCAACGAAAGCTATTCGGTCATCCGCCCGCCCCTCGCCGACGAAGAGATTGAACGGCTCAGCACGCAGCTCGAACGCCTCATCGGCGGCGATCCGTCAACCGACGAATCGCCCGCTTCCGCGGCCACCGCGACCGTCGTCGCCGCCCACGGCACCGAGGTGCTGATCCCCGAGGAAACCCGTGTGTAACACCGCTCCGCTCCGGAACGTCCGCCTCGCCCTGCTCGGCCTCGTCTTGCCGTTGGTGGGCGGATGTCCCGACGGCGGCGGCGGCGGTGGAATGTCTCTCAACCCGCCCCTGGCGACGGACGCCGAATCCGCCCTGCGGCGAATCAACGACAATCTCAACCTCCTCAACGAAAAGATCGAAGCCGACACAGTCGTCACCGTGCGATTCGTCGATCGCGACGGGCAGAAGCGCCAATTCGTCGGCCACGAAGGCAAGCTGCGCTTCATGGCCCCGCAGTGCCTGCGCTTCGACATTCGCGGGCTCGACCCGGTCATCGCCCAGTTCGGCTCCAACGACGACCGCTACTGGGTCTGGGTCAAGCCCGAGCTCAACACGCTCTGGTGGGGCGAGTGGAGCAACGCCGGCTTCGCCGACGATCTCGACATGCCCGTTCCGCCGCAGCGCCTGCTCGACGCGCTCATGATCCGCCCGCTGCCCACCGAAATCGACGGCCGCGTGCCGCTCAACGATCGCGATGGCGCCGGCCGCAAGCTGGTCTATCGCCGCGAAGACGGCAGCATCGCCCGCGAAGTTCGCCTCGATCGCTCCGCCTCGGGCATGCCCTTCGAGATCATCGACCGCGCCGCCGACGGGCGAACCATCCTCATGATCGCCAAGCTTAAGAAGTACGCCCGCATCGGATCGCGCGGGCCCTTCGTGCCTCGGGTCTATGAAGTCAGTTGGCCGCAGAATCAGGGCGAGATGGTGCTGCGGATCAAGTCCATCCAGTTCAAGCCGACCCTGCCCGACTGGTTCTGCGAGTTCCCCGAAAAATGGGGCGGCGAAACGCGCCAACTCGGCCAGACCGCCGCCTCACGTCGGCCGCCAGGCGACGGCGACTGGCCGGAGCGCGAAGAAGCGCCGGCGACCGATCAACTGCCGCCGATTCCGACCGAAGCGCCGCCCGCGACCGAGGCCCCCTACCAGTCCGATGCCCCGGCCGAATCTCAGCCGCCGGCTCAGCCCCCCGAAGGCGAAGAACTCCCACCCTTGCCCGCCCCGCCCGAGCGCTAGCGGCCGTCGCCCGCACGCCGGAAGCCCCCTCGCCCGCCGGGCAAGCAAACCGCGCCGCTTCGCTTCAAAAGCTCACGCCCCTGCGCCCGCCTCTTACGAATACTTCGCGGGCGAAAGCGCGATGGCAGCGCCAATGCTCAGCGGCACATACAAAATCGTGATCGTCGCCTGCGCCGCCCGCGTCTTCATCGCCAGATACGCCGGCGGCAGCCCGATCAGCAGCGCCAGCAGCGCTCCCCAAACCGAAAACGGCGTCACGCCCCAAAACACCCAATCCGCAACCAGCGCCAGCACGAAATAGCCGCTCAGCGCCACCAGCGACCATCGCCCGTCCCGTTCGAACGCCGCCGTCATGCTCTCATGGCCCGCCAACTCGCCCGGCGGCAACACCAGCGCCGCCGCCACGAACAGCAGCAAGGTCAGGGTCACCAGCGTCAGGAAGTAACCCAGCGTCCACACCTTCACCAGCCCCGGCAATTCGATGATCGCCCACCAAAATTGCAGTTGCCAGACAAAGATGCATCCCGCCCACACCAGCGGGATCCAATCGAGCCGCGAGTGCGCGCGCGACCGAAACATCGCAATCACCGACGACAGCAGCCGCGTAACCCCTAGCCCCAGGATCATGGACAGTACCGTCGTGATCCAGCGAAACGAATCCACCGACACAGCCTCCTGCCCGATCACGCGCAACGCCGGCCTTCCTCAGCCGACGCCCACGGCCGATCTGCCTCGGCCAATCCACGATGGCCGATCTGCCTCGGCCGATCTACGATGGCCGATCTACGATGGCCGATCTGCCTCGGCCCCCGGTCGATCCGAGACCGGTCATCTTACCGCGCCCACTCCCGCCGCCGCCGCAGACGCAACGTCGCCCCGCGCCCCTTCCGCCTACCGCCGCCACACACCCGCTTCCGACCCCAACGGGGTCGAGGGCTGTAGCCACGGGTGGAGTCGACGCGCAGCGGCGACGTAACCCGTGGTCGCCGCTCGTCAGTTCCCCTCGCCCCGACGGGGCGAAGGAGACCGCATCGCCGTACGGCAGGCCGCTGTACTCCACGCCCTTCCCACCTCGCCTCCGGCCGATCCGGCATGCCGCCGCTCGCCGAGCCGACCGCCTTTATCCCGCGCGGCCGCCCGCATTTCCGGTTCGCTCCGTCGGCCATCACGGAAAATGGGTGTCACGTCAAACACGCTTACGCAGCCCAAAACCGATGCCAAGCGCACTCGACGTGCCGGAGCTTGGCGGCATTTGAACCCTGGCCGGAAGAGGAGCATGCTGGCGCAAAAGCCGTCGGCACGCCCCCCGGAGGATCGGAGAAGATAATCCGTTCATCGGAGGCCAAACTCTGTGACTAAATGCGGACGCTCTGCCAAAAGCAGTTCGAGGTGGCTATGGGACCACATAGTAATGGCGGGGAATTGGCGGTCGTTGTTACGCTTCTCAATATACGCCACGGCATCGACGGTAAACGTGCCCGTAGTGGCTATGATTAGTTCGTCCACCTTCGGCGGCTCCCATAGCTGCATCTGCGCGATGAGGGCGGTTACTTCTTGAATGCCAATGCTCTTGCTTTGCCAGTGCTTACACTGCACGATCACGCGAAAGTTACGCGTCCCAGTCAACTGATCTGCAACAGTGCGCTCGACTGCCACATCTCGTCCACGGTCGGCAGCATACGTATGCATCAACCAGTTTGCGTTATTGTAACCCTCGGCTTGGGATACAAGGTTGAAGACAAGTCGCTCAAACGAAGTGGCATCGATGTTTTCCCAATTCAGTGCGGTGACGATCGGGCCTCTTGGCGCTGCCTTAACCAACGCCGCAAGATCCGGAACAGAAACTGGAATTGGATCTGTGGGGCCGTAGAGGTCGGCTTCGAGTGCCAGCTTTGCGGCCGGCCAATCCTTCGAGATGATGTCGCAAAGGTCCTGGACCAGTCCAAACGTCAGATGCCGATGAAGGTCGGCCCAACGCGGCGGGGACTTGATCGACGTTCCCTTCAGCACGTCGATCTCCGCAATTCGAACTTTGAGCGATTGCCAGTGCTCCCCATTAACCGCATCCGCCGCCTCACGCTCGCGATGGGGATCCAGGGCGATTAATAACTCATCAACAGCTTTAATCGCCTCGCCCAAGGCAGTCCGAATCAACTGCCGTCGCTGGGCAGAGAGCCGGAATCGATACTCACTAAGCATCTCCGCCTGTTTGTAAATACTGTTTTCAACATTGATCTCACAGAATATCTCTCCCAATTCCTTAGCGTCGAAGCGATACTTAAAAATGGTGTCGATGTCCAACAGGTCATCCGTCAGTTCGAACCCGTCAAGCTTGGGCATCCCGGAAAGTATGTGACGAAATGCGCGACACAACTCTGCATGCTTAGGCGCATCGGGGCCGCCGATGGATAGGCCGTCCGGAATCAGTTTCTTGATCTGGGTCCAAAGGTCTTCAAGGCGCTTGAGGTTAGATTCCGTCGCATCGAACTGGCGAAGGGCATCAGCGAGTTGACTCATGCACAGATTATACTACGTGCTCAGTTTGTGGCCCGCCCTCTTCGAGACATGCCTCGCCCAGCGACCGTACTCCACCCCGCAAACACCCGTCTGCCATCCATCCGCCCACGCCCGAGCGCCGTGCCGAGTGCCTTACCAACGGCTTTTGCGTCCGCAAGCGCTTTTCCACCGGATCGAATCGCGCCAATCTCCGCCACGCCAATAACCGGCGGAATGTCCTTTGCGTCGCGCAAGCGTGTTTCACGTGAAACAAGTTTGCGCGAACAAGGACCGATCACCGGCGGAGAAAAGGCATGGCGCGGAGTGCCGCGCCATGCCCAACCAAAATGCAATCAACTTCCGGCTTTCATGCAAAAGCCAGCGCGCCTACCGCTGCTCCGCAAACCGCTCCATCGGCACGCAAGCGCAGAACAAATTGCGATCGCCCCAGACATTGTCGACCCGGCCCACGAACGGCCAGAACTTGTTCTCCCGCACCCACGACAGCGGAAAGGCCGCCTCATGCCGAGAATACGGCCGGTCCCATTCCGGGCCTGCGATCGCGGCCGCGGTGTGCGGAGCGTGTTTCAGCGGGTTGTTGTCACGCGGCCACGCACCCTGCTCGATCCGCGCGATCTCCTTGCGAATCTGGATCATCGCCTCGCAAAATCGATCCAGCTCGGCCAGCGGCTCGCTCTCGGTCGGCTCGATCATCAGCGTGCCGGGCACGGGCCACGACATCGTCGGCGCGTGGAAGCCATAGTCGATCAGCCGCTTGGCAATATCCTCCGGCTCAATCGACGCGGTCTTCTTAAACTCGCGCAGATCGAGGATGAACTCGTGCGCCACGCGCCCGCTCTTGCCGGTGTAGAGCACCGGGTAGTGGCCGCGCAGCTTGGCCGCCATGTAATTCGCATTCAGAATCGCGATCTCGGTCGCCTTGCGCAGCCCCGCGCCGCCCATCATCGCGATGTAAACCCACGAGATCGGCAAAATGCTGGCGCTGCCCCAGGGCGCGGCGCTGACCGGGCCGATCGCCTTTGAACCCGCCGCGCCGGCCTTCAGCGGTGCATCACCAAAGGGGCTGATCACCGGATGTCCCGGCAAAAACGGAGCCAGGTGCGACGCGACGCCGATCGGGCCCATGCCCGGACCGCCGCCGCCGTGCGGGATGCAGAAGGTCTTGTGCAGATTGAGGTGGCAGACATCGGCCCCGATGGCCGCGGGCCGCGTGATGCCGACCTGCGCGTTCATGTTCGCGCCGTCCATGTAGACCTGTCCGCCGTGCTCGTGAACCAGCGCGCAGATCGTCCGCACCTGCTCCTCAAAGACGCCGTGGGTCGAGGGATAAGTCAGCATCAGCGCGCCGATGTTCTTGCGATTGGCCTCGATCTTCGACCGCAGGTCATGCAGATCGACGTTGCCTTGCTCATCGCAGGCGACCGGCACGACCTCGAAGCCGGCCATTACGGCGCTGGCGGGGTTCGTGCCATGAGCCGAGACGGGAATCAGGCACGCGGTGCGATGGTGGTCCCCGCGCGATTCGTGATACGCACGAATCACCAGCAGCCCGGCATATTCGCCCTGCGCGCCCGCATTGGGCTGCAGCGAGATCGCCGGGAAGCCGGTCACCTCGGCCAGCCACGTCTCGAGCGTCTGGAACAAATGCTGATAGCCCGCCGTCTGCGACCGCGGGGCGAAGGGATGCAGCCCGCCAAACTCCGGCCACGTGACCGGGATCATCTCGCTGGTCGCGTTGAGCTTCATCGTGCACGAACCCAGCGGAATCATGCTCGTCGCCAGCGACAGGTCGCGCTGCTGCAGCTTGTACATATAGCGCAGCATCTCGTGTTCGCTGTGATGCGTGTTGAAGACCGGGTGCGTCAGGAACGCCGTCTCCCGCGCGAATCCCTTCGGCGGCGCGGCGTCAATACCCGTCGTCAGGTCGGTGGTGGTGAATCCCGCATCGCGGCCGCCGTTGAAAATTGCCAGCAGCGCGGCGATCTCGCGCGCGTCGGTAAGCTCATCCAGCGAGACGCCGATCGTGCCGTCGCCGAAGTCGCGCAGGTTGATGCGGGCCTGCTTGGCGGCGGCGAGGATCGCCGGCGCAGCGCCGGCCTTGGCCTTCACGCGGATCGTGTCGAAGAACTGCTCCGACGCAACGCTGTGGCCGAGCCGCTTCACGCCCGCCGCCAGCACCCGCGAAAACGCCAGCACGCGCGACGCGATCCGCTTCAATCCGCTCGGCCCGTGATAGACCGCGTACATGCCCGACATCACCGCCAGCAGCACCTGCGCCGTGCAAATGTTGCTGGTGGCCTTGTCGCGGCGGATGTGCTGTTCGCGGGTCTGAATCGACAGGCGATAGGCCGGGTTGCCGTGCGAATCGCGCGAGACGCCGATCAGCCGGCCCGGAAGCTGTCGCTTGAAATCATCCTTGCAGGCCATAAACGCGGCGTGCGGGCCGCCGTAGCCCATGGGCACGCCCAGACGCTGGGCCGAGCCGACGGCGATATCGCAGCCCCATTCGCCGGGCGGCGTAATGAGCGTGAGCGCCAGCAGGTCGGTCGCGGCGCAGACGAACGCGCCGCCGTCGTGAGCCTTCTTCACCAGCGCCGCGTAATCGGTCAGACGACCGTCGGTCGCGGGATATTGGAGCAACGCGCCAAAGATGTTTTGCTTCGAGAAATCTGCGGTCAGCGGATCGCCGACGACCACCTCGATCTTCAACGGCCAGGCGCGGGTCTTCACCACGGCGATCGTCTGCGGATGGCAATCGGCGGCGACGAAGAACGTATTCGCCGATTCGTTGGGGCACACGGCCTTGCACATGTGCATGGCCTCGGCCGCGGCGGTGGCTTCGTCGAGCAGCGAGGCATTGGCCAGCGGCAGCGCCGTGAGATCGCAGACCATCGTCTGATAGTTGATCAGGGCCTCCATGCGACCCTGCGCGATCTCCGCCTGATAGGGCGTGTACTGCGTATACCAGCCGGGGTTTTCGAGAATGTTGCGCTGAATGACGGGCGGCGTGATCGTGCCGTAATAGCCCATGCCGATCAGCGAGCGATAGACCTCGTTCTTGCTCGCGATCGCGTGCAAATCGCGCAGCAGGCGATGCTCGCTGACCGGCTCGCCGATCTCGAGCGGCTGCTTCAACCGGATGTCTGCCGGCACGGTCTGCTCAATCAGTTCGTCGAGCGAGCGCGCCCCGATCGCGGCGAGCATCTTCGGCAGCTCGTGATCGCGCGGGCCGATGTGGCGGTTGGCAAAGGTGTCGGAGGGGCTGAGCAACTCGTCGATGCGGGTGCGGTCGGTCATGATTCTCGCGGTTCCCTATTCAGCGTCTGGGGCTTGATGGCGTTCTCAGGTTTCGCGCGGGCGTTTGCCGGATTCAACCGCCGATTCCGCGACCGGCTCGGACAACACTCTCGGAGTCGGACGCAAGCGTCCGCCGAGGTCCGACCCGATCGAGCACCGGCTCGAATCCCCTGCTCTGCCCTCACGGCCAAAGATTCTAACGGCCCCGCGCGAAGGCCGCTAACACGACGGCAGTTTCATCCGTTGAAGATGGTCGGGCGCTTTTGTGCGGTCGCGACCGAATCCGCCGGCCGCGTGCGAGACCTTCGGTGACGGGGCCTTCGTTCGACCCCTCAGACCCGCAATTCGACCGCGCCGCCGGCCGTTGTGCCCACGGCCCGCAACGCCCGACGCGCCTCGGCGACGTATCGCTTCGTCTGACGCGGGGCGAGCCCCACATAGGCCTCCGGCGCAAGGACGCGCTCCCAACGCACCCCGGCGAACGCCGCATCGGCCCGCAATCGCTCGATCAAATCATTCGCCCGCCCATGCTTTTTCACCTGCTCGCCCGCGGCGTGGCTATGAACACGCAGCCGCTCGTGCAGCTCCTGGCGATCGCCGCCGGCCCGCGCCGCCGCCATCAGGATGTTCTCCGTCGCGATAAAGGGCAGCTCCGCCGCGAGATGAGCGCGAATCATCTCGGGGTAGACGACCAGCCCGTCGAAGACGTTGTCGAGGATGATCGCGATCGCGTCGGCACAGAGAAACGCCTCGGGAAAGACGAGCCGCTTATTGGCCGAATCGTCGAGCGTGCGCTCGAAGCCCTGATCCGACAGCGTCATCAGCGGGTTCGCCGCCAGGCTCAGCAGATATCGCGCCAGACCGGTCGCGCGCTCCGCCCGCGCCGGGTTGCGCTTGTAGGGCATCGCAGAGCTGCCGACCTGCTCGCGCTCAAAGGGCTCTTCGATCTCCTTGAGCATCTGCAACATCCGCAGATCGTTGCAAATCTTCATGACGCCCGCCGCGAACGACGACAGCGCGTTGATGATCTCAACGTCGATCTTTCGCGAGTAGGTCTGGCCGCAGACGCTGTAGCACCCCGCAAAACCGAGCTTTCGCGCGAAGAGCGCCTCCAGCTTCTCCACCTTGCCCGCCGACCCCAATAGCGCCAGAAAGCTCGCCTGCGTCCCGGTCGCGCCGCGCAGCCCGCGACAGAGCAACCCGCGCCGCAGCGATTCGAGCTGCTGCACATCGCGAACCAGGTCTTGTAGCCACAGCGTCGCGCGCTTACCCACCGTCGTTAGCTGCGCCGGCTGCAAATGCGTGTAGCCCAGCGTCGGCAGGTCGGCATAGCGCTCGCAGAAATCCGCCAGCTTGTTCGCCGCCGCCGCCAGCCGACCGCAAACCACGCCCAGCGCGTCGCGCGTCAGCAGCAGGTCGGCGTTGTCGACGATGTCCATGCTGGTCGCGCCCAGGTGAATCACCCCGGCCGCCGCCGGCGCCGCGTCGCCGAAGGCGCGAATGTGCGCCATGACGTCGTGTCGCGTGGCCCGCTCATACTGCGCGGCCTTCGCGAAATCGATCTCATCCACCGCGGCTCGCAGCGCCCGAATCTGCTCTTCGCGAATGGGAAGGCCGAGCGCCCGTTGCGACTCCGCCAGCGCGACCCAGATGCGCCGCCAGGTGCCATGACGCCGCTGCGGACTCCACAGCGCCAGCATCTCCGCCGACGCATAGCGCGACGCAAGCGGATGCTGAAAACTCTCATGCGACCCCGTCCGCGTCGACGTCTGCGCCGGACTCTCGCCCTTTGCCGCGCGCCGCGATGATTTCGTCTTTTTGCTCATGCTTGCAACGCCTGTTCCACGTCGGCCACCAGATCGGTCGTCGCCTCCAACCCGCAATGCAGCCGCACCGTCCAGCACGGCGATCGCGGATCGCTGAACCACTGCCCCGCCAGCGCCAGACTTTCGTGGCCGCCCCAACTGACGCCGATGCTGAAGAGCTTGAGCCGATCGACGAAGCGATAGGCGGCCTCTTTTGTCTGCTCCCGCAGCTCAAAACTGAAGAGCGAGCCCGTGCCGCGAAAGTACTTCTGCACAATCGCCCGCGAAGCCGACCCTTCCAGCCCCGGATGCGACACGCGCCGCACCGCCGGATGCGCCGCCAGCCGCCGAGCAACCGCCAGCGCGCTCTGCTCCATCTGCTTGATTCGCAGGCTCAGCGTCCGCAGGCCGCGCAGCATCAGCCACGCGGCGAAGGGGTCGGTCGTGCCGCCGACAAGCTCCACCTCGCGAAAGACGCGCTTTTGCAACTCGGCATCGCGCCCGATGACCGCCCCCGCGACGACATCGCTGTGTCCGCCGATGTACTTCGTCGCGCTGTGAACGACCATATCCACGCCGAATTCCAGCGGATTCGAATAGGTCGGCCCCGCCCACGAATTGTCGATGATCGACACGACGCCCCGCTTTCGCGCCTCGTGCGCCAAGGCCTCGTAGTCCATCGGCTCAATCGTCCCGCTGGTCGGGCTCTCAAGGTAGAGCACGCGCGTCTCGGGTCGCAGCGCCGCCAGATAATCATCAGGGTTGAGCGTCGGCACGAAAGTCGTGTCGACGCCGAACCGCGGCAGATAGTTCACCATGTAGCGCCGCGCCGGCCAGTAGCACTGCCCGCAGGCGACGACGTGCGCCCCCGCATGCAGCGAGCTGTTCAGCGCCGCGACGATCGCCGACATGCCGCTCGCCAGCACATAACACCAGCGGCCCTTTTCCAGCGCCGCGAGCTTGGTCTGCAACACCGCGGTCGTCGGGTTGCCGACGCGCGTGTATTCGAAGTAAGGGCTGTCGGGCCGCTTGCGCGCCTCGAAATCGGCGCACGAGGGATAGACGAACGTCGAAGCCTGATAGATCGGCAACGCCGCCGGCCCACCCACCTCCATCGCCGCCTCGCCCAGATGCGTGCAGATGGTCTCGGCCGCGTCGAACTCCAGCGGCTGATCATGCGGCCCCGCCGGCGAGAAGGGAACCGCGTCCGGCTCGGTGTAAGGTCGCATCATGTTGTGCAGAGTCGGGCGAGGCCGCGGGCAGGTCAAGCGCCGTCAGGCCCCGCTCGCTCGATCGCCGACGCGCCAACCGCCGCCCCGCCGGTTCACTGTTTCCCCGTTCCGCCATACCCTTCGACCGTGCCACACTCCGCAAACCCTCGCATCGCCATCGTCGGTTCCGGCCTCTGCGGCGCGCTGCTCGCCGTCTATGTGGGCCGCGCCGGCTACCCCGTCGACCTCTACGAACGCCGACCCGACCCGCGCAGCGGCAAAGTCGTCGGCGGACGCTCCATCAACCTCGCCCTCAGCACCCGCGGCCTCACCGCGCTCGAACGCGTCGGCCTCGCCGATGAGATCATGAAGATCGCCGTGCCGATGCGCGGCCGCATGATCCACCCCCAACACGGCGACCTCGCCTATCAGCCCTACGACAAAGACCCCAGCAAGGCCATCAACTCGGTCTCGCGTGCCGCGCTCAATCTGCTGCTGATCGAAGCCGCCGCCAAACTGCCCAATGTCCGCATGCACTTCGACTGGCGCTGCGTCGATGCCGATCTCGACGCCCCCGCCGTCATGCTCGAACACGCCGAAACCGGCGAATCGCGCCGCGCCGAGGCCGACATCATCATCGGCGCCGACGGCGCCTTCTCCGCCATCCGCGGCCGCATGCAAAAGGTCGACCGCTTCGACTATTCGCAGGAATATCTGGCACACGGCTACAAAGAGCTGCACATCCCGCCCAAAGACGGCGGCGGCTTTCGCATGGAGCCCAACGCCCTGCACATCTGGCCCCGCCGCAGCTTCATGATGATCGCGCTGCCCAACCCCGAGGGATCCTTCACCTGCACCTGCTTCTGGCCCTGGACCGGCCCCAACGGCTTCGACCGCCTGCGCACGCCGGCCGAGGTCGAAGCCTACTTCCGCGAAATCTTCCCCGACGCCGTCCCGCTCATGCCCACGCTGGTCGAGGACTATCAGCGCAACCCGACCAGTTCGCTGCTCACCGTCCGCTGCGGCCCCTGGCACTACCGCGACAAGGTGCTGATCCTCGGCGACGCCGCCCACGCCATCGTGCCGTTCTACGGGCAAGGCATGAATTGTGCGTTTGAAGATTGCAACGTCTTCGGCCAGATCCTGGACGCCGCCCGCGCGCAGGCCCCGCGCTCCGCCTCCGCCCCGACCCGCGCCCCCGAGCCGCGCTTCGCCGGCGAGCCGGGCGCGATCGACTGGGAATCGCTCTTCGCCCGCTTCTACGAAGCCCGCAAGCGAAACGCCGACACCGTCGCCGACCTCGCCCTCCACAACTTCATCGAAATGCGCGACCACTCCGGCTCGCGTCTATTCCAGCTCCACAAAGCCTGGGAACGCACGCTCCATCGCTGGCTGCCGAACTGGTACACCCCCCTCTACACCCTCGTCTCCTTCAGCAACACCCCCTACGCCGACGCCGTCGCCCGCGCCAAAGAGCAGACCCGCATCGTCAACCGGGTGCTGGCGTGGGCCGGGGCGGCGGTAGTCGCCGGACTGAGCCTGGCCGCGTGGCTGCTGTTGCGTTGACCCGCCCACCGGCAGACCTGCCAATGTGACACAAGCCGCCGGGGTCCATTCCGGCAATCTCCGGGCCACAGCCCCGCCCCGCCAAGATTCCCTATCTCTATGCCGCAAAACATCTTACGCCGCAACGTCGAGCCGAAAACAGCTCTGGCGCGCCAATTGCTTATCCCCCTCCCAAGCCAATTCCGCGCGGCCAGCGAACCTTCGTTCGCACGCCGCCCGAACTGGCCCAGACAGCCCGTTTCATGGGAAAACTGACCCGAACCAGGCCCAGCCGGACGAAATCAGGCCGCGAGACCATTCGCGATCGAATCCAACGCGGCCCAACGACCGGCGGCTGACAACACCAGGAGAAACGCTCAATGGCCGCCAAACAGATCGCCTATGACATGGAAGCCCGCGAAGCCATTCGCCGCGGCGTTCGTCAGCTCGCCAAAGCCGTCAAGGTCACCCTCGGACCCCGCGGCCGAAACGTCGTCATCGAAAAGTCCTTCGGCGCCCCCACCGTCACCAAAGACGGCGTCACCGTCGCCAAGGAGATCGAGCTCGACAACGCCTATGAAAACATGGGCGCCCAGATGGTCAAGGAAGTCGCCAGCAAGACCAGCACCGTCGCCGGCGACGGCACCACCACCGCCACCATCTACGCCGAAGCCATCTTCGACGAAGGCCTGAAAAACCTCGCCGCCGGCGCCAACGCCATGGAGCTCAAGCGCGGCATCGACACCGCCGTCGAAACCGTCATCGAAGCCCTCAAAAAGATGGCCTCCCCGGTCAAGGGCCGCGAGCAGATCGCCCAGGTCGGCACCTGCGCCGCCAACCAGGACCGCGAGATCGGCGACAAGATCGCCGACGCCATGGAAAAGGTCGGCAAGGACGGCGTCATCACCGTCGAAGAGGGCAAGAGCATCGACACCACCGTCGATCTCGTCGAAGGCATGCAGTTCGACAAGGGCTACATCAGCCCCCACTTCATCAACAAGCCCGAGTCGATGGAGTGCGTCCTCGACAATCCCTACATCCTCATCCACGAAAAGAAGCTCAGCAACGTCAAGGACCTCCTCCCGCTGCTGGAGCAGGTCGCCAAGGCCGGCAAGCCGCTGCTGATCGTCGCCGAAGACGTCGAAGGCGAAGCCCTCGCCACCCTCGTCCTCAACAAGCTCCGCGGCATCATCCAGGGCTGCGCCGTCAAGGCCCCCGGCTTCGGCGATCGCCGAAAGGAAATGCTCTCCGACATCGCCGTTCTCACCGGCGGCACCGCCGTCGTTGAGGACCTCGGCATCAACATCGAGAAGATGGGCCTCAACGAGCTCGGCCGCGCCAAGCGCGTCGTCGTCGAGAAGGAAACCTGCACCATCATCGAAGGCGCGGGCAAGACGGCCGACATCAAGGGCCGCATCGAGCAGATCAAGCACCAGATCGACGCCACCACCAGCGACTACGACCGCGAGAAGCTCGAAGAGCGCCTCGCCAAGCTCAGCGGCGGCGTGGCCCAGATCAACGTCGGCGCCGCGACCGAAGTCGAAATGAAGGAAAAGAAGGCCCGCGTCGAAGACGCCCTCCACGCCTGCCGTGCCGCGGTCGAAGAGGGCATCCTGCCCGGCGGCGGCGTCTCTGTCCTCCGCTGCGACGCCGCTCTCGACGCCGCCCTCAAGAAGGCCAAAGGCGACCAGAAGACCGGCATCGACCTGATCCGCCGCGCCCTCCGCGCCCCGATCAAGCAGATCGCCGAAAACGCCGGCCTCGACGGCTCGATCGTCTGCCAAAAGGTCCTCGAAGGCACCGGCAACAACTTTGGCTACAACGCCCTCACCGAGGAATACGGCGACCTGATCAAGATGGGCGTCATCGTTCCGCTGAAGGTCGAGCGCGTCGCCCTGCAAAACGCCGCCAGCGTCGCCAGCCTGCTGCTCACGACCGACGCCGTCGTCAGCGAGATCAAGGAAAAGGAAGACAAGAAGCCCGCCGGCGGCGGCCGCGGCGGCATGGGTGGTATGGGCGGCATGGGCGGCATGGGGATGTAAATCCACCTGGGTGGCATGGGTCACGGTACTCCGTGACCCGTGCTCGGTGGGCGGCATGGGTCACGGCGGGCGGCATGGGTCACGGTACTCCGTGACCCATGCTCGCCACGGATCGGGGCGGGGAATGTCGCTCGCAATCATCAACTTATGGCAGGCCGCGGTCCCCCGCGCCCTGCCTTTTTCTTTGCCTTGCTGGGAGTGGCGAAACGAGCCGCGGGCTTCAGCCCGCGCGGCCGCCCCCGCCTCGGCGACCGCCCCACTCCCCAACCCGGCAAACCTGTTTCACGTGAAACACGCTTGCGCGACGCAAACGCCATGCCGCGCGAACGCCGCCTCGCGGAGATTGGCGGATTTTGACGGCCAATCGGCAAAGATCACCGCGACCCATTCGCTCAACGGATAATGCCTTGCGCATAGGACCCTAAAATGCTTGATAATTTGTCCGAGTTCATTCAGTTCCTCCGGAGCAATGCAAAAGAACTGGGCGCACGTGTCCGGACTCACCGCAGTTCGCCAAATGAGCGTCAGGATCCCGTTGTCGCTGGCGAGTTATTCTGCGCAACTTGCGGCGACAGTCGTCGCTATTCTGTAGAGCCAAACTGCGCAGATGTTGCCCACAGGCTGTATAAAGTTGCATCGATTGAGGAGGGTTTCAGCGTTGGACCAATCGGCCTTTCCGGGCCGAGCCGCGAGGAGCGCGAACTGAGAGCCGCCCACACCGCTGATCCAGTCCGAAGCAGTGCTGACATCCTCGCGCCCAGCATCTTCAATCTCTCCTGTGTGCAGTGCCAGAGCCGATTGATCGCGGTTATCTACCGGGGTCCCGATGGGCCGGCACTTGCGATGCTTTCGGAGCATCATGGCGGCTTGCGAACGGCACACACTCCGCCAGCTGTTGCGTACTACTTAGATCAGGCGCATCGATCGCACTCGGTCGGGGCAAACAGTGCCGCTATCGCGATGTATCGCGGCGCGCTAGAACAATTGCTGTTCGATCAAGGCTATAAGAATGGCATGCTAGGAAAGAAGTTGTCAGACCTCTCCGATGCGCGTAAGGCCGGAGCCGCGCCGAAATGGGCAATGGAGCTTGAGGACGAATTCTTGGCATTGATAAAAGACCTTGGCAATGGCTCAATTCATCCGAATGATGGAGACGTAGCAAAGCAGTCGATTCTCGATTCGGAGTGCATCGCTGACGTCGCGGAGACATTCATGCACCTGCTCTATATCGTCTACGAGATTCCGCACCAGCGCGACAAGCGTCTCACGAGCCTACAGCTAAAGGCGAAGGCTCTCAAAAAGTAGTAACGTAGGTCGGGTCATCGACCCGACGGTGCGGACATGCGATCGCGTCATCCTTTCCGGCGATCGCGCGGAATTTGTAAGTCGTCGCAGCCCTCCTTCGCCTATCGCGGAATCGTGCCAGCCGATGTAAGCCGCCGATTAACTACCGTGGTAGCGGGACGGTCCAACAGTTTCGAAAGCACTTTATGCACATTGCAGCGGCCAACATGCAGTGCTGCAATTCATTTTTATTATCTGGTTGACGATTGTAAAGACTTGAACATATCCAGAAACCAAGCGCATGCTGCCCGCTCAGCGCCATCATCGCTGTCGGCCCGTTGTTATTCAGTATTGCTTCGACGGTGCTTGAACACTCCCGCATCCACTCTGTGGCGTTTTCATTCCACCCGGTGATTGCGATAGAAAGCTCCGTGCTGTACTTCGTTTTATCAGTATTCGAGAGTGACGCGAGATGCAATTCAACTGTCGCACAGTATAGACCTGCAGTGGTCAATGTGCGGTCCCAGTCCGAAAACGGAAGGAGCCGGAAAGATGGATAAACCTCGCCGACGGACGAGTACATGCCTACAGCATTGATCTTGGCCAATTCAACGAGATATCGCGCTCGCATTGATGCTTCGGACGAGTGTTGCGATACTCTGCGCCAGCTACCTGTCCATTCCGCGTAGTTAGCCTCAAACTTAGCGACGTTGCCTGATACTTTCTCTAGTGCAATTCGTCCAGTCTCAGAAGGCGCGCATGCCACTTGCTTACTTATCGCTCCGGCTAATTCGTTGCCCCAAACAATATGCATTCGGACGCTTCGGAGCCATCGACTTCTCCGCCACAACCACCAACTAAATATAAGTACCGCGGGAATTATTGCGGCCCCAAGCCACCACAATCCGCCCTCGACCAAGCTAAATGCGGTGCCAAAGAGCAGGACAGCCGTAAGGCGTACAATCAACTCCCACGCGGCAGCGTTCCCGGCAAAATCCGACAAGGCGTCGGCCTTGTCCAGCCATGATACCCACAGCAAGCCTAACGACTCCATATCTGCTTCGGCCAATCGATGCTTAAACTCGCTTGGACTCCGATCCAGAATCAAACGAATCGCCTTGGCCGTCGTGTAGTCTGGCGCGGCGTTGTCGGGGGTTTCACTCATCGTCAGGCCGCTCCGCTTGTAGATAGGTCAGCCTACCCGCACCCTTCAAATTGTCGTTGATTTCCAAGCGAGTCGACGACTGACTCGGTCGGGCCAGCGCAGAACTCTAGGTTGAGGTTACCATTGCAAGACGACGTCCGCAATCAAGTTTCGCAGGGTGGGCCCGTGCCCACCTTTCACCGCCCCCGCTCGTCATCGCCGCTCCGCCCGCCCCCGCAATCACGCCCATTCTCCGCCAAACCCCGCCAATCCCCCACACCCCGCCGCCCGCCCCTCGCCTCCGCGCCAATCCCAGCAAACGATTCATCAGGATCCCCGCGCCCCACGCATGCACGGGCGCGAAGCGCACTGGGCACAAAACGACCGACCAATACCTGAAACCCAA
>JANRJD010000042.1:0-2161 GCA_033764195.1 Phycisphaerae bacterium | reverse complement strand
GACAAGCAGTCGGAGCAGTGTCACCGCGCGTCGTCCGAGCGCGACCGGTTCGGAGCCCCGAAACAGCATCTCGGCGTCCGCGTCGAGGCGGTAGGGGCCGAATTCGTGGATCGTCGCCATGGCCTAGAGACTACATATTCGGCGGAATTTGCAACTTTTTCGGAACAGATTCAGGACCTCGGGGGAACGGGCGATCATGCTGCAACCGTGCTGAAAAGACTTCGAGGGCTGCCCAATGCGCGATTTCTGCAGTGCGATGGAGGCCGATGGTCATGGCGCAGTCTGATCTGACGGCCTGTGCCGTCCCGACCATGATTGCCGGTGCGCCGGACCGGGTTTGCCGGTTGCTGGAGGCCGTCCGGGCGCTGGCTCCGCTGATCTCCGCGCAGCGCGACGACTTCGACAGCGGGCGCCGATTGCCGGAGGCGGTTTTCGCGGCGCTCGCCGACGCAGGCCTATTTCGCCTGTGGCTGCCCGAAGCACTCGGCGGGCCCGAGCTGTCTCCCTTCGAGTTCATGAGAATAGTCGAGGCCGCCTCGGCGCTCGACGGCTCGGTCGGCTGGCTTGTCGGCAACGGAGGCGGCATGAGCCGGATCGGTGGCTATCTCGGTGAGGCCGTCGCACGCGACTGGTTCGCCGACCGGCATGCCTTCGTCGCCAGTTCGACCGGTGCGGTCGCCACGGCGACCCCGGTCGATGGCGGCTACTGTGTCAACGGACGATGGCCATTTGGTAGCGGCGCGCATCACGCGACACGCTTCATGGTGTTAGCCAGCGTCAGGCCCGAGAATCCGGATTCGCCGCTTCTCTGCTGCTATCTCGGCCGGGCAGACGTGACCATCCTCGACAACTGGCATGCGTCCGGACTGCGTGGCACTGGAAGTTGCGATTTCGAGGCACGGGATGTTTTCGTCCCAGCCGCTCACGTCCATCCGTTTCTCGGGCGGGAACCGACCCAGCCCGGGCTGCTCTATCGCATGCCGCCATCATCGGTGTTCGCGTGGAGCATCTGTGGGGTGCCGCTCGGCATCGCCTCCGGCGCAATAACTTCGTTCGCAGAGCTCGCCTGCCGGAAAAGCCGCGTCGGCACCCGAGCCTTGCTTCGCGATCGCGAGACCGTTCAGGCGACGGTCGGCCGCACGCGAGCGATGCTTCGCGCTGCCCGCGCCTTCCTGATCGATACCATGGTGGAATTGATGGCTGCCACCGGCACGGGCGGCCAACGACTGGTGGAAGCACGCGCGGACATTCGAATCGCTAACGCACATGCGGCGGAGACTGCGATGTCCGTCACCGACATGCTGGCCGCCAGCGCGGGCGCCGCCGCCATCTTCGAGACCTGCGCCTTGGAGCGTGCAGTCCGCGATGTGCGCGCCGCGGCGAAGCATGTCGCGATGAGCCCGAACAACTACATCATCGCCGGCCGGTTGGCCCTCGGGCTCGATCCCGGCGCGGCGAGGTATTGAAATAACGCTACAGCATCCAACGGAGTTGCCCAATGTCTGTGGTTTGCCGGCCGGCGCGCGCGGGAGATCTGGAGCTTGCCGACGCCCTTGTCGTCTCGAGTATCAACGATCTCACGCAGCGGCATGGCTTCGGGCCGATGGCCGTTTCTTCCCCTCCCAAGTTTCAGTCGTTTTCCTTGAAGGATGATGCCGACGGTCTCTGGGTGGCGGAGAATAGCGGGCGGATCCTCGGCTTCGCCTGGAGTTGGGTCTGTGGCGACATGTGGTTTCTGGCGCAGCTATTCGTGTCGCCCGATCACCAGGGGCGGGGCGTCGGCGACGAACTGATCAGGCGGACTCTCGAACACGCCGAGAAATCGGGCGCTTCCAACAGAGTGCTCATCACCTTCAGCTTCAACACGGTCTCGCAAGGGCTCTACATCCGCCACGGACTGCTTCCGCGATTTCCGATCTACAGTGTCAGTGCACCGCGAGAGCAATTGATCGGCAGCTTGTGGGGCTCGCGATACGACGTCACGCCGCTCAAGGAAGAGGCTTCGACCCTGCGTCGCCTGGCGCAAGCGGATGAGCGGGTCCTTGGCATCTCGCGCGAAAAGCATCACCGCTACCTGATCAATGATGGTGGGGCGAGAGGGTTCAATCTCTACGACGGAAACGATTGGGCCGGCTACGCCTACGTGGACGCCGGCGGACAT
>JANRJD010000026.1:0-225309 GCA_033764195.1 Phycisphaerae bacterium | reverse complement strand
GGAGTCGACAATCACTGGTTCGATTGCCTGGTCGGCTGCGCCGTGGCGGCGTCGGTGGAGGGGGCGGCGATATTGGGCGACGCGGGCGTTGTCGCGGCCCGTCCGCGGGTGCGGCTGTCGGAGCTGCAGAAGCAAAGGGGGAGAAGGTGAAGAAGTCTTCGACGACGAAGCCGGACAGCGTGCCGCCGCAGCCGACGAAACTTTGGGGCGTGTCCTGGAAGGTCGGTTGAACGGCTGACGCCGCCGAGGCGCTTTCGACGGTGAGGCGATAGATCGCGCCGAAGTTGGTCACGCATTCGATGTCGAAGGACTGCGTCTGGCCCGGGGATACGGTTGTTTAGCCCGAGTCGGCGAGGACCGTGTCGCCGAGCCGCGCGGTCACACGCACCCTCGCGCCCTCCAAGGTGGACAGGTCGCTCACGCGCACCTTGACCCTGGGCAGGCTGTTGCTGTTCGCGTTCTGGTTGGTATTGGCGTTCGTGTTCGTATTGCCGTTCGCGCTGGCATTCGCATTGACGTTGTCGTTTGATGCCGAATTGCTGTTGCCGTTGTTACCGCCGGGAAGCGGCGTCGGGCAACCGCCAGTGGCGGCGAAGAGCGAGGTTGAGGCGACCAGCGCCGCGATGCGAATCGGGGCGCGGGTGAGTCTGGGGGCGAAGCTTACGTTGTCAGCGTGCATCTTTCGGGCTTCCTGCTGTGACTTAGCGCCGGGCGTCGAAGCCGCTCGGCGCAGTGGGCACGTTATCGGATGCACTGAATGATCGGCACCCCGGTGCGACGGCGACATCATTGCAGCCGGCGGAAAGGCGGCTACCACTCGACGGCGAACGGAAACTGCCGTGCGCAGGCAGAGCTCTTCGCGCGAGTAGTTTCTGATCTGTTTTGATGGGTTTGGGCCGGGCTCGGCGAGCCGAGCAGAATGATGAGCCGCGTGTTGCGGTGCTTTGCGGGCGTAATTCAGTGGTAGAATGCCAGCTTCCCAATTTCGCCCCGTCGTACGACCTCTCCCCGAAAACCCGTCTGGCGGCCTCAAAAACGCGGATTCTGAATCGTTCGCGGGACTACGTTCGACCCCAAGTAGTCCCGGTTGACCCGAAAATGTAGTACGAGAAATTCGCCGCGGCGACTTTGAGAGCGGGCGTTGAGGGCAGCCGGGCCGGGCGTGTAGAATCTCGCCTCGAAAGTCTCGGTGCGTGGTAGGCGAGAGTATCCGGCCCATCGGGGAAAAGTCTCATGCCCTCGGCGATTGATTGGAAGGACATTGAGGCGACCGGCCGTCAGGACCTTCATTTGGTCGCCGCCATCGCCGCAAAGCTCGTCCTGCACAAGGTGCCGGTTGAGCACCAAGCAACGGTTCGCGATTTTCTGGACGGAATTCTTCGCGTGGACGCTACCGGTCCCAACCTAAATCAGCGTTGGTTTGCGGCTGGGTCAGAGGCGGTCATGAAGGCGTCCGGTCAACCGTACGAGCATTCGCAACGCGCTGCTCTGAGTGCAGCTTACACAGCGGGACAAGCGGCTGGTCATCGTTCGTTCGGAAGAGTCCCAGTCATGGAGTGCCATCAAACGATTGAAGCTTGTTTGGTGGCAGAGCCCAGCTACGAGAGGCAGCTTCGGGCACTCATCGGCCTGCCCGCGTAGGCTGATTCAAGAGCTCTTTCATAAGACTCCCCACGTCCCATCATCATCTCTGCGACACGCTGATACGTCACTGGGTCATTTGCTACGTCGCGTATTCCCTCACTAGCCGGTAAGCACCTGAGCCGGAGTGGGCTTTGTCACTTGGCCAGTTGGGTGCTGCTTCTGCACGCCGTCTATCTACTGGGAAACTCCCGCAAGTTCTGCGAGTTGTCGCGTGACCGTGGTTTGGTCCATGCGGTCAAGCAACTGAAAGAAGCTCGTGAGGTCTCCATGTGTGCCACAGGCCGGGCATCGGAAGAGCCTCCGTTTGGGGCACACCTCCAGTGCTTCGCCCGCGTCGGCATGAAACGGGCAGCGGCCCCGGAAGAGGTCACCGTCCGCCCTCAGCGGCGTGTAGTCGCGGATGACGGCGACAATATCGAGGTCCTCGCGAATACGCCTTCGCAGGATGTTTGTCGGTGACGGTGCTTCCTCGCGTTGGTTGCCCTCGTTCGAATTCAGCGGGCCGGGTCGAGTCATTTTGATACTCTCATGAGCGTTTGCGTCGAACAAACGCGGCGTTCAGTCTCTCTCTCGGCACGCGTTCGAGCTTGCATTCTATCCGCAACGGGCAGCGGTAGTCCCCGCTGTGCAACCCGAACATGAAACAAGCCGGACCGGTGAGCCCAGCTTCATGTTGTCCGGATATTTCAGTCGATGCGGTCGATATCGTCGAAGAGTGACCGCTGCGAATCGGGTTTATGTGGCGGAGTTTCTTGGTCAGGTGCGATTGGCGGAAACGCACCGAGCCTGTCCCAGTCGGCATCTGTCCACTGCGAAAGCTCCGGCTCAATGCCGGGTCTTGGATGAAACGGGTCGTCCAAGAGCGGTGCCAGCTTGAAATCCCCGTTCTTTCCGGAAAACGGGACCGAAGCCCGGTAGACGCCAAGCGTGGGCGTCGCGAAGTAACCATGCACGCCCGCCTCGTTCGGTTCGGGAAGGTCGCGGAGCTCATCGGGCAGAACGGCGACGCGTTGTCGGATGTGCTCGGTTGCGGACACACTCTTGCCCTGTTCATTCGACGAATGTCCGGAGGACCACTCGCGGACTTCAGCTTGACCGATGACGCCAGCGGCCCACTCAGCCGAGACCGATGAGCCCGGCCGAAGAATTGCATGATTCAGGCATAGCCCCGTGACCTCACTGGCTTCATCCGGTCCGTATACAGACCGGATGCCGGCGTAATCTTGGAAGGCGAGAACGACTCTTGCACCGAAGGCTCGGCCGTCATTCATCAAAGACCTTAGACCCTGGAGCTTTCCGGCCTCACGGGCTTCGTCAACGATGAGCCAGGTTCTTTTCGTGTTGCCGGGTGCCGATGATTCGGTGGGACCGACAATTTGCTGCGAGGCGAATTCGAGAATTACGCGATAGATTGGAATGAGACCAGCAGCAAGTGAACGGTCCAAGCTCATGAGGAGAATATCCTCACTCTTGAGCCAAGCGGAAATTGAAAACGTTCCAGAGGCCTGCTCCCAACGGGCAGCAACGGCTCGATACGGACGAATGAGGGTGTCAAGTGTCGGCCGGATGTCGCCATAGCTACGCGACCCAGTGCAAACCCGCTCGTAGAGGTCGCGCCCATCCGCGTGCGATGACAGAACGCGTTCAAGTCGCTTGTCGCTGAGCAGAATGGCGATTACGTCGCGTAACGTCCATACTCCCGGAGCACGGCGAACCAGCGTCTCTATTACGCCGAGCGTTAGAAGTTGAGAGGCTCTGTTGAAGTACTGATTATGGTCCTGCGTATCCGGCACGAGAATTTTCATGAGCGACTCTGCCGTTGAAAGGCTGTTCACGTCTGCCGCGATGTTCCAAGCAACCGACCGAGAGTCGAGCGGGTTGAGAATCTTGATACGTGTGCTCTCAACGCCGGCTCCGCGTAGCACCGGATAGAACTCTCTTTTGGGGTCGTATATGAGGAGCCGGCAATCACTTCCCGGCCCCGCCTGTGCGAGAATAGACTGAAGCAATAGTCGAAGCGTGATTGTCTTTCCGCTTCCTGGACAGCCGCTTGCACAAAAGTGACCGACAGAAAGGTGTGTGGGCAGCCTGAGACCGCCCCAGTAGAGCCCTGGGTCGTTTTTCTTTCTGAGTTTGGCGGCTCTAGCAGCCGCCTCTTCGAATGTGTTGAGGGTGCGCCCACGCGCAGGAGGAGTCTTGTTGCGGGTGTTTCCCATGAAGGCGAATCGGGTGACTAGGTAGAAAGAAAAAAGAAACGCTGCAGAACCGAGAGCAAACGCGGTGTAGACGCTCGGTTTATGCCCGAGACCGAGCTTCTTCTCCAAGCCATACACGAGCAGCATGGCCAGCCACGGAATGCCACCAAAGCCGAGAAAGCCTGTAAGCCACGCGAGAAACCCGCCAACCGTAGGCCGGCCACGACTTGCCATGGAGAGCATCAGGAGAACAATCAGATATCCGTATGGCAGGAAAGGGCCATAAAGAAATGGGTTCTTAAAGCAAATTGCAATCGCCTCGACCCAATTATGACTGTCGGTGATAAGGGGGCCGGGATAGCTGTTGGGGACGGGGACATCACACAAGGCACAATACCAAACCACCGTCGCGATGCCGGCCGCGAACATGCTTGGCAGGAGGCTCAGAAAAATGATGCAGAAAACAAACACGAGAACGGGTAACGCGGCAATCATCGACGAATCTCCGGTGCTGGCGGTAGCGGCGGAGGAGGTGGCGGAGGCGGAACAGCGTTTCGCAAGTCGGTCGCGAGGACTTTCTTCCGCGACCGTTTCATCTCCCGTGTTAGGCTCTGAAGTGCGATGTCGCTCTCGCGTCTGTCCGTAAAGATGTACGTTTCGTCGAGAGCACGCGAGAATTGGACGTACGAAAGCTCGCGGTCCTGCATGCTTCCGCCGGCAAGAACGTAGGCCCTCTCGACCGTCGAACCTTGGCCTTTGTGGGTCGTAACGGCGTAGCCGAGTCGCACGGCGTCATACTTCTCTAGTCGAATTATTCGAAGTTCGCCGTCGCCGAGGTCAACGGACATCGTTCGAGAGTGTGGGCTCACGCTGACGATAGTTCCAATGTCGCCGTTTTCGATACGAAGGGTCCGCGACCGCTCTGTGAACAGAACGCGGTCACCGACGTGAAAGTTGATGTCGCCATGAGCGATGTGGCGGTCTCTCGCCACAAATCCGGCTTGTAACCGCTTTTCTTGGCACAGTTCGTTAAGGTCATGTGCCTCTTTCCTGGTGCCGCAGAAAATGAGAGAGCGGTCCGGCGTTCTCGCCTCCCGTTTGCTCCAGCTACGAACAAGAGATTCAATCGCCTGTCGGCGGTCGTCGGCGATATGGATGCGACTTCGGTCTTGGTAGTTATCCAGGGCATTTCCGGAATGACCGGCTTGGATATCCCGCACGGCTCGTCGGTCTCGTTCATCCCGTTGTCGCACGATGTCGGCTAACTCGCTGTGAGCCATGCGGTCGAGCAGCCCCGAGAAGGCTCCGCCGGCTTGAATGGCCTGAAGCTGGTCCTTGTCGCCGACGAGCACGAGGATTCCGCCACCCTTTGTCGTGGCGGCAACGAGCTTCGCGAGCTGCTCATTGCCCACCATGCCCGCCTCATCAACGACGAGCACGGTCTTTTTGTCAATCGTGAATGGGGACCACCGAAACGTCGGCTTTCCGAATGCCTCTCGGAGAATTTGCTTGGCGTGGTGCTTAAGCTGCCGGCCGATTCCTGCCTGCATACGGACATTGAGCATGGCGAGCGTGTCCGTCTCGATTCCGGACCCGCGTTTCAATTCCTTCGCGGCCTTGCCGGACAGAGTTACGCCATGAACGCGATACCCGGATGCCTCCCACGCGTGGCGGGCGGCCTTGAGCATGGTGGTTTTTCCTGTAGGCCGAGCGAGCGGCCGTTTCAGGCCGCGAGCCGGAGCGACCCTGAGTCGCGGAGGCCAAGCAGAGACGAGAGCTCCAAGCAGTCCTTGGAGCCGAGTCGCTGACGATTGTGGCCGGCCAAAGGCCGGGCCGAGAGCCTCCCCATAGGCTCGAAGGCTCCTCGCGAGTTTCCTCAATACTCGCGAGGACCATCGCGGCGATGACCGTTCAGGGCGAGACGTGGCGACTTGGACTGCTTCGGCCGCCGCGAAGCGGCCCGCCCCAGGCGGGCAAGTGCGGCCGAAGCCGGACCTGGGAATCAGAGCTTTGAAGCAGCCGGGCATTGAAGTAGGGCTTTGAGCATGAAAAAATGGCCCGCGGCTTTGGGACCGCGGGCCAAAAGGCCGGAGTTTATGCGGCGGCCTGTTCCTCCTTGGCGGGTTCGGCTTGGGACTGCTCGAACATCCAAGTGTGAGCGAGGTCGAGGACCTTGATGGCGAGGGGAAGTTCGTCCCTGCCGAAGCTCGAAGAGTCCTTCCAGGTGTCGCCCTCCTTGTAAAGCCGAGTGAGCGTCACGTTGTAGCGGGTTCCGCCCTTCTCGGACTGGTTGGCCCAAATGGCGGCCTTCACGCGGCCGAGCTTGATGGTGTGTGCGGGTTTCTGTTTCTTCGTCGTCATTTTGTTTCTCCTTGTTTTCTGAGGGGGCTCCATTGCCCTCTCACCCGTGGCTGGAGGGCATGCGAGCCCCGCAAGGAGAAACCGAGCAAGCGAGGGCCTGAATGTGACGCGAGCCCCCGAGAGAGCAAGGCGAGTGACAGAGCAAAGCGATGGCACCGAGTCTTGCCGGGTGGGAGCGGAGCAGCCCGAGCGACGCGAAGTGACGACAGGAAACTGCAACGCACATGCCGCTTGGCCGCGAGGGGCGGCCTCGGGTCAACCGGCGGAGGGTGAACGACAAGTTGGCGGTGACGGCCTCAGAGGGCAACGCTGGGAGGGTCGGCTGACGGCATTCTTCCTTCGCCGGCAAGGAACCGCCCACGTCGTGGTTGGGCAAGCATCGACCGGCCGGAGGGCTGTGCACGCATAGCGACGGCTTGCCCAGTGGCCGGAAATCTGCGGGCCGTTGGGTGAGCGAAAGCAGGCGTCGGAAAGACGCAGACTGTGCAAATGGCTGAACGGAATCGCCGATTACTCGGCGAATTCGGAAAGGTCGGCCCGGATGGTGCGTCGGCTTTGGGTGAATACGCCGGCAAGGCGGCGTTCTTCCCAGAGGAGCACGTCAGCGAGGCGGGCGTAGCGTATGCGGCCGCGTTGTTCGAAGGGTAGTTCGCCGGCGTCCATCGCTTCGATGACCGTGGAACGTCGCATGCGTTGCATTCGGCGAATCTGGTTGATGGAGAGCCAGTGCGAGAATGCTCCCACTGGCGGTGCATGTGGCTGAATCGGTGCGGCCTCGCGGCGTTCGATGAAAGGCGTGTCCAGTGAGTACAGGGCCGCGTTGGCAGCGACTCGCTTGGATGATTGCTCTGCTTTTGTTCGGTCTCGTCTAATCATGGCGTCCTCCGTTAAGTCGTGAATGAACGCCGAACCGAACTGCACGCCCCGGAGCGGCGGTCAAGGAGGAACCGCGAAGCGGGCAAATCCTTGACGGTTCAAGCGACGGGCGTGGTTCGACTGTGAGGCGTTCACGACGTGGAGGACGCTTTGGCGAGAGCGAACCGAGAAGAAGGAGCTCATCACGAGTTTGCCCGCGGGGCGACGGTGTTTACGGGCAACGGCAGTACCGGCACATGAATCGGGGAGGATTTCGGATTGCAAGCCGATATAATGCCGTTGTCGGGACGAACGTGTTCGGACGAGTCGGAACGTGCGTCAATCATGAAGGTGACGCTGCGGGCACCGCAGAAGGTGGAGGAAACATGCTCACGAAGCAGATTGCACTGGCCGCGCTGCTTGCCATGTTGGTGTTCGTCACGCCGGCGAGCGTCCTGGCGGACTGCCCGGGTGACATGAACAGTGACAATCTCTTGGACTTTGTGGATGTAGAGGCGTTTCTCGGTTGCATGCTCGGTCCGGACGTACCGCTTGACCCCGGCTGCGAGCCGGGCGATATCGACCTCGACGCGGACGCCGACATGGCCGACTTTGCCGCAGTTCAGGTGGCTTTCGGCACTTCGTGCGACCCGCAGGAGATTGTGCTTAGGGATTCGATTGGGGGGGATAATACGAGTACGAATGGGAACCGATGGTACACTTCCCAGTATGAAGATTTTATTTCGAAATCGAAATCTGACGTCATGGTATTGCAAGGTTTGCCTAATTCAAATGTAAAACTCACTTCACTGCGCGGCATTGTAAGCGGAATCAATCTTAATTTCTCTATGCAAGACTGGAATATTGGGGTCTGGAGTTCTGAGAATGCCATTTTGGTTAATTCCCACCATGGTGATGTTACCAACGCTAGCTTTGATACCCCTACCTCTGGACCAAATGTGTATGGGCAGGACCTTCTGGGAGGAACTACCTATGAGGTTCAATTTGATATATCAGCCGCAAATATTGTAATTCCCGCTGGACAATCAATCTTTATTGGTCTGCAAGCTCAAGCATACGACATCTCCTATAGCGGTACCGTGGGAATCATGGAATCCACCGAGCTAGGTAATCAAGAGAAGCAGTATTATGACCAGTGGCCGGGTGGCTGGTGCTACACCGATGATCCCAACTGTTTTTCGGCAGTGCATTACGATGGAAGGTTCGCCATCGAGGTTAGAGGAGTGGTAGTCCCTTAAGTTGTCGTGGCTTCTGCAAAGTCGGGGCTGCATTGGGCACATGGCTCGGCTTCTTGCGTGGGTCAACGTTTCTGGAAGTGCCTTTGGTTCCAGCGGGCAAGTGCTACCGGCGAGAGTGTGAGTGCGAAGCGAAGAAAGCGACCGATGCTACCAGTGTCGTACGCGGAGCGAGCCCGTACCCGAAGCAGTCGAACACCGGCGGTGGCGAGCACGTCATCGACGAATTGGTCTCGCGTTCGTCTTTCGGGTGCGTTGTGGGTTCGGTCGTCGAGTTCAACGGCGAGCACGATGGCGGAGCTTTCGGGGTCGCAAAGAACGAAGTCGAGGTGCTTCTGCGAGATTCTGCCGCCGTGACCGCGAAGCCAATCAGCCGATGAGCACGAGACGATGTCGGCTAGTCGCACCTTGCACATTACAAGCCAGCGGCCGGATACCGCGTCGCAAAGCACGCGGTGAAAGGCCGCCTCACCTCGCGAGAGGAGCGTTTTGCGGCTCCGGTAGGGAGTCGCTCGCCTGAAGGGCCGAGCCTTTCGGCGTTGCAGGGTCTGCGTCCCGAGCGTCATGGCCGAGAATAGCAGAGCCGCGGGGGCTACTCAATTCACGCGGCGGCCGCTTCCCGGAGCGAACGCTCAATTTCCCTTCGAATACGGAGCCGCTCGGCATCGCTCGTCGATGGGACTGGGGACCGGCTCCTTGCCGGCGGAGCCGGTCGCGTAGATACGCTCAAGAATGCGTGTCGTCTCAGGCGTTTGCGGGCAGCATCCTCTTCGGCCTGCGTGATATGGTGCCATAGTCTTCGACGGACCAAGGCGACAAAGAGCCCGGGTGGATTAGACCGGCCGCAACGCCGAGCGTGCTCGGCGGCGGCGAAAAACTGGAGTCGCGTCGATTCGCACCGCGGGAGAATCGCCCAAGACGTGGCCTGTTCGTAGAGCGTGAGTAAGGCCTGGTCGTCGCTGAGATTCTGGGCGTGTACGTTTCGCCAATCGACTCCGCTCCCCTTTTTCGTTTCTAAGAAACCAGAACGGAGCGGCGGAGCCGCGTTCTTGGTTTCTTCTTTCGAAGAAAGTTTTCTGTTTGATTCAGGGGGTGGCGATTGGGTGCGGATGACGCGTTCTCGGGGTGGCGATTTCCGTCGTTTCACGAATCCGGGCGGCCGCCAGGCGAGGTTGATTTCAACCCGCAGCCCCCAGCGGTTTAGCAACCATTGGGGTGTCTCATGGCGAAGCAGCATGCCAGCGGATTCAAGTTCCCTGCGGGCGTGCTTAATGTTTCGAACGTGCATACCAAAATGCTCAGCAATCCAAGCCGCCTTGCAAAGCCCAACGGGCGAGCATCCTCCGTCGCGGTAGTACAGGCAGCGAAGCAGGTGGCCGAACACCGTGGCGATGGAAGCTGGGCGAGTGGTACGGGCCAGGTGCCGCAGAATTCTTCGCGGCACCGGTACCCGTCGCTTATGGTTCTGGACGGCCTGCACTGAGGCCGTAAGCAAGTCGTGTTCTTGGGCCTGGATGTCGGAGAGTCGCGTGGCGAAGCTCACGCGAGACCTGGACCATGTGATTAGCCCGACCCGCTCAAGGCGAGCCACACTTGCGACAGGGCGACAGCCCGAGTCGATGAGGCGAGCGAACTCCTCCAGCCGGTAGTCGGGCACCCTGCCCTCTTTAAGCGAACACCGTGAGGCTGTGAGCTCGTGTGCCGCGAGCCAAAGCCTCAGGTCCCTTAGCTCAATCAATCGCCGCTTGTAGAGCCACCACGCCGCTATAAGCATGCTTGCAGGAATGAACACGAACCCGCCGTCTGGTTTTCTCACTGCATGTGTCATGGAATCCTCCGCTCCGTGGGCACACGTCAACGAAGCCGCCCGGATTGGCGGCGTGGCCGTGTGGGCACACAAATCCTGTCCACCTCGAAAAGCGGTTGACGGGACGGCATTGGGTGAGCTAGGTTCGAATTGCGAATTGGAACCTGGCTTCATGAGCCCCGATTGAGGCGACCCTGTGGTCGCCTTTTTCGTTTGTGGCCCCTGCCCTCAACTTTCTTTGCCGAATGACAGCCTCGCATGGTTCAACCGAGTTGAAGCTGTGAACCGGTCAAGGCACTCTTCGCACGCTCGCAACTCACTGACAAGATGCATTTTTCAGGATAGATGGCCTGTACCCGCATGCGGGCGTGCGGGCAAGCGGGTACGCGAGCATGCGGGAGTTCCGGCATCCACGCATGCCGGGGTGCGGGCGTTCCTGCATGCTGGTATGCGGGGACACGGGAAGGCGACAAATAACCTCTTGCGGCATGGTTAATTGCGGGCTAGCTCTGGGAGACAGGGCATGCGGGCGTGCTGGCATGGTGGCACTCACGCACGCGGGGACGCGGGCATGCAGGCAAACAAAGTAACAACAGGAGGGCTATGGCGAGTGAAAACAAGCTCGGGGCAGTGATTGCCGTCGGCAACCAGAAGGGCGGGGTTGGAAAAACAACGAACACGGTGCATCTTGTAGCGGCGTTGGGACAACGCGGCTTTCGATGCCTCGTGATGGACCTTGACCCGGCGGCCGGTTCCACGAAGCACCTCGGTGTACCGGTGAATAGCTTCAACGGGACGCTTGAACTTCTGACCACCGACGAAACGGTGGAAGGGCTTGCGATTAGTGACCGCATGCCAGAAGGTGTTCACCTGATTCCGTCTCGGCCGCAGCTTGCCGAAATCGACAATGAGGTGTCCAAGTACGTGGACAGGACGCGAATCCTCGAACGGCCCATTGCTGAGGCTCGGGCACACTACGACTTCATCTTCCTCGACACCGGTCCATCGGCGGCGTTTACGACGACAGTCGCTGCGTACTCGTCAGCGGAGTGGTTTCTTCTTTCGGCGTTTCCGCATCCGTTATCTCTCGGAGGTCTGACCGAAGCGTTCAACGATATCGCTGACGTGCGGAAGCACCGCAATGCTGGCCTAGAAGTGCTGGGCGTCGTGTTTACGAACGTCGATGGACGAGCAACGAGACTTCGTGCCCAGCTTGAATCAGTTGTGAATGAAGCTCTCCCGGGGCGACGCTTTGAGACCTCCATCTCTCAGGCGGTGATTCTCCCCGATGTGTCGGGGCGAGGAAAAACCCTTTTTCAGCTCCCCAAGTTCACGGCACTTGCCGTGGCTCAGCAGTACCTTCGACTCTCTGTCGAACTCGAACATCGCGTGCGTAACCGCGAGGCGTTCTTGCAAGGCGTTTTGTCGCCGCCAGACTTTTCAGTGTTGGGCGGTCTCGTAGAGGCCGCGGGCGAAGTGTCGCAACCGCTAGCAGCAAACGCATAGGGGAGGGGATATGCCGAAGCCACTTCGAGAGCCTCCGCCTTCAAGCTCCGTCGCTCATCTCTTTGACATGGGGGCTGCCGCTCGGGCTGTAGCGACGGTTCCTGTTGCTGGTCGGTCTGAGACCGACAACGCACCCGAGCCTCATACGGAAGTGCCTCGGAAAATCGCCGAATCGACGTTGCCGCCAGCGACGCAAGCTCGTGCCGCCTGGGGCGAACAGCCGAACGTCAAACGCGAGGTGGTTCTCACGAGTTCTACGGATGAGATTCTGACTCGGCTGGTGGAGCTCTACCGCCGTTCCACGGCCACGAAACTCACCAGCAGCCACGTCATGCGAGCGATACTCAAGGGAATCGGGCATTGCATGGATACGCTCGAACGCGAAGCGAAGCGAATCGGGCCTCAGAAACTGCCCGCGAATGCCCGCAACAAACAACCTGAACGAGAACGATTCGAAGCTCTCATTGCGGACGCTTTCGTTGCGGGCGTCCGGGCAGCCTCCGCGTTCGACCGTGACGGAGGCGTTTAGACGGGAGGCAGTGACACTCGCCGCCCGAGTCAACGGGCGAGAATGCACCCACGTTTCCGCAGGACCAATCGTCAATCCAGGCGGCCTTTCTCCTTGAGCGATGAGAACCCCTCACGGTCAAAGATGATGTGGTCCAGGAGTGGGATGCCGAGAAACGCTCCGGTGTGGCGAATCGTCCATGTAACCTTTATGTCTTCGGGGCTCTCTGTAAGCCCGCCCGACGGATGGTTGTGACCGACGATTAGAGCACACGCTCCGACCAATATTGCCGGCTGAAAGACCTCGCGGGGATGAACAAGTGATGCAGTTGCGGTGCCGAGCGAAACAAGCGAGTGCGAGACAACGTGGTGGCATCCGCTCAGATACAACGCGATGAAGTGCTCACGTGCGTGGTCACGGAGTAGGGAACGCATGAACTCAGCGGCGTGTTCCGCATGTTGAATGCTCCGGCTCTTTCGCCGTGGGCCGATGTATCGTGCGGTCACTTCCCGTACGAAGTCACCCGGCTCCGTCTTTATGTCAATTGTCTTCGTTCTGCCGTACATAATCCTCCTTGAGTTGCTCACTTGGTTAGTGTGTCGAGCCCCGGAGCAAGGGGCTCACCCATCGAGGCCCCTTGCGAAGGGCTCGACGGGTTCGAGAGGGAGGAACCGCAAGGGAGGATGTGACGGGAGCGATAGGCAATGGTGCGGCCAGAGCCGACGGGCGTCGGAGAGGGCGGTTTTGGCGATGATGAGTCAGAACGAGCAGTGTGATATCGTGTCCGTGCGAAGCATGGGCTTCGCAGTCGTCAGTGTGTTCGCAACACGAATCTTCTGACGCCTCATCAAGGGCTTCTGCACTCAGTAAACCTGGCTCACCACCAGGCTAAGAGTGCGGTCTCATCAACCGCAATGCGGAAGGCCCGTAGAGCCGGATGCCACGAGAGTGGCTCGTCCGGTTCGAGGGAGGCTGCTCAGAGTAATCCTCCTTGTGAGAGTAATCCTGAGCTTCTATCCCATGCGTCCCGCACCGAAGCGGGGCGACCGGGACAAACTCGACTTTAAGTCGAGCCGGAGCAATCGAAGCGGGTGCGTTCGCAACGGCGAACAAATCCCCCCGCGGGGTTCTGGGGCAAAGCTCTTTTGAGCAAATCGGGTGAAAGACTCGTGAGCCTCGTTCAACGCTGGCCGACGTGGGGAGCTTCTCTGCGGCGACGCAGAGAACCGGAACGATGACAAGTTCCGGCGACGGGCCGAAAAAGCCCGCGGCGAAAAGCTCAACCATGAAAGGGGCGAAAAGCCCTTGTCGGTGAATGCACGTAGAGGCGGTGCCGAACCGCGATAGAAAGACCTTCGCCAGTCGGTAAGCCGAGCTTCTGTTTTCGTACGCTGAAATCGCCGCTCATTTGCGGCGGAAAGTGCCTTCGGGGTGATTCCCGAGAGCATGGCGAGTTGAGAGCGTGATAACGACGCTCCTGGTCAAGCGACGCGACTACGTGTGTGACGATTGCCCCTAACCGGGGAAGGACTGCGGCTGCCGGATTGATGACCGGTGCCTCAAGCGTCTTTGAGGTGGTTCAAAGGCCGTAGTCTGGGAGAGTGGCCCAAGTAGGAGAGGCGGGAGCCTCACGGAGCCGCTGCAAGGCAGTGGCGGAGCCGTTCGGGTGCTTACGGGTGGTGCCGGAGCACGCGACTGAACACGAAAGGGCCGACGGGCGTTAAATGCCTTGATGAAGGCGTATCGGTTGGGGAGGCGGGTCTCAAAGGAGAGCCCCGCCTCCCGTCTTGCTGGTTTCCTGGGAAGGAACTGATTCGGCGGACAGAAGAGGTCTCGGCGGGAGCCGAGCCGTCTTTTGTCGGCGGAATGACGACGCACAGGCGAGGTGTGCTCGCTTGGCGTCGGAGGTTTTGAGTTCGCAACGGCTATGAATTGCCGTGCTGCTATCTTTCTGAAAACAGCAGCACGCAAAGCGTGCCGAGCACGAACGAAAGAGGGACTTTCGAGAGGGCTCGTTTTTGCGGCCAAGTGGCTCTGCCTGATGGCGGAGTCACTTGCGGCCGCGGGAGGATTCGCGAATGGTTGAAGCGGCTTTCTGAGCGTTGTGCCGACAAAGAAACAACGCTCCTCTTTTCACGCATAACAGGAGCGTGGAGCAAAGACGCGAATACCGCTGCGAAGCCGCCTCGGTCACGGCCTTCGTGCAACGGCTGGCCGTGGACCTCATTCAGCACGGGCACCTCTTCTACGTGACGGGCCACGTGCCGGACGGGAAGGACCCGGCCGCGGTGGACCGGAAACTCATCGAACGTTACGGGCTCAACATTTCAAAGTGGGCGAGGGCACGGCGGAAGGCCGAAGGCGTTGCGAGCGTGCAGTACGTTCGATGCGGTCGCTTTTTCGTGCTCATTGCGACAAAGGGGCGGCATGCATTCTTTGAGGCCGAGCCGGACATCTCCGATGTTCGGCGACGGCCGATTCGATTTGCGGGCTACTCCATCTCATACCGCCGCGGCGTAGACCGGCGGTTCCATGTCTCGGTGCGAATTGCACCGGACGAGTACTTGAAACTCAAGAGCTTCATGCTCGGGCTTGCCGTTCATCGCTCTGCTGAGAAGCTCATGGCTGCGTTTCAGCGAATTCCGTTTGAGCCCTACGCTCCCGTGCGGCGACAGCTCTTGAACATTCTCCGGGCGGTCAATCGAGCACGAACCGAGGCGGGATTCGAGCCGGTGTCACACTCGTGTCTTCGGCTCAGCCGGCGTGTCGTCCGGCCGTTCGAAGGTGTGAACGAGGTCCCTGAAAGAGAAGGGGCTGAGTCTCGTCAGATACACGACTGCGGCCTCGTTGACGCCCCCAAGCAAATCACTTCACCAGTTCCATGAGCTTGGCGTAGTTATCAACCACGTCGTATCGAACCTGCTCCGACGTAATCTTCGCGAAGAACTTCCGAGCACATTTGATTTTGCAGTCCTCAATCTCGCGGAGTTCAAGCGTTGACATCGACCCCTTCGTCTCCGCGACGAAATAGACGTGTTTGACCTTCCCTTGCTCGAACGCAATGGCCCAGTCGGGGTTGTAATTCCCGACCGGGGTCGGGATGGAAAAGCTCTTGGGGAGCTTGGCGTACACGACAACTTCCACGCCCGTGTCTAGTTCGGTCACGAAGTTCCGCTCGTTCTTCGAGTCGGTGAAGACGTAATCGTAGATGTGACGGTCCACCTTCATCGCCTTGGCGAAGCTGTCTTTCGGCTTCTCCTGCGTGAAGATTGCGACGCTGTGGCGGTCCTCGATTGGGTCGTAAGCAAGGTGCTCAACGATGACCGTCGCCTTCTGCTCGTTGATGATGCGTGCGGCCTTGAGAATGAAGTCCTCGGGGTTGGTTTTGTACTGGTCGAAGGTGAGTTTCTGAACCCCCGCGAGAATCGCCGCGATTGTACGTCGCATCAACTGCGTCTTTTCTGCGAGCGTGCCAATCAGGTCGTACTTCACGGCCGAATGAACCGATGCCTTGTGGTCGGTCGTCTCGGTCTCGCTCAACTCGAAGGCCTCCCCCTTCTTGAGCGTCTCAACCGTCGCCTCGGCTATCTGTTCGCCGCGTTGAACGGTGTATTGGAGGGGCGAGACGTTGAGCTCCCTGTCCAAAGCCCGGACGCACTTTTCGATAAGCTCGGCGGACTCGAAATGCACGGTGTAGGCCGCCTTTTGATTGATGCGGCCCCAAAGCTCCTGAAACTCCTTTTTGTCGAAGTTCTTGCTGAGGGGGTTGATTTTCGCCTTGCGGTCGTCGCCGATTTCCGGCATCTGAGCGTCGCTGAAGACGCTCTCAATCAACTTGAAAACCTGCTCGGCGTGGGGCTTCAGTTCTTCGGGGAGGGGTGCGAGCGTGCCTTCCTTCTTGGCCTCGTGGTACGTTGCGGCGATACCGTCCTTGTCGTCCGTATAGTCGTTTTTGACGAGGTACTTGTAAATCTGCTTGGCCAACTGCGGCGTAACCGGAACGTCACCGGCCTCGGTCTTAAGGACCTTGCCAGCGAAGTAAGCCTCGTTCGCAACTCGCGGCCGCTCAGAGAGGGACTCGCTGATGTCCTTTTGCAAGCCCGACACGAAATCCTTGTAGCTCTCGTTGGCGACGACGGTCAGCACGTTGACCTGATGCACGGTGGCCGGGTCATCCATGCGTTCGCCCTTGAGGGGGCCGTCCGAGATGACCGCCAACCGCATGCCCCGCCCGACTTCCTGCCGCCGACTGACCGTGTTGTCGCTGTGCTTCAGCGTGCCGATGACGAAGACGTTCGGATTGTCCCAGCCCTCCCGGAGTGCCGAGTGCGAGAAAATGAACCGCACCGGCTCCTCCAGCGACAGCAACCGCTCCTTGTCCTTCAGAATCAGGTCGTACGCATCGACATCGTCGGTCTGACCGGCGAGCTCGCCCCTGGCGGCGACGCTCGGGTCGATGAGCCGCTTGCTCTTCTTGTCGATGGAGAAGTACCCGTTGTGCGTCCTGGCCGGGTCGATGCCTTTCAGATATTTCGCGTAGGCCTTGCTGTCGAACAGCGTGGCCGCCTCATCACGCAGCCGCGTGTATTCCTCCTCGAAGATTGTGGCGTATTCGCCGGACTGCTCCCCCGCGTCGTTGTATTGGCGATACTTGGCGACCTCGTCGATGAAAAACAGCGTGAGCACCTTGATGCCCTGGTCGAAGAGGGCCTGCTCCTTTTCGAGGTGGGCTTTGACGGCTTCGCGAATTTGAATTCGCCGGATGGTCATTTCGCTCACGTCGCCGCTCGCCTCGCCGGCATGAAGCTCGTGGCCGTTGCTGAACTTGACCACGTCGGCAAGGGCGTCGATGTCCGCGACCACGAAGCCCTTGTACTGATTCAACCCACCGGACAGGTCCATCAAGTTGTCGTTGCGGCCGACCTTGCGAATCTCCCGTTTGATACCGGTCTTGGTCTGAATCTCGATTTCCATCCGGGCAACCGGCGGCTTGGTCGTGGAAACTTCGATTGATTCTAGGTAGAGGTACGCGTTCGTTCCCGTGAAGCCGCGTGTCGAGATTCCCCGCACCGCGATTTTCTTCACGAGCTTCTGGTTGTAAGCGTCCAGAGCGTCCAGGCGATGGACCTTGTTGTGCTGCGTCTTGTGCGTCGCGGAGTATCGCAGAATCATGAGGGGGTTAAACTCTTTGAGCGAGTCCAGCGTCCGCCGTCCCTCCATCTTTTGCGGCTCATCCAGGATGAGGATGGGCCGGTTCTGCTTAATCACGTCGATGGGTCGACGCGACTGGAAGTCGTCCAGTTCCTCGTAGATGCGGCGAGCATCCTTGCCGGTCGCGTTAAATGCCTGCACGTTGATAATCATCACGTTGATGCCGGCGTCCGACGAGAAGCTCTCCAGGTTGTGCAACTGCTTTGAGTCGTAAATGAAGAACCGTGCCCGCTTGCCGTACTCCTCCAGGAAGTGCTCGGCCGTGATTTCAAGCGACTTGTTCACGCCTTCGCGGATGGCGATGCTCGGCACGACGACGATGAACTTCGTCCATCCGTACCGCTTGTTCATCTCGAACATCGTCTTGATGTAGCAGTAGGTCTTGCCCGTCCCGGTCTCCATCTCGATGTCGAGATTTACGTCGCAGAGCCGGCTTGTGACCAACGCTTCTGAGACGGGCAAGCTCTGACGCCGCTGAACCGCCTGAATGTTCTCCAACAGCGTTGTAGAACGGAGGGCGATGTCGGCGTTCTTAAACCCGGCCCGTTCATCAAATTGTTCGATACGTAGCTGCGGCTCCTGGTCAAATAGCCCTGGGTCGACGCGGTACTGAAGTGCCTTACCAAGTGGTTGTCCGACGAAACAGTCAACGACAGCGTCGACGGCAGTGGTCTGATAGGCCTGCTTCTTGAATTTCAGCTTCATCCGGCAGGCTCCGCTAGATGCTCTTCACTTCCGTGCCGGGCGACAGGAGCTTGAAAATCTGCTCGACGTTTATCTTCGTTGCGTCGCTGCCGTATCCGGTGTCGCGGAACACGGCCCGGAGCGGCTTTCGGGCGGCAAGCTCCTTGATAAATGCCTCGTCGATGCCCGGCTCGAAGCAGGCGGCAAGGGCGTTCGTGTCCACAAAGTAAACGGCCTTGCCTTTGATTCGCTCAGATGTGATAGGAAGGGTCAGGTCCACTCCCCAATCAAGCAACACCTGAAACAAAAGGTCTTCGTCCGAACGGCCCTCTTTGACATTGTCTACGAGCCCTTGAAGTGTTTCCTGCGTTAACGCATCGGGCTGATAGTACACATCCTTCATGTTTGAGGTGTCCACCTTCAGCACGCGGAAGCCAATGTCTAATGCCCCTGCATTAAGTCCAGCTTTCTCGGCAAGGACCTTGCCAGCTCGCCGGATGCGTTCCTTGCCGATTTCGGCGATTGTCTTAAATCCCGCCCTAAATGCCTGAGAGTCCTCGGCGCAGGGCTCGGGCAACTGAACCATTATGAATTGTCGATTCTGCCCATCCTGAAGATTGGCTTGCATAATTGCGTGAGCCGTTGTCGCGGACCCGGAATAAAAGTCCAACATCGTGCCACCGGAATCCATGGAAAGTTCGATTATTCGTGACATCAAGCCCAGAGCTTTCGGTGCGAGTTCTTTCGCATCGAGCCCTGGAAACAACGAGTTCAGCAGTTTAGTTCCTGAGTCAGTCGCGTACTCCTTCCCGAACCAAACGGATTTTGGCTTTTCACGTCGTTCGCCAGATTCGGGGTTATCCAAAAATACTTGGTAGGAAATATTCCATTCTTCTTTGCCTCTGACGGGCTGCCCCGCCACCTCGCCTATTCGAGATTCCAGCGTGGCCTTTTCCCACCGCCAGCGGCCGTCTTCTCCGTCTGACTTTCGCGGAAGCACTTCTAAGACGTGCAGCTTAGTCTTTATAAGAGAGACGGTGCGGTCCGCGGGGTTCACATAGATTGGGTAATAGAGATTGGGACGTTCCCGTCGGGTGTCAGCACCACCTCTCTTTCGCAAATCTCGCCACAGAAATTTGCGACCGTCACTGGTCACTTGGTCATATTCGGAACGCTTTTCGTCGCTGATTTCCAAGCCAATGCTGGCGAATGCTTCTTTTTGGTACACAACAAGATACTCATGAATCTGTGCTTGGAACTCCTTGTCGTTTCTTCCCTTCATATTCGTGACGACGGGAATCAAACCGAGGAAGTTATTTTCGCCAAAGACCTCGTCAAATAGTTTGCAAAGATTGGTGACCTCGTTGTCGTCAATCGACGCCCAAATGACCCCATCGCTTGCAAGTAGGGTTCTCGCTAATTTGAGGCGTGGAAGAAGACTGGACAGCCAATCGGAATGACGACGTCCATTGGCCTCAGTATTTGCGACCATTCGAATGCCGTTTTCGTCTCGTTGCAATGAACGCCTGAAATAAGTCTCGGAGTCGTCAGAAAAATCGTCGTCATACAGCAACTGGTTGCCAGTGTTGTAAGGCGGGTCAATGTAGATGACCTTGATTCTATTCAAATATGTCTCTTGCAGCAGTTTCAAGGCATCCAGATTATCGCCTTCAATATAGAGATTCCTGGTGCTTTCGAAATGAACACTCTCGGACCGTGACGGCGTGAGCGTCTTTGCAATCGGAGCATTTGCGGCAAGTAACGCTTCGCGTTTTCCCGGCCAGTCGAGGTGGTACCGTTCACGCGGCCCATCCACGACGTGGTCCGAGAGCTCCTGGCGAAGCTGGTCAAAGTCGATGGCACGGGTCACGTTCCCCTTCTCGTCCTTTGTCTCCGTGACGCAGTTAGGAAACAGCTCCGCGATGCGGGCAATGTTGTCCTTCGTGCCGTCGGGCGTGTGCATCTTCAGCTTCTTCATCATCAATTCCTGCCGCGTTCGACTTCGGTCAGTGCGTCCACAGCGGCCTTAACTTCACGCATCTGGCCGTTGATTTCAACCCTGCGGTTAAACTGCTTCTCCCGCCTGAGCTGCTGTTCGAGTTTCGCCAGCTCCCGCTGTTTCGCAGCGATGAGTCGGTGCCGCTCTGCGAGCTCCTGGAGCGTCTCTCCGGGCCTGGCCGCGACGGGCATCAACTGCCGGAGCATCTGTTCATACAGGCTTGCCAAGTTCAACGCCACGGGGAGGGGAGACCGCCGGGCATCGACAGGGTGCCAGGCGGTCGCGAAGTACTCACCGACCACCCATTTGCTCGCGGCGGCTTCGCTCGGCCGCTTACACGCGGCAGTCACTTTCACCTGGTCGCCTTTGGGTGAGGCCGCAGAGAGCTCGAAGATGATTGGGAAGCCGATGGCGTTGTCGATGCAGCGAAGAACGTCCTCGGTGAGCTCTGGAATTCCCGGCTTAAGCTCCACGCCGAAGACCTGAATCTCGGCGACGCCGGGACCGGCGGGCAGGTTGATTGTCTCCGGTGCCAATTTGAACTTCCAGACGATTCGTTCAATCTCGGCTGCAAAGAGGTCCTTGAGCCGGCGGCTCACACTGCCAAAAGCGAAGACTTTGCTCTTGGGGAGCACGCGGCCGAACGCGGCCTGGGACGGATACTCGAAGAGGCCGCCGGTCACTTCGGCTCCTGAATGACGAGGAACGAGAGCAGCTCGAAGTCGTCAAGGCCCGCAATCGTGTTGGTGAGAGCGGTGGTCGTCTTGCCGGTAAACAGGCTGTCGAGGTCCTTGTCCTCCTTCACGTTCACGATGCTGCGGATGGCCTGGGCGAGCAAGCCAGAATAGAAGCTCATGTCGCGGCCGTCGTCGGTGGCCGCGTTGAACGGACCGTAAGCTGCCGGGAGCGGCTCGGGCTGGCCGCGACAGGCGGCACGGGCGAGGTCGAGAAGCTGCTTCACCTCGGTGTGATTCGCGACAACACGCCCATCACTGCCCATGTAAATCAGGTAGTACGGGTGGAGCCGGTTCTGTTGGTTGATGTTGACGGCGTGATTGCGATTGCGAAGCGTGAAGATGACGCCGGGGTGAAGGCCGCGTCCTGCGTCGGCCGGTACAACGGCGTGCATTCCGCTCGGCAGGCTGGAGAGGTCGCCTGCGGCCTTGACGTAGTTGAGCAAGTCCATGCGGAAGTCGTTCAAGCCAAGGTCCGTGATGGACACGCCGGTCTTGAGGTCCTCCATGTCGATGACTTCTTCCTGAAGGCGGCGAAGCTGCTCCTTCCGATACGAAACGTCATTGGCCTCAGCCGTGAGCGGATTGTCGTCGCCGGTGGCAGTCACGTCGGCGATGACCATTCGATTCTCGACCCGTTCTTTGAGGCGGATGTATTCGTCCAGCGTGATGTCGGGCCAGTAGTTCACAAGCTGAATAGTCGCATTGGTCGAGCCAATGCGGTCGATGCGTCCGAACCGTTGGATGATGCGGACGGGGTTCCAGTGAATGTCGTAATTGATGAGGTAGTCGCAATCCTGGAGGTTCTGGCCCTCGGAAATACAGTCCGTTCCGATGAGGAGGTCAATCTCCCCCGGTTCGTCGGGCATCGTCAAGGCCTTCTCTTTGGAGCGTGGCGAGAAGAGCGTCAACAGGGCCTGGAAGTCAAAGCCCTTGCCGAGTGTGGTTCGCGGCGTGCTGGTGCCGGTGACGATGCCGGAATGAATCTTGTGCTCGCGAAGCAGGTGAGGGGATAGGTGCTTGTAAAGATACTCGGCGGTGTCAGCGAAGGCGGTGAAAAGCAGAATCTTCTTGTTGCCATGATTGATGGGCGACGAGAGCTTGCTGTTTATCTGGGTCTTGAGGTGCTGGAGCTTGGCGTCGTGGTCGGGCGTGATTTTGTGCATCTCCGCCAGCAACGCGGTAATGACATCAAGGTCGGCCCGAAGGTCGTGTTCCCACGATGGCAGGTCCATGTCGGATAGCCGCACCCGTACCTTGCCGCCGATGTTGCCATCGTCGGGGTCGGGGTACTCCTCGTCGTCCGGGTCCGTGTTCTCAAAAGCCGCGGTCACGTCGAAGAAGCCGGGGTCAATGCCGTCCCTCTTGAACTGCTCGATTTTGGCGAGCGTGCGGGTGTGGTTGTCGTGGAGCTTTTGGAGCGTGATGCGAAACGCTTCGACGGAGCTTTCAAGCCGCTTGAGGAGGTTGATGGTCATCAGCCCTTGCAGGCTCTTCTCGCGGTCGGCTTGTCGAAGCGTGCCTGCTCCGCCACGGACCTCGGTGTCGTACATGGCCTCGTACTTGGCCAGCCGACTCGGCAGGATGTAGCTCACGGGGGCGTAGACGGCGAGTTCGAGCATCGACAGTTGGGCGAAAATCTCGTCGAAGCCGATTACGTCGGAACGGTGCGTCAACTGGCAGTGCACGGAGATGGGCTTGCGTCGCTCCGGAAAGCCCCCGATATCAGCGGTGTCATAGAAGGTCTCGATGTGCTTGCGTGAGCGAGCGATGGTCACGCTGTCGAGAAGCTCGAAGAAATCAAAATCGAGTGCGTCGAGGATGGCCTCGGCCGTCCGCTCCTCCGGCGGCAACTTAGACCACCCGTTGAACACGGCCTGGGCACGCCGGAAAATCTCCTCGATGTCCCGGCTCATGCCGAGCTTCTCGCGAAGCGACTCCGATTCACCTTCGTATGCGAGGGCGAGCTGGTTCCGCAAATCGGAGAAGCGGTTGTTCACTGGCGTCGCCGACAGCATAAGGACCTTGGTCTTGACGCCCTGGCGGATGACCGAATTCAGCAGGCGTTGGTATCGAGTCTCGTGGTCCTTGAATGCGTCGTTGTTTCGGAAGTTGTGGGACTCGTCGATGACGACCAGGTCGTAGTTGCCCCAGTTGATGCGGTTGAGCGGAGTGCCGAAGGATTCGCCCGTGGTACGCAACAGGTCCGTGTGACACAGCACGTCATAGTTGAATCGGTCGCGTGCGAAGATGTTCGTGGTCAGGTTGCGGTTGTAATTGAGCCAATTGTCGGCCAGCTTCTTGGGGCAGAGCACGAGGACGGAGCGGTTGCGAAGTTCGTAATACTTGATGACGGCAAGAGCCGAGAACGTCTTTCCCAAGCCCACGCTATCGGCAAGGATGCAGCCGTTGTAAGTTTCGAGCTTGTTGATAATGCCCGTAGCGGCGTCACGCTGGAAGTTGTAGAGCTTCTTCCATATGAGACTGTCCTGGTACCCGGTCAGGTCGTTGGGCAGCACGTCCTCAGAGATGTTTTCGAGAAATTCGCTGAAGATGTTGAAGAGCATCAAGAAGTAGATGCGTTCGGGCGAATTCTCCTGGTATACGGTGGCGATGTGTTCGCACAGAGCCTCCGTAACGTCCTCAATCTTCTCGGGGTCGTTCCACACCTGGTCGAAGAGCGAGAGGTAGGTGGTGGTGAACGATGGCTCGTCAATCCGATTGACGAAATTGGATATAGCGTTGCCGGGCTGATACCCAAGGTCCACGGCGGTGAAGCCGTGGAGCGGCTGATAGACCGCTTGCCCGGCCTCACCTTGAAGGCAGATAAATTGCTGCATCGGAGCCTTGCTACGGTTAGACCGGAAGATGGCCTTTCGTCGCATCCAGTCGGCACACTCCTTGGCTATCGCCCTCTGCGTGAGCTTGTTCTTCAACTGAATTTCAAATTCACTGCCGTAAAAGCCACGCTCTCGTTCCGCCTTCGGGATGAAAAACTCGCGTCGCACTTTTCGACCGGCATCGGTCACTTCGTCGGGAACAAAAGTCGGCGACGTGAAGATGAACTCGAAAGAGCCCACTCTCTCCAGTTCCGCCTTGAGTGCCTCGAACGCGTAAATCGAAAAGCACGATGCGGCGACCTTGAGCTTCATGCCGGGACTGAGAGACCGCTTCAGGCTATCGCCCAGAAGGTGGTTGATGTTGTCGATGAGTTCAATCGCCACGATTCGGCTCCCTGCCTTTAGCGGCGGCATGACGTGCCGCGAGCTCGTCGGCGACTTGAACGGTCGCGGCTGTAAGAGTCTGGCTTTCTTCGAACGAATGGGCGAGCGTTGAACTTCTTGCTGAGAGCGTGAGTTCACCTTGAGATAAGCGGTCTGTCCAATACTGACCTGTGAGAGACCTAGGCGGGTCACCTTGCACATTTAGTAGAAGAGCTCCGTGGTGAAGCGGGCTGTGGTCCCGAACTTGAAGGCGGGGAATGTTGCGGTAGACGCCGGCGAGGTTGCACGTGCCATCGTCACAACGCACCACGCGGGCGGAGAGCGTTTCCGATTGGGACTCAGGCGTGAAGAGCCGGAGGCTAATGGTCGAGAGTGTCTGGCGGATAACCATGTACGCGATGACCTCGGTGGGCGAGGTCGTTGGTGCCGTTGGATGGATGGTCACCTTCCACGTGCCGCGGAGGTCGGGCATGTTGAAAAGCCAAGGGCGGAGCCAGCGAAGACGCCACAGCCACTTGTCCGCGACAGATAGAACAAGAACCAGAACGCCGACAACGATGGAAAACGGTTTGAACCAGGCCGCAGTCATCTGAACGCCGGCGAAGATGAGAGCGACCCCCCAGACGCTGGCCGCGACGAAGAGGAGAGCGGAAATGTGAAGTCGCGATATCACGAAGCCGTCCTCATTGAAAACCGATGTAATCCCACGCCGCCTGGAGGAAGGCGTTCACCTGTTCGCGAGTCCAAGGCTGTCCGCCCTTGAAGAGGTACTTCAGTTCATTGATTTCGCCCCATTCTCCGCATGCGTCGAGGCCCCTCGTGTTGTTCCAGAGGTAAGCAATGACGTGCCGCACATCGGCTTTGTATGCGTCGTGCCCGAATTCTTCGTCCGGCACGTTCCAGACTAAGCACTCCTGGAGAAAAGAGGCGATGGGGGTCGCTGCGGCGATGGTCGCCTCCGCCATCTCATTGCGGAGCCGCTTCATGATGCGAACCATCGCCTTGAATCGCTCACCGGTGAGTCGGTTCTTGCTTACCCCGTTGTCGTAGTTCTGAGTGGGCCAATTGATGACCTGGCCTCCGTTGTCCGGGAGGAACTTAGTGCCCTCGTGGTAAGCAGAAGCCGATGTGTATCGGCGGTACTCGAAGGCCGGCACCACATCTGCATCGATGCGGTACGTGTTGGCATGCACGTCGAAGGCTTTGTTACCGCGAGTCACGGCGGTGTAGCCAAAATAGTCCGTAAGGGCAGTCCCAACTTCATTCTTGAAGCGTGCGTATTCGTACGTAGCTGGCGTGATGCCGTATGACTCGCTCGCGACGCCGGTGGGGAGGTCGTAATAGAAAACATCGCGACAGAGAACACAGATATCCACGTCGCTATCTTGGCGGACGTTGGTTCGGTTAGCGTAGGAGCCTTGAGCAAAAACGGTGATAGAGCGGGCGGCAAGAGTGGCACTCGCCGCAATGGCCTTGCGAATCGCCCGCTCGGCGTTCTCGCATCTGTCGCGTTCGGACTGGCTCGGTGGTTGCCCCCACGAGCGAAACGTGTTTTCCCAGTCACGGCCCACCGGTGCTCCCTTAAATCGAGATTCTCTCGACGATGTTTCGCGTTACCTGCTTCCTCCGCCGGTCGTAGAGCCGCGTCGTTCGCGGGTCCGCGTGCCCCGCCAAATACTGAACATCCTCCAGCGGTACGCCCTGGTCAAGCAAATCAGTAATCGTCGTCGCCCGGAACGAGTGGCACGTTAGCCGCCCGGCCAGGAGGCCGGCGTCGGTCAGCCGTCGCTTGACCATCCTGAGCACGTCGTTCTGGCTCATCGCATTGTCGCCGAGCTTGCCGGTTCGGCCAATGGCCGAGCGGAAGAGGGGAGCGTCTTCGGAGCCGTCACCGGCGACGGCGAGATACTCGCGAACGAAGCCTTCGAGGTCGTGCCTCGCCGGGATGTCGCGGACCTTTCCGCCCTTCTCATCGAAGCGGAGCATCGATTGCCGGCCGTCGGAGAAGAAATCGCGGCGACGGAGCTTTGCGACTGCCCCTGCTCGAACGGCCGTGTAAATCATGGCGGCGATGATGGCTCGGTCGCGGAGGCCGACGGCGTCTCGCGTATCGATGGACGCGAGCACCCGGCGGGCCTGCTGCACGGTGAGAGCGGGCGTCTTGCCCTCGGCGACGCTGTGCTTTGGCCCGCGTACGGAAAGTGCCGGGTTGAGCATGATGGCGTGCCTCTCAACGAGCTTGTCGAAGAACTTGCGGATACCGGCGAGGTGGAGCTTCTTCATGGGCTTCGACGCCGGCCGAAGCTGGGGTGGTTCGCCGCGGCGGCTCTTCGTTTCGGCCTGTAGCCGCTTCAGATACTCGCTCACGATGCCGGGCGTCACTTCGTTCAACGCGACGCCGAGCGATTCGCAATACCCAAGGAACCGGTGCACGGCGTGGCGATACGCCCGCTCGGTGTGCGAGTTTTCCTCGCCGGCGAAGAACTCGTCATATGCGAAGCGGGCATTGTTGCCCGCGAGGCGTACGCCAGCCGGCGGCTCGTGCTGCCCAAGGGCGGTCGCCGGCACTTTTCGGATTCCGACATGATGTGTCGATGCTCGCTTTTCGTCCATAAAATGCTGTGTGAGACAAGGTTATGAACCGCTCCCTGCCCCGGAATTCGTGCATGATAACATCCTTTATCATGCATGAAAACCGGCAAAAGGGGCCGCTACCGGCGGCCCGGAGCCGACGGATTGAGGGTGGCTAAGTTTGACACCCTGGCTGGTCCATGCTACGCTCTGAGTATGCCAGCGAAGAACGGTCGAAACGTGGCTCTCACCGATGAACAGGACGCCCTCGTCGAGCGGCTGGTGAAGTCCGGCCGCTATGCGTCCGCGAGCGAAGTTGTCCGCGACGGGCTTCGGCTGCTCCAACGCGACGAAGAGGCTCGGCTCCTAGACAAGTGGCTTGTTGAGGGCCTCACCGCCGAAGAAGAAGCGAGCATTCCGCCGGACGTATTGAACCGAGCCCGCGACACGATTCGGGCCAAAGTCCGTGAGGGCCTCGAAGAGGCTCGTCGCGGCGAGCTCGTTGATGGCGAGGAGTTCTTCGCTCGATGGAAAGCCCGGCTTGAAGGTGCCGCTTCTAAGACTGGCAAATCCGATGTAAAACGGCGGGCATGACCCGTTCGTTCATCCTCACACCTTCGGCTTCTCGGGATATCGACGGGATTCTCGAATACGTGCTTGAACAGAGCGGCCCGAGTCGAGCATTGCACGTTCACCAAAAGCTCTATGACGGCTTGGCGAAAGTCGCAACACAACCGCACTTGCTCGGGCACGTTCGGGGTGACCTCGCGGACGAAGCGGTTCGCGTCTTCGCGGTCTTCTCGTACCTCATCGTATACCGGCCGGATACGGTGCCGGTTCAAGTCGTTCGCGTGATTCACGGAGCCCGCGATGTGCCAAGAGTGCTTGACGAAGGGCCGTGACGATGCTCGGGTCAGAACAAACTTGGTGCCTAGACCGTCTTATGGCGCTGCCGAAGACTCTTGACCCAGTCGTCCAACGCCTGAATGTCCGCAAGTAACTCGGCTGGCTCTGGGTGTTCGGAATTTCGACCTGGCGAACGGTCGTGCGAGCTCACCACGTCAGAGCATTTGAGGAAGTACTTTCGGAAATCCTCGCAATCCGCGGTAGTGAGAACGCTGACCTTTCTTAGCTCCTTTGTGTCGATGTAGTCGCGATGCCGGATGACCGTTCGCTGAAAGGCTACTTCCTCCAATGCCCGTTCCCACGTGGCTCGGAGGTCGGCGTAGATGTCTTCGACTTCGCGGTTGTACTGGTCCTCTTGGTTTGCCTCGAACGGTGCCCTGGCGGCTCGCCCTCGCTTGCCGAGTTCATCTAATCTCTGCTCAATCCTCATCCCAATCCAAGGAAGGCCGTCGCCGACAACACCGGTCCCGGACGAATCGCGACGCAAGTTCCGGAGCTCGCACGGAACGGATTGCTCGTTCGCCTGGTCATGGAGGTCATGGACGAAGACTATGTCGTGCGTGAAGACAAGCACCTGACGCGTGCCGGCTTCCTTCACTAGCCTCTTGGCAACCTTCAGCCGCCACTTGTGGTCGAGTGAGCATACCGGGTCATCGAACACCAAGGTGGAACGATGGTCGGCAGTCGCTAGCTCGGTGAGAAATCCGGCGAGGGCGACGCACGTGGCCTCACCCTCGCTAAGAACCTGGGCAACATCAGCTGTTGGTTTCGCGATGAGTCGGACCTGATACTGCGGCGTGCCAGTCTTTCCCCCCGCGTACGTCAACTCCGCTCTGACGCGGTTCCCCGCCAAGCTGATAAGCTCTTCGGCAAAACGGTCGCGAAGTTGCGGCGTGAGGACCTTTTCGGCTAGAGCGTTTCCAAGCTCCGTGATTGGCTTCGTGTTTGTCGCGGCGAGACACTTTTCGAGAATGTCCACAGTCTTGAGCCGAGCAATCTCCTTCTTCACCTTCGGCAGCAAAGGCTCCAGGAGTTCGCGGTCGTTTAGCTCTCCGCATTCGGCCTTGAGCTTCGTGCGAACGGAGTCGGCCGATGCCTTTTCGAGGTCCGCTGCTCTCTCGGTTTCCTTGTCGATGTACTCGCGTAACCCCTTCAACGGCGAGTCGGCAGAAGTTGGTGGTGCGGGCTCCTGCTTTGCGTTGATGGCCCTGAGGACGCCCCGCTTTCGTAGTCCGGCGACGATGACGAATCGGCGAACGTCGGCCGCGAGAGCTGCCTCATGATGAGCGAGCTCTCGAAGCCCTTCGCGGCAAGGGCCTGTACCCACCTTGGCTTTCTTAAGGGCCTCCCACGCCGTCTTGGCACGGGCTTGTGCGTCTCGGGCCTGCCGCTCAGTGTCCGCCTTGACGAAGTCTTCGAACTGCTGGAACTTGTCTATGGCCTCTGATGAAAGTGGCTGTTGGCACAGTACACATCGAGCCTCGCTCTCGGTCACGGGGAATGTACGTTTTGGATACGCGGCTTGCTCCGAGTATCGCCTGGCTGATTCCCAGAGCTCTCTCCATGTGTCTCCTCCGATTCCTGCCACAGGTCCACTCGCGAAAAGTTTGTCCGCGGCCGTGCGGGCAACTTCTCGCTTCATGCGGGCATCGGCGACGAGTGTCGCGAGTTCGGTGAGCTTGGCATCTGAAACCTGGTCCTGGACGTTCTCGACATAAGTCGCGATGGTTTTGAACCGAGCAACGCGGAGGCGAAGCTCCTTCGCCGCTGCAGACGGGTCCTTGGCGAGGTCCTCCCTGAGTTGCTTGAGACGCTTCTTCTCCTCGTCTGAGAGAGGCGTGAGCTTGGCCAAGGTGTCGTAGTTCGTGTCGTGTCGAAGCCCGGAAAGGGCCTTCCCTACGATGGTTGCGGCCGACCATGTCGGCAATTGAAACACGGGGTCACGCTCAACCTGAGCGGCCTTCTTTTGGGTCTCCAAGCTGGCCTTAATACGTTGACACACCGAGGCGAGGCGTTCGGGCACATCGAGACCATGCGGCCTGAAGGCCACGTCGTTCTTGCCCTCGACATGCACTGCGGCACAATCTGCATCGAAGACGCTAATCGCAGAAAGTTCTTGCACGCTTGAATCGGGTCCGTCGGTCCAAGCGACGCTCTTCGCTGTAGAGCCCGACTTGTAACTCAACTGTGCCGATGCCTTTTTCGGCGGACTTGTCCCGTATATGTTCGGCTCGATTTCGTCGCCGCGGTTGCGAGCCCTGCACGAACGCTTAAGAAGTCGCGCGTAGCCCGACTTGCCAGAAGCGTTGTCTCCGTAAACGATGGTGAGCCCTGCTTCGCCAACACTCAGCGTCTGACTCGGAGCGAGTTGGTTGGCGAATTCAACGCCGGCGATAGATACAAGCGTGATGGAGTTTGCGGCGGTGGGCGACGCGGGAAGCTCTTCGCGTCGAAGCGGGGAAGGCTTCAGAGCCTCTTTGCCCTCGGTCTTCTGACCGTTCTCTTCCAAGCACAGGGTCACCAACTCGTCGAGGTCCGCTTCGGTGATGATCTGCTGTTGCACCACACGGCGGAGAGCATCGCGTAGCCAAAGCGGGCGAGAGCTGGACCAGCTTACGATGGCCTCAAGGACCGTCTCGGGCTTTCTCGCTTCGCCGCTCATAAGACCGTAATGATGCAGCGTTTCCGCTCAAAAATCGACGGGCAACTTCAAATCGGCATTGTCTCGCCTGCCGTCTAAGGCCGTCGTCGTCGGGCTCTCGCCCCGCGAGGCCGTAAGGCCCTTGGAGCCCGACGATGATGGCCGGGCGGCCCGTAAGCCGCAGGCAGGCTCCCCTTTCCTCCCCTCACCTGCCGGTAAGGTCCTGAGTCTGAGGGCCTCTCTCTGACCCCTGCTGTCTTCTCCTTGCGAACAAAAAAAGAGCCGGCCTGAGCCGGCTCCGGTTCGCATTACGCTGCTTCGGCAAGCGACTCATCGGCTGCAATCGCCGCGATGATGGTGGCGGCTGTCTTCTGCACGAATTCGAGCGACTCCGCGAGCGTGTCGGTGTTGCCGTCGTAGAGCTGAATGTAGTCCGCGGCGTGCGTGCCGACTTCGAGCCCGATGGCTTGGCTCACGACGAATGCCACGGCCTCGGCTTCGGTCTCACGAATCGTCTTCGAAGTTTCGTTCCGCCGCTCGCCGTGGTGGAGAAGCTCATGAGCGACCTCGTGTGCGAGAACCGAAAACTCCTCGGCGGGCGTCATGCCGGAGAGAAGCTGGATGCGACCGCCAAACGAGCGACCCCTGGCACCCGCGAGGTGCTCGGCGTACTCAAGCGTGATACCGCGAGAGGCGACAAAGGTCTTCAGGCGGTCGGTGTGCTCGCGTGGGTCGCCGCTCACCTGGGCGAATTCGGCGAGCGGCTCACCATCGGTCTGGCTCACGTCGAAGACGTACACGGCCTTGAAGCGGAGAAGCTTCTGCTCTTCGGCCGAACCGGCGGCCTGCTCCTTCGCCTTGATGAGCATCGGGGCGATGATGACGATGCCGTGTTCGCCCTTCTTCACGAAGCGGCCGAGTGACTTCCAGGTCTGGAAGCCGGCAACATGCGTCGCGTCGGGCTTCTGCGAGACGATGAGCATCACGTTGCCCCACGAGTACTCGTGGAAGCGGCCCATTGCCGCAAGGTAGGCCGTGAGGGACTCGCTCTTTCCGGCCTTCAGGGCCGCGGCGAGCGTGTCGAGTGCGTTGTCCGCCAGTTTCTTCGCTTGTTCTGCTTTCATGATTCATGCTCCTTTTGCTTTTCGAGAAGGGACCGTCCCTTCAGGGCGAATGCGGGACGGTCCGTTCGAGTCAAAAGGAGCAAGCGGAGCGGGAGCCACTCTCAGGGCGAGAGCGTGAGGCAACGGACGTGACAGGCTGGTGCTCGAAGAGCACGCCCAAAGGGCGAAGCCTGGCCGCGGCCGGTGCCGCGAACGCCCGGCGGCAAAGCCGGAGAGCGGCGAACGCGGAGCGGAATGGAGGCAGAACGAGCAAAAGGCGGGAACACGCTCAGGACGATTGCTCGCCGTGTGCGAAGGTCAGCGAGCCTCGCCGGTCTTTTTGGCGATGGGCTTTCGGTGCCTGAGCTTGATGAGGCCGTGCTCATCGTCGATGGCCGGCGTCTGAAGTCGGCTTCGGACCCAATCGATGACCTCTTCGAACTCAGGGCGAACCGGTCGCATGTACACGTCCGCCATGTCGGAGCTGGCCGCGTGGCCGAGCCAACGCTTGATTTGACCGATGGAGCAGCCGGGCCGCGAGCCGAACTCGGTCGCCCCCAGGTGTCGGAGCGTGTAGAAGCCGGGGAGCGTATCGCCGCACTTGCCTATCCGGTCGCGGAGCTTCTGCCACCACTGTGTCACTGCGTTTGAGGTCGGCTGTACGAGTGGCACGCCGTGCTTGGTGAGAAAGAGAAGCTGGCCGGCGGGCCGATTCATCCTGGTCTGGTACATCGAGACATAGTGCCACACACGAGCCGGAGTCTCACCGAATCGCTCGACGCCCGTTTTGCTGCGGCGAAGGTCGTAAGCGTCAGGCGTGATTTGCCCGACGCGAATGGCGGCCAGGTCGCGTGCACCAAACCCGAGACCGATGCCGAGCCAAATCATGGTGCGGCCGCGAAGGTCGGTCGCTCGAAGCATTCGGACAAGCTGCTCGCGAGTGGGCAGCATTCGCTCATCAGTGGGCTTGCCGTGAAGAACGTCGCGAGAGTCCCAATTCCACGAGAGCATCTGGCCGCCGTGCTCGGGCCTTCCTGCCCGGTCGATGATGGCCTTCACGATTTGGAGCCGCTTGGCGACCTGAGACGCGGAGAAGCCCTTCTCGACCACAGCCTGATTGAACGCCTCCACGTCCTCCATCATGAGGTCGGCCAGTCGCATGCGAGAGACGGCCCCCTTCCCTCGCCTCGCATTGATGAAGTCGAGGAAGTCCTGCACAACCTTCTTTCGGTCGCGAAACACGGGGGCGGCAATGGTCCCGCGACGCTTGGGCTCATGTCCCTTGCGGGAGCGGGCCTCTTCGGCGTCTAGGAATCCGCTTGCAATTTCAAGGATGCTGCCCGAAAGTATGCGTCCGTCCCGCTTGGCCTTGGGCGGTGGCCGGAGTTTCGTCGGAAAGGCCTTCACGTTTTGGCCGCCAAGGTGCTCAAGCACCCAAGCGTGATAGAGGAGCCGAGCTTGCGGTTCTCCGCTACGCTCTTTGATGTTGAAACGATGACGGCGGGGAACCCCGTTGTCGTCGCGGAAGCTCACGTGCCAGCCGATGCTCTGGGTGTCGGTGAACGCGAGTTTCGGAATCCGCTTGTGGCGGTTCGGTCCCTGCTTCGGCACGGCTCGTCCTCCTTTGCGGTTAGGTCGATTGCCGGGTCAGCCGTCCCGAAATTGTAGTAGAAGCGGCCTCGAAAATGTAGTAGAAAACGGCCTTCGCGGGCGTAATTCAGTGGTAGAATGCCAGCTTCCCAAGCTGGACGTCGTGGGTTCGAATCCCATCGCCCGCTTTTGTTGTAAACGTAGCCGCCCCGCAGATTTTTCGTCGAGTTGATCCGCAAGCGCGGTGCCACCCGCCGACGCCGCTTTGTCGCTGCCTCGTCCCGCAACTTCTCAAATGCCTCGTCGCCACTCATTGCGCGGCCCGACCAATCGCGACACCAAGCCCGCCAACCTGCGGTAACGCGGTTTTGTGTGGAGCCGGTTTCTGATCCGTCACGTCCGCGCCAACTGGGGGCGGGTTTCCACTCGGCCTCCTCCGAAGTTTCTACTCCTATGAGCCGCTTATGTCACCAAACGGATTTCATCCGCCCTGCTCGAGGTGAACCCAAGATCGAGGAGCTCAGGACAACCGTTGGTGCCGCAGTCCGAGAGCTTTCAATCGCGAAGACAGGGTGGTCGGCGTCATGCCAAGTAATGCTGCGGCGCCGCCTGCACCGTAGATCTTTCCGCCCGCTACTCGAAGCGCTTTGCGAAGATTCGTGATTTCCAGCCTGCGCAACTCGGCGGCGGTCAGCGGTGCTTCATCGGCGGAAGTCCCGACGGTCGCACCACGCGCGACCTCCTCGCTTCCACTCGTCAACTCTGGCAATCGGAGACGCTCGGGCGGCGACGTGATCAGCGCGCGTTCCAACACATGCTGCAACTCGCGAATATTGCCCGGCCAGTCGTGCTGCTGCAGTTTCTGCATAGTCGCGAGCGTCAACTGCGGAACCGGCCGGCCCAATCGCCGCGCGATCTTCTCGACAAAGTGCGCGGCGAGCAGATAAATATCTTCTTTGCGGCGCCGCAGTGGTGCGACCTCGATTGGGAACACACTCAGCCGGTAGTACAAATCGTTTCGGAATCGGCCTGCCTCGACCTCTTTCTTCAAGTTGCGATTGGTCGCTGCGATAACTCGAACGTCGGTTTTTCTCGTGCGTTCTTCGCCAATGCGTTCCAACTCTCCTTCCTGCAAAACGCGCAGCAGCTTGCTTTGCAGATCCAGGGGAATCTCGGCCACTTCATCGAGAAACAATGTGCTGCCGCTGGCCAACTCAAATCGGCCGACGCGCTCACGGTACGCACCTGTAAATGATCCCCTGGCGTGACCGAAGAACTCACTTTCAAACAGCTCGCGGGGAACGGCTGCGCAGTTGACCGTGACGAGCAGATTGTGTGCGCGCTTGCTCCGGCGATGGATCTCACGCGCGACCAGTTCCTTCCCCGTTCCACTTTCGCCGAGAATCATGACTGTCGAGTCGGTCGCCGCCACGAGTTCAATCTGGCGGGCGACACTTTGCAAGGCGGCACCCTTCCCAACCATGTCGCCGAATGGGCCCTGGCCATCGACGGCGTCGCGCAGATATGCGTTCTCAAGTTCTAATCGCCGTTTTAGTTCCTCGATCTCCTCGAATGCCCGCGCGTTCGCGATCGCAACCGCCGCGCTATCGGCAAATGCCCGCAGCCATGTGAACTCCTGATCGCTCAGTGCGGTTCGGCTGAATACCGCAAGAACGCCGAGGATCTCGTTGTCGAAGATGAGCGGGTGGCCCACAAAAGACCGCACGCCCTCCCGGCGAAGCCAGTCGTCGCGCGCAAACCACTCGCGGTCATCGGCTGCGTCGGATAGACGCTGCGACTTGCCGCTTGCCCCGATCGAGCCGATCCGCCGAATCCCGAGCGGGAAACGCCGGTAGAAGCCATCGGGTCGATGCCACTCGTGCCCGCTACCCGGGTTGCTTTGCGTATGTGCGGTTGAAACGAGATGTAGGCACCGGGAGCGGTCGGGACACTCCTCCCGCATCGGGCAGGCGTCACAGATATCGCCCGGCTGAACGAGCCAGACGCGTGCCAAGGCCAACTGCAACTGCTCGACCAACGATTCGACGATGGTCGCCAGTACGGCGCTGACGCTGCGCTTCTGGGCAACCATCGTCGCGATTGCGTGGAGCGTTTCGGGATTGAGTGAAGTCGCATTGGAATTCGCTGGGGCCGGCAACTGGGAACGAGCGGTTTCCTTGGGCATTACGACACATTTAACGAAATGTCGTCGCATAGCAACGAAAAAGCGTAAAAGCACGATACTTCGTTGCCGCGCAAGTGGGCAAATCACATCCTAAGTCATTGCAAATCATGGCCTTATAAACAAACTGGCGTCTGGAACGCAGATTGCCAATCGTCCACCGTTGCCTCGGCGAACAGCTCCGACGAACGCGAGCACGTCGACGAGATAGGAGTAACGCAATTGAGTCGCCTTACGAACATCAACCCAGACCATGCGACCGGAATAGTCAAAGTGTTGCTCGATGGAATTCAAGCCAAATTGGGAATGACGCCCAACATGATAAAAGCGATGGCAGTATCGCCGGCCGTACTCGATGCGTACGTTCAGTTCAGCGGTGCCCTGAGCAAAGGAGGCCTCTCATCCAAGCTGCGCGAACAGATTGCGCTGGCCGTGGGCCAGGCGAACGAGTGCGAGTATTGTCTCGCTGCCCATTCGGCGATCGGAAAGATGGTCGGCCTTACGGCTGAGCAGATCGGCGACAGTCGAATCGGCACCGCCGTTGACGCAAGGACCGCCGCAACCCTGCGACTCGCGCAACAAATCGTCGAATCTCGGGGCCTGGTCACGGATACCGACCTCGCAGGCGCACGTAGCGCGGATCTGAACGACGCGGCAATCGCAGAGATCGTCGCGAACGTCGCGCTCAACATTTTCACAAACTACTTCAACAAGGTGGCGGCGACGGACGTCGATTTCCCGCGAGTTGAGCCACTCAAGGCGAATAGACCGAGCGCTACGTCGTGACTCGCTGCGCTGCCCGGCATCCGGTCGGAGGGACGAACGACCGAACGGCAGGAGACGTAATTCGCCGACGATGCAGTCGGGCAGGACGGAGATGGCGCGCGTATAACAGGCGACCGCGCGGCAGCAAGCGGCTTAACAAAGTTCTCGACACAGCCGACGCGTCGGTGTCCGGAGCAGCAAAGCGCGAATTGTCGGCGTCGCGGGCAACGCCAGCTGCTGATTGCATGCTGAGCTTCGGGCTATCGGTCGGAAACACGAGGCAGGTCGAACAAGTCGCTCGTTTGGAATGGGGTCATGGCGAAATCGCGAACAAGAAGTACCGCCACGCCAGTCGCCCCTCACCTCAACCTTCGAAAAGAGATTGGGCATACTCATGACCGCAGCGATCACAATGCAGACAACAACGGCAATTACTCCGCCGTTCACGCTTGAGTCTGCAACTCGGAAAATTCGCGCCGCCCAAGACGCCTGGAACTCCCGAGATCCTACGCGGGGTCGCAGCGGGCTGCGGCGAAGGTTTAGTGTGGCGCAACCGGAGTGAGTTTGTCGCCGGCCGCGATGCCATTCGTCAGTTCATGGCCGGAGAATGGAGTCGTGAACGCAACTACCGCTTACTCAAAGCGTTATGGGCGTTCACGGGGGAGTACATCGCAGTCAGGTCTAATATGAATGGCACGCGCCTCTGATCAGTGGTATCGCTGTTATGGCAACGAATTGTCGGAGTTTGACGAGCTCGGAATGATGCGTCGGCGTGAAGCCAGCATAAACGACCTAGCGATTCTTGAAGCTGATCGCAAGTTTATGTGCCCAGCGCCCCGCCCACGGCAGAAAGGTCACGCTGGGATCCCCGATGTTCGCTAGCCGTCGGTCCCGTTTTGCTTACACACTTTCCAGGAGAATTGCTATGGCTATCGTGAGACACCGCCCGCTGGCACTCGGACTACTGCTCGTAGTCGCGAGTAGTATGTCTGCTTGGCAGCAAGCCTGGGCAGAACACTCAGTCAAGGTCCTCCACAAAACCATCAAAATCGGGGACATGGAAATCTTCTATCGCGAGGCAGGTCCCCGGGATGCTCCGGCGGTCTTGTTGCTCCACGGATTCCCAACGAGTTCCCAGATGTTCCGAGAGCTCATCCCGGCTTTGGGCGACAAGTATCGCGTCATCGCCCCCGACTATCCCGGCTACGGCCACAGTTCCATGCCGCCACGAGACAAGTTCAGCTACACGTTCGATAACTTGGCAAAGGTGATTGATGAGTTCACCGAGAAAGTTAATCTCAGGCACTATGCTCTATACGTGCAGGATTACGGCGCCCCCATAGGCTATCGACTGGCATCAGCTCATCCGGAACGAATTACTGCCATCGTGGTTCAAAATGGTAATGCGTATGAAGAAGGTCTCGACAACGAGTTCTGGAAGCCAATTAAAGCGTACTGGAAAGAGCCACACAGCCAGGAAAAGCGAGAAGCTATTCGCAGCCTCGTCAGCTACGACGCAACAAAGTGGCAATATGTCCACGGTGTGACTAACCCAGAGCTTATCAGTCCGGACGGAGCGGCACACGACCAGTTCCTCCTCGACCGGGAAGGCAATGACGAGATTCAGCTCGATCTGTTCTTAAGCTACGGGAGCAATCCGCCGCTTTACCCCCAGTGGCAGGCGTACTTCCGAAAACATCAGCCGCCAATGCTGATCGCTTGGGGTAAGAACGACATGATTTTTCCAGCCGACGGGGCTGAGCCCTACAAGCGAGACCTGAAAACTCTGGAATTCCACCTTCTTGACGCCGGTCACTTTGCCCTGGAATCGCACGGCGATGAGATCGCACGGTTGATGCGTGACTTTCTCGGAAAGCACGTGACTAGGCAATAGCCCAGATCAACCAAGAGTTTTTGCGCGCTGGGCCTGCATGGTAAGTACGAGCAACCAGTTCTATCCACGGGCACAACCTCCAGGCGATCTTCCGGAGCTTCTCGCGCGGTAGCGCTCTCTGGTGCGCCTGCAAATGCCGAAGCAACTCATTAGGCTGCAAGCGTAAGTCGCAATGGTGCGATGTGGGCGTTCACCCGACAGCGAACTGCCGAAACCGGAGCCGATCATGAAGTTTAACAGGGACGCAACCGCCTTGGTTGTCATCGATCCGCAGAACGACGTCCTCAGTGAGCAGGGCCTTTCGTGGGGGCTTGTTGGTGATAGTGTTCGAGAGAACAACACAGTTGAGAATATCGCCAGATTGTTTTCCACTGCGATTAGCTGTGAGTTTGGCGTGTTCATTTCGCCTCACTACCTCTACCCGCATGATCAAATGTGGCAGTACGGCGGCCCGGTCGAGCACATGATGCTGGACGGCAGGGAGTTTTTTCGGGCTGATCCACTCGGCCGCGATGGTTTCGTCAATTCCGGTGCGGATTGGCTGGAGCGCTACAAGCCGTTCATCGAGCACGATCGAACCGTGGTCGCAAGCCCGCACAAGATGTGGGGGCCGCAGACGAATGATCTCGTCTTGCAACTACGGAAGCATCGGATCAACAGCGTTATTCTGGCAGGCATGCTGGCCAACCTCTGCGTAGAAAGCCACCTTCGGGAGCTATTGGAACAGGGGTTCGAGGTCGCTGTCGTGAAGGATGCGACCGCCGCCGGCCGGAGCCCGCTGATCGGTGACGGATACCAGGCGGCCTTGATCAACTATGGCTTCCTGGCCAACGCGGTTCTGATAACTGATGATGCTGTGGCCGCGATGAAATAGCCCGATATATGCACCAACCTGTCTCCACAAGCGGGGAGATCTGTCCATGCCTCTCAGACTCGATGGAAAGATCGCGCTCATCACTGGCGGTAGCTCGGGACTTGGTCTCGCGACTGCTAAGCGATTCGTCGGCGAAGGCGCGCAAGTTGTAGTTACAGGCCGATCGCAAGCCGATCTGGACAACGCGGTAGTTGAAATCGGCAGGAGCACTCTGGGCGTACGCGGCGACGTGTCGAATCTTGCCGACCTCGATAAGCTGTATGAGACGATCCGTGAACGGTATGGAAGATTGGATATCGTGTTCGCCAACGCTGGTGGCGGGGCATTCGTTACGCTCGGCGAGATCACCGAGGAGCATTTCGACAAGTACTTCGGTATCAATGTCAAGGGAACACTGTTCACCGTCCAGAAGGCGTTGCCCTTGATGACAAATGGCGGCGCGATTGTCCTTAACGCGTCGATGGTCACGATCAAGGGCCTGCCTGGGTTTAGTGTTTACGCATCCACCAAAGCTGCTCTACGGTCATTTGCCCGGAGCTGGGCAGTGGACCTGCAAGGTAAGAATATTCGTGTAAATGTTGTAAGCCCAGGCGTAGTTGTTACCCCGGCATATAAGAATGAACTTAGGATGAATGACGAGCAAATTATGGCATTTGAGGCAGAGGCGGCGTTGAAAACCCCGCTCGGACGATCGGGCACACCGGATGAAATCGCCAGAGCCGTCCTATTCCTCGCGTCTGACGATAGTACCTACATAACAGGGGCCGAGCTCTTCGTAGATGGTGGAGCCGCTCAAGTTTAGCCAGTCCCGGGATTCGAGACGACGTGGCGATGGATCTCGAGAGGCGTCGCATTCTGATTGAACGTTCCGCCGAACGGGGGCACAAAGTTCACCCGCGCTCGATCAGTACTGGGCTATTTTTGCACTCCGTCCCTCGCTCGTTAGGCAGCCGATGGACTCGTTCGTCGGAGTTTGTGAGCCCCCAGCCTGATTTCGATCGATGCGCGAGTCTTCTTTGCGTCCTACCCGTCGAGCGATACCTAGAGGGAATCGCACGCGTCGCGAGTCGACGTCTCACGCTCACGAAACAAGTAATGCGCGCGGTCGCGATCGCCGACTGCGTCGTGGCCGTAGACTCTAGCCGCGGGTCATCTTGCGGCGCGCGAGACGCCTCGTCGGTGCAATCCTGCGAGTCCGACGCTATTCGCGGCGCGGGTTTCGCCGCCTTCCCCTCGACGTCTTCGAATTGTCAGACGCTGGACCAATGCCGCGCCATTCGTTGCCCGGCAACCGCGAGATGACCTGCTCGCCGATGCTATCGAGCGCGGCGTGAACATCGTACGTTGTGCTCGGAGCGAGCAGTGGTGGCGTGTCTCCGAGGAACGCATGTACGCCCACGGTGTGACCCAGCGAAGCAAGCGCCTCACGCGGTAGGCCAGACTGCTTCGCCTCCGATTCGAGAGCGCTTTTGAGTGTTTGACCTGGACACTAGGGATGAGAGTGATCGGACGCGGGCCGGAACTCCGGCGCGACTGCATGAAGAATCGCCGGTAGCTCTATGGCCTCGTCAAGTCGGCTCAACACGCAGTGACAAGTGGTGGCATCGGTGACGTGAACAAGGCGCCACTCGCCGACCTGCACCCGATGTCCGCGATGATCGCCGACGACACACGGATGGTCGCGGTGCGTGCCGTAATCCTCGGGATGAATCGCTCGATGAAAGATCGTCCCCACGAACTCGGTGTCTCGCCGGTAGAGCGCGGCAGCCCCGGGCGAGTCGCCGATCTGGAGGGCGAATGCTTCCTGCAGGGCGAATCCGCCGGCAAGTTGCTCCGGGACGGCGAAATTCAACTGCGAGGCATGCTTTCGGGCGGCCGCGGCCGAAACACGTCGACCCCGGTAACGCTCGACGAACTCACGAAACGCTTTCTCGGCATCGATCGAAAGTCCGTCCAGCAGCGCAGAAAAGTCGACCGGCCCAGCTTCGGCGCGTGTAGTGAATCCCTGGAGGACCGCGAAGTAGCCGCCGACCGCCAGAACGAGACACGCGGCGGCGGTGAGGATTGGACGCAGCCGGAGAAGTCGCGCGCCGCGGCGTCGCGGAGATGCGGTCGAGAGATGTGACTCGATGCGACTCCAGAGCGCCGGTGGAACGCAGACTTCGGCGCCGGCGGCGACCCGCTCGCCGAGACGCCGCAAATTGTCGACTTCGCATCGGCAGTCTGCGCAGCCGCAAACGTGAGCGTCCATGGCGGCGCGCGTCTCGGGCGATCCCTCACCGTCCACGTATGGGCCAAGCTCTTCGCGCATTTTGTCGCAGCAGTTCACGGCACACGTCCTTCGACCGGTCGGGCGATGCCGACATCACCCACCCGCCCGTGACCTATTCGATGCTTGTCCAACCCGGTTTCTTCCCGTTCGGGAGTGAAATCGGCCAACAATTCGCGCAGCCGCTCCCGGGCGCGATTTAAGCGTGAAGCGACGGTGCCCATCGCAATTCCTGTGACTTCCGCGATCGCCCGGTAATCGAGCCCCTCCTGGTAGCGAAGCAGAAGCATCGTCCGGTCGATCGGATCGAGCGTCGCCATCGCCCGCTCAACATCCAGTCGCACCGACGGATCTTGGCCGTTGGCGCGGGAATCCGGCCGCGCCGCGGCCGCCCCCGGATCCAGCGGAACCGGCAATTTTCGCCTGAGCCATTGAAGCGCTTCGTTGACGGCGATTCGGTACAGCCAGGTGTTTACGGACGAGCGTTCGTCAAACTTCGCAATCGCAGCGAACGCCTTGAGATACGTCTCCTGGGCCAGATCTTCCGCCGCCTCCGCGGAGTGTGTCATGCGCGTCAGCAGCCGGAACACGCGCTCACTGGTCTGCCCGTATAGATCGCGCTGGGCCTGGCGGTCGCCTCGCTTGCAGCGGGCGATCAGCTCGCGCTCGGAATTCGTCAGGCCTGTTCCTTGATGATGCACTACTGAAATCTATCCGCAGGTGCGGCTCCGGCCAACTTGCGCCCCCGACTGGCATTCAACAAATCTCCGGCGTTTCGAGCAAATCTGCGCGACCCATGGAAGAAAGCTACGTCGAGGTGCATCGAATTGGGGCAATCGGCGAACGTCGACTCGTCAGGAAGACGAGCGTCGCCGCGAAAAGTCAGTTGGAGTGCGACCATGTGTCCTCTGCGTCGTTCGATCATCGCGACTCTTCTCTTCACGATTCCCGTCGGTGCCGTCGTCGCGCCTGCGTACGGCGGCAACGGTGCTGCCGACGATAAGCCGGTCAGCGCGGCCAAGCCCGCCGATTCCGACCAACCGCTGCCGCTTTGCCCAATCATGGGAGAGCCGGTGGACTTTACGCTCAAGGCCATGACTGACGACGGCCCGATCTACTTCTGCTGTGAAATGTGCATCCCGAAGTACAAGAAAGACCCGGCCAAGTATGCCGAGAAGGTCGCAACGCAGCGCGCAGCGATGGAGAAGCGTGAACGGATCCAGGTGAACTGCCCGGTGGACGCCAAATCGGTCGATGGCAAACTGACCGCCGAAATTGCCGGTCACCCGATCGCATTCTGCTCAAAGGCGTGTCAGGCGAAACATGCCGAACACCCCGGCGCCTTCAAGGCGAAGCTGGCCGACAGTTACACCTATCAAACCCGCTGTCCGATCAGCGGGGAGAAGATTCAGCCCAACGTGTTTGTCGACCTCAGCACCGGACAGCGCATCTACTTCTGCTGCGCAAGTTGCGGCGACAAGCTGCTCAAAGACCCTGCCAAATACGCCCCGAAGCTTCAGGAGCAAGGCGTCATGATCGACCCCAAGAAGATCACGCCCGGCACTCCCGCTCCGAAGAAGGATGATCACGCCGGCCATAATCGCCCGTAGTCCGCCCAGCACTTGATTCACGCAATCGAGGAACACTGCAACATGGAAACGTCTGTCTCCCTCAGCGGCATGCACTGTCAATCGTGCGTCGGCAAAATCGCCGCCGCGCTCAAGCGACTCGTCGATGTCGAGTCAGTTGACGTATCGCTTCACCCGCCGATGGCGCGTCTGCACTCAAGTGCTCCGGTCGCGCGAACCGAGATTGAGTCGGCCTTGCGCAGCGCGGGCGAATATCGCGTCGCGGACGCACTGCCGCACCAGCCTGCGACCGCGGCGCTGCCCGACGATGAGTTGGAGCGAGGATCGCTTTACCCGCTGTTGCTGATCGTTGGTTACATCGCCGGCACGGTGTCGATAGCCGCCTGGAGCAGTGGGGCGTTTTCGCTCCCGACTCTGATGAGTGGTTTCATGGGCGGCTTTTTTCTGGTGTTTTCGTTCTTCAAACTGCTCGACCTGCGCGGATTCTCCACGTCGTACAGCACTTACGACCTGATCGCAGCCGCTTGGCCGACTTGGGGATATGTATACCCGTTCATAGAGCTGACGCTGGGTGTTGCGTACGTCACGGGCGCGTTGCCATGGCTGACGAACACGGCGACGCTGGGGCTGATGCTGGTCGGCGCGGCCGGCGTACTCAAGGCGCTGCTTCGCAAGCGCCGCATCCGCTGCGCTTGTCTGGGGACGGTGCTGAAACTGCCATTAACGCAGGTAACTTTGGCCGAGGACATCGTGATGGCCGTGATGGCAGCGGCCATGCTCCTGCTGCCGCACGCCTAGTTGACACTCGATGAAACGCGAGGCGATTGGAATGCTCCCCACGCGAATCACTTTGGTCGCAGGCAGCCTAGGCTGCTGGGCGCTGGCGTCCTGCACGGCGATTGAGCACGGAACCGAATTGCAGCAGGCGCAACAGCGGATGGATGAGGCGACGGGTCGTCGTCCGGCATGGGCTGTCGATCTGCCGCTGAAGCCGCTGGCCGTTCCGGCCGGCGGCGAAGTGACCGCCGACGCAGCCATCGAACTGGCTCTGATGAACAACCGGACGTTGAGAGCGGATCTCGAGGCGATGGGACAAGCCAAGGCGGAACTCGTGCAAGCCGGCCTGCTCGCGAACCCGATGCTCACAATCATGCTCCGCTTCCCCGAGGCGGGCGGTCGTGCGAGTCTCGACTTCGGATTGGCCAGAGACTTCGCCGACCTCTGGCTGATTCCTTCCCGAAAGCGCGCCGCCGCGGCCATACTGCAACAGAAGTTGTTGTCATTCACGGACAACGCGATCGCGCTCGTGCGCGACGTCAGCACGACATACATCGCGCTCCAGTACCTGGACCGGGCGATCGAGTTGCAGACCCAGAACCTCGAAGTTCTTCAACAGTCGATCGACGTGGCGCAAGCGCGACTGCGGTCGGGCAGCACTACCCAACTCGACGTAAACCTGCTTGAGTCGCGGCGACTCCAGGCCGAGCTCGAATTGCTGCAACTCCGCAATGATCGACGCACGACGCAGCTCAGCCTGCTGCGCCTTATGGGCTTGGCGCAATCATCCGCGGAGTGGCGCGCGGCACCGCTGCCCGTCGCGCAGCGCGATGAGAAGCTGAACGAAGAGGCGCTAATCGACTGGGGGCTCCAGCGACGGTTGGACATTCAGGCGGCGGGTTGGGAGGTCGATGCTGCGCTCGCCGATTTCCAGCAGCAGAAGCTCCGGCTGATTCAGAGTCTCGGCGTGGGAATTTCGGGCGAGCGCTTTGAAAGACGCGGCATTCCGGGCCGCAACGTAGCCGCTGACGCAGCGCGCGCGTCGATTGCGAATGGTCGACTGACAGCGCCGGAGATTGAGCCGCGCAGCGTGCGCCGCGCCGAGCGCCGCCAGGAAATTGACCTTGTGCTGGGGCCGGTCATCGAAGTGCCCCTGCCGGTCTTTGACCAGAATCAGGCCCAGATCGCCAGAACCCAGTATCGGGCGCGCGAGCTGCACGAACGCTACTCCGAATTAGAGCAACGGACAGTCGAGCAAATTCGCTCGGGGATCGTGACGTTCCAAACCGCAATTCAGCGGCGCAATATCTACCAGACAGCGCTGCTGCCGGTGCAAGAGTCGAACCTGCAGGTCGCCGAGACCGCCTATCAATCTGGCCAAGAGACCATTCTCACGGTTCTGCTGGCCCAGCAGGACCTTATTCAGGCTCGGCTGGGACTGGCCGCCGCAATCCGCGACGAACTCACTGCCAGAGCCAGCCTCGAAAGGGAATTGGGCGGACGGCTTCCCCGGCCCGAGGAGCTGGCGCCGACGACACAGCCGACCCCTGACGGTGGCCCATCGACTCAGCCGACCCGAGAAATAGGAGTGGAATCATGATGCGTTTCCTTGCGATCGCTGTCGGGACGTGCGGCTGTCTGGCGCTTCCGGGATGCACGAGCAACGACCCACTCACTGCAGGGTGGATCGCGCCATTCCAAAGCTTCCTGGAAGAACTCGCGCGAAACGCGCTGGCGGCCTTCCTGATCTAGGCGACAGCAGGCGGTCGTGAGCAACGAGAGCAAATTGCGGTGATGGCGTTTGCGGAAATTGAGGAGCCCATGAGCGGCACTACAGACCATCCAGTCCAGCACCCACAGTCGTGGCCCGCAGGGCTTGTGTATCGAGCCTGGAAGATGCAGTTCGTTCGCGGACTCGCAGGGGTGGCTGCGCTAGCCGCGGCGTTTGCGCTCGGCGGCTGGTTATTGGCGGGCAACGGTCCGGGTGGACAAAGCGTATCCGCAACAACAGCACCGTCGGACGCCGTGCAGTACTGGACCTGCTCGATGCATCCGCAAATCAGGCTGCCCGAGAAGGGCCCATGCCCGATCTGCTTTATGGACCTGATTCCGGTCCAGGCCGGCGCCGGCGATGAATCGGCGCCACAGCTCGCACTCGGTGAGCGGGCGAGAACTCTGGCACGCGTGCAGACGGCGGCCGTCGAGTTGCGTGAGATGACGCACGAGCTGCACATGGTGGGGAAGGTTGCCCCCGACGAAACACGCATCACGTACGTGAGCAGTTACATCCCGGGACGCCTCGATCGACTCTTTGTGAACTACGCCGGGATCTTCGTGCGTAAGGGCGATCACCTGGCGGAGATGTACAGCCCGGAACTGCTGGTTGGACAGCAGGAGTTTCTGCTGGGTCTGGAGGGCGTCGAACGGGCCCGAAATGCGAGCGATGCATCGATGCGTCAGCGGGCGGAGGCCGTCTTCGAAGCGGCCCGTCGGAAGCTGGAGCTTTGGGCGATTCCCAAAGATGAGGTCGAGCGACTGCAGCGCGAAAGGCGGCCGACGGATCAGGTACGCATTGACGCGCCGCAGAGCGGTTGGGTGCTCGAGCGGCTTGCCTTTCAGGGCATGTACGTCGAAACCGGCACGCGGCTCTTCACACTGGCGGATCTGCGCAGCGTGTGGGTCATGCTGGACGCGTACGAACTCGATCTGCCCTTCCTTCGCTACGGACAGCGCGTTGAATTTGTGACGGAGGCGTACCCGGGTCGCAAGTTCGAAGGTCGAATTTCCTACATCGACCCGCGCCTCACGGAACTTACGCGAACCGTCAAGGTGCGCGTAAACGTCATCAACGACGACATGCAACTTCGTCCAGGGATGTTTCTGCGCGCGGCCGTCCGGGTCCAGCTGGGCGAAGGTGGACAGGCGATTGAACCGTCGCTGGTCGGAAAGTGGATTTGCCCCATGCATCCGGAGATCGTGAAAGACACGCCGGGCAAGTGCGACAACTGCGGCATGGACCTGGTCACGGCCGAATCGCTCGGCTTCGCGACTCCGCAATCCCCCGGAGCAAGGGTGCTCGCCGTGCCGCAGACGGCCGTCCTTCTCACGGGCCGGCGTGCGGTCGTCTATGTCGAGAACCAACGGACCAGCGGCGGCGTCTCATACGAAGGACGCGTCGTCGAGCTCGGGCCGCGGGCCGGCGAGTGGTACGTCGTGAAGAGCGGGCTGGTCGACGGCGAGCGCGTCGCGACACACGGCGCGTTCCAGATCGACTCGGCACTCCAGATTCAGGCTCGTCCGAGCATGATGCAGCCGGTCGGCGATGCACCGTCGTCTCAGCCCGGTGCGGACCACGCCAGCCTGGCCGCCTCCACGCAACGCATCGAATCGCACGCGGTCGCGGGGGCGATGTACCACCAGCAATTGCGACCAGTGCTCGACGCGGCGATCGCGTTCACGGAGGCGCTTGCCGCCGATGACGGCGAAGCGGCGCGATCCGCGGCCGAAAAACTGCGTGAGGGATTGAAGCAAGCGTCTCCGCAGGGCCTGAGCGGAAAGAGCGTTGACGTCTTCGCGGAACGAATCGAAGCACTTCGAAAGTCCCTGCCAAACGCCGAGAAGACCGACATTGATGCACTGCGCGACCAGCTCGCACCGCTGAATCGCGCTGTGGAAAACTACGTTCAGACCTTCGGCCACGACCGCCCGCAACCCCTCGTTCGGATGTTCTGCCCGATGGCGTTCGACAATCGCGGGGCAAGCTGGCTGCAGCTCGATGACAAAGTGCGAAATCCCTATTTCGGAAAGCGGATGTTCCGCTGCGGCGAGGCGACCACGGCGTTCGCCGCCGACGGCAGCGAGGTGCGCCCATGAGCAGCACGCCGCTCTCTCCGGCGCCGCCTGATCCGCCGGCGCGGCCGCAGATATCCGGGCCGGTGGACTGGCTGATCCGCTTCTGCCTCGAGAACAAGCTGGTCGTATTCCTGCTTCTCGCGCTGGTGCTCTTCTGGGGCTACCGCGTGATGCCGTTCCGCGTCGCGCAGGAGTGGGTTCCGCGCGATCCGATTCCGGTCGATGCCATCCCCGATATCGGCGAAAACCAGCAGGTCGTTTTCACGGACTGGCCCGGCCGTTCACCGCAGGATGTCGAAGACCAGGTCACCTATCCGCTCACGACGACGCTACAGGGAACGCCCGGATTCAAGACGATCCGCGCGTTCTCCATGTTCGGCTTCTCCGTTGTCTACGTCATCTTCGACGAGCAATACGATTTCTACTGGTGCCGCTCTCGACTGTTGGAAAAACTCAACATCGCGCAGCAGAAGTTGCCGCCCGGCGTTACGCCGTCGCTCGGCCCGGATGCGACCGGTTTGGGCCAGGTCTTCTGGTACACGCTCGAAGGCTCGCACGGCGGCTTTGATCTGGTCGAGTTGCGGAGCATTCAAGACTGGTACGTGCGCTACGGACTTCAGGCGATACCCGGCGTGAGCGAAGTGGCGAGCGTCGGCGGCTACGTGCGTGAGTATCAGGTGGATGTCGATCCCAATGCGATGCGCGCTCACGACGTGAAACTGCAAGACGTCTTCATGGCGATTCAGCGGGCCAATATCGACGTCGGCGCGGAGACGATTGAGTGGAACGGCGTCGAGTACATCTTGCGCGGAAAGGGCTTCGTCAAGAGTGTCGCCGACGTCGAGAACATCACCGTTCGCTCCGCCGAGAACGTGCCCATCTATGTGCGAAACGTGGCGCGCGTGCAGTTGGGCCCTGCGCTCCGGCGTGGAGCGCTTGACAAGGACGGTGTGGAGGCGGTGGGCGGCGTCGTTCTCGTGCGCTACGGTGCGAATCCGATGGAGGTCATCGAGCGCGTGAAGGCCCGCGTTGCGGAGATCGAACCGGGACTGCCGAGCCGCACCCTAGACGACGGGACCACCTCAAAGGTGCAGATCGTTCCCTTCTACGACCGCACCAAGCTCATCGAGGAGACCCTGGGAACACTCAGCGCCGCCTTGTACGAACAGATACTGATCACGACGTTTGTGGTGCTCATGTTCCTCTGGCACGTTCGTAGTTCAATCGTCATCAGCCTGACGATGCCGCTCGCCGTGATGATGTGCTTCATTTTCATGAAGTACGCCGGAATCGATTCAAATCTGATGAGCCTGGGAGGCATCGCCATCGCCATTGGCACGATGGTGGATATGGGCATCATTCTCACCGAGAACATTGTTCGGCATATCGAAGAGGACGGCGATCGGAAGCCCTTGATCGACATCGTGTACGAGGCGGCGCGCGAGATCGGTTCGGCCATCACGACCGCCATCCTGATGACCGTCATCGCGTTTCTGCCCGTTTTCGCTCTCGAAGGGCCCGAAGGGAAACTCTTCCGCCCGCTTGCCTACACGAAGACTTTTTGCCTGCTGGGGTCGCTGCTCGTCGCAATCCTGATTCTTCCCTCGCTGGCCCAGATCATCTTCGCACGCCGTGGTGTGCGCGGATTGCGCGGGCTGCTCTGGCCGGGGGTATTCCTGGCGCTCGGCGGCGCGTTGTTCCTGTACGGTTGGAAGTGGGGCGGCTTGGCGGCGGCCGCGTATGGGACATTCACCACGATTGAAGCCCATCTTCCGAAGCGAGCCCTGCGCTGGGGCGGAATTGTGGCGAGCGTCGCTGTCATGGCCGGTGTGCTGCTAATGCTCACGAGTCACTGGATGCCGCTCGGGCCCGGAGCCGGCCTCACCCGTAATCTCGTGCTCGTGCTTGGCATCAACCTTGCGTGGGCCAGCGTCCGCGTCGTGTTCATCGACTTCTACCCATACTTCCTCCGGCTTTTCCTCGAGCACAAGCTGGCGTTCATGGTCTTCCCGGCCGCGGTGATGGTGTTTGGGCTCGTCGTGTGGCTCGGCTTCGGACGCGTTTTCGGCTGGATGCCGCAACCCGCGACGGGCGGCGCGGTGAGCGATTTCTCCGCGGCGCCACTTTCCGGCGTCTACACGCGGCTGTGGACCGCCGGCGTACACGAATTCCCGGGCCTCGGCCGAGAATTCATGCCTCCGCTCGACGAGGGCTCGTTCCTCTACATGCCGACGCTGATGCCGCACGCCAGCCTCGGTTCCGCGCTGGAAGCGATTTCGCTTCAGGACCGGGCGCTTGCGGCGATTCCCGAGGTCGAGAGCGTCGTCGGGAAAATCGGACGGGCGGAGACGGCCATCGACCCAGCTCCGATTTCGATGATTGAAACGGTTATTCTGTATAAGGACGAGTACCGAAAAGACCCAAAGACGGGCGAGCTTTTCCTGGATGAAAGCGGGCAGCCCGTTCGCCAGTGGCGCGACCATATTCGCTCTCCGGCCGACATCTGGAGCGAGATCCAGAAAGCTGCGGACGTGCCCGGCGTCACCGGTGCGCCCATGCTCCAGCCGATTTCCGCAAGATTGGTCATGCTGCAATCGGGCATGCGCGCACCGATGGGCGTGAAGGTTTTCGGCCGAAGCCTCGAAGAAATCGAGCAGGTTGGCTACCAGATCGCCGAAATCCTGAAACAGTCGCCGGGCGTCGCTCCCGCGGCGGTGATCCCCGATCGCGTGGTCGGCAAGCCCTACCTGGAGATCGAGATCGACCGTCAGCGCATGGCGCGCTACGGCGTAAACATTCGCGATGTGCAGGACGTCATCGAAGTCGCGCTCGGCGGAATTCAGGCGACCACGACGGTCGAGGGCCGCGAACGCTATCCGATTCGGGTCCGCTATCAGCGAGAGCTGCGCGACAATTTCGATGCGCTCGAACGAATCATCGTTCCCGGCATGGATGGTCAACAGGTTCCGCTGCGTCAGCTCGCGGACATTCGCTACGTCCGCGGCCCGCAGGAAATCAAGAGCGAAGACAACTTCCTCGTTTCGTACGTGCTGTTCGACAAGCAGCCCGGCTATGCCGAAGTCGAAGTCGTCGAATCCGCCGCCCGCCTGCTGGCCGACTTCCAGAAATCCGGCGAACTGAGAATTCCTTCCGGCGTCCACTACAAGTTCGCCGGCAATTATGAGAATCAGGTTCGCTTCCAGCAGCGGCTCAACATCATCCTGCCGGTCAGCCTGTTCCTGCTCTTCCTGTTGCTGTATTTCCAATTTCGCTCGGTGCCGATCTCGCTCATCGTATTCAGCGCCATTCCGGTCGCTTGGGCCGGCGGGTTCATCGGACTCTGGCTGATCGCCCAGCCGTGGTTCTTCGATTTCCCGATCTTTGGCCGCGATGCGCGCGAGTTGCTAAATTTCGACGTCTACAACCTCAGTGCCGCCGTCTGGGTCGGCTTCATCGCACTCTTCAGCGTGACCACCGACGACGGCGTGGTGCTCGCCACCTATCTGGGCCAGGAGTTTGAGAAACGCGATGTGCGCAGCGTCGCTGATATCCGCGCCGCCATCATCATCGCCGGCACGCGTCGTGTCCGCCCATGCCTCATGACGTCGGCGACGACGGTGCTCTCGTTGATGCCGGTCTTAACCAGCACCGGTCGCGGCGCCGACGTGATGATCCCGATCGCACTACCGTCCATCGGCGGATTGTCGATCGAGTTGTTGTCGCTCTTTGTACTCCCCGTCGCCTATTGCTGGTACAAAGAACTTAAATGGCGACGAAGTGCCGGGCACGAGCGCTTCGTCGACGCGCCCTCGATCGAGGCACCGGCGCCAAGCTGACCCAGCAACGAACGAGCGCGACGGGCCCCTCTGTCGCCGCGCTTCGCAACGACCTTTGGACCAGCGGGAACGAAACGCGTCGCGAGTCCACTTCTAAAGCTCACGCAACCCGTAGAGCGCGCGGTCGCGATCGCCGAATGCATCGTGGCGATTGACTCTGGCCGCGGGTCAACTTGCGGCGCGCGAGACGCCTCGTCGGTTCAACACTGCGAGTCCGACGCTATTCGCGGCGCGGGTCTCGACGCCGGCCTCTGGATGGCTTCGCCTTGTCAGTGGCCGGTCCAATGCCGCACCATGCATCGGCTAGTAGCCCACTGGTTCGAGCGGTCGGCTTTTTGGAACTACGGCATTAAATCGAATGGCGCGACACCTTTTTTGCCGTCCTTGGTCTCGATCTCAACCCACAGCTTGCTTTCGACGGGGAGTGGGTCGGGCACCTCGGTATGGGTGTGCCACTTGCCGTGCTCCACTTCGGCTTTGGCTTTCACAGAGCCCTTCGCGTCTTCCGTTCCGATCCAGAATCGCACGGCGACTGCGTTGCCCAGCCCACCATCGATCCAGACATCGACGGGCGCATCGCCTCCGGGCTTGATTTCGCCTTTATCGCGTGTCGCCTTCACGGCCATGCCGTTGACCGTCGTCGAACCCAGGTCGATCACTGGGCCGCCGTGCCCCGCCGATTTTGCCGCCTTGGGTTGACTGTCAGAGCGCTTCTCACCCGGGTTTTGGTCGGGATCGCCAGGCTTGGAGGCGGCGAACGATTCGCCGCTCGCGGGTTTGCCGGATTGGGTTTTGCTGTCGCAGGCCGCCAAGGCGTTTGCAAAGGTCAGCAGAAAAACAAGGATAAGTGTACGCATGGCGATTCAGCTCCCTTTCGCGATGGGTTGAGCGCGGCGGCCAAGCACGGCTCGCACGAGCCGGATGATGACGCCGCCTGGATGAGAGGTGGACGATTTCAGGCCGAAGACGAGCGAATAGCCCGCCGGCACGACCAACAAGTTGAGGAACGTGGAGGAGATCAGTCCGCCGAGCACGACGATCGCCAGCGGGGCCAGCAGTTCGCTGCCGGGATTGCCCCCGGATAGCGCCAGCGGCACGAGCCCGAGCATGGCCGTGAGGGCGGTCATGAGGATCGGAACGAGCCGTTCCATCGATCCTTGGATGATCGAGTCGCCGATCGACTTCCCCTCGTGCTGCTGCAAGTGGTGATAGTGATTGACGAGCAAAATTCCGTTGCGGACGGCGATGCCAAAGAGCGTGACGAAGCCCACCATGCTGGCAATGGAAATTACCGGCGCGACATAGCGAGACGACGACAGTCCGAAGAGCGCCAGCGTGTTTTCCGCCAACGACGGGCTTTCGGTCCAGTAGATTGCCGCGATACCGCCAATCAAGGCCAGGGGCAGGTTAAGCATGACGATAAGAGCGACGCGGCTCCTGCCGGTCGAGAGTTGGAGCAGTAGGAACATCAGGACGGCGACACCGGCGCCCATGCCGTAGATCGTTCGGCTGGCCGACTGCTGGGCCTCGAACTGTCCCCCGTACTGGACCGTGTATCCGGCCTCTCGCACGATAGGGTTGACCTTGGTCTGTACGGCGGCCACCAACTGCCCGAGGTTGTACCCTTCGGCGATATTGGTGGATATGACGGCTTTTCGCTGCGCATTCTCGCGGGTGATGAGGTTGCCGGTCTTCTCGGGGCCGATGTCGGCGACCCCGCGCAGCCTCACAAGCGCCCCGCCGACGCCACGCAACTGCAGATCCATGATCTGGTCGAGTCGCTCACGCTCGCTCTCGGCCAGGCGCACGATCATCTCGTAGCGACGGACGCCCTGATTGATGTCGGCGACGCGCTCGCCGTAGAGCGCCTGCTGCACCTGCTGTGCTGCAGAGGCGGGGGAAAGCCCCGCCGCCGCCAGGTCCTGCGGGCGGTAGCGGATGGGCAACGAGGTAATCATGACCTCGCGGTTGGCCGCGACGTCGCGGGTGCCCGGGATGGCTTTGAGTTCGCCCTCGATCTGCCTGGCAAGTTTTCGCAAGACATTGAGGTCGTCGCCATAGACGTTTATCGCGATGGCTGCGGGCGTGCCCGACAGGACGTGGCTGAGGCGATGCTCGATCGGCTGGCCCACCATGGTCGTGATGCCCGGGATATTGGAGATCACGCGGTCGATTTCGGCGCGGACGACGTCCTGCTTCGCGCCTTGCCGGACCGTCACCTCAATCTCGGAGTTGCTTACCGGCTCGGCGTGCGTGTCGCGCTCGGCCCGCCCGGTGCGCCGTGTGACGCTTGAGACACCCTCGATCTCTGTGAACTGCTTCTCGACGCCCACGGCCAGACGGTTGCTCTCGTGCAGCGATGTGCCGGGTGGAGCGAACAGAAAAACCGTGAACGTGCCCTCCTTGAACCCTGGCAGGAACGAGGTGCCGAAGGTGGACATGAGCATGAGCGAGGCCACGGTCAGCAGCCCGGCGCCGCCGAGCACGAATCCGCGATTGCGGACTCCGGCGCGGAGCGTCGGTTCGTACAGCCGCTTCAGCTTGCGGACGAGCCATCCGTCGGCCTCGCCGTGCGCCGTGGTCGCGCCGCCGTCGTTGGCGCTTCCGCCGAACGAGCCGCTGAACAAGAATTTGCACATGGCGGGTGTCACGGTCAGGGCCACGATCAGCGAAGCCATGATCGAGAGGATGTAGGCGATGCCCAGGGGCTGAAAGAAGCGTCCTTCCAACCCTTGCAGGAAAAGCAGGGGCACGAAGACCATGCAGATGATGATCGTGGCGAAGACCACCGATGAGCGGATCTCGTTGCTGGCGGAATAGATGATGCCCACGTAACCCTTGCGATCCGCGACCGGCAGCGCCGCATTTTCCTTCAACCGGCGCAACACGTTCTCTACATCGATGATGGCGTCATCCACCAATTCGCCGATGGCCACAGCGAGGCCGCCCAGCGTCATGACGTTGATGGAAAGCCCCCAGGCCCACAAGAGCAGGATGGCCACGGCGAGCGAGAGCGGCAGGGCCGTGAGCGTGACGATCGTGGCCCGCACGTTCAACAGGAACAGGATTAGAATCACGGCGACGATCACGCTGGCTTCGACCAGTACCTTGACAACGTTGTGCACGCTGCGGTCGATGAAGCGCGACGCCCGGAACGGATCCCGGTTGAGGATCATGCCCCTGGGCATGGCTTTTTCCATCTGGTCGAGCACGCTGTCGATCTGTTGCGTGAGCGCCAAGGTGTTGGTCCCCGGCGACTTCTGCACGCTGATGACGACGGCCGGCAGACCGCGATCGGCGGCGGTGCCGCGTTTGGGCGCGGGCCCCAGTTCCACGTCCGCGACCTGCCCGATCGTGACCGGGGCGCCGTGCTGATACTTCACGAGCGACTGCCTGATGCTGTCGACGCCGGTCACGCGGGCGACCTGGCGGATGGGTAGCTCCTGGTTCTCCCAGTTGGGCACATAGCCCGCGCTCGCGGTTGAGTGAGCATTGCGGGCGGCCTCGACTACATCCGAGATCGTCAGCCCATAGATCGCGAGTTGGTCCTGTCGCACGTTGATCTGGTATTGCGGCAGTTCGCCGCCGATGGCGACAACTTGGGCCACGCCCGGCACCGCGAGAATCTTGTTGCGCAGGTCGAACTCAGCGAACGAGCGGAGATCGAGCGGGCTAACGGTGGCGTCGGGTGAGGAGAGCGCCAGCAGCATGATCTCGCCGGTGATGCTGGTGACGGGCGTAATCTCGGCGTGGGTATCGGGCGGCAGCGCTTCGCGCACCGCCGCCAAGCGCTCGCTGACCAACTGGCGTGCGCGATAGATGTCGGTGCCCCATTCGAATTCGACCCATACGATTGAGAGACTGGTGGCGCTCGCCGACCGCACCCGCCGCGTGCCGGGTAGGCCGTTGACCGAGGCCTCGATCGGGAAAGTAACATTGCTCTCGACTTCGTCCGCCGCCAAGCCGCCTGCTTCGGTCATGATGACGACCGTGGGGGCGTTGAGCTCGGGGAAGACATCGATGGGCATGTGCTTGACCATTAGCCCGGCAAACACGAGCAGCAGCCCCGCCGCGAAGAGGACGAGCGAAGACTGCTTGAGCGAAAAGGCGATGAGTCGAGCGAGCATCTACTTGTCCTCCCCGTCGTGGAACGTTCCGTCGGGGTGGAAGTGGCCGCCTTTGGCCGCGTTGCCGCTGGTGGCCAGCATCAGCTGGTAGTTGCCGCCGGCGACGACCTCATCTCCCTCCTTGACTCCGCTGTGGATGACGACCCAGCGGCCGTCATCGATGCCAAGATCGGCGTCCAGTCGGATCACCTTGTCGGGGTCGCGGGGATCCCGGCGAAACACGATTCTGGCGAGTCCGTCCTGGATAACGCTCGACAGCGGAATGGCGAGCTCGTTTTGGCCACCCGCAGTGATGACTTCCAGATGGGCGCTGACTCCGCTGCGCGCCCACGGCGATAACGTCGACGGCACGGCGACCAGCTCGACGGTTCGTTCCTGCGGGTCGGCCGTGAGACCCACGCTCAAGGACGCGTCCATCGTGTCCTGCAGTTTGACGGACCCGCCCTTGGGCGGAACAACTCGCGCCGGAAGGCCATCCCGCAACCGGCCCAGATCGCTCTGCAGGGCTTTGGCGTGAAACCGCAGCCGATCAGGCTGGATCGTGACCAGCACGAGGCTGCCGGTCGTGGCCCAGGCGCCGTTGGTCAGGTCCAGCGACTGAATGACGCCCGACGCTTGTGCGCGAACCTCGATCTCGTTGATCTTGCGCCAGGCCGCGAGAGGACGTGAGCTTGGGGCTTCATGTTTGTGGATGCCAGCGTCGAAGTGTTCTTCTAGCTCGGAGGGCGCGGCGAGCGCCGACTCAGCAATTCCAAGCACGCTCGACGCAGTTGAGATCAGGAGCCGAAATCGGGCGTGTTCGGCATCGTGTTGCGCTTGCGCCGAGACAATCTGGCCCGCCAGATCAGCTTCCTTCTCCAGAATTTCCGCCAGCGCGGCACGTTGGGCGGCAAGAGTGTCCTGTGCGCTGGTTCGCTCCTCCACAGTCACCACACCCGACGACCCGGATTCTGCAAGCGTCGCGACGCGGCTCTCCCACATCGCAATGTTCTGCTCTAAAATCTCTTCGTGCCGACGGTGCGCGGCGATCAGCATCGGAATCGACGCGACGCGGGCTTCGGTTTGGCGAATCGCGGATTCGGCTTCCGTCAGCCTGGCTTGCAGATCGCGCCATTCGGGCGATGCCAATCGGTAGAGCGGCGTTCCCACTTCGACGACGTCATACTGCTTCACCAATAGCTCGACCCGGCCCGCAAGCATGGTGCGATATTCGCGCCGCGCTTCCGGCAGCAACTCGAACTGGCCAGGCACGCGAATCGTTTGCGCAACCCGGCGCGACTCGACTTTCGCAAAGGTGATGCCCAGGTTGCGACGAACAGCTTCCGGCACGGCGACGCGATTGCTGGGTGCAGTTTGCGATTCGGCCTGCGCGCCGGACGCGCGGGGCGGCGTGTCGCGTTGGCAGCCGAGCAGAAACGAAAGCAGGAGTTGAAGGATCAGAAGCAGAAAAGACCGAAGTCCCATCTTGTGTACTCCAGAATCCACCCGTATCAGGGAGCGAGGTCGCTTAATTGGTTGCGGTGGTTGCTTCGAGCGCGCGAATCCGCGCGAGGGGGAGCCCGACCGCTTTCTCCAACTCGATCGTCGCCACCGCGCCGTCGCGCATGGCGGCGATATGTCTGGCCCGCGCGGCGAGCAGCGACTTCTGCGCTTCCAGCACGCCCAACACCGTGAGCTTTCCGCCGCGATATGCCTCGCGCGAGAGCTCAAGATTGGTCTGAAGTAGCGGGAGGAACTCGTCGCGGTAGTAGGTGGCCAGCCCCCAGGCAGTCTCAGCCCGACGACGAGCGCTGCGCGTCTCCTGAACCACTGCAAGCCGCAGCGCGCTCTGATCGGCGAGTATGGATTGATGCAGAAATTCGGCCCGTGCGATCTGGGCCTGATTTTGATCGAAGATCGGCAGTTCAAATGTCAGTGTCGGGCCGAGCACGGTGTCAAACGGCAGATCCTCACGGGGCCTCAGCGACGGCACCGCTAGCCGCCCGGCCTCCGCCGACGCCCAGAGCGTGTCGGCCAGCCAGGGCCGGTCGCCACGCCGGCCTCTTTCAAACGTTTCATAACTCAGTCCGACCTCGACAGCGCTGATCACGCTGCGACGCTCCTGCTCTAACCGCGCCGCCGCCGCCGACACCGCGAAATTTGTCGCCACTAGGTCGAGTCTGCTCGATTCGGCCGCCTGCATCAGCGCGTCGTCTGAGAGCTTTAGATTCGGCGCGTCGGGCAGTTGGTCGCGCAGGGCGAGTCGCTCTGGCGAAGACGTGAGCCCGAGCAGCACGGCCAGGCGCCGCCGTGCTTCAAACGCTGCGAGAGTGGTGTTCCGCAGCGAGACTTCGGTCTGCATCAGTTCCGCCCGCGCGAGGTTCACGTCGAACTCGCTGCCCACGCCGGCTGACTGACGGTTTCGCGCCACGTCGACGAGTTGCTTAGCGACGCGCTGATTTTCGCTGGCGATCTCAAGCTCGCGATCGGTCGCGAGGGCCGCGAAATAGGCCGCCCGCGAGTCGAGTGCGAGAGTGCCGACGGCCCGCGCGACCTCCAGTGTCTCGCGTTCCAGCACTCCTACCGCCGCTCGTTTGCGAATCGGGATCAGCCACAGGTCCGCGATTCCCTGCGCGATACTGAGCTGAAAGTTGCCCAGCCCGCCGCCATCCGGCAGGCGAAGCGCCAGCGACAGTCCGGGATTTTGAAACAAGCCCGCCTGAACGACATCCGCGCGGGCTATCCCGACGCGCAGGTACGCGGCTAGCACAAGCGGGTTTTGAAGCAGGCAAAGCTCGATCGACTCATCAGCGGTCAGGCCATCCTTCAGCAGCCCGTCCGCCCGTGATTGGATGTCGGCGAGTTCATTGGGCCGATCGAAAGAGGCGATACCCGAACTCGCGGCGACGCTGTCGGTCACGCGCAGATAGTCGGGCCGCGGGTCGATCGAAGCGCAGCCGCCGAGCGTGGGCAGCAGCAATAAGCTAGTGCGAAGTGCTCTATAGAAGGTCATGGCTCATCCTGAGCGAATGAATGGGACCGTTGAAGGGGATGGAGACGAGGTCCCAATGGGTGTGCGCGTATTGACGCTTTCGTGGAAGTCGGCGCAAGCGCTCACGGACTCGGCGGGGACGTCAAATCAGCAGCGGGGCAAATCGCTCGGCGGAACCGGCAAGCGCGAAGCGGCTGTCCATCGCCGGGGCGCTGGTGCTGCTGCTCGCAAGGATGAGTGGCTCGACGACGGTCGCTGCAAAGATCCCAGCACACACGAGGAGCGGCGGCGCGTGCACCGTGGGCCCGGTGAGGGCGCTGCCGGCGCATATGCATGTATGCACGGCGTGCGGTATCGGGGCGCCTTCGTGGTCGTGTTGATGGTGGTATGGACTGCTGTGTCCGCCATGGTCTTCGTCGCCGAGGAGGGCAGATTGTGCGTGCTCATACGCGTGCACTGTCGCCTCCGCGCTGCACAATGCGGGGCAAAGCAAGGTCATCGCGCATACCAGAACTGCAGTGAGCGCCGAGGCCATTGATACTCAGGCTAACCGGCGCGGGCGGGCCGTGCAATGAGAATGCTTTTTGCGCGGATCGGGCGGACAGCCAGTCATTTCCCCGCATACACATCTCGGTGGACGAGCGGCCTTGCCATCCTGGCGGGTGGTCGGCTCACTCGTGCCTCGTAAACCGAACGAGGAGCCACCGATGGATGCGATCGAGAACGTTGCCGACCTGTCCCCGACCGACCGCCGCCGCGAAGTCGCGGCGCTGCTGGCGCAAGGTGTTGCCCGCTGGCGAAAGCGGGAAAAAGCGGCCGGGTTCATGCCTGCCGCCGATTCTCTCCCAGCGCCCGAGAACCGACTTGAGCTTTCCGGCGAGTCGCCGCTCAGTGTGCCCACGGCCGGACCGCGAGGTTAGCGGCGGCCGAGAAGGAGAGACTACATGGCATACTTTCCACCGCCCGAGGGCGCGACGATCGACGTCGCGGTCGAACTGGAGCAGTTGGCTGCACTCAGCGTGGGCGGACTGCACGATCGTTACGTGGAGGTGTTCGGCGAAAAGCCGCGCAGCCGCCATCGGCAGTACCTGATGCGCCGGATCATCTGGGGATTGCAGGCCAACGCGGAAGGGGGGTTGAGCGAGCGAGCGCGTCGCCGGGCCGCGGAATTGGCCGACGTGGCGGACGTGCGCGCGCCGCCGCCGCGCTGGGCGTTTCTGGAGAAGGACAACGTGCCTCCCGCGGGCGCGACGGTGCGCGTGCCGGTGCGGCCCCGCGCAGAGACTCAGAGACAACGGGCCAACCTCCGACGTGGGCGGATCGAAAACCACCCGATCGTCCGAACGATGTGCCAGCGCCGAGAGACCCGGCGGCGATTCGAGCGGCGATAAACCTGTGCGAACACTCACGATAGAAATGACAACGCCCAGGCGTCTCGGCCCGGGCGCTGTGCGTTATATCCAAGGTCGCGTCTTTTCGATACGACCGGAGAACTAGAGGGAACGACACGCGTGCCCAATTGACGTCTCGGCGTAACGCAACCGGCCGTGCGCGCGTTCGCGAACACTTGCCGCATTGTGGACGCTGACTCTGTGTGCGGGTGATCTCACGGCGCGAGGGGCATTTTGTCACTTCGACGCCGCGGATCCAAAGACGTTCGCGACGCAAGCGCCGATGCTGGCTATCGCCATCCTCGCCTTATCAGAGTCGCGTCCAATCCCGCGCCACGCGTCGCGCGGCAACCTCGAGACAGTCTGTCCCCCGATGCGATCAGACGCGGCATGAGCAACGTACGTCGTGCTCGGCGCAGACTATGGCGAGATGTATTCGAGGTGGGATGTGCCGATGGATATCGCTTGCAGTTTTCGTGCGGACTCGAACGGTGAATCGCGTGTTGCTGTCCTTGCCGCGTTTACGCGCGCGGTTGCGGCTGTCTGAGTGGGGCCATCGTGAAGGTTGACGCTCGGGGCCGAGGTTTTGGGGCGCGCGGGCGCTGAGAATTTTGTGTCGCATTTCGTAGCAGATTGCGGTGAGAAATCTCGCTTGCTCCCTTCCGCGGGGACGCACATGCGCGTATGGTCGACTTGGGAGTTTTCGTTGATCGCGTTTCGAAATGTGTCAAAAAGCTTCGACGGGGGGCGAACGCACGCGGTGCGCGCGGCGTCGCTCGAGGTCGCAGCCGGCGAAACGCTTGTGCTGCTGGGTGCATCGGGCTGCGGCAAGTCGACGCTGATCAAAATGGTCAATCGGCTGATCGACCCCAGTGAAGGCCGGGTGGAACTAGACGGTCAGGACGTGCGACTGGCGGACCGCCTCAGTCTGCGGCGGCGCATTGGGTACGTCTTTCAAGGCGTCGGACTGTTTCCTCATATGACGGTTGAGGAAAACGCGGCCATGGTGCTTCGGTTGATGGGGCGGCGGCGGTCGGAGCGACGAGCGAAGGCACACGCGATGTTGTCGCTTGTCGGCCTCCCGCCGGCACAGTTCTCAACGCGTTATCCGCGAGAGTTGTCGGGTGGACAGCAGCAGCGTGTGGGCGTGGCGCGGGCGCTGGCGGCGGACCCGGCCTACTTGTTGATGGATGAACCGTTCGGCGCGTTGGATGTTCTGACACGTGAGACGCTGCAGGAAGAAGTATTGCGGCTAAAGCGCGAACTGAAAAAGACGATCGTTTTTGTAACGCACGACGTGTTTGAGGCTATGTTGCTGGGCGATCGAATCGGAGTCATGCAGGCGGGCAGGATCGAGCAGATTGGGACTCCGGCAGAACTGATGGACTCACCCGCGACGAATTTTGTGCGAGAACTGTTTGACCGCGCTCGGCGGTCGGCGATGCTCTTCCTCGCTCACAAGGAGGCATAAATGTGCGGATTGGCCGGCATTTGGGGGCGGCGTGACGACGTCGTCGTAGCGGAAATGAATCATCTTCAGCGCCATCGCGGCCCGGACGGTGTCGGAATATGGGGCGATGCGCATGGGACGCTCGGCCATCGCCGACTGGCCATCGTCGATCCGCAAGGCGGCGAGCAACCTATCCAAAACGAAGATGGCTCTCGAACCTTGATCGCCAACGGTGAGATTTACAATCACAGACTCCTACGCTCCAGTCTGGAGAATCACCACTTTTCGACGGATAGCGACAGCGAGTCGATTCTGCATCTATTTGAGGAGCATGGTGGAGAAGCGGTCCGAAAGCTTGATGGGATGTTTGCCTTTGCGATTGCTGACGAAGGCCGCCTGTTCCTGGCGCGTGATCCGCTCGGCATCAAGCCGCTCTACTACGTGGAAGACGGCCGCGGAATGGCGTTCGCGTCAGAGCTGAAAGCGATCGTCCGCGTTTCCAAAGATGTGCGCGAGTTTCCGCCCGGGGCGTATTTCTGCAGTCGGAAAGGTTTCGTTCGCTACTACGATTTGCCGCCGCAGACCGATGCTGGAATGACCATTCCTGAGACAGTTCAACGATTGCGAGAGACGTTGGAAGTCTCCGTCCAGAAGCGGCTGCTCAGCGATGTGCCTGTGGGCGCTTTCTTGTCCGGCGGACTCGACAGCAGCCTCGTGGTCGCGCTGGCTCGGCGGCATCAGCCCGTGTTTCATACGGTGTGCGTCGGCACGGCCGGATCCAGCGACCTGGCGGCCGCCCGCGAAGTCGCTGCGCAGCTGGGCACGCGGCATCATGAGCACGTTCTGACGCCGGACGACGTCGCCCGGCACCTTCCGGAGATCATCTATCACCTGGAGTCGTTCGATGTGGACCTAGTTCGCAGCGCGATTCCGAATTACTTCGCTTCGCTCGTCGCGCGCGAGCATTTCAAAGTCGTGCTAACGGGCGAAGGTTCCGATGAACTGTTCGCGGGCTACACCTATCACGAAGGTCACCATTTGCGCGGCCGCCTCAATCACGAGTTGCGCGAGAGCGTCGCCGCGCTGCACAACCTGAACCTGCAGCGTTGCGATCGAATGACGATGGCGCATGGCGTCGAGGGACGCGTCCCGTTTCTTGATCTGAAGATGATCGAGCTTGCCTTCGCCATACCCGCTTCGCTCAAGATCGTGCGGGGTTGCAAAAAATGGATCCTGCGAGCGGCGGCGACGGGAGTGCTTGACGATCGCATTGTCTGGCGAACAAAGACTCAGTTCGATCAGGGCTCGGGAGCCAACGCGATTCTGGGCGAGGTTGTGCCAAAAATGATTCGAAACTTTGGAATTCGAACTCCGACTTCGTCGTCGCAGCGCGAGTTGGAAGCGGCGCTGTATCGCGAGCTGTTCCGGCGTGAGTTTCCACGGGAGGTTGAGCGGTTGGTGGCTGGATGGCGCGGGGCGGCGGCGTGATGGTTGTGAGCGGGCAACCATGAAGTGCGTGGTCTCACTACGCGCGCACGCCGTTCTGGTCGCCATGCTGCTCGCGGGCTTGGCCGCGCGCGGAGTTGCGCAGCCGGTCCGCATCGGCGCGAAGAACTTCAGCGAGCAGCAGATCGTCGGTGAGATCGCGGCGCTGTTGATCGAGCGCCACGCCGGGCTGACGGTCGAGCGTCGATTCGGACTCGGGGGCACCGGGATCTGTCACGGCGCATTGCTGGCGGGCGAGATCGATCTGTATGTGGAATACACCGGCACGGCACTCATGGACATCCTGAAGCGAGAGACGATTGCGGAGCCGGACGCCGCATACCGCGCCACGGCACGCGACTACCGCGAGACGTTCGATGTCACCTGGCTGCCGCCGATCGGGTTTAACAACGCGTACACAATCGCCGTGCGACGAGACGCGGCTCGCGCCAACGGCTGGCGAACCATCAGCGACCTGCGAAGCCAGGCGGCCCGGCTGCGGGCCGGCTTCGCGACGGAGTTCAACGAGCGGCCCGACGGCTACCCCGGACTGCGACGGGCCTACGGCCTTTCGTTCGGCGAAGTGCGCGATCTCGATGCTGGTCTGATGTATGGAGCGCTGGTCGGCGGACAGGTCGACGTAATCTGCGCGTACAGCACGGACGGGCGACTGGATGAGTACGCCATCGACGTCTTGACCGACGACCGCGGCTTTTTTCCGCCGTACTTTGCCGCTCCTGTGATCCGCTCGGAGACGCTGGCGCGCCACCCGGAGATTGCCGACGCACTGGTCTCCCTTTCCGGAACGATCGACGACAAAACCATGCGGCGCATGAATTATGAAGTCGATGTGTTGAAACGCTCACCGGTCGAGGTCGCTACGGCCTGGCTCGCGTCGCGCTCGGGCGATCCGGCGGCATCAAAGGCGACCGGCTCACGGCCGAGCGCGCCCGTCGCCCGAAGAATCCAGTCGGTGCTCTGGCAACGGCGCTTCATGCTTCTGCAGAAGATTCGCGAGCACCTGACGCTGACGGGCGTCGCGATGGGGCTCGCGATGCTGATCGGCATTCCCCTCGGCGTGGCGATCTACCGGCGGCCGCGCGGTGCCGGCGTCGTACTGGCGTTCGTCGAAATCATGCAGACGATTCCGAGCCTCGCGATGCTCGCGTTTCTGTTCGCCCTGTACAAGTCCTTGGGAGCGCTGCCCGCGATCACGGCGCTGGTGCTCTATGCCTTGCTGCCAATCGTGCTGAATACTTACACGGGCTTGCTCAAAGTCCCGCGCGAGTCGACCGAGGCCGCCGATGGACTGGGCATGTCGAGTTTGCAGAAACTGTGGTGGGTGGAACTACCACTGGCATTGCCAGTGATCATCGCCGGCGTGAGGGCGGCAACGGTCTGGACGGTCGGCATCGCAACTTTGTCGACGTACATCGGCGCGGGCGGGTTGGGCGATTTCATCAGTCGCGGCCTCAGTCGCAACGACCCGTTGCTTACGCTGATGGGGGCCGTGCCGGCGGCGCTGCTCGCGATCGGCCTTTCGTATTTGATCCGTTGCGCCGAGTTGCTCGCCCGACGACAGTGAGCGGTGAGGAATTAGCGGGTGGGCTACTCCCACGCAATCGTCACGCCCCCGCGGTCGGCGGCGCCTAGAGGGCTCCGCACCTTCCTCGAAAAAAGGTCTCGCGCGACAGGAGAGACTTCGTCGATTCCGTTTCGCTCGGGCGAAGCGGACCATCAAGGTGCGGCTTGCTGATGCGAAACGAACCATGAAGGTTCGCAGGAAAGTAGGGGACCGGACATCGAAATTGGTAGGGGAGGGCGATGAGGCGCGCGACGCGGAACGACGCTCGAATCCGGTTCCTGAGAGCCGAGGCCGAAATTCTCCGCCGGAAGCTCGGCGGCAATCGCGTCATCCCGAGTCCCGACGATCGATTGCGGCTGCTCGCGATCGGCGCCGAAATCAACCACGCCGTCGCAGACGTCATCGGAATCGTGACGCCGCAGACGTATTCTCGGTGGGTCGTCGAGCAACGGGAAGGGCGTAAACCAAAATCGGCGGGGCGGCCGAAGGTTGCTCGAAACCTCTGCGAACTCGTCAAACGGCTGGCGAGGGAGAACGCCGGCTGGGGCTATCGCCGCATCATCGGCGAACTGCGGAAGTTGCGGCTGCGGACCGGTCGTTCGACGGTCCGGGGGATCCTGAAAGGGGCGGGCTTGACGCCGTCGCCATATCGCCGTGGCAAGGCCGAAGAAACCGTCTGGCGGAAATTCATCCGGTTGCACCTGAATACGCTCGTCGCCTGCGACTTCTTCACGAAAAGCGTTATGACGCCGCTGGGCACCCAGTTGGCCTACTACCTCGTCTTCATTCATGTCGGCACGCGAAGGGTCTTTTTGAGCCCGCCGACGTACGAGCCGAATGATCGCTGGGTTCAGCAACAGGGGCGAAACCTGCTCATGTGGCTCGAGCAAAACAAGTTGAAGGCACAGTTCCTCGTGCGCGACCGCGATACGAAGTTCTCGTTCGCGTTCGATCGACTGCTCTTTGGTGCCGGCATTCGGCGCGTGCGCATTCCGCTACTCGCCCCGAACGCGAATGCCTTCGCTGAGTCGTGGATTGGATCGTTCAAGCGCGAATGCCTCAACCATTTCGTGTGCTTCAGCCTGGGCCACCTGGACCACGTCGCGCGGGCGTTCGTTCGGTTTCACAACGAGTTCCGGCCGCATCAGGGACTCGGCAATCGCACGATTCCGGCCGCAGCCGCAGGGTGGTCCTCGGATGATTCAACTGCGGGAGCACCGGAGGTCCATCGCATTCGCTGCGAAAAGGCTCTGGGTGGACTACTGCGGCACTATTCGCGGGCAGCGGGCTGAATCAACTGTTAGAGATCTTGGCTCGGCCCACTCGCGGCACTGGCGGCGTATGCCGATGCTGCGCGTTCGGCGATCATGAGCGAGACCGCAAGGCCCGCCAGATCTCCGAGTACGGGACTCGAAATCCAAACAGAGCGAGCTTTCAGAACGCCGAACTGGCGACTCCTGCCTATTTGAACCAGTGCTGAAGCGACACGCTCGCCTTCAGACACGGTCAGCACAATACGCAGCTCAACGCGATATCCGAGTATTACGATTGCTGATCGCCCTCTTCCTCGATGTGCGCTGTTAGGCCGAGGTCATTGAGCACCATGTACAGGCAGGGTATTACCGACAGAACCAGCACGGTCGAAGCCAGCAGGCCGAAGACGATGCTGACCGCCAGCGGGATGAGAATCTGCGCCTGAAGGCTGCGCTCGAAGGTCAGCGGCAACAATCCCGCGATCGTCGTGGCCGATGTGATCAGAACCGCCCGCAAGCGCTGTCGGCTTGCCTGGCCTGCGGCCTGTAGCGGTGGTGTGCCTGCCGAGCGCTGCAGCTTCAGGAACAGCACCAGCAGGATCGAGTCGTTTACCACGATGCCGGCGAGGGACGCCAAGCCCAGCATGCTCGGCATGGTCAGGTCGAGCCGCATCAGCATGTGTCCGAGGACCACACCGATCAGCGCTAGCGGGATCGCCGCCATCACGATGACCGGCTCGATGTAGCTGCGGAACTGGAAGCTCAGCAGAATGAACATACCGATCAGCCCCACCGTCGTCCCGCGCAACATCGAGGCTTGCGTCGTCGCAGCTTCCTTAGTCTCCCCCTCGAACACCAGCTGCACTCCGGGGTAGTCACGCGACATGGCCGGGACGAATTCGGATTCAAGCCGCTTGAGCACCTGATTGGTGTTGGCCTCGCGCGAGTCCGTGTCGCCCCGCAACGACACGGTGCGGACACCGTCGACTCTCGAAATTCGTGACCATCCACGAGCCTCGATGAAATCTGCCACAGCCTCGAGTGGGATCGACCCGCCGCCTGGCAGCATGCAATAGAATGAGGTCAGATCGCCATAGCTGTCCTGGTCCTCCGCGGCAAACTGCACGTCGATCTCGTACGACTCAGCGTCAACTTGAATCTCGTCGGCAGTCGCACCATGGAACGCCGTCCGAATTTGCCGCGCCACGTTGGCCGCATCCAGCCCCAGCCCGTAGGCCCCCTCGTGGAGTCGGACGCGCACCTCGGGCATACCGCGTCGCAGGTCGGTCGTGAGGTTGTACACGCCCCGGAACTTGTCCAGGTACGCCTGCATGGCATTCGCGGCCGCCTCCAGGGTTGCGAGGTCAGAGCCCCGTAGCTGCACCTCGATGTTCCGCCCGGCGGGGCCGATGCTCACTTCGGTGTAGTTCACGCTGATCGCATCCGGGACCGGCCCCGCGGCCTCCCGCCACGCTTGCAGAATTGCATCGACCCGCGCGTTGCGCTGGTCGGCGGTGAGCAGATCGGCGACCACCGTTGCAACGTGCGGCCCCGTTTCAAAAGCATCCGCATTGGTGTTGAACTCGACATATGTCTGCCGTACCAGATCCGCCTCGCCAGGCTGCCGCGGCTTGAAGTCCGCGTTTACCTTACGCAGCGCGGAAGTAAGTTGCTCGACGATCTGCTCAGTGCGCTCTAACGGCGTCCCGGCTGGCAGCAGGATGCGGGCGTGGACCGTGTCGCCGTCCAGTTCCGGGAACGCCTGAATCTTGACAACGCCGCCGGCAATCATGCCAACGGTGAACAGAAAGACCATCGCAACCACACCCAACCACGCGTAGCGCCACTCGATCAGGCGATCCACCAACCGACCGACGACGCGCTCGCGCAGAAAATCAAAGGCAGCATCCAATCGCAGTCGCAGCGGGTTGTCGCGCTGTTCTCGCGTGTGTTTGAACGAGTGCGCCAGGTGATGGGGCAAGATCAGGAAGGCCTCGATCAGGCTGACGCACAGCACCAGGATTAGAATGATTGGAACGACGAGCAGCACCTTGCCGATGTCTCCGGAGAGCATCGTCAGCGGTCCCAGGACACAGATCGTCGTGAGGAACGAGGAAAGTACGCCCCCGGCCACCTGCTGCGTGCCGACGACAACCGCATCCAGGGGCGCACGCCCGGCCGCCCGTTGTGCGGCAATGTTCTCCGCGATCACGATGCCGTCATCCATCAGAATACCGAGCGCCAGCAGCAAGCCCACCATCGTCAACATGTTGATCGTGAGGTCGATGTGCGGGAGCAGGGTGAAGGCGCCCAGGAATGCAACCGGCAAGCTCATGACGACCCAGAACGACAACTGCAGATTGAAGAATAGCCACATCGTGGCGAACACGAGCAACATGCCCTGCAGCCCGTTGTTTACGAGCAGGCTCAGCCGGTCCTCGACCAAAGTAGAAACGTCCATACTGATCGCCAGGTCGACGTTCGGCTGGCGGGTCTGTTCTGCAGCGACGAACTGCTTGATCGCCTGGGCCACGCGAATCGTGTCCTGATTCTTGGTCTTCTCGATCAGCAACATGCCGGCCCTGTGTCCGTTCAGCAGCACTTTCTGCTCGCGCAATTCGAACTGCTCGGTGATCGTGCCAACATCGGAGATCCGCACCTCGGCCCCGCCCGGCTGTGCCAGCAACACGAGGTCAGCGAGCGACTGCGTACTCGTTCGTTCACCGGCGAAGTGAACCACGATATCGCGCGCACCAGTTTCCAAGACGCCCGCCGGCAAGGCGACATTTTGTCGTTCGATCACCGCCGCCACATCCGCAGCGCTCAACCCGTAGCGGCGCAATGCACTGGACGACAGTGACACGCGGAACTGCCGGTCGGCGAACCCCTGGACCCTTACCAGCGGAGCATCGGGCAGTTGTCGCAGCCGGTCCTTCAGCTGCTCGCAGTACGTGTTCAGGTCCGCAGCCGACATCGGACCCGAGACGAGCAGCGACAAAACCCGGTCCTTGACGTTGAGCTGTTCAATGACTGGATCCTCGGCTTCCTCCGGCCAATCGGTAATCGCATCAACCTGCGCCTGAATCTCGTCCTTGAACGGGATCATCTCGCCGGTGTCGTCCATCTCAACCACGACGATGCCGATTCCGGGGCGAGCGTCGCTGCGAACCTCTTTGACGAAGCGTACGCCGTCGATCGCATCTTCGAGCCGGCGGCAGATCGATGTTTCGATTTCCTCGGCCGTCGCGCCGGCATAGACCACGCGGATTTCCACCTTGGTCGCGGCGAAATCCGGAAAAGTCTCGCGGCGAAGCTGTGGCAGTGTCAGCGCCCCGCTAGCCAGGAAGAGCAGCATCAGCAGATTCGCGGCCGTCGGATGTTGCGCAAAGTATCGAATCATTTCGTTGCTGCTGCTCCGGTGGCTTGGGCGATCAGTTGCCGTTGTACGTCACCGGCTAGGTGCGCGCGGACCAGTTGCCCCTCGATTGCCGGTCGGGGATCCGAAATGACCAGTTGTACCCCTGCTTCCAGTCCGCGCTCCACGCAGACGAAGTCACTCTGCTCAAACGATGATTCGATCTCTCGCCTCCGCAGGCGGCTGTCTGGATCCAACACGTAGACGCCGCCGTCGAATACCGAGGCCCGCGGTACAACCACGTGCGGTGTGAGCGGCGGCGCCCGCAACTCGACCTCACAGTACACCCCGCGGAGCAGCGGTGGCCGGACACCCGGCTGAATGCCCTTGTACGGGTCGTCCACCGCCACGACGAACTGAACGGTTCGCGTCACCGGTTCAAGCTGCTCGCGAATCCGCACGAAGCGCGCGTTCCAGTTCAATTCGATTCCGCGAACGTGCGTCCGCACAACGGCGCTGAGCTTCAATGCGTCTCGCGCGGCGGCTATACTGGGGGTCCAGTCCTTGGGGAGGTTCGCATTCGCCGCCAGCTTGCGCGCTTCCGCCACCGGAATCTGGACGTCGATCTGGATCGCGTCGATCCCATCGGCCTCGAACAACTGCTGTCCTGCCTGGACGAACTGGTCGACCTCGAGCTTGACCTCCTGCAATCGGCAGGCGAACGGCGCCCGGACCCACGTCTTCTCAACGTCGCGCCGCGCGCGGGCCAGCCGCGCCTCCGTTACATCCCGACTCGCTTCGGCCGTCTCGCGTTTCTTCTGGTTCAGGCGGATTGCGTTTTCCAGGGCTTGCGCCGACTGTTTCTGCGAGAGGTACCGTCTCTCCGCGTCGCGCAGCTCGGTGTCCGCGGCGTTTCCCGCCTCAGCCAGCCGCTTGACGCGCTGAAACTCCGCCTCGACCAGGGCCAGCGAAGTCTTCTCGATTGTCAGAGACCGCTGGTCGTTCTCAAATTGGGTGGTCAGTTCCGCGATCCGCGCGCTCACCTCGGTGAGTTCAGCCTGCACTTGCTTGACGGCAAGTTGGTAATCGCGTGAATCGATTCGCAAGGCGACTTCACCGGCTTGCAGAAACTCGCCTGCATCCAACGCCGGATGCAATTCCAATACGCGGCCACCGACTTCGCTGACCGCCCGCCAGACCCGCGCCGGCCGCGTTGTTCCATACCCGATCACGCGCGGCGCCACCTCGACGGCCGGCAGCTCGATCACGCGTAAATCGCGGGAATGTTCCTGAGGCGGCTTGAGCGCGGCGTGCGGCGAATGGCGGACCAACGCCCAAACCACCACCACGCCGATCACCACCGGCGGAAGGAACAGCAGACGCTTGAGCAACGGAGATTGATACCAACGCATCGATGTTCGCTCCCGCCTCTGTCACACGGAGAAGAAGACGCGCAAACCCGCGCGATCAACCCGCCTCCAGATGCACCACGCCCGGCCCGCGCTTCCGGCCGCTCACCAAGTAGAGGCCGACCGTGGTTTATTGAATCTGAGTGCTCGTGTCCGGGTTCACGTCGCCGTTGGGATCGATGACCAGGCCGCCTGGCAGTGCCAGCGACAGCGGTTCGCCTTCGACATCGAAAAACAGCAGGTGGTTGTTGTCCCCGTCGTTGAGGTCGCCAATGGCGAACGGGGCCACGGTCTGTTCTTGGCCATTCCCGTCCCGCACGGTCAGCGCGTACTGTCCCCATTCCGCCTCGGTGACCTCATTACCATCCGTCGCGTTGATGCCACCAGCCCAGGTCGCACGGATTGCAAGTGTCGTGCCCGCGGGCGCGCTGGCGTCGGTGGGGTCGACCTGCTCCGCTACAACCAGCGTCGGGCCTTCGAGCAGCGGCGTCACCTCGATGGGCGGGGCGGTTCGCGCGAGGTCTCGGCCGTCGAGCGTGAGCAGTTCGCCGACGATTTCAACCCTGACTGGCGGATCCGCAGGATAGTCGCCGAACTCGCCGACAAGCAAAATCGTGCGACCTTCGCAGTTGTCGCCGGCGGGTTCGAGGGTCGCGCAATCCGGCGTGAAAACTTTGCCGCCGGCGGTGGATACGCGAAAGTCGGTCGCGTCGAGCGAGCGGGAGTCAATCAGCACCGACGTCACAATCGGCATGCCGTCGGTTAGCCCTATTGGAAGATCTTCGGCGCACAGGTCGGCGAAGCTGCCCTGGATGTTGCCGGGAACGTCGTCGAGACCGAAGAATGCGGAGAGCATTTTGGGGACGATCGACTCGTCCTGCGCGACACTGCACCCGGGCTCGGAGACACCACCCCCCGAGATCGCGCAACAACCCTGATCGAGCCAAGCCAGCGGCAACATGCAAGCAAACCAGGCTGTTCTCATCGTGATTCTCTATTCTTCTATTTGCGGTAGCGCATCAAGCGAGAAGTAGTCCGCTTTTCAGCAGTCGTCAGCGGACGCTTACGAGGGCAGCGACGAACCGGGTCAATCTTCTAAGAGCTCCCAACTCGCGTCCGGGTCGTATTGCGTCATGGCCTTGACCCGCTTGTCCGTGTCGGGCCCGAGGTCCTTCTCGAACAGCTTGCCCTGATGGCTGATGACGAAGGTCATGACGCCGGACTCACGATACTCTGCAGGCCACGCGACCAACGCAAACCCGGCAATCATGTTGCCGTTGATTATGTAGTCATATTCGCCGCCTGGCGGGTTCTTCCCCTGCTGCGTAAGGATTCGGTACTGATAACCCATCAGCGGTGCGCCGGCGTCCATTTTCGCCCACTCGATTAAGGACTCGGGCGCCAGGCTCGCCAGCGGGCTTGGCGGTACGATTGAGTCTGGGGTAGGTTCCCAGTAGAGCCCGTCCTGCTTGCCCGGATTGCTAACCAGCCGCATGGCGTATTCACGCACATTGTCCCCGTCACGATCGACCGCCCCGTACTGGGTCTGGATACGCACGTACTCGCGGCAAGCCTGTATGGCGACTAGCTCGTGCGCGCCGATTCGACGGGCCCGGATCTCTTCGAGCCCTAGGTCGAAGTCGAAACGCCAGCCCTCCGATTCTTTCACCAGCGGCACTGGCATTGGCCACTGTATCCGGCCAATGACAAGTGCTGCCTTAGCATCACCCTCTTCTTTGATCTCCAGGTGCCCTTGCGCCATGAGGTAGAGCATTCGACGATTCCGCTGCTCTACCGCGTCGTCGATTTTCGCGATGTGCTCGCGGTAGCACTCGCCGAGTATCCGAATCAGGACTTCCGATTCGTTGTTCTTGCAGGCCTCCAGCAGCGCATCAGCGGCGGCCTGCGGTGAGCGGAAGCGTTCTTGCGCGGTCGGCGTCTCTGCGTGGACCACGGCCGGCCCGAGCATCGCAGCCAGCAAAATTCCGCGCACTAGACTTACGGAAATCCTCATGCGGCACTCCTTTCGTGGATGGCATCATCCACCCGAGGTGGGGGACATCGTAAAAATTCGCAGTTCGCGTGCTGGTGCCGATGAGTCGACACTAACGCGGCCCACCCCGACGGCCGCCCCGCAGGCTATCGCGCCCGCGTCGACTCTCCCCGAGCGCGCTCGATCCCTTGGAAACGCGGCCGAGGGAACCGGAAGCTGAGCGAGGATCAGCGACGCCACGTGGATCTGCAGCGCCACGGGGATCCGCAGCGCCGCGAGGATCAGTGATGCCGCGTGGATCGGCAACGCCGCGGGGATCCGCGACACCGCGTGGGTCGGCGACCCCACGCGGGTCGGCAACGCCACGTGGATCGGCGACGCCACGCGGATCGGCAACGCCACGTGGATCGGCAACACCGCGGGGATCGGCGACACCCCGGGGATCGGCGACGCCACGCGGATCCGCGATGCCTCGTGGATCGTTTGGCCCCCGTGGGTCGTAGAGCCCGCGCGGGTCGTATATCCCGCGTGGATTGTATGGACGTGCCGGGTTGGCCCATGTGCCGTAACGGGCCGCGTACGGGCCGTGGACCACGCTTCCGCCGTACCAGTTGCAGTCGTCATCTTCCAGCAGAGCGCCGACGGCCACGCCAGTTCCGAAACCAACCGCCGGCGCCGCGCCGCCAGGAACGCTGTCGTCGCCGACGACGATTGCTTCCGGATCGTAAGTCGGTAGATAGATCACTTCGGGGTTGGACGGGACGATCCTGACCACCTCCTGGTCCGCAACGATTCTCTGCTTGTCATTCGTCACCAGCTTCCCGTTGGCCCTTGCCCGACTGCGAACTGCTTGGATGGCGTTCATGACGTCGGCCTGTTGCGCGATGACGGCACCTCCGAGCTGATCGGTCCAGCCCAGGTGCTCGTCCATGTAATGGAGCACATCGGGGAACTGCAGGAGCACGAACACGCTCGTGTTCCATTGCGCGTTGGGCTTCGGCTCGGCTTTTCCGTTGTTCTTCCGAAGGAAGCGGGCGGCCTGGACCACGTCAACACCGGCGGTCGAAGCAGGCAGAATGTGAGCGATGAGTGCGTCCGGGTGCAGGGCGATCGGCGCGACGAGCTTCTGCAACTCGGCGCTACTCGCGGTGGGCTGTGCAGGCGTTGGACTGGCTGCTGCGGGCGCCTGCGCCGACGCCGCGCGTGACATGGCCAGTGCCGTCATCGCCATGAATAGCACAACTTGAACAGTCCGGTTCATCTGTCTGTCTCCTTCGCTGGGTCGCTGACTTGGTACCTGTCAATACTGTCAGTGGTCCGTTCCCGATCGATCCGCGTGCCGTTACCGTCTTAGGTAGGTGTTCTTCAGGTCGTCCTGGAGGACCGCCGCCTCGCTCTCGATCGCAAGAATCAAGTCCGCTTCCAATTCGCGCGCTCGATAGGTCCAGCCACGCGGCAATGAGAGACGCGCGCCGAGCGTCGGCAGTTGATCGAGCATCAGATCAGAATCGACGGTCTGCGACATCGATTGCATCACATACACAACCCCATCGGGTGACTCCAACTCATAGACCTCTTCACCGCGGTTGAAGGTGAAGATCGCAGTCCGCGGCGCCGTGCGCTCGCGATACGACGTCGCGTTCTGACCCCGCTCGACGTTGAGAGTCGTCACGAGGCCCAACTCGAGTTCGCCGAACATCGCCCGCTTCTTCGAGTGCTGCGCGCCCGTCGTAGCATTCGGGAGCCAAACGCGCGGCCCGTTCAGGATCACGCGATAAGCGCCGGTCTGCGCGCGGATCTTCTCGGCGTCGAGCATCTTCCACCGTTTGGCTGCGAATTCGCTGACGCCCTGCGTCCCCCAGACCTCCGCTTCGGCTGCGAGACCTTTCCGCCGCACGAGGAGCACCTCGCCGTAGCGGTCGCCGCGTCGAAGTAGCTGTTGAGAGTCCGTCGTTGCATGTTGCGATGCGACCTTCGGTTCGTCCGTCGTCCGTGTGGGGGCGGCCCCGAGTACGGATGCCATGGGCATTACGGAAGTGGCCCGCGCCTGGGACTCACGGGAGTTGTCGTCTGTGTGCGGTTGCGGCGGAATTGAGGTGTCGCGACTCGGGGGGGTCACCTTTTTTGTGGCCGCCTCCACGGCGTGCGCGCCGTCAGCAGCACTCGGGCCGCGCTGCAGATCGCGGGCCTCGTCGCCTTCGAGCCCCAGCAGCGCCCAGGCCGCGCTGTTGAGCGTCCGCGGATCTACGTCGGGCTTGGCTCGTCGCCATTCGTCGAAGAGGTCAGCAAGATAGCCAATGACCCGCTGCGTCCGCTCGTGGGCGTCGCCGAGAGCGGCGGCGTGAATGTTGTGGCCTTCGAGCATCGCATTGGCCGCGTCGTCGTAGCGTCCGAGCAACTGTAGCGCGCGGCCGCGCAAGCAGAGGAAGTGCCCCATGTACCAATCATCCTCGGCAAGCGCGGGCTTACCATGCTCGATCGCTTCGTCAACCAGGCGCAGGCACTCAGCTCCACGTTCCAAGTCCGCGAGCAACAGCGCCAGATTGCCCATCGCTGCCAACGTCCTGCGGTTGCCGTTGCCCAATGATTGGCGACGACCTTCCAGCACCTCGCGAAAATACGCCTCACTTTCGGCGAGCTTGCCTTGGCGTTTCACGACCACGCCCACGTCGTTGACACTGGCGAGTGTTTCCGCGTGGCGATCGCCCAGCATGCGTCGCCGGATTCCCAGGGCTTCGCGGAAGTACCCCTCGGCCTCGGCGAGCCTGCCTTCCGACCCAAGTAGATCGCCTAACTCGTCGAGAATTCGTAGCGTGTCGGCGTGATCGTCACCGAACATGCGTCGGCGAAATTCGAGGGCCTGGAGGTAATAGGGCTCCATCTCGAACGCCTTGCCCTGACATTCGAGCAGGTTCCTCAATGCTTCGATCGATTTCATCGTTTCCGGGTGCTCGTCACCCAGCACACGCATGCGGCCCCCCAGTTCCTCGCGGGCGTACAATTCGGCTTCGGCAGGATTACCCTGCAAGTGGAGCAATTTGCTGAGGTTGCCGATCGTTGTCAGCGTGTGCGGGTGGTCATTGCCGAGCACGCGCCGCAGCCCGGACAACGCTTCACGGTACATCGACTCCGCCTCTGCCAGCTTGCCCCGCTTGCTGAGCAACCCAGCCAGGTTGTTGAGGCTCGCGAGTGTGTGGGGGTGGTCGTCGCCCAGCATACGCCGGATGCCGGCCAACGATTCGCGCCAGTGAGTCTCAGCCTCATCCAGCTTGCCCTGCGAAAACAACAGGGCGGCAGTGTTGTTGATGCTCGTCAGCGTGTCTGAATGGTCATCACCCAGTACGCGCCGCCGCGCCGCCAGCGCCGCGCGGTGGTACGGCTCGGCCTCGTCGTGCTTGCCCTGTCGCCACAGCAAGTGGCCCATACCGCTGACGCATGTGAGCGTAAATTCGTGGTCGTCTCCGAGCACGCGCCGGCTCGCCTCCAGCGCCTGACGGTGGTAAGCCTCGGCTTCGACGAATTTTCCCCGCGCCTCAAGGAGCCCGCCCATGTTGTTCATGCGGCGTAACGTGGCAATGTGATCTTCACCCAGCACACGCCGGCTCGTCTCCAGTGCAACGCGAATGTGCATCTCCGCGTCGTCGGGCTTGCCCTGTGAGACCATCAGCAGCCCCATGCCGTCGAGGCTGGTCAGTGTGTCAGGATCATCTTCGCCGAGATGCATTCGGCGGATCGCGAGCGCGTTGCTTTGTGGTCCGGTCGCGAGATCAAACAGTCCGAGTTGGAGGAGCGAGTCCGCTACGGTCTGCAAGAGGCGCGCCCTGACCAGCGGTTGCTTTGCGAACTGCGAATCGATCGCCGCAATCGTCCGGTCAAAGATGTTTTCGCGGAGTGTTCCCAGCGCGATGCTCGTGAAATTCACCGAAGCGAGCGTCGCACTCAATTCGCCACGGCTTTCCTTCGGCACTGCGTCGAGCAACGCGCGCCGCAGCCTGACGCCCATCACTTCTGGCTCGATCGCCGCGAGCTGCTCAGATTGGAACGCGGCGACCTCCTCCAGTTCGTGCGCGCGGGCCTGTGCGACGGCTTCTGCCGCCGCAGCGCGCTCGGCTGCTACGACCGCGCGTTGCTCGCTCTGCTGCGACTCGATCTGCGCGCGCCGCGCCGCCACCGCCGCGGCGTTCGCGATAGTCGCCTGCTCGTTGGCGCGGTCTCTTTCGGTCAACGCCCAGACCAGGCCCGTACTCGCACCCGCCGCACCGAGCACCAGCGCCACGGCCACCACACCGCCGGTGATCACTTGGGCTCGGTAGCGCCTGACGAACTTGCGGAGCTTGTAGCGCGCGCTCGGCGGTCCGGCCACCACCGGCTCGTCGTTGAGATGCCGCGCGATGTCAGCCGCGAGGCTGTTTGCCGTCTCATAGCGGCGCGTTCGATCCTTCTCCAGGCACTTCATCACGATCCAGTCGAGATCACCCTGGAGCATGAGTCCGAGCTGCCCAACGTCCGCGCGGCGCCGCTGTGCGGTTTGTGTCGCGGTCTCCCCCAGCGACGAAAGCCGCGTCGACGGCTTCTGCGGTTCCACCTCGCGGATCATTCGCATCATGCCGTCGAACCCGGCCGACGCGAGTTCCTCTTGCGTGAACGGCGTCGTGCCGGTGAGCATTTCGTAAAGCAACACGCCCAGCGAGTAGATGTCGCTCCGGGTGTCGATGTCGAGCCCCGACATCTCTGCCTGCTCAGGCGACATATACGCCGGCGTGCCGATGATCTGGCGGTGCTCGGTGTAGATCGTGCTCGTCGTCAACTCCTGATTCGTCGCCTTAACGATGCCGAAGTCGATGACCTTGGGCACCGGAATGCCGTCATGCAGGGTGATCAGTACGTTGCTCGGCTTGATGTCGCGGTGAATGATGCCCTTTTGGTGCGCGTGCTGGATCGCCTTACAGACTTTGGTGAAAATGTCGAGCCGCTGCCGCGTGTCGAGCTTCTCGGTGTCGCAGTAATCCAGAATCGGTACGCCCTTCACCAGCTCCATCACGAAGAACGGGCGCCCGCTCTCGGTGCTCCCAGCGTCGAGCACCTTCGCGATGTTGGGGTGATCCATCATCGCGAGCGCCTGCCGTTCAGCCTCGAAACGCGCGATCACCTGCTTCGTGTCCATTCCCAGCTTGATGATCTTCAGCGCGACGCGCCGCTTGACCGGCTCGCGCTGCTCCGCGGCCCAAACACTCCCAAACCCTCCCTCGCCGATCTGCTCGAGCAGCTTGTAACGCCCGATCTCCTGTCCGCGCTGTTCCACCACTGCGGCGGGGATGATGGCAATGGTGGCGTCAGATGCTGTCGGATCTCGGGGCTTGTCGGCCGTCGCATTCGACAGAAACTGGTCGTCCTCCGCCGTCGCGATCATGGCCAGAATACGTCGTTTGAGTCCTTCGTCGCCGGCGCAGGCGTGATCGAGCATGGTTTCGCGCTGGGCCGCCGGGAGGTCGAGCGCCAGATCGAACAGGCGGCGAACGTCTTCGTGCGCAGGTTCGGGCATATCGTCCTCCGTCTGTCTGGTTCCTGTCTACAGCCGTCCCGACTCGATCGCTTCCTTCAGCCACCCTCGCGCAAACGCCCACGTTCGCTTGACCGTGGGGGCCGAGACGCCAAGCGCCGACGCGGTTTCGTCGATGCTCAACCCCGCGAAATAGCGGAGCCGGACGACCTCGGCGGCCTGTGCGTCCACACTCTCCAAGCGAGTGATCGCGTCGTCGAGGATCAAAAATCCCGAAGATTCCATCTCCGAGGTCGGATCGGGCAGCGCGGCGAGATTGACCGCCGCCCGCCGAGCTTCCGGCCCGCCCCGAATATGCGCGGCCCTCGCCCGCGCGTGGTCGACCAAAATCCGCCGCATCGCCTCGGCCGCCGCGGCGTAGAAATGCGCGCGACCCGCCCACGGAACGTGCCGAGGACCCGCGAGCCGCAAGTACGCCTCATGCACCAAGGCGGTGGCTGACAGCGTGTGCCCGGCGCGCTCGCCGGCGAGCTGAACCTGTGCCGCCTTGCGGAGCTGATCAAGAACGAGGGGGAGCAGCGCGTCCGCCGCCGCCTTGTCGCCCTCCGCCGCGGAGTTGATCAGCAGCGTTGCGTCGATATGGCTATTTGATAACTCCATCGCGGACGGATCACATCAGTCCAACGGGAAAACCTACTCGGGCTGCCCGCACGCGCCGCAGGCGTTACACGAAGTCGATGCTATACAGGCGACAATCGCCCGCTAGTAACATCTTGTAACCGTGCCAGGTAACATCTCGTAACGCCGCAGGCACACGAATCGCAGCGCAGTTACATTGAGTCAACCCCGAAAGTGTGAGTGGCTCATGGCTGACATCCTTCTCGTCGATGATGACCGCGAGCTTTGCGAGCTGCTCACCGACTATCTGCAACGGGAGGGATTCACCGTCCGCATTGCGCACGATGGACTGGACGGCTTGCACACAGCGACCAGGGCCAGGCCCGATCTAGTCGTTTGCGACATCATGATGCCCGCCATGGATGGACTAGAGCTGCTCCGCCAGCTGCGTCAAGAGAGCTCAGTTCCTGTCCTAATGCTCACCGCCAAACGGGCCGAAGTGGACCGTATCGCCGGGCTTGAGCTCGGCGCCGACGACTATCTTCCGAAACCGTTCAGCGCCCGCGAACTCGTCGCGCGTGTTCGTGCGATTCTGCGCCGCACTTGCGGCGAGCCAACCGAGACTGACGGTCCCTCCGACGAGATCACCACCATCGGCGACCTCACCATCGACCGTGCGCGGCAGCGCGCCACTCGCTCGGGAAACCAAGTTGAACTCACCGCGACCGAGCTGGACCTGCTCGGTTGGTTGCTCGAGCGCGCGGGTGAGACCGTCGACCGCCGCTTCCTCTTTCAACGCGTCCTCGGGCGGGATCCCAGCCCCGATGACCGCGGCGTCGACATGATGGTCAGCCGGGTTCGCCGCAAACTCGGGCCGCACGCCGATGGGCGCCTCCGGATCTTGGCCGTCCGCTCCCTAGGATATGTGTATGTTCTTCCCTAGTCGCCGACCACCTGAATACACTCCTCGTGTCTGGTGTTCGGGGTCGAGTACGGCAGCGGTCTGGAGGGGGCAGCTGTGAAGCTATCCATTGTCTGGCGTTGCGCCATCACTGTCGCCATCGCCCAGGTCGCCAACTTCATCATCATCGCCGCGTTGGCTGTTCAATTCGGCGTTGGGCCGATTTATCGCATATGGTCCGCTCAAGTCGCAGAGACCCTCCGATCCCATCAGGATTTGCTGGGAGAGATCGCTGACCGGGACGGCTTCGCCGCCGCCACCGACGCTGCCGGGAAGCTCAGCGTCGCCGGTCGACGACATCGTGTCGTCGACCAAGCAGGCGTCAACTGGGCCGAAGATTACCTGGGAGTTCCCGGCGAAAAATGGCGGCGTCTCGCGGATCTCCCGAACGAACCAACTTGGCACCGTGGTCAGCTGATCCGGATGACGTTTTCAACTGCCTTGCGAGACCGAGTCGACAAGGGCACATCGGTGATCATCTTTAGCTCGAGCCGCTGGCCCTTGTCCGGAGCAATTTGGTCCCATCCCGCTGGCGTTGGTCTCTGGGTCGGTAGCGGTATGCTCTTCTCGGCCCTTGTCGGAGGAATCGTGGGCACCTGGTTCACTAGGCCCATCCTGAGACTACGAACCAGCGTCACACGATTCGCGGCCGGAGACCTCGACGCGCGACCCGATCCGCGACTGCAATCCCGTCGAGACGAACTCGGCGACCTTACCCGCGACCTCACCCGTATGAAGGATCGCATCGCCATGCTCGTCGGAGCTCAGCGCCAACTCCTCGACGATGTCGCACACGAGCTCCGCAGCCCGCTCGCCAGAATGAATGTCGCACGCGAACTCGCCGAGCAGACCTGTCGTGATGCCCTGTCGCCCAATTCCGACGAATCGAAGCAGTACCTCGCTCGTATCCGGCGTGAATGCGAACGGCTCTCGGACATGATTGACCGTCTCCTCCAGCTAGCCGCGCTCGAACACCAGGTCGACGGAGACGAGCGCGTCTTGATCAACCTTTCTCAGCTCACCCGCGAGGTGGCCGATGATTGCGACTTCGAAGCCCAAGCCGTCGATCGCCGCGTCAGTCTTCATACCGGCCAAGACATCCGCGTGCTCGGCAGCAGCGACATGCTGCGAGCCGCCATCGAGAACATTGTCCGCAACGCCATCCGCTATACGCCCGCCGGGCGATCTGTCGACATCAACCTGCGCACCACCAGCGACCGGCCCAATCGCGCCGTGATCACCATCCGCGACCACGGCCCGGGAGTCTCCGAGGACATGCTCCCCAAGCTTTTCCAGCCCTTCTACCGCGTCGAGTCGGACCGCAGTAACCACAGCGGCGGAGCCGGGTTAGGCCTCGCCCTCGCCGAGCGGGTCATACGAGCCCATGGCGGAAACATTGTGGCCCGCAACCACGCAGACGGCGGGCTGGAGTTCATCGTGGATCTTCCCGCCCATGTGTCACGCCAGCCGTGCTCGGCGAACATTGGGCAGCAATGCACCTAGCACACCGGCCTCGAACGGCGCCAATCGGGTGCGTGCGAAGACCTCTCCCTAGGACGGAGCCCTCATGCTTTTCTTCGTGTATGACATCCCCCAATGGCTGTTCGGCATTCTCACGATGGCGGTGTGCGTCATCGTGGGTGTGGGCGGTCTGTTCGTCGCCAGGCCGCTTGTCAATCGGGTGCTGGGGCCCGGCGCTGGGGCCAACGACATCGTGAGTTACTTCCTCTCGGCGTGCGGCGTCTTCTACGGCATCACGCTGGGCCTCATTGCGGTGGGCGCGTGGCAGTCGTACTCCGAAGTTTCCGGCAAGGTCTCTCGCGAGGCCTCCGCGCTCGCTGCCCTCTACAACGACGTGTCGAGCCTGCCCGAACCGACGGGCAAGGAATTGGCTGCGGAGCTGCGCGATTACACCCGCTACGTCATCGACGTGGCGTGGCCGCTGCACCGGCGTGGCGAGGTGCCCAAGGTCGGGACCGAGCGCCTCGACGCCTTCCGAGCCACGCTCTACGCGTTCGAGCCTGCCTCGCCGGGCCGGGCCGCTCTGCACGCCGAAGCTATTCGCAAGTTCAACGACCTTGTGGAGTTGCGTCGCGAGCGCCTCGAGGCGGTGGACACTGGGCTTCCCAGAGCGCTTTGGAGGGTTGTGGCACTGGGTGGGATACTCAACATTTGCATCACCTGGTTCTTCCGCGTTGAACGCGTTCGCTTGCACGCGACGCTCGTAGGCATCACTTCGGCCCTTGTTGGACTGCTGATCTTCATGACGGGGGCGATGGACTATCCGTTCCGAGGCGAAGTCAGCGTCGGGCCCGACTCGTTTGAGTCGGTCTATGAGCAATCGATGCGCCAGCACGAACGGAAGTAGTCCAGCCCCGGTGGACACCTCGATTCCGCAGCCCGCATGACATCGCGACCGGGTCTCACCTGCGGCGAGATGCGTCGGCGTGCTGCGGCGCATCGAAATCGATAGGAGAGGGTGATGACGCGCGCGACAGGCGGCCGAGATCACGACATCGCGGCCAAGCGTCAGTTGCCGGGCGATGAGAGCGGGTCCAAAATGTCGGAAACAGTTCATTGCCGCATGTCCTGCGAGTACGGTTCGAGGATGAGAGACCATGTTCCGCTGGTTCTACGTCCTGGCTCAGCGTGACGCAGTGCGCCGAATTGATCTGCAAAGACTTCCCGGCATTGGGGTTCGTCAGAGCCAAGGCACGCGTCTCCAAGGCCGCAGGCGCGGGGAAGTCCCGGACAAACGGCAAGAAGGGAGCAACCCGCCGCATCGAGGGCGCGAGTTTCAACAACTAGCGGCCCGAACAGCGGGATCGCGATCTTGATACCGAAGCGGTCGGATAGCCGAGTATTTGCGCGGTGTTGCGCGGTGCACACCGCGCTGGCAGCCGATAATGAGGATAACTTGATCCAAACTCGCACAAAGGTTGCAACCCGCAACCCGCGTTGGTAGCGTGGTTTGCGTGCTTCGACCGCCTGGATTCTCGATTCCTAAACCGCAGGTCGGAGGTTCGAATCCTCTCGGGCGCGTATTCGATAAGTATCGACGACCCCGCGGTTTACGGGGATCTGCCGATGTTCGGAAGTGCGGTCTGAGGCGAATAAGTGCGCGTTCAGTAACCGCGCTCCGCGATGCGGCGACCCGCACTGGCCGAAAAGGCTGTCGTTTTGGTGCCGGGGGGGGATATGCCTGGGCGATCTTCACCCCGACCTATTCTGTCACTAAGAAGCGCCGCGATTTCTGGCTCGGGCCGCACGGCTCGGTCGAGAGCCGCGAGCAATATCACCGGATCATTGCGGAGTGGGAGGCCAATGCACGGCGGATTGCCTCGAATGCGGTGCGGTTCCCAACTCAGGCGAGCCGTCCGGTATCCCGCGGATACACTCCGAATTTCCGCCGCGACGACGTAACCGCAGACACGTCGTCGCATCGAACCGTGCGACAACTCCGCCGGTTCGCGGCTCTTCGAAAACCGACGAATTCACCGTGATTGAGTAAGCAACTTGCTCGCAGAATCGATACCGCTTGCGATTGGTGCGTTTGCGAGCGTTGGCGCGGTTGTCGCCATCGCTTTTTTGACGCGCGGGGTTTCGACCGTCGACCCCGTTGCGAAGGGGTCGCCGTGGGCGTTTCGCATGATCGTCTTCCCGGGCGTGGCGGCGCTGTGGCCGCTGATTTTGTGGCGCTGGGTCGCGGCTGCGCGTCGCACAGGAGCTGGCGCATGAGGCGCTCCGAGCGGCGTTTGCACCTGCTCGCCTGGCTGATTCTGGCGCCGCTGATTGTCTACGGCCTCGCCGCAGCCCGAGGCATTCGGCCGGATCCGACCGCCGCAGCGAGCAAGAATCCAGACGCCGGCGCGTCAACCAAATTCGGCGCGGGCCCCAACGGCGGCGCACCATGAGCGTTGGCTACTCCGCGGTGCAGTGGAATCGTCATAAGCGCGTATACGACGCGTGCGTCGGCGGCGCAATCCTGCTGTTTCTCGCGAGTTTCGTGATCGCGAGCCGGCTGCTCGAAGCACCGCCTTCGCAGACGAGCCCGGAAATCCTCGTTATGCGGGCGTTGGGGGCCTGCGGCTATGTGATGCTTCACATCGTGCTCTGCATCGGCCCTTTAGCGCGGCTGGATCGGCGGTTGTTGCCGCTGCTCTACAACCGACGCCACTTCGGCGTGTTGACGTTTCTCATGGGCCTGGCGCACGGCGGGCTGGCGCTTGTTTACTACCATGGCTTTTCAGCGACGAATCCACTTCTCTCGCTGCTTACGTCGAACATCAACTTCGACTCCCTGCGCGCGTTCCCCTTTCAATTGCTCGGCGCGGCCGCACTGTTCATTTTGTTTCTGATGGCGGCGACCAGCCACGATTTCTGGCTCAAGTTCCTGGGCGCCGCGGCCTGGAAGCGCCTGCACATGCTGGTCTACGCGGCTTATGCGCTGCTGCTGATGCATGTCGCGCTCGGCTTTCTTCAGACGCAGCGCGGCGAGCTCGCTACGGTCCTGATCGCGGCCGGAGCGGTGTGCGTCGTGGGACTACATCTGGCCGCCGGACTACGCGAGTACTCGCGTGAGATCGCGGCCCAGCGGGCCCTGCCTCCGAGTGACGATTCATGGGTGGATGTGGGGTCGCCGGATGAGCTGGAGGAGTCGCGCGGTGCGACCGTGTCGATCGGAAACGGCGAGCGCATCGCGCTCTTTCGACACCAAGGCTGCATCTCCGCCATCTCCAACGTGTGTGCCCATCAGGGCGGACCGCTCGGCGAGGGTCGCATCATCGACGGCTGTGTCACGTGCCCGTGGCACGGCTGGCAGTATCGGCCGGCAGACGGCCAATCACCGCCGCCATTTACCGAAAAGCTGCCGACCTATCGCGTGCGAATCTCGAAGGGAAGAATTCAGGTGTTCCCAACACCCCTTCCCCCGGGGACGGCTGTCGAACCGGCGAAGATCGAGGAGTCGGCACGATGAGCGATTCCCGCCCCGCTCCGTTCGCCGGCGCGCCCGGCTTGTCCGGTTTGCGCGACCGCGGTGGGGAGTTTTACGTCGGCTATCTGCCGATGCCGCGAGGCCTGCTGCGTTTTGTCACGGGCATCGCCATCGCGCTGCTGATCGGGATGACGCTGCTCGCGTGTGTACTGGCTCGCACGAATGGCGACCCGGGCGACGGCGTCTGGAACACCGGTGCGGCGCAGACATTCGAGGGGCTGCTCGTTGCCGATCCTTACCCGCACTTGAGAATTGCGCGGGATTCGGGCGAAGTCGGCATCGAGTCTCTCCTGCTGGTCGAAATGGGCAAATACGGCGGCGGACAGCGGGCCGCGCCGCTGAATGGCAAGCGCGTTCGCGTCAGCGGCTGGCTGCTAGAGCGAGACGGACGGCGGATGATCGAAATGGAGCCCTCCGGCGGTGCGAGTCAGCTTGTGATAAGCGATCAGCCGCTGGAGACGCTGCCGCCGGCAGTGCGACAGCCGACGCACGAGCCATTGGGCGAATTGACCGCGCGCGGCGAGATCGTCGACTCGAAGTGTTTTCTGGGTGCAATGAAGCCGGGCCACGGGAAGACGCACAAGGAATGCGCGACGCTTTGCATTGCGGGCGGCATCCCGCCGATGCTCGTCACGCGCAATGCGGCCGGCGAGCGACGATACATCCTGCTTTGCGATCGCGACGGGCGCGCACTTGATCGCCGTCTGCTGCCGTTCGTGGCGGATCCGGTGGAGCTGCGCGGGAAGCTGGAGCGCTGCGACGATCTGCTGTTGCTGCGTGTTGACCCGAACGACATTCGGCGGCTGTGACGCCTGCGAATCTGGCTCTTCTCATCACAGCACAACACCAGCGAATGCACCGGCGGGTTCAGATAGAGCCCGACCACTTCGGTCAGCTTTTCCACGAATTGCGGGTCGCGTCTGAGCTTGAAGGTATCCACGCGATGCGGCTTCAGGTTGTGTTCTTTCCACACTCGTTCGACCATCGACTATTTGTGCGGCACTACGCTGGGTCGTCGTGCGGATCGGCTGGAGTTTTAGCCGACACCGTCACGAGGCGAAGGACCAGCGCGAGCGCTTTGATCAAACTCGGCCTAAGTCGCAATGGCGGTACGGAGGGTCGCATCCCCGGCACCGATTGATGCAGGGCGGATGTGTTGATTTCCGTCGCGCCGTTCGCCGACGACGGCGCGATGCCGCGTGGCGCGTGCCGAACGTGCGTTTTCAGATCGCGGGCAGCGACCGGCGGCGCAGCGCCAAAGCGCCCGCGGCGGCGATGCCGACCGCGCCGACAAAAGCACCGAGGCCGGTCGTGGCGGGGATGGCGTCGGGTTGTTTGCCGATGGCCCAGTCTTGGACGCACTCGCCGCTGTCGGCGCAAATCGCGAGCTCGAGCATGTCGAGCTCGTCGTTCTGGCCGAGGCCGAGCTGCGCGGCGGCCGCGAAGACGACGGGCAGTTGGCCTCCGCCGCGCGTCGTGAGTACGTCGGCGGGGCTCCAACCGTTGAGGGTGAGCGAGGCGGAGCCGCGGGCGAGCGAGAAGAGGATCTGGTCGGAGTTGGGGTTGAAGCCGGCGACGCCGTCTTCGAAGACGATCAGAGCGTCGATGTCGTCGTTATTGCGAAGGCCGAGTTGGTTGGGGTTTGCGTAGAGAAATTGTCCGCTGGGGGCTTGGAGCTCAAGGTCGACGTAGATGTCCGCGCCGCTGAAGGGCGGCGTGGTGCCGGTGGGTCCGGGGTTGCCGTTCACCAGCGAAAAGAAGAGCCGCGGCGCCACGCCGTTCTCAACCGACCCGGTGGAAGGGATGGCGCCGCCATTGAGATTGTCCTCGCCGCCGGCATTGGGTGCGGTGGGCGAGGTGGGCGGCTTGAGGCTGTAATCGACTCCGCCGGCATCGCCCTGGTTGTGGGTCAGGGTGTTGTTGTTTCCGCCGCGATCGTCGGCGTTGAGTAGCGGTGCGATGCCGGTGCGACGAAACTGACGCAGGCTGATGTAGTCATCGCCAGCGGCTTGCCCGAGGGTGCTCTGTTGCCGGGCGTTAAAGGGGAACCCATCGCCCGTGAGGCCTGGGTCCGGAGGGGCGCCGTTTGCGGAGTTGCGGTCGACGGAAAATCGCAGCACGAAGACGGTCGTGGGCTGAATGTTGTCGCGGTCGAAGGAAATGGCGTCGATCTGATTGGCCGCCGCCGGCAGTCCGAGATTGGCGCGGGCGAAGCGAATGGTGGGGCCGGGGTGTTGGAGAATATCGGCGCCGCGAATGAGCGACGGGGGCTGCGCCGTTGGCGAGTCGTTGTCGATGGTGAACAAGACAGGGGTGAGCGGGTTGCGTGCGGTGAAATCGGCAGCCGACGCGGAGCCTGCGAACGCCGCGGCCAGTGCGGTCGCGAGCGCGGCGGGGACGAAGTTTGGCCGACGATCAGGCGGCGCGGCGCACGCGGACATTCGGACCTGCATTTCTGATTTCATTGCGCAGCCTCCGTGTGATGCAACATGAAAACGGATGAAAGCCGGGCGCGGCTGGCGCGCCCACGCGGAAAATCCGCTCGCTCCCTAACGCATAGTCAGTCTATCGACCGTGCCCCCAACGACGAAATCGAAGCGCCGGAAATGTCCGCCTGGGGCGTGCTTTTCTCGGACCCGGGCGAATTCCAGCCCGGCCAGGCGGGGTCGCGGGCCAGTTTTTCTGCGATCATTCGTCCGCGAAAGCAGTAGCCCTCGCGATCAAAATGCTCGGCCGAGCGACGAAACCACGTCTGCGCCTCACTGCGGTCGCCGGCGGAAAGCGCTTGCGCCGCGCGGTGAAAGGAGCTGCGCGACAAGCGGCGTGTGCGTTCGTCGCGGGTGGGCTTGTCGGCGTCGATCGCGGTTTGCAGCGCCTCCCAGGTCGCCTCGCCGCGACAATAGGCGAGGAAGACGCTTTCCCATTCCGGGATCGTTGCGGCGTCGGCGGTGAAGAGCGCTGGGGGCGGCGTGAGGCCGCAAATCTGGAAACCTGCGGCGACGCGGGTGGCGAATTCACAGGGAGATTGGAACTTCTCGGCGGCTTCGCCAAGGAGCCGCTCGGCGGATGGGGCGTCGCCGTCGGTCTTGCGCAGCAGCGCCTCCCAAATGCGGGCGTCGGGGTCGTTTTCGCGGCTGGCGGCGTAGCGCTGCTGATGGGCTTCGAGGGCGCGCGACAAGTCGGAGAGCCAGAAGTAAAGCCGCATCAGGTAGACGGTGCGATCCTGTTGCACGCTGGCGGACTTCTCGCGGGCTGCGGTGGGAAGCGCGTTCCAAAAATCGGCGGCGGCGCGGAAATCGCCCCGACTCTCGGCGGCCCACGCCGCAGCCATGTAGCCGTAGGGGCTGCTTTGGTGTTCGGCGATGGCGCGGGCGGCGTAATCAGCGGCTTCGGAGTGCATCTTCTCGAAATCGCTCCTCAAATCGCGTTCGCGCTCGTCGCCGCGGGCGTGGGCGAGCTCGGCTTCGCGGGCGAGGATTTCGCCGCGGAGGCGGTAAGTGGTCGAGAGCAGGTAGAGCACGTAGGGGTCTTTAGGTCGCAGCATTTGAAGCTGGTTCAGCGTGCTCTCGGCTTCCGTGAAGTAGCGGTCATCGCGGCGCAGATAGAGCAACTGGTTGATCGATCGAGCGCGATGGACCATTGCTTGCGGGAAGGAGCGCGGATGAGAGGCAATCGCGTCGCGAAACGCGTTCAGTGCTTCTTCCGGGTCTTCGGCGAAAAGCGCCTGGCCGCGGAAGAAATGTGCCGCGCCGCTGACGGCAAATGCGCCTCTCGCACGAAGTTTGTCGGTATCGGCGACCAATTGCGTCGCTTCGCGCTCGAGCTCGACCTTGCCGCTGCGGGCGGCGCGCATCGTGGCCCAGGCGAGCAGATAGTCGGCTTCGAAGTCGGGCGGCGATTTGGCAATCAGCGGGCGCAGCAGCTCGGTGCTGGCGGCGGGATCTTGCGAGATCAGCGTCAGCGCCCTGGCCACGGTCCACTCGCGCGAGCGGCCGGAAAGCCAGGAGACGCGCTCCAGTTCCGCCTTCGGGCCGTCGGTTTGCTGATAATTGTCGAGCAGTGCGCCCCAGGCGGACTCGACGAGGCGCGTGTCGCGCACACGGACGAAGTGAATCAGCAGCGGCGTGAGCAGCGCCACGAGCGCGATCGCAGCGCCGGCGGCGGTTTTGGCCTGATTGCGCTTCACCCAGCGCCAGGCGCGACCAAAGGGGCTAATGGGGCGGCTGGCGATGGGGAAATCGGTGGCGTAGCGCTGCAGGTCGCTGGCCATCGCCGCGGCGGTAGGAAAGCGGGCGGCGGGCGATTTCTCCATCGCGCGCAGGCAGATGGTCTCGAGGTCGCGCGGGATCGAGCGGTCGATGCGGCGCGGGCGGGTCGGCTCGGTTTCGAGAATGCGGTGGATGATCTGGTCGTAGGTGGCGCCCTCAAACGGGCGACGGTGTGTGAGGGTTTCGTAGAGCGTCACGCCCAGGGCATAGACGTCGGTTCGACCGTCGATCGCGCCGCGCTCGGGGGCGATTTGCTCGGGCGCCATGTACGAGGGCGTGCCGACCATCTCGTGTGTGCGGGTTAGGCCCGGTTCGTCGAGCAGGCGGGCCAGGCCGAAGTCGGTGACGTGCAGCTTGTCGTCGGCGCCCAGCAGCAGGTTCTGCGGCTTGATATCGCGGTGGACGATGCCGCTCGTGTGGGCGTGGTGCAGAGCGTCGGCCACCTCGGCGAAGAGCCGCGCCAGGCGGCGAAAGCGCGGCGTGGTGCGCACGGCGCGCGCGAGCGAAATGCTGGCGAGCGTATCGGTATGCGCTGGCGTTGTGGGCGGCGCTGCGCTCGGCGGCGGCGCCGAGGCGTCGATCGTGCCGGCGTTGGCGTTGCCGGGGGCGGTGGGGTGCGGTTTATCGATGATGCGCGCGGTGGGGCTGGCGGCGGCCTCGGCGCGGATGATGGCGCTGAGCGGGGCGCCCTCGATCAGTTCCATCGCGTAGAAATAGTGGCCGTCGGCTTCGCCCTGCGCGTAGACCGGGACGATGTTGGTGTGATGCAGCCGGGCGGCCGCCTGCGCTTCGTGTTGAAAGCGCGAGATGGCGCGCTCGGATTGCAGCGCTCCGCTGGCGAGCACCTTGAGCGCCACGATTCGCCCCAGGCTGGTCTGGCGCGCCTTGTAGACCACGCCCATTCCGCCGCGACCGAGCTCTTCCACGATGGAGAAATCGCCGAGCGTCTGAAGGCCGCGATGACCCGGCCCGAGCGCGGCGCCGTTGGGCTGCGCTTCGGGGCGACGGGCGCGGTTGTCGAGCGAGCGCGCGGCGCTCAGGTCGCCGAAGATGGCGCGGGTGCTGCGAAGCCGGGCCTGGCAGGGGGGGCAGCCGTCGAGATGGAGGCGCACCTCGTCGCGGCGATCTTCAGCGAGGTCGCCGTCGACGTATTCGAGCAGGAGTTCGTCGATTTGCTCGCAAGTCATGGGCGAACCGATCGTGCGTCAGGTGCCCGAATCGCCGAGCTGATCCATCTGCTCGCGCAGGATCTGCATGGCCCGGCTGAGTCGCGCCTTGGCGCCGGCGAGCGAGAGGCCGACGGCCTCGGCGATCTCCTCGCGCGGCAGATCCTGAAAATACCGCATGATGATGACGGTTCGCAGGTCTTCGTCGAGATTTTCGAGCAGCTTCAGCACGTGTGCGGCGCGGTCGAGCTTCAGCGCGCGGCCGGCCGGCGTCGTCAGCGGATCGACCGCGACCTCATAGGCAGCGGCCTTGCGCGCGCCGGCGGTCGGGCGCGGAGCGCCCTCGGTCTGACGGCGACGGATGAGATCGATGCAGCGACGACGGGCGATCTGGTAGAGCCAGCCACGCAGGCTGGTGGTCGGGCGCGATTCGGCGGCCACTTTGCAGCAGGCGACGAACACGTCTTGCACGACATCCTCGGCGGCGGCGGCGTCGCCCGAGAGCATGCGCTGACAAAACAGCCGCAGCTCTTCGCGGTAGCGCGACTGGAGCGTGGCGATGGCCTGGCGCTCGCCGTCCTGCAAGCGCTGCAGCAGCATGGTGTCGGCGGCGCTGAGCGAGGCGAAGCTGGGCTGATCGTCGGACATGCTCAATGCGTCGCTCCGACGCGCGTCGATCCGGCGATGGAACCGGCGCGCCGTTGGATGGCGGGTGCGACCACGGACTGCACGCGGCGGTTCACGCTGCGAACCGTGGCACGGCAGTCGAATCCATAAAGCTTAATCGAACTGAGCCAGACATCGGCAGCAATTCTCTGCAATTGACGAGGGCGCGGCAATGTTCCCGTTCTCCGCCTTTATGCGCCGCGGGCGTACACCGTTCCGCGCCAGTTGGTCGTCGCTCCGGTCAGGCGCGTCATCGCGTTGAAGGTGATCCCGAGGCAGACCAACGCCCCCAGCGGGTAGGTGAGGGCGTAGGGGGCGGGTGTGCCCGAAAGCGGGTAATAGCGCCAGAGAACACTCTGCTGCGCGAGGATCGTCAGAGTCGCCGCCGCGGCCAGTTTAGCGGCGTCGGGGCCGGCGAGCGGCGAAAGCAGCAGCGTGACGTAGGGCGACAAGCTGGCAAAGGTGAGCATCAAGACGCTGGCAAAGAGCTTTGCGAAGTTGCCGAAGCAGCCGTAGAAGATGCGAGTCCATCCGCGCCAGATCTGATTGAGCCCGACGTACATGCGGACGCGATACATCGCGGCGCTGCGAATGACGCGCAGCGACATTCCCAGGGCCTTGATTCGCCGCGCGAAGTGCATGTCCTCGTTCAGCGTCGCCTTCACCGCTTCGTGGCCGCCGAGCTTTGCGTAGACCGCGCGGGACATCAGGATGAACGCGCCGTTGGCGTAAGCGCAGCTGGAGCGCGGGTTGTTCACGAGGTGGGGCGGGGTCCAATAGACCATGACGCCGCCCGCGACGGGCTGGACGACGCGCTCCCAGAATGTGCCGGCTTCGAGTACCGGCAGGACGGAGAGCATGTCGACACGCTGCTCGGCGGCGTAGGAGACCGCGGCGCGGATGAGCGTCTTCGCGTCAAAGGCGCAGTCGGCGTCGGAGAAGCAGAGAACCTCACCTTTTGACTGCTCGACGCCGACGTGCATCGCGTGGTTCTTGCCGAACCAGCCGGCGGGCAGCTCGCGGATGTGGATCGGTCGGAAGCGGGGGTCTTCGGCGGCGATGCGATCGATGATCGCGCCGGTGTCGTCGTTGCTGCGGTCGTTGATGACCAGCAACTCCATGCGGGGATAGTCCTGAGCCAGCAGGCCGCGCACGCATCGTTCGATGTTGGCGGCTTCGTCCTTCGCGGCGACGAGAATCGAGACCAGGGGAGGCGGCTGGGGCGCGCGGTCTGCGTCGGCGGGCGTCAAGATGCGCTCGCGGCCGGCGCGGGCGAGGTCGATGTGGCGCTTGAGCCAGACGAGGGCGAGCAGGGCGGTGATGCCGGCCCAGACCGCAACGCCGGTGGACTGAAACGAAGAAAAAATCACAGTTTCGAGCCTTTCGGGAAGGCGGGATTTCGCCGTAGTTTCGGCGGACGGTAGCGGGGACCGGGGAAGGGGTGAAGGGGTGAGCGGGTCGAGCCTGCGTTCGGCGTCGCGGGGGTTCGTCGCGGTTGCGCTGCGTGGGCGGCGTCGATATGCTGCGTCTCTATGGCTTTCCCGATGATCCGAACGTGGGTGGGGGTGGTGGCGCTGCTGGCGGTTGCGCTCGCGCCGGCACAGGCGCCGGCGCAGAAACCCGGCGCGACGGCGATCGTTCCGCCCAACGCGCCCGCGGGCGCGGACATGACGCGCGGGGCGTACCTGGATCAGGAGTTCGGCTACGACCTGGTCGTGCCGCAGGGGTGGAAGTATGACTCGACCAAAGTGCCGGCGGCGGATGGCGCGACTGCGACATTTCGCGGGGTTTCGCCCGACGGGATGAGGCGAATCGAGGTGTACATCTATCACGGCGAGCGCGTCAGCGACTTTACGGCGTGGTGTACGGCGTATGCCAAGCGGATGGCGACGGTCTTCGGCGTGCGCGAGGTCGAGGCTCATCCGCGGGTCGTGGCCGCGCGGAGCGCGGCGAAGGTCGAGGTGCAGTCGCTGGTGAAGGGCGAGGCCGAGCGATCGCAGCATCTGCTGATTCTCGGCAACCCGATGATGGTGATGGCGCTGGTGGTGACGCAGCGCGGCGACCCGGATCCGGCGATCGATGTGGACACGCTGGCGCGCAGCGTGAATTTTGCGGGAAATCTGCCCGATTTCGCGGCGATCGACGAGGCGTTTCGCCGCGGTCGAGCGCTGCTGGCGGCGCTGCGCGGCGCCGGGGAAGGTGTGAAGCTGGAGGAATCGGCGCAGCACTTTCGAATTCTGCTCGAAGGGCGCGAGTTGGGGATGGTGGAGCAGCGGCTCTCGCGCGGGCGGATGCCCAAGAGCGAGAAACCCGCGCTGCGCTGGATCGAGCAGCAATGGAACTTTGAGCCGGATGGCGCGGCGCGGCTGACGTCGGTAGACGCGTTTGCGAGCTTCGACGGCGCCAGCGAGCAGATCGAGTTTCGGACTGTGTTGTTGCCGCCGGAGTCGATGGCGGGGGCTCGGCCACTGATCAAGCTGGACGAGGTGATTCGCGAGGGCGACACGATTGTGTCGAGCATTTCGCGAAACACGCAGCCGGACCTGCCGCCGCCGGGCGAGCCGTTTACGGTCGATGCGAATTACCTGGGCGCGGCGTGGGTGGCGCTGTTGCCGGGAATGCTGGCGGAGCTCAAGAGTCAGCCGCACGCATTCACGATTTATGACCCGCAGACGCGGCGTCTGAAGGCGTATCAGATCGAAGCGATGGGCGGGCCCGACGGCGGAGAAGGCGAGACGAACGAGTTTTTGCTGGTCGAGCGCTTTTCCGAGAATCGGACGAAGATTCGCACCGACGCGGCTGGTCGCATGCAGCGAATGCAGGCGGGCGGGCTGATTTGGGAGCGGGCCGAAGCCGATGCGCTGCAACGCGAGTTTGGGGCGCGCAAGGCGAACGCGGAAAAGCGATTTGTGGCCGCAAGGCAGACTCCGGCGCCGCAGCGCGCCCCGAAGCAACCGCCGAAGTCGGGCGCCCGCTGACGATTCTCGAAGCACCTGTTTGAATAGTCTGGAGTTGGATGCATGTTTCCGGCGTTGCCGAGCAAGTTTGATTTTCCCGCTGCCGAGCGGGCCGTACGGGCCTTTTGGGAGCGCGAGCGGATCTTCGAGCGTTCTTTGGAGCAGCGGCGGGCGAGCAACGCCGGTCGATTCGTGTTTTATGAGGGGCCGCCGACGGCCAACGGCCTTCCGCATCCCGGTCATGCGCTGACGCGTGCGATCAAGGATTTGTTTCCGCGCTATCAGACGATGTGCGGCAAGCTGGTCGACCGCAAGGCGGGCTGGGATACGCACGGGCTGCCGGTCGAGGTGGAGGTCTGTAAAGAGCTGGGCATCCACACCAAGGAGGAGATCGAGGCCTACGGCGTCGAGAAATTCAACCTGAAGTGCATCCAGAGCGTTTTTCGCTACACCAAGCAATGGGAGGAAATGACCAAGCGGCTTGGGTTCTGGGTGAATCTCGACGAGGCTTATGTCACCTATCACCAGAGCTATGTGGAGAGCGTCTGGTGGGGGCTGAAGCAGCTGTTCGATCGCGGACTGCTGTATCAGGGACATAAGGTCGTCTGGTGGTGGGCGCAGGGCGGGACCGCGCTGTCGAGTGGGGAGGTGGGTGAGGGGTATCGCACCGTCGATGACCCATCCGTTTATGTGAAGTTTCCCGTTCAATCGAAGAGCGCATCGAAGAGCGCGCCGCGTGTGCATGGCGCGCAGTACGCCGGACGCGCGCCGCACGAATCGGTCGCGGGTGCGGACGGGCGGACTTCGCTGCTCGTTTGGACGACGACGCCTTGGACATTGCTGAGCAATCATTTTGCCGCGGTGCATCCGGAATTGGACTATGCGCTCGTGGAAGATCCGGGCGACGGGACGCATGGGGCGGAGTATCTGTATGTCGCCGCAGCGCTGGTGGAGGGGCTGGCGAAGAAGGTGCGGCGTGAGTTGAAGACGGTCGCGACCTGCAAGGGGGCGGATCTGGTGGGGCTGCGATATGTGCCGCCGCTGCCGGAGGTCTACTACGCGCGCGTGCCCAGTGAGTATTTTGAGCTGGGAAATCCGCATGTGCATAACGCCGCCGATGCGCCGTTGGGGGAACGGGTAGAGGAGTTGCGTGCCGGAGGCGACGAAGTCATCGGCTGGCGCGTGATCGCGGCGGATTTTGTGACGATCGACAGCGGCACGGGATTGGTCCATGAAGCGCCGGCGTTCGGCGAGGTGGATTTTCAGGCTTTGCAGCGAGAACGCGAGCGGTTCGCCGGATTTGATGCGATTCCGCTGTTCTGTGCTGTCGCGCCGAACGGCCAGTTTGATGGCAGCGCTCCGGAAAAGTATCGCGGTCGCTGGGTCAAGGATTGCGACAAGGACATCATCCGCGAACTGAAGGAGCGTAAGACGCCGGCGGGGTCGCCGCTCTTGTTGCATCAGGAGCAGATCAGCCACGAATACCCGTTTTGTCCGCGGGCGGAGAACGATGCGCTGATTCAGTATGCGCGAAAGAGTTGGTTTGTGCGCACCAGCCAGTTCAAGGATGACTTTCTGGCGAATAATGCCAAGGTCAACTGGCTGCCGGACCATATCCGCGACGGCCGCTTCGGCGATTTTCTTCGGAACAACGTGGATTGGGCGCTCTCGCGCGAGCGGTATTGGGGCACGCCGCTGCCGATCTGGCGTTGTGAGACGACGGGCAAGATGGAGGCGATCGGGTCATTCGCCGAGTTGCGGGCGAAGCCTGGCGCGACGGACGGCGGCTATTGGGAGAAGAAGGTCGCGGAGCATCGGGGCGAAGAGTTCCCGGAGCATTTGCGCGTTCACAAGCCTTATATCGACGAATGGACCTACGACAGCCCGCACGCGCCGGGTGCGCGGATGCGACGCGTGACCGAGGTGATCGACTGCTGGTGGGATGCGGGGAGCATGCCGTTTGCGCAGTGGGGATATCCCCACGTGAAGGGCAGCACGCAACAGTTTGAGCAGCGCTTCCCTGCCGATTTCATCAGCGAAGCGATCGATCAGACGCGCGGCTGGTTTTATGGATTGCTCAGCATCAGCACGCTGCTGTTTTCGACGGGCGTCGGTTTTCCGCGCCCCTTCAAGACCTGCATCGTCCTCGGTCACATGATGGGCGAAGACGGGCTGAAGATGTCGAAGCGGAAGAAGAACTACAAGGAGCCGTCGTACATCTTTGATATGTACGGCGCCGATGCGATGCGCTGGTACTTCTACGCCGCTCAGGCGCCGTGGACGACGTCGCGCTTTCAGGAAGCCAATATCCGCGACGCGCAGCGCGACTTCCTCGTGCGGCTGTACAACGTCTTCAGCTTTTTCAACATCTACGCCAACATCGACGGCTTCAACGCCGGCGATGGCAAAGCGCCGGGCCGCGGCTGGCGCAAGCCGGCGGAGCGGGGCGAGCTGGATCGCTGGATCCTGAGCGAAATGCATCGCACGATCGCGTTTGTGCGTGAGAAGATGGACGCGTTCGAGAATTACCCGGCGGCGCAGCGGCTGAATGACTTTGTCGATGCGCTTTCGAACTGGTATGTCCGCCGATCGCGCGATCGATTCTGGAGCGCCATTCGCAATTCGGCGGCGGATCAGGACAAGTGGGATGCGTACAACACGCTTTACGACGTGTTGCTCGCGCTGAGCAAGCTGATCGCGCCGTTTACGCCATTCTTCGCCGATGTGATGTACGCGAACCTGACGGGTCGCGACGTGCTGGCCGATGGCGCCGCCCCGGCGGCGAGCGGCGGAGGCGCGCCCGCGTCGGTGCATCTGTGCGACTATCCGGCTGCGGACCGCGGCCAGATCGATGAATCGCTGGCCGACGAGATGGACTTGGTGCGCGAGATCGTCTCGGCCGGCCGTGCCGCGCGAACCGACGCCAAGCTCAAGGTGCGTCAGCCGCTGGCTCGGGTGGAGATCATCCTCGCGCGGCATGAGCACGAGCAGTGGCTGCAATCGCACGCGCCGCTGATCGCCGAGGAGTTGAACGTGAAGGCGGTGGAGTTTGCGACCTCCGCCGACCAGTATGTGACCTATCAAATCAAGCCGAACTTCAAGGCGCTCGGCCCGAAATTCGGCAAGCTCGCGCCGCAGATCGGCGGGGCTTTGCAGAAGATCGACGCGGCGGCCTCGCGCCGCGCGCTGAGCGACGCGGGCAAATTCTCGCTGGCGGTGGGCGGGCAGACGGTGGAGCTGACGAGCGAAGAGGTGGAGATCCGCCTCGAAGCGAAGCCCGGCTGGGCAGCGGCGCAGAGCCGAGCCGGCGTGGTGGTGCTGAGCACCGAGATCACCGATGCCCTGCGCGAGGAGGGCATGGTGCGCGAGTTGATCCACCATGTGCAGGCGCTGCGCAAAGACATGGATCTGCCCTATGAGCAGCGCATCCGCCTGCGGCTATCGGGTCCGGATGCGCTGCGCAGCGTGGCGAGCAAATTCGCGGCGATGATCGGCGCCGAGTGCCTTGTCGAGTCGTTGGATACTACGGCGACGGCCATCCCGGATGGCCACGCGATCGAGGTCGAGGGACACGCGGGCGCGATCGCGGTGGAGAGAGTGTGAGGAGGCGTTTCGCCGGATGATGCGGCGGCCTCACGTAGTCGATTCGGCGAACGCCTTGACGATGCGCTCTTCCGGCGGTGCGACCGGGCTTAGCCAGGCGCGCAGCAAGAATTGAGCCTCGTAAGGCGACATTTCCTTTCCTACAACTTGGCCGTCGCGCGAGGCGATCACCACAGTGTTCAGCGGCGCCACCCATATCAGCGCGCAATCGTCTCGCCGAAACAGTCGTGCCGAGGTGCGCGAACTGAACCGCTTGCTATCGAGGACGATCAGTCCGGAGGGAACCGCGAACCAAGAATCGCCGCGCAATCTGTGCCAAAGCATGCTGGCGGAAGTCAGTCCCAAGATGATCAGCGGCCCGGCCCACTCGCGTCGAGACGTGCCCGCGAGAAGGCGGGAAATCAATCCGAGAAAACCCAGCCCAAAAAACATCAGGAACACCACGACGATCCCCACGTAGTTTGCCCATCGCCGTAGCTTGCTGGTGCGCGGGATCGCGACCATTCGATCGAGCGATGCTCGTACCTGCTCGATGGCGCTGACGCGCCGCCCCCGAAGCTCCGTAAATGTCTCGCGGCTGTCGTCGACCGGCGTCGGCTCAAAGGGAGCATCAAAAGGGGGCTCGAGTTCCGGAAAGAGTGATGAGTCGGGGCCAACTCGAAAAACGCGTTCCTGCACTGGAGGATCGATCCGGGCGAGCAGAGTGGCTGCGGTGGCGATCATTCCATCATTCGAGGCTCCGAAGCCGGTATTGCCGAGCTCCTTGGCCACCCGCTGGAGCGCACGTGCAATGTTTTCGATCGTAAGCGGCTGAGGCATGTTGGCGAGCAGCCGCTCGAATTCCTTACGCGCCGCGCGATCCGGCGTGGTGATGGTCAGCAGAATCGCCACCGCGGCGCATCCGCCGGCAACGATGGATATGGTGTTGACGGTTGCGGAGGAAACCCCGATCCATCGCATCATCGCCATTACGAACAGCCAAAGCACGAGCACCGACAACGCGAGCAGCGCGAACATGACTGTCCGCTCCAGACCCAGTCCGTATTCGACGCGAATGTCGTGCACGAGATGCTGTTGGCGATCGCCGTCGCCCGGCTCGAGCGGAGGTCCTTGCGGGGTGACCTGTTGCGCCGGCTCTCCGGACATATCTGACATTGATGAAGCTCACCCCGTCCAATTGATCCATGCCGAGTGGCAAACTCAGCGATGATGGTAGTCGATCGACGACCCTGTTGATGACGGCCACGCACCGTTCGGAATCCGGCGAGGTCGTGAGGATGGAGAAATCCTCCTTAGGCCATCGTCTCCAAGAATCCCGCCACCATCCGCGCATCGGGCGGTTGGGCCGGGCTGCGCCAGGCGCGGAGCAAAAAGTCCACCTCAAAGGGTGTGAGCGCTCGGATCGCCGAGTAGCCGTCGGTCGTGGCGACGGCGATCGATGCGAGCGGGGCGATGTAGAGCAGCACCGCGTCTTCGCGGTTTACATGTCGACCGCTCGACTTCGCCCCCCACATGCTGCCGTCGGCGATGATGACGCCGCGCGGGACGGCGAACCATGTATCACGGCGGATCAACTGCCACACCGCCGCGAAGCCGACGATCGCAATCAAGCTCGCCGCGAGGAACAGCCCGGACGAGACGCGGCCGAGGATTGCCTGACGGATGCCGTCGAGCACGATCGCCCCCAAGACGAGCCAGCCGAAGCCCATTAACAGCAGGAATGCCGTCCGCACCCAGCGACGCTTGCCCACAGCCTGCATCATCGTGCGCCAGACGACAGCGATTCGCTGCCAGCTGGTCAGCGCGCCGCCGCGCGTCTCGGCAAAGGACTCGCGTGTGTCGTTGATCGGGGTCGGCTCAAAGGGCGTGTCGAAGGGCGGTTCGAGCGGACGGAGCATGTCGGCGTTGGGGGCGATGCGAAAGATGCGCGGCTGGCCCGGTGCGACGCACGCCGCCAGACGCTCGACCAACTGCACCGCCAGATTGCGCTTGCCGATCGCCGAGAAGCCCCAGTATCCGTAGCGCTGGCCGATTGTTTGGGCGATGCGCAGCAACGCGTCGGCGGTGTGCGGCTGCGGCTCGGCGGCGACGAGCTTGGCGAAATCGCGCCGCGCGCGGAAGACGAGCGAGCGCATGAGCAGATGAACGCCGACGCCACCCGCGAGGCCGCCAAAGATTCCGCCGAAGGTGCCGCCGCCCCAGGCACCGCGAAAGGCGGAGATGCCGAGGCTGTTCAGGCCGATGAGGGCTACGGGCACGAGAGCGACCAGGCCGACGACGATCAGGAAGGGCAGGATCGCGCGGCGCCACTGCGTTTTGAATTCGATGAGGAAGTCGCAGACTGGAGACGGGTCGGAGGGCGCCGTAGGTGTTTGCGCCGCCACGCCGGCGGAGCCGGCGAGCAGCGTTTCACGATTGAGATCGAGAGTCGCATCGGGAGTCATACTCACGATGCTACCCGTCCGCCCCTTCAGAACTCACCCCGAATTGTGGATCGCTGTCGTGGTTCCAATCACGGGGGCAGATTGCCATGCGCCCAGGAGCAGCGGCAGGGCGCGCTGCGGGATTCGCAGCGACTGCTGATCGCCCCGCCGATACAGCGTGATTCGCCAGCCCGCGCCGGCGCGTCGGGCGAAAAGCAGTGTGTCGCGCGGAGTGAAGCGGGTGGATCTTGCGTCGCCGCGGCGCCACCAACGCGTGCGCAGCAACGAGCCGTTCTGCAGCGTCCACTCGGGGCGGAAGACCGCGCCGAAGAGGACGGCGGCCATCAGCATCGCGAGGGCGACAAGGTTGATCGAGCGGCCGTCGAGCGGTCGAAAGACCATGAGCGGGCCGAGAATCGCGAGGCCTGCGCCGATCCAGCCGAGCGGCAGCAACTCGATCGTCGCGGTCCAGTCGACGAAGCGGGACCAGAGGTCGACCGGCTTCGCCGCCGAAACATGCGCCGCTGCGGCCGTGCGATCGGGCAGGGGGTTTGCGCGGAGGGATAACTCGTGCTCCAATCGATCGAGCGCTTCGTCATCGCCGAGCTTGGTCGGCGGAATCGGCGCATCGATCGGCGGCGCAAGCGGAACCGCCGCCGCGGCGTCGCCGGGGTAGACCAGCGCGACTGCGGGCAGACGTTCGACTTCGAGCCAGCGCCAGAGATCGTCGACGACGATCACGGTCTCGCGCCAATGGGCGACGATGGTCCGCAAATGAGCGCGGTGGAAGTCGGGCAGCGTGCGGCTGGTGATCACCGGCTGCCAGACGATCGGCCCGCGCTCAAAGCGCACCTCGGCGACATGACACGCGATGGGTCGCGGCGGCGAGAGAATGAGTTGTGCATCGCCGGGCATCGGGGTGGGTCCGCCGCTCCAGGGGCCGATGGCGCTCCGTTGATTCACAAAAGGTGAACGCGTCGGTTCGCCGGTGGGTTGAAAGGGTACGAGAATCATGGCTCGCTTCGCAGTCCGGAAACACAAGGAATAGGCGGACCGCGAGCGAGGGTTCGTCGCGGGGTTCAGATGTTGGGTGCCGGTGGGGTGGCGGGGGTTGCAGAGAACTGACGGGGCGCACGGGAAATGGCGCGTGATCTCGCCGCGCGGGGATCACAGGGCGGTGATCCCGCGCGCGGCATCCACTCACCGAGCGTCAGAACGTGCGGCGCGGAGCGATCACGCCGCGGCGAACGCCACGCACGCCGGTGTCGGCGATTGCGAAGCGGCTGTTTGCGACGCGGCGCGCGGGGGAGATCCCCGGGGTCGCGCGGCGCGGGCCGGTGTCGTTTGCGATCGAGTGCGTGCGCACCGTGCCGAAGCGGTCGCTGGAGCCTTCGGCGATCGAGGTCGCGCCGCCGCCGTTGCCAGTCGTCGCGGTGCCGCCGCTGGTACGGGCTTCGCGATGGACCGGGCCGTCGGCGATCGCAAGGCCGGCGCTGCTGGAAACGCGGCCGTCGCGGCCGACGCTCAAGTTGTAGTTGGTCGCGATTGCCGGGCCGTGTTGCGGCGCGATGGCGTTGCTGATCGAGAGCGACAGGCCGTCTTCATCGACGCCGAGCGCGACGCCGCGCGCGGTGCTGATCGGGCCGCTGGTCGCTTCGCTGCGGGTGAAGCCGCGATCGCCCGCATAGTCGGCGGTGGCGGCGGCAGTCGGCGTGCGGCCGATGCCGTTGCCGACGGTGGCCGAGGTCGTCGCTTCGGCGGCGAGTGCGGCGTCGCCCGAGACGAGCAGGAGCGATGCGATTAGCAGATTCTTACGCAGTGCGACGCGGCGAAGCACATTGCGGGCGGTGATAAGCAGCGCTTTCATGGTCCGTTTCCTCGTTTTCATCCGGGCCGTTTCGCCATCCGGGAGCGAATCGCCAAAGGCGGCACGGGGTGATTTCTGCGGCTGAGAACGAGACGGCAGGGGGTTGTTGAGTATTCAGGGGGAGCTGTCGGAAACGGTCGGCACTGCTTATCGGGGCGAAAGCGGCCCCCGGAGATCGCCAGGCGCGGGGTCGAAATCGTCTTCGGCCGCGCCGCGACCGTGACGCAGCCACGCGGGAATCTCCGACATCGCGCGTGAAAACAGTCGCCCCGGCGTCGCTTCGGCTTTTGGAATTGGCGAGGCGGCGACGTCGCTCGTGGCCAAGCCGCAACACATTTGCGAGTCATGCACTCGGAGGCGAGTATGAAACGGAATCTCACGCTGGCGTTGCATCGTTACATATGCTGGATCGCGCTCGGCGTCCCCGTTGCGGGCGTCGCACGGGCGGGAGTCATCGACGACCACGGCGACTCTTGTGGCGCGGCGACGCCGATCACGGTTGATGGCAGTCCGACCGGGGCGATCATCGATCCCGCAACCGATGAAGACTGGCTGAGCGTTCCGGTCATAGCCGGACATCTCTACCAGGCGACCACGTTTGTCAGCTCGACGAGCTTCAATTCCGAAGTGGAGCTTCGGGCCGACGACTGCGTGAGCGTGGTGAGAGAATGGACCGTCGGCGGTGCGGACGAGCGCGGCTTTATCGCCGCCGCCTCTGGGACGCTCTTCGTGCGCGTCGCGTCGGTCGGCGCCACCACCGTCGGCTTCTTTGAATTGGGATTGACCGATCGCGGCCTCGCGACCGACGACCACAGTGGCGGCCGGACAGCGGCGACGCCGATCGTGGCCGATGGGTCGGTGCTGGCGGGGACGCTGAACTACGGTGGCGATGTCGATTGGTTGACGTTTGCCGCCGCCGATCAGCGCGTCTACCGCGTCGACGTGCGCGCCATCGCGGGCGGCAGCGATGTGCAGGTTGGCGCCGGCCTCTATCTGGCAGGTGGCGGCGTCGCCAGCAGCGGATATTCGTACGCGACGGCGGGTGGAGCCGACGGGCCGTGGGTCAGTGCGTACTACTACGTTCCAGCGGGCGTCGTCGGGCCGCTGTCGGTGCGGATCGAAGGCTATCCGGATCTCGTAGGGTCCTACGAACTCAGCGTGACCGATCTTGGCCCGAGCGGTCCGGACGATCATGGCAACGACTGTTTGAGCGCCTCGCCGGTCGTGGCCGACGGCACCGTCAATTCCGTCGTGATCGATCCGGTCGCAGACGAAGATTGGCTTCAGATCACGTGTGTCGCGGGCAATCGCTACCAGCTTTCGAGCTACGTCTCTTCAGGAGCGTTTCTGCCCGAAACGCAACTGATCGGGGCCGATTGCGGCGCTGCGATCATCGATTGGAACATCTACTCGCAGAATGAGTTTGGGTTTATCGCGCCGGCGAGCGGAGCCTATTTCTTGCGAACCACCGGCTCGACGGGCGTCGGATACCTGGGGCTCGGCGTGACCGACCGCGGCATGCAGGTCGATGACCACGCCGGATACCAAGCCGGCGCGACGCTGGTTGTCGCCGATGGGTCGATCCAAAGCGGCGAGATTCATTACGCCGGCGATTTCGACATGTTCCAATTTGCCGCGCTAGCGGACCATCTGTACAGCGTGCAGATCCGGGCGCTCGGCAACGCCGATCCGGTCGCCATCACCGCCTCGCTTTTCGATGGTCCGACGCTACTGGGCTTCACCGATCAGTCCTTCGGCGGACCGGGCGGCGCTGGCGCGATTGCGGGGATGGTGTACGGCGTGCCGAGCGGGGCCGGCGCGACGCTGTCGGTGCACGTGGTCGCGGCACCCGATCAGGCGAGCGGTTCCTATGAGCTCATCATCACCGACCTCGGTCTGACTCCGCCCGATGATCACGCGGATTCCTCCGTCGGCGCAACGCCGATCGCTGCCGATGGCACGATTCTGACGGGTGTGCTCGGCGCCAGTACGGACACCGACTGGTTCGAATTCAACGCGATGGAGCAGCGCGTTTATGCGGTCGAGATCCGCGGACGGGCCAGCCCGGACAGCGGCCTGGTCGGCGCGTCGCTGATGGCTCCCGACGGCGTCCTGGAGCTCGGCTTCTCGGCCTGGTCCAGCGGCGGCCCCGGCTTCGACGGCGAATGGGTGCGCGTGCTCTATTACGTGCCGGAGGGGCAGGCGGGTGCGTATTACGCGCGGGCCGTCGGCTATGGGTTTAATCAGGGGTCGTATGAGATTCGCGTGTTGCTGGGCGTCGGACTGCCGGGCGATTTCGACGGCGACGACGTGCCCGACGCGGTCGACAACTGCCCGACGGTCGCAAACCCGAGTCAGCAGGATGCCGACATGGACGGCATCGGCGATTGCTGCGACAGCGACGCGCCCGACGCCGACGGCGACGGCTTCGCCGACACTTGCGACAACTGCCCGAATGTTCCGAATCCTTCACAGACGGATGCGGATGGCGACGGCGTTGGCGACGCGTGCGATCTGGCCAATCCGCTGGGTGACATGAACTGCGACGGGTTCGTCACCGTGGGCGACATCGGCGCGTTCGTGCTGGCGCTCACCAATCCGGCGCAATATCCGCTCAGCTATCCCGATTGCAACATCGCGCTCGGCGATATCAATCAGGATGGTTTTGTAACGGTGGGCGACATCGCCGCATTCGTGCAGTTGCTGGTCGGCCCCTAGGCGACTCGGGGGGGAATGTTTCACGACGCAGGGGGATGCTGCGCGTCGCGACGCGACATCCACCCAGCCGCTGAAATTACGTGATTCCTCACAGACCGGTTAGCAACCGGTCTTATGTTGTTTTCGCGGATCGCTACGCCGTGACCCCGTAATGCTCGCCCAGCGTGGCGGCTTGCTGCCGTTCGACCATTTCGCGATAGCGGCCATCGCGGGCCATCAGCGTGGCGTGCGAGCCGCTTTCGATGATCTCGCCATTTTCGATGACCACGATCAGGTCGGCGTGGGTGATCGTGCTCAGGCGGTGCGCGATCACGAACGTTGTGCGATTTTTCAGCAGCTCTCGCAGCGCGGCCTGGATGAGCTGCTCGCTCTCAGAATCGAGATTGCTCGTCGCTTCATCGAGAATCAGGATTTGTGGGTCTGCCAGTATCGCGCGGGCGATGCTGACGCGCTGTGCCTGTCCGCCGCTCAGCCGCACACCGCGCTCGCCGATGAGCGTGTCATAGCCTTCGGAAAACGTGCTGATGAAGCCGTGGGCGTTGGCGCGGCGGGCGGCGTCTTCGATCTCTGCACGGCTGGCGCGGGGCCGGCTATAGGCGATGTTCTCGGCGACGGTGCCGTCGAAGAGGAACGTGTCCTGTTGCACGAGGCCCAGCAGTCCGCGAAAGCTCTTGAGCTGAATGTCGCGCAGATCGACGCCGTTGAGCCGGATCGCGCCGCGCGTAGGGTCATAGAAGCGTGCGACGAGATTGGTGACGGTGGTCTTGCCCGATCCGCTCGGACCGACCAGCGCGATCGTCGCGCCGCCGGGGGCTTCGAGTGAGAAATTCTTCAGGACGAGCGGATTTGCGTGCCGCGCGGCGGCTTCGCTGCCATTCGCGCCAACCGATTCCGCGGCGGGCTTTTCGCGCGGCGCCAGGTGGTCGTCTTCGCGGCGGATCTGGGTGCTGATCGGATAGGCGAAGCTCACGTCGTCAAAGGTGATCGAGCGGACCGTCGTCGGCGCTTGCTGCGCATCGGGGCGATCGGGCATGTCGGTCGGGAGCTCGATCACGTCGAAAATTCGCTCCATCGCCGCCAGCGCCTGCTGCGTCTGGCCGTAGGACTCGACCAATGTCGACATCGGACTGAGCAGCATCATCACGTACATCTGGAACGCGATGATGCCGCCGATGGTGGCCTGGTCGTAGAGCACGAGCACGCCGCCCAGCCACGTCACCACCAGCGTGCAAAGCGGGATCAGAAAGCCCCAGCCGGACCAGACGACGAACTCGAGCGCTCGCGCCAGAAGCGTCTTGCGCACGACCGTGTGGTGCATCTTGCCGAAATTTTTGCCCTCGAAGAACTCGCGGGCGAAGGCCCAGACCACCCGTACACCGCCGAAGGTCTCGACGCTGCGGGCATCAATATCCTCGCGATCACGCCGCATACTGCGATAAATCGGGCGAATGCGGCGGATGTAGAGCATGTCGAGCACGATGATCGGCGGCAGCAGCAGGGCGGCGGCCACGCTCATCTTCCAATTGATCCAGACCAGCACGCCGAGCGTGATGATGACTTTCAGAGCGGCGATCGCGGGCGTGATGATCGCGACCTGCACGATGCCGGTGACGCTGTCCACGTCGCTGGAGAGGCGCGAGGTGATGCCGCCGGTCTTCAGCTCGGAGAGCTCGTGCAGGGGCAGGCGGAGCATGTGTTCATACAGCCGCTGCCGCAGCCGCGCCAGCACCTGCGCGTTGAGCTTGGCGACGTTCCAATGTCGCACCCAGTCGAGCCCCTGCATCACGCAGATGACGACCAACACGCTGCCGCCGGCGACATTGAGCAAATGGAGCGACTGCTGGCGGCCCAGGGTCTTCGTGTGCTGGATGACGTTATCGAACATGTACATCGTCACCGCCGGCAGCACCATCGAGAGCAGCGCGGTGGCGAAGGCGACGACGAAGATGTAGGCGATCTTGGCGCGATAGGGCCAGAGCCAGCCGAGATAGTCTCGGAAATACTTGCGGCGTTTTTTAGGCTGGCGCGGTTTGGCGGCGTCGGGCCCGCCCGGAGTGGCGGAGTCGGCCCCATTGCGGCCGCTGCGCCAATTCTTGAGAAAATCGCGATAGCGAAGCTTTGAAGTCTTCATCCGGGGTCCATCAAGCCCTGCGCGTCGTGTCGGGAGATAGTAGAGCGCGAACGGCAAAGCGGGGGGCGTGAGCGAAAGGTTGCGGCGCAACAAAAAAGCGGCGCGACACAGGGTGTCGCACCGCCGGATTGTTTGCCGCAGTCGGCCGCTGCGATCTTTAGCGCTTCGAGAACTGGAAGCGACGGCGGGCCTTGGCGCGGCCGTACTTCTTGCGTTCGACGGCGCGGGCGTCTCGCGTGAGGAAGCCGAGGTCACGCATGCGCGGGCCGAATTCGGGATTCATGTGGCACAGGGCGCGGGCGATGCCCATCAGCACGGCACAGGATTGGCCGGTGATTCCGCCGCCGCGGGTGGTGGCGACGACGTCGTATTGATTGCGGATGTTGGCGGCATCGAGCGCCTTGGTGCAGTTCATGCGGTCCATGACGTCGGGGAAATACTGCTCGAAGTCGCGACCGTTGATCTTGATCTGACCGCTGCCGGGGCGGACGCGAACGCGGGCGACGGCGGTCTTGCGTCGGCCGGTGCCGACATACGAGCCGTCGTTCTGCTTGCGGTGCTTCTTGCCGGTACGGGCGACCGTGGCGGCGGTGAAGGCGTCCATTGCGGGCACGGCGGTCTGCGAGATCACGGGAACGTCGGACACAGTCGGGCTCCGAATAGCGGTTGGCCGGGTTTGCCGCCGGCGCGGGCCAAAAACACGAACGACTTCTACGAGGACTTAGGCCGGCAGCGGTTCCGGGCTTTGAGCCTGGTGCGGATGCGTGTCGCCGGTGTACAGCTTCATCTTGCTGATCATGTGATTGGCGAGGGCGTTTTTGGGCAGCATGCGGCGGACAGCGAAGAACAGCACGCGCTCCGGATGCTTTTCGAGCATCTGGGCCATGGTCTGCTCTTTTTGTCCGCTCGGATAGAACGAATACCGCTGATAGGTGACCTGCTCCGTCTTGCGACGACCGGTGACCTTGACCTTGCCCGCGTTCAGCACCACGACGAAATCGCCGGTGTCGATGTGCGGGGTGTAGGTGGGCTTGTGCTTGCCCATCAGGATGGTGGCGATTCTGCCCGCCAGCCGACCCAGAGTCTGGTTGGTGGCGTCAACCACGAACCACTTCTGCTCGACCTTACCCGGAGACGCCAAAAAGCTGTTGTTTGCGACTTTCATCGTGCCATCGCCTGCCGTGCTTGCCGAAATCTACGAACGAACCTCTCCCCCGACAATCGGGCGAGCCGTGCAGTATAGCCCGGGGGGCGGATGGGTCAAGCGGGGTTTTCGGGCTGTTTCTGACCTTGCGGATGCAGGCGGAACTCAAGGTAGGCCGCCGACCAAGGCGCTCACGAAGTTTGAAATATCTGCGACCGAAGCGAATCCGTCGCCGTTCATGTCGCCGTTCGAGATTAGGCAACCCGGAAATTGAGCCGGGTAGCCCGCGGGGTCGACGAGTGCCAATACGAATCCTCCGATGTCGGAGACGGAGACCACGCAGTCGCAGTTCATGTCACCTAACAAAACATTTACTTCAAGCCGCGCCGATTCGGAACGGAGTGACATGCATTCGTCTGAAACCACGCAGTCGTACCAGCCCGCCGACGCTTCATTGGCCGCAATCACCGTCAACGTGTCAGAGAAAGCGCCTGAAATGCCCGGGCCATCCGCGAGCGTGATGCCATCCTTCCGCCAGCGAAACTCTATTGCGCCACTCCCGAACGCAGATGTTGTGAACACTGCGGATCCTCCGCGGCAGGTATTTGACGGAAGGGGTTGAGTATCAATCTGCAGATCGCTGTCGGGCGGTGTTAGATGGGCAAAATGGCCGGCCGATAGGTCGCCCACCGACGAGAAGTTTCCGCCGACGATCAGAGAATATGGCGCACATCCGACTGCGTCGTCCGGGGAAGTGATCATCGCACGGATTGGTCCCGAAAAGTTCTGCGGGATGGGTCGCCACCGCGCGCCGTCCCATAGAGCCGCGCCGGGCACAGGTACGCCGCCCGCCTCGGAGAAGGGGCCCGTAGCGACGAGTTGCGGGGCCTCGGCGCCGCTATCGCCGACGTTCCAAGTGTGGACGAGTTCGACTTCGCCATTTGTCCCCGTCCCGAGCCCGCGAACCTGGGCGCCGTCCCACAGAGCGATGTTCGCCGCTGGGATATCAGCGACGCGCGCGAGATTGCCGGCGATCAACAGGTTGTCGCGCTGAGGACCCTCACCATCGGGATCCCAAGTGGACAACGCGCGAACCCGCCCAACGACGCCGTTTCCAGGGCCCGAGCCGAGCGAACTCCACTGCAACCCGTTCCAGATCGCCATCGATTTCGCGGACACACCGTTCATCCGCTCGAACTGGCCGCCGGCAATCAATCGTTCCGGGTTCGGACCTCCGCCGTCCGTATCGAAGCTAGCTAATGCGTACACAATTGCCACGGTAGTGTCGCCCGTCGAAGCGCCTTGCTGGCCCGTGGGTTGCCACGAGGTGCCATTCCACAGAGCGACGTCAAACCCCAAGGGCGGCTGACCTAACTGGAACGCCCCGCCGACGGCGAGGAGCGGAAGCTGCGGTCCCCCGCCATCGGGATCCCATGTGCATAAGGCGTGTGTGCGAGCGGTCAGAAAGACATTCCGCGAGAACAGCCCCGGCATCGGCATCCACTGCGATCCGCTCCAGGAGGCTACCGCTTGCGCGCCAACCCCGAACGAACCAATTGCTCCACCAGCATATAGTCGGGTTGCGGCGGGGCCATTCCCATCGGCGTCATACTCGGCGAACGCAAAGACTGGCGCGAGTTGGCCACCGAAGCCGCGCCACGCCATCCCATCCCAACGAACAACGCCGGAGAACCACTGGTCATTCAGAACCGAGAAGGAACCGCCGGCAAGCAACTGGGGCGGCGTTCCAGAGATCGTCGGAGAGAGGTAATGAAACGCCAGCGGTTCGGGGTTGTTTCCAGGCGACAATCGCTGCCACGTAGTCCCATTCCACGCTGCGATAGAGCGAACGGGCCTTGAGTCGGCGGTTTGGAAGTCACCTGCAGCGACCAGTTTCGCTGTGGTAGTTGGATTTTGGTCGTCATCCCATGACACGAGTGTTCGCGCGCCGTCACCACTCGTATCGATACCTGATGCGAATCGTTGCCACACAACGCCGTTCCATCGCGCGACGCCCCACGCCACCAGTCCGCCATAGTTGGCCGAGAAGTCGCCGCCTGCAACAAGCTCGGGTTGAGCCGGGCCGCTACCATCGCGGTCGAAAACCGTAAGTGAATAGGGCGCTAGAGAGAGCGTCGTGAGTCCCTGGGCAAAGGGCAGCCACGCACTGCCGTCCCAGTGTGCAATGCGGTTTAGCAACGTGTTTCCTGATTGCTCAAAAAAACCACCGGCGACGAGATGCTCCGGAGTTGCGACGTTGTTGTCGTGATCCCAGCTTAGTAAGCAGCGCACAGTCTCAGAACCTCCGACCAGCCCCGCGCCCACGGGCTGAAACGACGTCCCATCCCAACGGGCGATGCCCGCGAGTCTTACACCCGCATTTCGATCGATGTATCCGCCGAGGATCAGCTGTTCCGTCATCGGCCCATCACCATCTGGATCCCAGGTTGTGAGCGCTTCGATCCGTACGGCGGGTTCGGTGAAACCAGTTCCAAAACCGCGCCAGCTTGCTCCGTCCCAGCGCGCCAACGAACGTATCGGGTTGCCGCCCGCCTGCGTAAACCAACCTCCGGCCACAACTTCGCTTGCCAGCGGCCCTTCGCCGTCGGAATCCCAACTCGTCAAAGTCGTAACACCGCCGCCGAACCCCAGCCCGAGCGGCTGCCAGGCTGACCCATCCCAGCGCGCGATGCTGTTGCCAGGAGACCCGGTCGACTCAAAGAAATAGCCCGCGGCGATCAGTTGCTCGTTCGCTGGCCCGTTGCCGTCGGGATCCCACGCAATCGGCGATTGCACTTGGCCGTCAGCGCGTGAGAGAATCCCGCCGCCGATCGATGACCAGCCGTTCCCATTCCACGCCGCGATCCCGTTGACGCGAACGCCGCCGGCGTGAAAAAAGGCGCCGCCTACCACAAGCGATTCGGGCAGAGGTCCCTCTCCATCGAGATCGAACACAATGGCCGCGTAAGCTTTCGCCGAGAGATCCATGGGTACGCCGAAACGATTGTCAGCCCCCATGCACGGCTTATCTGCCTCGGCGTCCTGCAGCCCCGCACAAACGGCGACTATGGCCAGGAACGCGGAGAGAACAGTGACTGGCCGCATGCCCGATTCTCCAGTACAAAAAGCCCAACCCTATTTGTCACCGACCTACTTACAACACGATACCGCGGAACGGTCGGCGAACGAACGACTTAGCCAAGCCCAGTCCGCGAGCCTGATCGACGACTGGTGCGGTGAGTTGCAACGCGCCAAGCGGCCGCTCGCCACCATTCTCACGAGCGGGTACGGAGCAGGACAGCGTCGACGCCCCGTTAGTGCGGTCCACTAGGTTTGATCTCGGCTTTACCGCTCCCCGCCCATGCCGCTGCCGCGAACCATCACAAAGTACAGATAAGTGCCCACGCAGACGACGAATACGCCGAAGCCCAGGATCGGATCGAGTGCGATCCCGAAGAAGATCGAGAGCGCGAGCATCGCCAGGAAAATCCACCAGGTTTGTCGTACGACGCGCTCGTAGCCGCTCATCGGTCGCTGGTCCTTCTCTGAGAGCCCGCAGTTCGAACAACCGCTTTCAGCGGCGCAGGATAGCGGCGTTCGGGTCTCACTTCGGCGTCGAGAGCCGCCCCTGCGTCATCGCGTCGCTCGCGCCGTAGAGCAGCAGGTTTCGGAAGATCGCCAGCACCGTCGGCGGCTCAAAGCCGTTGAGATCCCACACGTCGGTGCCGAGCAGGCCGACACTTAGGTCGATCGGCGAATAGACCACCGCCAGACGCTGGCCGATGCTGAAGCCGCGCAGCGGGGCGGCGTCGCGCACGATCGACTTTCGCCCGCGGGCGGAACGGCGATAGCCAGTGGTCGTCAGGCGCGTGGAATCCGGGAACTCGTCGCCGGTGAGCAGCGGGGTCGATTCGACCAGCAGCAGCGGCTCGGTCCGCAGCACCTCGCGCATGGCGTCCTCAAACGAATCGAGAAACTCGCGCGAGCCGGCGGCGGGGTCGGCGATCAGCACGCCGCCGCTGGACAAAAACTTTCGCAGCCCGTTCTGCTCAACACTGCTGAGCGTGAAACGCTGCGTGCCGGTGACGTGCAAGACGTCGAACTCTTCGCGAAGATTCTGCCGATCGAGAGCGACGCCCGACGAGACCAACAGACGGGTGGCTGTCTCGTTGTTCATCTCGGCGGCGAGGCGCACCCAGCCCCAGGGCTCCACATCCCACGTCCCGCTGTGTCTCACGCGACCAACGCGGATTGTTCGCCTGATGTCGACGTTCTTCGGTGTGATGAGTGCCGACTCGAGCCGCGTGGTCTTCAGCCCCTTGTCAGTAGCGTAGAGGTACAAATTGACGCCGACCTGAAAGTTGCGCTCGTTCTTTCCCTCGGCGCGGAATTTGTTCCAGCTCACCGAGACGTCTCGCGTCAGCAGAATCATCAGCGGGCGCAGCCCGTTGTGCAGTTCGAAGGTCTGCGGCGGCTCTTTCAGCTTGTACTGCACATCGCCGTTATAGAGCGGATGTTCGCGGTCGGCTTTGCGCCAAGTCGCTCCGGGGAAGAGTCGCGTGCCCAAATCCTGAAACGAGCGGACGAAATTGCCGCTGTTCTCATACGCCGTGCCGATCAGCAATCCGCCCTGATTGACATAGTCCTGCAATTTCTGCGTTTGAGCCGGCGTCCACTCGGGCATGGCTCGCGCACCGATGAACAAGCCCGGCGCTTCAAGCCAATCCGCCATCGGCGCGTCGAGTGGCACAATCTGCCAATTGAACAGCCGCTCCAGCACACTCTGCGTGTGCCACGTCAGCCCGGCCAGATCGCGGGCCCGGACATCCGATTCGTCGCCGAGATCGAGCTTGTTGAAAACCAGCGGCGCGCGGCCGTGGCAGAGAAACATCAACGCGAACGAGGTATTACGCTGCGGAGAAAGCCCCGCGCGATCCCATGCGCCTTCGCTCGATTGATCGCTCAGCAGGTCGGCCGCGCCGACGCGATACCAGTCGCGATTGCGGAAATACTTGTAGCCGCTCGCTCGCCCCGCGCGCTCCACGCCGTAGAGGTAGTAGTACTTCCAGTTCGACTGGCCATAGGGGTTGTCGGGCGTGAACTCGCGACCGAGCCAGTCGAGTCCGCGCTGAATGGCGGGCTGCAATCCCGCGGTTTCGCGCGCACTGCCCGCCTGAAGGCGATCCAAAACCACAAACAGCGTCGCCACACCGGCCGCAGTCATGCTGCCGTTGGACCCATCGCCGCGGCGGTAGGCCCAGCCGCCGTCGCCTTGCTGCTGGCCGACCCAGTGATCGCGAACGAGTTGCCAATAGGCCTGCTCCCCGGTCATCTCGACGCCGGCGTCGGTCGCCATCCAGACGCCGAGCACGCCATATTGACTGTTCGAGTTGTCCCACCAGCCGTTTTGCGCGTCGTCGATGACGTAGCCATAGGCGCCCGGCTGGTTGCTGCCGCGCGGGGCGCAGGCCCGCGCCAGCCAGCGCAGGTCTTCGCGCAGCGTTGCCCGAAACTGACGTCCGGGGACGAGCGAAAGGGCGTGGGCCCGGAGCGCGACGGAATAGGTCGCGCTCATTTTTTGTTTCTCCAGCCAGTAGAGCGCGTTGTTGAGATAGGTCTCATTGGCCGATTCGCCGGCGTATAGCAGCGCCAGGCAAACCAAGGCGGTGTCCCCGCCGTGATAGCGATTTGTTTCGGCGTCCGCGCCCTCGGTTTCCCAGTTTCCGTCGGGGGTCTGCTGGCGTTTCAGCCAATCGACGGCCTTCTCAATCGATTCGCGAATGGCGCGATCGGTGATGACCGGCTCGTCGGCGCGGGCCGGGCTCGGAAATCCGCACAAGCCGACGCAAAAGAGAAGCAGATGCATCAAACCGATTTCGGAAGTTCGGGTCCGAATAAGCGAGGGCTGATGGGAGAGCCGACCGGCCAAAATCGCGCACTTGCGTTGTCGCATTTGCCAAACGGCTCCGTATGGTTTTACAATTACCGATACTTCTGGGCGAGTCTGTCCCACACCGGCGTACGCAAGGCAGGTTCGTAAGTGTCTGATACATCAGAAGATACGCAAGTTGCGCGGGTCGCGGTCGAGCAGCGGTTCATTACCGAGCAGGAGCTCAACACCGCCCGGGAGCATCGCCGCGCCATGTCGACCAACGGACGCGTGCGCCCGCTGAGCGATGTGCTGGTCGATCTCGGCTTTTTGACGCGTACGCAGCTCACGCGACTTCAAGGCTCCAGCGACGAATCGGGCAATCGGCCGGCACAGCAGATTCCGGGCTATCAACTGCAGCGCAAATGCGGCGCCGGGGCGATGGCCGTCGTCTATCGGGCCAAGCAGCTTAGCCTCGATCGCACCGTCGCCATCAAAATCTTACCCAAGCGGCTCAGCCAGAACCCGGAATTCGTTCAGCGCTTCTACAAAGAAGGCCGCGCCGCCGCCAAGCTCAGCCATAACAACATCGTGCAGGCCATCGACGTCGGTGAAGCCGGCGGGTTCCACTATTTCGTCATGGAGTTTGTCGAAGGCCGCACCGTCTATGATGAACTCGCGGGCGGCAAAATTTATGCCGAGAAAGAGGCGATTGAGATCGTGCGGCAGGTGGCCGACGCTCTGGCCCATGCCCACGAGCGCGGTTTCATCCACCGCGACGTGAAGCCCAAGAACATCATGCTCACGAATGAGCGCGTCGCGAAGCTGGCCGACATGGGTCTGGCGCGCGAGGCCAGCGACGTCGAGTCGGCCATGGCCGAAGCGGGTCGAGCGTACGGCACGCCGTACTACATCAGCCCCGAGCAGATTCGCGGCGAATTGCACATCGACCATCGAGCCGACCTTTACTCGCTCGGCGCGACTTTCTATCACATGGTGACAGGCAAGGTGCCCTTTGAAGGGCCGACGCCGACCGTGGTCATGCACAAGCACCTGAAAGAGCCGCTGGTGCCGCCGGATCACCTGAGCGTAAAGCTGACGGCGGGTTGCGGGGCGCTGATCGAAAAGCTGCTCGCGAAGAAGCGCGAGGATCGCTACAGCACGGCCGCAGAATTGCTCACCGATTTGGAGCTGCTGAAAAACGATCGGCCGCCCAAGTACGCCGGGCAGAACATCGGCGGGGCGGCGTTTGAATCGCTGACGCGCGGCGAGGCGCTGGAAGACCAGCCCAACGCGGTGCACGCCCGCGCGGCGGCGACGGCAGCCAGCAATCAGACTTTGATCATGGTGCTGAGCATCGTCGCGGGAGCGGCGATTCTGGGGTGCCTGATCCTGGTTGCGGTGTTGCTGAGCAAGTAACGAATCGCGAGCCGTCGGCCGCGACGCCGCTTGCGCTACGGGGCGACCACCTCCAGGGTCATCGAGGCCCACCAGCTTTGCCAGTCGGTGTCGGGCGTTTTCGCAGGGTCGGCGCGCTCCATGTGTACGACGCTGATGAGCCAGCGGCCGGAATCTTTCAACTCAATCTGCGCTTCGCCCGCCGCATCGGTTTTCAGCGTCTGACGCTTTCCGCCGGCTTCGCGCGAGAAGTAGGAAAGCTGGGCATTTGCCAGCGGACGGCCGCGTAGGAGAAGACGGACGCGGAGCTTGTCGCCCTTTTTCGCGGCGAAGGGGTCGCTCAGCGGGACGAGTTCGAGCGGCATGCCGACCGGCTTGTCAAAGGCTACCGCCGGCCCGTTGCCGACCCGCACAAACGACTTGCAGCAGCGTGAGTATGACTCGCTGCCGGGCTTGTCGGCCTCGCCCTTGCCGGCACGCTCGGCGCGGATGGACTCCAACCCTTCCTCAGCCAGATACGCGTCGAATTTGGGGGCTTCCAGAACGATTCGCGTGGCGTTGCTTTCGTAGATCAGCATGAGATCGCCGGCAGTGATCGGCCGCAATATGCCGGCAGGCGTCTTTTTCTCAATGCCGAGGATCGCTTCGCGCGTTGCGTTGCTGAACGCTTCAAAGCGGACCATCCGCGAGAGGTCGCGCGGTTTTGCTTCGCCTTGGAAGTTTTCCCCGACCATCCACTGCAGGTCGATGCGCTCGTTCACCGCGACATTGTGTTTGCTCGGCTCGAGCCAGAATTCGTGGGCCGAAGCGAGGGGGACGAGGAGGGTGGTGAGGATGAGGAGTTTGTTGATCATTGTCTGTCTCGGCGGTTGATGATCGCTTGGAAATCCGGCGAAGCTGGATTGTTTCACGGGCTGAAGCCTGTGGCAAAGCTCGTGCGCCCGGCGGGCGACGGATCACGCATAGCGGACCGTACAAAAGAGGTCGGCTCTGCGAATCCTGCACAGAATACAACGGAGGGGCATCCTCGAAGTCGTTTCGCGACGCGGCCTGCCAACCATCGCCGCGGCGTGATCCGAGGGGGCGCCCCTCCGAGGGTCGGACAGTGGACGGGCGGAGTGACTCCTCCGCCCGTCGCATCCACCGGAGAGCACCGCTGCCGGGTATTGGCGTGCTTCCAGTTGTTCCCCAACAGCGACCGCACCCGGCGTTTCGTGCGTTTCAGCGGTCGCCGTCGCGCGATCTACTCGGCCGGGGTTTCGACGCCGATCTGGGCCAGCAGGTCTTCGAAGGCGTCGGGCCGTTGCGGGAACTTCAGGTCGAGGCCGTTCACTTCGACCGGCGGCAAGCACTCATCGGTCGTGATGATCTCGCTGACCAGGTCGACGAACTTGGTTTGGTCGGCGACCGCAGGCGGAGGGACGAACGGGCAACCGCCCATCGTCATCGCCAGCCCGCTCAGGATGGTCAGTTTTGCGATCCATTTCTTCATGGCTTGTTCCTTTCGTATGTCGCGTGTCAAAGGCCGCGGCGGGCATGCCCCCGTTGAGCAGGGCATGCCGGCCTCTGCGGGATTACTGCGTGTCGTTCGGCGAACCCGGAATCGGCAACTTCAGGTAGGGGAAGGCGTTGTCGAAGAAGCTGCTGTTCACGATCGCGCCGTCGGTGAAGGGCAACTGGCCCGAAGGAGCGACCGACGGATCGAGCAGCACGCCCATCGCGACCCGCAGTTCGATATCGACTACGTCATCGCCCGGACGACGACCGTTCGGGAAGCCGGCGAGGTCGCCGCCGATGACGCCGAGGTTGTTCTGCGAGGCGAGCGGCGTCGGCGCGATGCTGGTGTTCAGCCGCAGCATTTCGGCGGTGGAGCCGTTGACGTTGAGGCCCTGCACGCCGGTGAGGAAAGCGGCGACGAGGTCGGTGCGCGGGAACTGCGTCGGAGCGCGGACGCCGGCGTCGAAGAACAGAATTTCGAGCAGCTTGGGCAGCGTCGGGTTGGTGACGTAGGTCGCGAACTTGCCGTCGCCGGTGGGGTGGCTGGCGTTGAATCGGTCCTTGTCCGGCAGGCCGATGACGACTTCGTTAACGAGCGGGCTGCTGAGGCGCGAGACCTGCACGAGCGGGCCGCCCTCGACCGAGGGCTGATTAAAGGTCGGAGTCGGATTCAGCACGCGGGCCTGCGGCAGGCTGGCGCTGGTCCAGGCGCCGATGGTGGGGTTGCCCTGCACCAGGCAGGAGATCGGCAGCTCGAGGATGAACGAGGTCACGTTCGCATCGGCGAGGTCGTCGCGCTCCACGTCGACGGCGCCGAGCGGGTTGCTGATGTTCACCAGGTCAAAGGTCTCGCCCAGGTTCACGACGAACGAGTCTTTGCGCTGACCGACAAACATGCGGCCCTGCTGATCGCAGCCGGGAATCGTGATGTTGAAGATCGAAGCGTTGGCGTATGCCGCGTAGTCCGGAATCGACTTCAGGCCGATGTTGTCGACCGGCTTGATGAAGCGGGTCGCGTTGGTGGCGGCGTTGCGGACCGGGCTGACCTGACCCGTGCGGCGATCGCCGCGGATCAGATTGACCGAGTAGGTCTCTTCAATGTTCAGCGCGCCGGTGTTGCCGGCGGCGATCTGGCCGATGTTGATCAGCGGCACGGAGACCATCTTTTCCTGACCTGGAGGACCGACCGGCACCTGCAGGTCCTTCAGCTTGTTGTTAAAGCGAAACTGGAAGGTCAGGTCTTCGCGTGCGTCGCCGTTGTTGTCGATGTGAATCTCATAGACGGCGTTGGGATCCATGAAGAAGTAGTTCGGACCGCCATAGGGCTGCTGCAGCGGGATGTAGTTGGCGACGATGGTGACGAAGCCTTCGCGGCCCGGCTCATAGCTGCGGAACATGTAGAAGTCGGTGCCGTCGACCTTGGGGTGCTCGGTGACGAAGGGCGCCTCGCGGTGGCTGCTGGCGCTAGAGATCGGGGCGAACGCCGAGGCGACGAAGCCGGCGCAGAACATCCCCGCGAACGTGGGAAAACGACGCATGACAGTCTCCAAATGTTGGTGGTTGACGCGGTTTGCGGCTGGTCCGAAGTTTGTTGCGGCGAACCGTCTCGCCGTCGGTTTGTCGCAAACGACACCGGTATTACGCCGGGGGCGGATCGGCGGATTCGGAAACTGGGGTGGTTTTTCGTGCGGGCTGACTGGCGAGCGGCTGTGCGGATTGTGCGCGGGGGCGGAAGCGGCCGATGAACTCCGCCCTACGCCGTAGTCGGCAGCGGAGCGCTATCGGGAGTCGAAGCGGTGGGGGTCTGCGGTGTCGAACTTGGGGTGGTCGGCGATCCGGAGTAGGCGCGGATCGCCTCTTCATCGGAGTAGCGGATCGAGGTCAGTTGCCCGGCGAAGTCGTCGGGGAAATTCTCGAGGCCCGCCACGCCGATCTCCTTCGGCCATTCGCCGCGCGGCCAATAGGCCGTGCCGAAGAGCCAATCCCAGATCGAGAGGATCGAGCCGTAGTTGCTGTGCTGTCCGCGACCCTCGATCGAATGATGCCACCAGTGCTGTTCGGCGGAGTTGAGAACGTAGTTGAGCGGGCCGATGTAGGTCTTCAGGTTGGCGTGGTGCCAGAAGCCCTTCAGGATGTCGATCGAGCTGTAAAGGATCACGACGCTTTCGGTGACGCCCAGCAGTTGGAACGGCAGCGTGATGACGAAGTTCTTGACGATGCCTTCGAGGATGTGAAAGCGGAAGACCGACATCGCGTCCATCTGCACGACGGTGTGATGCACGCGATGCACGCGCCACAGAGCGTTCGACTCGTGGTACCAGCGGTGCAGCCAGTAGCGGCCGAAGTCGTTAATCAGAAAAAAGATCGCGAACTGACCCCACCAGCCGATGGCAGGCATCACATCGACCGCGCGCGGAACCAGCAAAACCAGCGACGTGGCCATGACGGTCGTTAGGCCGTCGAGGCCGGGGCCGTTCAGGATCAGCGAGATGACGTCGGCCAGGTAGCCGCGCCGCGTGACGCCGGAGCGATAGTGCGGCATGACCGGATTCACGAGCTCAAGCAGGTGAAAGACTGTGATGCCGACGAAGAAGACGATCACCAGCGTGAGCAACGGACAAACCTCCGCAGGTCGCGCGGCGAAGCGTCAATCGCCTCGGGCCGCCGACACGAAATCCGGAAGCCGATTCTACCGCTCCGGGGCGGTGTTTGCGGCGGCCATCGCGCCGCCGCATTCGGGGCAACGGGGGACCGGCGTCTCGCGCAGGTCGTAGCCGCATTGTCGACAAAGCCGAAGCCCGGCGGAACGCAGGTAATCGTCAAATGCAGATCGCACCATCGCGCGGAGCGGCTGCATGCTCAAGACCGCTATGCCCAGCGTCGCAACAATTCCCGCAAGCGACGCGACGGAGACGTAGACCACGCGCAACTCGAAGTTGGCGCCGGCGGATAGCGCGAGACTGGAAATGGACCATCTCAGTGCGAATAGGCCGACCGGCATTACAAGCAGAACCACCGCAGCGGTCAGCAACCAGTAGTGAACGCTGCGAAACAGGCGACGCCACACGAAGAGCCGGGCGGAGTTTTGCTGCGCGCGCGACATGCCGCGCATCTCGGCGGCGACGCCGGGAAGGTAGAAGGACCAGTCGAAGAGGTAGTACCAAAGGCGGCGTAGCATGAGTGCGTTGCGCTGAGAATAGTGCGGCGCGGCGTGACGCGTCGGCACAGCCGGCCTTCGCCAAAATTACGCATCCGAGAAGCGCACTTCGCCGCCGACGATCGTCATCGTCGCCTTGCCGCGAACCTTCCAGCCGTGGAAGGGCGTGTTGCGGCTGAGCGAGCGCGATTGGTTGCGGTCAATCGTCCATTCGCGGCTCGGGTCGATCAGCGTGAGATCGGCCGCCACGCCGGTGCGCAGCGAGCCGCCGGGGATGCCGAGCAGCTCGGCGGGGCGGGTCGACATGGCGCGGATGAGTTGCGGCCAGCTCAAGACGCCGGGGTCGATCAGCGCTTTGCAGAACAAGCCGAGCGCGGTTTCGAGGCCGATGATGCCCATCGGCGCGTCTTGGAAGGGCAGCGCTTTGAGTTCGGCGGGATGCGGGGCGTGGTCGGTGATCAGGCAGTCGATGGTGCCGTCGCGGACGCCCTCGATGCAGGCTTCGACATCGGCCCGCGTCCGCAGCGGCGGGTTCATCTTGAAATTGGTGTCGTAGCCCGCGCAGTCGTCGTCGGTCAGCAACAGATGGTGCGGACAGACCTCGGTCGTGGCGGAGATGCCGGCGTCCTTGGCGGCACGAATGATCTCGACCGCGCCGGCCGTGCTGATGTGGCACATGTGATAGCGTGCGCCGGCGGCGTGCGCCAGACGCACATCGCGCTCCACCATGACATCTTCGGCCAGGCGCGACAGGCCCGGCAATCCGAGGCGGACGGCGACGTCGCCGCCATTCATGCAGCCGCCGGCGGCGAGGCCGCGATCTTCGCAGTGTTGCACGAACAGGGCGTCGATCGATTGGCAGTATTGCAAGGCTTTGAGGCACACGCCGGCGTCCTGAATGCCGTCGCCGTCGTCGCTGAAGGCGACAGCCCCGGCATGCTTCATCAGCCGCATTTCGGCCAGCTCTTTGCCCTCGCGGCCCTTGGTAAGCGCCCCGATGGGATAAACGCGACAGGCTCCCTCGCGCTCCGCGGCGTAGAGCACGGCCCGGATCATGCTGTCGTTATCGAGCGCGGGGCGCGTGTTGGGCATGCAGGCGACGGCCGTAAAGCCGCCCGCGACGGCCGCCGCCGTGCCCGAGGCGATGGTCTCAGCTCGTTCGCCGCCGGGGACGCGCAGGTGAACATGCATGTCGATCAGGCCCGGCGCGACGATCTGACCGGCCGCATCGATGACGCGCACGCCGGCGGCTTTGCCCAGGCGCTCGGCTTCGCCGCCGATGGCCGCGATCTTGCCATCAGCAACGAACAACGGCGCGGTCTGGTCGAGATCTTGCGCGGGGTCGATGATGCGACCGTTGCGGATGAGCAGTGGGTTGGTCATGCGGGTCGCATTGTGGGGGTTCGGTGTGGAATCGACAATCGTTCGGCGTCGCCGGAGCGACCGCGGTTACACTACCCGCAGTCAATTTCGACGGAGATTTGCGCATGTTGACGGAACACAATCAAAAGGCGATCGCCGGGCTGGAGCCGGCGCCGGTCTGGAACATTTTTGCCGGTCTGGCGGGCGTGCCGCGGCCTTCGAAGAATGAGGAGGCGATTCAGGCGCACGCCCGGCAGTTTGCGGAGAAACACCGCTTCGCGGTGAAGCACGAAAAGGTCGGCAACCTCGTTCTGAGCGTGCCGGCTTCGCCGGGTTGCGAAGGGGCGCCGATCGTCGTGTTGCAGGGGCACCTCGACATGGTGGCGGAGAAGAACGCCGGCACGAAGCACGACTTCGATCGCGACCCGATCCGGTTGGTGGTCGATCGCGACAGCGCCGGGCGGCGCATCGTGCGGGCCGACGGCACCACCTTGGGCGCCGACAATGGCATGGGCGTGGCCCTGGCCCTGGCGGCCGCGACCGAGAAGGACGTCATCCACGGCCCGCTCGAAATCCTGCTGACCTGCGACGAAGAGGCGGGAATGACCGGGGCCAAAGCGCTCACGCCCGAATCGATCCGCGGGCGGGTGCTGATCAACCTCGACTCGGAAGAAGACGATGCGCTCTACATCGGCTGCGCGGGCGGCTGCGATGTGTCGCTCGATTGGGCCGCGCCCGTGTCCGCGGTTGAGCCGGGCATGAAGGCCGGCAAGATCACCGTGACGGGACTGACGGGCGGACACAGCGGTTGCGATATTCATCTCAATCGCGGCAACGCGATCAAGTTGCTGGGCCGGGCGCTGCAGCGCGTCGCGGCGGAGCATCCGTTGCGGCTGTCGGATTTGCAGGGCGGCAGCAAGCGCAACGCCATCCCGCGCGAGGCGTTCGCGCAGCTCGCGGCGGCGCCGGCGGCGTGGGAAGCGCTCGCTCGCGCGGCGGCCGCGCTGCAGACCGAGGCGCGGCGGAACGAGCCGAATTGCGTGATCGAAGTCGCGGCCGACGGGGCGGCTGCGGGGCCGGCGCTGAGCGCGGCCGACACGCAGCGGCTGCTCACTTGCCTCGTGGGGTTGCCCAGCGGCGTGTTGGCGGTCGTGCCCGAAATCGCCGGGCTGGTGCAGACCTCGAACAACGTCTCGACCATCGTGAGCGCCCGCCACAACGGAACGCTCGCTATCCAATTGGGCTGTCTCTCGCGCAGCTCGGCTTGGCCGGAGCTGCAGTCGACGATGCACCAGATCGCGGCGATCGGGTCGCTCTCGGGCGCCAAGCCCTCCTTCGGTGACGCCTATCCGGGTTGGCAGCCGAACCCGGCGTCATCCTTGCTGAAAAAGTGCGTCGACGTGTTTAAGCGCGAGCATGGCCAGGACCCGCACGTGCGCAGCATTCACGCCGGTCTGGAGTGCGGAATCATCGGTGAGCGCGTGGGCGGCATGGACATGATCAGCTTTGGCCCGAACATCCAGGGCGCCCACAGCCCCGACGAGCGGGTGCAGATCGATTCGGTGGCCAAGACGTGGAAGTATCTAAAGGCGGTGCTGGCGGTACTGGCCAAGCACTGAGGCAGGGCTGCGGCATCGGCCGCCGGCCGCGAAGAATGTTGTCGGCGCGATAGAATCGAATTGTTTCGTGGGCGAGCTACTTGTGCGGAGTGCGATCCACCGCGCCTCTGCACCTTGGTGAATGCTGTTCGGGAGCGGTCATGATGCTGCGAAAGGTCGTTTTGCTGTCGATGCTGGCGGGGCTCTTCGGAACGGGCGTATTCGGGCCGGCGCTGGCGCGGGCCGAGCTCGCCAAGGGCGCCGACGCCCCGGATATCGAAGCCCGCGAATGGCTGAATACCGACAAACCGATTTCGCTCGCAGAGCTGCGGGGAATGGTCGTCGTCCTCTACTTCTGGGTTAGTTTCCACGAAGGCGGCGAACGCATCCTGCCCCTCATGAGCGTGGTCGACAACAGCGAAGTCGTCGGTCGGCGGCGCGGCGTGTATGTGATGGGCGTGACCAGCGCCGACCGTCGCCGAACCGAAGAGGACATTAAGAAGGCGAAGATTTTCTTCCCGGTCGCCTTGGAGTCCAAGTCGGAGAACGAATACGAGATCGAGAGCTTCCCCCGCGCGGTGATCATCAACGCCGAGGGCAAGGTCGCGTGGACCGGCTGGCCGGGCGATAGCGGGGGAGATCAGATGCTGCAGGCGGTGCTCGACGCCGTCACTGAGACTCCGCCGGTGCGGACTCACCCGCGCGAGGCGATCATCTGCGAGCGGGCTTTGGAGCAGACGCGCGAGTATCTGGCCAAAGGCGAGTTTCGGCAGGCGTATGCGGCGGCCAAGCAGGCCAACGAGCACGCGCTCTCGGGCGATCCGCTGAAAGCCACCTGTCAGGAATATCTCGATCTGTTGGAGGCAGTGGGGCAGGATCTGCTGAGCAGCGGCGAGCGCGAGATCGTCTCGCAAAACGTCAACCGTGGCGTGGAGTATCTGCTGCAAGCGGCCAAAGAGTTTCGCGGCATGGAGTGCTCGCTGCTCGCCCGCAAAAAGCTGCACGCGATGGCCCGCGACCGCGACGACGTGAGAGCCAAGCTCGACGCCCAAAAGGCCGAGACTGTGGCCTTCGGCAAGCTGGCCGAGGCCATCGCCGATATCCAGGTCCAGGACTTCGCCGACGCCCACGCCAAGCTGGAAGACATCGTGCAAAACCACGGCGGATCGGAGGCCGCGGAAGACGCCCGCACGCTGATCGCGCGACTGAGCAAGCATGAGGCCGTCGCGGCGATCGTGCGCGACGAGAAGGCGCGGGCCGAGTGTGAGCCGGTGCTGGCCCAGGCCCGAAACGACATTCGCGCCAAGCGTTATGGCGAAGCCAAGAAGAAGCTCGATCAGCTCTGTCGCGCGCATGCCGACACGAGCTTCGCCAAGGAAGCGCGCAAAATGCTGATCGAACTTCCCTGAGCGAGCGTTCTCGAGCGACGACGACCGACGCGACCTGCGGCGAAGCGGAGTGGAATGGCCAAGGATCCCTATTCGATTTTGGGCGTGCCGCGGACGGCGACCGCGGATGAGATCAAACGCGCCTATCGCGAGCTCGCCAAGAAATATCACCCCGATCGCAATCGCAACGACAGCACGGCCGAAGAGCGATTCAAAGAAGTTCAGGCGGCCTACGAAGTGCTCGGCGACGCCGAGCGACGCGCGCAATACGACCGCTTCGGCGAAGGCGGCCCCTCGCCCGATTACGTCCGCTGGCGCTCGGGAAACGCCGGCCCCGGCGCAGGCGGCATGGGCGGAGCGGGGCCGTCGGCGGAGTTCATCACCGACTTCGGCGATCTGAGTTCGATCATCGAGCAGTTCTTCCGCCGCGGCGGAGCCGGCGCGGGCCCTGCCGGCGGCGCACGGCGCGGGACGCGTTCCCACGGCGCGAGCAGCGCCGCGGCAGGGGCGGGGTTCGCCGATAGCGAAGCCGTCGCGGCGTTGGAGTATCCGGTCGAAATCTCCCTCGAAGAGGTCGCCCACGGCACCTCGCGCAGCGTCGTGCTCACCAGCGGCAACCGCTCGGAAGAAATCCGCGTGAAGATCCCGCCCGCGGTTCGCGACGGACAGCGGATTCGCGTAGCGGGCAAGGGCAATTTTGGCACCGACGGTCGCGGCGATCTGATGATCTTGTGCCGCGTGTTGCCGCACGCCTGGTTTCGGCGCGAGGAATTGAACCTCTTGATCGACGTGCCGGTCGCGATCTGGGAGGCGCTGCTCGGGGCGCAGATCGAGCTGCCCACGCTGGGCGGCGAACGCGTCGTCTTGAAAGTTCCGCCGGGCACCAGCAGCGGCGCGAAACTGCGGCTGCGCGAACGCGGTCTGCACGACCCGCGCACCGGCCGCACCGGCGATCTGCTGGCCGTCGTGCGCATCGAGACGCCCAAGACGATCTCGGCGAACGTGCGGCGCATCGCCGAGGAGTTGCGCGCGGAAGACTCCAGCGATGTCCGGGCCGGCCTGGGCTGGAGTAATGCGGCACGAGGTGCCCGTTGAGCCGCGACAAGGCCGGTTGGGCGGGCCGCGCGGCGCTGATGACGATGTTCCTAGCCTTGCTGTCGCTCTTTGCGATCGCGCTCTACTTCGCCGCCCGCCCCGTCCCGCTCTCTCCCACCGGCACCGAGGAAGACCTGATCGGCAAGCAGACGCGCCGGCTGAGCGCGGTGCTGTTGACCACCATTCTGGCGGGCGTGGCGATTCTGATTTTTGTGCTGGGGGGACTGTTGCTGTTGCGTATCGGGCGGCGCGTGACCGAGGAGCAGGTCGGCGGAGAAGAGACCGAGATGACCGATGTCTGGGCTTCAGCCCGCGTCACCGATGCGGACATGGAGATGGGCGACGAACTGCTGCGCGACGCGCAACGACCCGACCCGCCCGAGGACGAGCGGCCAAAATAGCGGGCAAGCGCTCGACTACGGCCCGCGCTTCGCGATGGCCGCCGCCCGTTTGGCCTCGTACACCTCTTCGCACTCCGGCGGCCGCACATACTTGGGCACAATCTCGTTTGGCGCCAGGAACTCGCGCCGTGCGATGCGCGCCCCCGCCGCGCGCGCCAGATCCGTCGCCGAGGGGGCAACGCGCACAAATCGCTCGCCGGCGGAGCCCCAACCCGTCGCTTGCTTTTCCAGAGGGTCATCGCTGATGACGGCGGCGAGCCCGTCGTTTGCCAAAAGCCAGTCGGCCGCCGCGACGCAGCGAACCTCGGACGAATGCCACGCGCCGTCGCTCATTCGCAGCGTGGCGGCATAAACCTGGCCGCGTCGCGCATCGCGCAACGCGGCGATCGGCCCCTCGCCGGCATTCGGCCGGGCGCGGCCCCACGCCACGGCGAGCACTTCGAAGGACGGAATTCCCACGACCGAGCAGCCGACTGCGGAGCGCAGCATGCGGGCGATCGTGCAGGCGGTCCGCAGTCCCGTGAAGCTGCCCGGCCCGACCGAAATCGCAACGCCGGCGGTTTGTCGCGGTGTGCGCCCGAGTGTGCGATAAAGCGCGGCGATCTGCGGAAGCAGTGCCCCCGTGCGGCGCAGCGCCGGCGGCAGCGAGTGCTCGGCGACGGTCGTGCCATCCGGGCGAAAGAGCGCCACGCTGCCTGCCAGCGTCGAAAGCTCCAGCGCGAGCCACAACGAACCCTCGGCGGCGGATAACTCGCCCGGTCGATTGCTTGTCGATCGAAGATTCAGCGGAGTTCACCTTTCAGACCATCTTGGTCCTATGGCGGCGAATTCGCCACGTCGCCGCCCGGCCCGACCGGCGGCGGACACATTCGCACGATTAGCGACGGATTTTAGTGAAGCGCCGGGCCTGCCGATCCGTATCAAAGAATGAACAGGAAGCGACTACCTGGAACGTGAGTTTGCGTGTCCAGGAATACGGGAACGCCCCCGCGATCGAGCGGTCGCCGGCGAACCCGGAAAACGACCGCCCGGGCGCGACGAGGTGACGTCGCCAAGGCGATCTCCAACGAGCCACCGGCGACGGGTTTATTGCGACCCGTCGCCGGTGTGTTTTTTGGGATTGGCGCAAGCCGACGAACGACACCGTTATCCTCCCCACATGGAACTGCGCGGAAAGACGGCCCTGATCACCGGTGGCGCGAAGCGCGTCGGCAGGGCGATCGCGCTGCGCCTGGCCCGGGCCGGCTGCGATGTGGCGATTCACTACCGATCTTCGGCCGACGAAGCGGCCGCGACCGTCGCGGAGTGCGCCAGCCTGGGTGTGGCGGCGGGGGCCTTCGCGGCCGACCTGGCCGACTCCGCAGCCCCGCGCCGCCTGATAGACGATGTCCTGGCCCGTTTCGGCCGGCTCGACATCCTGATTAACAACGCATCGGCTTTCGAGCGCATGACCCTCGACGAGTTTTCGCTCGACCGCTGGAACGAAACGCTTCAGGTGAACCTGACCGCTCCGCTCCAACTGGCCCACGCTGCACAACGCCCGCTGAAATCCGCTCGCGGCAGAATCATCAACCTGTGTGACGCCGCCGTCGCGCGACATTGGCCCGACCATTTGGCCTACATCGTCTCGAAGGGCGCGCTCGACACGCTGACGCGAACGCTGGCGCGAGCCTTCGCGCCGGAGGTCAACGTCTGCGGCGTGGCCCCCGGGGTAGCCGAGTGGCCGGAAGACTACGACGCCGCCACGCGCGAACGCTTCACCCGGCGAATTCCGCTCGGCCGCGCGGGCAGCGCCGACGACATCGCCGCCGCCGTGCATTACCTGCTGGCCGAGGGTGATTATGTGAGCGGCGTCATCCTGCCGATCGACGGCGGACGCGGGCTGATCTGAACCGGTCGGCGACTGCTTCGTTTCCCGCGATTTCGCCTCTATGATCTCCACATTATGTCGCTCGAACGTTCGCTTCCCGTGCTTGGTTCCGCCGCCGAATCTGCGCCGCGTCAGCGCCGCCTCCCGCCCTGGCTTAAGCGGCCGATGCCGACCGAGCAGATGCTCGAAACGCGCAAGCTGATCAACGGGCTGAAGCTGAACACGGTCTGCGTCGAAGCCCGCTGCCCCAACCTCACCGAATGCTGGTCGCGCGGCACGGCCACCTTCATGGTGCTGGGCGACGAATGCACGCGCCGCTGCGGATTTTGCGCCGTCGGCACGAAAAAGCCGCAGGCCCCCGATGTCGAAGAGCCACAGCGCCTGGCGGAGGCCGCGGCGCACCTCGCCCTGCGGCACGTCGTGATCACGAGCGTCGCCCGCGACGACCTCGAAGACGAAGGCGCGACGCACTTTGCAAATTGCATCACCGCCACGCGCGAAAAGCTGCCGCACGCGACGATCGAGGTGTTGGTGCCCGATTTCCACGGGCGCCGCGAGCTGATCGAGATCGTCGTGCGCGCTCGGCCCGAGGTCTATAACCACAACATCGAGACAGTCGCCCGCTTGCAGAAAAAGGCCCGCCCCGCGGCCCGCTACGAGCGCACGCTGGGCGTGTTGAAAACCGCCAAAGAGATTGACCCGCGGATCAAGACCAAGAGCGGCCTGATGGTCGGCCTGGGCGAGACGTGGGACGAACTCGTGCAGACGATGCGCGATCTGCGCGCCTACGACTGCGAGATGATCACGATCGGCCAATATCTGCGTCCCGGCGACGAGAAGTATCTGCCGGTCGAGCGCTACTACACGCCGGAGGAATTCGATCGCCTCGCCGATGTGGCCCGCGAGTTGGGTTTTGGTGCGGTCGCCAGCGGGCCTTTTGTGCGGAGCAGCTACTTCGCCGAGACGCTCTTCGCCGAGACCGATTTTCTGCGTGGATAGCGCTGTTCGCCTTTGGCGGCCTGCGGCTCGCAGGCCGAATCGGCGATCGAGCAGTAGCGGCCTGCGTCTGGCGGGCCGACGAAAAGGACGTCGTCGATCGGGGCTCGCCGTTCGATTTTGCGAGCGGGTGGGTGCGGGTACGACTGGTGGGCCGGCGAGCCGCCGGCCGCTACAGCGCGGGCGCAATGGGTCAATCGCACAGGCTGCTTGACCGGTTCGCCGACTGCGGCGGAAGCGCCTGACTGCTCGTGAGGTCACTGGCCCAGAAGCCGTCGTACACGCCGAACCCGAGGTATTCGATGGGTTCGCCATCGGCGTTGATCACGACGGCGTGATAGGGGACGGCGAAGAGGAGGTCCGGCGGTAAGACGACGACCGCCGCGCCGCGGGCCGGGGCGACGTCGAGCAGCCCTTCGCCCAGCACATCATCTCGAAGGAGGGTCATGGTTTTCGCGCTGCGATTGAGGCTCAGCAGCCGCGTGATGAATGGGCGATCTGCGAAGCGCTCGCCGAAGAGGTCGGATCCGGCGATCAGCCGATCATTGGAGATGAAGCCGCCGCGGGACTCGTTCGGGAACGGCACGATCACGCCCGTCTGAAACTCCACCACGAACTTTGGAGACACCGCGATCCACTGATCGTCCGGGGAGTAGCTTAGAAAATAATTGAAGCTGAACGGAGCGGCGTCGCCGAGGTCGATTCGCGAAGTCTCGACACCTTCGAATGTCGCGGTGACGAGATGGGCGCCGCCACCGGCGGATTCGAGATAGGCGAGCGATGGGCCGCTGTTGGCGAACGCACCGCTCATGACGGTTGCAGATTCGCCGACGCGGCGGAGCTGACCCGATGACGGCGTATCGGCGATCCATAGTGCTCCGCCGGCGATCAGCAGAACGCGGCCATCGGGGGCTACGTCCTTGACATACGCGGGACCCGCACAGGGCGCTCCGCCGCACGAAATGTCCCAGCAGCGGCCGTCTGATTCGCCGGCGACCGCTGGCCGGGGCGCACTTGCGCTGATTTGCTGCAGGGGCCTGCCTTCGAGGAATTCGCCGCCGCTGATGAAAACGGCTCCGGTAGCGCGCGGCAGCGTGTTGATGACTCTGTCGGTCGCGATTTGGCCCTCGATACGTTCGGTGTCCCGTGAAAAACAGCCGCTGAGGGCGAGCACGATGATGGACGGGAACATCAGACGTCGGTTCATGAGAGACCTCCGCGATCATCGATGCCGGTTCGGCGAATTTCAGAAGTCGACCCGAGAACTGGTGACACTCAAGCTTACCGACCCTGGCAAGTTGCCCTACAAAACGCTGGCGAGGACCGGCTGAATCAGGCGAGTATTGCGCGGTTTGAGGCGCGGTTCGTCGGCCGGCGAGGACGCCGGCCGCTACGGCACAAATCAACCCGCCTTCGGCGGGGCCGTCGTGTTCGGCGGCGCGAGGCCCGAGAAAGGTGCTTCGACCTCCAGCAGACCGACATTCACGATGACGATTTTCTTTGCCGCCAAAACGCGCACCACATGACCGCGCCGATGAAAGCGCTTCACATAGACGGCGTCGCCGGGAGCCAGCGAAAGGCACTCGTCGTCGCTCAGGCCCGGCTTGGGCTGGTGCTGCGGACGGCGCGGGGCAGGTCTTCCATCGCCGCCGTTTTGTACCGCGGCGGGCCGATTCCCTTCGCGGGCCGGCTTCGCCTCGCGCGGCGGCTTCGGCGGCGCAGCGGCGACGGGGCGCGGCGGCGGCGGCGGGGCTTCGGGGGGAAGCAGATCGCCCAGCGGCACTTCGATGCTGAACCGGTCGAGCGACACTTCGGCTCGATGCAGATCGATCCGCATCTTCACCACCTTGCCGTCGCGATCGAAGCCGCGCACGCGGACCGCGTCGCCGGGCCGCAGATGCACCACCCGCTGCACCCACGTCGCATAGTCGCTCTGCTGCTGCTGCAGGCGCGCTCGCTCGCGCTCGGCGGCGGCGGCGGCTTTGTGCGCTGCGAGCTCGGCCACCTTGGCCTCTTCGCGGGCCTGCTCCGCCGCCCGCTTCACCGCCGCGGTACCGTCCAGCGCGTCGCGCAGCGCGCGGGCCTGCTTCGAGAGGTTTCGCTCCGCCGCCATCACCAAACGCTTCGGCATTCCCAGCCGATGGGCAATGTGAATCGCGTTGGAGCGACCGGGCTCGCCGATCCGCAGGTGATAGGTCGGTCGCAGTGTCTCGATGTCGAAATCGACCGAGGCGTTTTCGACTTCGGGGTGCGTCAGCGCGAAGCGCTTCAGCGCGCCGAGGTGCGTCGTCGCGATGGTGCGCGCGTCTTTGCGAAGCAGCTCTTCTAGAATCGCCGCGCCGATCGCCGCCCCTTCATCCGGGTCGGTGCCCGCGCCGAGTTCGTCGATCAGCACCAGCGTCCGCGGCCCGGCCCGTTCGAGCGTTTCCATCAGTCGCAGCAGGTGCGCGCTAAAAGTGCTGAGATTTTGCTCGATGCTCTGCTCATCGCCGATGTCGATCAGCACGTTGCTGAAGACGCCCATCCGCGAGAGCGGCGCGACCGGCACCGGAATACCCGACTGCACCATGTAAACCAGCAGGCCGATCGTCTTCAGCGCGACGGTTTTGCCGCCCGTATTCGGCCCGGTCAGCAGCATCATCTTAAAGTCGAGTCCCAATCGGTAATCGATCGGAACGACTTCCTGCGCCGGTTCGCCCGCGGCCGCCGCGCGACTGCGGAACAGCTCCATCAGCAGCGGATGCCGTGCACCGCGCACGTCGAGCACCGGTTCATCGACCAATAGCGGCACGCGCAGCTCGAAGTCATCCGCGAAGCGCACCTTGGCCGCCACGAGGTCGAGCAACGCCAGCGCCTCGATCGTCTGCGTGATCGGCTCGGCGTTGATATGCACCTCATGCGCCAGGTCCCAGAGCAGCCGGTTGATCTCTTCCTGCTCCGCGATTTTCAGATCGGCGATGCGGTTGTTGAGCTCGACCACCACCGCCGGCTCGACGTAAATCGTCGCGCCGGTGTCCGACGTGCGATGAATGATGCCCGGCAGCCGTCCGCGATACTCGGTCTTCAGCGGCAGCACGACTCGGTCGTTGTGCGACGTCGGATTCGGATATTGCAGGATGCGCCGCACCCACGGCTCGCGGAGCAGGTCGTCCACCGCACGGCTGATGCGCTCCTGCGCCGCCTGCATATCGGCCCGGATGCGGCCCAGCTTCGGGCTGGCCTCGGTCCGCACCTCGCCGCGTTCATCGATCACCTTCGTGATGCGCTCGGCCAGCGTGTGGAAATCGCCGATGCGACCGGCGAGCGTCGCGATCTCGGGCGCGTCGGGCGGCAGTTCGTGCAGATAACGGCGCAGCGCGTGCGTCGCGGCCAGTGTTCCGCGAATCCGCGACATGTCGTCGACCGTGATTCGCAGCGGCGGGGCGCACCGCTCGACCAGCGCGCGAATGTCGAACACATCGGCAAAGGGCGGCAATCCGCGCGTCTCACGCAGCTTCGCCAGCTCCACAACCTGCGCCAGCCAGCGCTGCATGAGGTTGAGTTTGGCCACCGGCTGGATGCGTTCGGCCAGATTTTGACCGAGCGGCGAGAGCGCATAGCGGGCCAGCAGGGCGTTGACGCCCGCAAAGTCCAAGCATTCCAGCGCGTGTCGGTCCATGCAGAGAATCGCGTTGAGTCGCGTCGGCGAAAAGGCAACAATAGAGTTTGAACGAACTCGCCGACTCGTATCCTACCAAGCGCCGATGCCCATGCGTAACGGACAAACTTTCAGTTGCAGCGTGTACCGCGTCGCTTCGTGCGCCGCGGCGATCGCCGCGCTGTGCGAGGGGACGGGCGACGCACTTGCCGCGGGCGCCGCGGCTTCGGCCCCGACAGCGACCGCCCCCGTGATGTACGCCGTCGACGCCTGGACCGCCTATCAGCTCGGTTGCGCCAAGTTTGCCGCCGGCGATCTCGACGCCGCGATCCACGATTTGCGAATCGCTCTGGCCAAAAGGCCGGACGAGGTCGCCTTCGCCACGCGACTGGGCGAGGTCTACCTTGCGGCGGCGAATCCCGACGCCGCACACTCCGTGCTCGATCATGCCATGTCGCAGCATCCGGCGGACATGAATCTGCGAGCGCTCACCGCGCGGGCCGCCGCGGGCAAGGGCGAATGGCGCATCGTCGTGAGGCTGCTGGCCGAGTTTGAGTCGCGCGTTCGCATCGAAGATCGTCTGCTCTTGGCCGACGCCTATCGGGCGCTCGGCCGCGCGCACGAGTCCGCCGCCGTCATCGAGCGGACGGCGGAAAATTTCGGCCATGACGCCCGCGTCGCGCTGGCGGGGGTGCGGGCCGCGCTCGCCGATCGTCAGCCCGCCACCGCCCTGCAGCGGTGCGATCTCGCCCGGCTGCGCGGCGTCGGCGAGCCGCGGCTCGATGCCTTGCGGGCCGAGGCCTGGCTGTCGCTGGGCAACATCGTCGGCCAGGCCCAGAAAATCGACGCTCCCGGCGTGCCACTCGGCGCTCGCCGCGGCGAAGGCGTGATCTTCTCGCGCGGGTCCAACCCGACGCGCTACCTCAGCCATCCCCAATCCGCCCTGAGCGCCGCGCGGCGCGCTCAGGACGCGGGCGAGGCCAACGTTGCGACGATCCTCTGCTATGCCCGCTGCTGGGCCGAACTCGATCAACCGGCGCTCGCCTGGGGCACGGTGCAGCCGATTCTGCAGCGGATTCTCGAGTCGCCGGACGGCGCGCTGCTGGAGCCGGCCTCGGCCATCGCGCTTCGCGCGGGGGAGCTGTCGGCCTATCTGGCGCTGCGCGAGGCGACCGCCGCACGCGATGTGCCGCGCCGCGCAGAACTGCTGTGGGATGCCTACCGAATCGTTGCGGAGCAATACAACGTGCGCGGCGACGAAGCGATGTCGATCGCGTTCCTCGAGCGCGCCTACGAACAGCGGCCCGATCATGTCGCCACTCGGCTAAGCCTGGCGCACGCCTATTGGGCCGCACAGCAGCAGGAAAAGGCAGCCGAGCACTATCAGGCGCTGCTGCTCGAAGACATCGCCTCCGCCGCGCGGGCGAAAATCATGACACGTCTCGAATCGATGATCGGGGATTGAGCCCCGCACGTGACGCCATTTCGCGCCCGCGCCCCGAATACTCGCATTAAACTACCGCTCGTCGAACCTTCGACCCGAGATCCAACCACCAGACCACGCGGAGCCTTGAGCCATGCGCTGGGAAGATCAACGTCGCAGCACCAATGTCGAAGACCGTCGCGCGAGCGGAGGCGGCGGGCCGCGCCTCGCCATGGGCGGCGGCATCGGCACCATCATCCTCGTGCTCATCGTCCTCCTGCTCGGCGGCGACCCCATGGCGCTGCTCGGCGGCGGACGTGGCGGACGCGGCGGCGGGAACCCGCTCGACCCCGGCAATCTCGGATTTCCCACGCCCGGCGGCGGCGGCTCGTCGGTCGCCGTCGACGCCGATCCCCAGGAACGCGAGCGGGCCGAATTCGTGAAGACGATCCTCGCCAGCACCGAGGACGTTTGGAAAGAACAATTCGCCAGGGCCGGCAAGCGCTATCAGGAGCCCGTCCTGGTCATGTTCCGCGGACAGGTCCAATCGCACTGCGGCGCCGCCAGCGCCGCGGTCGGTCCGTTCTATTGCCCGGCCGATTCCAAGGTCTACATCGATCTCGGCTTTTTCGACGAGCTGGCGCGGCGATTCAAAGCGCCCGGCGATTTCGCCCAGGCCTATGTCGTCGCCCACGAAGTCGGTCATCACATCCAGAACCTGCTCGGCATCAGCGATCAGGTGAACAGCGCCCGGCAGCGCATGAGTGAAACCGACTACAACCGGCTTTCGGTGCGGCTGGAGCTGCAGGCAGACTTCTTCGCCGGCGTCTGGGCCCACCACGCCGAGAAGTCCAAACGCTGGCTCGAGGCCGGCGACATCGAAGAGGGGCTGCGGGCCGCGACGGCCATCGGCGACGACAGCATTCAAAAGCAGACGCAGGGCTACGTCGTGCCGGAGTCATTCACCCACGGCTCGGCCGAGCAGCGGCTGCGCTGGTTTAAGAAGGGTTTGCAGACCGGCAATCTCGATCAGGGCGACACATTCAAAATGCCCGACCCCTAAGCGACGCTCAGGTCGTTCGTGGGGGAACAATCGCGATGGGGGGAGAGTCGCGATAGGCCGGCAGGGGGGAGGCAAGCGTCGCCGCAAGCGAGCCCCCCGGTCGCGACGACCCCACATAGAAGCCGATCGATCCAGACTAAGCCGACGCCGCCTCAGCCATCACGCGCCGCGGCTCCGGAATGAAGATCTTGTCGGTCAGTTTCTTCGCATCGAGATAGTCGTACATCCCCTTCAGGTTCTTCAGGCACGAATCATCGTCGTGCGTGTCGGTGCCGACCGCCACGCGCACCTTGTGGCCCTGCAGCACATTGCACCACGGGTCGCAAAGCCGCTGCGCGAATTGATCCGGCGTCAGCTCCCAGAAGATGCGGGCGTTGGCCATCGTGCGGACGACCTGCTCCATCGGCGTGTTCGGAAAGGCGCTGCCGACGTCGGTCCTGGCCAGGCCGACCGGACGCTGCAGCGTGCGGGCCTGGTTGGCGAGTTGCGTGAGTCCGGCCCAGTCGAGTCCGGAGAACATGACGTAGTCGATCTCCAGCTCCGCCAAAATCTGGCGCACCGAGCCGAGCATCGTCTTGTTGAAGTTCCAGTGAATCTCGCAGCCGCAGAAGAGATGAAGCCGGCCTTGCCAGTGGCGGCGGGCCTGCTGAACCATGTTCACATACTCGCGGGCCTCGGAGCGGAAGAGCTGCTGAAACTGACGCTCATTCTCGATCGGCCGCGAAGTCGGCGTACAGAAAAGCGTGTCGCAGATGCCAATCGCCTCCACCTTCACTCCGGGCAGTTTCAGGTGCGCTTCGCAGAGCTCATCGATGCTCAGCGCACCATCCGAAAACGGAGTGTGATTGTGAAGGTTCACCACCGAACGATCCATTCCGCCTCTCCCAAGCAAGCGAGAACCACGCCGAACCAGCGGCGAAGCATCGAGTTTCAAAACCGTCGAACCACCCGCGTTCTCACGACGAAGCCGGTCGGCCGCTGCCCGCGTTCAAATTCCCAGCCCGGATTCGTGTGTGAAATCGCGCCGCCCAGAACATAACACGGTCTGCGGCAAACTGCGAGTACCGCTCGCATGTGCCGCTCGATCGCTGATCAGGCGTTGCGGCACTATACGCAAGGGATGGTGTCGCGCCTAGGCGATTTGTACCGGAGGATGCGGTTTTGTGAACTTTTGAGAAATCCAACGCCGGCCCGCCGCCGCCCGAATCAGCCGGCGGCGCCGCCCGCTGCCTCACCGGCGCACCACCGATTCGTAGTAGTCCCACGCCGCCTGCGCTTGCGCCTCGTCGGAGTAGAGCTTGCGCGCCCCGTCTCGCCCGGCCCGCGCCAGCGCCAAGCGCCGCGGCTCATCGTCCATCAGCGTTTTCAACTCGTGGGTCAGCGCGGCTTCATCGCCCGGTCGATAGAGCACGCCTCCGCCGGTGTCGTTTACAAACTCGACGTACGAGCCGTGCGACGGTTGCACGACCGGCACACCCGCTGACAGCGCTTCGATGATCGAGAGCCCCTTGGCTTCGGGGTAGTCCGCCGGCACGCTGAATGCGTGCAGCGATCGCAGCATCGCGACCTTGGCGTCGTGGCTGACTTCGCCGTGGATCACGACTCGATCGCCGGCGCCCGCCCGAGCGATATCGCGCTGCAGGCCGGCCAGATACGCTCGATCCAGCGCGCCGACATAGCCCGCCACCTGAAGCCGACAGTCGCGCCCTTGCTCGCGCAGCGCGAGAAACGCATTCACCAGCCGATGCAGACTCTTCTCGCGACAGATTCGCGCCAGATAGCCGATCTCGAACGGCTTCGAGGGATCGCGCGGCGCCAGCCCCGCCGCCGCGTCGATCGGCGCAACACCCAGCGGCACGACCCGCACACGATCCGCGGGCAAACCGTAAAGCCGCGTGGCATGGCCGGCGTAGTAGCGTGTGAGCGCGATGAACCCGTCCAGTTCCGCCGCGCGCTCGCGGATCAGCGCCAGCGCCTGCGAGCGATGTGGCTCGGTCATGGCGTCGGTAAAGATGTCTTCGCCGCTGAGCGTGCACACAATCGGCACGCCGATCGCCTGCCGCAGCCGCCGCGCCAGCCCGATCAGCAGCAGGTTGGGTAGGTTGATCAGGTCGGGCTTGAGTTCGCGAATCGCGTCCACCACGCCTTCGAGTTCCGCTCGCTGACGCCCCTCTTCGCCGCGGAGGACCGAAACCGTCAGCGCGCCGACGTCCGCGGGGCGCGATGCGCTCGCCCGATCCGCGATGCGATCAAACACGTAGCGAGAATCAAACCAGCGGCGCACAAACCGCGGCAGATAGCCGAACAGCGGCGATAGATTTTGCAGATAGGCGTTCACGCCACCGAAGAGAACTTTCTGCGATGCGACGTTTTCCTCATCGGTGCGCAGCGGCGTGTAAAGCGGAATGAGCAGGATGTCGCGACCTTGGCGGATGAGCGTGGCCGCCAGGCGATTGTCGCGCAGACAACTGCCGCAGATCATCCCGCCCGCCCCCGCCGCCAGGTAGACAACCCTCATCTCGCTGCTCCGTCGGCGCTTGGCGCCTGCGCTCGAGCCCCACGCCTTGCCGACCGCTCGCGGAATCCCCGAAAGGTCGCCGCTCGAAGATTCACGCGCGTCGGCCTCGCAAGCCCCGCGCCGCTACTGCGATCGGCCGCCCTTGAACCACTCGCGGATCACCGCTTCGGCCGGTTTGCCCTTGGGCGTGTAGCCGTAGTCGTCGGGCCCGCCATTGCCGGGGGTCCATTCCCACCAGATCACGCCGCGCAGCTCGGGCGTCGTGGCCCAGGCCCGCAAAAACGCTTCGTAGAGGCGACGCTGCTCTTCGTGCCCGGCGGCAGAGGCACGTTGATTTTGATAGTAGTTCCATGGCGCTTGCGCCGCCCCCTCCTGGCTGCACCAGCCGACCTCGGTCAGGTAGAGCGGCTTGCCCACCTCACGCGCCCAGTTGGTGATCTCTTCGCGGATCGGCTTCCACTTCTCCACGATCTGCTGCACGCTCGGGCTCTTGCCGTCCGCCAGCGTGTAGTAGCTGGTCATGCCGACGAAATCGAGCTGATCCCAGAATGTCACCGGCTCGTAGTGGTCCCAGTTCGCCGAGTAGCCCAGCTTGCCGGGAAAACGCTCGCGTACCTTGGCGATGATCGGCTTCCAGCGCTCTGTGTATTTCTCGGTGGTCACCAGCTCCGACCCGACCATCATCGCGTCGGCTCCGCCTTCGCGGGCGATGTCGGCGAAATAGCAGATGAACTCTTCGTAGCTCTTCCACCATTCCGGCCAATCGGGCGGCTCGATCACGCCGCGCCATTCGCTGCCGCGCGGGTTGGAGAGCAGCACGATCGGCATGAAGATCACATACAGGCCGCGCTCGCGTGCGGCTTGCAAAATCTGCTTCAGCTCGGCCGGAGGCGGCACCTTGCGCGAATCGACGAAAATCGCCTGCGCCCGCGCGTGTTCCATGTGGCCGGCCACGCCGATCAGCAGCGTGTTCGCACCCAGATCGGCGATCTCACGCGTCATCTGCGTGTAGGTCTCGACGGCCCGGTAGTAGCTGTTGATCTGAAACGCGACGCCGCGATGCGTTACGCTCGCGTGATCGCCGGGGTTCACCGGAGCGAGCGGCTCCATGTCCTGCGCCAGTCGAGCGACCACCCCGCCCGGCGTCTCGCGAACAGGGGCGGCGGCTCGCTCATCGGCCGCACCGGACCCCAGCGTCCACCAGAGCACCGCGCCTGCGATCGCGACCGAGCCGAGCGCGAACAGAGTGGAGGGCTGGATGCGTGATGAGTGGGGTGCGTCGCTCATATCTCTCTGTGTTTCAAGCCGCGGGCCGCAGCCCGCGCGGTGTTTCTTGAGGTCGCGCGTCCGCGCGCTGTGTCCGGAAATATCGCCGCTGCGCCCGGCGGCAGCCCGTAAGCCGCAGCCCGCGGAGCCCAGCGCCGACCGGTCGCCGCCGCCCAGCCCACGCTGCGGCTTGTCGGCGCGCGCCCGGACAGTATAGTTCGCCATGTGCAGACTGCGCAGGAGGCGCGGCGAACTCAACTTGGCCGGTGGACGCCGGCGGAATCGGAGCGAGTGGCATGAACAAGAATCAGACCCGCAAGCTGGCCCTCTTGATCGTCACGGGCAGCATGCTGTTCCAGCTCAGCGGTTGCCTGGCCCTGGCCGTCAATCAGCTCGGCCAGCAGATCCTCGGCACTCTGATCGGCACCGTCATCACCAACATCGTCCGCGGCGTCGCCGGTACCGACGGCACCACGGCCTAATCCGCGGCGGCGTTCTCCGTCGTATGAGCCGACCGAATCGGCGTGCGTTCGCGATCGTTCGCGGGCGCACGCCGATCGTCCGCGCCCCCCGCCCGAGGTACTCCGCATGAGCGCCCGATTCGGTCTGTTCGAGCGCTTCGGCGTCGAACTGGAGTACATGATCGTCGATTGCGAGACGCTCGCCGTCCGACCGATCGCCGATCGCCTGCTCGGCACCGGCGGCGATGTCGAATTCGGCGACGTCACCTGGTCCAACGAACTGGTCGCGCACGTCATCGAGCTCAAGACCGCCGAGCCGGCCAAATCCCTCGACGGCGTCGCGGAGCGATTTCGCACCAGCATCCGCGAGATCAACAAGCGACTCGCGCCCCATGGGGCCATGCTGCTGGGCACCGGCATGCACCCCACCATGGATCCGCTGCGCGAAACGGTGCTCTGGGCCCACGAATACAGCGCCGTGTACGAGGCGTTCGACCGCATCTTCGGCTGTCGCGGCCACGGCTGGGCCAATGTGCAGAGCTGCCATCTCAATCTGCCCTTTGCAAACGACGAGCAATTCGGCCGGCTGCACGCGGCCATCCGCATGTTGCTGCCCATCCTGCCGGCCCTGAGCGCCAGTTCGCCGGTCGTCGGCGGACAGCTCACCGGTCTGCTCGACACGCGGCTGGAGTATTACCGCAAGAACTCCGCCCGCGTGCCGAGCGTCTGCGGCCGGGTCGTTCCCGAGCCTGTCTTCAGCGAGGCGGACTACCGCGCGAAGATCCTGGGCCGGATCTACGCCGACCTGGCGCCGATGGACCCCGCCGGCGTGCTGCGCGACGAATACGCCAACGCACGCGGCGCGATCGCCCGCTTCGGCCGCGGCTCGATCGAGATTCGCGTGCTCGATGTGCAGGACGAGCCGGGCCGCGACCTCGCGATTCTGGAACTCGTCGTCGCGGTTTTGCGCGGCTTGGTGGCGGAGCGCTGGTGCTCCTATGAGCAGCAGCGCGCCTTCGACACCGACGAACTGGCCGACGTCTTCGAAGCGGTCATCCGCGATGGCGACGCCGAGGGCACGATCGACCCGGCCTACGCCGCCGCTCTGGGCTGCATCGGCTTGCGAGCCAGCGCGATCTGGAGCGAACTCGCCCGTGAACTGCACGCCGAAGGCGCCATCGGCCCCGCGGCGGCAAAGCTCGCGCAGAAAGGCGAGCCATTGGCGGCATCAATCAGTCACGAAATCCGCGGCGGCCGCAGCGTGGACGCGGTCTATCGCGAGCTGGCGAGTCGGCTGGGGAAATAGCAAATCGCGAAGTGCGGGTAGCGAGAGAAATGGGGAGCGTCAGATGGCGGCGGGACGTCGTGGCGGAAGCGTAGATATTCGGTTCGCGCGCGAAGCGCATCGGGCGGTGATCATTTGTCAGGGACCGCGCAATCGCTTTCAGCTTATCTCGTGGGACACGCGCAGCGACAAGCTTCAATATGGCCACCTCGTCCGCGCCCTGACCTCGGCCGCGGATTGCGACCTGTCGCCCGATGGCGAGTTGTTCGCCTATTGGGCGCGGCGCTCCTACGCGCCGCAGGCGAAGATATGGCTCGCGATCAGTCGCCCGCCATTCCTTACCGCGATCGCGCTCTGGTTTCTTGAGGAGCCGCCTGCGCAGGAGCCCACGTTTCTTTCCGATCGCGTGATCCGCGGTTTGCCGCGCGGCGCGCCGGATCAGGGCGCTCTGCCCAAGTCAATCAGACGTGACTTCGACGCGCGCCGCGGAACCCGCGGGGAGGACCGCCATTTGCTCGATGGTTGGTGCAAAGGGGGTGGGCGAACAGTCGAGACGATCGAGGGCGATTCGCTGGAGATCCTCTGGTATCGCGAGCAGCCACGGGGCGACTGGGTGCTCTGCGCCGCCATGCCGCGGAAAAAGCCGAGCAGCCGTAGAAGCTATGTGATGAGGCGCGGCGAGCGCGTCGTCCACCCGCTCGTGACCGGGTTCCCTTCGGATTGGGACCAGAGCGGCCGCCTCATCCTCACGCAAGGCGACCAGATCTTCGCCGCACCCGCCGCGAACCCGCTCGGGCAACCCAAGCTGATCCTCGACCTGCGCAGCGCGCCCGCAGAAATGTTCCCATCGCCCGACTGGGCCACAAAATGGCCCCGCGCGTAAGGCTTGCTTAACGCTCCGCTCTACCGCGCCGCCTTCACCGTCCGCCGCCGCCGCCAGAGCCGCGTCATGCGGCGCACCCGATGGCGGATCGCAAACAACCAGCGGGCCACGATCGCTTCCAACCAAAATGCGGCCCCCGTCGCCAGGCACAGCCGCGCAAACCAATCGCCCACGCGACCATACAAGCTGTCGCGGTCGTCGAGCAGCAGCGTCGCCGTCCGATGGCCGACAACGCCCTCGCCAAAGCGCCGCCCGTCGACTTCGACCGCGTCGTGAATGCGGCCGTTGCTGTCGATGAACGCGCTAATGCCCGTATTCACCGACCGCGCGATCGGGACGCGATTTTCGATCGCGCGAAAGGTGCAGATCGCCAGGTGTTGCGGCAGCTCATTCTCGCGAAACCAGCCGTCGTTGCTGATATTCACCAGAAAATCGCACGACTTCTTCCCGCCGCCCCAGACGAAGCCGCGCGAGATGTAGGGCATCACGTCTTCATAGCAAATGGGCACGCCGAAGTGGAACAGGCCGCGCTCCGTCTCCAGCGCAAACGTGTTGAACTTCGCGCCGGGCGTCAGCGTGTACTCCACTTTGCCGCCCTGGCTGAAGGGGCTCAGGCTGTTGAGCCAGCGATAGAGCGGGTGCAGGTTGATGCCGATGAACTGCCCGTTTCGAAAGGGCACCAGCTCGCCAAACGGCACCAGGTGGATTTTGTCGTACCGCTGCTCGCGCTGGCCGGTCGTTGGGTCATAAAAAAGCGCCGAGTTGTATTTCAGGATCGGCGGATAAACCTCCTTCGACACCAACTCGATCGCCACGCTGCCCACCACCGCGCGCACCGGCGGGGCCGGCTCGTTCGAGAGCAGCCGCAGCGTCTCCGGCGTCTCTTTCATCCGCGCGGCGCGGTCGTTGAGCTGACCTTGCAGACGGCTGAGCCGCCGATTGACCTCGGGATAGTCGGCCGAACACAGCGCGCTGATCACGGCGTCAAAAAACTGGCCCGAGTTCCACGCGCTCGCGTCGACATCGTCGACCGCGCGCCGCTCCACCGACAGAAAGCTGCGATTCTGCGTCCCGCCCCACGCCGTCTCCGGAAAAACAACCAGATCGGGCTTGTCCCGCGCCGCGTCGGCCGCCCGCGCCACATAATCGGCGAAAATCTTGGGGTACGACGCCCGCGAATAGGGCGGCGTATTCGTCAGTGGGTAATACTCCTGGATCACCGAGATCTTCGGGCCCACACGCAATTTGCCGGCCTTCGCCGCACTGTCATATTCGTGAATGCGGAACGCGCCATACGCCAGCGTCGCCAGCGTGGCGCCCGCCACCGCAATCGCCCCGAAGCGCAACTGCCGCGGCCGCGCCGGCTGCTGCGGTCGACGACGCATTTGGCAGCGCCACTCGACCAGCACACCCGCAACGGCGATCGCCAGAAACGACACGCCATACGCACCGGTCAGGTCGCTGATCTGCACAAAATGCGATTGGTTATGCAGCGCGTGGCCGATCAGAAACCACGGAAAGCCCGACATCACCCACGCCCGCAGATACTCCGTCGCGACCCACGCGGCGGGCAGGGTGAAGATCGGCGTGATGCCGTGGCGCAGCCCCGCCCGGATCGCCCACGCCGCCATCGGCCAGTACAGCGCGAGATAAAAGCCGAGCGCCGCATAGCCGATGCCGGTGACAGGCATGAGCCAGCGAAGCGCGATCAGGTAGAAAATCCACCCGCCCAGAAAGCTGCTCCAGTGAATCACCCACGCCCGCGGGCAGGTGCACACACCGACGCCCCACGGAGCCAGAGCCAGAAACGCAAACCACCACACGCCATTCGGTGGAAAGGCCCACAGCAGCAGCGCGACCGTCAATGCGGTCTGAAAGGTCATGCGGCCGAGGTCAGACCACACGCCGGCGGCGCGCTTCGCGGCCGGCGCAGGTCGGGCGGATTTGCGCGCCGCCGTTGCGGGCCGCGCGCTGTGTGAATCGGCATTTGCCGAAGGCTCGGTGCGCGCGGCACGGGGGGCGGCAGATGGCGGTGTATTTGGCACGCGCGAATGATAATGCAACGCAAACGGCGCACGGAACACGCGCCCGCCCGCCGGCGTGCGGGCGCGCCGCCCCGCCTCATGGCCCGAGCAACGCGGCGACGAACGCCCCGATATCTCCGACCGAAACGACGCCATCCTGATTCATGTCGGCGCTCATGATGTTGCAGTTCGGGTACTGCGCGGCGTAGGCCGCCGGGTTCGTGAGCGCCAGCACAAAGCCGCTGATGTCGCCCACGGTGACCACCAGGTCGCAGTTCATGTCCCCGAGGATGAAGGTCTCGCACCCATCCAGCTGCCCGTTGCCATTCGCATCGAGGCTGGGGTCGACCGCGATATCGAGCGCGTCGTCGATGCCGTTGTTGTCGCAATCGCCGCCGCTCAGAGCCACCTCGCGAATCTCCGGGTTAAACGTGCATGTGCCCGCGGTGGTGACCAGACACTCCGGCCCGCCCACCGGTCCGACGAACAAGTCGAACGGAATCGGCGAGTCGACTTCGATCTCGAAGCACGTCGGCGTCGTCGGCAACACACGGGCCCGCAGCGTGTCGCAGCAGATGCGATTCACGCGATCGACAAAGTGCTGCGTCAGCGCATCCGCGTTCGAGCCCGCGGCGATGCCCGGCTCCACCGGCACATCCACGACGTACGCAATTCCCAAGCCGCGCAGCGCCCAGTGCCAGGTGGCGCCGGTGGCGACGCCGCTGATGCAAAACGTGCGGCGGACAGGCGTGAAGGGCAGCAAATCCTGATAGGTCCAGGTGTCGTTGGCGACCGCGCCCGGCGGAGCGCCCGGCGCCGCGCCGCCGAAGAGCACCGTGCGATTGTTCGCCGCGTCGTAGGCCATCGCGTATTCGCTGCGCGGCGACGGCGCTGGTTGCGCCATGATCATCGTCCAGCTCTCGCGGGTTGCGTCCCATTCCCACGTCTGATCCATGAAGGGGCCGCCGAAGACGAGGCCGCCGAAAAGCACATGACGATCGCGCGCCGCGTCGTAGACCATCTCGGGGTATCCGATGTTCGCCGGCGTTCCGAAGGGGAAGCCCACCTGCTGCCAGCCGTTGGCGCTGTCCAGCTCCCATGTCTCGCTCACGCCGCCCGCCACCGCGCCGCCAAAGAGATAGGTGCGGTTACGCAGCGAGTCATAGCTCATCGCGTGGCCCCAGCGCAGTCCCGGGTTGGTCGCAAAGCTCGGGTTAAACCAGGTGTTGCCATCCCAGAACCAGGTATTCGTGTCGGCCGTGAACTCGCCGCCATAGAGGATCACGCGCTGACCGGCGGGTTCGTAGATCATCTCGTGTCCGGCGCGCGGCCCGCCGGGGGCGTTCGGCATTCCGGCCGAGCGCTGTATCCACGCCACGCCATCCCATTCCCATGTATCTTCGAAGAGCGCTCCGTTGCGCGGCTCCATGCCGCCGTAGAGAACTGTGACACGGCGCACGGAGTCATAGGCCATGGCATGTCGCTCGCGCGGCTGCGGGCCGCCGATCGACATCAGCCGCCAATCCGAACCGTCCCACTCCCACGTATCCCCCTGTGCGTTCGCTCCGGCGTCGGTCCCGCCGAACATGACGACCCGCCGCCGCCCCGAGTCATACGCCGCGGCGCTGAAGTAGCGTTCGGGTGGCACGGTTGCGGGCGATTCCTGTCGCCATGCGCTCGGCGGCTGTGGACAGAGCACGAGCGCGTTGTCGTTGTCTTCGTTGATCGCATTCAGCGGCGCGACGGGCAAGCCGTGATAGGCCGGGTCGAGGCTCGAGACGGTGAACGTAATCTGATAAGGCTGATCGCCATCGGGCAGGGGGTCGTCGCGTCCGACCACTTCCACCAGCTGCGGCGTACTCCAGTTCGAACCGTTAAAGAGGAGCGCGGTCAGACCGCCGTTGAACTCCGCCTCGCTGGGGTTGGAAATGCCGAGAATGACGAGCACCGAGCGGCCCGGCGCCGGCGCGCGGGTGAGCGCCACGCTGAAGGATGCCGACGCCCCGCACTCATCGGTGAGGAGCGGGTTCACGCCGCCGGTGTTCACAAAAACGCCCGCGCTGCCGCCGGGGTTGGGCGCGAGCGTAAGCGGGCGAATCAGCGGCGCGCGGCCGCCGTAGGCCGGGCCGCCGTTCTGCAACACGAGCGGATCGTTGTAGTCGCGCCAGCCGCCTGCGCCGGCGGCATTCACCAGCACTGCCGCCCGACGCGCCACGAGCGGCCCGATTCCCTGATGCGTCAGATAGCAACGCGCATCGGGATAGCGAACCCCGACCCACGTCAGCCCAAACGCAGCCTGCGGGTTCTGCAAGTGAAGAATCTGATGACCGCCGTTGGCGTTAATCGGAAAAGGCTCCTCATGCATCGTGTTGCCCGGCAGGTTGTTGTTATTGGCGTCGGGCGATTTGAAAAACAGGTAGGCCGTGCTGCCGGACTGCCCCGTCGGAAATTTCCAGTTCACGCAGACATCGGTGATGACGGTCCCGCCGGGAAAGACGAACTCGTTGGCGTGCATCACTTCCTGATTCGCGCAACCGCCGCCGGGAACGGGCTCGCCCGCCGTGACATAGTGCGTCGGCCCGCCGCCGCCGTCATTCAGAAACGCGGCCTGCACAAGCTGGTTGGGGGGAATGAAGCTGTCGCAGGAGCAGTTGCACTGCTGACCTGCGGCGGTTGGCGACCATTGGGCCGTCGCAACGCAGGCGGCGGCGAAAATCGCCATCGATCGTGTCGTAAATTGCCGAAGGGAACAATCGAGTTGCGTGGACATGCGCGAACTCCCAAAGTGTGCCCGGAGGAACTGGTTGAGCGGGGGCCACGAGGAGAGGACGGGCGAGAGCTGGAGGCGGCTATGACGAAATGGCGAATAGCGAATGTCGGAGAGCGAGGGAAATGCAGAATACAGAATGCAGAATGAATAATGCAGAATGCAGAAGCGGTAACGACGGCTAGCAGCGTTCGTGAATGGGTCCCGTCGCTTCAACGCTTTGGTGTTTCAGCGTTTCGCGCGCGGTCCCAGTTTCCTGGCACGCGACTCTGCGTTCGGTGCGAAGTGGATTACGCAATCAAAACCCCGGCGATCGTCGCCGTCATCCAGCACGCAATCGCTCCCGCCAACATGGCCCGCGGCCCCAGCCGGGCCAACTCGCCGCGCCGCTCCGGGGCCATGGCGCCGATGCCGCCGATCTGAATCGCGATCGAGCTGAAGTTCGCGAAGCCGCACAGCGAATAGGTCGCCAGCAGAATCGTCCGTTCGCTCACCGCGCCGCTCGCTTTCAGCTCCGCCAGTCGCGTGTACGCATAAAACTCATTTGCCGACATCGCCAGCCCCAGCAGACTCCCCAGCTTGCGACAATCTTCCCACGTCGCACCGATCAGCCACGCGATCGGGCTGAAGATCAGCCCCAGCAGATTCGCCAGATCGAGCCGCTCCATGCCGAGGTCTGCGTAGAAGCGCGCTACAGTCGCCGCGTCCACGGGCGCCATTCCCACCCAGCCGCACATCACGTTCAGCCACGCCAGCGAACCGAGCCAGGCCAGCCCCCAATCGAGCAACTTGATCAGCGCGATGAACGCCAGCAGCATGGCGCAGACGTTAAACGCCAGCTTCGCCCCGTCGCTCGCGCCGACCGCCGCCGCATGAACGATGTTCTGCGTCGAATGCGGCACGCGAATGGTCGCGTCGCCCATCGTCTCGGGCCGCTCCGTCTCGGGGATCATGATCTTGCTGATCACCAGCGACGCCGGCGCAGACATCAGGCACGCCGTCAGAAAATGCTTCGCGACCAAAGACTGCGTAGCCAGCTCGTTGCCGCCCAGCATCGTGATGTACGCCGCCATGATCCCGCTGGCGATCGTGGCGAATCCGCCCACCATGATCGCCATCAGCTCGCTGCGGGTCATGGTGGCGATGTAGGGTCGCACGAAGAGCGGCGCCTCGGTCTGGCCCACGAAAACGTTGGCCGCGGCGCTCAGCGCCTCGGCCCCGCTCACCCGCATCACCCGCACCATCACGCGACCCATGAAGCCCACCACCACCTGCAGAATGCCGAGGTGATAGCCGATCGTCGACAGGGCCGAAAAGACGATGATCGGCGGAATGACGATGAAGGCGAAGATGAAGCCCCACGCATCGGGCCGCGGCTCGACCAGCTCGCCCAGGATGAACCGCGTGCCCTCCTTCGTCGCAAGATTCACGATCGCCACGCCGCTGCCGATCGTCTCCATCACCCGCGCCCCGGCGTCGGTGCGAAGAATCAGCAGCGCCAGCCCAAACTGCAGTGCGACGCCGCTCAACACCGTCCGCCACGGAAACGCCCGGCGATTGCTCGAAAGCAGCCAGGCCAGAAATACGAGCGCCGCAAGTCCGATCGCGCCGCGCAGAATGGTGGGCAAGGGCATACCTTTGACGAAGAAAGTGCGTTGGGCGTCGGAGAGTAATCGCGCATCGGCGGGTGCGCAAAGGGGGCCGGAGCGAATCGCGGTCGAAATGCAGTTCGCACGCTCGCGAATCGCCCCAGCGACCGCCCGACAGTCGCGTCGCCTCCCCGTTCCAACGACCCCGACCGGATGCTCGCAGCGCTTACGATGTTTCCATGCTCACCATCCCCACCTTCGACGACGTTCGCCGCGCCGCGGAGACAATCCGCGGCCGCGCCCATCGCACGCCGGTTCTCACTTGTGAGACGATCGACGCCCGCGCCGGCTGTCGCGTGTTCATGAAGTGCGAAAATCTGCAGAAAGTCGGCGCGTTCAAATTCCGCGGCGCCTGCACCGCCGTCTTTTCGCTCTCCGAAGACGAGGCCCGTCGCGGCGTGGTCTGTCACTCCTCCGGCAATCACGCCCAGGCCCTGGCGCTCGCAGCTCGCATGCGCGGCATCGAGGCCCACATCGTCATGCCGCGCACCGCGCCGCGCGTGAAGCAGGACGCCGTCGCAGGCTATGGCGGCAACATCACGCTCTGCGAACCCACGCTCCAATCGCGCGAAACCACGCAGGCCGAGATCATCAAACGCACCGGCGCGGTCGAGATTCACCCCTTCAACAACCCGCGCATCATCGCCGGTCAGGGCACCGCCACGCTCGAATTGCTCACCGACCACCCCGACCTCGACGTGGTCATCGCCCCGGTCGGCGGCGGCGGGCTGCTCAGCGGCACCGCCATCGCCGCCAAGGGGCTGAAGCCCGCCATCCGCGTCATCGCGGCGGAGCCCAGCGGCGCCGACGACGCCGCACGATCGCTCGCGAGCGGGCGAATCATCCCGTCGCAATCACCCAAGACGATCGCCGATGGACTGCTGACCTCGCTCAGCGATCTCACTTTCACCATCATCCGCGCCAACGTTGAGCAGATCGTCACGGTCGGCGAGGAAGCGATCATCGACGCGATGCGCTTTGTGTGGGAACGGGCCAAGATCGTCATCGAGCCGTCCGCCGCCGTCGGCGTCGCGGCCCTATGGGCGGGCAAGCTCGACCTCCGCGGCCAGCGCGTCGGCATCATCCTCTGCGGCGGAAACGTCGACCTCGCCAAGTTGCCTTGGCAGACGTGAACCCGATCGCGGTGGGGGGATGGGGGCGGCGCGGCGCAAAGCTGTTTCACGTGAAACACGTTTGCGCGACGCAAAGGCGGCGCCGCGGTGCGCGGCGGGGTTCCGGGGTGGCGGCCACAGGCGGACTTCGTCGCGAATTGCCGGCGGCGCGCCGCCAAGCGCAAGAATTTCCCCAGCGTCCTAAAGCCGCGCTCGACAGTCCGCCGAAAATTGCTACAACGCTGTCTCGAAATCCGCTTCTGGCGCCCCGTGCTCATAGCGGGGGCGCTTCCGCCCGCGATCGCTTCCGATCGGTTCTGCTCCGGAGCTGCTTGCATGCGCTTTTGTTTGGCTCTCGCCCTTGCCGGACTCACCGGCTGCTCAGCACCTCTCGACGCCATCGTACTTCGCCCCGCGTTTGACGCTCCCCATTCGCCGGAGGAATTCGGCGTGAAGGTCGAGCGCGTCAATCTCCCGCTCGAAGAGGGGCAGGTGCGGCTATGGCATTTTGCCACGCCGAATAGCAAGGCGCTGATCGTGGTCGCCCCCGGTTCCGATGCGAACAAGTCGCGCTATGCGGCGTACGCGCCGATCTTTATCGAGCGCGGGTACGAGCTGGTGCTGATGGACTATCGCGGATTCGGCGAGGGCATTGATGACGGGCCGCCGACGCTCGTAAAGGCATCGCAAGACGTGGTCGCGGCGCTCGAATATGCCACCGAGCGCCACGAGAATGTCTATGCCTACGGCGTGAGCCTGGGCGCGGCGCTGCTCGCGCATGCGGCGACACAGGTCGAGGTCGACGGGGTGATCCTGGAAGCCACGCTGGTGTTGGATGATCTGGTTCCCCTGTGGCTCGACCAGCGCAATCTGGATTTCATCCCATTCGTCGCGATCGGCGATCTGTTCGTCGATGTGCAGTCGCCCGCGGCGCTGGATGTGGCCCGCTGGGTCCCGCGGATCGAAGCGCCAAAGCTGTTTCTACACGGCCCCGCCGACGACGTGACGCCCATCGAGGGCGCGCGCGAGGTCTACGCCGCCGCCGCGGGTCGTAAGGAATTTGTCGAAGTGCCGGGCGGGCATGGGCGCTTTATTCAGGAAGACGCGGAGGCGTGGATGGATCTGGTCGATCAGTGGGTGGAGGGGGAGATCACTGGCGTTCGGGGACTGCGGCCCGGTTCGCCGGCTGACGTGGGGCGCGGCGAGCGATAACGCCCGCGCCGCCGATGCATTGCTGACTCGGCGCTTCGCGGTATTCGCCAATCGCGTTTGATGCCGGATGGGCTCGCGCGTCGCCGACGGAAGGCCCCTCGCGGACGGCGGGGGGCGTTTGGGATTCACACGAGTGTCGACCGGATGGCTTCGGGCTTAGCCGGACTTATCGTCGAACCATGGCGGCAACCCACTACCGCCGCCGTCGCCGCCGCCTCCGGCACCGATCGGTGTCAGATTACCCTGAATGTACATATCGATTTCCCACGTTCCGCCGTCGTATTCCCAGCGGGACTGCAGTTGTATGGTGTCCTCGACCGAGAGGGTGCCATCCGGCTCGATGAAGTAATCAGCATCCTCCGACCCGGACAGCGGGACGTCGTACCAATAGCCGCTAACATCAAACAGCACATGATAGCCCCATTCGAACTGCTCGACCTCGGTGACCACCCGCTCGATCTCCAGCGATCCGTAGCTGAGTGTGTCCACGTCGCCGGGGTAGAACCAGTCGCCGGTCACCTTGTTGATCAAATCGCCGGTCTTGAAGATTCTTGTCGTCTCCCATTCGTCGTAGTCCTGCCCGTCGTCGACGCCGTTCTCCCAAAACGACGCGGTCAGCTCGAGTTTTCCGCCATACGTCCCGTCCGGGATCGCATAGTCAAACGGGCCGAAGTCTTCGAGACCGCCCAGCGGGCAGCCCCCCATCAGAACCATCTGTCCCATGGCCAGAGCGGCCAGTGCCTTTCGCAACCTCATATCGTTCTCCTTGTCTTACGTCGCCCGGAGGCGACTCGCTTGCGAGAGCCACCTTGAATTGCGAGAATTCCCTTGGGAGCCCCAAGGTTTTTCTCGCAATTTCCTCTGGAGGCGAACGGCGATGGACACCGGTCAGCGATCAATCGCAACCTCCCTCCTTGCCGCGGCAAAAGCCGGTGATCCGGACGCCCGCGAGCGGCTGGTCGCATTGGTGTATGAGGAACTTCGACCGCTCGCGGCCGGCGTCATGCGGGCCGAACGCGCCGGACACACGCTCCAGCCGACCGCTCTCGCGCACGAAGCCCTGTTGCAATTGTTCGACGGCGAAGTTCTGAGCGCCATCGAGAACCGCGCGCATTTCCTGAATGTCGCGGCCCAGGCCATGCGCAGGATTCTGGTGGACCATGCCCGCGCGAAAGCGACGCAGAAGCGCGGCGGAAACGTCGGTCGCGTTCCGCTCGACGACATGCTGGCCGTATTCGCCGATGTCGGAATCGATCTGCTCGATCTCGACGAGGCGCTGCGCGGTCTCGCGAGCGCGAATCCGCGCGGGCACGAGTACGTTCAACTTCACTACTTCGCGGGTCTGACGCAGGTTCAGCTCGCCGAACTCTCAGGCGTGTCGCACACGACCGTCGAGAACGACCTGCGCGACGCGAAACGCTGGCTGCGGGCAAGGCTCTCCGGAGAACGAGACGATGGCGGACGAAGAACGAACTGAGCCGCTCGACCGTCTGCACGCCGGCTTAGCCGGATTGGTCGGTCCTCTGCTTCAGCCCAAAGCCGGCGAAAGCGACCTCAGCGGCCAACAAATTGGCCCCTACAAACTCCTCCAGCGAATCGGCTCCGGCGGCTTCGGCGATGTCTACATGGCCGAGCAGAAGGAGCCGGTTCGCCGAAGGGTGGCGCTGAAGATCATCAAGCTCGGAATGGACACGAAGCAGGTCATCGCCCGCTTCGAAGCGGAGCGCCAGGCGCTCGCGATGATGGATCACCCCAATATCGCGCGTGTCTTCGACGCAGCCGCCACGGATAGCGGTCGGCCATACTTCGTGATGGAGCTCGTCAAGGGTGAGCCGATCACGATCTATTGTGATCGCGAGAAGCTGAGCATCACGGCTCGGCTCGCCATCTTCTCGCAGGTGTGCCGCGCCGTGCAACACGCCCACGAAAAGGCCGTGATTCATCGGGATATCAAGCCATCCAACGTGCTCGTCACTATGGTGGACGGCCGGCCGCTGGCGAAAGTGATCGACTTCGGCATCGCGAAGGCGACCGACCAGCGCTTGACCGAGAAGACGGTCTTCACCGCGTTTCATCAGATGATCGGCACGCCCGAGTACATGAGCCCCGAGCAGGCCGCCGGATTGCCGGATATCGACACGCGCACCGACATCTATTCGCTGGGCGTGCTGCTATACGAGTTGCTGACTGGCGCAACGCCCTTTGAGTCGGGCCGCCTGCGCTCGGCGGCCTACGCCGAGATGATGCGGATCATCCGCGAGGACGAGCCGCACAAGCCCAGCGCGCGGCTTAGTTCGCTGCAGGAGACCCGGGTCCGCACGGCGCAGCAGCGAGGCGAGGACGATCCACGTCGGCTCAGTCAGCGTCTCAGAGGTGAGTTGGATTGGATTGTGATGAAGTGCCTCGAGAAGGATCGGGCGCGCCGCTACGAGAGCGCAGCCGGGCTCGCCGCCGAGATCAGCAACTATCTCGCCGGGGAACCTGTTCAGGCAGCGCCGCCCAGCAGGTTGTATCGACTGCAAAAGTTCGTGGGAAAGCACCGCGTCAGCGTCGCGGCGTGTCTTGCAATCGCCGGCACGCTGGTTGTCGCGCTAATCGCCACCCTGTTGGGGCTGCGCTCGGCCATAGATTCACGCGAGGCGGAGGCAATCGCGCGTCGCGAGGCGGAGGCTGCCCGCGAGGTCGCATCCGAAAACGAGCGCAAAGCCGCGCTCGAGGCGACCAAATCACGCGCCGCGCTTAATTTCGTCGCGGAGATGTTCGACTCGGTCGATCCCGAGCTCGCCCGAGGGCACGCGGTGACGGTGGCTGAGATTCTCAACCCCGCCGCCGAACGAGTCGCTCAGGCATTTGCTAACGATGCGGCAGGCGAAGCCGTGGTTCGGCATGTGCTGGGAAAGGCCTATGCAAACCTGGCGCGATACCCAGACGCACGCAGAGAGCTCGAGCGCGCTTGGGAGCTACGCAAGACCCTGCGACAGGAGGAGGACCCGCAAGCGATCACCGTGCTGAACGATTTAGGAATCACGCTGGTCAGGGCGGGGGAAATCGCCAGCGCGCGAGGATTGCTGGAAAAGGCGTACGAACAGCGGGCCATCAAGCTGGGCAACTCGCATCGAGATACGCTCGCCACGCGAAGCGTGTTGGCCGTCGTCAAGCAACTGCAGGGAGACCTCGAAGGCGCTCTGGCGGACACGCGAGCGGTGCTGCTCGACCAAGAGAAGCACTTAGGCCCCGGCGATCGCGAAACCCTGGAATCGATGTGCAGTCTGGCCGACATGTTGGGGCGCGCGGGTCGACTCGAGGAAGCACTCACGGCCGCTCGTAGTGCTTCCAGTCGCGCCGCATCGGCGTTCGGCGCCGAGGCCAGCCTCGCGCTGATGGCGGGCAGCATCGAAGCGGAAATGCTGACCGAGCTCGGTCGTTATGCCGAGGCCGCCGCTCGTCTTGAGACGATCGCTGCGGGGAAGGAAAAACTGTACGGAAGGGAGCACCCGTCCGCACTGGTGACTCTGAGCCTGCTCGCCCAAGCCTACGGCCACCTTCATCAGGATGATCGCGCCGTCCCCCTTTGCCACACCATCGTCGATCGTGCGACGCAATCGCTGGGGGAGCGGCATGCGACCACGATGACGTACATGAACAACCTGGCGCAGGCGTTGCGGAGGGTGGGAGACCTCGACCAAGCCGAGCCCATTTTTCGGCGCGTGATCCAGCTTCGCCGCGAAACAGAGGGAAACGACTCGCAAGAACTGATGATGGTGATGAGCAATCTTGGGTTGCTGTTGATGCAGCGGGACGCGCATGCCGAGGCCCTGCCCTTACTGCGCGAGGCGCTGAATGGATTCAAGCAGTCACTTCCGCCGGACCACTGGATGCTGGGCGTCGCGCTGCTCAACCTGGGACGCTGCGAAACCGCGCTACGCAACTATGCGGCCGCCGAGCATTCTCTGTGCGAAGCACACTCATTGCTGGAGCGAATGCTGGGCGCTGCTCATGCTCGAACGGTGCAGGCGCGGCATGCGCTGGCTGATTTGTACGCAGCGTGGGGGATGCCCAACTAGGCAGATGCGCGGCGTGCTTCCGATTAGTCGGGGGTGGCGCTTCGCCGGTCAGATTCAATGGCAATACGCGCCTACGACGGTCGGGTGGCATGGGTCACGGTACTCCGTGACCCGTGCTCGAAGGGCGCGCGTGGGCCGTAACTGCTCGTACTGCCATTGCTCGCCTTGGTCTCATCGCCTGCCGCGCGCCGTGCTGCTGGGCGTTGGAACTGGCGGCGGGCCGTCCATCTCGACCGGCGTCGGACGCAGACCGGCGTACGACCGGGCGCTCGACCATTCCCAGTCTTCGGGCGCTTTGCAGAGACCACGGCGAACGGGGTTGGCGTTGATGTATTCGATGGCGCTCCAACAAGCCTCCTCGCTCCAGTGGTTGCGGTCGTACTCACCGCCGCGGGTCGTAATGAATTTGTCGAAGTGCCAGGCGGGCATGGGCGCTTTATTCAGGAAGACGCGGAGGCGTGGATGGATCTGGTCGATCAGTGGGTGGAGGGGGAGATCACCGGCGTTCGGGGACTGCGGCCCGGTTCGCCGGCTGGCGCGCGAAGCGCCGCGCAGTGACCCCCGCTTCGCCGACACGCTGCTAATGCGGCGTGTCGCGGGCTTCGCAGAAAGCGCTTCATGCCCGACACGTCCGCGGCGCCGATGGGCGATCCCACGCGGAAGACTCGGGGGCGGTGGGAAGATTCTGAAATTCATGCCGACGCGGAAAGCTGTCGGCGGGGCGACCGGTACAAGCTCCGCTTTTTCGTCTTAAGGGGCGCTGGGCCATCGGTACAATGCCATGGTCAGCAAGTAATGCTCTGGAGGGTCGCCGATGCGAAGCTGGTTGATCTGCGGCGTGGCGTTGTTGGTCGTGAGCGGAGCGCTGCGGGCTGCCGTGCCGTCGCTGTCGCCGGGCGGGGCCGCGCTGAGCGTGCCGACGCAGGTGGAGCAGGATGCGCGCGTGGCGCGGGCGCGCATGGTGCAGATCTGGGAGGCTCTGAACCTCTACATGAACGAGCACAACGAGCGGCTCCCCGCTCGGTTGTCGGCGCTCTATCCGACCTACATCAGCGACCCGCTCGTCTTTCACCACCCCGGCGACCCCGATCCGCCGCCGACCACGATCGACAACGACATTCCCAACGCGACGAACAGCGCGAGGATCAGCTTTAAGTCGCCGCTGCCGCTCGGTGGCTGGGGCTGGCAGTCCGTCTGTCAGCCCTCGGTGATCGACAATGGCTCCGAGAACAACGCGGGGCTTTTCGTGAATCAGTTGCAGCCGGACGGCTGGGTGACCGATCCGCCGAATGCGATTTCGGATGAGGTGGCGCGGGTGATTCGAGCGCGCTCGAATCTTCGGACGCTGGGGCTCGCATGTCATGCATATGTAAATGACAATCGCGAATGGTTCCCGAACGAGGTGCTGAATATTCTCTCGACGGGACCGCTCGCATGCCCCGGCTATTTCTGGAACCCCGGTGACGACGAGTCGCGGCCCGAGCAGATCGACAACGACTTACCGAACGTACCCAACAGTGCGCGCGTGAGTTTCGAATACGTCGCGCCCAGGACCATCGGGTTTTGCGAGCCTCCCGCGATTGAGTACCTGTTTCGCGACAACTCGCCCGCAAATAACGGCGGCTTCGGGCGCCTCGCCGTCACCTGCTGGGATTTTCAAGTGCTGTGGTTCCCGGAGTGCGCCGGCGACACGAACCTCGATCGGGCGGTGGACCTCGCGGACCTCGAAGTTGTGGCTCAGTTCCTCGCACCGGGGAAAATCGTCGAGATTTGGGAAGGCGACCTGAACGCGGACGGCGTCACCGATCTTGCCGACGCAGCGATGTTGCAGCGGGCGTTTGGGAGCAATTGCGGCATGCGTCTGGGACGGGAGTGGTCACATGCCAAATGAGTGCGACGCCCGAGCGGGTCACGGAGTACGCTAACCCATGGCCTCCCGCCGGTTAGAGATCAGCCGTAGGACCCTCCTCTATGTACTGTTCATTACGATTGCACTGTTCGTCACTGTCTACTGGCAGTATGAGAACTCGTTTGTCAGGTACATCCCGGAAGTGATTGACTCGTCCCACCCGGACCACCCCTATGTCAGTCGCGCTGACCTTTTAGTGCGCGACGGCTTTGCAGTTCAGTTTTGTTCAATGGCCAAAATCTATGGCGTGGAAGTCACGCTTGGCGATGGATGTATACTCGTGCGTAGACGGATTCATCGCGATCGAGAACTGCTGGCAAACATGGTGTCGAAAGCGGAAGCCGAGTGGGCAAGGATTGGCACTCGCTAGGCTTGGTGGTGACGTAGACGCCACCGATCACGGCGAGGAGGCGGGTTGCGCCGCGGGCGCGCTAGCTGATTGAAGGATAAGGCAGGGCGCGGAGTACCGCGGCCTGCCCTACCTAAAAAAGCATGGGCCACGGACTACCGTGACCCATGCGTGCCAAATCTAACTCAACTCAATCACGCAGCGATCAATAATCGCTCTTCGGAATGCCCATGCCCTTGCGGTCCGGCGATTCCGGACGCTTCGGCGGGGCGTAGCCGTTCTGGCGGATTTCGTCGTTCATGAGCTTGATCGCGGTGTCGAGTTGCGGGTCGCCGCCGTCCCACATCAGCGCCGGGTCGTCGATGACCTCGATGTCGGGGTCGACGCCGTGGCCTTCGACGCCCCAGGTGCCGTCGGTCTCGTAGAAGCCGAAGGTGGGCACGGTCATGTTGGTGCCGTCGATCAGGTTGGGGTTACCCGAGATGCCGACCAGGCCGCCCCAGGTGCGGGTGCCGATCAGCTTGCCGAGTTTGTTGTGGCGGAAGAGCCAGGGGAACATGTCGCCGCCCGAGCCGGCGAGGCCGTTGATCAGCATGCACTGCGGTCCCTGGTGGCTGTCGGGCGGCCAGGTCCAGTCGCGTCCGTCGCGGCGGGCCCAGAAGTTGGTGACGGGGCGATTGAGCAATTCGATGAAGCGCGTCGGGATCTGGCCGCCGCCATTCCAGCGCTCGTCGATGATCAGCGCGGCCTTGGTGCGCTGCTGGTAAAACTGGCGGAACAGCTCGTTTTGGCCGTCGACGCCGGTGTTGGGGACATAGATATAACCGACCTGGCCGTTGCTCTTGGCATCGACATACGCCCGCTTGCTTTCGATCCAGTTGCGGAAGCGCAGATCGATTTCGTTGTCGAGCATCTTCACGACGACGGTGCGGGCCTTGTCGTCACAGGTCGGGTTGGGGCCGACCGCCAGCGACGCGGTTTTGCCCGCCAGGCCGGCGGCCGCGGCGTAAGGGGTCAGAGTCGCCGAGAGGGCCACGCCGTTGATGGCGTGCAGATAGTCGCCCTCTTTCACATCGACGCCGTTGGCGAGGAGCGGGTTGCGCGCATCGACATCCCAGGCGGCGCCTTTGTAGATTCTCTTCACGCGATAGGCGTTATTCTCCCAGGCGAAGTCGCAGCCGAGCAGACCGACGCCGACCCGCGGCCCGTTCTCAGAGGGGGGCGTGCGGTAGTAGGCGTGGCCGACGTTCAGCTCGCTGATCATTTCCTGAATCAGGAAGGTGACGTCTTCGCGGCTGTAGCAATCGGGCAGCAGGGCGGCGTACTGCTTGTAGACGCCGTCCCAGTCGACATGGTGCATCTGCGCGTCGTAGAAGAAGTCGCGCTGCAGGCGCCACGCCTCGCGCAAGACCTCGGCCCATTCCTGGCGCGGGTCGATCATCTGCTGCATGTCGCCGATGGGCAGGGTGTCTTCGATTTTCTGATCGGCCTTGGTGTCGATCACGCCGAACTTCTCGCCGCTGCGGACGAGCAGCTTTTTGCCGTCGCCGGAGAGCGATCCGCCGCTGATGCCGGCGATGACGTTCTTGCTCTTCAGCTTTTCGTCGGCGGGGTCGAGGATTTTGATGGTGATGTTTCCGCCGCGATCGTCCTCATCGTCGCCGCCGCCGCCCGACTCGATGACCGAGTACATGAGATGTCCGGCGTCGTTGACCATCACGCCGGCGAAACGGCCATGTTCGACATTGGGGACTCGGACGATCCGCTGCTCGAAGCCATCGAGCTCGATCTCGACCGGCTTGGGCTTTTCGTCTTTCTTGTCGTCCTTCTTTTCGTCGGCCTTGGCGTCGTCCTTCTTCTCTTCAGGCTTCTTGTCGTCCGCCTTTTTGTCTTCGTCCTTTTTGTCTTCGTCCTTTTTGTCATCGCCCTCTTCGTCGCTCTTCGGCGCCCAGGGAAGCTTCACATCTTTGCGAAGCGGAGCGGCGAGCAGGACCTGCGTGTCGTGGTAGGCGAAGGTGGTGCCGAGGTCTTCGTACTGCGGCTCGCTCCACTTGCGGGAGCTGGTCAGGTAGAGGAATTCGCCTTTGCGATCAAAGCAGGGGTTGTCGTCGCTGAACATTCCGCCGGTGATCTGCTGCTTCTTGCCGGTGGTCGTGTCGTAGATAAACAGCGCACTGTGCTGCGAATCGACCTCGCGCGTGTAAGCCAGCCAGCGCGAGTCGGATGACCAGCTCATGCCGGGGGTGCCGGCGGCCGGGTCGCGATCGACGTCGGCGATCTTTCCGTCAGCGACGGTGCAGATCAGCAGGCGTCCCGACTTGTCGGCATAGCAGATGTGCTTCGAATCAGGCGACCAGCCGCGCATGCGATAGAAGGTCTTGCTGCCCTTGGTGAGCTGCCGGGCCTCGGTCGCGTTGTCGGCGGGGCGAACATAGAGCTCATACTCGCCGGTAGCGTCGCTGAAATAGGCCAGCGACTTCCCATCGGGGCTCCAGGCCGGGTCGCGCTCGTTTGTGCCCGCGGTCGCCGTGTGATTGCGCGGCGTTCCGTTTTTCGCGGGCACGGTCCAGATGTCGCCGCGGGCGGCCATCACGGCGCGCTTGCCGGTGGCGGAAAGATCCCATCCCTCGATGTTTTTCGAGGCATCGACGCGCTGCGGGCGAATCAGGGGTCGATCGCCGGGGATGGAGATATTGACTTTGGTGGTCGCGCCGCTGGCCAGATCGACGAGGTGCAGATCCGGGCCGTTTTGCAGAACGATCTCGCCCTTGCCATCGGCGCCGGGTCCGATCGCGGGCCACTTGGCGTCGAAGTCCTTATAGGTCGTGACCTGCTTGCGCTGGCCGTTGGTGGTGTCAAAGGACCAGATGTTGAGCCGATGTTCAGGGCCGGCGTCGCTCAGGTAATAGACGGTCTTGCCGTGCCACATCGGCTGGCTGTCGAGACCTTCCCAATCGGTGATCTTCTGCGACTTGTGGTCCTTGAGATGGAAGAGCCAGATGTCGGTCTGCATGCCGCCGCGATAGCGCTTCCAGGTGCGGTTATCGATGGTGTGCGGCGTGTAGGCCAGCCAGCCTTCGGCGCTGATCGAGCCCGTGGCGCCGTAGGGCACGGGCAGTTTCTCGGGGATCCCGCCGCTCGTGCTGACGGTCATGAGCACGGTCTGTCGCGGCATATCCGCCAGGCCGTTGCCGTAGAAGAGCAGCGATTTGCCATCCGGCGTCCAGTCGCAGAGCGTCTCGCCGCCGGGGTGCTGCGTAACACGGGTCGGCACGCCGCCGTCGGTGGGCGTCACATAGAGATCGCTATTGCCGTCGTAGTTGGCCATATAGGCGATCTGTGTGCCGTCGGGGCTGAAGCGCGGGAACTGTTCGATCCCGGCGGGGCTGGCAAGGGGCACGGCGGTTCCGCCGGCGCGCGGGGCGAGCCAGAGGTCATTGGCATAGCCGAACACAATGTGCGTTGCGCTGACATCGGGGCAGCGCAGCATGCCGGCGGCGGGGGCGGTGTCGGCGGCTGCGCTGGGCGCGATCGACGCGCCGAGCGTGGCGGAAAGCAGGATGCTCGCCGATCGCGCTCGATAAAGACTCGCTCGCATTCATCAACTCCTGGGGTCGACTGGGTGTCTGGGGACGCCGAAGGCAAAACGGTTGGGCGCAGCGACAGCGGCATCCCGGCGCGTCGCGCGTCAATGGGTTAGGACAGGGCAGCGTCGCGCGCCCGTTCGGATTCGTCAAACGGGTTGGGGTTGGCCTTGCAGAATCCGACGCTCGGGGCATTTTTTGACACTTGGGCGTGTTAGACACTGTTGATGCAACGATCGGGGCAAGGTGGCCGCTCAAGGAGCGGTTATGTGGATCGAACCGCAACACTTTCCTTCTATATGTCATTCTTGCAGGGTTGCTCCGCGGGTCGCGCCCCACCGGGCGGTGCAACGATCGGAGGTTCCCATGGTCAAGCTCTCGCAACTCGTTCGATGGAAACTACTTACGGCGATCGGCCTGATCGCGATCGGCTGCGCGCCCCCCACGCCGCAGACCCCCGACCCGGGTGGAGACGGGCAGGCCCCGCCCGCCGACGACGGCGGCAACCCGCAGACGACCAGCCCCCAGGTGCTTTTGGGCGGATTGGGCGACAGCGCCCGGACCGAAGATCTGCAACTCACGTGGTCGCAAGTAGTTGGAGCGCAGTTTTACCGCGTGTCGCTCTCCCGCGACGCACAGCCGGCGTTCCTGATCAATGTGCAGAACAATGGCTACCTGGTGCCGCAGTTGTCGGCCTGTACCGACTATTTCTGGAAGGTCGAGGCTATTACCGCGACCGGCAGCGTCCCGTCGCAGGTCGGCAAATTTCGAACGCGCTGCCCGACCGACCTGCCCACCAAGCCGCTCTACCCCTCGCCCTCTAACGAGGATTTCGGCGTTGTGCCGGCGACGCCACTTCGCTGGCAGCCGGTGGTCGGAGCGGAGAGCTACGAGGTCTATTTCGGCAGCTACCCGACCCCGCCGTTCGTCGGCTCGACGCCGACGCCCGAGTTTGCGAATTTGCCGTTGCTCGCGGTAGGGGGGCAGTATCACTGGAAGGTAGTGGCTCGCAACCGGTTCGGAACGACCGAATCGCCGACCTGGACCTTTCGCATCACGTCGAATCCGACCGGCCCGGGGACTGCACGCTTTTTGGAGCCCATCGACAACGCCCGTCAGACGCGGACGCGCCTGACGCTGCGCTGGTCGCGGTCGAGCGAAGCGACGGAGTACGACGTGTATCTGGGGACCAGCGCGGGGAATTTGCAGAAGCTCGCGACGGTGACATCGCGCAGCTATGAACTCAGCAACCTCGCGTTCGATACTCGATATCTCTGGCGGATCGTCTCGCGCGGGGCAACCGGCGAGACGGTCGGCCCGGTTTGGAGCTTCGCCACGGCGCCGCTCGCGCTGCCGCCGGTCGTCGCCGATCAGCCGCAGCCGGCGAACAATGCGTTCGGTGTGGCGGCCGACGTAAAGCTCTCTTGGCGAGCGGACGCCGACACCGATTCGTATGACGTTTATCTGTCACCGGGGTCGCAAGACCCGGTGCTGGTCGGCACGGTCACGCGGCCGCCCTTCACTCCGCCGGCGGCTTTGGAGTTGGGCCGAGAGTACAACTGGCGCGTGGTGGCCAAGAACGCGCAGGGGGCGGTCTCGGGGCCGACCTGGCGCTTCGTCGTGCGCTCGGTCGATGGCGGGCCGAGCGACCCGCCCGTCGATCCGGACGACGGACCCGATGATCCCGATGACGGGCCGAACGATCCGCCCGCGCCGCCCGTTACTTCCAACGTGAACTTCGTTCGCGACGGCTGCCTGACGCGCTTCGACGCGAAGCCGGCGGCGCGGCTCGATGTCAGCGATGACGGGCGCTTTCTGGCGGTCGAAGGAGTGCGCGTGGTCGATCGACTATCGGGCATCGCAATGCTGGTCAGCATCAGCACGAGCGGCAGAGCGGGCCGTGGCAGCTATCCCTCGCTATCGGCCAACGGGCGTTTTGTCGTGTTTGAGTCGCCCGACAGTCTGGCGGCAAACGACACGAACACCTTCAAAGACATCTATGTCCACGATCGACAGAACGGAACGACCACCTGTCTTACGCCGGGAGCCAACGAACGCAGCGTGTTGCCGAACATCTCGGCCGATGGTCGCTTTGTGAGTTTTGCGAGCTGGGCGAGCAACCTGTTGAGCAATGATTCCAACAACACGTCGGACATCTTCGTCGTGTCGGTCGAAACCGGCGCGATGGAGCGGCTCACCAACGGCGTGATGGTCGGCGGTCAGCCGAGCGTGTTGGAGGATTCGTCGCTGTCGGCCGACGGTCGCTACGTCGCGTACACGATCCGCGGCTCAGCGGATGACGGCGTATGGCTTCACGATCGGCAGAGCGGCAACCGCATCAAGCTCTCCGATCGCGGCTTCACCTACGCCGGCGGGATTTCCGACGACGGATCGGTCGTCGCTTTCACGGGCTATGTCGCCGGCGCGACCGAGCCGCAGGCGTTGGTGGCGCAGCCCTTCGCGGGCGTGATCACGCTGGCGAGCGCCGGCCCCGGCGGAGTCGCGGCGAATCAGGCTTCGTGGCTGCCGACAATTTCGGGCGACGGACGCTTCGTGTTCTACTCGACGCTGGCCGACAACCTCGGTCCGCCGAATGGAGCGCTGCTGGCTCAGGTCTACCGCTTCGACCGACAGAGCGGCACAAATCTGATCGTGTCGTCGCGGAATCAGACGAGCTTCGGCAACGGGCTGAGCTTCTACAGCGCGAGCTCGCGCGATGGGAGTATCGTCGCTTTTGACAGCAGCTCGACCAATCTCGTGAGCGGAGGCGATCCGCCGGGGACGCAGGTGTTCGTGTCGGAGTGTTTGCCCTGAGGTCAGTGCCTGAGTAGTGAGTGTTTGTCGCTTAGATGGCATGGGTCACGGTACGCCGTGACCCGTGCTCGTTTCCTGGTGCTCGTCGATTATCCTCCGCCCCTCGACACTCTCGCCGAGCGCCCATGGACACGCCGAGGTTCGACAATCCCAGCCTGCAACGCATTCTCGAAGCCGAGCTGGCCGCCGGCAACGTCGTCGCCTCGCTCAGCTATCGCCCCTTCGCGCGACGCGTGATTCAGCTCAGCCACAGCTTTCGCGGCGAATACTCCGGCGCAAACTGCCCCGCCGACCTCGAATTCGACACCTCGCACGACCGCAGCCTGCATTGGGCCCTCGCGAACGAGGAACTCGCGTCCGCTGACGAGATCCTCTCGGCCCCCGCGGCGGGGACTCGGGTTGTGCCGCGCGGTGCGGTGTGCCCCAATGACACATCGCCCGCCGGCCTGGGCCGCGAGCGACAGGCCGACGCCGGACGCCTGGCCCGCGCCATCGAGCGCGAGATGCGCGCGGCGAACATGTGGAGCGAATCGCCGCCGCCGCCGGAGGCCTTTCAGTTTCGGCGTCCATTTGCGATGGACACGATGGCCTTCGACCAGTGGCTGCAATTCGTCCTGCTCCCGCGGCTGCGGGCTTGCGCCACCGGCGCCGCCGAGTTTCCGCCGAATAGCTCGGTCGCCCCGGTGTTCGTGCGCGAGTACGACGGTCGCGAGCCGGATCCGCCGTTCGTACGCTTGAGTTCGCTCGTCCACCAGCTCGACAAATTGATCAATGGCAGTGAGGGGTACCCGGCGACCTATGCGGCGCACCGCCCGATTTTCGGCGACGCGCGAGAGCGGGCCTATCTGCTGCGACAAGCGCCGTGGTTTGTGCTCATGCTCGTCTGGATGATCGGCGTTCCGCTCGTCGGCGCCAGCGACTGGTTCAAGCGCGTGTCCCCCTGGCGCACAGAGCATTTGTCGCGCACCGTCGCCATCGGCCAGCCGCGCTCCGGCGCGTGGCAGGAGATGATGTTGCTCGCGTTCGCGCGACAGGTCGGCGACGGCGCTTCCTTTTACCAACTGCGGATCGTCAGCGTCCGCCCCACGCGCCCCGCCGATCCGCCCACGACCTCGCGCCGCTTTGTCCCCCCAAGTTTCGCCGTCGCGATTCGCCCGCCGCTGGAGCTTCATGTCGCCGGGGGCCGCATCCACACCTTTGACATCGGCGCCGAGGCCACCAAACGTCCTTACGAAGCCGCGACGATTGGCGATTACCTGAGATCGTGCGGCGTGAACCCCGCATGCCCCGAGCAAGTCGGCGATGTGGATCGCCTGCGCCTGTTCATGGAAGGCATGGCTGCCGCCCCGTGGAGGCGCCTTCGCGAAAAGCCCACCTCGGATGAGGCGCGGCTGCCGCTGCGCGATGTCAGCGACTCGCGCTGGCAGACAAGCGGCTTGGGAAATTGGCAAGGCATGACGCTGATGGTCGTGCTAATGCTCGTCGGCGCGCTCCCTTGTCTCTGGATGGTCCGGCGTGAGGCGCGGCGCTACTTTGGGCGATAAGGGAAGCGGTAGGGGAGGGCTGGCGGATGGAGGCGGCGATTGGTACGCCGCGTGGTGCTGGTGCTATGCAGCGTCTTCCGTGCTTCCGCTGCTGCCCAATCGCACACGAGGCGTTCATCAACGGGCTGTTTGTCGCACTTGCCCGCATTCCGGACATCGTCCGCTCGTGTTTCCGGTCAGCTTGTAGTCACAGCGCCTACAAACATCGGGCGGCAGGCGATCGCGGCGCAAGCGCCTGAGCACGAGAAAGGGGAGAAGAGTGGTCGCCACGAGTGGCCAAGTGGCGCGTGACTCTTCGCGGCTCGATCCGTCGAGCAGACGGCCAATGGCTATGAACGAGGAACCAAAAGGAATAACTCGCGGCCACCACTTCATGGTGAGGCTGGGTGCATTTGGATAGTGTGGGGTCCGGGTGCTGTAGGTTATGTGGCTTATCCCCGCGTCACCGATCTTCCATGCTTCACTTGGCGCGAGGGCCATTTCGATTCTGACAAGCATGCTCGCGCCGAAGATTACGACCGTGATGAAGGATGCGGCTGCAGCTGCGCCAACGAGGAGCTCCGACGGACGAATCATGACCAATTGCGGAACAACGAGCAGCATCAAGGACCAGGCTGGCAGCAGGAGTAGAGCCCACGCGAGCCCGGGACCTGCCAGCCCGGCGAGAGCAGCGCTTGCGACGGCAACAAACGAGAGCCATTTCAGACTTGCCTGCGACATGTAGAAATGATACCTAGCGATCCAAGGGTGCAGTCATGGATGGTGTGTTGATGCCGCCCGACGATGTACGGAGTCGGAAGTGACGACCGGAGCGGAGTAAACACACCCTACAACTCGTCGACCTGTAAGCCGGAGACCGAAACTTATCCGCGTCGAATCGGATCAATATCCTTCACATCCACCTTCGAGCGCGGCGGCCACAGGGCGCGACCGTGAATGAGTTGCGTGAGGTCGTTCAGCCGGTCACAGAGCGAGGGGTCGCGCTTGCGAAAGTCGCCGGCTTCGAGGGCGCGCTTGAGATTCGCGGGGGAGAGCAGCAGCACGATAGGCTGCGGCGCGCGAATCGCCCGCGCCACCTGTTCCAGGTCGCGTCGATCGGCGTCGGTCAGGCCCAATTCTTCGGCCGCGCCGGCGAGCAGATCGGGCGGCGGATCGACCCGTCCCTGATCGCCGCGGAACACACGGGCCAACACCGCCAAAAGCGTCAGCACGATCACGGCGCCGATGGCGAGATTGCGTGCAGACTGCCCGTCGTTCTCGCCGTTAAAGCCCTCCCGCAAGGCACGGATGAACTCGTCCGACTCGGCCGAGCCGACCAGAGCCAGGAGCAGGGCGGCGACGGCGCTCATTCGCCGGTCCTCGCGGCGGAAGCCGGACTCGCGACCGAGCGCTCGGCGGGGCTCGGCTTGGCGGAGCTGGCGGCGTGGCGCTCGATCCGCAGCGCGATGTTGCGCACGCCGGGCGCGGCATCGCGCGTCGCGGCATGCACATTGGCGCGAAACAGCTCAAACAGGTCGGCCCGCTCGACGACCCGCAGCGCGGTGACGCGGTCGCGATCGTCGGTGGATTCCAGCAGCCGCTGCACCCAGACACGCCACTCATCGCGATCGTCGTCGATCAGAGCCTGCAGGTCTTCGGTCTCGCCAAATCGCTGCAGCGCCTGCCACGCCGGGTGGATCTGGTGCTGCACGCTGCTGGCCGAAATCCGCGGCGGCCCGGGAGTGGCGCTAGGGCGATGCCGTGCATCACTGCTCTTGGCGGCGATCCCGCTCTGGCGGCCGACCACCGTCCACGATGCGAAATGGGCATTGGCGTCGTCGCCGGCGGCGGCGATGCGCGCCAGCACGCGCTGGGCCGAGGCGCCGCCTTGTGCGGCCAGGGCCAGGATAGCGCTGCGGCGATGGGTAGCGCCGCCGTGGCTGATCCAGTCGCTGAGCGTGGCCACGCCCAGCTCGTCACCGCCGCGAGAGGTCGCGATCCAGCGGGCGACGCGCGGGGCGATCGCCGCGTTCCAGTCGCCATGATGCAGCTTGAGCCATGGCTGCCAGCCGGGGTCTTTGAGCAGGTGGACCTGGCGCGCGATTTCTTCGTCGTTCAGCAGCTCGGTGTGCTCCAACAGGGCTTCGAATTCCAGCCGCGTGCGAAAGCGCTGCAAGGCGTGAGCAGCCAACCGACGCCAGTTGGACCGGCGTAGCGCGAGCAATAGGAACCCCGCCAGGCGCGGCTCATCCCAGGCCGGCAAATGCTCGCGCACCACATACCCGGCGTGCGAACGCGGTGCTTCGAGGGCGTCCCAAAGGTCGGCGTCAAAGTAGCGCGCAAACCACAGCGTGGCCTCGAACGCGTTGACGTGGAAATGGCGGTCGAGATGGCTGAAGACGTTCCAGACCACTTCGATGAACTGCCGCGTTTCGCCGTCGTGAAACGCCTGCCACGAGAGTCCGTCGGGCGGGGGCGTGGCGCGGTCGAGGAATTGGGCCGCCATGGCGCGAAAGGCGGCGGCGCCCGCGTCGCGGACTTCGGTGCTGCCGTCGCGCAGCGCATCGGGAATCAGGTAGGCCAGCTTGCCGCGCGGATGTTGCGCCAGACACTCGAGCGCGCTCTTGCGCGCCAGCGGGCTCGACCACTGCGCGGCGCGCGCGATTCCCGCGTAGAGCAGATCGCGCCGCGCAAAAACGGCCTCGCGCGCGTCGCTGGGCAGCCGGTCGCGGTGAACCACCAGCGCGCCCCACGCGGTCGCGTTCTCGCGCTTCAGCAGCGCCCCCGCCAGCCGCACGATGTACTCCGGCTCCGCGGCGGGCAAAGCGGCGGCCAATGCCCGATCCGCGTGCGGAGCGGGCTGCTGCGTGAGCCATTCGTAGAGCTGGTCGATCTTGTCCATTTCGCCTCGCCGGGGCGATCGTCGATAGCGCTGCCGCACGCCAAACGCGGCGTGAGGATCGCGCGCCCGTGCGGGGCTGCGGCGCTATCGACTCCATCGGCGGGGCGGAGCGGGGCCGTTAACATGCGGACGGATGACTCAGATGATGCAACAAAATTTGATCGACCCCGCACTGCGCACGACGCTGGCCGGCGTGCCCATGGTCTCCCCCGTGCTGACCGCTTCGGGCACCTGCGGCTATGGACCGGAATACGCCGAGCTGCTCGATTATCGGCGGCTGGGCGGCTTCACGACAAAAAGCGTGACGCGGCATGAGCGCCCCGGCAACAACCCGGAGCGAATCGTCGAGACGCGGGCCGGGCTGCTGAACGCCATCGGCCTGGCCAACGTCGGCGTCGAGCGTTTCATCGCCGAAAAGATCCCGTTCATCGAGCGCATGCCGACAGCGGTGTGGGTGAATGTCGCGGGGTACGACATCTCGGATTACACCTTTGTGATCGAGCGGCTCGACGAGCACGCCTGCATCGCCGGGTTTGAGCTGAACGTGAGCTGTCCGAATGTGAAGGACGGGCTGATGTTCGGCACCGATCCGCGGCTGCTGCGCGAAGTCGTCGCCGCGGCGCGAGCGGCCAGCAAGCGCCACCCAATGATCGTGAAGCTCTCGCCCAACGTGACGGATATCGCCGACTTGGCGCGGGCGGCGATCGACGGCGGGGCGGATGCGCTGTCGCTCATCAATACTTATGTCGGGCTGTCGATCAACGCGGAGACGTGGAAGCCGAACATCGCCAACGTCACGGGCGGGCTGAGCGGCCCGGCGATCAAGCCGCTGGCGCTTTTCAATGTGCACCGCGTCTATCGCGAGGTCGCCCAGAAGGCCAACATCCCGATTCTCGGCATGGGCGGCATCCAGACCACCAGCGATGCGGTCGAGTTTCTGCTGGCCGGGGCCACGGCGGTGGCGGTGGGCACGGCGCTGTTCGTCGACCCAACGATCCCACAGAAAATCGCCGCCGAGTTGCCGGCCTACCTGAGCAAGCGCGGGCTGAGCCATGTATCGGAGCTGGTGGGCCGGTTTGCGTTCGCGAAGTGAGATTGCGCCCCGGCGGGGCAAGGTCGTCTCGACCACTTGAGGCTCTTCCGTCGCGACGACCGGCGCCGGAATTGTCCGTCGCCCGCCGCGGCAGTGGGGCGGGCGCAGGTCGAATTCGAACCGTTTTGAAGGGCGAGCCGGGAACCCCCTGACCAAATTCACCGTCCGAGAGAAACGCGGTCAGCCCGATCCTGCGACGGCGTTGCTCGCGTTCTGACGAATAGCTACACTCCGCCGCCGGTAAGGGCGAGCGCGTGATTCGAACGGCGGTCTTCGCGTCTCTTCGGAGGCGCACCCGCAAACGGCGTGTCGGCGAATGCAAAGCCGGCGGCTCGTCGATGGAAGGCAAGGCATACCCGTGCGGGACAACCATCCAACCGGTCCCGCCCCAACTTGGCTGCCAGGAGTTTCTCGAATGCGAGTATCAAGCCGAACGCTGAGCGGCGCCGGAATTTTGCTGCTGGGGGCGATCCTTCTCGCCGCCGGGCGATCGGTCGAAAAGCTGGATCGAGCGGTCCAGCTTTACGAGCAGCAGAAGTACAGCGAGGCCGCACAGCTACTGGCCGAGATCGACCGCGCGTCGCTCTCCGACGCCGAGAAGCAGGAACTCGACCGCCTCGCCGCCGCCGTCCAGCGCACCCTGGACGGTGCGAAGAAGTCCCAGCAGGACTTCACCGACGCCGAGGCCGCCTTCGGCCAGCAGCGCTGGGCCACGGCCGACGCGCTCTACTCGGCCGTGATCGAAAACCCCAACACGCCCGCCGACCTGCGCGATCAGGCGATCGGCAAGCGCGATAGCGTTCGATCCAAGATGGCCTCCGGCCAGCCGACCCAGCGCGTATCGGTCACGACCGCCGGTCCGGCCACGCCGCAGGGTCCGGTGGGCGAAATGGTCCCGGTCTCTTCCGGGTCCTCGACCCCCCCCCCGGCACAGCCCCGCCCGCAACCGCAGCCGACGATGACGACCAATCGTCCGGCTCCGCAGACCGCCCGCACGAATATCTATCTGGAGCCGATGGTTCCGGTGACCAGCGCTTCGCCCAGCCGCCCGGCCCCCGCGCCCGCCCCGGTGGTGACGCGCACCGCGACGCCGGCCCCGGTCGTCTCGACCGGTCCGATGGCGCCGATGAATAGCGCCCCGCCCGCGACGCTGATCGCCGGCAGCGGGCGCGACGCCGCCCGAGCCGGCACGGTCGACGAGATGCAGGCCCGCGACGAGCTGCTCTGGCAGCGTGCCGTCGCCCTGCTCGACAATCTCTCGGCCAAGGCTCGCAACGCCATGGGCGAAGAAAACTTCGACGAAGCCCGCCGCCTCGCCTCGCAGGCCCTGCAGGAAATCGAAGCCGCCCGCGAATACGCCGAGCCGGCCGACAAATACACCAGCGCCCGCGAACGCGCCTTGGCTCTGCAGGACGAAGTGAAGAGCCGCGCCCGCGAGTACGAAATTCGCACCGCCGGCATCCAGGCCGAAGAAATCAAGACGCTCATCGCCGAGCGCACCGCCGCGATCGAGGCCCAGAAGGCCGAAAAGATCGAGCAGCTCTTCGCGACCGGCGCCGAACTCCGCCGCGAGCAGAAATTCAACGAAGAGGCCGAGGTGTATCGCCAGGTGCTGCTGATCGACGCGACCAACGCGCGTGCCAAGCACTACCTCGAACTCGCCGAAGACTATGCCTCGTATCTCCAGCAGCAGGATTGGCACGCCCAGCTCGGCTTTGAGCAGCGTCGGGCGCTGACCAATGCCGATGCCGCCCTGATCCCGCTCGACTACGACGTCGTCTATCCCCGCAACTGGGCCGAGATCATTGCCCGTCGCGACGCCATCGGTCCGGGCGTCACGGGGCAGTCGCTCGGCGACATCGAGCTGAATAAGCGGCTCGAAGAGGTCCTGCCCGAAATCAGCTTCGCCGGCCAGGCCCTCGAAAAGGTCGTCGACTATCTCCAGGAAAACACGTCGATCAACATCTCGGTCGACTGGGACGATCTTGAGACCAACGGCATTCAGAAGGACGATGAAATCACGCTCCGCCTTGCGGGTCTCTCGCTCCGCACTGTGATGAACGAGATCCTGACGCAGGCCGGCGGCGACGTGCGGCTCGCCTTTGCCGTCGGCGAGGGATTGCTCCGCATCGCGACCAAGGAAAAGCTCGACCGCGACAAGCTGATCCTCGTCTATGACATCCGCGACTTGCTCGTCAACGTCCCGCGCTTCGCGAACGCGGCCCAGCTCGACCCGGCCCAGGCGTTGCAGAACGTCGGCCAGCAGCAGGGCGGTTTCGGCGCCGGCGGCGGAGCGGGCGGCGGTGGCGGCGGCGGCGGTGGTGGACAGGGCGGCCAGCTCTTCCAGGGCGGCGGCCAGCAGAATCAGGAAGACGACTTCGACGCCGGCGCGCTGGTCGAGCGTATCCTCGATCTCATCCGCCAGACCGTCGAACCCGACTCCTGGCGCGAGAATGGCGGCGAAGCCTCGATCCGCGAGCTCAACGGCCAGCTCATCATCTACAACACGTCCGACTCGCACCGCCAGGTGCAGGACCTGCTCGGCCAGCTTCGCGAGACCCGCGCTCTGCAGATCGCCATGGAGTCGCGATTCCTGAACGTCACCTCGAACTTCCTCGAAGAAATCGGCGTCGACATCGACTTCGTCTTTAATCAGGGCAGTGCCGGGTTCGACCGCTCCTTCACCGGCGGCGGCGCCCCGATCAGCGATCCCTTCACCGGTGCGCCGGTCCTCATCCCGCGCACCTTCTCGCAGATCGGCACCTTTGCCAGTCCGCCCGGCTTTGGTACGCCCTTCACCCCCGGTCTGACGCCCGTCCAGCCTTATCAGCAGGCGGCCTACGTCCCGACCAGCACCGGCATCGTGCCGCAACTGAGCGACGCCACCCCCATCACCGCGCAGCAGGGATCGCTCGGGTTGGTGAACCCCGGCAACCTGAACACCGGCGTTCCGGGGTCGTTCGCACAGAGCCTCGCTCAGCCGGCTCTGAACATCGCCGGTTCGGTGCTCGACAACCTGCAGGTCGACTTCCTGATCCGCGCCACGCAGGCCAACGCCCGCAGCAGCATCGTGCAGAGCCCGCGCATCCTGATGTTCAACGGCCAGCGGGCCAACATCATCATCGGCCGCGCCCGCACGTTCGTCGGCAGCTTGCAGCCCATCGTCGCCGAAAACGCGGTCGGCTTCATTCCGATCATCGACGTCGCCCCCAGCGGCGTCACGCTCGACGTCGAAGGCACGATCAGCGCCGATCGCAAGTACGTCACGACCACGATCCGCACCACGCAGTCGGAAGAGCCCTCGCTCGAACGCTTCGAAGTGTCGCGTGCCAGCGGTAGTTCGCCCGGCTCGTTCGTCACGCTCCGCGATCAGCGCTTCGTCTCGATCAACACCACCGCCTCCATCCCCGATGGCGGCACGATCCTCATCGGCGGTCTGAAGCAGGTCGGCGAGATCGAAGTCGAGGCCGGCGTGCCCATCCTGAGCAAGATCCCGATCCTCAAGCGCGCCTTCACCAACTCGACCGTCGTGAAGGACACGCGCACGCTGCTCATCCTGATGAAAGCCAAAATCCTGATCCAGAAGGAACAGGAAGAAGAGGCCTTCCCGACCTTCGCCGGCGGCACCGGCGGCTGATCGGCGGCGCTTCGCCGAGCAGACGATCCTCGTGTTAGAAAACTGGCCCGCGCCTTTCTCGGCGCGGGCTTCGTTTTTTGTTTCGTCGTTCGCCATTACGCTGTGCGAATGACCATCGCGCACTTAACCGACGACGCCGCGTTAACCGCCTTTTTCCCCGTCATCTCGCAGCTGCGACCCCACTTAACGCCCGCCACGCTCGTCGAGCGCGTGCGACGGCAGGAGCAGCAGGGCTATCGCCCCGTCGGGCTCTACGACAACACTCGTGCGCCGCGAGCCTACGCCGGGTATCGCTTCATGGAGACCCTGTTCTCCGGCCCGGTGATCTACGTGGATGACCTCGTCACCGACGCCGCGGCGCGCTCCACCGGCTGCGGAAAGACACTGTTAAAGTGGCTGATCGAACTCGGCCGCCGCGAGGGCTGCGCCACGCTCGAACTCGACTCCGGCGTGCAGCGCTTCGCCGCGCACCGCTTCTATTTTCGCGAACGGCTCGAGATCGAGGGGTATCATTTTCGTTTGCGGCTATAGAGGTCGCCGCGCGAACGTTTTCGCGCAACCGTCAAAGTCGATGACTTGGGGCATCCGGGCGAAAAATCGCCCACCGAAACGTCACGACGCTTCAACACATCACCAGGGAGGTTAGTCATGGCCGAAAGCGAAGAATCTCCGCCGCCCGGCGTGCCGGACGCGATGCTTCGCAACGCGCTAGTCAATGGTGCCGTCCTAAGCGCCAGCCCCGACGAAAACTTGCTGGTTCCGCGCGACTTGCGCGTCGTCGAGCTGGCGACGCTGCGCGTTCGTTCCGGCCGCGTCATCGTCGGCGATGTCGGCATGGGCTTCGACCTGAGCCAACCGATCCTGCGAAAGATCCCGCCCGGCGATTACAAAATCTATGTCACCATCTGGGGGCCGAATGGCAAAGGCCAAGGCCCGTCCGACGGGATGGGTGATACGCCGCGTGCGGCCTACCTCACGCTGGAAATTCGCAAGCAGGTTCCCGCGCGTTTCGTGTTCGCGGCGATGGGCGATCCGGAGTCTGAGGCCGACAACCCGGAGTGGGTCGGGACCGACACCATGCAGGCCATCGGCGTCGATATGGGCGGCGTGGGCATCATCGACCTCGCCGATCGCGAGCGGTTCCAACCGTCGGACGACGTAGACGAGGAAAACGTCCTCGACAACTATTTTGACTTCGAAGAAGCGGCGCAAGCCGCTCGGCCCGACTGCCTCGGCCTTGCCGGTGTCATTCGAATCCCAACCAAGCCGCCGATCGATGTGCCTGCTTGCAATAGCGGATGGGGTGATGGCGGCTACTTCGCCTATTGGGCGCTCGACGCCGCCGGCCAGCCGCTCGCGCTCATCGTTGATTTCGATCTGGATCAGAAGTGGCGCTATCGGTAAAGCGCCACCGGCCGCGACTTTCGGGCCGTCCCCCGTCAATCGTATGATTCGAGCCGAGCCGCAGGCGTCAGCCTGCGCGGCGTCGCGTGTCTCCAGCGAGGACCAATCGTGAATCTGCCTTCTCGACTTCTCCCCCGTCGCTCGTCACATTCGCTATTCGCCGTTCGCTGTTCGCTCTTCCTCCTTCTGCTCACCGGCTGCCAATCCGCCCGCGTCATCGACCCCATGCGAGCCATCTGGGTCACGCGCGGCGACTATCGCACGCCCGCCGACGTCAACGCGATCGTGCAAAACTCGGCCGACGCCGGCTTCAACGCCGTGCTGTTTCAGGTTCGCGGCAACGGCACCGCCTTCTATCGCTCCGAGATCGAGCCGTGGGCCGAGGAGCTGACGCGCGGTTCCGCGAGCGACGACCCGGGTTGGGATCCGCTGCAAACCGCGATCGACGCGGCCCGCGCCGCCGGCGTCGAGCTGCACGCGTGGATCAATGTCATGCCCGCCTGGCGCGGCACCAAGCCGCCTTCCAATCCGAAACAGCTCTACAACACTCATCCCGATTGGTTCTGGTATGACCAGAACGGCAAGCGGCAGGAGCTCACTTCGTTCTATGTAAGCCTGAATCCGTGCCTGCCGGAGGTGCGGCAATACCTGACCGAGGTCAGCCGCGAGGTGGCGACGAAGTACGACATCGACGGCCTGCACCTCGATTACATCCGTTTTCCCAACGAACCGCCCGCGACCCCGCGCGGCTCGGGCATCGATTATCCGCGCGACGCGAAGACGCTCGAGCTCTACGCCGCCGCGACCGGCAATAAGCCCGACGATGACAAAGCGGCCTGGAACGCCTGGCGCACCGAGCAGGTGAACACGCTCGTGAGCGATATCCGCGGCGCCCTGCGCGAGGCGCGCCCACGCGCCGTGCTCACGGCGGCGTGCGGCGCGAAGCGGGCCAACGGGTTGACCCATTTCCAGGACGGCTATGCCTGGCTCGATCGCGGCAGCGTCGACGCCGTCATCCTGATGAACTACACCCCGGACATTGAGACCTTTTCCGCGCGGCTCGAGCCCTGGTTGACCGATCGGCCCAAGGCCCGCGTCGTGCCCGGTCTGTGGTTCGCCCGCAAGAAGGGGGCCGACGAAGCCGAGCGCATCGCCGAGGTCGCGCAGGAGATCCAGCACTCGCGCGAAAAGACCGGCGACTTCTGCGTGTTCTCCTACTCAGCGCTCTTTGACAGCACCGATCAGGAGCTCAACCCGCAAACCGAAGAAACGCGAAAGCTGCGGGCGCTGCGCCGCGAAAAGCTGATCCCTGTGATCCGCGGCTGACGCCCGCGCCGCGCGGGCTGCTATTCAGATTGCGCGACATCACGCGCCCAAAGGCCCGGCTCCTAAAGCCGTCGTGCCTCCCGGGCGCATGTCGATTCCCGTTGCCCTACGGCTTCCAAGCCGCCGCCCGGCGTGCGCACTCCTCCGGCGAAACATCTTCGATGTGCGTCCCCATCGCCCAGACATGGCCGAACGCGTCGGCGACTTTCGCGAAGCGATCGCCCCAGAACATGTCAGACGGCGGGTGGACCGGCTGACACCCCGCCGCGACCGCTCGCTGAAACGCCTTGTCGCAATCGGGGACGTAGATCATCAGCGAACTCGAGACATGGTTGGGCGAGGGCGCCTTCATGCCCATGTCCGGCCATTCGCCGCCCATCATGATCCTGGAATCGCCGATCTGCATTTCGGCGTGCATCACGCAGCCATCCGGCGAGCGCAGCACCATGACCTGCTCCGCTCCAAACGCCTTGGCGTAGACCTTGAGAGCCGCGTCGGGGTCTTTGACGATGATGCTCGGCGTAACGGTGTGATATCCGGCGGGAATGTGGGGGATTTTGGTGGCCATCGACTGTTCTCCGTTCTCTGAAGGTTTCGCGATCAGGCTCGTCAGCCGAAACCTTACAGAAACCAAACAGATATTTCAAGGCGATTTGAAAGGAAAACGGCGGCAGCGCCGATTCGCCGATTGTTGTCGTTTGGCGTGCGTCGGGGGGGACTGCTGCGGTGCGGAACGTGATTCCGCACCGCAGCGGAGAATTTGCGAGAGGGGGCGCTTCGATCAGGCGTAGCTGTGCAGGCCGACGATGAAGAAGTTCACGAAGCACCAGTTAAATGCCATCATCAACGCCCCGGCGACGCTCAGCCACGCCGTCCACAGGCCGCGATTTTTCGTGATGAACCGCATGTGCAGCAGAATCGCGTAGATGATCCAGGTGTTCAGCGCGAACACCTCCTTCGGATCCCAACCCCACGGACGACCCCACGAATAGTCCGCCCAAACCGCGCCGAGCACGATGCCGACGAAGAGCATCACGATCACCATGTTCAAAATGATCAGGTGGCACCAGTCGGCGTGATGCAGCCACACGGGCAGCGCCGCGGCGGCAGCCTCGTCGCCCGGTGCGCCGCCCGCCAAAATCGGGCGCTGCCGGCGGAGTGCGGCCGCGTCGGAGAATTGAGCGCCGGAAGCGCCCGCCAGCGCCACTTGCTCGCGCACGGGGGCGTCGGCCAGAGCTCGCGCCGCATTTGGCAGTGCCATGCCGATCAGCGTCGCCAATGCCCACGCGAATCCGCCGATCGCCATCGTCAACGCCATGCCCTTGGCAAAGCCGAAGGGCGTCAGCCAGATCAATGCGTAGGCGAACGCCAGCACGCCGCCGGTCCAGAGAGCGTGGAAGCGCGCGGCCCGAGGCAGGATGCGTGCGAAGGCCATCAGAATGAGCGTCACTACAGTCAGCACGCTGGCGAGTTCGCGCACGTTTTGTCGCGGCGGGTGGCTCCCGTCGAGCGCCACGGGCGAGTTGTAGATCCAGTAGGTCAGCACCGGCCACAGCACCACACCCACCACCGCCACCAGAATGCCCGCCTCCGCCGATCGCTGCGGCGAACGCACGAGGTAGTACCCCAGCAGATAGACGATGGCGATGACCGCGGCGAGCGCGATCAGGGCGTAGGAGAGGATGATGAGCACCGTGTGAATGCGCAGCATCACATCGTCGAGAATGCCCATGATGCTCGTCAGCGTCCCTTGGCCGGGGATCACAAACGCACCGAGGATCAGCGACAAAAACCCGACGAAGCTCGCCGCAACCAGAAAGACGCGTCGGCGATAGACGAACTCCAGCAAGATTGCGATCAGCACGCCGCCCCACGCCGAGGCCACGACGGCCTCAAACATATTGGCCACCGGGATGCGCCCGAGGATCGACCAGCGGAGCCCCAGCCCGTAGGCATGCACGCCCATCGCCGCCAGCGCGAGCAACATCGCGACGACGTAGGGCACGCGCCAACCGGTGACCAGCGCCCAGACGCTGACCAACGCGGCAAGGGCGTAAATGATGTAGCCCCATGTGAATTTGCCCATCGCGTAATACTTGGCCTCGGCTCGTCGCTGAGACTCCGCCGGATAGACCCCCGGCGCGGCCAGCTTTGGCAGCGCGGCAGCGAGGTCGTTCACCGCGGATTGCGCCGCGGCGGCGTCCCCGCTGGTCCAGGCGATTTTCAGCCGTGCCCAGGGGCCCATGATGCTCAGCGCCTGTGCCTCGGAGATTCCCGGCAATGGAGCGCCGACCTTGGCCCGCGTGAGGCCCGCGGATTGCAGAAGCGCGTCGGAGAGGTTCGCCTGCAATTCGTCCGGCGTGTACCACGGATGAGTGTCGTCGCCGTCGGGTGCGGGCACAAAACGCAGCGCTCGCTCCATGGCCTCGGCGTAAAACTCCGCCTCCCGGGCGCGGTTCATCGCCGTCTTCATCATCGTGTTGGTTTCAAGCTCGTCCATGCGGCTGCGCACTTCAGCGTCCACCAGCTCAAGCAGCGTCATGTAGCCGGTGTTGACGATCCGCATGCGGGCGACGTCGGGCATGTGCGACGAAAAGTGAACGCGCAAACCCTTGTCTTTGATCCGCACGACGGGCGAGTTGAGATACTCCTTGCGGCGAAAAAGCCAGTCGCAAAGCGAGCCGAGCGGCGAGAGGCCGGGCAGCGACTCGCTTCCATGCATGCCGCTGAATGCTTCGCGGGCGAAGGAGTCGAGCGTCTTGTAGCGCCCGCCGTCCTGCACCGCGACCAGCCGCAAGGCCGACCAGTCGATCTGCTGGTCGAGCTTGATCGCGTGCCTCGACGCGTCGAACGGCTCGGCGCCGGCGTGCGCACTTATGCAAAAGAAAGCGGTGACGAGCGCGATCGGAAGCATCGCGCCGCGAAGTCGTGACGTATTCATCATGTTCGTCATCTCCGGATTCATGCGTGGGCTCCCGCGTGGCCGTTGCGAGCGCCATTGCGCGAAGCGCCGGCCGCGACCCGCGCGCCGGCCAGAGCCAGCGCCGCATCCTGCTCGCGGCGGCGCAGGATCGGCTTGATGTAAAACGCGTAGAGGCAGCCGAGCGAGATCAGCGTGCAACCCAGCACCTGCATCCAGATGCCGTTGCGATTGCCGACTCCCAGCACCGTGAAGCTCCAATGGTCCTGCGCCGCGCCGCTCTGAAAGAGCGTCCAGCGCCCGACCGAAAACGTCTCGTTGGTCTGTACCATGCCGCGACGGATCGTCTCATCGCCGGCTCGTTGAACCAGGAACTCGCTGCGCCAACGCTCAACGCTGCGGCGACCGGGCATGAACTCGACCGCCAGTTGATCCGCGCCCAGCCGCGCTTCGAGCGAATGCGGCTTGCGCGAGTAGATGAACTCGTAACCCTGCGCATCACCGGGCGGCCGCACCACGATCGGCTTAGGATCGACATGGGGGTAATTGCTGAAGGTGATCCAGCGCGATTCCTTCCACGCGGCGAGTTCGCCCCGTCCGCGGATCTCCAGCCGAATGGCCGACGCGCTGGGCCGGCCCACGGTCGGTCGACGATGCTCCAGCGGCTCGACCACCGGCTCGAGAATCGAGCGGCTGTTTTCGATCAGTTGCGCGAGTCGGAAGTTCAAATGCAAACCGCCCGCGTGCAACGGCGATTGCTCGCCGACCTTCAGCGGAATGCGCTCGACTTTGCCGTCGGTGGAGAACGACGCCAGCATCGGCGCCAGCTTCGGCCCCGCGGTCAGCAGAAACCAGCCGCGCGCGGCGCTGCGGTAGTGAAGCACGAGGTTCGGGTCATACGGGCCGTCCTTGCGGCGCATTCCCGCTTCGTCGATGTCCTGCGAAAGATGCGGGAAGCGCTGCACCACCGTCCGACTGTAAGTCTTCTGGCCGTTGGTCACCTTCACCATCGCGATCGGCGAGGTGGCGCCCTCAAATCCGGGCGTGATCAGCGGCCACGCCGGCGAAAGCTGCTCGATCACCATCTCGTAGGGCGTGCCCTCCACCTTGATCGTCTCGCCGGAGCGAATCGCGTAGGTCTTTCGCACGCCCGCGTCGCGCACCTCGACAGATAGCTCGTCGGTTCCGATCAGCGGTGCATAGAGCGCCTCGCGCTCCTGCTCGTTCTCGATCCACCGAAATTCGAACGGGATCGCCGTCCCCAGCAACGATTCCTTCGCGTCCTTGGCAACCAGCCACTCGCGAATCTTCTGATCCCCCAGGCCGATTTCGATTTCGGCCGCCGGGTTGAGCTGCTCTCCGCCCGCCGCGACGCCGTTACGCATACCGGCGATGTAGGGCAGATAGCCCGTGACCGTCACGTCGAAGGGCAGTTCGGTCGTCTCGACGTTCAGCGGCATGCGCCAGTGCTCAAACCAGCCCGTGGGCAATTCGAATCCGGCGAGCCGCGCGGTAGGCCGCGTGCGCTTCGACGCAACCTCTTTGCCGTCGCGATCACGGATTGGCGGGCTGCCGTCGTCGAGGAACCGCTCGCGGAAGTAGGGCAGGCCCTCCAGCGCCGACCAGCGCAGCTGCTCTTCACCCACTCGCCGATAGTGCAGAGCCGCGACCTCGTTATCAAAGAAGCGGTCCACCTCGCCGGAGTCGGCCAGCGAGAGCTTGAGTCGGTCGGAAACGGGCACGGCCGGCGCGTCGACCGCCAGCGAGATTTCGCTCGGCGGCGCGTCGCCCAGTTGCACGCGGACGGTCGCTTCGGCCGCGTTTCGCAGGCCGCGCGGTTGCACACGCAACACCTCGACCCGCACCGCGCCGCCAAACGCCGGCATGGTGCGCTCCCACTTTTCGCCGACGCGGGCCGCAAGCTCGCCGCCGGGCAGCAGCGCGCCGCTGGCCTGCGAGATCTGCACGCGCGGGGTCAGCAGCACGGCGTCGCCCTCGATCTTGGTGGCGAAGTACCACCACGCGCTGAAGCACAGCATCAGCAGGCCCGCATGCACCGTCAGCACGCCTGCATTCACGACGCGCCAGCGGATTCGCAGAACCGTCGCCAGCGTCAGCGAAAACGCGAAAATGCCGATCAGGCCGGCGAAGAGCCAGTGGCGAAAGACCTGCATCTCGGTCATCTCGATCGTGCCGCGAACCTGCGGCAACGCCGATCCGAACGAGGCATATGCCAGGATCAGGGCCAGCATCGACATGCCGAAACCGACGCTCGAGAGCGTCCGGATCAGCGGGATCTGCAGCGCGCGGGCCGCGAACGGCGTGCGGCTGGCAGCCGCGACGCGCGGCTCCGTTCGCAGCGGCTCGACCAGTGTGGTGGTGCTCATAAACTCACCTGTCATTCAGCTCGGCGTCGCCGCGCTCAGTTTGCGGGCTTGGCCGAAAGGATAAACTTTGAAATCTCGTCGCGATGCTTCTGAATCGTCGCGTCGGGGCCGGTGGCCTTCACGAAGTAGGACCCGCCGGGCACCTCGACCACGCCGCCAATCAGACGATAATTCGCCCGCTTCGCGCCGTCGCCGCCCGACATCCCCGGCATGCTCACGTCGAACGTGCCGGCGACCTCGACCAGCACAACATCCCACTCCGACGCGCGAAAGCGCTCCATCTTCATCGCGTCCGCCGGCAGCTTGTTCCCGGCGCCGTCGCTGAACTGATCGCGCCAGCGGTTGAGATTGGCCGCGGTGGAGCCGCCCTGACCGGGCCCGAAGTAGAACACGACCACCTCGGACGGATCTTTGTCCGGCTCGACCGGCGCAATCGAGTATTGCGCCTTTCGAAACGAGTTCGCCGGCGGCTGAGACGTCCAGCTTTCGGGTGCGTCAAATTTCACCGCAACAGGCGGGCCGCTCGGCGCAGCCGGCGCCGCCGTCGGCCCGGCGCTGCCGTCGATCGGCGGATGGCCGGGCGGCAGCAGGCTCGAAGCCGAAGTCGGCGCAGCCCCGGACCGCGCAGCGTCGCCGGGCTTGGCGTCGCCGCGCAGCGCCGCGATCACCGCCGCCTCGTCCTGCGGCTTGGCGGCCGTATTGCTGCTGGAGACTGCGGCGGTCGGCGGGCGCTCGGCGTCACAGGCGCTGATCGCCATCGTCAGCGCCGCAGTCGTTGTCAGGAACCACACGTTTCGTTGCATCAAACCACTCCGGTTGCAGTCATTATGCGCATTCGTTCAAAAACTCATCGCGGCCGCCACAGGGCGGGCGTGTCGTCGACCGCCGCCTCGCCCCTGCGACGCAGCGGATCGTGGAAGTACAGGAATCGAGCGTAACCCTCGAAGCCGTGACAATCGACGCAAAGATTGGGCGACCGAAACTCTCGAAACAGATTGCCGCGAGCGCGACGCTCCACCGGCGAGAGTGCGGCCGAGTTCGCATCGCCGATCAACTCCGGCCGGCCGTGCGGCAGATGACAGGTGCGACAGAGCATCCGCCCGTTGGACGATACCTGACCGGTCGCATCGAAGAGCGGCATCGCGCCCTCGCCCGCGCGGGTCGAGCTCATCGGCACGTCCGGGTGAGTCGCAATCACCGGCGTCTTCGCGACACCGCCCGCGGCATGGCACGCGCTGCATGCGGGGTCCATGGTCGAGGTCGGATCGCGATCCGTCAGCGCGCCGCCGTGCGCGGCCAGCAGGGCCTTCGTCGGCACAGCCGGGCGCGGCCCGTGCTGACGATGACACGGAGCGCAGGCGTCGGCGTCGAGCCCGGCTTTCGCCATCGCGTCGCCGCCATGCGCCGTCGCGTGCAGCGCCGCCATGTCCGTATGACACGTGATGCACAACGAGCCCAGCTCACTGGCCGTCGGAACGCCCTTGCGCAATAGCGACTTGGTGTCGGCGTGGGCATGTGCGTTATGACAGGTATGACACTGCAACTCGTCGCCGGGGCCCAGCGGCAGCGCCCGGACCACGGCTTGCATGTTGCCCTTCCGCGGATGAAGTGCGGCAATATCGCCTTCGCCGTGCCACGCCGCCCCCGGGTGGCATTGCACGCAGGCCGCGTCGTTCCCGATCATTCCGCTGGCTTGGCCGGCGCGGAAAAGCGTCCCGGCGTCGTCGGCGTGAGGTCGATGACAGGCCAGACAGTCGCCCGCCGATTCCCGCGACGCCAGCGGCCAGCTCCCCGGCGAGCGCGTGATGTCGTGCGGCCCTCCGAGGAAATCGCCATAGCCGATGTGGCAGGAGCGACACAGCACGTTCGCCGGTTGAGCGAGAAAGCTGCCATGCTTGTCGTCGTGCGGATTGTGACACTCGGTGCAGGTCGCGCCGCGATGGTTGATGCTGGTCAGAGCGTGCGACGCTGCGAGCTCGCCCTCGGCGTGACAGGTGGTGCAGCGCGCGTTGGGGTCATTCTCAAGAATCGGCAGGGCAGGGCGGGCGCGCTGATGAACCATATGGCACGCGCTGCAAGCGCCGGCCTCACCCGCCGTGAAGCCCGCTCCATTGGCGACGTCGGGCTGCATGACCTCGAAATTGTGCGAAGTCGCCAGCACGCTGGTCTGCGGCGAATGACACTCGCGACAAGCCTCGCTGCCGGTCAGCGGGTGCCGCAGCAGGTAGTCGTCCGTCGCGGGTTTGTGCATCGAGTGACACGAGCTGCACACCAGCTTGCCACCCTCGCCGATCGTCCCATGTGAGGCTTGAAGGCTCGCGCGCTGCGCCGTCGACAGCGCGACGTCGACCGGGTGCAGCCCATGTTCGCGACCCGCCGGCTCATCCGCCAGCGAATACTCCAGATGACAACTCAGGCAGAGCTGGCTCTCGGAGCCGGGCAAATCCAGCAAGAGCCGCTCTCTTCCGCCGTGCGCGTTGTGGCAGGTCAGGCACGTCATCAGATGCCCGTCCTTGCTCGCATGCGCCCGGGCGCTCGCGAGGTTGGCGGGCAGCGCCGCGTCGAGCTTCGCCAGCCGGTGACCGGCGTGGTCGGCGGAGCCCACATGGTCCGCGTGACAAGCAATGCAAAGCTCGGCCGGATCTTCCTTGACTCGCAGAAACACCGCCCGCGCGATCGTCTCGCCCGCGCCGCCACGCGTGTGCGCCGAGTGACACGTGCGACAGGCGATTCCGCCGTCGACCAGCGGAAAGTTTTTCGGCACGCTCATGCCCGCCGTCGGCGCCATGCCCAGATCATGCCCATGGCCGATCCAGACCCGCTCGCGCGAATCGACGATCGAGCCGTCGTGGCACGAGAGGCAGTTCTCGCTCCGCGCCACCGCCGGGTCATTCGCCGGATTTCGCGGCGGCGATAGAAGCTCAGTCGCCTTGCCCTCCACCAGCGGCGACATCCACTCCAGATGGCAGGATGTGCACGTGCGCGGCTGGCGCGTCGTGTGCGGCGGACCCGGCGGCGGAGGGCTGATCGACGCATCGCGGCGGATACGCACGCGCACCACGCGCTCGGCGCCGAGTTCCGAAACGTAAAGATCGCCGCCCGCGTCGAAGGCCAGCCCGCTGGGTGTCTCAAATCGCAGCGGCTGACCGCGCCCGTCGCGCAGCACGCCGAGGCATTCGCCCGTCGCGCGAAAGACCTGAATTACGCCGATGCGGCTGTCGCCGATCCACACATCGCCATCGGGCGCCACAGCCACGCCCTTCGGCCGATAGAGCTCGCCCAGCGCCACGCCGTATCGACCAAGTGACGCCGCCGCTCGGCCCCCGCGATCAAAGAGCTGCACGCGGCCGTTGAGCACGTCGCTCACCAGCACATCGCCGCCCGCACCGATCGCCAGCGAGTAGGGATACTGCAACTGACCCATCGCCAGGCCGCTCGCGCCAAAGCGCGTCACCGCGCCGCTTGATAGCTCGCAGCAACCGATCTGGTCGGCGTCGTTATCAGCAAACCAGACGCGCCCGTGCGTGGGGTCGAGCGCGATGTCGGTGATGTCCGCCGGGCGGCGCCCGTTCTGAGCCGGCCGAAACTCATGTTTCAGCGCTCCCGCCGCGTCGAGCGCAACAATGCGGGAGTTGCCCGTGTCGGCGATCCAAAGCAGGCCGTCCGCCCCGAAGTCCACGCCCAGCGGCCGGCTCAAATCGAACTCGCCCGCCTGCGTCACCTGGCGAAGCAACGCGCCATCGGCACCGAACTGCACGACGCGGTTGTTCACCCCGTCGGCGACGTAAATCGTCTGATCCGCGCCGACCGCCACATCGCTCGGCATCCGCATCGCGGGCGAACCCGTCTGCGAGAAGACCCCGGCGATTTCGCCGGAATAACGCGAGGAGCTTTGGGCCGAAACGGGTTGCAACAGCGCAATCGCACTCGCCGCGCCGCACGCCGCCGCGCGCCACCCGGTTCGCGAACCTCGCCCAAGACTACGGATGACCGCTCTCCTGCGCCGGCGTCACAAAGCCCGGCAGATAAAACGGTTCGCCCTTCATGATCTTCTCGATCGCCTGCATCAGCAGCGGCTGCGTCAGCGCTTCGACCCGCGAGCGCGGATAGCCGAGCTTGGCGAAGTCGATCAGCGAGCTCGACGCGTTGTGGCAATCGGTGCAGCTGCGTTTTTCCGCCGACCGCTGCGTATGCACCTGTCCGAGCAGCGCCTTTCGATCGGCCTCGGGCAGCTTGGCCCCTTCCGCCAGGTACTGCTCGATCGCGCGCTCGCTACGCTGATGCGCCAGTTGCGGCCCGCCCAACGCGCCCCGCAGCGCCAGCTTCACACCATATTCGCCGCGCATGTGCTGCGGCAGGATCGCGGCGGCGGCATCGAGAAATGCTCGAAAATCGGGGCTGTCCCCGCGCACCGCCCGCAAGTGCTGAATCACCGCGCTCATGTCGCGGGCCTGCGTCTGCGTGTTGGCAGTCTCCAGCAGGCTGATGATCTCTTTGCGCTGCGCATCGGCGTAGGTCCGCTGTGAGCCCAATTTTTCCAGCCAATCGAGAGCACGCATCGCCGCCGGCGGCTCGCCGGCCTTGCCGTCGGAGAGGTCGTACCACATCAGGTCCAGCGGCTTGCGATCCGTCTCCATGTGACAGACGCCGCAATGCAGACTCGTCGCGTGCAGATTCAGGAACGCGCGGCTCTCTTTATTGCGATGATGCGGCAGCGGTCCATGACACCCGCCGCGCGTGCAATCGTTGAACGCGTCGGCCTGAAACCACGGGCCGAAGCGGTGATAGTGCGCCAGCGGAATCCGCGGATTCTCGGTGGCCCGGAAGCCCGCAAACGCCGAGGACGAGCGGCTGAGTTCGGTCTCGCGCAGGGCAGGCAGATCGACCACCTGCGGCGGGCTCAGCGGCGAGAACAGCAACGAATCGAGCAGATACCAAAATGCGAGAAAGCTCAGCCAGAGGATCACCCCGATGAGCGCCAGCGCGTACACGCTCTGAAAGAGCGACCAGAGCGACCGCCGCAACGCACCGATCCAGTTGCCCCGGCGGCGCGGCGGTGCGGCCTGCGGCGGTGCGGCAGGGGGGACGGGCGAAGCAGGGGATGGTGAGGCAGAACCCGCGCTCATCAGACGCCCTCCCCAGCGACCATGCGGCGATCCATTGCGTCCGCCACCTCATGCACCAGATCGGCGTGGTTCTCCGCCAACTCCGCGGGCGTCGTATCGCCCGAGAGCGTCGCCAGCGAGAGCGGGAACACATTCGGCTGAAAGATCACGTTGACGATGTGCAGAATGCCGACGTGAATTAGCGCCAGAAACGCCTCGTAGGTATGAGCGATCAGCGCCAGGTTCAGCACGCGGCCGCTGATGATGTGCGAGAAAAACTGCTCGCCCCACAGCAGAATGCCGGTCAGCCCCAGCAGCGCCGTGCCCCAGAACACGCCGATGTATTCGAACTTTTCCTTCACGCTGAAGCGCCCGAAATTCGGCCGCGAGCGTCGCAGAAAGAACAGGTACGCCAGCAACTGAAACGTCTTCGCCATGTCCTGCTTCGACATCCACATCGGCAGCCGCGTAAACGCCTGCAGCCAGCTCACCGACTGACCCGCGGCCCGCGCCTCGCGATGGCGGCGAATCAAAGTGAAGCCGACATAGATCAGGTGCGCGATCATTCCCGCCACCAGCGCCAGCCCGGCCCAGTGATGCAGCAGCCGCGCCATGCCCAATCCGCCAAAGACGCCGATGAGCCACGCGGCCCAGTCGCGATCGGCGAACTTCATCGGAAAGCCGGTCAGCACCAGCAGCGTGAAAAACAACACCAGCGCCCAATGCTGCACGCGCTGATTCACGTCAAATCGCTTTAGCGCCCGACGCCCCGCCGCCGTCTCCATCAGTTGCTCAGCGACCTGCTCGGTGTGATGGTCCGTCGGCGAGCGACGGCCGACCGCCAGCCCGAGCAGCTCCAGACAAACAATCAGCATCGACGGGCCAAACGTGAAGATCGTGAGCAACACGAAGCACACCACGACTAAGTATTCCAGCGAGCCCCGCAGCGACAGCACATCCATGTGCACCGCCGCGGTTGCAATCGTCGGGTCCGCGCCGGGGTGACACGTTACGCTGCGACACGAATTCGCGATGTTCGCGCTGTTCGTCGCCGAGGCCGCATCTTCCTTGGCCAGCATCGCGTGCACATTGCTGCCGCGCGAAACGTGGCAATCAACGCAACTGGCCGTCGCGTCGCCCTCCAGCAGCGCGGCCTTGCCGTGAAAACTCCGCAGATAGCTCGCAACCGCGTCGTGCATGCCCGCCGGCTCGCGGATCTTCAGATTGCTGTGGCAAACCGCGCAAACCTGGGCCTGCTCCAGCGGCGGCCGCGCCGGCTGAAGGCGATTGGCGACGTGTCGCAATGCAAAAGCGATGTCCGTCGGCAACTGCGCGGTGTGACAGGCGTTGCACCGATCAAAGGTCGCGCCGTTCCGCGTGGCCGCCGCGGGCAGCACCGCCGCAAAATCGCGAAATACCGGTTCATCGTGGCAAAGCAGGCAGCGCGATTGATCCGCGCCGATCAATTCACCATTCGCTTCTCGCGCGGTCGCCAGCGTCTTCTCATCGTGCACGCTCTCGGCCAGCAGATCCGCGATGTTCTGATGGCTGAATCGCCGCGCCGCGCCGTCGGGGTCTTGCAGGTGGCAGGTCCGCGTGCAGTCGACGCGCGGCGCTTCGCCGTGCGGCACCGTCGCAAAGGCCTCGCGACCGTGACAATCGGTGCAGGCCAGCCGCGCATGAGGGCCGACGGCGCTGTCGTCGTGCGCTTCAACAAAGTAGAGGTGAACGCGGCCGCCGTCGCTTTCCGCGCGGCTCAGCCCGCGAAAGCGATGGCACAGCAGGCAGTTCTCGGGGTCCGCGCCAGAGGCGGCGGCCACCAGCAGCATGGCCGCCAGCACCGCGCGGACAAGTCGCGGAGCGAACATCGGAAGGGGCGGGTTCATCGTCAAACTTCTCAAGCAAATCCTCTGCGAAGCTTAACGCGCGCCGCTCGGGGAAGTCGCGGGAATCAGGTGGGGATTCTCTGATTTTTCAAGCCATTCACCGCTGGCGTGACATTCGCGGCACAGCGGCAGCGGTCCGCCCGTATGGCACTGATCGCATCGCAGCGTGTCGTGCTTGATCAGCATCATCGAGTGCACAAATTCGCCCGGCGCGACCGCGCCGTCCGGCCCGCCCTCCACGGGCTGCATCACCGCGTGACAAACCGTGCAGTCGCGAGAAATCGTCTCGCCCTTCGCGTTCACATGCTTGCCGTCGTGGCAGCGGAAGCACCCGGCCGATTCGAGATGGCCGACATTTTCAACATACACCTGCCAGTCGACCTTCATCTCGGGGAAAAAGTTCTGCCGATAGGCCTCCAGCACGCCTTCGATCGACCGCTCCACCCACTCGCGCCGCCCGGACCACAGCGTCGGATATTGCTCCGAATAGAAGCGTGTCAGCCGCTCGCGGATCGTCTTCTGCGCCGTCTCGCGATCGGGATACTCCACCGTCAAAGCCGCCACCGCTTCACGCTTGATAAAGGGCAGCTCCGGCGCGATCCGCTTCACCTCCATGAACAGATCAACCGCCTTTTGCGGCGAGCGGAAGTGATGCGCGCCGCGGTTGTGGCAGTCCATGCAGTCGATCGCCCGCTGCACGCCCGGCGGCGGCGGACCATCGTGTGTCCCGCCGTCGGAGCGATAGACCACCTCGCTGCCGTCCGGCTTCGTGTATTTCACCCAGGGAATCTGCTGCAAGTGATCGTCGGTCGCGATGTACTCGATCTTCCCGCTGTTGAGCATGTGCATGTGGATGCCCTCCACACGCCCGATCGATTCATCGGCCCCGCCGATGTGCATCAGCATCTTCACCACCCGCCGCGTGTTCTCCTCGTCCGGCGAATAGTGCACATACTCGCGATATTGCGATCCGTAGAACTTCGTCGGCCAGTGACACTGTTCACAGGTGTCGCGGGCCGGGCGCAGATGGTGGATGGCAGGGGGGATCGGCCGCGAGTAGGTGTTCAGCCACACCGCGAACACCTGTCGCACGCCCGAGATCTTCGATTTCACAAACCAATCGGCGCCTTCGCCGATGTGACACTCCGCGCACGTCACGCGCGCGTGAGACGAGGTCGAGTGCGCCGCGCCTTGCGGCTCCATCACGCTGTGACAGGCGCGGGCGCAAAACTCGGTGCTCTCGGTGTAGTGATAGCCCTCGTAGCCGCTGATTGCCAGCAGCGGGAAAACGACAAAGAAGCTCACCCCCGCAAACCCCACCACCCGCCGCCGCATGTGCGGATCGTTGAGATCCAGCTCCGGCAGGCGAAAGGTGGCGGATTTCTGATCGCGACGAATTCGACGGTACTTCAGCCACAGGCCGATCGGCGTAATCGCCAGCCCGCCCAGAAACACCCCCGGCAGAATCATGAATCCGATGATGTCGAGATAAGGATTGCTCTGATGGGTGAATATCTGAAAGATCAGGAATGTGATCATCAGCGCGGCGCCGAGCACCACCAGCGCCAGGCCGAACAGACTGATCGGATGCCCCCAAAGACTGACAGCATCGCGAGACGGTCCCGAACGCAACTCAGATGCGGGCGACGCCGCTGTCGACATGCGAAATACCTTTGTCCAGCAAGCCCGCAACGGCGGCGCCGACGAATCATCGGAGCCGCCGCCGCGGGTTTTGCAAACTCACCTCAAACCACGCGCCGCGCGGTGGCAGCGCCGGTCTAGCGGCCTTCGAGCGTCAGCAGCCGCTCCGCCTCCTCGAGGATGGCGTCGCCGTAGTCCGTGTTGTGCACGGTCGAGCTGCCGTCGGCCTCAACATACGCGATCAGGAAGCGAACCTTCTTGATGTTGTCGCTGATGCTGCTCTGGTTCGACGGGCCGCCCTCAGACGAGTAGCCCCACGTGTTCAGCGGGCCGAGGCGCGTCTTGATCGCCTCGATGCGGGCCGCGATGCCCGACTTGAAGGTGTTGAAGCGCGTCTCGATGCCCTCGGCGCTGTTGTGGCAGCCGCTCTGCACGCAACCCGCAAAGTTCACCTGGAAGTCGTGGCCCGCGATGGCCGGAGCCTGCTCGCTGCCGAAATCCTGGCGATACATGTGGCACGTCGCGCACTGCTCAGAGGCCTCAAGGTGCTTCATGTTCGCGCTCTGAACCAGCAGCTCCGGCTCGCCGTCGCCCGACTCCGGCACCGGCATCTCGCCCACGTAGAAGTTCGCCTGCACGCTGTGGTGCGGTCCGCGCGAATTCACCTTCCAGTCGCGGCCCCGGTCGTGGTGGCACTGGCCGCAGATGTTGAATCGCGTCGGATCGGTCGTCGCCTCAGCCAGGTTCACCGGCGTCGTCTGCACCGTCTCGGCGAAGCGAAGCTGGAAGTCGCGCCCGTCGCCGGGGTCGGTGGCGTTGCCCGTGCGCTCGTGCGGATCGTGGCAGACTACGCAGGTGATGCCGAGCACTTCGGTCGGCTGACGACCGACGAATGCGTTCTCAGCGATCTCGCCATTTTCGATGTTGATCGCATAGAAGGTCTCGCCCGAGTGGCACTGGCCGCAGGAGTTCACGCTGCTGCCGGCGACCATCCGCGCCGCAACTTCCTGGTTCGCGACCGCGTGGCCCGAGCTCTCCCATTCCTCGAAGTTCGGATGATGCACGCCCGTGTGGCACTGACCACACAGCGTCGACGACAGATTGATCGGCGGACGCAGCGTCTCGTCGTTCACGTTCTCAACGTGCTGACGTCCCGGACCGTGGCAGACTTCGCAACCCACGCCCGCGAGCGCGTCGGTCGTCGCGCGATCGACAAAGCCGCCCGGCTGGCCGAAGCCCACCACGTGGCAGCGAATGCAATCGGGGTTCGTGCCCTGACCAATCGCCTCGAGCGTCTCCAGCGCGCTGCCGTGCAGCGTCTGCGACCACTCGAAGTGCTGGTTGTTGTGGCACTGCATGCAGCGCTCCGAACCGACGTACTGCCCCGTCAGGCCGGTGTTGCCCTTGCCCGAGTTGGCGTTCGTGTTGGTGTTGCTCGAGTTCTCGTTCCCGTTCCCGTTGCCATTCGCTGGCGGGGGGAACAACTGCGGACAGCCCGTGACCGACAAGCCGAACACGGCTGTCGCGACGGCTGCCAGGCTGAACCAACGGTTCTGTCTGCTGGTGAGCGTCGACATGCTTCCGATCCTTTCCATTCATCCACCATCCGCTGAAATCCGATTTCAGCGCTACGGCGAGAAGTTGAGGTGCAAGTTGGGTCCGATTTCGGCGGCACGCGCCACCGTCAATGAAAACAGTCCGTCCACGGCGTCGTTATGACACCGCAGACAAACTCGATCGACTGTCATGCCGGCTCGGCCGTCGCCGTCGAGCCGCAGGTTCCCCGCCTCATCCGTCGCCGCCGCAAAGGTCTGCGGCTGCGTGCTGATCCCGAAAAGATGCGTCCGCGTGTCGCCCGCGCCCCCGAGCCCGAAACCCGCCGATGAAAATCGCTTGACCCCATACGACATGTGGCAGCTCTCGCAGCTCAGCACCTCGGCGTATCCATCCTGTCGGCGAAAAACAGCGCCGTCGTGCAACGCCATATTCACATCGGCATGACACGCGCGACACTCGTTGCGAATCGCCGCAGAGCGATCAACGCTGCTCGATTGATGCGACTCGTGACACGTGCCGCAGGAAAAGCTCGCGTGAGCGCCGCTCGCGAGCAGCTCGTTCGCCTGCTGAAACGGCGCGACAAATCCATCAATAGTGCGAATCTGTCGATCATTCGAATCGAAAGATCCGCTGTGGCAGCTCTTGCACGTCGCCGAGCCGTCTGGATCGACAAAGATCGCACCGCGGTCGATCCGGACATCGCTGCCCTCGGCCGAGAAGTGGCCGCCGCCGGGGCCGTGGCAGGCCTCGCACGCGACGCCCGCCTCCGACCACGTTCCCTGAATACCTACGCGACCTTCGAAGAATTCCGCGGCAGCCGCGTCTTGCGCTGCGGCGCCCGTCGTCACTCTTCGGAAGGTCGCAAATTCAAATGGAAGCGGATCAACGCGATCCGACTGAAATTCGACATAGCCCGCCGGCGTTCCGTTCGGCGGAAAGCTGAGATTGAATTGCGTCGCGACGCCGCTGACGCCGGTCGTCAGGAAATAGCCGTCGACGCCCAGCAGCAGAGCCCCCTTGCGAAATCCGCCCAGCACCCACGACACATCACGCCACGACAAGCCCGCCGGCGGCGCGCTCACACCCGCAATCGCGTCGCCCGGCGAATACGCCGGACCGTCGCCCAAAACCGGCGTGAGCGCGTTGGCATGAGCACTTTGCTGATGGATCGCGGCGACCCCCGCATGACACTGCACGCACGACGCACTGCCCACAAACTTCGCGCCGCGATTCGTCGGATCGGTGATATTGGCGTAATCGCCTTCAACAGGCGCAGGCGGCGTACACGCGCCCGCCAGGCCCGCCGTGCCGGCGATCAAAGTTTTTCGCCACATCCGTCCCACGCTCGCTCCTTCGAACGCCTCACTCAGCGTAAAGGCGAACTCGCCTTCCACGACGCTGCGCAGGTAAGTGGGGGCTTCATTCGTACTCGAAGTGCGCACAAAACACATCCAAAGAACTGCATGACAATCGAGATTCTGCGACGTAGATTTGAGGCTGTCAACGAATACCAAAAGTGTGCTGATTCAAATGCGGATTTTGCGGTCATTTGGTAGGAAATTGGGGCCATATCCCCACGAGTCAATTGTGGCCAATTTGCCCCGCGCAGGGCGCTGTCTAGCGGACCCGCGCGTCGAATGGCCGATCAAAACCAATTCTCAAGGAATGTGACAAGAACTGCACAACGTCGGCTGATCGGCACGCAAAAGCAATTTCGCATCGGCCGCGCGGGTGGCGCGCGAGCTCAGCGCGGACCCCGTCGGAAACGTGCCGCTCGCGTGCGGATTGTGGCAGGTGAAGCAAGCGATTCCATTGGCGCCCAGCGGAAAACTGCCCAGCGCATCATGCGAGCGCAATCGCTCCCGGTGACTCTCGGCCAGCGGTTTTCCCAGGTGTCCGGTCGGGGCATAGTCCCAATGTTCAACGTGACATCGCAGACAACCGCGCGACGACGGATCGTTCAGCCCCGCCGTACCCCGCCGCACGCCATCTCGCGGCAACGCATCGCTGTTGAGATGGCAGATGCGACACGTCTCGCCCCCCGAATCGCGATGCGGATTCAGCCGCTGCGCGCTGCTCTCATCGTGACAGTTACCGCAAAATTGCAGTGGCTTCGAAGCGTCGTACTCCCGCAACAGACCCGCGTTGGTCGCCGGCCGACCCGCGCTGCGATCACAGTGCCGCGCGATGTCGTGGCACGTCAGGCAGCCGATCCGCCCCTCGTGCGTCGGCCAATCGTCGGGTGTGCGGGTGTGCTCGCTACGGGCGGGGACAGCGATCGGGTGCGCGTCCGCCGCCGCTTTCACGCCGTCATGACACGACAGGCACAGGTCGTTCACCCGGGCCGGATCGATCCGGCTGGGCGGCTCAGAAGTATGACAAACCTGACACCCCGCCGCCGACCAGTGCGGGCTGGCCACAGTCGCCGCCGGCTTGCGCACCACCCGCTGCACCGCGCTCGGCGCCGCCGCAAGACTCGGCGATCGCCACGCAAACACCCGCACGCCCGCGTCCGACATCTGCTCGGTGACCAGAACATAGTAATTCGCTTGAAAACCAGCGGGCGCAACGCGCTTTGCAGGCACGGCGGCGCTCGAAATCGCCAAACTGTTCGGCAGCCAAAGCCCCTCCGCCGTCTCCGCCGGCGCCCCAAACGCCAACAGCGGCCCGCCATCCGCGTCAAAAGCGTGGATCCGCTGCGTCGCCGCATCCGAAACAAAAATCACGCCGTCGGGGCCGACAACCACATCCTTCGGCCGCCCGAATGCGCCCACCCGCGCTCCCGGTCCACCAATCTGTCGCTTCCACGTTCCGCTCGAATCAAACACCTGCACGCGCGCGTTGAGCATGTCTACCACATAGACAAATGCCCGCGAATCCGCGGCGATCCCCAGCGGCATGCCAAATTCCCCGCGGCCGTCGCCGCGCTTGCCCAGCGTCCGCAGCCGCACGCCGCTCGAACCATCGAATATCTCGACCGTGTGCCGAGCGGCGTCGGTAATCCATATTTCGCCGTGAACGCGCACGGCATCGACCGGGCGCGCGCCCGCTCCGAGTTCAAATGCCCGCAAAAACTGACCGCTCCCGTCGAAATGCAGCACCCGCCCACCATCTCCATCGGTCACCAACAATCCGCCCGCCCCGTCATCCGCCAGCGCAATCGGACTGCCCGCCGTAGGCGCCAGCGACAGCCCGCGCAGCGCCGACGAGCCCCGTTCCCACTGTAAAACGGCCCGGCGCGCCATGTCCGCAACCAGGATGCGATCATCACGCACCAGCAATCCGACCGGCTTCACCAGTCGCATCGGCCCCGCCGGCTCTGCCCCAAAAAAGAACTGCGACAGCTCCGCTTCGGTCGACGTCGGCATCCGCCCGCAGCGCAGATTCCCCAGCGCAGCCACCTCCGCCCGATCCGACCGCGCCGGACCGCCGCCGGGCGCCTCGTCGCGCCATCGCTGCTCGTTGCAGGCGATCGCCAGCAGCAGAGTCGCGACAATCGCCGCTGCCGCCGCGATACGCTTCAAAGTCGATGACATGTCAGACATAAACGGCTGCGCTCGTTCGAAATGACCAACATTCCAGGCTGTTTCGCCGTGTTATGCGGGTCGTGGCAGGTCGTGCATTGAATGCGGTTGTCGGGCAGCGGCAGACCCCGCGCCTCCACCGCCGACGCCGCGTGATAATCGCGCCGCGCGATCGGATACTCGATCCCCACCGGGTGGCCCTGCAACCCGCCAAAGCCCAGACCCTCGCGCCCGATCTCCGCGCTCAGCCGCACAGAATGCGCCGCGGTGAAGACGTCGCCCGCCACCACGCCGTCATGACAGCTCATGCACAGCAGCGATGCGCGATTGAGCTCGATATTGCGGCTGTCGTAGGTCTTTAGCGGTCCGCGCCCCGCCGGCTGAGACTCGGCCCGGGGCACCGGGCTGACCGGCAAGTGGGGGGCGTGACACGGCAGACACAAATCGCGCGGGTGGGCTTCCCCATGGCTGAAGTCGTGCTTGCTTCCAATCAGCCCCGAAACAAAATTCTCATTGCCCGCCGGATCGACCTTCGCCGGCGGTTCCGCGCCGATCGCCACAATTAGCACCCCGCACATACCAATTAAAGGGACTAGAAGATTACGAAATCTAGTATTGGTGTGGTTTTTTAGGCAGTCGACCATGGTTTCCCAATCCTAAGGATCGCCGCGCAAGCCAACAAGGCGGCCACGCCTGATCCTCGACAATTTGGATTTTCGCGCGCGTTCCTGCCGCGCTCCCTAGCAGCGACTTCCGTTTTCAGTAATATCGCCGCCGTTCGCCACGGTCGCAGGCGCGGCTAGTCAGGATGGCATGTCACTGCGCGACTCGTTCCCCAGCTTGCTCATCGTCGCGCTTGCCACGCAGTTGCCCGCGCTCGCCGAAGATTCATCCGCGTCGCAACCCGCTTCCCAACCCGCGTCGCAGCCCGCGTCCGAACCCCCGATTGCCCCGGCCGAACTCGACTTCGCCCTCGAGCCCGAAGCGCCGGCCCGCTCGCCGCTCCGGCTCGACGACCTCTCCTTCGACCTCACCTTCGAAGGCCTCTGGCGCGATCGCGTCACCCGCTCCGCCCGCGTCGGACGAAACATCCCCGCCTTCTCGCAGACCAATCGCCTCGAACGCTACGCCGAGACCGCCGGCATCAGCACGCGCGGCGTGCTCTTCGACGAGCGCTTCGCCCGCTTTGATTTCACCGGCCGCTTCGGCATCTCGCAGGAGAGCTTCACCGAGTCGCGCCCCGGCCCCGACCTCGACGGCTCGCCCTACGGCCGTGCGCTCGAATACGACCTGCGCACGATCCTCTTCCCGCAGGGACAACTGACCTTCAACCTCTTCGCGACGCAAAGCGACGACCGCATTCCCCGTCTCTTTCTGCCCAGCTACGACCGCCGCCGCGAACGCTTCGGCGTCGAAGCGCTTTACAACGACCCGATCCTGCCGATGCGGCTGAGCTTCGAGAGCAGCAACGAAACCTGGATCAGCCCCGACCCGCGCCTGCTCGACTCGCAGCAAAGCTCGCTCCAGCGATTCGACTATGAGCTGAACTGGCTGCAATCCGCAGCGCACCAGTTGCGGCTGACCTATCACTACGCCGATCAGGGCGAGCAATACTCGGGCCTCGATCAGCGCTTCGAGACCAACCGCAACTTCCTGACGCTGAACGACACCCTGCGCTTCGGCAGCGAACTGCAACACGCCTTCGACACACTGGTGCGCTTTCAGGAGGAAAGCGGCGACCTCGCCCGCGACATCTTCGAAGTCGCCCCCACGCTCAAGCTGCGCCACAACGACCAGCTCTCCACCACCTATCGCTTCCAGAACTATCGCGACAGCTTCGCCGGCCAGCAGGTCGAGCTGTTTCGCGGCGATTTTTCGCTGACGCATCAACTGGGCGACGCGCTCACCTCGACCCTCGGCCTCTACGGCTTCTCGCAGGACGTCGATCTGATCGGCGACGGTTCCGAATGGGGCATCACTCCCAACGTCAACTTCAGCAAAGACAACGCCCTGGGCCGCTTCACCTCCTCGCTCGGCTACGTTCACAGCTCCTCGCGATTGGAAGGCGATCGACAGCGCGGCGTGATCCTGGCCGAGTCGGTCTCATTCCGCGATCCGTTGCCGACCGCGCTTGCCCAGCCCAACATCATCCCCGGCTCATTGATCGTCACCAACGCCGACCGCACGCTGCTCTATCAGCAGGGCGTCGACTACACCGTCTTCGAAAATCGCGGAAACACCTTCATTCGCCGCATCGCATCCGGCCGCATTCGTCCGAATGAGACCGTCAGCGTGGCCTATCAATACGACCCCTCCGCGCGGCTCGACGTCGATCGCGATCGCTTCGACATGCGCATCGAGCAGGCCTTCAAAAATGGCTGGACGCCCTACTACGCCGGCTCGCTGCAATATGAATCGCTCACGCAGGAGCGGCTGGTTCCGCTGATCCCGCGCGACATTCAGCGCCATCGCACCGGTCTGCGTTACCGCCAGCCGCGCTGGTCGGCCTCGGGCGAATTCGAGTATCACGACGACTCGATCGACCCCTATCGCGCGGGACACGCCGGCGCCGAGGTGCAGCTCATCGCCACCGCCCCGCACAATCTCGACGCCCGCGCCAACGCTTCTTACTTCGATTTCCGCGGGGCCCAGCAACTGCTCGCCCGCGACACCCGCGTCGCCGACGTCGGCATGAACTATCGCTACGCCTTCGCCTCCGCCGCCGACCTCAATGTCAACGCGACCTATCGCTGGGAAGACGACTCGCTCTTCGGCACTACCCGCGGCATCGACATCAACGCCGGGCTGCGCTGGCAGATCGGCTACTTTACGGCGAGCGTCGAGCTCGAATACGACCAACTCGAATTGCCCGGCTCGCGCGACCGAAACCTGACCGCCTGGCTGCGGCTGCGACGCGAATTTCCGGTCCTGAGGCGCTGATGATTACTCGCTCTTCGACGCTCATCTGGTCCCTTCGCCTGCTATGGCTCGCCGCCACCGCGGCCGCAATCGCGATGGTCGGCAACTGCGCCGCACCCGGTCGCGGCGACGCTTCGCTGGGGCGCTTTCCACAAAACTCGATCTCGCGCGCCTGGCCCGCGCCGCCCGACCCGGCCCGCATTCGTTGGGTCGGGCAAATCGCCAGCGCCGCCGATCTCGGCATCCGGGCCGAGGGCGCGCTGCTGCGCGCCGTCACCGGTGCGGCCGGTCCGGCCCTGCGCTTCGCGGCGCCGGCCGCTGTGGCTGCGTCGGGCTCGCGCGTAGTCGTGGCCGATCCGCAACATCCCGATGGCCCCATGGTGCATGTGATCGATCGCGACGCCGGGCGCTGGACACGCATGACACAGGCCGCCGGCAAGCCGCTCGAATGGCCCATGGATGTCACGCTGATCGACGGTCGCATCGCCATCGCCGACGCCAAGCGCAAGGCCGTCCTGCTCGTCGGCGAAGACGGAACAGGCACGACCATCGGCGGCGCCGCGCTGCAGCGCCCCGCGGGCGTCGCCTATGACGCCGCAAAACGCGAGCTCTGGGTCGTCGACACGGCCGCACATGACATCGCCGTCTTCGACGTCGGCGGCACGCTGAAGCGCCGCGTCGGCGCGCGCGGCGCCGGCGAGGGCCAGTTCAATTTCCCTACCGCCGCCGCCTTTCTCTCCACCACCGATCCCGGCGCCGTGCTCGTCGCCGACAGCATGAACTTCCGCGTGCAACTGCTCACCGACACCGGATCAGCCCAACGCTCGTTCGGCAAGAAGGGTGACGCCGCCGGCGATTTCTCGTTGCCGCGCGATTGCGCAGTCGATTCCGACGGCAATCTCTACGTCCTCGATTCGCAATTCGAAAATGTGCAGATCTTCGATCGCTCGGGCCGACTCCTGCTGGCCTTCGCCGCCGGCGGCGCCGGCCCGGGCGACTTGAACGTGCCGGGCGGCATCTGGATCGACGACAACGACTGGATCTGGATCGCCGATACGCGCAATCGCCGTATCCAAGTGTTCGAATATCTGAAGGCCGCGCCGTCGCAGGAGGCCTCCTCATGATCCGCATATTCCGTCTCATCCTCGTGCTCGGCTCGGTGGTCGCCGCGCTGCAGGCCGACGAAAGCGTCGTGAATTCCAAGCACGATCTCTCGACCTTCGGTCCGGGCCCGGTGCGCGCCGTCAACGAGACCGAAGTCTGCATCTTCTGCCACGCGCCCCACAACACCAGCCCCGCCGCGCCCCTCTGGAACCGCTTCACCCCCGAGGCCTATTACCGCATCTATCGCAGCAGCACGACCGAGGCCCGCGTCGATCAGCCCGGCCTCGCCAGCAAGCTCTGCCTCAGTTGCCACGACGGCTCGATCGCGCTCGGGCTCACCATCACCCGCGATCAGGAAATCGCGATGAATCAGCCCTTCATGCCCACCGGCCCGGCACTGCTCACCAACGACCTCTCCGACGATCACCCCGTCGGCCTGCGCTTCGATCGCCAACTCGCCAACCGCGACCCCGAGCTGCGCCTGCCCGACGTCGTCGATCGCCGCGTGCCGCTCGGCCCCCGCGGCGAACTCGAATGCACCGCCTGCCACGACCCCCACAACAACGAATTCGGCGACTTTCTGCGCATCCCCAACGTCGAAGGTGCGCTCTGCGTCACCTGTCACGACATGAGCGGCTGGCGCAACGGCGCTCATGCCAATAGCCCCGTGCCCATCCCGCCCACGCTGACGCAGGGCACGCCGCCGCTCCTGGGCACCATCGGGCAAAACGCCTGCGCGACCTGTCACGTCGCCCACGGCGCGCTCCATCGCCCGCGCCTGCTCCGCGATCGCCCCTACAACCTCTGCATTGAATGTCACAACGGCGTCACCGCGCGCGATGTGCTGGCCGCCGTCGGCCTTCGCAGCGGCCACCAGCCGCTGCGCTCTCGCGATCGTCACGACCCGGCCGAGGACCCGCGCTCGATGACGCCGCACGTCGATTGCGTCGATTGTCACAATCCGCACGCCACACAGGCCAACCTCGTCAGCCAGAGCCCGGCCCTCACGCGCCTCCAGGGCCCCAACTATCTCGCGACGATGCAATCGGTGCCGGGCGTGACCATCGGCGGAGCGCCCATCGACGAAGCCCGCTACTACTACGAAGTCTGCTTCCGCTGCCACGCCGACAACCCCGTGCCCATTCGCGGGCGCATCGTGCGAGATCGCGACGAATTCGGAAACATTCGCCGTCAGTTTCAGCCCACCGCCGCTTCGGCCCACCCCATCACGTTCGCCGGCCGTCTCAGCCCGGCCGAGACGCCCAGCCTGTTGCCGACGGCCCGCGCGCAGCCGCTCATGAATTGTCAGGATTGCCACAACAACCCCGACGCTCGCCAACTCGGCGGCGGCGGACCCAACGGCCCGCACGGCTCACGCTTCCCGGGTCTCTTGGTCGATCGCTACGAGACCGCCGACTTCACCGTCGAATCGCCCGGGGCCTACGCACTCTGCTATCGCTGCCACGATCGCAACTCGATCCTCAACAACGAGAGCTTCCCCACCCACGAGCGCCACATCGTTCGCGGCCGCACACCTTGCAGCGCCTGTCACAGCGCCCACGGCGTCAACGGCAGCCCGACCGAGCACAGCCACCTGATCAACTTCGATCTGTCGATCGTCGGTGGCGAGCGTCAGTTCTTCGATCGCGGAATCCAGAGCGGATCCTGCACGCTCACCTGCCACGGCGTTCGTCACGTGAATTTCTCATACTGAAGCGGCGACCGAGAGAGTCTGTCGCGCCCCGCGCGATCCTCAGCCAAATCGCAATTCCACCACGCCGTCGGGACCCGCCTGTCCCGCGGCGCTCACCATCGCGGGATAGGTCCGCGGCTCGGGCGCCGCTTCGCCAAGACCGATGCGCTGCGCGATTTGGCGGATGCTCGCCTCGTCCGCGGCTTCGATCTCGCAAAACCACCCCAGCGACGGCAAGCGATCAATCACAACTTCGCCCCCGTCGATCCACCACGACTCTCGCACCTTTTCAAACCGCAGCCGCTCGACGAGCCCCAGCGCCTTGAGCAGCTTCAGAAATTGATCCGCGTCCTCGATCCGCGTCTCGATTTCGGTTCGATCACGAATCCCGTCGCGTTCGGCCATCGGTCCTTTGTAGGTCAGAATGTGACTGGCAGCCGCGCTCGCCGCACCGGAGAGATTTGCCGCGAGCGGCACCGCATCGATCTGCGCGAGGGGCGTCGACGACCGCAGCCTCAGCCCCGTCCCTTCAGCCCGCAGCCGCCCGTCCGTGAAATCGAGAATGCGGTTCATTTCCAAGACGCATCCGCGCTGCCGCGCGCCGCAGGACAGCAGCGACGACCGCAACGCAGCGGGGTCTCCCAGCCGATACTTGATCTCGATTTCACGCATGTTTATCGGGCCGACGAATTGACACCGCCAGCGCTGGGCAGCATTCTACGCCCACATCGTCGACGGCGAACCGTGAATCGCGGCGTCCGTCAACGTCGCCCGAGCGCCGCCGCGTACGGCGAGAGCGACAGCATCTTTCGACCCGATTTGTCGGATTGCCATGCGAAACAGAACATTCGTCGGATGCACGCTGGCGTGTTGCGTTTTCGCGGCTCCCGCTGCCCTCGCGCAAACCGCCGGCTACCTGCAGCAGCAACGTCAGATCGACGACAAGCTCGAAGTCGACCGCCAGGCGGTCGGAGGCTTGCAGTCGATTCTCGACTGGCAGTGGGGCGGCTGGCTCGAATATTTCTACTTCAATTTCTCCGACGGCACGCAAAGCTCCCGCCAATCTCATCGGCCGGGTGCGGCGTTCTGGACGCGGCTGACGATCGACAACGGCGCCCACGAATTCTTCGCCCGCCTCCGCATGCGTTACGACGCGTTTCAGGAAGGCGACGAGTTTCTCCGCGAATATGACTGGGTCGGTCCGCGTTTCGACCGCGCCTGGTACAAGATCGACGTCATGCGGGCCTTCAAGATCAACCAGCCCAGCGATCCGATCCAGCTTCAATCGCGCATCGGTCGCCAGCCCGTCGTCTTTGGAACGGGCTACGTCCTCGACCTGCCGCTCGATGCCGCCTTGGTAAACGCTAAGCTGTGGGACTTCCGCGTCACCGGTCTCTTCGCAAAAACGCCCAGCGACACCCCCAATATCGACCGCAGCGCGCCCGTCGCCAGCCACAGCGACCGCCTCTTCTACGGCGTGCAGGTCGATTACACCGGCATTCAGAATCATCAGCCCTTCGCCTACGCGTTGTGGAACAACGACCGCACCGATGAGCGGCCCAAGGATTTCCTCCAGGACTACGGCTACGACACCTATTACATCGGAATCGGCTCGCGCGGCTCCATCGTCCACAACCTGAATTATTGGGGCGAGGCGGTCTACGAAGGCGGCCAAAGCTTCGGCGACGGCAACTTCATCCGCCGCGACGATGTCAGCGCCTGGGCCCTCGACGCGGGAATCGAGTACCTGTTCGACCACAAGACGCTGCCGCGCGTCGCGTTCGAATACATGTACGCCAGCGGCGATGGCGACCGCCGCCAGTCCCCGACCAACGCCCGCGGCGGAAACGGCCGCGACCGCGAGGACAACAGCTTCAACGCCTTCGGCTTCCGCGACACCGGCCTCGCCCTCGGTCCGACGCTCTCCAACCTCCACATCTGGAAGTGGAGCGCGTCGTTCAAGCCCTTCCCCGAAGTCGAAATCGCGCGCGACATGGAGCTGGGAACCAACTGGTTCCTCTACCACAAAAACCAGCGCAACGGCGCCATCAGCGATTTCACAGCCGATCGGCGAAACGGCTTCGTCGGTTGGGAGATGGACTACTTCCTCAATTGGCGTCTCATGTCCGACGTGGCGTGGACCGTCCGCTGGGGCTCGTTCTTCCCCGGCAGCGCCTATGGCGAGACCGACGACTACCGCCACTTCCTGTTTACCGGCGTGACCTGGAGCTTTTGACGATGCGTGCATTCTCGCTGTCGCTGCTGCTGGCGACGTCGGCGCTCTTCGGCTGTCAGGCGACCCTGCCGTCCGATCGCACACCGGGTCCCATGCCCGAGGGCAACGCGGCCCTGATCGAATACATCGCGCAATTGCCCTATGTCACCGCCGAGCCCGGCTATCGCGCCGTGCACATCCTCTGGAAACAGGCCGAGTTCGAGGGCGACTTCGAATCGCTCCGCCAGACCCTCCGCGCCGGCGAGATCATCGGCGATTGGAACCATCAGCCTGATTCCATCCTCATGCGCGGCGACGTGGGCTACATGCTCTGTCGCGCCCTGGACATCAAGAGCGGGCTCAACTGGGTGCTCACCGGTCTGGGCCGCTACGCCTGGCGCGAGCTCAATTACCTCGGCATCGCCAGCCCCCTCAGCGAGACCGGCTACGTGCCCGGCGGTCAGTTCCTCGGCTTCCTGAGCCGTGCCGAAGATTTCCGCGACAACCGCCGCGCCTCGCTGACGCAGCGGGCGCAGATCGGCGCCGAGATGAACCAGTAACGATCGCCGCCGTCGACCGCGCGATCTCGCGTGAGCCGTACGAGCGCAGACGAAACAAAAAACGCGGGCCGCAACGCCGAATCGGTGCTGCGGCCCGCGTTTCATTTTGCGGTTCTGCTTTGGCTTACGGAATCATCAGCGTAATGCCGGCCGGGAGCTGGTTCGGGTTGGGGATCTGCCCGCTGTTGGCGTTGTAGATATCGCGCCAACGGGCCTGATCGCCGTAAAACTGCCGCGCCAGTTTGTAGAGCGTGTCGCCGCGCTGCACGGTGTAGCTCTGGCCGCCGCCGCCCGCGCCGCCGCTCGACGTCGAGGCATATCCGCCGCCGCCGCCGCTGGTCGTCGCATAGTTGCCGGGCGCGTAGGACGGCTCCGTGCTTCCCGTGCTATACGTCGAGCCGCCGCCATACGGGTTGCCCGTACTGCCATAGCCGCCGCTCGTCGTCGCGCCGCCCGTCGTCGTGTACGCACCGCCCGTGTCGTAGGTCGCGGTGCTCTGGGGGGTTGTGGTGGTCTCCGCGTTCTTGTCCGCGCAGCCTGCGAGAAGGGCAGCCGCTACGCCCGTCATCATGACAAGCATTCGTCGCATTACGTGCTCCTGAAAAGGGTCTCCATACCCGTTGCCGCCGCCGATCGATGCTCGAGGGCGTCGAACTCCGCAACAGGAAGTGCGATTTCGCCGCGAATTCTACTGAGTGTTGTGGAAAACGTAAGGGGTTCGCAGCGAAATCGTGCCCTCCCGATCAATCTCGATCCAGACCGCCCCGCTCCGCTCGGTCACCACCAGATCGCACCGCCCCACAAACAGCTTCTCCACCAACGCCGCCAGCGCCTCGGTCGAGCGTGCCGTCGACGCCACAACATGCTCCGGCGCCACCGCCGCGAGAAACGACTCCGTCGCGCCAGGTACGACCGCCCCGTGATGCGGCGCAATCAACACATCCGCCTGCAGGTCAATCTCCCCGCGCGAATGCCGATCGGCCAGCGCACGCAGCGCAAACTCTTCGATATCCCCCGGAAACAGCACGCTGCGCCCGTGCTGCGTCACCCGCAACACCAGCGACCGATCATTGTCCGGCAGCTCAACCTCGCCCGCCGGCGGCCAGAGCACCTCCACGCTCGCATCGCCCACCGTCCACGAATCACCCGCGACGACGATCCGCGTCGCGAGGCCTCGCGGCAGCGCCGCCGCAAATGTCGCCAACTGACCATCGACCACGCTCTCGCGCCGCAAAAATTCGCCCGAAACCAGCACCGCGCCGCCATCGTCTCCGAGCAATCCGGGGATCCCGCTGTAGTGATCCAGGTCGGCGTGCGACAGCACCACCGTCGCACCTCGCGCGTCCGTCGCACCGCGAACCTGCTCCGCCACGTCACGGTTGCGCAGCGTGCCGGCGTCAACGATGAGCGGCGGCGCGCCCGCGCTCTGCACCACCGCCGCACTCCCGTTGCCGACATCGAGAATCCAGACAGTAAGTGAGTGGCCCGTGGGCATCCGAGCTGCAATGTCGATCCCGATCCCGACCGCAACGACGATCAGCCCGGCGAGCGCCACCGCACCGGCGACGCGCCGCACGCGTGGTGCAAAGCGGGCCGCGAAAACCAGCACGCCCGCGGCGCCGAACGCCGCCACGATCCACCAACCGCCCGGCGGCGCCACGCGAATCGCCGCACCGGGCAGGTCCGCAAACAATCGCACGATCCAAAGATTCAGATTCACGCAGACATCCAGCGCGCTCTGCAACGGCGGACCAAGCCAGGCCTCCACCAGCGGCAGCGATCGCACAGCCATCAGCGCAAACGCCGCCCACAGCAACAGCGTCATCGGAATCGTCAGCAGCAGTGAGCCCAGCGCCCCCCACGACTGAATCTGCCCGAAATGCAGCCACACGATCGGCGCGGCAAACACCCAGAGAACGGCCGCGATGATGCACCAATCAACCACCATGCGCCAGCCTCGCCGCCACATCAGCAACCAAAGCGACGCCGTGTCCTGCGCCGGCCGATACACCAGCGCCGCGATGCGCGGCACGATCAAGATGAGCACCGCGACCTGCGAAAAGCAGAGCTGAAAACCCGGACGCAGCACCTCGCGCGGCTCAATCGCCGCCAGCAACAGCGCCGCCGCGCAGAGCCAGTGCAATGGCGAGTGAGCCCGATTCAGCCATGCCGCGCCCGCGAAACAGACCGTCAGCACCGCAGCCCGCAGGATCGGCGCGTTCCACTCCGCGAAGCTGAGGTAGCCGGCGACGATCAGCAGCGCCGCAAACGCCGCGCCGCGGTGCGACGCGCGAAAAACCCACGACGCGAGCCAGGCTGCCGAAAACGCGAGCAGGCCGATATGAAAGCCGCTGACCGAAAGAAAATGCACCGCCCCCGCGCAGGCGAAGACCTCGTTCCACGCGCGGTCGATCGCCGAGCGCTGACCCAGAATCATCGCATCGAGCAATCGATCGCCCACGTCGGGGTCGCCGTCCGGGCCGTCGCCATGCAGCGCTCGCGAAAGTCGTGCCAGAGCGGCTTCGCGCACGCCTTCTGCGATGCTCGGCGAACGGGAGACGACCCTCAGCAGCCTCGCATCCTCCACCGCGACGCCGGCGACGACGCCGTCAAGCTCGGACACGCGTCGCCAATCGGCCTCGCCCGGGTTGCGCGGTCCGCGAATGGAGTAGAGCCAGCCCCGGAGTTCGAGCGTGTCGCCGATCTGCACCGGCGAATCGCCCGGCGCGGCGCTGATACGGAGAATCGGAGCGTTGCCCAGGTCCGACGTCGGGTCGTTCCACCCAATACATCGTGCCCGAAACAAGACGCGCTGTTCGACCTGAATTGGATAGTAGGGATTTCGCTTCTCCGCCGGACGCGACACCGGCGCCGTCAGCACCTCAGCCCGCAGGTGCGCCAGCATCCCGTCCGCCGAGATTCGCGCCGCCCAATCCACGCCGCTGTCGACCCGCACCGCGGAGAATCGCGCGAAGCCGAGCGATGCGAAACAGACGAACAGGGCGGCAGACGCGAAGATCGGCGCGACGCGCGCTCGCTGCATCAGCAGATACGCGACGGCGCAGCTCGCGCTCAGCAAATAGCCAGGCCCACCCAGGTGAACCCGAAACGAATCCGCCGCCCCGATCCCCAGCAACAGCGCGACCGTCGGCAGCAACAGAGGCGCGCGTTCGGCCAGGCGCGAGGCGAGGACGGTGGCCTCGTCGCGTTCCGGCGCGGGGTTCATGTGCGCCGATCATCGGAACGGTCGTCGTTCTGCGGTGCGGCCCCGGCGCGATCCAGCCGGTCGTTGATCGCCAGCCAATCCTCGTCCGACGGGATCTCGCCCACCACAATCTGATCCACCGGCATCGCGTCCAGCGTGTGCAGCGCCGCATACAGTTTCGCGCCATACAGCGTCGCGTCGTCCGGCATCTCAATCACATGCACCGTCGGCGGCAGCGCCGCCTGCCCGCTGCTCGAACCGATGCGGATCCAGCCCACCCGAAAACCCCCCGAAACCAGCCGCTCCACGTCGCGCCGCCCGTCGCCCGTCGCCCGCAGCAGGATCGCCTGCGGCGCATAGTGACGCCGCGACATGCCCGGCGAACGGGCCGGCCGCTGCTCAAAAAACTGCTTCGTCGGCAGCGCCACCGCCACCCCCAGCGTGCCGCGCAACGCCCCCGGCGAGATCGGCCCCAGCCGCAGCAGCACCGGCGGATCAACCGTCACATCGATCACCGCCGATTCGAGTCCGCGCTCCGCCGGCCCGGCGCTCAGCAGAAAGTCGATCCGCCCGCGCAGGCTGACCAGCACGTGCGCCGCCGTCGTCGGCGAGATCATCGTCGCCCGATTCGCGCTCGGCGCCGCGATCGGCACCGCCGCCGCCCGCAACAGCGCCAGCGCCACCGGATGATTCGGGCAGCGCAGCGCAACCGTCGATCCACCCGCCGTCACCACATCCGGAATCGCGCGCGTCTTGTTCACCACCAGCGTCAGCGGTCCCGGCCAGAATCGCGCCGCCAGCTTGCTTGCCGCCTCCGGCCAGTCGGCCGCCAGCTCCCGCGCCCCGCCCTCATCGGCCACATGCACAATCACCGGATTGGTCGGCGGCCGATCCTTGGCGGCGAACATCGCTCGCACCGCCTCTTCGTCCAGTGCGTTCGCCCCAAGTCCATACACCGTCTCGGTCGGAAACGCGACCAACTGCCCGGCGCGTATCGCTTGCGCCGCGATCGCGATCCGCTCAGGCTCGGGCCGTACCGGATCAACCGGGAGAATGTGCGGGCGTTCTGCGTCGGACATAAGGGAAAAGATATCGCGGCACGCCGCTCGCCGCCGCTGGTTTTTCTCCGGTCCGCCGCCACACGTGCCCCAGCCTCGCCCCGCCGCGCCGCTCCGGACTCAACTCGCACTTCCCGCTGCCCCCGAGCGCTCCGCCGCTCTCACCAGCACCAACAGCGGATCGACCAGCTCACGCGGCACATGCGTCCACTGCGCCGCATCCACGGCGATCGGCGGGCCGTCGCGCTCCTCGGGTTCCTCCATCCGCGGCTCGACGGCCACCACCGAGAATTCGCCGCCCAGCGCTTCCTGCCGCTCGCGCTCGGTCCAATGAAAGCGCAGCCCGCGCGGACCCACCAGCGCCGACAATCGCCCGTCGACCCCGCCCGGCAGATGAACGACGCTCGACAGCAGCGCTCGCGCCTGTCGCAACTGCCGCGCCCGCCGCGCCACCCACGCCACCGCGTCGCCCACGCCCGAATCGCCCGATAGATCATCCCCATCGCTCGCCCGCGCGTGATCCCCCGGCCGCGTGATCGAGAGCTGGTCGAGAACCGACGCATCCAGCTCGCCGCGCAGGCACGCGTCGCGCAGATCGCAGCGCGCTTCATACTCCGTCGGCGGCGTGCGTTCCGCACACGGCCCCAGGCAGTCACCCGCAAAGTATCGATCGCACAGCGCCGCATCGCGCTGCACCGCCAGCAGCCGCATTTCGTTCGCCGCCTTCGCCGGACGCTTCTTTCGCCGCCCTTGCCAGAGTTGCAGCGGGTCGTGCTCGGGGCACTGCGCGCAGCCGAACGCCCGGTTCACCACGTCGAGCACCATCGCCGCGCTCATCCGCCGCCCAAACGGACCAAACGCAAACCGGTGCGTCTCCGGCGCGCGAGTGACGCTGAGCTGCCGATGCGGCCCGGCAAGCGGCGCCAGATACCAATAGTCCTCCCACTCCCGCATCTGTCGATTGAAGGGCGGCCGCACGCGACGCACCAGCTCGGCTTCGACGATCGACGCCTCCAGCTCCGACGCCGCGACGCGCACATCGATCCGCTTCACGCTCGCCGCCCATGCCCCGAAGTAGCCATGATCCGAATCGCCGCGCAGGTGCGATCGCACCCTCTGCCGCAGATTCGACGCCTTTCCGATATAGACCACCCGCCCGCCGCCATCCCGCAATACATAGGTGCCCGGCGCCCGCGGCAGATCGCCCACCCAGCTCCCCGGCACGCCGCTCAGCACGCCGGCCGCCCGCAGCGCCGGATCGTCGAAGGGGCTGTGTTCGTACACCGGCTCACAGTCAATGCCCTGCGCCCGCGCCTGCCGATTGGCGATGAATTGCACCGACCGAAAGTTCACCGCCACCAGCACATCGTCGCGCACCGCCGCCGCGCGCGGTCCGATGCGAATCCCCCGGACCGCGTCGCGCGTCGTCTGTCCCGTCAGCCGCACCTCCGCCACCGCGTCTGTCGGCAGGGCGGCGACGCTCGACTCCACCAGTTCGACAATCTTCGTCGAGGGCAGCCCGGTGATATCCAGCGGAACAAACTGCATCGGGCGGCAATCCGCTCGCTCAAACCGCACCCGCGCCCGCCCCTCCGCGAAGTCGATCCGGGCGTGGCCCTTGTCCTCGTTTCGTTCCGTGAATGCGATCCGATCGGTCGCGCCGGCGTAGACGATCGGCGGCCCGTTCAGCAGCGGCTGCAAAATCTGAGGCCGGTGGACGTGCCCCGTTGCGACGAGGTCAAAGCCCGGCGGAATCCGTGCCGGGTCCACCACGTCGCGCCCCAGCCGAAATCGAAAATTCTGTGCCCCGCACACCGCGCCAACGAATGCCTGATGAGCCAGCACGATCCGCACGTCCGCCGGCGGCAGATCCGCCGCCACCTGCGAGAGCGCCGCGTACCACGACGCCGGCTCCCGGATGAACGGAATCGCCGCAATGCCCACCCGCACCCCGTCAGATTCCAGCAAAATCGGCCGCGGACGAGTCACCGTGTGCAAATTGGGGTGTTCCAGCCATACCGAACCCGACAGCACCCCCGCATCATGGTTTCCCGCGATCACCACCACCGGGATTCCCGCGTCCGCCACGGCGCGTATTTCTGTCGCCGCCGACAAAACATCCATCGCCGGAGGACGGGGCGTGTCCCACAAATCGCCGGAATACAACAGCATTCGACAATTCGAATCGATGCCCGACCGCACCGCTTTGCGGTACGCAGCATCCAAGTCCTGGCGGCGAATCTCGTTGGCGCGACGAGAAAGGCCGGGGAGCGACGCGCCGAGATGGGAATCGCCCACCAGCTGGAGCGTCCAATGTTCCGGCAACCGCATCGGAAACCTTTGCAACCGGGATGGTTACGACCGCGTATTCGGTTGTTGTATGGTAACAAGGGTAGGCCCGCGACATTTTTCGGACTTCTGAAAATTGTCGTGGACGATTTGAACGATATTGACTGTATTGAACGATTTTTGTTATGTTTTTTGGAACCGATCTGGGACGACATCCGTATTGTTAGTTGCCCAGAGCTGCCGCCTTCCGATGGAGGCGGAAAGTGCCCGAGAACGATTGTTGGCCCACGGCTTAAGAGCCGTTCGCCGGCGCCGCAGCAACCAGGAGGTGCGCGGATGAAAGTTACTCAAGGAAAGGTCAAAGCTTCGAAGTCGGCCGCCCGCGGCGGGCTTCGCAAACTCCACGGCAGCTTCACGCTGCCGCCCAATAGCGCTTTGCGTCGATTCACCGCCGAAGACATCGACTTGCTGCAACGGCTCCAAGGCGAGCTCTTCGAGTGCGTGTTCGAGCCGATGTTCCAGGCCCCGACCGCGGAAAAGGCGATCTTCGCCGCTGCTCCGCGACCGGCGGACTACATCTCCTACGACCCGAACGCGACCGTCGACCTCGAAAACGAGTTCGGCATATTCGCGAACATGCGGGCCGAGGTCCTCAGTGCCGACGATGAAAAGCGCCTCTTCCGCGCTTTCAACTACGCTCGCTATCGCGTGCTCAAGATCATTCGCCAGTTCCGCAACGAACGGCTCACCGTCGCCGCGGCCCGCGACCTGATCGCCTGGTACTCGAAGTCGAGCGACATTCGCGGCGAAATCTCGCGCCTCAACATCTCGCTCGTGCTGGCCATGGCCCGCCGGGCCAAGATCAACGGCGTCGAGCTTTCCGAACTCGTCAGCGAGGGCAACCTGGCGCTGCTGCGCTGCGTCGATAAGTTCGACTGCGCTCGCGGCTTCAAGTTCAGCACCTACGCCTGCCGGGCCATTCTGTCGGCCTTCACCCGCATCGCCGCCAAGGGCTCGCGCTATCGCAGCCAGTTCCCGGTCGCCTTTGACACGACCATCGAGCGCAGCGATTTCCTCGATCGCCAGCGCGCCGAAGTCGAGCAGAGCGGCCTGAACAGCCTGCGCGAGGCGCTCGCCAGCAATCGCGCCGAATTGTCCGAGGTCGAGCAGCAGGTGATCGCCGCCCGCTTCGCGATCTCCGGCGCAACGCAGACCGTCCACGACGAGTCCGCCCCGCTGGTCGGCTCGGCGTTCATCGAGCAGGTCGTCACCCCCAAGGGCAAAACGCTCGAAGAGGTCGGCGCCATGCTCGGCGTCAGCAAGGAGCGCGTCCGCCAAATTCAGAACAAGGCCCTCGAAAAGCTGCGTGAAACGCTCCACGCCGATTACTACGCCGACTATTCGCTCTCGGCCTAACCCGCCGGCGTAGCTCGGCTTTCGATTTCCCCAAACGGACGGCGATCCGGCGGAACACCGGGTCGCTGTTCTGCGTTTTCTCCGCCGGCCACACCTCGCTGCGACCGATCAACCCTGCTCCATCGCCTCACGCCACGCCTTCTGAAGCGCCATCGCGCAATCAACAGCCTGCGAATGATGGCCAAACAGTACGCGCACAATGTCGATAACCACCTTGCGCCCCTCATACCGAAACGTTAGAACATCGCCCGTTGGCCCGACCTCCAGCTCGCGAATGTCGCGCAGCAGGTACCGCTCCGCGCGCCGCGCCCTTCGATCCACCAACGCAAACTCCTCCCGCCCCAGCGCCAGCGCCCCGCACCGCGCCGCCCGATTTTGCCGCCAATTCTGCCGCACCGTCTCGAAACCCACGATCAACATCGCCAGGCCGATCACCCCCATCATCCAATGCTCCCAGCCCGCTCCGCGCCGCCCCGTCCACGTCAGCGCCGATCCAATCGTCGGAATCGCGTATCCCAACATCGGCAGCAACAGAATCCACGCGAAGATCGTCGTCTCCCACGTCGTCGGACTCGTCGCATAGATCGTCCACTCCGCCCCATACGGCGCCCCACACTCCGGACAATCCACCTCCGCCGACAGCCCCGTCCGCGGATAGTCGCAGCCGTAGCAAATCGTCTCGCGGCTGCGGTCGCTCGTCGCCCGGCCCTCATCGCTCACGGGCCGCCCCCCGAAGCCTTCGACGTTGCGCGAGCCTGCGCGCCCTGAATCGCCAACCGCAGACAGTCATGAAAACTCTGCATGCGCGGGTAGCTATGCCCAAAGAAACGCGCGTGATCCAGCCGCACCGTCGCGCCCTCATATTGAAAGACAATCGCCTGCCCGATGTGCCGCTCGGTATGAAAATCGCTCATCGTGTCGAGCCGATAGAGCTGCGTCCGTCGCAGGTTTTCAATGACCGCAAACTCCTCATCCCCAATAGCGAGCGCGTTCGGCCGCCGACGCCTGCCGCCCAGAAAGCGAAAACGGTGCGCCACCGCGATCAGCAGCCCTCCTGCAAAATACATCATCCCCTGCAACACAGAATGCCACGGCGGTAATCCGCCGCGCCGCGCGACGAACGCCAGTCCAATCTGCAGGAGCCCCGCGCAGATCTGCAGGCCGGCGATCCACGGGACCCACCTCGCCGCCTCCTGCTCGGCCTTTCCAATCAGCGGCACGAAATACATCCACCCGGGCCCGCTCGGCGCCCCACACTCCGGACAATCCTGCGTAGGCGTCAGTCCCTCGCGCGAATAAAGACACACGATGCAATGGTCGCTCGGTGCCGGCTGGTTGTATGGAATAAAAGGCTGCATGGTTCCCGCCGCGAGATAGTAGTCGCCGCACCGCAAGCTCCGCGCGTGCCCGGGTGACCGGCCGGCAGGGGGGCCACATTCGCCATCTGCCGTTCGCCGCGCAGCCGTCGCCCGCCGGTCGCATGGTTACCATCCGCGATCAAAGCCATGAGCGCACAGCAGCCCCATCCCGAAGACGACGACATCTACGAGCTTGAGCCGGCGCCGCCAATCTCCGCGCCCTCACCGCCGACCAACGATCCGCCGCGCGCCTTGCCCACCACGTTGCATCCCGGACGCGGCGCAGACCTCGACCCCTTCGAACCGCTCCGACTCGACCGCCCGCCCGTCGGCCTGCCCGACAAATGCCCCAATTGCGGCTATGAAACGAAGGGCATGCCCACCCCAATCTGCCCCGAGTGCGGCAAGCCCGTCCGCTGGGAAGATGTCGATTACAAGCAGCTCGTCCGCGCCAGCCGCGTCGATAACGTGCTCTACACCCTCGGCTGGACGCTCTACATCGGCGGCTTCGTCGCCTGCTACTACCGCATCGGCAATCCCGCCGGCTTCTTCATCTGCTGCAGCCCGCTCATCGCGCTCACCACCGTGCCCATCCTCCTGCGCGTCTTCGACGACACCTTCCGTGAATTCATCCTCTTCTGCGGCGTCATCTCAGCGCTCTGGGCCGGCTTTGTCTGGGCCATGACCTGAACCGCTTCCCGTCCGCGCCCGCTTCGCCGCAACCGCCGCCGCGGCTTGTTGAGCGGCGTTGGCCGTAGCCGGGTCAAAGACGATCGCTTCCTGCGACCGCGGATGCTGCAAAAAACCGGCCACGAGCCAGTGCTGGCGCATGCGCGTATCGGGGTCGGTGTCTGCGAGCGCCTGAGCCGCGGATGCCCGCGCCCGATCAAGCCACATCGTCAGCTCCGCCGCCAGCTTCCGCTCGGCGATCCGCGGACCATCGAGCAGCGCACCATCCAGAAAGTAAAACGGCTTCCAGGCCCGCCGCCGCACAACCGGGATCATCAGCACGGTCGGCCGCGCAGCCACGAGCCGCGCACCGAAAAACGACCGGCTCCATCGCCGGGCAAATTCCAGTTGCGTTTTCAGCAGCGCCGCCTTCTCAAACTGCAACGCCCCCGCAAGCGACCGCATGCGTTGCTCCGCCTCAGCGATCCAATCCGCAACACCGCCCGACGCAAAGCGCCAGGCATCTTCAACCCGCTTTCGATAGTCCGCGATCGACGCCGACCCGTCGCACGGCGCGTCACACCGGCCCATCTCGGCATAGGCGCAGCGCTGTCCGCGCGGCGCGCGACGCACCTGCTCCGGATAGCGACAAAGATCGAACAGATCGACGATCCCTTCGTGCGCCGCGTTGGCCGCCGTCCGACTGGGAAACGGCCCGATGAATTCTCCGCCGGCGCGACAGACGCGCTCGCTCACCTCCGGATGCGGGATCACTTCAGCAAGGTCCAGCCGCAAATAGCTCGCCGGCCCAAACGGAGCGAGCTTGTCCGCTTCGCGCGGCGAAAGCTGAGTGACGCACCGCCAATAGCGCCAGTCGGCCTCGAAGCGGCTGTCGACTTCGTGCCACCGGATCGCCCGGACGATCTCCGCCAAATCGGCCCGCGGGGCCGGCGATTCGTCAGGCAGCGGCTGAGAAAAGCGCGATTGCGCCAGTCGGCGCAAGTTCTGCGTGTGAGCCAGCAGCACCGAGGCCCCGTCGCCGGCTTCGAGCAGATACACCGCGGCGCACGCCGGTAGCGCCGCAAGCTCGGCGTCGCTCGGCCGGTCCGCAAACGTGCGTCGCTCGGGCAGCAACGCCTCGATCGTGCGGCGGCGCAACTCGCCGGATTGGGATTCAGAGCTGTGCGACACGCCGCCAATGTAGTCGACCAAAGGGCGACGGCGAACCCGCGGCGAGCGCTCCCAAAGTCGCCCGCCGCGCGCACCGATGAACGTCCTGAAGCACTAGCTTTTTGCGCCCGTCGCTGGGCGCAGCAAGTGCCGGTGGCGCGACGCGCGGCTTTCTTTGCGCGTGACGTGGCAGGACGACTCATGGACATTGCCAGCCTGATTGGGTGCCTGATCGGCTTCGGCTGCCTCGGCTTCGTCTTCTACGAAGTCTCGCACGGACATTTCGAAATGTTCTACTCGGGTGAAGGCGTGCTGATGGTGGGCGGCGGATCCATCAGCGTCGTCTTCATGGCCCTGCCCATGGACAAGATCAAGCAGATCCCCGGCTATCTGAAGCGCTTTCTGTTCCACAAGGGCATTCCCGCCATCGAAGTCATCAAGCTGATGAGCTCGCTCTCGGAGAAGGCCCGCCGCGACGGCGTCCTCTCGCTCGAAGCCGAGTGCGCCAATATCAAGGACAAATTCCTCTCCTCCGGCTTGCGCATGGTCGTCGACGGCGCACCCCCCGAAGCGATCGAGGCCACGCTTCGCATGGAAGTCATGGCCATGCAGGATCGCCACAAGGCCGGCAAAAAGCTCTTCGACCTCATCAAGCTCTACGGACCGGGCTACGGACTAGTGGGAACGCTCGTCGGTCAGGTCGGTATGTTCGGCCAGCTCGCATCGGCCGACATCGGAAAGATGGGTAACGCGCTGGCCGTCGCCGTCGTCGCCACGATGTACGGCGCCATCGTCGCCAACGCCATCGCCGGGCCCATGGGCGACAAGCTGGCCCTCCGCTCCGGCGAGGAGATCCTGAACAAGGAAATGATGCTTCAGGGCATTCTCTCCATTCAGGCCGGCGACAACCCACGCATGACGCTCGAGAAAATGGCCGCCTTCATCCCCGTCGGCGGGCGCGAAAAGCTGCGACAGGCGGCGTAGTACCACGGGCGCGACATGGCGGCAACGCGACGAAGCGACGAAGCGACGAAGCGACGACGTGACGGAGCGACGTCCATGACGGAGCGACGAGCGTAAAAAGAACATTCGGTGTGCCACTGCTCTGCGAGCAGTGCCGTTCCGAAGCCGGTTGAGTAGCTGTGATCCAGGGGCCGCGCTCGAAGCAATTGCTCGAGCGCCTTGCATGAGCCGAAAGCCACCGCAATGTCTGACGAACACGACAAGCACGAAGGCGGCCACGGCGGCGGGGGCCATGGCGGCGGCCACGGCGGTGGTCACGGCGGCGGAGGAGGCCACGCCGAGGGCGAACACGAAGGCGCACCAGAGTGGCTGATTTCATTCGCCGATAACGTCGCGCTCATGATGGGCTTCTTCGTCGTCTTGCTCGCCATGAACATGAAGCCCGCCGAGGACCCGGCCCCGGCCGCGCGCAGCGGCGGCGCCATCGACGAAAGCGAAGAGGTCAGCGAAGGCTCTTCGGCCCAGATGCTCGACTGGGCCATCGCCATGCGCGAAGCATTCAACAATCCCGTCTCCGCCGATGACCCGCGAGATTCCGTCCTCTATCGCCGCATGCAGCAAAAAGCGGCCAAATCAGAGGACAGTTCCAAGGACGTCGACGGCACCGGCCAGAGCTTCAAGGCCCAGCGACCCAGCGACTATGTCGCGTACGGCGGCGTGTTGCACTTCGTCGCCGAGTCCGTCGAGCTCGATGCCGAGGCCGCCTCGCGCGTCGAACGTCTCGCCGAGGAGCGCCGCGGTCTGTCCAATGTCATCGAGCTGCGCGGTCACGTCAGCAGTGCCGAGGCCTTCAGCCGCGACGACCGCGGCATGCAGCTCTCCTACGACCGCGCCAAGGCCGTCGCCGACGGGCTGGCGGCCCGCGGCATCGAATGGCAGCGGCTGCGTGTCACAGCTTGTGGCGACAACGAACGCGTCGTCGGTACGGCCTACGACGCCGCCGGCCACTCCGCCAATCAGCGCGTCGAAGTGGTCGACACCGACAAGAAGTACGACAGCGACTCCGCCCCGCGCAACGCCGCCGATGTGCAGGCAAAAGAAACGCCGGCGCATGCAGCGCCGGCGGCGAAGAAGGACGACGGACATCACTGATTCCCGCGCGCCGCGGGCCCGGCTCAGTTGTGCGGGCGCGTCGGTTGCGCCGGCAATTCCTCAAACGCCGCGCTCAGCGACGTAAACTCGATTCGCTCGAACGATCCATTGATCGCCGGCCCGATGAAGAAGATCGGCGCGAACGCCGACAACACGCCCTCGCGCTCCACCTCGACCGTATTGTCCCAGGTGCTCAGCAGCGCCTCGCCCAGGATCGTGATCGCGAATTCAACCGGCGGAATCAGCCCGGCGACATATCCCTGAAACAGCGTGTCGCCGACGCGAACCGGCGCGAAGCGACCTTCGTCAAACTTGCCGTCCTCGTCGCCCGCGAGCTCAAACTCAACACCGGCCTGCTCAAACCGCACGCTGCGCGGGTTGGCCGTCGGCGCCACCGGCAACACCGGCCTGAAGCTCGTCTCGGCGAAGACCGCGTCCGACACCTGCCGCGCCGTGCGCCGACCGTTAAACGTCACGGGCACCACTTCTTGCAAGTCGTTGGTCTCATCGCGAATATCAATATTGGCGACGATCTCGGCCTGCGTCTTGATCAGATACTCCACCTCGACAACGCTGCGGTCGAAGCCCCGCGCAAACACCGGCCACCCGTCATCATCAAACTCGATGAACGCGTTCTGCCCGTCTTTGTTGATCACCAGCAGATATTCGACCCGCTCGGGAAAGTTCTGCGCCGTGCGCGTGCCGAAGACGAAGAACTCGTCCCCGCTCGCGGCTCGACCGGCGATCAGCAGTTTGTCGCGCACCTGGTTGTTGATGAAGTAGCCGACGGTGTCGCGATCAATCGGCGAACCGCTCGAATTGTCGTTCGCGTTCCCGTTTCCGCCGCCGCCGTTGGAGTTGCCGTTCCCGTTTCCGTTCGGATCGGTGACCAGTTGGCAGCCGACGAACGGCAGAACCATCAGCCCAATCGCCGCGCGCCGCAGCCACGAACGCCGGCTCGCGCCGAGCGACGAACTGCGTGAAATCGGGGTCGTTCTCAAAATTACTTCGGTCATGCGAAAACCTCCGGACTCGCTTTGCCGTGGATCAATCTCGAAGACAAAGATCGATCAGAGCCGTTCCCGGACGCGGGAGCGATTCTGACCGATCGGCTGGCCGCACCCATTCGGGTGCAGCGCGAACATCGTCATTATTCCGGCTTGGTCAAGACCGCGCTGACGCGCAGCCCCTCGGGCGTCGTCGTAATGGTGAACAGCTGCTGCGCCTGACTCGGCATCAGCTTCTTGGCCGCCTCACGCGACTTCTCGTCCGGGCCGACCATGCCCTCGGCCATCGCCGCCACAAACATCGCCCCGGGGTTCAACGTGTTGTTCAGCGCGTTCTCATCGGCCACATAACCGAGCATCGCCTCAGTCATGCGCCGCGCGTCGGTATAGAGCGTCAGCCACGCTTCCGACGGCATCTGCTTGGCGGCCCGACGGAATCCGGCGCTGTCCGCCAGCGAATCCCCCGAAGCGCCCGCCAGCGCCGTATCCACACCCGGCTTCGAGCCCAGCACAAAACGACCCCCGGTCGCCGTCATCGAGATCGGCGCCATCGGCGTCTCAAAAATCGTCGCACCGCTCGCCTCGCGCGGCGTGAACATCGGCACGCTCGAGAAGAACCGCGTCACCGCCGCCGTGTCCTTGCAGCCCAGCGCCACAAGCATGCGCACTTCTTCGGCCAGGTAGGGCTTGCGCAGGTCCAGACCAAACGTGATCGGTCCCTTCAGATAGTCGATGAACTCCTTGCGCATGTTCACCGGCTTCTCGCCCAGCGGAACCTGCTCCAGCCCGGCTCGCATCTGATCGGCGGCGTTCGGGTCCGTCTGCCGCAGCATGCGCTCGATCTCGTCCAGCAGCTTCGGCAGCTCGATGTTGGCGCTGATGAAGAACAGATTGTTGGAATCAATGTTCGCGGCCGGCGCCACCGGCGCATTCTCGAAGCTCAGCAGCCGCGCCAGTCCCTGGCGCTCGGAGGTCAGCAGCTGAATGCCGTCGACCCGCATGTCGGCCTCTTCGCCGGCGATCTGGGCGGTGCCCACAAAGCTGCGGAACGAGCGAATGCCCATCGATTCGCCGGCCTTCTTGTGCTCCTCAGCCTCGGCGCTGTCCTTGGGCTTCGTCGCATCAAAAATCGCCGGCACATTGACGAACATCCGAACCTGACCCAGCTCCTCGCGCAGCTTCGCCAGCTCGCGATAGTCGTCGTGCGCCGAAAGCCGCGCGCTCTCGCGGTCGATGGCCGACTTCGCCCCGCGCTCGTTCCCCGCGATGATGAAGTGGTCCTTGCTGCGCACCAGCACGATCTCAGGCGGCAGATTCTCGGAAGAAATCAGGTCGCCCATGCTCGACATCATCTTGTCCACCGCCGCTTCCGGCGAATCGACATCTTCCGCGTTGCCCTCTTCGGCCCCGTTGGCGTTGGCCGCGTCGGCGCTGCGGGTGTTCTTGAAGATGTGCAGCGTCGCGTCGCCGACTTCCTTGGTCTCCGATTCGCTCGCCGCAGCCTTCATCTTCTTGGTCGCAGTCTCGAAGTACTGCGTCATCAGCTCTTTGTCGCCGACCGTCGCGATAAACACCGGCGTCGGCTCCTCGTCGCCGCTTTCCATGATGATGTACACCGCGCCCGGGCCCGCGAACGGATTCTTAAGCTGCTCCACCGGCGTATCGAGCGCCGCGGCGAACTTCGCCTTCATCCCGTCAAACATCTTGGCGGCGACGTTCCACTCCGCGATCGCCTCGCGAATCTCCGGCTGCTGGTAAAGCTTGTAAGCCGCCGTCTTCTCGAGGTCGGTCCAGATTTGCTTCATGTCGGTCACGCCGATGTACGCCAGCGCCGAATTCGGCGCCAGCGCCGCCGGGTCACCCGCCGTCTCCGCCCACACGGGGGCCAAGAGCGGCGCCGCGAACGACACGGCAAGCAGTCCGACGGCGGGTCTGTAGATTCTCTGCAACATAACGATCCTTCGGTTTGTTTTTTCCGGGAAAGACGCCACGGTTTACGCGGAAAAAGTAGTCGATTTGTGCCGCCGGGTCCACGTTTTCCCGTGTCCAACTGTCACAACTCGTCATCCCCGACCGCCCCCGAAGTAATGCTCGCCCGCCCCTGTGCGCCGCCAGCCGCCGCCACCGCACCCCCAAACCCTACGGCGTGCGCTGCAGCCGCTGACGACGAAGGTGTTCCAGCCGATCTCGCTCGGCTTGCGAGAGCGACGCAAGTCCCGTCGCGCTGATCTTGGCCAGCAGCGCGTCGAGCTCCCGCTCGTCGTCGGCGATGCGACCCGCCGGTGCCGGCGCCGCCTCGGGTTCCGCACGCGCCGAGCGCCCGCTGGCGGCGCTCGCCGATCGCCCGCGCGGAAACGGAATCGTCCGCGGTTCGCTCCGGCGGCGAAAGCTCGGCCAGCGCAGCCGATGCTCGACCAGCGGCACGACAAACACCGCCAGCGATCCGAACGCGACCGCCACCAGCAGATTCAGCCCGCCCATCCCCCACGAAACCAGTTCGATCACCGCGACGATCACCGCCGCAAACCCAATCACGCGCGACAGCGGATGCAGCTTTTCGCCGATCGGCACAAACTCATATTGCAGCGTGCGCCAGCCGACGAACGCCCACGCCGCCAGCCCGCCCGCAGGCCAGTCGAGCGGCGCCGTCGAGAAGGGGGGCATGAACGGAATCATCGTAAAATAGGCTAGTCCCGCCAGAAAATTGCCCAGCACAAACAGCCAGACCATCCGCCGTTCGCCAAAGTGCTCCTGCATCAATCGCCCGAGCGTGATCTGCACCCAGATCACAAAGAGCAGTTGCAGCGCTCCCCCCAGCAGCCGCCCGCTCCACGGCGTCAGCGGATGCAGCAAAATCGTGGCCGGTCGCGGCTGCACCGCAGCGGTGATGCCGTTCAGATAGTGCGGCGCCCCCGGCACCGATTCGCGCAGCGCCAGCGCTGCCACGAAACCGACCACCTGCAGAATGACGATCACACGCAGCGCCCCGCCGGGCCAGTTAAGCCCCAGCGGCGACGGATCGCGCCACGACCCGCTCTGCGCGTACTCGCGATTTTCCCAGCTCATCGCACGCGAACCCTTCTCACCGGTCGGTCGGATCACCCACCAATACATCCTACCGCCGCGCCGATTTCCGAGAAGGATGAAACGCGCGCAGGGTTCGGGCGGATTTGTTCACCGGCTTCTTATACTTCTGTCAGCTTCGAACCGCCGCAGGCATTAGCCCGTGCGGCCGCCCATTCGCCGAATAGCCCCGCTTCGCCGAGGAGTCACCATTGCCCGAAGCCGACATGCAGAGTTTCGTCGCCGAGCTGGAAAAGCGCGGCTGGCTCAAGCGGATCAAGGTCGAGGTCGATCCGATCCTCGAAATCAGCGAAATCACCGACCGTGTCACCAAGAGCGGCGGTCCGGCGCTGCTCTTTGAGCGGGTCAAAGGCTCGCGCTACCCCGTGCTCATCAACACCTTCGGCCGCAAAGAGCGGATGTGCCTGGCGCTCGGCTGCAACGATTTCGCCGAGTTGGCCGACCGCGTAAAGGTGCTGATCAAGCCCGAAGTGCCCACCACGCTGATGGACAAGCTCAAAAAGCTGCCGCAACTGATGCAGCTCGCCAACCTGCCGCCAAAGGTCGTCCGCCGCGGCATCTGTCAGGAGGTCGTGCATACCGACGACGCCGACCTCACGACGCTGCCCGTGCTGAAGTGCTGGCCCCACGACGGCGACCTCACCTGGATGGTGAACGACGGACCGGCGAAGGACGCCTGGCGAAACCTGCTGGCGACCATCAACGCCGGCCAATCCGCCGCTGCCAGCAAGGTGCCGCACACCCCCGTGACGGGCACGATCCCCGGCCGCTATCTGACATTGACCAACGTCTTCACCAAACACCCCGTCACCGGCGACCGCAACATCGGCATGTATCGCGTGCAGGTCTTCGGGCCCAAGCTCGCAGCCATGCACTGGCACATGCACCACGACGGTGCCCGCCACTTCCGCGCCTATCGCGAGCTCGGCAAGCGCATGCCGGTCGCGGTCTCCTTCGGCGGCCCGTCCGTCATGCCCTACGCCGCCACCTGCCCGTTGCCGCCCGGCATCGACGAGTGTCTCTTCGCCGGCTTCCTGAATGGCGGCGGCATCGAACTGGTGCCCTGCGTCAGCCAGCCCGAGATCGAGGTGCCCACGACCGCCGAGTTCGTCGTCGAGGGCTACATCGACCCGGCCGAAGAGCCGATTCTCGAGGGGCCCTTCGGAGATCACACCGGTTTCTATTCGCTGGCCGATCTGTTCCCGAAGTTCCACATCACCGCGATCACGCATCGCAAGAACCCGGTCTACATCACGACCATCGTCGGCAAGCCGCCGCAGGAGGATTTCTGGCTCGGCAAGGCGACCGAGCGAATTTTCCTGCCGCTGTTGCAGACGCTCATCCCCGACGTCATCGACTACAACCTGCCCATGTTCGGCTGCTTCCACAACTGCGCCTTCGTGAAGATCAAGAAGGAGTACCCCTATCAGGCGCGACGGGTCATGAGCGCGATCTGGGGCGCCGGACAGATGGCGTTTACGAAGATGATCGTCGTCGTCGATCAGCACGTCGACGTGCACGACGAAGACGCCGTCATGTTCCAGCTCTGCGCCAATGTCGACCCGAAGCGCGACATCATGATGATCGACGGCCCGCTCGATATTCTCGACCACGCCACTCCCCATTGCGGCGTCGGTAGCAAGATCGGCATCGACGCGACCAAAAAGATCACCGGCGAAGGCCCGATCCGCGAATGGCCGCCCGAGATCGAGATGACGCGCGAAGTGAAGGAGCAGGTCACGCGTCGCTGGCGCGAGTATGGGCTATGAAGAAGAAATGCAGAACGAATAATGCAGAACGCAGTAAGGGCCTGCGATAACAGCGGCACGGGCGCGATTTCGCGCCAGCGATTTCTGCATTCTTCGTTCTGCATTCTGCATTTTCCCGCTGCCGTTGAAGTCGCTCGGCGCGTCCCTTACATTTCGCGACGGCGTTCAACCCCCATAGGAGATTGCATGAGCACGCTCGCCCATCGGCTGGCGAATTACGCCCAGTCTGCGTCGTTTGATTCGCTCGGTCCCGCCGCACAGCACGAGGTCAAGCGTCGCATCCTCGACTCCATCGGCTGCGCCCTCGGCGCCTGGAAAAGCCGGCCGGGCAAGGTGGCGCGCGGCATCGCGAGCGGCGTGACGATCGCCAACGGCGCGGGGCTGATCGGCTCAAAGCACAAGACGACCGAAGACCTCGCGACCTTCGCCAACGGCGCGCTCGTCCGCTACCTCGACTTCAACGACACCTATCTCAGCAAAGAGCCCGCCCACCCCAGCGACAACATCCCTGCCTGCCTCGCGGTCGGGCAGGTCATGAACAGCAACCCCAAGGACATCATCGCCGCCATCGCCCTCGCCTATGAGGTGCAGTGCCGCCTGTGCGACGCCGCTTCGCTGCGGGCTCATGGCTGGGATCACGTTTATTACGGCGCGCTCTCCTCATCGCTGGCGGCGGCCAAGCTCTACAAGCTCAGCGCCGAGCAGATGGTTCACACCCTCGGCCTGGCGGGCGTCTGCAACTTCGCGACGCGCCAGACCCGCACCGGCCAAATCTCCGACTGGAAGGCCTGCGCCTTCTCCAACGCTGCCCGCAACGGCGTCTTCGCCGCCAAGCTGGCCCGCGACGGCATGACCGGCCCGAACGAAATCTTCGAAGGGCCCAAGGGCCTGTTCAAGATGGTCACCGGCGCCTTCTCGCCCGCCTGGACCAAGGGCGCGGATGACTGGATGATCAACCGCACCTACATCAAGTTCTGGCCCGCCGAGTATCACTCCCAATCGGCCATCGACGCGGCCCTGCAGCTTCGCCCGCAGGTCGGCGATGTCAGCAACATCACCAGCATGCTGATCGAGAGCTTTGAGGCCGCGGTCAGCATCATCGGCAGCGAGCCGGAGAAGTGGCGCCCCACCAGCCGCGAGACCGCCGACCACAGCATGGGCTTCTGCGTGGCCTGCGCGCTGATCGACGGCGACGTCACGCGTGCCTCGTTCAGTGACGCGATGATCAAGGACCCGCGCGTCCTCGGCCTGCTCGACAAGATCAAGATCGTCGAGACGCCGGAGTGCAACGCCGGCTATCCCAAGGGCATTCCGAACAACCTCGTCATCACCCTCAAGGACGGCAAGAAGATCAGCAAGAAGGTCGACTATCCGCGCGGCCATGCGGGCAACCCCATGACCGATGACGAAGTCGTCAAGAAGTTCAAGATTCTCGCCGCCGGCGTGGTCAGCGACGCCACCGCCGATCGGATCGTGAATCAGGCCATGTCGTTCGACAAGCTATCGGGCCCGGCGGAACTGCTGGAGTTCGAAACGCTGATGTAACGCCAGGGCGTGAAGTAGCGGCCGGCGGCTCGCCGGCCGCCGAACCGCTTTGCGACCGCCGCGGATCTCACCGACCGCCCCGTTACAATCGGGGCATGGTCGTTCGTTACCACGAAGCCTCCCTCACGCTGCGCGACCCGGAATACGCCGGCCTGCGCATGAACGCCGACGAATATCTGGCGTTGCCCGACGACGGCTTCAAGTACGAACTGATCGACGGGGTTGTCCTCATGTCGCCAGCCGCGAGTTTCGGACACAACGACGTTGCGGGCACGATCGAGTATTTCGTCCGGGACTTTTTGATCAAAAGCCCTCTCGGCCGCGTGGTGCACGAGACCGACGTTCGCTTTGCCGGCAATCTCGTCTATCGCCCCGATCTCTCCTACGTCTCGAACGAACGCGCCTCGATCATCACCACCATCATCGACGGCTCGCCCGACCTGATCGTCGAGGTCGTTTCGCCCAGCAACCGTCCGCTTGACGTCCGCACCAAGCGGCGCGACTACGAGCGCTTCGGCGTGCGCGAATACTGGATAATCGACCCGCCCGCCAAGACCCTCACCTTCCTCCGCCTCGTGAATGGCCAGTACGTCGAAATCCAGCCCGAAGCCGACGCCTTCGCCAGCGAGGCGATCCCCGGCTTCCGCCTCAATCTCGCCCCAATCCGCACACATTTCGAGCGATAATCTGCGGAAGAACCCCGTCGAACGGGCCACGCCGGGATCGGTTCAACCCAGCACATTTTTCTCCTCCGACTCGGCAAATCGACCGGCTGATTCCGCGCCCCAATGCCGCTACCATCCTCCGTCCGGCGTCGCGGCGGCGGCCCGGTCAACCAGCAATCGTTACGCGGTCGATAAGTAGATGGGTCGCACGAGCGGCCACAAAAAGCCCGCGGACTCCGGGGCGCAGGGAGCAGTGATGAGTGACGCAGCGACGCTGAATTTTCAGGGCAAGTCGATCGAGCTGCCCACCTTTGTCGGCAGCGAGAATGAAGTCGCCGTCGATATTCAGGAACTCCGCAACAAAACGGGGATGATCACCTTCGACGACGGCTACGGAAACACCGGGTCGTGTCTCAGCTCGATCACCTACATCGACGGCGACGCCGGCATCCTGCGCTATCGCGGCTATCCGATCGAGCAGCTCGCCGAAGAGTCGACCTTCGTCGAGACCGCCTATCTGATCGTCTTCGGCGAACTGCCTTCCGCCGCCGAGCTGCAGCGCTTCCGCGGCCAGCTCACGGCGCACCAGTTCCTGCACGAGAACCTCCGCCACCACTACGACGGCTTCCCGCCCAACGCCCACCCGATGGCGATCCTGTCCGCCATGATCAACGCCGCCAGTTGCTTCCAGCCCGCGCTCATGAAGCTCGACGACGACGAAAGCTTCACCAGCCAGGCCGCGCGGCTCATGAGCCAGGTCCGCACCATCGCCGCCGCCAGCTACAAGAAGTCGATCGGCGAGCCGATGATGTATCCGCGCTCCGATCTGCGATACACCGCGAACTTCCTGCATCTGCTCTTCAGCAAGCCCTACGCCGAGTACGACCCCGATCCGGACGTCGTCCGCGCCCTCGATCAGATCTTCATTCTCCACGCCGATCACGAGCAGAACTGCAGCACGTCGACCGTGCGCATGGTCGGCAGCAGCCAGGCCAATCTTTGGGCCTCCGTCTCCGCCGGCGTCTGCGCTCTGTGGGGGCCGCTCCATGGCGGCGCGAATCAGGCCGTGATCGAGATGCTGACCGAGATTCACAAGAGCGGCGTAACGCCCGAAGAATTCATCGCGCGGGTGAAGGCCAAGGACAGCAAGGCGCGTCTGATGGGCTTCGGCCACCGCGTCTACAAAAACTTCGACCCGCGGGCCAAGATCCTGAAGGCCGCCTGCGACAAGGTGCTCAACAAGCTCGGCGTCCACGACCCGCTGCTCGACATCGCCAAGAAGCTCGAGGAAACGGCGCTGCGCGACGGCTACTTCGTGGAACGCAAGCTCTATCCCAACGTTGACTTCTACAGCGGCATCATCATGCGCGCCATCGGCATTCCGCTGAACATGTTCACGGTGCTATTCGCCATCGGCCGCATTCCGGGCTGGATCGCGAATTGGCGCGAAGTGCACCTCAACCCCAAGGCCCGCATCTATCGCCCGCGGCAGATCTACACCGGCCCGACCAAGCGCGACTATCTGCCGATCGGCAAGCGCGCCAACTGATCCAATCATTGAGTGCGGACCGAAGCGTTGAAGGCAGGCGCGAGAGCGCCTGCCTTCCATGTGATACTCTGCATTCGCAATTCGAAACCCGCTCGTCAGGCGCTCTGGTTCACGCGATCGATGAACTTGCGCAAGAGTCCGAAGTTTCGCTTGTTGAAGTGGAACCGCAGCCGCGGCTTCTCGGCGAATTCGCCGTCTTCCTCGGGCAGCGCCTCGCAGGCCTCGATCTTGCCTGAGACCAGCAGGCTGTTTGCGAATTCGTCGTTGAGCTTCTGCAGCGCGGTGGGGGAGAGCTTGGTTTCGAGCCGCATGACGAGGTCTTTGCCGACATAGCGGTGGGAATGGTGCACGCGATAAAAGCGCAGCACCTCGTCGACCGCTTCCTGAATGTCATCCGTGATCAGGTACAGCTCTTCATCGTCGCCGCTGATCATGCCCGTCTTCAGCAGATGATCGTCGACGTAGTCCTGCCACTCCTTCCAGTAGCGGCCGTTGGCGTGCTCCACCATGACGACGGGGACGATCTGGGCCTTCCCGGTTTGGATCAGCGTGAGGGTTTCGAAGAGCTCGTCCTGCGTGCCGAAGCCGCCGGGGAAGAGCGCGACCGCCGAGGCTTCCTTGATGAACATCAGCTTGCGGGTGAAGAAGTAGTTGAAGTTCACGAGCTTGTCGTCGTCGGCGATGATGTCGTTGGTGGCCTGTTCGAAGGGCAGCCGGATGGCGACGCCGAAGCTCGCCTCGCGGCCGGCGCCGCCGTGGCCGGCTTTCATGATTCCGTCGCCGGCGCCGGTGATGACCATCCAGCCCGCGGCGCACATCCGCTTGGCATACTCCATCGCGGCGATGTAGTCGGGGTGCTCCGGCTTGGTACGGCTGGAGCCGAAGATGCTGATTTTTCGCGTGGCGGAAAAGGGGTTGAAGACCTTGAATGCGTAGCGCAATTCGCCGAGCGCGCGGCTGAGGAGCTTGATGTCGCCGCGATCGTTGCCGTCGCGGTGCAGCCGCAGGAGGGTGTGAACGAGTTGTTCGAACTGGTCCTGGTTGGGGCCGGCGAAATGTTGGGCGGCGATCGAGCGCGCGATCAGTTCGCGTTCGGACGGGGGGTTGCCGGGGCTTCGCGAGACGGGTGACGATGGCAGATTGGACAAGGCAAACGCTCCCAAAGGCACCCGCGGGCGGCCGCTGATGGCGGGCTGCCGACGATGCCGACGCCCGCCGATCTTGCGACGCGGCGAACGCTTGATTTCATTGAAATGCGAGACCGAACGATGGTCCGCCAATACTCCGGGACATCGTAACCGAGGTGGAGGGGTGAAGGGGGGGAGGGGGCGGGGGAGTTTCGAGTTGCGAGGGCAGAGTGGCGAGTGGAAGAGGGGAGTGGGGGAATAGCGAATTGCGAATAGCGAATAGCGAATTGAAGAGGCGCGCGGGGGCGGGCGGCGCGTCGGGTGCGCGTCGCTTGGCAGGGGAATCGGAATGGAGGTGGCGGGAGT
>JANRJD010000025.1:0-327922 GCA_033764195.1 Phycisphaerae bacterium | reverse complement strand
GGAGTCGACAATCACTGGTTCGATTGCCTGGTCGGCTGCGCCGTGGCGGCGTCGGTGGAGGGGGCGGCGATATTGGGCGACGCGGGCGTTGTCGCGGCCCGTCCGCGGGTGCGGCTGTCGGAGCTGCAGAAGCAAAGGGGGCGACGGTGAATCCACAGCCGGCGAAGTCTGACGACAAGTCCGCCCAGCAACGGGGCCTGGCGTGCCCTCACTGCGGCTGCGAGCACTTCCGCGTGATCTATACCCGGCGGGCGCTGGGCAAAAAGGTCGTCCGCAGCCGCGAGTGTCGGAACTGCGGAAGGCGCGTGATTACGTATGAGAGGGTGGCGTTTTGAGGCGGAGTTGCGGAGCATGTTTCTCTCGCGCTCGAGGTCCACTTAATTGAGGCAACGGCGTTCCTCTCGAAGACCTAGACCGACTTCACGAGCGATGTGCACATAGCGTGGCGCCTCGTGCAGCAGTGCATGACGAACCACCAGATCGACGAGACGGTTTCGTTCGGCAACCTTAACCCCGTGCAAAGCACGGTCGGTCTGACTCCCGGTGGCGACCAGCTGATCCCGGCGCCCCGGGACCCGCGCCGCCGTGATTCGGGTGCGATTCAAGCACCGCGACTGGTACAATGGCTTCGAACAAAAATAGCAAGGAGCCGACACTAGTGCGCGTGGGCATTGTACAGGAGCTGGCCGCGAACCGTGAGTCTTCGGTGCCTCCCGTCTGTCCGCCACGTGGCGGTCGGCGACGACGTGTTTCGCGGGGTGCGGCGGAAGTGGCAATCCTAACAGGTTGGTGGATTAGGGCTCCTTTGAAGAATGCGTTGCGGCTCGAGCTGCACCCCGCTGGCGCCATGGGGAAAGCGGTTCTTTGTCGTCCGCGCGATGTTATCAACTGACCGTCAGGGTCAAAACTGTCATTCGTGCACGACGCGCGTGCTCGGCCCGCGAGTTAAGCTATTATTCCTGATGTGATTTCAATCGCACGCAAGTGGAGCGACCGGTGTTTTCGGAAACCTTCAATGCCTTAATTCGAGAGGCGCAGTTTACGAGTGAGGTGCTCGGGGCTGGCGCTACCCAGATTAGGCTTGCAAACTACGCGACCACGGGTGTCTATTTTCAAGCATTTACCAGCCTCTCGACTGGTCTTGAACGAATTGGAAAACTGTGCCTACTCGTAGACCACTGCATCGAGCACAACGGCCAGTTTCCGACCGACAAGCAGATGAAGGGTGAGATTGGACATAACATCGGCCTGATTTACGAAAAGTCGCAGCAGGTGATATTGAAACGATCGATCGTGATGAAGTTCCTCGCAAACCTCAACGACCCGATCCACCTGGCGATTCTCAAGGTTCTGACGGGCTTTGCCACGGGCGATCGTTACTGCAATATCAACCTTGTCGTCGGTGCTAAAGCTGGGAGCGATCCGGTCTCGTCATGGTTCGAGACGGTGGACATTCCTTTATATGCAATCCGCACGTCTGAAAGACTAAAGAAAACCATCAATACGAACGCCGCGGCTATCGCTGCGAAGTTTGATTCGCAAGTGAGTGTTGTGCATACATCTGAGACGGGCACGCCGCTAATAGGCCTGGCGGAGGCGAGTCGCCGAACGGGAGTATTCAAAGCAGTTGCACCCCACCGGCAGTTGTACGTGCTCCAGATCATTCGGTATTGGGGTGAACTTTTGTCATGCCTCCAACACACAGCCATGACATGCGGCATTTCGGATATTCCCTATTTCAGCGAAATTTTTGCTCCCTACTGCAACGATGACTCGTACTTTCGGCGGCGAAAAACTTGGACAGGGCTATGAACTCCGGGCATCAACACGCAGAAATCGCAGGCAAACGACCCATCGCTCGAAGAGCCATGGGGGCAATTCGAATCGAGTGGAGACCGCTCATCGAATCGGCGCGGGCTGCGGGGATAAGTCCGTCGTCGTTGCGCTCGCCCCGTCGGGGCCGGCGGGCCCTTGGGAGCCGATGACGGAGGTTGCGGTAAACCCTTGCTTGCGCCCATCGTCCCGCTTTCCTCCCCGATTCGCCAAACGGTCTTAACCGCTCGTCCGCGGCGGCGTTTTGTTTGCGAACCCGCCGCCTCCATTCCATATGCGTAACGATCTAAATCTCCCGCTTCGAAGCCCCCTTGATTTCGCGGGGCAATCTCCTCAGTATCTCCTCCACAACCACACCGGGCTTGCCCGGAGGCGCGCGGTCGGCGGCTGATCCCCGCTGAGTTGCGATGCCAGCGCGATGCGATGCCGTGCAGGGCTGCACCCCTGTGCGGCTTTTTTGTTGCGCGGGCTTCGCCTCCGGGTTGGCCTGGTGGGTGTGGCGGGATGGTGTAAGGGCAACATGCCGGCTTCATTCGCCGGCGCTGCGGGTTCGAATCCCGCTCCCGCAATTGGAGGATCGACGCAGATGCCAGACCCAGCGATTGAAGACGCGATTCGCGACAACGCGGCCGGGCCGAAGAAGGCTCAGGGCGACGCCGGCTCTGTCGAGCAGCATTCGATCCCGGAGCAGATCGAGGCCGACCGCTACCTGGCCTCGAAGGAAGCGTCGAAACAGGGACTCGGCGTGCGGATGACGAAGGTCGTGCCGCCGGGAGCGATTTGAGCATGCTCAATTGGCTGAGACAGCTTGGTTCGCGTCTCGTGGGCGCCGGAGCGATTGCCGGCGGCCGATTGCGCGTCCGCGGCAAGTACGACGCCGCGCAGACGACGCATGAGAATCGCCGCCATTGGGCCAACGCCGATCATCTGTCGCCCGATGCCGCCGCCAGCGCTGAAGTGCGACGGGTGCTGCGCAGCCGGGCCCGCTATGAGATCGCCAACAACAGCTACGCCAAGGGGATTGTGCTGACGCTCGCCAACTACGTCGTCGGCACCGGTCCGCGGCTGCAGATGCTTAGCGATGATCCTGAGGCCAACCGCGTGATCGAGCGCGAGTTTTCGCTGTGGGCCAAGGCGATCGGGCTGGCGCACAAGCTCCGCACGATGCGGATCGCGCAGTGCGAGTCGGGCGAGGTCTTCGGGCTGCTGGCGACCAACCCGCGCGTCGCCGCAGCGGTGCAACTGGATCTGCGGCTGATCGAAGCCGATCGCGTCTGCGCCCCGACGTTCGACACGCGGGGTCCTGAGACGGTCGACGGCATCGCCTTCGACGAGTTCGGCAACCCGGTGGCGTACACCGTGCTGCTCCGCCACCCGGGTGATGCGGCCAGTCTCCGCGGTAGCGGGCTGGAATACGACATCCTGCCGATCGAGTCGATCATCAATTTGTTCCGGGCCGAGCGGCCGGGCCAGCATCGCGGCGTGCCCGAGGTGACCAGCTCGCTGTCGCTCTTTGCCATGCTGCGGCGCTACACGCTGGCCGTGCTCGGTTCTGCGGAGCAGGCGGCGCTGCCGTCGGGGGTGATCTATACCGACGCCCCGGCCGACGCCGAGGCGGCCCAGGTCGAGCCGATGGACACGGTCGACATGGATCGCGGCACCTGGCTGACCATGCCCTACGGCTGGAAGGTGGGCCAGCTGAAGGCGGAGCAGCCGACCACCGTCTACAGCGACTTCAAGCACGAGGTGATCAACGAGATCGCGCGCTGCTTGAACATGCCCTTCAACATCGCGGCTGGCAATTCCGCGGGCTACAACTACGCCTCGGGGCGGCTCGACCATCAGGCCTTCTTCAAAGCCATTCGCATCGACCAGGCCTATCTGGCCGACGTCGTGCTCGACCGCGTGCTCAACGCCTGGTTGAGCGAGGCGGTTTTGATCGAGGGCTATCTGCCGCAGAGCGCGCGCACGCTCGACGCCAACCTGGCCCACCAGTGGTTCTGGGATGGCTTGGAGCATGTCGACCCGCAGAAGGAAGCCAACGCGCAGGCGACACGGCTGACCAGCCATACCACGACGCTGGCGGCGGAGTACGCCAAGGCGGGGTTGGACTGGGAGAGCGAGCTGCGGCAGCGGGCGCGCGAAGTAGCGCTGCTGCGCGAGTTGGGGTTAACCCCGGAGCAGGCGGTTCCGGCGGATTCACCGACGGCCAACGACGAGATGGAGGAAGACGACGATGTCACGGATGACAGCGTCGCCCGCCGGGCGGCTTGAGGAACAACGCGAACGGCTGCCGGCGCAGCTGGAACTGCGCGCCGCTCCAGGCGCCATCACGCTGCAGGCCCATGCGGCCGACGGCGCGAGCGACCCTATCCCGCGCTTCACGATGGTCGCCTACACCGGCGAGCCGATGACGGTCGAGGGCTGGCGGCATCCGGTCGTGGTCGATCTGGAAGGCTTCTCGGTCCCGTCGCAGCGGCGGCCCGTGCGCTTTGGTCACAGCATTTTCGCCGGCGTCGGCCATACCGAGCGCATCGTGGTCGAAGGCGGACGGCTGATCGCGGAGGGGATCGTCTCGCGCGATACCGACGCAGCCCGCGAGATCGTCGCCAGCGGCAAGCGCGGCTTTCCCTGGCAGGCCTCGATCGGGGCCCAAGTCGCGCAGGCCGAGTTCATCCGCGGCGGCAAGTCGATCGTCGTGAATGCCCGCACGTTCGAGGGGCCGCTGTATGTCGCCCGCCGCACCGTGCTGGGGGAAATCAGCTTCGTGGACCTCGGCGCGGACGGCAACACCAGCGCCACCATCGCAGCCCAGCGTCAGGAGAAAGAGCTCATGGACGAGACGATCAATACGCCGGTGATGCCGGCGGACGAATCCACCACGCCACAAGCGGCGCGCGAGGCGGCGACGGACGGGCCCGGCACGGAGGCCGGTCCGCCCGTCACGCCCGCCACGCGCGTCACGCCCGTCTCTGAATTGCGGGCCCAGGCGCTGGCCGAGAGCAAGCGGATCGCGGCGATTCGGCGCGTCTGTGGCACTCGCCACGCCGAGATCGAAGAGCGCGCGATCGCCGAAGGCTGGACGCAGGATCGAACGGAGCTCGAGGTGCTGCGCGCGGCGCGGCCCAAGGCGCCGGCGGTGCATGTGCCCGACCACGCCATCGGCGGGCGGGTGCTCGAAGCCGCTTGCCTGATGAGTGCCAAGCTGGAGCGGGTCGAGCAGGAGTATGACGAGCTGACGCTCGAGGCGGCCTCGCGCCGCTTCCGCAGCGGCATCGGGTTGCAGGAGCTGCTGCTCGAAGCGGCCCGGGCCAACGGCTACTCGGGCTGGAACTTCCGCGACAGCCGGGCCGTGCTGCGGGCGGCCTTCGGCCACAACCTGCAGGCCGGCTTCTCGTCGATCGACATCGGCTCCATCCTGTCGAACGTCACCAACAAGTTCCTGCTGGACGGCTTCTTCAGCGTCGAGCGCACCTGGCGCAACATCACCGCCGTCCGCAACGTCTCGGACTTCAAGACCGTCACCAGCTACCGCCTGATCGGCAAGGATCAGTATGAGAAGGTCGCCCCCGGCGGCGAGTTGAAGCATGGCACGCTGGGCGAGCAGAGCTACAGCAACAAGGCCGAGACCTACGGCCTGCTGCTCTCGATCGACCGCCGCGACATCGTCAACGACGATCTGGGGGCGATCACGACCGTGCCGCGCAAGCTGGGCCGCGGCTCGGGGCTGAAGATCAACGACGTCTTCTGGTCGGTCTTCATGAACAACGCGGCGTTTTTCAGCGTGGGCAACAACAACTACCTCGCCGGCGCGGATACGGCGCTGGGCATCGACGGCATGACCAAGGCCGAGGTGGCCTTTCTGAACCAGATCGACCCCGACGGCAAGCCGCTGGGGGTGATGCCGCAGCTGATCCTGGTGCCGACGGCGCTGAGTGCGATGGGCACGGTGCTCTTCAAGTCGCTGGAGATCCGCGACACGACGGCCAACGCCAAGTTCCCCGTTGCTAACCCGCACACGGGCAAGTTCCGGATCGAGGTCAGCCGCTATCTCAGCAACACCCAATACACCGGCTTCTCCGACAAGGCTTGGTACCTGCTGGCTGATCCGAGCGATCTGCCGGTGATCGAGACGGCGTTCCTGAATGGTCAGGAGTCGCCCACGATCGAAAGCGCCGAAGCGGACTTCCATGTGCTCGGCATCCAGATGCGCGGGTTCCATGACTTCGGGGTGAGCCTGCAGGAGCCGCGGGGCGGAATCAAGGCCAAGGGCGAAGCGTAAGCAGAAGCGACACGGAGCCATCCAGGAGTGACCCATGCCACAGGCAACGTTCGTACAAGAAGGACTCTCGATCGATTACACGCCGGGCGGAGCGATTGCCGCCGGCGATGTGGTCGTGCAGGGCGAATTGGTGGGCGTCGCGAAGTTCGCGATCGCGGCCAACGTGCTCGGTTCGCTGACCGTCGATGGCGTCTACGACTTCACCAAGGCCACCGGCGGCGGCTCGGCGATTGCGGCCGGGGCGCTGCTCTATTGGGACGACACCAACAACCGCGCCACGACCAACGCCGCCGCCGGCGTGAACAAGCTGATCGGCAAGTGCATCAAGGCTGCGACTGACGCGGATAGCACCGTGCGGGCGCGGTTGTCGCAGTGAGTGGAAGGCGCGTAGCGGATGGCGGACCTGATCCAGAACGGGTTGGCCTGGCTCGATGGGCAGCGCCACGCGCACCTGACGCAGCCGGTGCTCTACGTCCGCGACGACGAGAGCGCCAGCCACACGGTAGCGTTGCAGGCGACCATCGGACGCACCGAATTCGAGCAGGTGGACGAGCTGGGCATGGTCCGCAAGCTGCAGTCGCGCGACTTCCTAATCCGGGCTGCGGATCTGGTGCTGGATGGCGCGCTAACGCTGCCGCGGCCCGGCGATCGCATCCGTGAGACGGTCGGTACGCAGACGTTCGTGTACGAGGTGATGGCCCCGGGCGGCGAGCCGCCTTGGCGCTACAGCGACCCCTATCGGCGGGCGCTGCGGATTCATACGAAGCACGTGGCGACGGAGTAAGAGCGTGAAGGTCGAAGCCCCGCCCATCAACGGCAACGCAAGGCAGAAGCTCGCCTGGCTATTGGGCGTGCTGCTCAGCGTCATCCTGATCCTGGTGTTGGGATCGGGCGCGATGCTGCTGCGGCACGACTCGGAGATCGCGGTGCAGGGTATTCGCGTCGACGGGGTGGAGCGGGCGTTGACCCGCATCGAAGCCAAGCTCGACCGTCTGTTGGAGCGCCATCCGTGAGCACCTTGATCGACATCGCCGATGCGCTGGTCGCCAGCCTGAACGCGGGCATCTTCAGCCAGCCCTTCAAGGCCGAGCGCAAGTATCAGCCCAGCTTCGAGCTGCCCGAGCTGCAGGCGCTGCAGGTGTGCGTCGTGCCGCGCTCGGTGGCGATCGCGACTGCAACCCGCGACAGCAATTACTTCGACTGCGCGGTCGACGTCGGCGTGCAGAAAAAGGTCAACCCGGACGAACCGGCCGAACTCGACGGATTGATGACATTGGTCGAAGAGATCGCGGATCACCTGCGGCAAAAGCGCCTGGAAGATGCGCCCGAAGCGGCCTGGCTCTCGATCGAGAACGAGCCGGCCTTTGCGGCGGAGCATTTGGATCAGCATCGCGTCTTCACCAGCGTGCTCACCGTGAACTACCGCGTGCGGAGGTAAACGCTCGGCTATGCCCGCCAACGTCTACATGTTGTCGATCGCGCTGGGCTCCGGGGCCTATGTGAAGCTGGCGGAGGTCTCGACCGTGATGACGGCCACGCTGATCGCCAGCTCCAAGAACCCTGGCAACGTCAACGTGCGCTTCCGGGGCGGGACGCCGGCGACCTGGCCACCGGGCGCGATGGCGACCTTCGAGGGTGTGGATTTGACAGAGTTCGAAGTGCAAGGCGCGGCGGGCAATCTGGTGCTCGTGGTCGGCTCGACGCGTTAAGGAGATCGTGCGATGGCCATCAAGCTCGGCATGGAAGCCAAGCTCTACTTCAAGACCGGCGGCCAAGGCGGCGCGGGAGCCTGGGTCGAATTGACCAATGTGCGCGACGTGACGCTCTCGCTGGAGACCGGCGAAGCCGATGTGACCACCCGCGCCAACGCCGGCTGGCGGGCGACGGTGGCGACGCTGAAAGACGCCTCAGTCGAGTTCGAGATGGTGTGGGATACGGCCGACGCCGGCTTCACGGCCATCAAGGACGCCTACTTGGGCAACGATCCGATCGGCTTCCAGGTCCGCGACGGAGCCGCAGGTCAGGGATTGCAGGCCGACTTCATGATCACGGCCTTCTCGCGCAGCGAGCCGCTGGAAGAGGCGATCGGCGTCTCGGTCACGGCCAAGGTGACCTATTCCAGCACGCCGCCAACTTGGCTGCCGGGGACGTAACGGGACAGATGACTGCAGGGAGAACGGATGCGCACTTTTACCGACAACGCCGGCCGCACCTGGACGATCGCCGTGACGGTCGACGCCATCAAGCGCGTCGAGGGGCTGATCGCGGGTGTCAACCTGGCCAACCTGATGGTCGGCGATCCGCCGCTGCTGACGCGGCTGGAGACCGACATCGTGCTGCTCTGCGACGTGATCTTCGCCCTGGTCAAGCCGCAGGCCGACCAGCTGAGCGTCTCGGACGAGGAGTTCGGCCGGGCGATGGGCGGCGATGCGATTCGCGCGGCGCATGACGCCTTCTGGGAGGAGCTGAGCGATTTTTTCCGCCAGCTGCGCCGGACCGACACGGCGCGGGCGATCAAAAAGCAGATCTCGCTGGTCCAAGCGACCGTGGCCGCGATCGAGCAGCGGGTCGAGACCTTCGACACCGAGACGGTGATCCAGGCAGCGCTTGGCGGCTCTGCTGGGAGCTGGCCGGCATCGCCGGCGTCGAGCCCGGACCGCTGACGCTGCGCGAGTTGGTGTGGATGGCCGAAGCGCGCGTGAAGGACGAGTGGCGGCGTATATCGACGCTGCTGGCGCTGATCGCCAACTGTCACCGCGACCCCAGCAGGACCAAGGCCCTGCGGCCGGCGGACTTTGATCCGTTCCGCGCGCCGGACAAGCCGCTGCGGGTCGGCATAGACATCCTGAAGGATGTGTTCATCGATGGCAAATACCCCGGGTATGGATGCCCGGGGAGCAGTGATACGAGGCAACTGTAAGGAGAATCGTATGCCTCTTCCGGAAGAAGTCGTACAGAGTGTGGCGTCTACCAACTTCAAGTCGCTGGGCGACGGTCCGTCGTTCTACCACAACCTGGCGATGAGCAACGCCACCAACCAGCAGAACCTGGCCGCGCAGAACGCCATTGCGCAGCAGCAGGCGCTGGGCACCGTGCTGACCGCCGCGGTGGGCAAGATCGTGAAGGCTTTGACCGAGGCCGACGCCGAGGAGGCCGCCTCGCTCAACAAGGTCTTCAGCGGCGACGACGTGGCCAGCAAGATCGCGTCGCTGCTGAGCGCGCTGGGCAGCGGCCAGGTGGCGGCCAAGACGGCCCAGACCACGCCGCCTCCGACCGGCGGGTAAGCGGTTGACGTGATGCGCCCGCGGAGCGGCTGATTGGCCCGCTCCGCGGGCGTCCACCCTACGTCCGGCGTGGGCGGTCTTTCCCGAAGAGATGCAGCGCCCACAGACCCGAAAGCGTGATGAGGACCATCATGTGACACGGCGGAATATCGGCGTCTGCCGGCATGATTTGAGGGACAGTGAGCGCCCCGAGACCGAGCGTAATTAAGAGGGCGAGCCACTTCATATCAATACTCTACTGGCTCGCGTTTCGCGGGCGGGTCCGCTTGCATGATCGACTTCACGATTAAGAACCTGTTCTTCGATCGGATTGCGGTGACGCGAGCCGTGGATAAGGCCAAGCGCGCCGCGCTGTCGAAGGCCGGCGCGTTTATCCGCACGACCGCCAAACGCAGCATTCGAACGCGCAAAGGCGCAGCGCCGCCCGGCAAGCCGCCGCACTCGCACAAAGGCACGCTGCGGCGACTCATCTTCTTCGGCTATGACCCCAGCAGCGACAGCGTGGTCGTTGGGCCGGTGGGCTTCCCCCGCAGTCGCGCGCCCAATGTGCTGGAGTTCGGCGGGAAGGTGACGCGGGTCCGCCGACGTCGCGGCAAGCAGCCGCGTGAGAAGGCGGCCTATGAGTCGCGGCCCTATATGGGGCCGGCGCTGGAGAAGGAGCGGCCGAAGCTGTCGAAGCAATGGGCAGGCAGCGTGCGCGGATAAGAGTCACAGTGTTTAGCGACCGCCGACAAACATGTCTTTTGGAACGAACAAGCGGTGGCCGCTTTCGAGCCTCAATTCTACACCTTCCGCGGTCCACTGGACGTCAGTCCTCTTCAGAAATCCGGGCAAGTCATAGTAGTTGGCCGATGACGGATGGAAGGAGAACTTGATCATGTGTCCATGTGACGGAGTGCCCGCATCACGACCCACATAAAGGAAGTAGTTTCGCTCGACATGGATGGGGAAGCCACGCCAATCGAGGTCGGCTTCGACAACGGAAACGTAGTACGGCCCCCAATCGTCATAGGCGATCCCCGAGGGTTGGCACCATTGATAAACGACTTTGAGAGACGCGCGATGCATGAAGAAAAGAAGGACGGCCGCCATCAATAGCGAAGTCAGCAGCCACAGAACTGTTTTCAGTACGCGGCGAGGTCGTTTCAGGGTTTCCACTAGTCGCGCTCCCGTCAACGAAGAGGTTTGGTAATCGACCATGGCTGACAAATCCAGTTCAATCCGCGCCGGCCGGGCCTTCGTCGAGCTGGGCGTCTCCGACCAACTGACCAAGGGGTTGCGGGCGGCCGAGCAGCGGCTGAAGGCCTTCGGCGAGGGGTTGCGCTCGATCGGCACCAGGCTGGCCGCGATCGGCGGCGCGGCACTGACGGCGCTCTTTGGCACGGCAAAGACCTTCGCCGACATGGGCGATGCGCTGGACGAGGTGTCGGCGCGCACCGGCGTGAGCGTCGAGACGCTCTCCGAATGGGGCTTCGCGGCGGAGTTGGCAGGGGCTGATCTGGAGACGCTCGAAGCCGGCATTCGCAAGATGCAGAAGACGATCGCCGAGTCGATCGGCGGATCGCAGAGCGCCGCCGATGCGTTGGCGCAGCTCGGTGTCGCCGTCGCCGACATCGCCGGTCTGTCGCCCGAGCAGCAGTTCCGATTGCTGGCCGACCGCATCAGCCGAATCGAAGACCCGACCCTGCGCGCGGCGGCCGCGATGGAGATCTTCGGCAAGTCGGGCACGCGGCTGTTGCCGTTGATGGCCGACGGTGCGCAGGGACTGGCGAAGTTCCAGCAGCAGGCCCAGGCGCTGGGGCTGGCGATCTCGACCCAGGCGGCCAAGGACGCCGCCCTGCTGGCCGATGCACTGGACACGGTCGGCAAGGTGATCAAGCAGGCGGTCTTCTCGATTGGCTCGGCGCTTGCGCCGACGATCACCGAGTTGGCGAGCGGGGTAACCCGCGCCGTCGTGGCGTTCAGCGAGTGGATCAAGCAGAACCAGTCCGTCGTCGTCGCGGTCTTCCGGGTTTCTGCCGGCGTCACCGCGGCAGGCGTGTCGCTGGTTGCGCTGGGGTTCGCCGCGTCGGGCCTCGGTGCGGCGCTCGGTGCGTTAGCAACGGTTGTGACAAGCATCGGGGCCGCGTTCGGTGCGATGGGCGCTGCGATCGCCGCGCTTGTGTCGCCGATCGGACTGGCCATCACCGCCGTCGCGGCGCTGGGGACGGCGATCGTGATGTACACGGATGCCGGAGCTAGTGCGCTAGCTTGGCTGGGTGAGCAGTTCGAGTGGCTGCGCGACGCCGTGACCAAGGTCGTCGGTGGTATTGCCGATGCCCTGGCCGCCGGCGACATCACGCTCGCGGCGCAGGTGCTCTGGCTGGCGCTGAAGGTCGCGTGGCAGGAGGGCGTTGCGGCGCTGAATCGCACATGGCTCGAAGCCAAGCGCTTCTTCCTGACCACGGCCCAAGCCATGTGGTTCGGCGCGCTGGCCACGGCGCAGCAGGTCTTCCACGCCCTCGAGCTGGCCTGGATCGAGACCGTCGCCTTCCTGTCGAACACGTGGACGAACTTCACCAGCGACGTGCAGCAGGCCTGGCACCTGGTGCAGAACTGGCTCACGAAGCGCTGGATCGACCTGATGCAGCTGTTCGGCGAGCTCACCGACGAGCAGGCGGCCGCCGCTCAGCAGATGGCTGATCGGGACTTCGCCGATACGGCTGCGGGGATTGAGCAGCGACGGAGTGGCGCACTGACCGAACGCGAGCAGCGGCGGCAGTCCGAACGCACCCAAGCCGCCGCCGTCAATGAAGCGGCACTGGCCGAGATCGGCAAGCAGTTCGACGAAGCCCAGGCAGCGCTCGACGGCGCGACCGATTCGCGCGTGGCCGAGACCAAGAAGGCGCTGGCCGATGCGCGCCGGCAACTCGACGAAGCGATCGCGGCAGCGCGGAGCAAGCGCGAGTCGGCGGTGGCCGGCGGATTGCCTCGCCGCACGAGCGACCCGCTCGATGGACTGGAAGATCGCCTTGCGGGCCTGGGCGACCTCGTGGCGCGGAAGATCTCGGTCACGGGGACTTTCAACCCGCTCGCTACGCAAGGCCTCGCCGGCGGCGACGCGGAGGAACGCACGGCCCGCGCCACGGAGCAGACCGCCAAGCACACCAAGCGCCTGGCCGATGCGGCGATCACGGGCGGACTGACGTTCGCGTAGGAGAAGCTCTTGGCCGTCGAAGTCGTCGAAAAGTTCGAGAGCCGGCTGGTCACGACCGGCGCCAACCCCTCGGTCGAGCTGCGATACGCCATCCGCGGCACGAATGACGACGTCGAGGCCCGCGACGCACTCGTCGCCGAATCGCCGGCGCTCTACGACCCCTGGGGCGGCGGCCTGCTCTTCCTGCCGCGCGACACGGTCAGCATTCAGCCGGTGGGCGATCTGCTGTGGGAAGGGATCGTTCGCTACGGCAACATCCCGCAGACCAACGAGAGCATCTTCTCCTTCGACACCGGCGGTGGCGCGCAGCACATCACGCAGAGCCTGGCCAACGTGGCCCGCTATGCACCGGCGGGCCAGACCGCGCCCAACTTCAAAGGCGCCATCGGCGTCACGGCCGACAGCGTCGAAGGCGTGGACATCACCGTCCCGATCTATCACTTCGCCGAGACGCACTACCTGGCCGACGCCGCCGTCACGCCGGCCTACAAGCTGACGCTCTTCACGCTGACCGGCAAAGTGAACAATGCGGCCTTCAAAGGCTTCGCCGCGGGCGAGTGTCTGTTCCTCGGCGCGGCGGGCACCAAGCGCGGCCAGGGCGATTGGGAGATCGGCTATCGCTTCGCCGCCAGCCCGAACGTGACCGGCATGACCGTCGGCGACATCAGCAGCATCGACAAGAAGGGTTGGGAGTACCTCTGGGTGCGCTACGCCGACGCCGAGGATGCGGCGGCCAAGGCGCTGGTGAAAAAGCCGATCGCAGCCTACGTCGAGCAGGTCTATCCGTATGGCGATCTCAGCGCGCTGGGGATTTAAGTGATGCCTAGCCCACTCCAAAAAGTAAAACGCGGCGATCCGCTGGTCATCCCGGCCGGCACGTTCAACACCATGATCGACGCCGCCCGCGACTTCGAGCAGCGGCAGCGCAGCACGCAGCGCACCACCCAGCGTGACCAACTCGACGCCGGCATCGTTCTGCTCCGCAACCAGAGCGGGGCGGACCGCGGCCGCTTCGACGTGCTGGGTATCAGCGGCCCGATCATCGCCCCGGTCGCCAACGCCGACGAGTTCAAGCAGCGCGTGGCGCTCAAAGGCGTCCTGCCCGCCGCGACGCACCGGGGCAAGTTCGCGATCCTGCTCGAGCCGGCCGCGAACCAGGCGATCGTGCGGGCCTGCCTCGACGGGATCTGTGCCGCGCGGGTCCGCATGATCGACGAAGCCCACGCCTTCGCCGACATCGACGAAGGTCATTCGTCCCGGCTCGCCAGCGCCGCGTCGGGCGCGGCCCGGATGCTGTGGGTCGAGCCGATCGTCGAGCGGACCGATGCGGCCATCGCCTGGACGGTGATCCGTCTGGGCGGCGAAGCGGCTGGCGTCGAAGAAGCGCGGATCGAGGCGCTGCTCACAGGCCCGCTGCGGCTGAGCTGCAAGATCCTCGACGCCGACGGCGTGCCCCTGGGACTGGCCTTCGACGTGCAGGTGAAAACCAAGAACCTGCCCGACCCAAACGTCTGGGCCAACTTCGACCCGCCGCTCGCCGTGGGCGACAAGATCGACATCGCCTTCGCCCGCACCAGCGGCAAGTGGGTCTTCCCGCAACTGATCGTGGGGACCTGCTGATGCGGCGTCAGGTCTGCGCAGCGACGGGGCGGAGGAAAGTCTGCGCGGCGACCGGGCGGCGCTCGACGCAGTGCGTGACCTGCAACGAGTTCCACCAAAGTCCATCGCTCGTGCTGGCGCTGAGCGGCTTCAACTTCTGCACCGGCCGACTGCTGAGCATTCGCGGCTGCCTCAACGGCGTCACCCCGAACCCGAACGGCTACGCCGACTATTGGTACCTGAGTGCGATCCAGCGCTTCGGCGGCAACGTCAGCCGCGTGCCGCAGATCAACGGCGTGTGGACGCTGCCACGCGTCGCGTTCAGTCCTTCGGGCGCGCGATGGGAAGCGGCGGGCGTGTTCAACGATCTGTACGAGGTGCAATACGTCGGGCCGCCGGGCGGACCGGTGACTTCGACCCAGTGCGGCTGCTGGGGGCCGCCAGCGGGCTTTGATCCGACGATCCTGAGCGTGACCGGTTGGCGCGTCGATCTGTCGTTCTCGGCGGGGCTATGCACCTTCTCGGTGCAGATCTTGCGAACCGTGGTGGCGCCCGGCAATTCCTCCGCGGGCGGGCTCACGAACGTGCTCGCGTATCGGATCGTGAGTCCTTCAGCGCCGCTCGGCAGCCTGCTCGACCTGTCGAACTACTGGGACGGCAGCGGCGCGGAGAACACCGGCGAGATCTATGGCGGTCCGCCGCAGGGCATGCAGCGGCGACGACGCTGCACGCCGACCTGCCCGGGCGACAACTGGTTCAGCTGGGGCTGGGGGCCGGGCTACTCGATGACGCTCTCGAGGCCGGCGTGATGCATCCGATCTGCGCCTCGCGACTGCATTGCCGACACTGCCGCGCGCGCGAAAGCGGGCGAGAGTTCCGTGCTGGGTTTAAGGTGATCTTGGAGGTCGTTCAAACAGACTTCGAGTGCCCGCATGGCGTCGCGTGGGAGGCGGATGCTCCCGATCCTGCAGCTCCGCGAACGACGCCACGAACCCGAACCGAGATCGAGACGCTGCTCACCGATTACTGCACCGGCTGCGAGCACGAGCTCATCGGCCCGTCAGAGCCGGATTGGCCCGAGGGAGTTCCGGGCTGCCGGCTGGTCGTCACCTGCGGCGGTCGGCCGTGCTTTTCGAAGTTCGTCGCCGGGCTTGCGGGTGGGGAGGGATGTCCGGTGGGGAGGTTTGGGGGACGAGCGATTGCGCCGCTGATTGACAGCGGTGCTGGCGAAGGGGCGCGCTAATCGCGTTGGCGTAACGCCCCAAAGCGCGCGGAAGCCAGCAATGCGGGGGGATTCTACGAATCTTCTGACACGGGATCGACGCCAGCTAGTCTCAGTTGAGTCTCCTGCCAGTCGCCGTAGGTTCGCCCGGTGTCCGCGACCTTCCAGAGTTCGCGGCCGTTCGAGTTTCGGCCCAATACCACCGCCGCCGCTGCGCTCGGGCTGTCGAACGAGACGTTGTCAGCGAAAACCAGGAGCGACGGATCTGCGCCCTCAACGAGCCGACCGCTCTGCACCAGTTCCTCCCGCAGCGAACGATAGCTGGTCCACGACTCGACGCCCTGTTTACGGGCTGTAGATCCTTTCAATACGACAAGCTGGCCGTTGATCACCCTCGCTTCGCTTCGCGCTCCAGCCGCAAACAACCGAAAGAGCGGGGACTCGGGGGCTTCGCCCCCAGATAGGTCAAGCCGCGGATTCGGTTGAAGGAACCCAAAGCCCAAAACCGGCAGCATCATCACGACTTGATCGAGGAAGTACTCCATATCCGCCGCGTCGGCCTCGGGGAGTAACGGAGTCGGCGGCGCGGTGCCATTCATAACGCGAGCGCGGTTTGCCTCAGTCGCCATCTGCACGAGTCGGCTTTCGAGGTATCGCGCGTGGGCCTTGGTCAGATTCTCGTCCTTACTGACAACGAAGACCGTGCGCTGCCAGAAGTCACGGGCCTCGTCGCGGTCGTGTATCGCGAGCCTCTTGAGCACGTCATCGGCCTCACCGATGTAAACCCACTCGCGCATCGGAGCGTCAGGGTCCGGCCCCACGAGAAAGTAAATGCCGGTCCGATGGGCCTCGGCCCGCTTGGCAGCCTCCGCCAGCTGCGACCGCGAGAACACGACGACCTTGCCGGTCCAGTTCATGATCTCGGCGGTCAGCGTGCCGGTTGGTGCGCCGTCGACGAGGAATATACGAATCGTCTTGCCGCGGTTCATCGACCCCTACCTTGTAATTTACTTCCTACGCCCCGTTCGCCCGCCGCAGCTCCGTGAGCACTCGCTCTGTCTGCTCCTGCGTCAATTCGCTGGGAGGCAGCAGCCCGACGGCCGTCGCGGTGAGCGGCACATGCCGCACAAGCTCGTCGGCGGATATCGGCTTTGCAAACGCGCTGGTCGCGTCAACTCGTACCTGCCACGGAAAGCTGCGTCGCGTCCTTTTCCATGCCTTCGGCTCGATGTTGAACGTGCACGCGGTCAACGCCGCGAACGCTCCGCGAAGCATGCCAGTTTCGATGTTGTAGAGGAGGAGTTGATCCCCCACAACGACGCGACTGAGATGCAGCCGGTGCGACTCTCCCACGTTTGTGCCGAAGAGCGATCGCTCCAAGCACTCCTGTTCAGTCTTGAGGTCGCACAGGAATACAAAGCACGCCATGAAGGTCTCGAAGCCGTGTTCACTGACGAAAAGACCATCTCGGAACTAACGGCATGATATCACTCACGTGCACTGCGACCGAAGCCGCGTTTGACAGCCACCGCCAACAAACGCGAAACTCCCCTCAGTGCGCCGAACGGGCGAAGCGACGATCAGGAAGTCCGCCCGATCCGGCGTGCCGCCGGATGGCGCACTGCCGATCACCGAGCGTTCGGCGTATTTGAAAGTCTCCAAGTCGACGCTCTAGAAGCTGGCGGAGGCGGGCAAGGCGCCTGGGCAGCAAGTCGGGAAGCACTGGCGGTTTGACCGTGACGACGTCGATGCGTGTCCGAAGAACGAGGGATCAGGTCGGGCAGAGTATCATGATGAGCAATCTAACCACACCACTTGGCGCCTGTCCGCCTATCAACGCCGTCATCGACGCCGGTTCCGCTGCCATGCCACGCAGCAAATCGACGGCAGGCGGTTCGCGATGATCTCGCCCGAACGCCAACTCGAAGATCGACTCATCGAAAAGCTTCGCGACCTGAAGTACGGCCAGCGTACGGATATCCGCGACCGCGCCGCACTCGAGAAGAATTTCCGCGAGAAGTTCGAGGCCCTGAACTGCGTCCGGCTGACCGACTCCGAGTTTCAACGCCTGCTGGATGAGATCACCACCCCCGACGTCTACACCGCCAGCCAGACGCTTCGCACGACCAACAGCTTCACCCGCGACGACGGCACGCCGCTCAACTTCACGCTGGTGAACATCAAGGACTGGTGCAAGAGCACCTTCGAGGTCGTCAGCCAGCTCCGCATCAACACTGATTACTCGCACCACCGCTACGACGTCATACTGCTCATCAACGGCATTCCGGTCGTTCAGATCGAGCTCAAGACCCTCGGCATCACTCCCCGCCGAGCGATGGAGCAGATCGTCGAGTACAAGAACGACCCCGGCAACGGCTACACGCGCACGCTCCTCTGTTTCGTCCAGGGATTTGCAGAGGGAAAGGCGCAATGAAGTCGACCTCTCAAACCGAGTCCGGGGGGCATCTACTGCTGATTGCGTGCTCGGCGACCAAACGCCCCGTGCGTGCTCCGGCGATCCAGTTGTACGACGGCGTCAACTACCGCGTCATCAGGAAAATGCTCTCAGAGTCAGGCTGGCCACCCGGCCTCGTTATCAAAATCCTATCTGCGAAGTACGGCCTAATCGATCCAACGACGATCATCGATCCGTACGAACAGCGCATGGACGAGGCTACCGCTCTTCGTCTGCGCAACAGCGTGACGAACAAGCTTACCAAGCTCAACGCATTCGAGTCGGTCTTCGTCAATCTCGGCGCTGACTACTTGGCTGCCGTTGCTGATCTACGGTCGATCTTTCCTGAAGCAATCTGCGCACAAGGCGGCATCGGGATGAAGATGAACGCGATGAAGCGGTGGCTTCAGCGTCTGCCAAAGCATACCGCACCGTTCCCGCGCCAGAAGGCAAAGAAGCAATCCTACCTGTACTTCTTTCCCGACTGGGATGATTTCGTCTACGAGCCGTTCGTCGCCGAGCAAGGGAGGGAGCATCGGCTTTCTGGTGCGGTCCGCAAGCGTTACGCGCACGAGGTTTTTGGCAACTCAACGCCCTACGATGGCCTACTCGTCAGCCTTGCACAGCTCGCGGCTGGCAAGGGCGCGCTTTCACGCCTCGCGAAAGGCGAGGTGAAGCCTCGCGACCTTCGAAAACAGATGAGAGTTCCGAGCCGGCTCCTCATGTTCGGAGACTGCGGCGCGTTCTCGTATGTCAACGATCCGGTTCCTCCGTTCACGCCAGAAGAAGCGGCCGAAGCCTACGAGCGGTTCGGATTCGATGCGGGTGCTTCAGTAGATCACATTCCGTTCCCTGAGATCGTCGAACAACGTCCCGATGGTTCAGTGAGGAAGCGAATCCTGAGTGGCAGAGAACTGAAGGCGCGATTGCAGCTAACAGTCTCGAACGCGGAACGCTTCCTCCAAGTACACCGAACGAGAGGTTACTCGTTCAGTCCCGTAGGCGTTGTGCAGGGCATGTCAGTTTTGTCCTATGTTGACTGCGTGCACAAGTATCTCGATATGGGCTATCGCCATATTGCTTTGGGGGGCCTCGTTCCGCGATCGGACGCAGACATATTAGAGATCTGCTGTGCCACGAGAAATGCAATCCAACGGAGAACGCGGGGAGAACGGCAGAATGTTTGGATTCACCTGTTTGGGATTCTTCGGCCCAAACTTCAATCAGCCTTTCGCGCTCTTGGCGTCTCCAGCTTTGACAGCGCGTCTTACCTTCGCAAAGCATGGTTGAGATCGGACCAGAATTACCTCTCACCCGATGGCACGAAATGGTACAGCACGATTCGAGTTCCAATCAGTTCGTCCGCCCCGATGCTTGATGGTGCGACGCGAGCGTCCTTGACTCAGGTTGAGCTAGCCGAGCGAGAGAGACGATGTCTTAACGCGCTAGATCAGTTTGACGGCTCGCCTATCACAACGCGCGAGGTTCTCGACAGCGTCAATGAGTACGGCCCTCTCTTGCAGCGGAAGGGCGAGGATAACCACTTTATCGAAAAGCACGCTGCGTTATTGCGCGATAGGCCGTGGGAGTCTTGTCGTTGCCCGTTCTGTCGCTCAGCTGGAATCAACGTCGTGGTTTTTCGCGGGGCAAGCCGGAACAAGCGCCGGGGCCTTCACAATACGTGGGTCTTTTATCACAAAGTGCTGTACGGAAAGCGGATTCCGAAGCAAGCGTTGGAGGAGTGACATGATATCCGAGCCTCATTTCATTCCACTTGTTCAGGCGGCGATCCCTCGTTTTAGCACGTACGCGCCGAATCATGAACAGCAAGGCTGCATTCTGCATCCGCCAGCGACGCCCCTCATGATCGCGGCTGGCCCGGGTAGTGGAAAGACTACCGTGCTCGTTCTGCGCGCACTGCGGCTAGTGTTCGTCAACGGTTGGCTGCCAGAGCAGATTGTTCTCACGACGTTTACACGAAAGGCGGCCGACGAGCTTGGTGCGCGCTTGATCGATTGGGGATTGCGACTCAAGAATCACCTATCGACGACTCCGCCCCAACCTACGCCAGCCGGCTTCATGCAATGGCTGGATACAATCGACATTAACCGCTTCGTCACCGGTACGTTGGACAGCATATGCGAGGAGTTGCTGACGACGCTGCGCGATCCGACAGACCCTGCGCCCGTGCTCGTTGAAGGATTCGTGGGTAATGGCATCTTGGTGCGAAACGCACTGTTCCCCAATCAGGTTCACAGTGACCCGAATCTTGACGCATACCTTGCATCGTTCACGTTCAATGGCACTCCCCCGGGAAATTTCGGAGAGAAGACAGTCATCTGTCGCACGCTGTTGGATCGGTTCGTCCACGACGTTGTAAACCTGAATCAATATGCCGCTCACGCGATGCATCAAGCCGCCAGACAACGGCTTGTAGCCTGCGCTGCCTCGTATCGGCAGTTCATGACAGACGGGCATCGGATCGACTTTGCACTTCTCGAGGAAACATTCCTTCAGCGGCTCCAGCAAGGGAGGCTTCAGCGCTTTACAGATAATCTCCGTGCATTGCTGGTTGATGAGTATCAGGATACGAATCCGCTGCAGGAGCAGATTTACTTCACATTGATCCAGCAGACCGGTCGATCGTTTACCATCGTCGGCGATGACGATCAGTCTCTCTACCGATTCCGCGGAGCTACCGTCGAGTTGTTCCGCGACTTCCGGCAACGCTTTGTTCAGCAAGTTCCGGGCCAGCCTCAGCCGCACTTGGAGTACTTGATCACGAACTATCGATCGACACCACCGATCGTGTCGTTCTTCAACAACTTCATTCAGAACGATCCTGCATTCCAGACGGCGCGTGTCCAACCAGCTAAGCCGCCGATAGTCCATCAATGGGCGGCTAACCCTCACGCTCCACCTCGCACTGCAAACCCGATCCCCGTACTTGGCATGTTCCGCGGGAGTGCGGACATACTCGCCAACGATTTATCAAGCTTTCTTGCAGACGTATTCCGCGGTCCCGGGCGAGTGATTGACGTGAATGGTCAGCCGATCACAATTCGGCGCGACGCAAATGGTGGCGACTTCGGGGATGCGGTACTCTTGTCTCACACGGTAAATGAGTTCGCTTCGCAATTTGGGAATAAGTCGCCTCGTGAGCGACTGCCGCGCCTGCTACGTACACGACTCGGGCGATTGCAACCGCCTGTGGAGGTCTTCAATCCCCGAGGACGACTGCTGCGGGACGTCCCGGTCGTCCAGCAACTCCTGGGAACGATTCTCGATTGTATTGATCCAAATGCAGCGATGGAGGGAACTCTCTCTCTCAGGGCCGAACCGCAGCGGTACTTCGCTCGCTGGAGGCAGGAGGGAGCGGCTTTCGTCGCAACAAATCCGGCTCCATCGGCCCCGCATACATTAGCGCAGTTCGTTCAGGCTTGGCGGAGCCGCACCCCGCAAGGTGGAGTGATGCACAATTGGCCCGACGACTGGCCATTGCTCGAACTGTGTTTCAAATTGATGTCTTGGCTACCCATGCTTCGGGATGACCCGGAAGGTCAGGTCTACCTCGAAGCGGTAAGCCGGGCTATTGCGCAAGCCGCGACCTTTTCACCTTACCGCTCATTGATTCGCCGACAGGCACCCCACGGAGACCACAGCGTAAAGGCAGCCATCCGAGACATTCTTGTGCCGATCGCTGAATCGAGCGTGGACGTTGACGAAGAGATAATGCCCCATGTGCCGCACAGCCGCTTCCCGATGATGACGATTCACCAAGCGAAGGGGCTCGAATTCCCGTTGGTGATTGTCGATGTAGCCTCGGATTACACTGGAGACTACGCAGCGCAGCGATTCCGTCGTTTTCCGGATAACCCGTCGTCGGTCCAAAACATGGAGGACGATCTTGCGCCGTTCTGCAGTATCGGTCCGCTTCGCCAGACGCGCACCGGATTACAGCGATCCTTTGACGACCTCGTCAGACTCTATTACGTGGCTTACAGTCGCCCCGAGTGTGTCTTGATGCTAGTGGGCGTCGACAAGTGTCTTAGCCAGAATACCAAGATCCGTCACGTGGCGACGGGATGGCGAAGCGACGGCACGTGGTCGTGGCAGTCGCCGATAGTCAACAATCACCCATTGTTCTTGATCTGAGGATCGTCCCATGGCACTTACTCGCAAGAATGAAAGGGAGGTCGTCCCTCAGTATAGCCTGACAGGCGACCTACTTTCGTTCCTCCGTTGCGGCCTCCAATACCGCTACCTAAACGGGAGTTCCCTTCCACCTTCACGACCTGTGCAGCTGTGGTTCGGTGAGTTCATTCACGGGGTGATGGAGAGTGCGTTTCGCATCTGGTCCTCTAGCACGCCGCCACCCGCTTTCCCGTGGCCGTACAACCAGACGCCGCCGCCTCCGGCGGAGCCGCCGGCAGGTCGTCTTCTGCACGACATCGGCGTCATCGGTGAAACGGTCGAAGGGACACTACGGGCGAAAGGGACGAACCCTCGTAGCTATGCTGTACGTGACAACGCGTACATCCGCGCAGTACGAGCGGTGAATGAACTGGGGCCGCACCTGTTTCCGCTGGTGTCTGTCGCAGAGGAGAAAGTCATCGGTACCAGATCGATCCCGGCCTCGCCACCTGGCCAGCCGCCGGCGCGATCAACCTTATACGAGCTTCACGGGATAATGGACGTCCTCACAAACGTTCAATTGGGTGCCGCGCCTACCAGCAACGTCATCCGCGAGGCGATCCAGACGGCGTGCCCCGGTTGCAGCGGCAGCTATGAGGTGATCGTCGACTACAAGGGATCACGACGACCGGAAGCAAGCGCCGCCAACAACTCGTACTGGCAGGTACATGATTGGCAGGTGCAAACGTACGCCTGGCTTCGAACACGACAGCCACATTCCTTGCCAGTAGCTGCTGGTGTTCTCCTTTACATAAACGAGCTTGCCCCCGGCCGCAGCGACCTGGTTGAGCTGAAACGAGCCATGTCCGCAGGCACTGCTGACGTTGTGCCAGTCGCCGGGAGCCAAGATGCGTATTTGATAAGCACTTGGCAGCCTCGCGATGCGATCCCGCACCTGTCTCTCACATTCCGCCTTGCGCGTGCGATCCGCGTAATACCTGTTACCCCTGCAACGCAGGGTGTGGCCGCGACCCAATTTGATTCGGTTGTATCCAGAATCGAAATCTGTGCTGCTCACGAAGCCACGGCCGGGACGATCATGCAGCATTGGTCGCCCTGTGGAGATGCCGAGACGTGCACCGCGTGCGATTTTCGACATTTCTGTCCCAGCCCACACCCTCAAACTCCGGGTTATGTACCAGGGGCCCCCGAGGCACCGTAGCACGTTTACCTTAAGCCCCCAAAGCATGAACATGCCGCTGCACGGGGTGAAGGACACCGAGTTCGAGATCTACCACGGCGACACGCTCAAGAACGAGTGGGACATGCTGCGGGAGTTGAACCCGGCGAAGATGCCCGAGTTCCACGCGATCGTGGCCAACCCGCCGTTCAGTTTGCGCTGGGACCCCGGCGACGCGGCCAGCGAAGACGTGCGCGTCAAAAGCCACGGCGTCGCCCCCAAGAGCGCGGCCGACTTCGCGTTTCTGCTTCACGGGCTGTACTACTTAAAGGACGACGGCGCGATGGCGATCATCCTGCCGCACGGCGTGCTGTTTCGTGGGGGCGTGGAGGAGCGCATCCGCACCAAGCTGCTGAAGGACCAGCACATCGACACGGTGATCGGCCTGCCGGCGAACCTGTTCTATTCGACGGGCATCCCGGTCTGCATCTTGGTGCTGAAGAAGTGCAAGAAGTACGACGACGTGCTCTTCATCAACGCGGCCGAGCACTACGAGAAGGGCAAGCGACAGAACGTGCTCACCGATGCTCATATCACGCGGATTATCGACACCTATCAGAACCGCAGGGAATCCGAGCGGTACGCCCGGCGTGTCGGGATGGAGGAGATCGCAAAAAACGACTTCAACCTCAACATTTCACGCTATGTAAGCACCGCGCAGGAGGAAACGGAGATCGATCTGGCGGCGACACATGCCGAACTGGTGAGAATCGAAGGCGATATCCGCCAGTTCTCCGCAAAACACAATGAGTTCCTGCGAGAACTGGGCTTGCCGCCACTGCCGTAGTCCGCCTCGGACTGGCAGAGTGGAGCAGACTGGCGCGACGAGCAGCGCTCACGCCAAGGCGGCCTGATTCTGGGGCGACACCGCGCGACGAGGCCGAGATCGGGATCTGCGACCCCAGCGCGACAGAGGCCTGCCGCCGATCGCTATGTTATTGTGATGGTGCTACGGTGCATGCGGCGAGGTTCTGCGGAATGGCGAAGCTCTGACGGTTGGCCACGCCGCCACGATTCGCAGGGTTAGCATGGACACACTCCGTCTGTGGGATCAAGCCGGATAACTGCGGGCCCGCTGGCCCCGGTCAATCGCGATCGCCTGTGCGCGACTCGGGATTTCGAGGAGAATTTGCTTCGCTTGCAGTCCGGAGAGGGACGAGGTCAGCGCATGAAACTGAAACCCTTCCGGCGCCTACGCCAGTAATTGGATGTGATGCTAAGCGACCACGAGAAACAGATTCTGACCTATCTTCAGTCGACCAATGCGGCCCGAACGAGGCAGCAAGTCGCGCAGGCCACCCGCATTCCGGGACATTGGGTCGTTCGATGCCTTCTTCGTCTCCGCGATCTCCACCTCGTCGACAAGACCCAATCCGGGTGGCGGGCTCGAACAAGAGCCCCAGCTGATTCAAACCGAACGCCAAGCATTGACGGGAGCACGCCCCCGAAACCACCGACCGTTCAGCCGCCGGTAACGCCAATCAATGATCGAGTCATCGATCCTAATTCACGCTGGGCGGACTTTCGTCGGCTGTGCGTCTATTACGCCGCGTGCGTGCGGATCGAGGAGCGAGCAAATGTCAGCGCTTTCAGCAGTCAGGAAGGGTCGGAGTTTCTTACTCTAGACGGGCCGGTCGACTGGAGGTCCATCGGCGCGGGCCAACCGCTACGCATTTCGGGTCGCGAAGAATGGGAGCCATTCTTCCGGCGCAACCGCTCAAAGGGACCATTTCACACATTCTATCTGGGAACGCCGGTCGACGTTTTCATCGGCACGAACCGACACAAAACGGAATATCGGCTCATCTCGCCGGCGTTGGTCGTCTCCGTGATCGCCACGATGCGCGACGGCTGGGTCGACTTGCAACCCACGAATCTCGTCGAGATCAATCACCTCTGGGCCGAGCGACGAATTCCAGACGCGCGCAAGCGCCGCGAGTTCCTCGATGAGGTCGGACTATCGCCCACCCAGCTCGGAGATGCAGATCAAGATGAACTTTGGGCCGTCGGCGGCTTCAAGGAGGCTGCGAAGGCCCTTTTCCTTGCTCGGAAAGGCTGGTGGAAGGAATATCCGGACCTAGACAAGCTCTCGAAGGCACCAGCTTACGACGCGATCCATGAGTCCGGACTGTACAACCGTGCAGTTCTAATCTGTCAACCCGCGTTGAAATTTACAAAACGACTGTATGAAGAGTTGCAGCAGCTGGCGTACGTAGTGTCCGACAACGACCTCGATAAGACCGCTCTCGCGACGCTTTTTCCCCACCGCCCCCCGGATTCCGGCAAGTCCCCGTCGGCGATTCCGACGGAAAGTCCCATTGCAGAGTTCTGCCAACTTAACTCACATCAGCGGACGGCCTGCCAACATGCAATGACATCACCGCTCGTGACTGTGACGGGACCTCCGGGCACAGGCAAATCGGTCGTTGTCAGCCACATCCTGGTCAACGCCGCGATTCAGGGGCGCTCGGCGCTCTTTGCGAGCCGTAATCACCAAGCGATCGAAGCTGTTGAACCTCGAATCAATGCGATGGTCGAGCCGGAGACGCTCGTTCTACGCCCAACGCGGCCGTTTGGCGCCCAGGCAGCGCAGTTTGAATGGTATCAGGCCATGACTACGCTGTTGGCGCGACCTCGGAGGCACACCCTAGACAACGAGCGCGACGAAGCCCAAGCGCGCGTCACCGACCTGCTCGGACGCCGACATTGCGCCGAAACCCAAGCCGCCGCCCTTCTCGACCTGAATGTCCAGTTGTCGTCTGCCGAGGCCGAGTGCCAGGAGTTCGGACGACGCTGTCCTGACTCCTGGGCGGAGCTGGCCGCGGGGAGTTCGTCGCTCCTGCCACAATCCACCTTCGAGCGTCTTCAACGACTCGCACAACTGATCTCGGCATCTCGAACGCCCTGGTATTTCAGGTTGTTCGGCTGGCTGTGGCGCAGAGTTCGTCTACGTAGACTTCGCGCCGAACTTCGCGCTGTATTGGAGTCACTATCACCCGCGATCCGAACGCAGCTCGCTGCTGACGTCACGACAGGATCCGTAGGTCCTGGTAATCTGGCCGCGGTATGCGAGCGTCTGCTTCGCTTCTCGGAATATGCAAACGCCATCTTCCGTCGCACCGCTATTGAATCGTCGCTAACAGCCCTTCCATCACGAGACAAGATACAGACTGCACTTCGCGAATCGCAGCGCGAGCTTGAAGCTGCCACTCGTGCCCTCATGCGACTCACAGCAGAGAGCTCCGGGGCGCAAATCTCCGATGAACAGCGGGAGGAGTTCGCGCAGCTACGGGCGGCGATGCGGAATCGGCCCCAAGACTTGACTGACGGGGGTATCGACTCTGAGGTCGCCAAAGCGTTCCGCCGCGCAATGCCGGAACTCATGCGGCATTTCCCACTTTGGTCGGTCTCCAATCTCTCCGTCTCAAAGGCGATTCCGCTAGCGCCAGCGAGCTTCGAGTTGGTGGTCGTCGATGAGGCGAGCCAGTGCGACATCGCATCAGTGATTCCTCTGCTCTACCGCGCTGCCCGTGCCACTATTGTCGGAGATCCGAACCAGCTCGCGCACGTCACGAAGTTGGAGCGCGACACCGACATGCGCTTGCGCGAACAAGCCGCCGTCGCTGATTTCGCATTTGAGCGATACACGTTTGCCGCAAACTCAATGTACGATCTGGCATCCTCCAGTAGAGCGCGCGTCGCGGTGGAACTTCGCAACCACTATCGTTGTCATCCAGAGATTGCCGAGTTCTGCAATAACTCATTCTACAAAGGCACCCTTTGCGTCATGACCGACGCTGACACGCTGACCTCCCGTTTGGGACTCACGCGACAGCAGCGTGCCTGCGTCTGGGAGCATGTCCCGGGGGACGCCGTTGGCGCTTCGACGGGTTGCTTCAGTCCCGGGCAGATCTTGCGGATCATCGAGGATCTCAAGCGTCTCGCGTCCGACGACTTTCCTGGCACGATTGGCGTCGTTACGCCATTTCGCGCCCAAGCCCAACGCGTCAGTGATTTGGTGCATCAGCAACTCGGCGCTCCTCAACTGTCGCGTTGGCGCTTCCTCGTGGACACGGTCGATGGCTTCCAGGGAGACGAGCGAGATTTGATTCTCTTCTCATTGGTCGGCGGCATCGACATGCCGTCGGGATCGGCGTACTTTCTGAAATCGACACCCAATCGCTTCAATGTCGCTGTCAGTCGCGCGCGGGCGCTGCTTCGCGTGTACGGCGACAAGGACTGGGCGAGCAGCTGCGGAATTCCCTTTATTTCTGAGCTGCTTCGTCGCTGTCAGTGTGATCAGTTGATCGCAGCGCAGGTGCGCCGCCACGATTTGGTTGGACCGGTATGGGAGCCACTCTTCGCTAACGCATTGCAAGCGACGGAACTATCTTTCGAGCAACAATATCCGGCCTGTGGTTATTTTCTGGATTTTGCGCTGTTTGGCCCGCATGGGAAACTAAACGTCGAGATCGACGGAGAGACGTTTCATCGTTCGGCGACGGGCGGACACACCGTGGACGACATCTACCGAGACTTGGTGCTCGAAAGCGCGGGGTGGCGAATCGTACGGTTCTGGGTTTACCAGCTTCGGGAGAACATCGATGAGTGCATCGATCGAGTACGGCGTGAGTACGAACAGCACTGCTGCAGCGACGCAAATGGGCTCGGAGTCAGCGCCTCCATCACCGCTCAACGGGTTCAATCCTGAGCACGGAAGGATGTTCTGGGCCGGCATCATCGGCATCGCGTCGTTGGCCCTAATTGCCTTTGGAGGCCAGGCGGCCGGCTTGTGGAGCATTACCACGTACGCGCGGGTGCGCGGGCAGCTTGTGAGTGCGCAGGAAGAATACTCGCGATTGTCGGCGCAAATTGCGGCAATGCGTGCAGACGTGTCAACGATTCATGCTGAGCTTTCGCAATCGAAGGAGGAGGCGAGCCGTCTCCAGCAACGTGTAACGGAAGCACGTCGCTCCGAGCAGCTTGCACTCGAAGCAGCCACAAAGGCGCAGGAGGACTTTGCGAAGCTCACGGCTGGCTACCAGGTAATCTCCAAAGAGCGTGACGTAGCGACGCAGGCCCGGGATCAAGCCCGGCAGGATATCGAGAAGCTAGCCGCAAACATCACATCGTTGCGAAGTGATAAGCAGTCGCTTGACGCAGCGGTTGCGGCGCTGACTCAGACGCGTCAAAACCTCGACCAGACAGTCACGCAATTGAAGCGCGAAACCGCGTCGCTTACGGAAGTAAGCGGATTGGTTACAAACAAACGAACAGAGGTTCGCGATCTCGAAACTCGACTCCAGGATCTCACGGCGCAGGTTGAAGCGACGCGCGCGCGGCAGCAGGCCGCGAGTGCCGCATCAGTTGATGTGAGAGCGCTGGAGCAGAAGAAGAAGGAACTTGCTGACGCGATTCAGTCACTGGACCAGCAGCATGCGGCGGGCCGAGAAAAGCTCGCCGCCGTGCAGGCGGAGCTTGAGTTGGCGCGAGGCAAGCTGGTCGCAGCCACCGCCCGATTCGATACGCTCTCCAAAGAAGAGAAACGGCTCAAGGACGAGAATGAGGTATTGCGTTCAGGCACGGCTCAAGCGGAGCGCACGCTCCGCACGACTCGTGCGGAACTTGAGACCCGACAACAGGACATTCGGGATCTGCAACGTCAGATTGACGAGAAACGAACTGAGTTAACCGCTGTTATCGCAAAATCGACGGCCGAGAGTGAGGCACTGAAGCATATTGAGAAACAACGGATGGAATTGACCGTTGCTTCACAGGATCTCAATAAGACGCGAGACGCCCTGTTGTCTGCGAGAGAGGAACTCGCCGCCCTGGACCGCCAATCCGCAACACGACGGACAGAGATCGAGAGCGCGACAGCGCGCTTGGACGCATTGCGTGCCGACGAATCGCGTTGGTTCACTCGCCTCCGCGATGTACTGGACACGCTCAGGGTGTCCACCGGTAGTGACCGGAACTTACCGTTTCCGGAGTCACAACCGGTGAGCACCTCTCAAATTTCTCACGACTAGCGAGGTCTGGTCCATGCCCGAGCTGCTTTTCCCGTACTTGGTCAGCGTCGTCGCAACTCTAGCCGTCATCTTGTCGGCGCTGTGGGCGTTCACAATGTCCTATCGACGCGCCATCGACTACGCGAAGCGAGAGGCGCGTCTGCCGCTCGCGACGCGGTGGGAGGATCTGAGCGATCGTGTCGCCGACCTTCACGAGGAATGGGATCAGCTGCGCGACCAGCTCCAGCAAGCAAAGACGCTCATAGAGGAGTCGCAACGCGAACGCGAGTGGCTGGCACAGAACAAGGACGAGGTCGCTCAAATGCGTTTGGAACGCGAACAGTTGGAGCGCGTCCGGGCGGACTTGGTTCAAACGCAGGAGGATTACGCCGTCGCTCGTCAACGACTCGAAGAGGCCGAACTCGCCCGGGCTAAAGCCGATTTCTCGTGCCAGCAACTGGAGGAGCGGAGTAGGTGGCTGGAGCAACGGATCAGCGAACAACAGAAGGGGCTACAGGATCACGAAGAGCGCCTCGTCGCAGTTCGAACCGAGCTAGCCGACGTTCAATCTAGACTGGATGCGGCCAAACGGCAGCTGGCCGTCTGCAATGAAGCGCTCGCCGCTGCGCAGGAGCGCCTAAACATCATGCAGGCAGAAGTTAAAGAGCTAGCTCGGCAACGTGACCTGCTCAAGCGACAGAATGAACAACTCGACGCTGACACGGCGACCTTGCGGTCAACGGCAGCCGAACTTCAGGAGCAAGCGGCTCAGTATCAACAGCGCGTTAAGGACCTTGACAACCGGATTGCGGAGTTGCGCGGTGAGGAGCGCAAGCGCGACAAGAGTTTGGCGTCGTCAGACGAGGCCATGGCCGAATTGTGGCACCCGGCAATCGCACTTGGCGAATTCAAGAAGCCAGCAACCGCCACGAGCGAGCACAAAGCGCTGGAAAGAGCATACGCATACTTGGCCTCCCTCAATCTCAAGTTTTCGAAGCGCGTCGTCGACGCGCTCCACACGTCACTTAAGGTTGCCCGCGACACGCCACTGCTGGTTCTCGCCGGGATCAGCGGAACGGGCAAGAGCCTGCTACCGCGGCGCTACGCCGAGGCGATGGGCATCCACTTCCTAGGCATCCCGGTGCAGCCCCGATGGGACGGGCCGCAGGATTTGCTCGGATTCTTCAACTATCTGGAAAACCGGTACAAGGCCACCGACCTGATTCGCGCGCTTCTGCAGTTCGACCCCTTCGCTCCAGACCGTAAGTGGATTCCTAACTCCTACGATTGCATGGCAGATGACCGCGTTCTCATGGTGCTCTTGGATGAAATGAACCTAGCCAGAGTCGAATATTACTTCAGCGAGTTTCTTAGCCGCCTAGAGACACGCCGTGACCTCGTCAACGTGAATAATGACGCTGATCGAATGAAGGCTGAAATTCCGCTGGACATCGGCCGCTTCGGCGAGGAAGCCGATTGTCGTGTGTTTGTTGACACAAACGTCTTGTTCGTTGGAACGATGAATGAAGACGAATCGACGTTGACTTTGTCGGACAAGGTCATCGATCGCGCCAATGTCATTCGATTCGGTCGCCCCAAGTCCTTGGCTTTGTCGTCTCCTGATGCACTCGCACAATCAGACCGGCTCCGAGCCGATGGGTACCTGTCGAGGTCCGTCTGGAGTCGCTGGATCGTAGAGGGCACCGAGCAAGTGCTGCCCAACGAAGTTGAAGAATGGATCAGCGATCTGAATGCAGCACTGGCACGCGTCGGCCGTCCCTTTGGCTTTCGTACACGCAACGCCATCAGAGCCTACGTGCAGCAATACCCCGATCGAACGGACGAGGGCATGCGCTTCGCACTTGCCGATCAGATTGAGCAGCGCGTGCTGCCAAAGCTCCGCGGTGTTGATCCAGCGGATGATGCGGGGCAACGATGTATCGAGGGGGTCAAACGCGTCGTTCAAGCGACACAGGATTCGCACCTGTTGGCGGCAATCGACCATGGGATTAGTTCGCAAAGCGGGCAGTTGTTCGCGTGGCTCGGCGTCGAGCGTCCGGACGACGTGCCATGAAGACCCAGTCAGACCAGCAGTGTCCCGTTGCAATCAGTTGGTCGCCTTGGCCGGATGCGTCACCTACGGACGGGCTCGGCCGGCCCTACTTGATCACGTCGGCAGACATTCAACGGGTCCACGTATCGCCACCGCCAAGTGATCTGCCAGTCGTATGGCGCTCGCCAGAGGCTGCGTGCTTCGAGCTCCCGCTGCCCCCCGGTCAGACCGGGGACCGCTTGTCCCAGGAGTTGTTTCTGACACTTCAGACTTCCGACGGGCGCGAGCATCATCAACGCTTGGTTTACAGCGGCGGCCTGAGACGCCCCGATCTTCTTCTTCGACACCATGATGAAGTTGAGGTAGCAGAGGTCGCAGCCCCACGTACCGATGATGCCGAACTCGCAGCATTGAACTCAGAAGCCCTAATTTCACAACACGTCGAGTCGATTAACGAGCTCATTTTCCCACAACGATCCAGTGCAAGCCGCTCAGAGCGAGTTCAAGGTCGCATACTCGTTCCATGGCCAAAGTTTAATGAGGCATTTTGGGGGGGAGATGACCGTGATGGTCCCATGCGGCTCATCGTGCGCATCGCGATCGAGTGCGGCTCCGTACTTGAAGATGTATGCCAACGCCCTCGAAGGGCCCTGCGCCGCGAGCGTGTGCGAGAACGCCTCGATCGCGTGCAACAAATGGATGACACGTGCATCCGTTGGTTTGTGAGGCAGCCTGGGCGAACAATTTTGGAGAAGGCCGGGCCACGCCAGCGAGTTATGAGTGTGGTTCGATTAGAAACGGCCGATACTCCAGAAAACCGTGTCGCCCGCGATTTCTTGGAACGATGTTTAACAGAGTGCCGCCGCTATCTGCGTGAGAACGCAGCTCCGCCCAATGCGCCTCGGGTCCGCACTATCCGCCAATTCAGAAGCCGTCTGCGACGGTGGCTTCGACACTCCGATATTCGCCTGGTGCCACTGCCCGTTGGCATTCCGCGACCTAACTATGTGCTTCAGTTTGACGATCGCTATGGACGGCTTTGGCACTGGTATGAACGACTTCGACGCCAACAAGCGTACGAAGACGACCTGTGGAGGTGGCAACACCGGACCTGGAGCGAGCACGTCAGTTTGGCATTGTTGCATGCAGTATCGGCCTTGCAGGATAAGGGCGACGGATATCGTGCGACGATGTACTTGCGGCTTGATCAACGTTGCGGGTGCTTCGTTGACGAGAGGTCATCGGCGAGTGTGTGGGTTGCCAACAGTGACGGCCCGATGCTGATCGAGTGCATCACACGCAGTCAATTCGCTGAGGCATGCACTGTCTATCCAAACCTCGGTTCCATCATAAATCTCGGTCCCGACTTTCTCGCAATTGTAAGGTCGCCATTTGCCCACGGCGGTACCACCCGAACGCTAGCGCTGTGGTCTACTCTACGAGACCCCTGTAATGAGGCCCCGGTCGCTGTGGAGCAGTGGCTCACCGCGTTGGCCAACCGGGCGCGAACTTCGATATCGTGGGAGACTGTGACACCGGTTCTCGCCGTACCGTCTGCTCCACAGTGTTCGAAGAATGCGACACGGCTTGCCGCGAACATTCGCGGTATCTACGGCGTACGGTGGACCCTTCCGTTGCCGCTTCATCGCCATCTGCCCTGGCTCGCGATTCAGGTGCGCGATTGGGCGTGCGAAGGCGTGCTATGAACGCTTCAGCCCTAAAGCAGGCGCCGGGCAAGTTTCTTGGGATCGCTGCGTTTGATACGCGTGTCGCTGTTTCGACGGAGCGAGAGGAAGCACCATGTCCGGTCGACATTTACGTCGATAGCACGCCACTTCCGCCGGCTGGCATATGTGGCGAACTGCCCGGCGAACGGCTGGCAATTGACCTTAGGCTGCCTGCTCATGTGCGCGGAAGCGGCCTGGCGTGGCCGCCATGCGCGAGCGTGGAACGCTGCCGCGGCTCAGCGCGGCTGCCTGCTCCAATCGCATGGGCCTTGTGTGACCATTCCATCTCAGATCCCTGGCAGTGGCACATCGATCACAATCGGAGCGCGTCATGCAAGCCGATCGACGCGCTATCGGGAATCGTTTCGGCCGTAGCGGAGAATGTGCATGGGTCGGCGCAGGAGCATGAAGTAACGCTTGTTGTTCCGAACACGCTCGACGCAGAGAGGCAGGACGCGATGCTGCGAGCTCTCAGGAGCCGTGGCATCGACCCGTTCTTGCTGTGGCGTCCGGTGGCCGCGGGATTGAGTTGGATTCACCGATTCGATCGAACCCTTCATCTCGCACTGAAGGACGCTGACAGGCCAATCGGAGTGCTATGGACGATTCACCTCGGACTCGATGCATTTGAACTTGCTTGTGTAGAACTCCACGTTCGAGAGTTTGGTGGCAAGCGCATCGTACTTCCGGCGCGTCGCTTGCCCGTGTTGAAGTCGCTATATGGTGAGGGGCTATTCTGGGCAGAGTGCCTCGCGTCAAGCGCAACAAGTTCGTACGACGCCGAAGGCGGGGCGGCGTGGAATCTGCTCTGGACGACACCGTGGCTTGAGCGGGTTCTCCGTACGGCACGCAGTCCTGCGGCCAACGGCTCTATCTTGCCGACGAGCGGCACGCTGCACGATGGGCTATCGATGCTCCGCCAAACGGATCCCTGTGGGGCGTTCTTCGAGGGACTGCTCAGGAGAGGCACCACCGGTATCGCCCACAACGCGCACCAGACAAGGCTAACACGGTTGCGAAGCACCTGGGCACCGCTTAGTGGCCCTTTTACACAACCGAAGCTCGCAGCCTTTCATCCCAAGTCACAATTGGGCTTGTGGCTATCTGAAGTACAGGCCGCTGTTGCGCCGGGACTTCCTGTGCTTGGCTATGTCGGAACGGGCTCTTTCGCGGGTGTATCGGTTGGACGGACCAGCCTTGCCGGGGCCGTCGCGCGCGAGCTGCTCGGCGAACAGTCAACATCGCACGCAATCGTTGAAGGTGTTGGGTCTGAGGTGGGTGAGTTGCTCGCGGAAGGCGCCGCGCTTTGTGCGGGGCGCAGAACGCGCGGCATTCCCCCATATCTCGATACGCTGCCGCAATTGGAGTCCCTCATCGTCCGAGCCGGAGAACCAGCGTGGGAGGATCTGCTCGGCGCCCGCAACCGATATGTCAACGGCGGTGAGCCCTGGAAATATGTTCCGCCGAACCTTGGGCTGTACGTTCAGCGCGAGGAGCGTCATCTTAAGCTATCGGTATGGCGGGAGGGACACGATACGGTTCGCGAAGCCATTGTGCCTTTCCCCATGGCCGTGTCAAAAGACACCCCCGTGGGGCTGGCGATTCAGATGAGTCCTGGCCAGGGAAGCGCGCGCATTGAGGTAACGCCTGCTGATGCGGATGTGTTTAGCGGGAGACGGGCCTATCTCGACTGGGCACGCGCAGAAGATATCAAGAAGACACGCCAGCAGGTCCTGGACGAGGAGCCTCGGACTAACCCTCCGCTTGAACCGCGCGGCGCGAGCCTTCTTGCTTGGCGCGGGGCATATTGGAGGACGTCCGCTGGAGGCTCGAGCGGCGCCGTGCGAAGCTTTTTGGCGCATGTCGAGCGAATGGGGGCCGCCAGTCTGGCAGAGCAGCTGTACAAGATTCGCACGATGTTTTTGTGGTGGACGGATCCGGAGGAGAAGAGCAAGACGCCGCCGAATCACTGCACAGCAGTGTCGTCCGACGGAGGCGTTCACGAGGGAGCATCGGATGCCGCGCTACTGCCTCAATTCCTTCAAGCCTTAGACGGACGACTGGAAGGCATACGATCCGGAGAGGCGTTCGAGGAGATCGTTCGCACACTCGGCTACTGCAGTGCAAATACACCGATGCTCATCAGCTTGTTGAGGCGCGCGATCGAGTCGCGAGGGAGCATTCAGGATTTCCACCTTGTCGCGATCGGTAATTGTCTGCGGCAACCAGCAGACATCAATCGCTTCATGCAGGTTACGGTGGGCCTGCTCACGTCTGGACGACTCCCGTGGAGGAACGAGTGGCTCAAAGCGCTTGCGAGAATGCTGCAATACCGCGAAAACGCCACACAAATGATGGACTCCGACGAATGTCGTACAGTCTCGGAGTATTGCACAACGATCATGCGCGAGCAAATCGAAAACGGCCGCGCGAAACTGCTGTACCGAAGCGCGAGTCTTTGCATCGTATACCTCTTGCGGCGCAGAAAGTACGACCCCACCTATCTCGATCCCACTGAAGCCCTGGCCAAGTCTATCAAGCAGCTGTTTCAATCCGCAATCGAACGACATCGCCGGGGACGGCTTGAGGTGATAGGCGGCATCGTGGACCTCCCGTTACTGACGCAGATGATGATAGATTACATTGATCGCCGCGGTCGCGGACGGCTAATGGGATTGGCTATTGTCGATTGACCACATCGCGTGAGTCGGCTGCCAAATATAGGGAATTCTGACGCGCATTCAGGTTGAGAAGGCGAGGAGCGACAACGAGAATGCGTTCGCAGCAACAGTGGCATCTGGCCCGATCAGTGGACGCGATCGCAGCTCCCGCGCGGCGCGGGAGTCCCATCAGAGTGGCGCCCGAATGGCGGCGGCAAGGGCGAGTCGCCATGCCCAACCCCAATCGCGAACTACCGGTGGTCACGGTTGCCGACGCAAATCGGAATCTCCTCGCGTGGCTGGCTCTCACCCGCCCCCAACTGGCTGGTTTTGCCCGCCTGCTGACACCCGTGCCGCTTTGATATACTGGATCAATGGAGAATCAGCTATGCGAAGCTGCAAATCGTGCGGCCACCCGACGGAGCCTCAGATACGTTTCTGCCGTGATTGCGGCAAGGCGGTAGGATTGTCAGGTGAGTGCGCCGACGAGCCCGGAGAGAACCTCCTAGATGTTTCCGTTCTGGGGCTGGTCACACTGGCGGGCGCCAGCGCCGTATTCGCGGTGTTGGTCTTCGCCACGCCATAGCCGCGGAGAGCGTGGGGCTGGCTTGGTGGTGCTCATCTGCGCCGTCAATCAGGGTGGGTGGCCACCCCGCTTACACAGCCGAGCATGGATGCGGGCTGTCGGCGTTGCCGTCCTTGCAATTGAAACCCTTTAAGCTCGAATCTCTCCCAACGGTGTAAGCGCCGTGATGACCGCTGCTGCCCCCCACGTGGCGGCGACCAAATAGGTTGCTGCCACCATCGAACCTCTCCGACTGCGGAAATGCTCCGGCGATACCGCGACGTAGGCCGACAAGAAGCTGGCGCAGCCGACAGAGGTATTGTCAAAAGTCGTTGATCGCGCGGCAATCAGGCGGCGTTCTTCTCGGTCTTTTCTTCGTTGATAAACTTCACTCCGACGATGACATCCGGGAGCAGCGTTGCGCCGTTGAGCAGGCGCCATGTTCTGGCGGCCGACTCGCATGGCTTGAACACCATCGCCCGGCAGGTGGCCCGGCTGCCGTTGCCTTTGGTTCGACGGGGCCGCAATCGCCGCGCACCTGGCAGTTGTGCCGATGGTGTGGCGCGCCTCGCGGCCGCAGTCCTCCTAACGCCGTTCCTCGCCACTGCAATTCCGAAAGCGATTGCGCGTCTCCTGCGAACCCAACCCTGCGGCGAGCGCTCTGGACAGAGCAGCGGCAGGCGCGTTAACCCACCGCGTTGTCTCTGCCGCCCGATCAGAGACCCCCGTGCGTCGTGGCGGCAACGCCACCGGCGAAGGCCGCGAGTCGAATCCGCACCACCACCCGGGCAGAGACCCGCCGCTCCGTCGCCGATCGCTAACTTCTTGCGACAACTCGCGATACAAACCTGCGACCGGCGGGTTATGACTTTTACTTGGTGATCGCAGGATCACGGCGGCCGGGGCCTCAAGATGGACTCAGCTTCCGCGTGGGCATCGATGGCGTCCTCGCCGATGTCGTCATTCGATCCGCGGAGAATCTCCTGACATTCAGCGAAGGCGGCCGCGGCCTGTGCGGCATCGCCGCATCGAAAATGCGCCATCGTAAGATACGCCGCTGCGACCGCCGCGATCTCGCGATCCTTGGGCATAGTCGACGTTGCCACCAAAGCGCCGGCCCGGCGCAGTCGTTCAAGCGCATTTCCTAGATCGCCGAGCCTGAATTGAGCGGCGCCGGCGGTGAGGTGAGCCATGGGATTCCAAGGCGCCATCTCGAGCGCACGCTCCGCATGTTGCAGTGCCCGCTCGAAGTCGGTCGCCTCCCGCGTGGAGTCGCGTGCTATTCGCCACGCGGGCAGCAGAAACGATTGCATGTTATGGATGAAGACCGGAAAGTTGGCCAACGCATACGTGCGAATTTCGTCCGGCCAACGCTCGCGCTCCGCCACAGCCTTGATCTGCGCCGGATATTCATACATTAGCAGATCGAGCGGTGGCGAATAATCGATCGGTTCAATTGCGTTTTGAATGCGTTCGCGATACTCGGTGAAGAGCGCTCGTGCACGACGCGACTCGCGGGTCGGTTCGGCGTCCCAGATGAGCACGGCGTTGTCATCGCCGAAGTTCCCGCCGCAGGCCGCGAGCAGTGGGTTTCCGCTGGGGTGAATCGCCAGGTCGTTGAGCACCCCTTGCGAGCCGGAAAACGCTGCCAGTTCGACCAGTGCCTCCGCGTCCCAAATCCTTACGATCCGGTCGTCGCCGCAGGTGGCAAGCCGAGGCTGGGTGGGATGAAAGGCGACGCCGCCGACAAGCCCGGTATGACCAATCAACTCGCCGCGCAGGTGCAGCGATGGAACGCCGTCCGTCCACTCAACTTTCCACATCGACACGCTGCCGCTCGCGTCCGCAGTGGCGAGTTCTGCCACGCCATCGGCGAACGCACTGCCGCCGATCCGCGCGAAACGAACATCCAAGCCGAAGATCGACTCGTGGCGGATGTCATCGGGTGTAAACGACTCGCCGACGAGATCGGCGCGCGTGAGCCGCAGCGGATGCGGCGACAAAGTCTGCCGGTCGTGTAAGGCTGCTTCTGCGGTCACGATCCAATCGCCGCGATCATCGAGAAACGCGAGCTGCGCGACCGCGGCGGAATGAAGCTGTTTCACCATCACGCGTTTCGTCGCAGCCAAAGCGGATCCAACCTCGAAGAGATGCAGGCGGCCCTCTTCATCGCCTGCCGCGATGCGCTCGCCGTTGCGCGAGAACGCGAGCGAATGAAATCCTTCCTCACGATCCGCGGACGGCGGTAAGGCGAACTCAAACTCAAGGCTGACGGCAGCACTCGGATGGACGCGCCATAACGCTAGAGCGGCCAGAGGATGCTCGATATCAGCCGAACTAATTGCTGCGCAGAGCAACAATTGCCCCCGATATGAACCGAAGCCCAGGCTTCGAACACTCCTACGCTCTGGAGGTGTGACCCGAGCAATGGGGTGCCCTAGCGCGACATCCCAGAGCACGATCGCATAGCTACCATCTCCTGTCGCTGCAACACTTCCATCGGGGCTAAATGCTACGGAATGAATGCTGGTCCGATGATGGCGTAGTCGCGGGATATCCTCTGTAAAGGGGCGCCACGTTCGAATCGCGCCTTCGTGCCCCGCGGATAGCACCCGCCCGTCGGCAAGCGGATACAAGCCCATGACGGAGTCGGGATGGCCTCGAATAAAGTTCGGCTTCTTCCACTCGTTCGGCGGATGCCGCTGATCTGGCCGATGGGCGCGTACGTCGCGCTGCCAGGCGACGATCGCCCCGTTGCCGCAGCCACCCATGAGCGTGTTTCCGTCGCTGCCGAAGGCGACGCAGGTGACTTGCGTATCAGGCACCGAAAGCTTCGCCGCACCGCCTTCGCCGACCGATACCCACCGGTCCGCCCTCCGCTCAGCGACCGCAAGGGTGCGCGGCACATCCCAGACAAAGACTTCGCCATCGGTCGCCGCCGTAGCCAGAAACGCGGAATCTGGGCTGAATGCCATGGCATTAAGATTGAAGCTATTCCCATCTAGGGTCGCATCGGCGACTTCGGAACGACCGCCGATCATCGTGCTGATTCGCCAGACCTTCACATGAACGCTCCCGCAAATAGCCGCGAAATAGGCGCCGTCTGGAGAAAATGTGAATCGGTCGGAATCCAAGTTCTGAGCATCAAGAGTCAGTAGTACTGTCGGCGGCGGACCGCCGGGAGCGACATCTTCAGCAAGGGCGTACGGCGGTACGGGCGATCCCAAATCCCAAATGACGATTGTGCGATGCCTGTGATCGGGTGAGGAGATTTTCGCTGCAAGCCATGCGCGCGATGGGTGAAATGCCATCCATGGAACGCTCCCCGCGACGGGCCAGACGCGCCCGGTCGGCGGGTCCGAGTCGACGGGGCTCACGAGCGTCACCACGGACGGATCCCCGCCTAAAACATGTGTAACGAACGCCATGCGCTTCCCCGCAGCGTCAATCGCCACGGCGCCCGTGGGATTGAGTGCGGTGACCGATCGAATTGACTCCGGAAAAGCACGCAGCCAATAGTCGTGGATCGTCGACTCTGGATAGGAAATACTGCGTCCGCGTAATTGCAAATCAATCACCTGAAACGATTCGGCCGGCCCAGTGAAGCCTGTGATCCAGCGCCCCACGCGATCAACGGCTAGCGCGCCGCCGGAGTATCCCTGCGCCGTGACGATCTCTTCATCATGCAGGGCCAGGCGCGCCGCCAGCAATCGAACCTCCCAGTTTTCCCGGTCGGCTTGTCGGACTCGATCGAGCTGACGAGCCGCGACGTGACTCTGAAACTGCCGCAGAGCGCCTTCTGCGCCTTGCAACAACCCCGGATACACTGCGCGCTCCCTCTGCACCGCCTCTCGCTCCGTCATTTCGCGTTGCAGTTCGGCCCAGTCGGCGCGGATTTCGCCATTTATCACCAGCATCGCCAGAAGCGCGATTGACCCCGCCAGCGCGAAGGACAATCCGATCGTCTGCCAAAGATGACGACGCGCATATCGCCCGGCGACGTAGAGCATACTCGGCTTACGGGCCGTCACCGGCTCGTGTCGCAGCACGCGTCGCAACTCCTCGCCCAGCTCCGCCGCGGACTGATAGCGCAGCGCCGGCTCTTTCTCCAGTGCTTTGAGCAGAATTGCATCGAGATCGCCGCGCAGAGCCGGGTTCGCGGCACTCGGTCTGATCGGTTCGGCTTCGCGAATCGTTCGAATCGCCAGGTAAACGGTGCCGCTGGTCAGGTCATAGGGCGCGGCCCCCGTCAGCAACTCGTACAGCACCATACCCAATGAGTAGATGTCGCTGCGCGTGTCGATGTTCCGCGCGTCTGCGTCGCACTGTTCCGGACTCATGTACCGCAATGTGCCCACCAGATCGCCGGTCTGCGTGCACTGCGTCGTCATCATCACATCCGCATCGGTCGCGCGGGCGACGCCGAAGTCGATCACTTTCGGCTCGCCGTCGACGCCGACCAGGATGTTGGCCGGCTTCAGATCGCGATGGACGATCCCCTTCTGGTGGCCGTGGTGTACTGCATCGCAGACTTTGGCGAAGAGAGCGAGCCGATCCGCGAGGTCGAGCCGCCGGGCGAGCGCGAACTCCGTCAAACTTCGCGCCTCGGGGATCAGCTCCATCGCGAAGAATGGCAGCGGCCCGTGCCGATCGTCCTGCACGCCGGCTTCAAAAACCTGCGCAATGTTCGGGTGTTGAAGTCGACCGAGGATCTCCGGCTCGACGCGGAACCGCGCTAACGCCGATGCAGCGCTGAACCCCGGCCGCAGCAACTTCACGGCCACGCTGCGGCTCGGGTGCTCCTGCCGCGCCTCGAACACGCACCCCATCCCGCCCACAGCGATCAGGTGCGTCAGCCGGTAGTGTCCGATCTGGTTGCCCAGCAGTTCGGCAGCCCAGCGTTCTGCGCCGGCGTGACGATCTTCCCGATGCGGTCCCCATGGTGTCGCCGGCTCAGCCGAAGCTGAAGCCAAGGTCTTGTCATGCTGCAGGAGCGATTCAACCTCGGCGCGTAGCTCTGTGTCGTCGCCGCAGACTTCTTTGAGGACGCTCGCCCGTCGATCAGGCACCGCGGTCCGGGCCCGATCGAACGCGTCTTGCAACCGCAACCAGTATTCGCCCGCCACCACGTCCGTTGCGCCTTGCTTTCTTGCGCCCCGCCGCGCGAGCCAGGCCGCTTGCTATGAAAGCTCGCGACGCAGCCAGGCGCTGGCGAACGCCCATTCCTGATCGATCTGCCGCGGCGACACACCCATTGCCTCCGCGACATCATCGAGCCGCAGCCCGGCAAAGAACCGCAGCTCGACCAGCTTCGCCTTTTTCGGATCGCGCTCGGCGAGTTTGGATAGCGCCTCGTCGACCGCAAGCAAATCGGACGGGTCATCGTCGACCGTCGCCGCCCGGTCCAGAAGCTCGGCCGCGGAACGCCCGCCGCCGCGCTTCTGCCGGCCTCTCTTCCGTGCGTGATCCACGAGGAACTGGCGCATGGCATTTGCCGCAAATCCGAAAAATTGCTGCCGGTTCTGCGGCATGGCGGAACCATTCCCGCCCATCAGCCGCAGATACGCCTCGTGGACGACCACGGTCGTCTGCAGGTCGCCGCGCCGGCCTTCCTCCGCCATGCGTGCGTGCGCGATCTGGTGCAGCTCGTCATAAACCACCCGCATCAGCCGATCGGCGGCGCCCGCATCGCCATTGCCGACGGCAGAAAGCAGTGAAGTGACTTCCGTAGGTGCTTCCGGCATTCGATTTTCCAACCCGTTTGAAATGCGACGGCCGGCCGCTGCGGCCCGCCAACGATTAGCTCTCATGATACCGAGCCGTGCGGCGGGCAGAAACCGGTGCCGGCGGGGTTGGCTCGAAGCCCATAACTCGCTGCCGTGGCCGTGGTTGCGTATCGGCCCGAGGCGCCCGGCACGCCCCGAGAAAAAATCAGGCGGGCGTCAGTGCGCCGCGCAAATGCCGCTAGCGCATGTAGGGGGGAAGAGATGGTGCGGGTTTGGAAGGCGGACCGCGGAATGGTTCAGAGCCCGCCTAGCCTAACCGGAGGTGTGCGATGCTGCGAAAAGCAACCCAAGTCAGAGCAAATCCCACGGATGAAGTTCAGGCCGTTCATCAGCGATTGCCAGCAATCGTAATGGCCGTGCTCATAGCAACGACAGCGCTGCCTACAGCCGGCTGCGGTTCGATGGGATCGCCGGCCGGATTGCTCCTCGGCCTCACCGGCAAAGTGCTCGACATGGCCATCGAGGCTGACCGCGAACGAGCTCGTCAGGCGCAACAGCAACAACTGCAAGCGTTGATCAACGCCCAGGGAGCCGAAATCCGCGCATTGCGTGAGCAGACGAAGACCCCGGCGTCAAACAATGGCGCCGGCAAGGGCGCCACATCAAAGCCCGTGCAGAGTGGGACAACCGCGGCCATTGGCGTGGGGGTGAGGGACCACGGGTTGTATGTCCAAATGTTAACCACTTCGAACAGATTCGAGTCCGCAGTCAAGTTATGTTGATTTTCAGATTCGTCAGTCGACAAGTAGATAGAACGGTCTAGATGCCATCAATCACACCGGGATGTGAGCCGGGACAGATTCGCGACCACCTGACTTTTGCGACCTGGCGGATCACAGCGTCCGACCGAATTGGTTGAAGCACTAGCGCTACGCGCATTTTAGGTGTTCAGTTGGTTGTCAAGTTCCTTTACCAAGTGGGTGCAATCACCCACGACGAGGAGATCGCGATGAGACGGTCCGCATTCATTCACGCGAAGGTGCTTCTGTTTGTTCTTACGGCCGCAGCTTTGATTCTCGGGCAGCAATCTTGTTCGACGGGAAACATCTCTGGGCAGTGCTCAGGCGGATGCACGCCAACGCGATAGCGCCTCGCAAGTAGTTACATCATTGAATTCTGGTAAATTGGAGAGCAGTCAATGAGAAGTTTGCATTTGATGAAGCGCCGCGGAGTCGCAAGCACGTCGGCACTCGGCATGATTGCCGCAGTATCGTTCCTTGCGCAAGTGGATCCAGGATGTATTCCCGACGGCCCGAATGAACCGGAGCAGCCGCAAGACATTCCGGGTCCAGCCGGCCCGACTGGCCCGGTTGGTCCGGAGGGTCCGGAAGGACAGGTCGGTCCGGTTGGCCCACAGGGGCCGGCGGGCCCGACGGGTCCCAAAGGTGATCCGGGAGCAACAGGGATTGCCGGCCCCCCCGGTCCGACCCCCGCGCACGAGTGGTCGCTAACTGAACTGCGATTCCGCAATCCCGATCAAAGTTGGGGCAATTTCGTTGACTTGCGCGGGCCACAAGGCGAGCGCGGTCCGGCAGGCGGCGAGCGAGGTGAACAGGGTCTCCCTGGACCTCAGGGACCTGCCGGACCGGTTGGCCCAACTGGGGCAATGGGCCCAAGCGGACCGCAGGGTGCGACTGGCCCAGCTGGCGGGATTGGCCCTCAAGGTCCTCTCGGCCCCATGCCTCAACACCAATGGCAGGGAACAAGCCTGCGATTCCAGATCCCCGAGAATCCAGGATGGGGTCCGTTCACCGACCTCCGCGGCCCGATCGGCCCCCCTGGGCCGCAAGGTATTCAAGGGATACAGGGCCCTCCGGGGCCGCAAGGTGCGACGGGACCGCAGGGCGCGACGGGAGCGCAGGGCGCGACAGGAGCGCAGGGTGCGACGGGACCCGCGGGGCCGGCCAGCCCGTGGCAAATTCAGTCGGGTGGCATCTCCTATAGTGGAGAAAATGTAGCAATCGGGCAGGCTCCAGTGAGCTCCGCGCGGCTGGTTGTTACGACGTCTAATACGTCGGCTGCAATCAGTGGAATTAATTCACGTAATGGCGGGGCGTATGTGGGAGTTGAAGGTTCCGCCAGCGCGACCGACGGGTATGGTGGGCACTTCACGGCGCTTGGAGACAGCGGAACCGGTGTATATGGAACTGCCAACACGGGAAGTGCGCCTTGGGGCGTATACGGCCGAACCAGCAGTGGAAACAGCAATGCCCACGCGATTCACGGGACGGCGACGTCCGGCAGCGCCTACGCTGGGTACTTTAATGGACGAGTGAACGTAACGGGCACGCTTTCGAAGGGCGGCGGGTCATTCAAGATCGACCATCCGCTTGATCCGGAGAACAAGTACCTTCTCCATTCGTTCGTCGAAAGCCCCGACATGATGAATATCTACAATGGCAACATTGTCACAGATTCGAACGGATCAGCGACGGTCACCTTGCCAGACTGGTTTGGGGCGCTCAATCGCGACTTCCGATATCAGTTGACGCCGATCGGTTCCTTCTCTCGAGCGATGGTTTCGCAGGAAGTCAACGGCAACCGGTTCGTCATTCGAACGGAGCAACCGAATGTGAAAGTATCGTGGCAAGTGACCGGCATCCGGCGCGATGCTTTCGCAAACGCCAACCGGATTCCGGTTGAGGAAGAGAAGCCGATCGAGTTGAGAGGCACTTACCTTCACCCGCAGGCATTCGGAAAACCCGGCGAATTGATGGAGTCCTTCCTTGAGGAAGAGATTCGGGAAGCCGCGATCGAGTAGTCCCGATGCACTTCATTCCGGCCCCCACAACTTGCGGGGACCGCGCGAGAGCGGTTGAGGCAGTCCGAGTGCGAGTCGCGTGGCGGCACTTACATGGGCGATGAGATGGAGTGTCAGCCGAGTGACTGCGGGAACGGTGCGTGCGGCCTCGCCAGTGTTTGCGGCTTGGCGCTGTCTTTCATGGGACTTGCGTCTTTTCGCCGCAAGCTGCGGGCGAGGCGCAAGCACACGCAAGTTCGTCGACGTTAGTGCCGGGACTGCATTCTGACCGTTGTTCAAACCGCCTCGCCAGTCAGGCATCATCAGCCTCGACCATCGAGGCGGTTGGCTCTTGAGCATCCAAGGTCGAGCAGGGAGCTCTGCTCGCTCCCAGAGCCATCGCGAAGTGGCTGTCGCGACACTGTCAAGCCTAGACGCTTACGATGCAACTGCGCTACTGCTCAAAATTTTCAATCGACAGTCAATCGCCCAACCGCCCGGCGCGGCGCGAGCGCTCATCGCACTACCTCCGCCTGGCATGACCTCGTTCGCGGAATAATTGAGATCCGCCCACTAACGCCGCCCCCGGCCGCGCTGAATCGGGCCAAGGGCGACCTCCCGTGAAAGTGACAATAACTCGCTAACGAAATCTACGAGTTCTCCGCGCCGTTCGCTCTGCCGGACTCGGTCTTGGCAATCACATCGGCTAGCGCCTTGAGCCACTCGTTTGATTTGGGCATGAGGTCGGCCAGCGTAATCGGACGCTGCTCCACAACGACGCGCGGCCATGCCTTGCCGTCCTTGAAGTTCTCCCTGACCTTCGCACCGGGGACCAGCGCGGCCACGGCGTTCATATACTCCCGTCCGATCATCTGATCGATGCCGCTCTTGCGGTAGTTGTGGAGCACGTAGCGGAGATCAACAACGCCCCCCTCCGCGTAGATGGACGCGAATGAAAACCGTGTGCCGGTGTTCGGCTCGTACCAGACGAGCGAGAGGCTGGCACCGCGTGCTTCCGCATCGATTCCAACCTTCTCACACTCTCGAAGGAAGCCACGGAATTGCTCTACGACCGCCGTGCCCAGCGACTCGGTAATCGTGTCAAACATCGCCTCCTCGGTCAGCCGCCGTCGTTTGCCGCCGTCGTCACCAAAAACCACTTCCGGGAGTTTGACCGTGACATCCTTCGGGGCGAGCGGAGCGCGCAGCTCGACGACAGCCCGAACAATCTCTCGGGTTCGCGCGAGCACCCGGGGCTGGGCCACCATCGCTTGGCCCGGCGTGCCGGTGTTGAACAGGGCGATCTCTAGGAGCGCGAATGTGAATCCAAGGGCCGGCGCGGCGGAAAGCGTGTCCGCGAGTTGTTCCACGCCACGCTGGATGCCGTCGCCCACGATCAGCAGCAGGAAGCGTCCTTGCGCCAGGTTCCTCGTCACATCGTCGATGAATCGGGCCTCGTCGAAATCTGGATGGTCGCGGAGCAGTGGCAGGATCGGATCGTCGCTGTTCTCGATTGGCGTACTCGGGCCGGTCGGCCGCCCATCGTCGTTTCGACGCTTCAGGCGGACGGCATTGCATAAGTCCTGATAGGTCCAGCCGGACATGGCGGAGGCGTAATCGAGGATCTGGGCGACGACTTCCCGCCGCGATTCGGGGTTGCGAAAGAGCTTGGTCTCGACGAGCGTGATGTACCCACGCGGGTTGATATAGACGACGTCGACAGCCCCGGCCTGCGTCGGCAACTCGCGAGCGACTGGAAATAGCGGGCCAAAGACCTCCTCGATCTCGTCAATCGGGATCAGCGACGGATTTTTGAACAGGAGGTCTTGAAACCATCCCTCGCTGATCGAGCGATCATCAAAGACGACCCGCTCGAGCGGCGTGGCTCCCTCTGTGTTCACGAGATGAGGCGTGCAGAACTGACGGGCGTGCATGAGGGAATATTAATCGACCTCGATGGCAGATGTCGGTGCCTGCAGAGCATCATGACCATCGCGGTGTGATCAGCACAAGGCTCGCTCGTCACGATTGGTGCGCCCTTTCGTGCGTTTGGTGTTTGCCCTCACGCGTTCGCCCGCACATGGTGGCGTCGCTACGGATCGCGACGTTGGTTAGTGACTCGCGCGCTATCGACCGTCGACGATTCGCGCCGCAAAATCGAAAATTTCGTTGACATCGCCATGCCCTATCATTAACCTAACAAAAAGATCGGCCGCGGCGTCGGCCGATGCCAGCCAGGCTTGCCCGGCGCGGCCAAGGAATTGCACCCCACGGACGGGGTCGCCGGGCGGCAACAACAGCGCAGCAGAACCTGCCTAACGGCGGTCCAACGTACACCGCGAGAGCGCGGCACCGTTCCTCTGCGCGCTACCTGGGAGAACCGCGATGAAGAACGCAATCGCGCCTGCGCCGCGGGGCGCGGGTTCGGTCACGGCCACGGCTGGCCATCGGATCAAATCCCTTTCGATCGTCGGCGGGTTCCTTGATGGCGTCACGCTTGATCTGGCTGCCGGCTTGAACTGTGTCATCGGTGCCCGTGGAACCGGGAAGACGACCATCCTGGAACTGATCCGCTTCGTGCTCGATGCCCTGCCGTCGCCCGACCTCGACCCGCAAGCCCGTCGACGCATCGAGTCTCTGATCGGCGAGAACCTCAACGGCGGCCGGGCCGAACTGACGATTGAGACCGGGGACGGGATGACGTACATCGTCACGCGCGCGGCTGGCGACGATCCGATCGTGCTCGATAGCGAGCGTCGCCCGGCGGGGATTTCGTTCAAGGCTGGTCGGCTCTTTGCGGCTGACGTATTCAGCCAGAACGAGATCGAGACGATCGCGGATCAGCCGGCGTTGCAGCTGAGTCTGATTGATCACTTCGAGGCGGATGCGATCGCCACGGTCAACTCTGAGATCAAGTCGCTGCGCAACGCGCTTGAGGCGAACGCCGGCCGGATCGCGCCGCTTCAGAGCCGCATTGCCGCGCTGGGAGACGATCTGGCAGGGCTGTCATCGATCGAGGAGAAGCTCAGGGCTTATGGTGGGAGCGGCGCGCAGAGCACTGACGACGTCAATCGCGCGCACGCGCTCAAGGCGCTTCGGGATCGCGAGAAACGAACCCTCGATGCGTCTTCGCGTTTCTTGGCCGACTACGGCGACCAGCTCGCGAGCGTTAACGGCCAGGTCACAGCAAAAGTGAATGCGCTGTTCATCCATGATGTCGGCAGCGGGCCCAATTCTGACGCGATCACCCACATCCGACAGGCGATGCTCGACTGCGGCAAGGACGTGGACGCGGGGATTCTGGCAGCGCGGCGTCGTGTCGGCGCGATGCTGGCTCAGCTGGCCAACGACGCACAGTCCCTGCAGTTGCGGCACAACGAGCAAGAGATCGCATTTCAAGAGCTCATGCAGAGACATCAAGCTGCCCAGGGCCAGGCGGCGGAGCGATCGCGATTGGAGCGTGCCCGCAATGAGTTGCTCATGCAGCATCGCGCGCGAGAAGAGCTGTGTCAGCAACTTGAGACTCTTCAAGCCGAGCGTGACCAGATGCTCGATCGTCTCTCTGAGCTTTGTGACCGTCGATTCTCGATCCGCCGCCAGGTGGCTGAGTCGATCAGCACGAACTTACGCGGCTCCGTTCGAGTCGAGATCGCGCAGTCCGGCGACCCGCGGCAGTACATCGAGCTTCTGACAAATGCCCTACGCACCGCACGCGTGAAATCGGGTGTCGTGGCCGCCAAGCTTGCGCGGGCGTTTTGGCCGGCGCGGCTGTCCGAGATCATTCGCGCCGCGGATACACAACCACTCATCGACGACGCCGACTTGAATGAAGATCAGGCGCGAAAGGTCATCGAAACACTCGCCGGATCGGACACGCTGTTCAAGCTGGAGATTGTGGAGCTCGAAGATCTGCCGCGGATCGAACTGAGCGATGGCGGCGGATTCCGGCCCTCGCCGTCCCTTTCGACCGGGCAAAAATGCACCACGATCCTTCCCATCCTGCTGCTGGAGAGCGATCGACCGCTATTGATCGACCAGCCTGAGGACAATCTCGATAACCGCTTCATCTTCGAGTGCGTCGTCGGCAGCATCCAAGCGGTGAAGTCCACGCGCCAACTCGTGTTCGTCACGCACAACCCGAACATTCCGGTCCTGGCAGACGCCGAGCGCGTGTTCGTACTCGAGTCGGACGGCAAGCGTGGTGCGTTGGCTGCGCAGGGCAGTGTGGACGAGTGCAAACAGGAGATCATGACGCTGTTGGAGGGTGGGGCGGAGGCCTTCGCATTGCGCCAGAGCCGCTACGGGTGCCTCAATGGAAACGCGTGCTGACCTCGAATCGCCGGCGCAGTTGCTTCGCCTGCTCGAAGCCGACCGCGGGCCTATGAGCTGGTCGCGGCGGGCAGAGTTGGCCCGCGGACTGGCGAATTGGTCGCCGGCGGCATTCCAGCTGCCCCAAGCGGAGCGTCTGCTCGATCTTTTGGCGGACGACCCGAAGCCGGAAGTGCGGCAGGCGATCGCGAGTCTACTCGGGTCTATTCCGCGACCGCAGTTCGAGCGTTTGCGACCCAAGCTCGGCCAGGACGTCAATGCCTTCGTACGCAACGCCGTGCAGCGTGCGGTCGCCAAGCGCGAGTTGGAGCGGCGCGCATCGCAGCGAGTGCAATTCGGGGTCGATCAGTTCGTCGAGCAACTTCAAGGCATCGAGAAACGGTATGGCGCCTCCGCCGCGAGCCATGTGTCACGACTTTGTGAGCGATACACCGAACTGCTCGTCGGTTCGATGGTGCATGACCTCCGCAGCATCCTGACTCATCTGAAGACCAACGCAGCGGCGCTGATCTCCGAAGTGCGAGCGTCTCCCGTTCGGAAGCCATCCCGAACCGCAACAAGGGTCCGTGACGACATCGAGTTCCTGGAGCGCACAGTGCAGGACATGGGGCAATTCACGGAATCGCTGAGCGCTGAGCATCGTCCGGAGCGGCTGGCCGATCTGGTCCGCACGGCGCACGAGGTCGCCCACAACAGCAGCGCCGTAGACGGTGTGGAAATCACCATTGCCGTTCCAGAGTCGATCATCGTGTCCGTGGCGCGGCACCTCATCGTCACGGCGCTGACGAACATCATCAAGAACGCCTACGAGGCCTTCACAGCCCCAATGCCGCCCGATGGTCCGCATCGCATCGAGATCGCGGCGATCGCGTCCGACGGGTGGGTGGAGCTGGAGATTCGAGACAACGGCATGGGCTTTTCTCAGGAAGAGGCCGATGCGCTCCGCCTCTTCACGCCGGGGCGGCGCAACAAGACCAAGCGGAACAGCACCGGGTACGGCTTGCCGAATGCGGCGAGGAAGATTGTGGCGCAGGGCGGCACGATCCGCTTTGACAGTCAAGAAGGATGTGGCACAGCGGTCATGATTCGGCTGCCGCTGGCTGGAACGGAGAGGAGTCGTGAAGAAGCGCATGGCATTGGTCGTCGAGGATGATGAACGCGTTCTGCCGTCGATCGAGGACGCGCTGATTTCACTGGGGCACGAGCACGAGGTGGTCACCAACCAAGCGGACGCACAGCAGCGCATCGAGGAAGCGGCGTATGACTATGTGCTCTTGGACCTGCAGATCCCGGCGCGGGCCGGCCGTGGCGGCGCAAGTACCGAATTCGGCTTGAACGCACTGCGCACCATCCGGCAACTCAAAGGGAGTGCGTCGCCACCGGTGATCATCATGACCGCACACGGGAGCGCGTGCGTCGACTTGACCAATGAGCTCACCCGATGCGGCGCCACCGAGTTCATCTCGAAGCCGTTCCCCGAGCGTGGCCGCACGCTCACATCAGTGATTCGCGGCGTCCTGCGCTCAGAAAGCGGCGAATCGATGTGGCTCAGCGTGACGCAGTGCGCCGAATTGATCTGCAAAGACTTCCCGGCATTGGGGTTCGTCAGAGCAAAGGCACGCGTCTCCAAGGCCGCAGGCGCGGGGAAGTTCCGGACAAACGGCCAGAAGGGAGCGACTCGCCGCATCGAGGGCGCGAGTTTCAACAACTGGCGGCTCGAACAGCGGGATCGCGATCTTGATACCGAAGCGGTCGGGTAGCCGAGTATTTGCGCGGTGTTGCGCGGTGTACACCGCGCTGGCACCCCAAAACAATGCTAACTTGATCCAAACTCACACAGAGGTTGCAATCCGCAACCTACGTTGGTAGCGTGGTTTGCGTGCCTCGACCGCCGTGATATTTGATTTGTAAACCGCAGGTTATGAGTTCGAGTCTCATCGGTGGCTTTGTAGGGTGTGGGAGATTCGCTCCTTGTCGGCGAAGGCGCAGCCACGCGGGGCGGCGCGCTATAGCCCCGCCACCTTGCGGACGTCGCCGATCAGCCGCTCCGCCGTCGGCTCGTCCGCCGCTTCGGCGATGATGCGGAAGATCGGCTCGGTGTTGGAAGCGCGAAGGTGGACCCAGCCGTCGGGGAAATCGATGCGGATGCCGTCGCTGGTGTTGGGCTTTTGGGCCGCGAATTGGCTCGTCACCGCGGCGACGGCCTTCTGAATCCGCGGGCCGTCGCACTCGGCCTTGCGCTTGATCATCACGTAGTTGGGAATCTCCGCGACGAGCGCGCTGAGCGGCTTGCGCGTCTGAGCAAGCAGCTGCAGCACAAGGCTCATCGTGGCGACGGAGTCGCGGACCCAGGAGATGCGCGGGTCGATCACGCCGCCATTGCCTTCGCCGCCGATCACGGCTTTGGCGGTGCGCATGGCGCGCGCGACGTGGGCCTCGCCGACGGGCGTGCGGATCACCGGCTGCTTGTAGGCACGCGCGAGATCGTCGATGCGGCGCGAGGTGCTGAGATTTGCGGCGACCGGACCGGGGCGGTGCATGAGTACAAACTTGGTGCAGAGGGCGAGCGAGTATTCCTCGCCGATGAAGTGGCCGCGCTCGTCGACGATGGCGAGGCGGTCGGCGTCAGGATCTTGCGCAAAGCCACAGGCGGCGCCGGTCTTTCGCACCATCTCGCACAGGTCGTAGAGATTTTCGGCCAGCGGCTCGGGCGGATGGGCGAAGTCGCCGGTCGGCTCGCCGTTCATGTGGATGACCTGACAGCCCAGTTCGCTGAGGAAGTGCGGCGAATCCTGACAGCCGGCCCCGTTGACGCTGTCGAGAACGACCTTCATGCCGCGCAGCGGGGCGACATCGACCTCGATCGCCTTCATCACCGCATCGCAATGGCGCTCGCCCGCTTGCGTGTCATAGATGGTCGGGCGGAACCCCTCCTTGATATTGCGCAGCTCGCCGGAGGCGCGAATGTTGGCGAGGCGCTGAGCACGCTCGATATCCGGCGCGAGGCCGTCTTCGTCGAGCGTCTTCATGCCGTTCCACTGCGACGGATTGTGGCTGGCGGTGATGACGACGCCGCCGGCGTAGCCGCCCTCACGGATGGCGTGGCCGATAGTGGGCGTCATGGCGATGCCGACGTCCGTCACTTCACAGCCCGCGGCGGCGAGACCGGCGGTGGCGGCGGCGGCGTACATGGCGCCCGAGGGGCGCGAGTCGCGGCCGAGGATGACGCGACCGCCGTTCAGCATCGTGCCGAACGCCTGCGCGAACTCTAGCGCGACGCGCGGCGTCAGCGTTTCTCCGACCAGCCCCCGCACTCCCGATACCCCTGCCATGAGGGCCATTTGTCCGATTCCTTCGCCGCGGCGGCGGTCGCTTGAATGAATTCCTACACTTAGTCGTCTGAACACGGGGCGGGGACGCGGTCCGACCGCGCCTCGCCGACAGGCCCCGCCGCGGCCGAGACACATTGTCCGGCGGCGACCACGCCTGCGCAACGGGCAAATTAATGGAATTTCGGAGAGATTGCCTATGAAGCGGGTCACGATCGCGCTGCCGGCGATGGTTTTGATGGGCCTGGGCGGCTGCGTTAACGGCGTTTTCCCGATCCCCGGGTTCGGCTTCGACGAGCCGATTGCGGTGGAAGTGTTCAATAACAGCGATTTCGACGTGATCCCCGATATCCGGTTTGACCCGGATAACGACCTGCTGGCGCTGCAGGACCCGCGCGAATTTCTCGACATCGGCTCGCTGATCCCGGGCGAGTTCATCGAGTTTGAGTTCGACTGCGACCGGCTCGGCACGATTTTCTCCGACGAGACGGAGGTCTACTTCCTGGGCGAGTTCATCGGCCTCGCGGAGCCGAGCGACGCACTGCAGTTCGGCGATGCGTTCACCTGCGGCGATTTCATTCAGATCGAGTTCATCGGTGTGGACGACTTTTTTGAGATCGTGCTGCGGGTGAATGGGGTCGTCGTGGGGTCGTCGGCGCTGTTTTGAGCCTCCGTCGACCGGAGTTTCGCGGCAGACCGCGATGGCGAGTTGGTAAGATTTGGAATTATGTCCGAGCAGGAACTACTCAGCGGCTTCGAAGCGGCGTTCGCTGGTTTCTCCGAAGAGAAGCAGCGAGCGATCCTCCAGCGACTCAATGATCTCTGTGCGCAGCGGACGCGTGAACAGAGTTCGGCGCGGCGCGAGTGGTGGAAGCGGGTCCAGGAGCTGCGCGAACAGATCGGACCGATTCGCGGGACTACGACTGATTTGATTCGCGAGATCCGCGAGCGATGAACCCGCGCCTGGTGATTGACGCCAGCGTTGCGGTTAAGTGGCATTTGTCCGACGAAGCGCCGTTCGAGCATGCGGTCGCCGCGAAAATCGTCGACGCGATGTTGAACGATCGGCTGACGTGCTTTCGGGGCAGGCGGGGATCGCGAGAAGGAGGGCGGAGCCGCCTCGGTGAGAGACGGCTCCGCAAGCGTTGTCGCCTGGGGCAGGCGGCGACGCCGGTTGGTCAAAAGCATCGTTCGTAACAGCCGACCGCGTTAGCGATCATCGTCGCCGTCGTCGTCCGACTCATTGTCGTTCGAGTTGTCGTCGCCGTCGTCGTCCGATTCATTGTCGTTGGAGTTGTCGTCCCCGTCGTCGTCGCCGTTCTCGTTGCCGTTGTCGTCCTTGTCATCATTCATGTCGTCGTCGATGTCGTCGAGGTCGTCCTGATCGTCGGCATCGTCGAGGTCGTCGTCGCCATCCAGATCGTCGTCGTCGCCGTCGGTCATGTCGTCGTCATCCGCGGCGTCGTCCTTGCCGTCGTCGTCCATGCCCAGCAGCTCGTCCATGTCGTCAAACATCGACGCGCCGGGCGTCGCCAGCCTGCCGCTGCCGAGCGTGGCGCCGGCGACGAGCGCGTCATCCTCCAACTCGGCGCCGACGGGGCCGAGACATCCGAAGCCTGCGACAAGACCGAACGTCGCGATCGCCGCGCTGATCTGCATGGGCGTGAGGAACCGTTTCATCTGCGATACTCCTTGGGTTGGGGGTCTGCCGCGAAAACGGGTGCGGCGTTGTCTGAGCCCAACACTGCGGAGGGGTCGCGACGCGTCTCGAGATACACAAGATCGGAAAAACGGCGACGGCGTCTGCGGGAGACGCCGGGTCGTCCGAGAATTACTGGGCGGTCTGGTCAGAAACCCCGCAAGCGGCGCCTGAGCTATTCCCCCACGTCCGCCGCACCCTTCGCTCGATGCCGCAGATAGGCGTCGATGTAGGGCTGCAAATCGCCATCGAGCACGCGCTGCGTATCGCCGACGGCGTAGCCGGTGCGATGGTCCTTCACGTGAATGGTCGAGCCGTGCAGGACGTAGCTGCGAATCTGATTGCCCCAGGCGATGTCGCCTTTCTCGCTATAGATCTTGGCGAGTTCGGCGTCGCGCTTGGCCTGCTCCATCTGCTCCAGCTTGGAGAGCAGGATGCCCTTGGCCAGTTCCTTGTTCTGCTGCTGGCTGCGCTCGTTTGTGCACTCGACCACGATGCCGGTCGGGATGTGCTTGATGCGCACGGCAGACGAAACCTTGTTCACGTTTTGCCCGCCCGCACCGCTGGCTCGGCGGAAGGTCACGATCTCAAGATCTTTCTCGGGCAGCGAGATTTCGGTTGCGGGGAATTCGGGCAGCACATCGACGCCGACGAACGACGTCTGACGCTTGCCCTGCGCGTTGAAGGGGCTGATGCGGACGAGCCGATGCACACCGGCCTCGCAGGAGAGATAGCCGTAGGCGTAGGGCCCCTCGACACGGAGCGTGATCGACTGAATGCCGGCCTCTTCGCCCAGCATGCGGTCGACTTCGGTCACGCTATAGCCGTTGCGCTCGAAGTACATCATGTACATGCGCAACAGCATCTCGGCGAAGTCGCAGGACTCGACGCCGCCGGCGCCGGCCTGAATGCCGAAGTAGCAGGGGTTGGCGTCGTTCTTTCCGGCCAGCAGCGTCTGCAGCTCGACTTTGTCGGTCTTGGCCGCGAGCTTCGTCAGTTCCGCATTCAGCTCGGCGATGGAGGCGGCGTCGGGCGATTCATCGACGAGCTGCTGCAGCACCTCGACGTCTTCGACTTGGCGCAGCAGCGCGGTGACAGGCTCGACCTTGCCGCGCAGCTCCTTGAGCTCACGCACGACCTTCTGGGCCGACTCCTGGACATCCCAGAAGCCCGGCTGCTCCATCTTGGCATTTAGCTCGGCGATGCGCGCGGTTTTGCCGGGCAAGTCAAAGAGAGTCCCGGATGGCGTGAATGCGGGGAATCAGGTCGGACAGCACGGGGATGGAAACTTCGGCGGCCATTCAGACTCCAACAAGCCGCGATGCGGCGATTCTCCGTAGCGACCGGCGTCGTTGCCGGTCGGCGAAGGCGCGCGTCACGCGGGCGCTTCGGTTCGTGCAACGTTCTCTGCGTCGGCCTGCGAGCCGCAGACCGACGACTGGCATCGATGATATCGGTTGCTACTCGCCGCGGGCTTCCATTTTGCCGAGGACGCTGTGCGAACGACCATAGGCGAAGTAGACGACGAAGCCGAGGGCCATCCAGCCCAGGAGACGATACCAAGTGTCGAGCGGAAGGAATCCCATCTGGACGACCGAAATCAGCGCTCCGGCGATCGACACGAACGCGACCATCGGCGTGCGGAATGGCCGCTGAAGATTGGGTTCGGCGACGCGCAGGTACCAGACGCCGAGGCAGACGATTACGAAAGCGAGCAACGTGCCGATCGAAACGAGTTCTCCCAGAATGTCGATCGGAAAGATGCCCGCGATGATCGCCGCGAGCGTGCCGGTCAGGATTGTGGCGACGTAGGGCGTTCCGAACTTGGGGTGCATCTTGGAAAAGACCGGCGGCAGCAACCCATCTCGCGACATGGAGAAAAAGATGCGGGGTTGCCCCATCAATAGCGTCAGAACGACCGAACTAAGGCCGGCGAGTGCGCCGATCTTGATGGGGAGGCCAAGCCACGAAAGCTTGTCGCCGGCGGCGTTGATTGCGATCGCGACCGGAGCCGCATCATTCAGCTTGGTGTAGTGAACCATACCGGTCATGACATACGCCACCGCGACATAAAGCAGCGTGCAAACCAGCAGCGACCCGATGATGCCGATCGGCATGTCGCGCTGCGGATTCTTCGCCTCTTGCGCGAGCGTCGACACAGCGTCGAATCCGATGTAGGCGAAGAAGATCACCGCCGCCGCGCGAACGACGCCGCTCCATCCGAAATGGCCGAACGTCCCATCATTCGGCGGGACGAAGGGCGTGTGATTCTCGCCGCGAATGAACGAGAAGCCGAACGCGACGAAGGCCAGAATGACAGCGACTTTGATCACGACGATGATGTTGTTGAACCGCGCGGACTCGCGAATACCCACCACCAAAAGCAGCGTGCAGGTGGCGCAGATCAGCACCGCGGGCAGATTGATGATCGCCCCGGTGAACTCAAAGCCGCTCAACCCCTTGCCGGGGACGAATTTGAGCGGGGCATGGGCGATGACATCGGGAATCGTCAAGTTGTATCCGGTCATCGCTGATATCTGTTTGAGCGTATCCACCAGGTACCCGGACCAGCCCACCGCCACGGTCGAAGCACCAAACAGATATTCGAGTATCAGGTCCCAGCCGATGATCCAGGCGATCATTTCGCCCAGCGTGGCGTAGGCATACGTATACGCACTGCCCGCGACCGGGATCATCGCCGCGAACTCGGCATAGCACAGCGCCGCAAACACGCAGCCCAGGCCCGAGAGCATGAACGAATAGATCACCGCGGGACCGGCGTACTGCGCGGCCGCCTTTCCGGTTAGCACGAAGATTCCGGCGCCGATGATCCCGCCGATTCCGAGCATCACGAGATGCGTTGCGTCGAGCGTGCGTCGAAATTGGTGGCCCGACTCCAGCGAATTACTGATGAGATGTTCGACTGACTTACGGCGCATGCGTGCGTCCTTCGTGCCAGAGGGTCGAAAGCGATTTGAGTGACGGGAGATACCCGCCGGGCGCGGCAAGCGTCAAGGGAGAGGGGTGGAGCGGCGGAGGGGTGACGGGGTGAGGGTCACGCCGATATCGCAGCTTTTCGACACGGATCGGGCCGTGCGCAAACGAGGAGCGCGATCCGAGGCGCGTCGCGCGCGTTCCATCGCACATCCCCCCTCCACCCCTCCACCCCTTCACCCCTTCACCCCTCGCCCCTCACCCCTCACCCCCACCGCCCATAACCGATGAACCGCGCTCCACGATCAGCCCGCGCCCCCATGCCCGCGCCGTCAGAACTTGTAATCACACCCTCCCCTTTTCCGCCGCTTTGTCTCATCCTGACGACAGACTGATTAGGCGACCCGTGCAATGCGGCTGCCGTCGGTCTTCGGCGTACTACGATTGATCGACTCGACCGCAGGCCGACCCTGGCGAGGACGGACGGCACGCGGCGGAGAACACAATGCGGCTTTCGCTACCTGCGAGCAGCATCGCGCTTGCCGTCCTATTGCTGGCGGCCGTCAGCCGGTCCCCAGCCATAGAAATCGGCGACCCTGCCCCCCCACTCCAAATTTCGCAATGGGTCCGCGGCGAGGCGGTCGAACTCAAGGCCGATGTCGATCGCGTGTATGTCGTCGAGTTTTGGGCCACGTGGTGCCGCCCCTGCACCGCGGTCATTCCGATGCTCTCGCGCCTGCAGCGCAAGTACGAAGCCCAGGGGCTCGTCGTCGTGGCCGTCTCTTCGGAGAAGGACGCCGAGGTGAACGTGCCCGAGTTTGTGCAGCGCCGCGAAGCGCGGATCGCCTATCGCGTCGCGATCGACGACAAAGGGCAGACCAAACGCGCCTACCTCGATGCCTTCGGCTCGCCCGAGATCATCCCGCAATCCTTCGTCATCAATCAGGCCGGCCTGATCGTCTGGCGCGGACACCCCGCCGAGCTCGAATCGGTGCTGGAAGATGTCTTCGCCGGGCGACACGACATCAAGGCCGCCCGCGAGCGCGACGCCGCGGAGCGCCGCGAACGCGAGACGGCCGAGGTCAACGAGCGCTATAAGACGATGATCTGCGCTCCCGCTTCGCAGCCGGGCTCCAAAGAGACGGGCCAGAAGCTGCTCGATCTGATCTGGGACAACCCGGAGCGGCTCAACCGCTTCGCGTACAGCATCGCGACTTCGCCGAAGATCAACGATCGCCACTATGACCTCGCGGTCAAGGCGGCCGAACGGGCGATGGTGCTGACCAACGAGAAAGATTTCGAGATCATCGATACCTACGCCATCGCGCTCTACAAGGCCGGCCGCATCGACGAAGCGATCTCGCGGCAGCAACATGCGATTCGCATCTGCCGCGTGGAGCATCGCCGCAATCAGATGCAAATGTTGCTGGCGCAATATCAGGATTCGAAGAAGCGCTGAAGCGGGGGAATGGCGAGGCGGGCGGGGGTTGAATACGAGCACGATTCGAACGGAGTAGAGCAGCGGCGCGTCATCGATCGCTAGCGCTCATTTCGTGCGCGCGTCAGCGCGTGCCCTCGCCGGCGGTGCTCCGCCACTTCTTCGTCCCGCCCTCGCTAAACTGCCGCACATGAACTACTACCACCTCTGGTTCGACCTGCGCCCGGGCGTCGATAGCCGCACCTTTCCGCAGCGCGTGCACGACTATCTCGACTATCTCCGCGAGCAGGAGCTGATCGCCGGCTGGAAGCTCACCCGCCGCAAGTTCGGATTCGGCCCGGCCGAGTTGGGGGAGTGGCACGCCATCGTCGAGGTCGAAGATCTGCACCAGCTCGAGCGCGCGTTTGGCCAGGTGACGCGGGCCTTCAACCCCGACCACACCGTCACCACCGGCTCGGCCGACCCCGCCCATCCGCCGCACGACCCGCGGATCGAATCACTTCACTTCCCGGTCTATTCGGCGGTGCAGGGGCTCAAGACGGCGCTCTATCGCGACTACCCGGATGTGCTGCGCGGAGTGGAGTGATGGAGGCCAGCACGACCGCCCGCCCGTCGGCCTAGAGGTCGCTTCCGAAAGTCCCATCGATGGACGAATCGCCATCGGCGGCGGGAGGTCGTTTCTCGCTCGCAGGCTTGGGCGGCGTTCGACCGGCGCTGGCGATGATCTCCCCGCGCAGCGCTTCAAACTCGGCCGTCGTCAGTTCGCCGCGCTGCTTCAGTTCGCGCAGCTCCTGAAGCGTAAATGTGTCGATCGATTCATCGCGGTTCAGCCAGCGCTTGATCGCAACGACGATGTAAAGCCCGCAAACCGCGGCCACGGCCAGCACGAGGATCAGCAGGCCCACCTTGATCGCCGACTGCGAGCTATCCATATCTCAAGTGATATCGAAAACGCGGTCGCCGCGCCAAGCGATGTTTGCCTGCGGCGGGCAAGAGCGGCGACAGGCGCCCCTTCCACACGGCCGATTCACGGGTCGTCCCGCCGCGCAACGCAGAAAGGTGCGCCCGTCACGAAGCGTCGCGATCTGCGACACCTGTCGCCAACGCCGCTAGAACCCGCCGCAACGCCTCTTCCGTCGCCACTTCGCCGCGAATCTCCAGCACCGGGCAGTTCTGTTGCGCCAGGTACGCCTCGTGCCGCGCTAGAGTCTTTCCTTCGACGTCGCCGGCGTCATAGCGCGCCGCCCATGCCACGAACTCCTCGTGCTGGCCGTGCATGTCGCCGCCCGGCAGCACCCGCGCTCCGAACCGCCCCTGTTCGCGCCGCCGCAGCCGCTCGATGCGCACCGCGGGCGGCACCCAGAGGAAAACAAACTGGGTGATCCCCAATTGCGGATAAGGCTCCCACCCCGCCACGCCGCCCGCCAGCACCCAGCTCGCCTGGCGCCCCAGGTCGCCGACCAGCCGCGCGTGGCGCGATTCCGGCGTCGCCCGTCGCTGAAACGGCGGATCGCTCGGCTCGTGGTAGTAGTCGTCGCAGTCGAAGTATGGCGCGCGGAGCGCCTCCGCCAGCGCCCGCCCCAGCGACGAAGCCCCCGCGCCCGAAGCGCCCAGAATGTTCACGCGATGGGGAGCCATTTTGTTTCCAGTGTAGGGCATGCAGCGCCCCAGGAGATCGCGGAATCGGCGGATGACACGCGCCACCGAGCAAGCTATAATTTTCGATCCGGTTAGAAGCCGGACGCTTATGGTGGGCGTAGCTCAGTTGGTTAGAGCACGAGATTGTGGTTCTCGGGGTCGCGGGTTCGAACCCCGTCGCCCACCCTTTCATCGGCGACGCGCCCGGCGCGTCGCCGATTGCGTTTGCTAGCACGCGTCGCCGTTCTGAAAAACGCGCGAGGCCGCGCCGCTTCGCCATTCTGCACTCATCATCCTGCATTCTGCATTCACTTCGCGATTCGCCATTTCCCCGCGGATATACTGCTCTCTGTGAACCTCTTCGCCGACCAGGAAGCCGACGCATTGCGCCGCGTGCAACCCCTCGCCGTGCGTATGCGCCCGCGGAATCTGGCCGAGTTCGTCGGTCAGGATCACTTCGTCGGCCCCGGCAAGCTGCTCCGCCGGCTGATTCAATCCAATCGCCTGACCAGCGCCATCTTTCACGGCCCGCCCGGCTGCGGCAAAACGACGCTCGCCCGCGTCATCGCCGCCGAGACGCAGGCCGAATTCCGCGAGCTTCACGCCGCCGAGGCCTCGGTCAAAGACGTCCGCGCCATCATCGACGAAGCCCGCACGCGCGTCCTCACCGGCCGCGGCCGCACGATCCTCTTCCTCGACGAAATCCACCGCTTCAACCGCGCCCAGCAGGACACGCTGCTCAAGGACGTCGAGGAGGGCGTGCTGACGCTGATCGGCGCCACGACCGAGAACCCCTACTTCGCCGTCAACGGCCCGCTCATCTCGCGCGGCAATGTCTTTCGCTTCGAGCCGCTTTCCGCCGATCAGCTTCGCGGCCTGCTCCGCGCGGCGCTCGCCGATCGCGAGCGCGGCCTCGGTGCGATCGCAGTGACTTGCGATGAAGACGCGATCGATGCGCTGATCGAATTCGCCGATGGCGACGCCCGCCGCGCCTTGAACGGGCTCGAGATCGCCGTGCGCTCGATCGCCGAGGGCGCAGCGTCGTCGGCCGGCGGTCCGCGGCGCGTGACGCGCGCGATCGCGATCGAATCGCTGCAGCGCAAAACGCAGAACTACGACGACACCGGCGACTCGCACTACGACATGGCCTCGGCCCTGATCAAGAGCATGCGCGGCAGCGACCCCGACGCGGCGCTCTACTGGCTCGCCCGCATGCTGGAGGGCGGCGAAGACCCGCGCTTCCTCGCTCGCCGAATCGTGATCTGCGCCAGCGAAGACGTCGGCACGGCCGATTCGCTGGCGCTGGTCGTGGCGAATGCCGCGGCGCAGGCGACCGAGTTCGTCGGCCTTCCCGAGTGCGAATACGCCCTGGCCCACGCGACGATTTACGTCGCCTGCGCCCCGAAGTCGAACGCCGTCACGCGGGCCATCAAGGCCGCCCGCGAAGACGCCCGCGGCGGCGCTGCCTTGCCGGTGCCGCAGCACCTGCGCGATAAGAGTTATGCCGGGGCGAAACAAATGGGCCACGGTCGCGGGTATCTTTATCCACACGACTACCCGGAGGGCTTTGTCGTGCAGGACTATCTGGGCGCAGACCGCGAGTATTACCAGCCGACAAACCGCGGCGGCGAGGCCCGTATCGCCGAGCGGCTGGAGCGCTGGCGCGGGCTCAGAGCCGCGGCCGACGAACAGGCCGCGGCCACACGCGCCGCGACCGACCGCGAGCCGCCCGCCGGCCGACAACCAACCATCGCGACGGAGATCGTGAAATGAAAGCCGAGTTGCGTCGCGAGATGCGCGCCCTGCTCAACCGCATGCCCGACACCGACAACCTTATGCGCAGCGGCCGGGCCTGCGAGCACGTCTGCGCATTGCCCGAATACACCGACGCAACGCTCGTGCTCTGCTACCTGTCCTTCGGCAAGGAGCTCGTGTCCGATTTTCTCTGCGCTCACGCGCTCGCCAATGGCAAGATCCTCGCCGCCCCGCGCGTCACGCCCGGCGGCCACCTCGAAGTGTGCGCCATCCGCGACATGCAGCGCGACCTCGTCCCCGGTTTTCTCGGCATTCGCGAGCCGGCCCCCCATTGCCGCACCATCCCCATCCCGGAGGTCGGATTCGTCATCGTGCCCGGCCTGGCCTATGACCAAAACGGCGGACGACTCGGCCGTGGCGGCGGCCATTACGACCGCCTGCTCGGCACCCCGGGCTATAGCGCAGTCTCTTGCGGCCTGGTTTTCGAAGAGCAGGTCGTCCCCGCCGTGCCGACCGAGCCGCACGACTGCCGCGTGCAGATCATCGTGACGGATCAGAAGGTGCGCCGGATTAAGTAGGGTCCGCTGTGCGGACCGTTTTTGGCAGACAGCCCGCCTGCCCTCGCGCCGATCCCCCGCTACTCCCGACTCATCGGCTCAACCGCATTCGTCGACGCCGGCGACTGAAGCACAAACTTTGCGTCGCACCAATCCACATGATCGCCGCTCGTAGCGCCGAGCGAATCCACCTCGATCACGAGCCGCGCCGCGCCTGCCACATCGACCGCGCACTCGGAAACGTCGCCCGCGATCAGGAATCCGCTGGTCCACGCCGCCTTGCCATCGACCCAGACGCGACAGCGAACGCGCGCACGCGAATTCGGAATCAACGGCACGCTGACGCGCGCCTCCATGCGCGCGGCATTGGAGGGCACAAGGTAGTCGACTCGCGCCGGGCCATGGGTGCCCAGCCCGCGCAGATAAATTTCGCTGCCGATTCGCAGCGGCGCGCCGCTGATCGACTCATCACGCCGCATGCGCTTCCAGCCGTTCCGCTCTGATACGGGCGTCAGTTCGCTGAGATAACTCACCCCTTCCGTCCGGATCGCGGGCAATTGCGACCAGGCCCGCGCGAACCACGCCCCGCCCCCCAACGCGGCCAGCCAGGCGACGATCGTCAGCACGCAAAATGCACGCACCACGATGGACGGCCCCGGCACCGGATCCTCCAGCCGCGCCGGCGAAGCGACGACCGGCTCCTCCCCCCCACCGCCGCTCCACGCCGCGATCAACGCCCAAAGCAGCAGCGCTGCGAACGCGCCGCCGATGTGCGTCTGAATTTGCTCCGGGTCGAGCACGCCGACGACGTTGATGCCGATCAGCATCGAAGCAAGCCAGTAGATCACCTGTCGCCCCGGCCGCACCCCCACCCACAACGGCCAGAGCGCCATCAACGGGAACGCGTAGCGCTCGTGCATCTCCGTCAGCACGGTGAACGCCGCCAGCACCATCGCGCCGGCGATGAAGGCGCGGTGGTCGTGTCGCCCGCGCGCTGCGAGCGCCGTGAGCAGCAGTGCGACGCACAGCCCGAAGCCGACGATCGACAGCTTGCGAAATGTCAGCGCGAATTGCGGATGCGAAAGAAACCAGTGCTGGCGCGCGTCGATCGTCGCCGCTCCGTGGGCGGCGATGCGCGCCAATTGCGGCGGCGTCGCGGTGTCGGGCGCATCCTGGTAACCCAGGGCGTACCAAAGGTTGTAGGCCGCCGTCGAGTTTTCCGGATATTGCCCGACGACGTTGGCGTAGCCCTTCTGAAACGCGGTCCCGACCACGCCCTCGAGCGCTAGCGGGGTGCAGACCGCGATTGTCGCCGCCGCCGCGCCGATGCTCCACCAGCCCAACCCGCGCCAGCGCAGGTAGCGATAAACCTCGAAGATCAGCACCGGCACGCAGAAGAGGCTCTGCAACTTTTGCAGCAGCGCCAGCGCCGTAAACGCGCCGCAGGCCAGCGGCTGCTTGCGATTGATGGCGATGAATGCCGCGAGCAACAGCGCGCTATGGATGCTGTCGACCTGACACCAGTAGGCCGTGGCATACATCGCGACGGGATTCAGAAAGTAGAGCGCCGCAACGATCAGACCGCCGCGGGCGGACATGAGTCGTCGCCCCTCAAAGAACAGCAACAACGCGATCATCAGGTCGGCGACGATCGCGGGAATTCGCAGATAGACGCCCATGCGGTCGGGAATGGAGACGGTCGGGTCGAATTGCTGCCAAAGTTCGCCGAAAAACCGCATCGTGAGCACATGCAGCGGCGGATAATTCATATCCGGCTTGCCGTACAAAACGGCGAAACCGTCGCGGGCGGCGGTTTCGGTCCAATCGCGAAACCAGCGAAAATCGCCGCCGTAGCCGTAGGCTGTGGAGAGCGCGAGTCGTGCGGCGAGGCCGACGAGGATGATTCCCAGAAACGCCGCCAGCCAGCGCCATTCTCCGCTGGTACTCGCCGATGGGGGCGAAGGAGCAGCAGCCCCCTCGGACAAAGCGGGAGTCGCCGCGTCGGTGGGAAGCGATGATTCGGCCGGCAGCGACACGCGAACCTCGGGTGCAGGGAACGGCCCGCCGACGGACGCGCCGCGTAACTCCAGTAGAGTATCGCGGCCTCCCCGCAAATACGCGATTCAGCACGTGCCGCCCTGTGGCGGGCATGCGGTTTGCGTCGCGCAACGGTGTTTCACGTGAAACAACTTTGCCGCGACTCGCCCTGCCGCGAGGACGTGAGCCGCCACCCCGTTCCCCCTCTTCTCCCCTTCGCCCCTCCCCCAAAACAAAACGCGCCGCCGCGCGACGGATGTGTCGCGCGGCGGCCCGAGAGGAGAGAGAGAGAGAGAGAGTAAGGTCGCGTCGTGTCCCGACGAGCTGCGACGCTTACCGCAGGAGCGCGAGCACCTGCGAGCTCTGCTGGTTGGCCACGCCAAGCAGCGAGATGGCCGACTGCAACAGGACGTTCTGCTGATTGAGGTCAGCGGAAGCCTGGGCAAAGTCGGTATCGCCGATGACGCTCTTGGCCGCGGTCAGACCTTCCTGAACGGCGCTGAGCTGGTTGAGAGCCGCACCGACCTGGAACTTCTGGAAACCGCCCAAGCGACCCTGAGAAACCGCAATCTGCTCGGCCGCGGCCTGGGCGATGGTGGCGGCCTGGCCCGGATCGGTGCTCAGGTCGTTGGCGCCGCCCGACTTCAGGCTCGACAGATAGCCGATCGTGGCGTTGCCCAACTCGTACGAGAAGGCGCTTTCGAGACCGATCGTCGTACGGGTTGAGGAGTCGGTGCCCAGCTGGAACGTGGCGCCGGTGTTCTCGGCCAGCGTAAACGTCGCGGACGCGGCACCGCCGGTGGCGGCCACTTCGAACGCGAGGCTCGTGCCGTTCGAGTTGAAGTAGACCGTCGTACCGTCGACGTTGGCATTCACGCCGTTGACCGTCACGGTGGCGTCGGCGCCCTCATCGCGGCCTTCGGTCGCGATGGAGCCGGAGATATTGGTGGCGCGGACGAACTGGCTCGAACCGTAGTCGGAGCTCAGCAGCCGCACATCACCCGAGTTCGACGTGCCGCCGTTGTCGGCCGTGACACCCGTTTCGGAGCTGACGGCGTTGATCTTGGCGCGAATTTCGACCGCCGTGTCGGTGGAGACGACGTCGATGATCGCCGTGCCGAGATTGCCCTGAATGGCGATGGAGCCGGCGGCACTGACCTGACCGGTGTCGTTGGCTTCGTTGACGATGGTCAGCGAGCCCTGGGCGGCGTCGGCGGTCTTGGAGACGTTCAGGGCGATATCACCGCCGCTGGTCGGACGGCTGAAGACCTGAATGTCGCTGAACGAGGCGGCGCCGGCGCCGGTCTTTGTGACGTTGACCGACTGCGAGCCGTCGAGCAGCTTTTTGCCGTTGAACGACGTTGTCTTGACGATGCGGTCGATGGCCTCGATCGCGTTGTCGATCTGCGACTGATTGGCGGCCACTTCCGAGGCGCTCAGACCGGCGGAGTTGCTCGACGCCTGGGCCAGCGACACGATTTCATCGAGGTGGCTGGCGATCTCGCCATAGGCCTTGTCGGCGACGCCCAGCAGGGCCTCGGTGCGCTGCGTATTCGACAGCGCGGCGTCGACGCTCTTGAGTTCGGTTTCGAGGTTGCGCAGCGCGATCAAGCCGGCGGGATCATCCGCGCCCTTGTTGATGCGTGAACCGGTTGAAAGTTGGGTGAGGGTGTTGCTTTGGTTGGCTTGCGTGCGGTTGAGAATGTTGAGCAGCGAGAGCGAATTTGTGTTTGTGACTGTCAACGGCATGTGGCGATCCCTTTTGTTCGATTCGGCTTTTCGCGCGGCGCCCTACCCTGGGGCCGAGGCGCGATGCCCGTTTGCGGTGCTCCGTCCGCCCATTGCGAACTTCAAGGGGAACCATGCGAATCGCGCACGGCGGGAGCAAGTTGCGTCGCAAAAAAGGAGAAAGATTTGCGACCGGTGAAGGCGTCCGTTGATGCAGGTCCGTTAATTCATCGGGTGGCCGCGACGCGACGGCGGTGAGCGGCGGCGGCCCCCGCAGCGGCGTGCCCCGCGCTGCCCGTCGCTCGTACACTTGCGGATCGTGACCGATATGACGCCCGATTCGCCGCTGGGTCTCTCGCTCGCGCCGTCCGCGGATGCGGCGGTGACAATCGTCCGTCGCTTGCGGGAGGCGGGGCATGAGGCGATGCTGAACGGCGGGTGCGTGCGCGATTTGCTGCTGGGGGTTGAGCCGCAGGACTACGACATCGCGACCGGCGCGACGCCGGAGCAGATTCGCGGGATGTTTCGCGCGACGCGCGAAGTCGGGGCGCAGTTCGGCGTGATGCTGGTGCGGGCCGGCGGGCGTTGGATCGAGGTGGCGACGTTTCGAACAGACGGCGACTATCGCGACGGGCGGCGTCCCGAGCAGGTCATGTTCTCCGACGCGCGACAGGACGCGCTGCGGCGCGACTTCACGGTCAACGGAATGTTCCTCGATCCGATCGCGATGCGCGTGATCGATTATGTCGGCGGACAGAGCGACCTGGCGGCGCGCGTGATCCGGGCGATCGGCGAACCGCGCAAGCGATTTGAAGAAGACTATCTGCGGCTGCTGCGGGCCGTGAGATTCGCCGCACGGCTCGGGTTCGCGATTGAGGCACAGACGGCCCGCGAGATCACGCTGGCGGCGGCGAAAGTGGCGCAGGTGGCGGCGGAACGGGTGCGCGAAGAGCTCGAAAAAATGTTGTCGCATCCGAGCCGGGCCACGGCGATACGGTTGATCGTTGAGCTTGGGCTGCTGCCGCATCTTTGGCCGGGGGCAGATGGCGCGGCGCGGACTGGCGCGACCTGCCCTCCCGAAGCGATGCAGATGCTCGGGGCTCTGCCGGGGGAAGCCGGGTTTGTGGCGGGGTTTGCGTGCCTGGTGCGAGAAGAGTCGCAGGAGGAATTGGAACGGATCGCGCGGCATCTGACGTTTTCAAATGAAGATCGCGAGGCGCTGAAGGGGGCGCTTGCGGCGCGGGCGGCGCTGCGCGAGCCGGCGACGGTGCGGCCGGCGGTGTTGAAGCGGCTGATGGCGAGCGCGGTGTGGCCCACGCTGCATGATCTGATGCTGGCGGACTATTCGATCTTGCCGGATGGAGCGATGCTTGCTGCGCAGTTTGCGGCGCGCGTCGCGGCGATTCCGGCGGACGAGATCGCGCCGAAGCCGCTGATCAGCGGGCACGATGTGCTGGCGCGGGGCGTGCCGGCGGGTCCGGCGGTGAAGCCGCTGATGGATCAGCTTTATGACGAGCAGTTGGACGGGACGCTGCGCGATCGGGCGGGGGCGTTGCGGCGGCTGGAAGAGCTGACGCGGGATGGGGGGAAGGGTTGAGGGATTGGGGGCGGGGAAATGCAGAATGAAGAATGCAGAAGGGGTCAGTGCGCGCTACCGTGCAGCGGGATCGCTTAGGCGCGGCCGCCGACTTTGAGCGGGTCGGCGACGCTGTCTTCCTGCGCTTCGAGCATGTCGCGTTCGGAGGCGCGCGGGGCGAAGAGGAGCGAAGCGATGATGCCGCCGGCGAGGGTGGTGATGATGACGCCGAGCGAGACCTGAATCGGGATCGGGTAGTAGGACGAGAGCAGCATCTTCACGCCGATGAAGGCCAGCAGCAGCGACAGGCTGACTTTCAGGTACTTGAACTGCTTCACGACGCTGGCGAGCACGAAGTAGAGCGAGCGCAGGCCGAGAATGGCGAAGATGTTGGAGGTAAAGACGATGAACGGGTCTTTCGTGATCGCGAAAATCGCGGGGATGCTGTCGATCGCGAAGAGCAGATCGGTGCTTTCCACGACGAGCAGCACGAGAAAGAGCGGCGTGACGGCGAACTTGCCGTTCATGCGGGTGAAGAAGCGCTCTCCCTCGAAGTGGCTGGTGACGGGGTAGATGCGGCGGGCGAGTCGGACGAGCGGGTTTTTCTCGGGGTGGACGGAGTCGTCGGCGCTGGTCATGAGCAGCTTGAAGGCGGTGTAGACCAGCATGACGCCGAAGACGTAGATGATCCAGTGGAACTGATGAATCAGCGCGGCGCCGACGCCGATCATGACGCCGCGCATGATGAGCGCGCCGAGAATGCCATAGAACAAGACGCGATGTTGAAACTGAGGCGGGACGGCGAAGTAGGAGAAGATGAGCGTGATGACGAAGATGTTGTCGAGGCTGAGCGACTCTTCGACGATGTAGCCGGTGAGGTACTGCATGGCGGCGGTCCAGCCGTCGACGACGGCTCCATCGGGTCCGCGGCCCATGTTGAACCAGTGATTCTCGTAGATGAAATAGACGGCGATGGAGAACGCCAGGGAGAGCGTGACCCAGCAGGCGGTCCAGCCGAGGGATTCCTTGAAACTGATCTCGCGCGGCTTTCGGTTGAACAGGCCGAGGTCGAGGGCCAGCAACGAGAGAATGATCAGAATGAATCCGGTCAGCAGCAGCGTCATGGGGCGCTAGATCTCTCGTGGGGGCCGAATCCGCCTCATTCCATGCCTCGCGGTCGGGCGGACTGCGACCGTGGGGAAGATGATAGCGGATGGATTTCGAGGTCGACGCGAGCGTCCGCAGGGCGTCGGCAAGGGGCGAGGGGAGGCCGGCGAATTACTGACGCAGGTCGGGCTGCGTATCCGACGGGCCGCCGTCGAAGGTTTCGGCGGCGAGCATCGGATTTTCGAAGCCTTTTACGCGACAGATCTCGGATACGAGTTCGGCGAAGCGCTTTACGCGGTGGTTGTCGAGCTTGAGCTTTTTCTCGACGCCGTTCTCTTCGTAAATGACGTTTGCGACGCCCTTGGGGTGATAGTCGCGAATGGCCTTGATCGAGGCGAGCGGGATTTTCTTCCCGTCGTAGTCGAGCGTCTGGTCGTCCATGCGGACCTTCAGCGCCGCGGCGCTGATGGCGCTCTTAAGGAAAAAGAGCGAGACGGCGAGGGGGATGAAGGCGAAGTAGAACTGCATGAGAACGTCGTTGGCGGATTTGCCCCAGTTTTGCCAGGCGCCGGTTTTGTTGCCGCTCTGGTCGACGAGGGGCTGAAGGCGGCCGCCGCGGATTTCGATCGCGGCCCCGCCGGTCTTGCCCAGGAAGTAGTAGAACTCTTTGTCGCCATCGGTGCGGGTCTTCTGCGGCGGACCGAGGACGGCCTTGACCTGATCGAGGCTGGTGGGCTTTTGCTCGATGAGCTTGTCGAAATCTTCGGAGTCGGGGTGGTCGCTCAGGGTGTCGTAGAGGGCCTTGGCGTCGACCTTGGGGTCTTGCAGGATGACGGGCAGCTTGGAGTAGGCCTCTTTGCGGTTTTTCTCCGGGTAGCCGATCTTCCAGTCGTAGAAAAAGTAGCCGGCGAACGCGAGCAGCACGGCGAAAATGACAAGGTCTTCGATCATTCGCCGCGAGGCGGCTCCGCTCTCAAACTGCATCGGCATCGACCCTTCCACACGACCAACGATCCGCCCCGCCGGCGATTCCGGCGGCGGCGCTCGGACGCGACATGGTATCGCCGCGATGGAGCGCTATAGGTCGTGATCGGCATTATGACGGGACGAACTTGCGGCGGCCATATGGGGGCGGGCGGTGGGTTTGGGGCATTTCGGGCTGAAGGACGCGAATGGGGGCTGTGCGGAGCCGAAAAAAAGCGAAGGGCGACGCTGTCGTCGCCCTGTCGCTCCGGAGGAGAGGAGAAGCAGTATTACTCATGGCTCTCAGGCAGCGTCGGGCCGCTTTGCGATTCGGCGCCGCCATCAAGCCTTTCGGTTCGAGTTCACACCTTCGAGTCGTTCGTCCATCGGCTCATGATCACTCATACGTCTGTTAGTCGCACATCGTTCGCCGGCGGCTACATCGGGGCGACAAGTTTTCACGTCGTCGCGCGGCCGCAAGCGGGAATTCGCCTTAGCGCGGGGCGCGATTTGAGCCGTTCCAAAATGGACGCTCGATTGCAATGCGCGCCGGACGGACGACGCCGGGGCGACGCGGGCTAATGGCGACGCGGGCCGGGACAGGCTGGAGCTGCCGATCATCGAGAGCGGCCTGCCACTGGCGACGCATTTGAATCACGATGGAGATCCAAGACCATCGCAGCATGTTTAAGCCTCCTATGGGGGCCACATTGTCTTACGCAGGCGTCCGACGCCGGACACATCCAGCGAACTCTGACGCCGCTCGCGTCCTCCGTATTCATACGTAAGTGACGCTCGCTCCGATTGAGATGCTCTGAAACTTTCCTCGTTTCACGGTTCGGCGGCGAGAAATGGGGAGATCAGCCGTGGGCGATGTCAGATGCCGCGAAATGGTTCGCCGTAGTAGGCGGCGAGTGCGGCGGGCAGGAACGCGGCCACTTCGCGGGCGGTGAATCCGATCGGACCGAAGCGCGCGGCGAGGGCGTCGCCGGCGGCGCCGTGGACGCGCGCGCCGAGAATCGCGGCGTCGAGGGGCGAAAGACCCTGGCCGATGAGCGCGGCGATGAGGCCCGTGAGCACGTCGCCCATGCCGCCGGTCGCCATGCCGGGATTTCCGGTGGTGTTGATGTAGTGTCGTTCGGCGGTGGCGACGATGGTGCGGTGGCCCTTGAGCAGGACGACGGCGTGCGTCATTGCGGCGTAGGCAGTAGCCGCGGCGATGCGCGAGGCGTCGTCGGCTTCGAAAGCGAGATCGATCTTCGCGGCGGCGAGCATGGTGCGGAATTCGCCGGGGTGAGGCGTCAGCACGGTTGCGTTCGCGGGCCGCTCCTGAAGAGCGTGTACGAGCAGTTCGGCATCGCTGGTGAGCGCGTCGGCGTCGAGCACGACGGGCGTGTGGAGTGCGGACTTGTCGCCGATGGCGTCGACGAAGCGTGCGGTCGAGCCGCCGCGACCCATGCCGGGTCCGATGGCGAGGACGTCGGCCCATTCGAGCAATTCGGCCCATTCGTCGCCGAGCGAGCGTTTGCCGGAGATGCCGCCGGCGCCATTGGCGGGCCAGGCGCTGACCATCAGCGAAGGCTCGTGGCCGGCGACGATGGCGGCGGCGGCGGCCGAGGTGCAGACGCGGACCAGGCCGGCCCCGCCGCGGAGGGCGGCGATGCCGGCGAGGGCGGCGGCGCCGCTCATCGCCGCGCTGCCGGCGACGATGCCGACGCGGCCGGCCTCGCCCTTGTGGGTTGCCGGGCGGCGTTCGGCGAGGCGCGGGGTGTTGGTGATGGGCTCGCTCATCTTTTGCGCGTCTGTCGGGCGCCCCGGCGCGAGGAGCGCCGCGGGGCTGTGAGAGCGGAAATCGCCCTCATCTTTGATTATCGGCTATTTACGCCTGGGGCTGTCGGGGTTGTGGCCTGCTTTGCAGCGCGATCGAGGGCGCGGCAGATCATGGCGGCCTGGTAGGCCGCCCCGAAGCCGTTGTCGACGTTGACGACCGAGACGCCGGCGGCGCAACTGTTGAGCATGGTGAGCAGCGGCGTAAGGCCCTGGAAATGGGCGCCCACGCCGATGCTGGTGGGCACGGCGATGACCGGGCTGGAGACGAGGCCGCCGACGACGCTCGGCAGAGCGCCCTCCATGCCAGCGATGGCGAGCACGACGTCGGCGGTGCGAATCTGCTCGATTCGGCTGAGCAGGCGGTGGAGACCGGCGACGCCGCAATCGGCGAAGCGCTCGGCGCGGATGTCGAAGATGTCGCAGGTAACGGCGGCCTCTTCGGCGACGCGTGCGTCGGCGGTGCCGGCGCTGACGATCGCGACTTTCGCGTTGGAATAGACCGCGTCGCGTTGACGGAGCGTGAGGGTGCGGGCGGCGCGGTTGTATTGGGCGGCTTCGAAGCGCGCGGCGACGGCGGCCGCGGCCCGCGACCCGACGCGGGTGGCGAGGACGTTTTGCCCGGTGGCGGCGAGGCGCTCGAAAATGGTGGTCAGTTGCGCCGGTGTCTTGCCGCGGCCGAAAACGACCTCGGGAAAGCCGCAGCGTGCGGCGCGCTGGTGGTCGAGCCGGGCAAAGCCCAGATCTTCGGAGGGCCAGCCGCGCAGCAGCCGGGCGGCCTCGTCGACGCTGGTTTCGCGAGCGGCGATGGAATGCAGCAAAGCGTGCAATTGCTCGGGATTCACGAACGAAAACTCCCAGAACCGTTCGGCTCGGCGACGGAGGATCACTAGACTCCGAGGCCGAACTCGAACAGGATAGTCTGCGAGGTCCTATGCGAGCGAACAGCAGCACCGCGAAACTGGAAACCGTCGAACCGCTGGGCAAGCGCATCCTGATCCGCAAGGACGAGGATAAGAAGCGCACCAAAGGCGGAATCGAGCTGCCGGGCAACGTCGAAATTCCGACGATCACGGGCCGCGTGGTCGCGGTTTCGTCGCAGGTGCAGCGCGACGAGGATTATCCGATCTCGCAGTACGACAAGGTGCTCTTTCATCCGAAGAACGCCGTGCCGGTCGATTTTGAGGGGGACAATCGGCTGTTTGTCGTGCCGGTGGAGGATGTCGTCGCCGTGTTTCGACGCGCGGCGGGCGAGGAAAAGGATTAGCGTCGCAGGGCCGCGGTCGATCGGGTGGATGGGGGCTGGCGGGAACTCGTTTGGGCGGTGAGCGTTAGACTCCCCAATCATGCCCGCTCCACGCCCTGCCGCCGATGACCGAGCCGCCTCCGACTTGCGGCGTCTGCGTGAGGCGCGAGTCTTTGCGATTGTGTCGGCGGCGGTGGCGGCGCTGACGATTGTGCCGGTGGTGATCTTTTCGCTGACTTCGCGGCGACCGGCGGCATCGCCGGAGAGCGCCCCGACGGCAGCCCTATCCCCCCTACCCACGTCCGGGCCGACCTCGGCGCCGGCTTCGATGCCCGCGTCGAACCCGATCGAATCGGCCGGCGAAGGCGATGAGGGCTTTGCGGCGCCGCCCGAAAATGGGACAGCGACCACGCAACCCGAGCGTTTCATGGCCGACGTCTTCGCGCCTTCGAGCGCGCCGATCGCCCTGCCGCCGCCCGCCCCGCCGCCCAATCCCGAAGATGCGAAAATCGCCGATGAACCACCGGCGGTGCGGCGACTGCACGCGACTGATTTCGGTGCGACGCCCGCGACCGAGACGGCGGTCGATTTGGGCTTACAGTGGCTCGCGGCCCATCAAGCGCCGGATGGCTCGTGGGACGCGATCGATTTTCAGACGCGCTGCCCGGCGGACGATCGCTGCGAGCAGCCGGCGATCCGACGCACCGATTGGCGCTGTCGCGCGGGGCTGACGGGACTCTGCATGCTCGCGTTTCTGGGGGCGGGCTACAGCGACCGCAGTGGGCCCTTTGCTGAGCGCGTGACGCTAGCGCGCGAGTGGCTGCTGCGCCAGCAACAGGCCGACGGCTCGTTCGGCGTGAAAGATCCGCTCGCCGGCTACAACGACGCGCTGGCGACGCTGGCAATCGCGGAGCTCTTTGCACAGACGCGCGACGAAGCGCTGCGGCTGCCGCTGGAGCGGGCCATCGCGCGGCTGGCGCTCTCGCAACATCCGCTCGGCGGGTGGGATTATGAACCCGCGCCGGACAACGATCGCAACGACACGTCGATCACGGCCTGGTGCGTGCAAGCGCTGCAGACCGCGGCCGGCGCGGGGCTTTCGCCGCCGCGCGAGACGCTGGTTCGGGCGGCGCTGCACTTTGCGCGCGCCTCGCAGCCGGACGGGCAGGTGTGGTATGCAGACAATGGCGAGGGGGTTCGTCGCTCGGGCGGGCTGGTGTCGCAATATCGCTATGGGCCGGCGATGTCGGCCTGCGCGCTGGTGAGCGAGACGCTGCTGGGCTGGCGGCGCGACAGCGCGATGTTTGAGCAGCAGCGGGCACGGCTGGCTCAGGACCTGCCCAGCGCGGCGCGCGCCCGCGGGCGCGATCCATCACAATTGCACAGCGAGTACTACTGGTATTACGGCACCGTCGCGATGTTTCAGATCGGCGGGCCGGCCTGGGATCAGTGGAACGGCCACCTGCGCGATTCGATCCTGCCCGAGCAGGAGCGGCGCATGATCGATGAGAAGACGCGCGATCACGCTTACGGGAGTTGGCCCGCTTTCGGCACAGAGTGGGGCAAATGGGGCCGCTTTGGCGGGCGCGTGTATAGCACGGCGATCGCGGTGCTGACGCTGGAGACCTATTACCGCCACACGCCGGCGTATCTGACCGGACCACTGACATTGAGCGCGGACGACTGGATCGCGTTTTTGGAGCGCGCCACGGTGCGCGAGAAGCGCTACGCCCTGCGAGCGCTGCCGGAGCTGCGATGGGAGATCGGTGAACCGCCGCTGGTGCGCCTGCTGCGCGACGCCGACGGCGAGACGGCGATGGATGCGGCGGTGGCGCTGCTGCGGATCGATTCGCCGATCGGCGGCGAGGTGTTGGAGAGTTCTCGTCAGGCCCTTCCGCCCTGGGGTCGCGCTCGGCTGGATGGCGCGATGGAGAAGCTGCAAGCGCTGCGACGACGCACGCCGGTGGTCGCGCGGGTCGTCGAGTATGACGAGTTGCTGAAGGTCGCGATTGTGGACGCGCCGGGGGCTTACCTGGGCTTGGAACTGCGGCGGGCGGCGGATTCGAACGAGGTCGATGAATCGAGCGAGGCGTCGTCGCAGCCGCGGATTCCGATGTCGCTCTTACGCGTGACGCGAAGAATGAGCGATTCGACGCGAGCCGTGGCGGATTGGATCGGCCCGCCGCGCGGGCCGTTTCCGCAAGCGGATGAGCGGATGATCGCGAACTGAGGCGGACGGCAAACTCGCGGCGGTTGAAGGCCCGCCGCCCGCACCGGATTTCCGCCCGCTACTTCGTATCCGGCGTCTCGCGCAGGACGGTCTTGATCGCGTCGCGCTTGAAGCGGATTTTGACGTTGCTGGTCTCGTCAACCTTGAGCGTCACCTCGCCCTCGGCTTCGCGGATATCGACGATCGTGCCGATGATTCCGCCGATGGTCAGCACGCGGTCGTTGCGCTTGAGCGATTTCAACAGTTGCTCGTACTTCGTCCGCTCCTGGCTGCGGTTGCGGAAGAGCATGAAGTAAAACACGCCCAGAAACAGCAGGAACCCGAAGAAGAGCACCTGCTGCGGCATTTCCTGACGGGCCGCAGGGCCGCTCGCGGCCTGGGCCAGGATCATCGACCAACCTGAATTCATTCCTCTTCCTTCCGGGCCTGCGCCAGCGGCCCCTGGAGAAACGCCTGTCGCCACGCGGCAAAGCGCTGCTCGGCAATCGCGGCCCGCATCTCGCGCATCAGCCGCTGATAGAACGCGAGATTATGGATCGAGACGAGCGTGGGACCAAGCGCCTCCTCCACAATGAACAAATGTCGCAAGTACCCGCGAGAATAGCCGCGGCAGGTTTCGCAGTCGCAGGCGGGGTCGAGCGGGCCGGTATCGCTGCGATGGACGGCGTTTTTCAGACGAATCACACCCTGCGACGTGAAGGCGTAGCCCTTTCGGCCATTGCGAGTCGGCAATACGCAATCGAACTGGTCAATGCCGGCGTTCACCGCCTCGACCAGGTCGCGCGGCGTGCCGACGCCCATCAGATAGCGCGGCCGGTCGACCGGCATTTCGTGGGCAAATTCGTCGAGAAAGGCCCACATCTGCGGCGGCGGCTCGCCGACGGAAAGACCGCCCAACGCGTAGCCCTCGAAGCCGATTTCGGTCAGGGCCGAAAGGCAGCGGCGGCGCAGATTCACGTCGAGCCCGCCTTGAACAATTCCGTAGAGCGCCTGTTGCGGAATGCGATGGGCCTCGCGGCAGCGACGGGCCCAGTCGATCGAACGGCGGACGGCGCGCTCGACGACGCTGCCTTCGGCGGGCAGCGGCGGGCACTCGTCGAAGGCCATGATGATGTCGGCCCCGAGCTGTTGCTGGATTTGCATGACCGACTCGGGTGTGAGGCGGAGAATCGCGCCGTCGATGTGCGACTGGAACGTCGCGCCGTCGTCGTCGACCTTGCGCAGGTCGTTGAGCGAAAAGACCTGAAACCCGCCGCTGTCGGTGAGCATCGGGCCGCGCCAATTCGTCAGCGTCTGCAAGCCGCCCAGGCGCTGCACTTCGTCGGGGCCGGGGCGGAGCAGCAGGTGATAGGTGTTGGCGAGGACGATCTGCGCGCCGGTGTCGCGCAGCTGCGCGGCGGTGAGACCCTTGACCGTGGCGCGGGTGCCGACGGGCATGAAAGCGGGCGTGTCAACGAAGCCGTGCGGCGTACGGATGCGCCCGCGACGGGCGCGACCGTCGGTGGTCAGGAGCTCGAAGGCGAAAGGTGATTGATCAGTTTGGGTCACGGTCTTCGCCCGCAGGGCGCACGAACTTTGCCACGGGCTTCAGCCCGTGGAAAGCGGCGCGTCTGGTCTTGCGTCCGGAGGAGGCACGAATCGAGAGTCGGGCCGCGCCAGAGTGATCGCGCTCGGACTTGAGCTTTTCGCCCTACGGGCGAAGACCCGAGCGCGCCGGCTTGTCCGGTCGCAGCTTGTTTCTCGTGGAATATTCGAATCAACTTCCACTCCAACGGAGGTCGCTCATCCGCGCTTCATCGCGGTAGGCGAGCGAACCGGCCACGAAAACAGCGGCGGGATCATCGCCGGAATCGAGAATCGCGGCGAGCGGGTCATCGGTCGCCGCGGGGATCGAGAAGCAGTTGAACGTCGCGAAAAAACCTCGCCAAATCCCGCCACCGCCGCCTCGCCCCAATTCCGCGGCCGGCACGATCGTGATCATTTCGAGCAGATCGGAATCGGACAGACCCGCCGCATGCGCCGCGGCTCGCACAAAGCGCACTTCGTCCAAGAGCGAAAGCGACTGGTTGCTCGCGGCGCTATCGGTGGCGAGCGCGACGGGCACACCCGCCGCGATCGCGCGCAGCCAAGGATGATGGCGATGGCCGTAATAGTGGTGCGCACGCGGGCAATAGACCAGCGTGTGCCGCTGTTCACGCATTACGGCGAGCGCCTCGCCGTCGAGATAGTTGCCATGCACGATCAGGCCCGGGTCCGCCGGCGCGAGACGCCGCAGATATTCGGCGGGGCTGCAGCGGGGCGAGACCACGCCGGCGGCTTGCTGGGCGGCCTGAAAGAACTCCGGCAACGCGGATTCGGAGCCGCGCAGCCATTCGATCTCCTCGGGCGTCTCAGCAAAGTGCATCGCCCAGGGAATGTAGAAGCGGTCGCCGGCCAGCGCGATCGCGGCGCGCACTTCGTCGATCTTTACGGTGTAGGGCGTGTGCGGCGAGATGCCCGGACGAGTCTTCCCGTCCTCCCAGGCATGTTCGATGCACCAGCGCAGCTCATCGACGGTGCGCGGCTCGTCACGCGCCAGCGCGAGCAGTTCGATGAACACGGTTCGATGCACCGGCGCATCTGCAATCGGCTGTCGGAGCTTGGGCGAGCGGGTGATGTCGCCGATGTGCGTTACGCCGGCCCGTAGCGATTGGCGCATGCCCTCCATCGCGGCGGCGAATTCGCGCTCCGCGGCCCCTTCCTCGCGGCGGGCGGCGATCAGCTCTGAGAACCAGCTCCAAAGCCCCTGGGGGCGAAAGCGACCGGCGTAGGCGGTGAGCTCCAAATGGCAATGAGCGTTGATGAACCCCGGCAAAATCGCGCAATCGGGCAGGTGAGTCGCCGCCGCGCGTTCGTCGCGACCGAGATCATCGGCCGAGCCGAGCGCGAGGATGCGCCCGTCCTCGATCGCGATGTAGCCATCGCGGATCGGCGGGCGAACGACGGGGACGATCCAGCCGGCGCGAAGGATCACGTGGGAAGCGTGCGGACGTCGGCCTCGATTGCGCCGGCTTCTTCGAACCAGGTGCGCCAGTCGGGGCCGATCTGACCGCTGCCGACGTGCGACTGCATCGAGCGCTCGCAGGTGCACGCGCCGGCGGTGCGCTGAAGTACATCGGCCAGGCGGTCGAGAAGGCGCGGCAAGCGCTCGATCGCCGCCGCGGCGCGCTCGCGCTCCATCTCGAGGGTCAGGACGCGGCCGGCCTCGAACGGGCGATAGTTGCTGCCATTTTCGGCGTAGCTGGCGACGTAGCAGACGCTGGCGTAGCACATCTGCAATTCTTTGGCGAGAAAGACCTCGGGGGCGAGCGACTGGCCGATCAGCTGTCCGCCGAAGGACTCGTACTTGTGGGCTTCGGCGGCGGTTTCCTGTCGCGGACCTTCGACGCAGACATAGAGCCCGCGCTGGGCGTAGGTGCAGAATTCTTCGGTGAGGGTGGTGGCGAGGGCGGTGCGCAACGTGGGGCAAAAGAGCGGCCATTGACGGACGCGGCCCAGGCCTTGCTGCTCAAAGAACGTGTGCGCACGGCAGCGCGTCTCGTCGATCAGGTCGTCGACCAATACGTACTGACCGATTTGGAAATTGTGGTTGATGGCGCGCGTCTCGCTCCAGGAGACGATCGACTGCACGCCGAGGCACTTGAGGGCGAAGACATTCGCGCGATAATTGACGAAGCTGGGAGCGAGGTCGTACCCCGTTTCTCCATGTCGCGACAGAAAATAGAACGCGCCGGCATTGGACCGGCACAGAAAAAGCGGTTGAGATTCGCCGAAAGGCGTCTGCTGAGTGCCGAGCCGTTCGGCGACGAAGGCGCCCTCCTGCAGCAAGTCGTAGGCGGCCGTACCGCCGATGCAGGCGAAGAGCGGCTGATGAGCGGCCCGCGGCGCGTCTGCCGAGTTGCCGTGATCAGGATGACCGTCCGAAGTCGATCCGTTGAGGCCATGCGATGCCGACATTGCAGCCACTCCGAGGTCCAACAGACGATTTGCGTGCCGCGCCGCAGGCGGGGGCGGTTAGCCGACGCCTGTTCACGGAGTATACGGCTGGCGCGAAGGTTGGCAAAAAGATTGTGAATTGCGGGCGACGGCCGGAACGGAGGGGCCGGGGCGACGCGGCGTTCGACCGTGGCGCGCTTGGGGCGGGGCGCACGATGCACTGCAATACTCCGAAGGCCGGCGCGGCATCGATCGGCGGGTCTGTGGTGGCCAAGCCCGAACGCGAGCCGGCTTCGTGAAGCCGGATGTGCCCCAGCTTTCGAACGGTGCGGGCTTGCCGGCGGGGCTGCCGGCGGGGTGGACCTTTGGCCGCGATTTTCCGTGTCCGCGCTGCCATTACAACCTGCGCGCCCTGCACAACCCGCAATGTCCGGAGTGCGGGCTGGAGTTTCGCTGGCAATCGATTCTGGCGGTGGTCTGCCCCACCTGCGCCCATCCGCTGCATGAGGAAGATGGGGCGCTGTGCCCGCGCTGCTTTGAGACGCTGAACTGGGCTCAATTGCTGAACCAGACCGACCCGCGCCAGCGATTCGAGTTTGAGTTTGCGGTGCCTGTCTTTCGGCCGTTCGTCAATACGCTCGTGCGTACGCTGTCCCCGTGGCAGTTTTGGTCGGATTGGCGGCTCGACGCCCCCAGCAACCCGGCGCGGCTCGATCGCTACTTCGGCGTATCGCTCACGATCGGCCTCGTCGGGTTGATCTTGCCGTTCGCGGCGCGGCTGGCGGGTACGACGCATATCGATTTATGGGATTGGCTGGCGCTGGTCGCGGCGATTTTGATGCCCGCCGGGGTGGCGCTGCTCACCATCGTCTACCTGGGTCGCACGCGAATCGCCCCGTGGCAGCCGCCGCCCAAGACGCATCGCGTGTTTGCCTATTCGGCGTCGATTCTGGCCTGGTGCGGGACCGCTCTCGCGATTGCGGCGCTGGGGGCGACGGGCGCCAACTATGTGTATGCGATCAGCGTGGCGTCGGGGAGCTTTTCGTGGCGGCCGGGGAGTGCGCTTTATTTTTCATCGAATCACCTGGCCAACTGGCTGCAAACCGGGCAGGTGGCGTGGAACTGGCATCCGATCGAGGCGTGGTTCAACATCGGCGTCTACGGGCTGTTGGCGCTGTTGCTGCTGGTTTGGTGGCCGTTGTTCCTCATGATCGCTATTCGCCGCGGCTTTCGCATGCGGCGGCGCTATGTGCTGCAGGTGGTGCTGGCGATCTTGATCATCAGCACGCTGCTGGTGCTTATCACATGGCTGCAACTGATCCCGAATTCGCCGCTCTTCAAACGCTGGGTCAGCTTCTCGACCTAGGGCGCGGGTCGCAATCGGCGGATACAGTCGGTATATGTGTGCTTTCCGGCGACGCAGTGCTCGCCGTGGGCAGGTAAGGACGCCGCACCACGATGCTGGATTTTGCACAACGCTGGTCTGAATTGGGCGCCGCCGGGCAACGGCTGATGCTGTTGGGGGCGGGCTGCGCCGCTTTGGGGCTTCTGCTGCGATTTAGCGCGCCGCGGGTGTTTTCCGCCGGTCTGGGCACGCTGCTGCTCTGCGGGGCGGCGACGGTTCTGACGCTGACGTGGACGCCGGCGTCGATCACGGCCGCGATGACCGGATTGCTGGCGCTGGCGATGCTGCTGGCGGCTTTTGTGGCCGATCGGCAGGTGGAAGCCGAAGCCGAGACGCCGCGGGCCCGCACCCGCTCGGTCAGCGCCGATGTCTTTCGACATTGCGCCGCGCTGCTGACATTGCTCGTGATCTGCCTGGGAATCGGGCCGTTTACGAGCGGCTGGAGCCGAGAAATGGCGCTGCCGATCGGCATCGCGCTGGCGGCGATTGCGGCGGTGCTGAGTCGGACGGATATCGGCGGTGTTTCGATCTGCGCGACGGTGGGGTTGTTGGCGATTTTTGGGCATGGGCTGCGCGAGTCGGGCGGCCTGGGGCTGTGGCTGGTGGGGCTGCTGGCGGCACTGGCAGCGGTAGCGCTGCCGCTGCGACAGGTCTATCGGAACTGGCGGCACCGTCGAAATTGCTGGCTGGATCAGCCGCAACAGTTGCTGACGGCGCCGCCGCGATCGGCGTGGCAGGACGGGGTCGTGATCGGTTGCGGCGTGTTGGCGGCATTTGCGGGGGCTGCGGCGCAGGCTCAGCCGACGACGCCGCTATGGATGTTTCTGGCGACTCTGGGCGTTTTCGGCGTGGCGCATGCGACGCATCAGCGAGCGATCGGCGAGTTGGGATTGCTGCTGGCGGCGGGCGTCTGGACGACGGCGGGCACGGCCTGGCTGGCGCGTGGTGCGTGGAGTCTGCCGATCGGGGCGGCGCTGGGGGCGTGGTTTCTGTTCTGGATTGCGCGGTTCTGGTCGCAACAACTGCTGGATGGCAACGCCTGGACGACGACCGGGGCACTGGTGGCGCCGGCGCTGCGGCTGGCGCGTGTGCTCGCTCCGTTTTCGGCGGCGATCAGCGTGGCGACGGCGCTGCGCATGACGGCGAATGATTCCCAGTCGATCTGGCCCATGCCGATCGTCTTTCTCTCGCACCTGATGCTGGTGATCGGATCTGCGCGGAGTGCGCGGCAAAGCGGCGCTGCGGGCGGGGCGTATGCGGCGGGGGCGGCGGTGATCGGGCTGGCGGCGACGCTCGCTGAAGGGCAGCGGCGATGGCTGCCGCAAGTGGAATTCGAGCTGCGCTGGGGGATTGCCCTGGTGCTGGCGGGTGCGCTTTTCTGGTGGATTACCGAGTCGTCGCACGCGCGGCCGACGTATTTGGCGGCGCGGGTAAGCATCGCGATCGGGCTGATTCCGATGGTGCTGTTTGCGCTGGCGCTGGGCACCGGGGAGGCGTGGAACTGGGAATCGACCCGTCCATGGTTGCTCGCCGGGGCGCTGGGGCTGCCGATCGGGCTGCTGACGGCGTCGTCGCGCACGCTCGCCGGGAGACTTTGAAGACAGGTGAAACGGTGTGACGGCGAAACGGTGAAACGACAAGAGCACGGCCGCGCGGTGCGCGGATCGCGCGGCGCTTGTCACTGTTTCGCGGTTTCACCCTTCCCCCCATTCACCATTCGCATTCTGGGAGATTGACTCGCGGTCCCGATGACGAACGAGCAGTTGTTCGAGGCGACGCTGGCGACGGCGGCGGTGGTGGTGATTCCGCCGAGCCTGAGCGCCCCTGCGCGCGAAGCGCTGGCGGCTCGGATCGCGGCGATCGTGCGGCAGCAGAAGCAACTGGCGCAGAAGTCGGCGGCGATCTTGCGGCCGACGGGCGACATCGTCGTTGAAGAATCGCGGATCACGATTCCGCATGAACCGGCGGCCCCGCTGCAATGGGTTGCGCCGGGGCCGGACGCGAGCCCGTCGACGATTCAGATCGAGTCGATCGCATGGCTGGCCGACTGCGGACTGGCGGCGCTGCAAGCCGCTTCGGAAGTGCCGCTTCTGCATGGGGGGCTGCATCCCGGATCGTGGTATCAGGATGAATCGGGGCGGGCGCGGCTGGGCGATTTCGGTTTGGCCGAGGCGCTGGCGAGCGCGACGGGCAACAGCGTGGTCTGCGAACGCGGCGGCGCCGCGAGCGAGGGGAAGGTCTGCGGCAATCTGTATCGCGTTGAAAGCGACGACGCCGCGGTTCGGGGGGAGTGGATTGCGACCTGGGCGGCGCACGAGGTGAAGCAAGGCGACCGCCCGAACGTGAAGGCGGATCAATTTGCGCTGGCGGCGGCGCTGTTTGCCGTGGCGACGCGGCGACACCCGTATGGCGTAGAGCTGAGCGATCCTCGGGCGAGCTATTACCAGATTGAGCCGAACAGCCTGCTGGAGCATCGCGAAGACTGGCGTCAACCCGCGACGCGCGAGCGGGCGATGATCGACACGCTGGATCAGACGCTGGGGCGTGCGCTGGCGGGCGATGCGCAGGCGCGATTTGCGCGGTGCGCCGATGCGCGGGCGAATCTGCGGAATGTGACGCCGAAGGAATGGACCGAGGCGGCCGAAGCGATCGCGGGCGGGCTGCGCTCGCTGGAGAGCGGCGGCGCGGATGAGTTTTTGCGGCGGACCGAAAAATGGGTGGAGTCGGAGAAGCTGCCTAGCGCGTGGCGATCGCGGCTGGCGCCGCTGGTGACTCGGGTGCGGACGGAGCGCGACTATCAGATTCGCGTGCGTCAGGCGGAGCAGCGGGTGGCGCGGGCGCGGGAGGCGGCGGACCTGATCGACCTGGCCAAGGCGCGCGAACTGGTGCGCCCGGTGGAAGAGGACGCGACGTTGCCGGAGCCGCTGCGGGCTGAGGCGCGTGCGGTAGCACGGGGCTGCGACGAGCAAGAACAGTTCATGAAGAGCGGCGCCGACGAGGTGGCGCAGGAGTACCTCGAGGCGGCGCGGGCCGCGCTGGCGCGGCGGGAATATGACGGTGTGAAGGCGATCCTGCACGGCGTGCGGGGCGACCCGAACACGCCGCCGCTGCGCGCACGTCAGGCGCTGGAGCTGGCGGGCGAAGCGCAGATCTGCGAAGAGCGCGAGCAGCGACACGCGGCGGTGATTCGTCAGGCGGAGGAGGACTTTGGAGCGCGGCGCTATGCGCGAACGATCGGCGGGCTGCGCGAGCTGATCGCCGAGCCGCAGGTCGAGCCGGACGTGGCGGATGCGGCGCGGAAGCTGCTGGTGAAGGCGGAGGCCGAGGCGCGGCGGCAGGCGGAGGTGATGGCGGCGCTGCAGGCGGCGAAAGAGGCCTGGTCGGCGGGCGACAGCGCGAAGCTGCTCTCGGAGCTGGCGCGCGTGCCGGCGGACGACCCGGACCCGACCGTGCTGCGGGAGCGTGGCGAGCTGTACGGTCATCTGGATCGGCTGCGCGGCGTTCGCGGGCAGATCGGTGCCATTCGTTCGCTGCTGGAAAAGGGACAGCTTGCGGGCGCACGGCGCGAGCTGGAGACGGCGCGGAGCATCGGCGAATTGCCGAAGAATGTCGCCGAGGAGCTCGACGGCCTGACGGCGGCGGTGAACGAAAAGGAGGCGGCAGCGGCGGCGCGGCGGCGGGCGCAGCTCGCGGAACAACTGGCGGCGGCGGGGAGCGAGTTTGAGCGGGGAGAGCTCGACGCTTGTGAGGATCGGCTGGAGCGGGAGCTGCTCTCTCAGAACGACTTGACCGCGGAACTGCTGGAGTCGGCCCGGAACTTGCGGGCGCGCTGTGGGCGGGCGGCCGACGCGAGCGCGACACTGACGAATGTGGAGGAGTTGGCGGCCGAGAAGCGATATTCGATGGCGCTGGACCGCATCAACGGCGTGTCGCTTTCGGGGCTGCCGGCGCCGCTGATCGAGCGGCACGCATCGCTGCTGGAGCGCGTGACCGCGGAGTGGAGCGCCTGGCGCGAGGCGCAGCGGGAGCGGCTGCGCGAGCAGTTGCTGGCGGTGGAGCGGGCGCTCGAGGAGGGCGCGTTCGACGAGGCACGGCGCGGCGTGCAGGAAGTGCTGGGGTCGGATTTCGCGGACGCGGAGCTACGGAAGAAGGCGACGCGCTTTCGGGCCGAGCTGGAGACGCAGCCGACGATTCTGGAGTTGCTGGAGCAGATCGAGGGGCTGATCGAGCGCGACGAGGCGGCGGCGGAGGCGTCGATGCAGCAACTGCCGACGCAGCTTCGCACGTGGGCGGCGGCGCGGCGACTGGCGGCGCAAGAGCGACTGCGCGAGCTCGCGGAAGAGCGCGAAGAGGAGCGCAAGCGGCGCATCTCGCAATCGCTGGCGCGGGTGCCGCAGGTGCTGGCGGCGGGCGACCTGCGCACGGCGCGCGAGGTGCTGGGCAGCGTCGTGGCCGAGTTGCGGCCGGAAGACGAAGCGCAGGCGACCTATCGCAAGCTGCAGAACGAACTGGATCACGCCGAGGACTGGACGCGACGGCTTCAGGCGGCGCAGGAGCTCGTCGATCACGGGCGCTTTACGCAGGCGATTTCGCGGGCGAGCGATGAGTTGCAGGCGTCGAACGTGCCGACATTTGCGGCCAACGCGTTTGTGGGCATCTGCGATGAGGCGAAGCGGCGGATCGAGGAGCGTCGCACCGCGCTGATGAAGCAACTGAACGGGTTGGGGGCGCAGCTCGAAGCGCGCGGGCGGCGGATTCGACATTTCGAGCGGCGATTGAGCGAGCTGCTGCGCGACGAATTTGCGACGCTGGAGCACCGGCGTAAGGCCGACGAGCTGCAAAAGCGCTTCGCCGATCTGCCGGAGACGCCGACCGAGAGCCGCTCTCCGCTGGGATGGCTGGCGGGGGCAGCGGCGCTGATCGGCGTGGCGGCGGGTGCGTGGTACTTTTGGCCGCGGGGCGAGACTTCGCCGCCGATTGTGAATGTGAACCAGAACGCCGTCGAACCGCCGATTGCGGCGACCAACTCCAACGCGGGGACGATCGCGACCGCGAACGAGAATTCGGCGGCGGTCGCGGTTGCGAATGAGAACGCGAACGAGAATGCGTCCGCGGCGATCGCGATGGAGAACGCGAATGTTGCGGAGCCGCCAACGGTCGCGAACGAAAACGACGGCGCTCCGGCGATTGTGGTGGCGAATGAGAACACCGAGGGCCCGCTGGTCGATGCGAATGAGAACGCGGAGCCGCCCGGAGTTGCGCTGACGAATGAGAACGGAGCGCCGCCGATCGAGTCGCAGCCGGTGGCGGTTGTTCCGCCGGAGAACGCGAACGGCGATGCGGGGGAACCGGTCGCCGAGACGCCGACGAACGAGAACGGTTCTGCGGTCGTCAGCAATCTGCCCGAGACTCAGCCGGCGCTGCCGCCGGATGGGGAGCCGGAGCCGGTGGAGTCGCAGCCGGTTGTTGTGGCGACGTTTGCGGAAGCGATGGAAGCGTTTCGCGGGGCGCTCTTGAGCGACGACGCGAGTGGGCTGGAGCTGACGCATCGTGCGCCGGACGCGGAGGGGCGGTTTTCGATCGGCGGTCGTTGGCGCGGGGTGAATCTGCTGGAGTATGACGATCTGGAATTCGACGCCGACTCGGGCTCGATTCGGCCGCCGGCGGAGGTGGTGCGCGACTGGTTTGGCCGACAGCGGACGGCGATCGACGGACTCGACGGATGCGACTGGAGCGTGGCGCCCGGGTATGACGATCGGCTGCGGCGCGGCGAACCGCCGATGTGCGCGGTGCGCGGCCTGGATGAGCGCGGGTTGCTGCTGGCGGTTCGGTTGTCGCTGGATGGCGACGGGCGGGATGGGGCGGGGTTTGATTGCCCGGGCTACCTGAACGCGGCGGGCGACGAGCTGGTTTTTGCGGCGGATGATGTGGGCCGCGCGGCCTTTGCGGGCTATTTGCGCGGGCTGCAGAATCAGCGGCGGGATCTGGCGCATGAGGCGGTCGCGGCGGCGCTGGGCTTGTCGCGGGCGCAGGTGCTGCTGACGCAGGATGACGAGCCGGGCGAGGCGAGCGACTATCGCATTGCAATCGATCTGGACGGGGTGCGGCGCACGCTGGGACATGCGGAGTGGCGCGCGGCGGAGCTGGACTATCCGGTTGATGCGGCGGCGCTGCGAGCGGCGCTGGACCGCGAGGTGAACGCCGTGCTGGCGGAGCCGCGTGTTGCGGATTCGTTGCGGGCGTCTTGGCGGGAGTTGATTGGCGGGGCTGAGGCGCTGACGGATGGGGCGAAGCGCGTGATCGATGGGTGTGACGTGATGCCGATCGGAGTGCGCGAGGAGCGCGCGGGCGGCGCGTTCGAGCGCGAGGCGACGGTTCGGCTGAAGCCGGCGCTGGAGGGCACGGCCGAGCTGACGCTGAGCGGGCGCGTGCGCGTCGATGCGACAACGGTCGGCTGGGACAAATCGCGGGCGGCGGAGGGGAAGGCCAAGCTGCTCTCGCAGATTGAGGCGTTGGCTCAGAATCCGGCGTTTCGAGCGCAATGCAAGGCCGACGCGCTGGCGGCGCTGGCGACGGCGCTGAAGGTTGAGCCGGAGAAGCTGACGGTCGTGCGGGAGGGGCCGGTGCTGGAAGTGCGGGTCGCGGGGCCGGCGGAGCGGCGCTTTGAAGCGAAGTGGAGCAATGTCGGGCTGAACTACGAGGCGGCGCGCGAGATCTCGATCGCGCCGCAGCCCCAGCCGCAAACGCGTCCGGCGGTCGTGACGCCGCAACCGCAGCCACAGCCGCAGCCACAACCTCCGGTAGTGACGCCGCCGGGGGCGAGCGGAACGGTGGCCTGGTCGGCGTTGGCGGCGAGCGGCGGGCTGGCTCCGGCGCAAGGGGCGGATGCGTTGCGGGCGGCGGCGAGCGCCAAGCTGGGAGCGGCGGCGGCGGGTTGGAGCCAGGCGAGCGCGTTGCAGGCTGCGGAGCCGCAAGCGCGCATGCTGGGCGTGGCGCGCGGCTTGCAGCGGCTGGTGGCGAGCGGCGGGGCGGCCAAAGACGCCGTTCAGGCGACGACCTTTGTGGAGTTTGTCGAGGCGGGGCCCGATGTTTTTGCGTTTGGGTTCAAGGTCGAAAATGGCGGCGACGGATTGGCGAGCGGGATCGGTGCTTCGAAGGTCTGGCGCGTGTGCAGCACCGCCGAGCTGCGACAATTTGGCAACGGCAACGCGTTTCGCGAGAAGTATGCGAGCGACCCTGCGTGGGGCGAGCGGCTGCTGGGGCCGATGCTGAGTGATGGGTTGCGGGCTGACGCGAGCGGGAGCATTGGCTGGGTGATCGCGCCGACGGGGCCGCTGTGGAATGTGCGGTGGGAGCAAGTGCGCTTTGCGCCGAAGCCGGTGAGCGGCTTGCGCGGCGAGCGGCCGCCGACGCAGGCGATCGCGCTGCGTGATCTGGTGGGTGTGGTGCTGGACCCGCGCAATCCGCAATCGGAGAAGTATCGGAAGGCGGCGATCTGGTGTGTGCCGAGCCTGGCGGCGCGGTTTAACGGCGGCGGCGCGGCGCGACTGGGCGGCGGCGGCGATTTTGGCGGCGCGGCGATCGATCTGGCGTTTGAGCCGAACGCGAAGCAATGCAGCTTTGCAACGATTCGTGCGAACGCGGCGGGGGATTTTGGCTGGCCCAACGACAAGGGCAGCTACACGGCGCAGGACATCGGCTATCGCTTCTGGAATCGGCGCTGGACGGGGAATACGTTCAATCAGACGCAGGCGATCAGCTTTGCGTTGCTGCCGACGGGGGAATGAGCGGCGACATTTTGCGGGGTGGGCGGGCGATTCTCGGCAGGGGGCGGAGATTTGCTACACTTCGCAGCCGCATGGCCAAATCGACCCGCAAGAGTGATTCCGCGACGAAACAGAGTGAACGCGCCGGGCGTGAACGCCTGGCGAGCGCCCGTGCGGCCGAAGCGGCGCGCGAGGCCGCACGGCACAGCAAAACTCGCGGGGACCACGCGCGCGAGATCGCCGAAGACTACGTCGAATTGATTGCGCATCTGTCGACGACGCGAGGCGAAGCCCGCACGGTGGAGTTGGCGGAGCGGCTGGGCGTGTCGCATGTGACGGTGAACAAGACGATCCGTCGCCTGGCGCGGGAGGGGCTGGTCAGCAGCGAGCCGTATCGCTCGATCTTTCTGACCGATCGCGGCAAGCAACTGGCGTCGGCCTCGGCCGAGCGGCATGCGCTGGTGGTGCGATTTCTCTGCAAGCTGGGAGTCGAGGCGGCGCAAGCGGAGATCGACGCTGAGGGGATTGAGCATCACATCAGCGATGCGACGATGACGGCGATTCAGCGGTTCGTGGGGTGAGTGCGCCGCGCGGGAATCGCGATGCACTGAGCAAGAGCCCCCCTGCCGAGCTTCACTTGGCTTCGGGCGTCGCGAGCGAGGCGGCCTTGGCTGCGTCGAGCGCTCGCTGCCAGAGCTGCTCTCCGCCGGGACGAGTGGGTGAGGTCCAGTGTTCGCGAAGGGCGAGATCGCTTTGGCGTGAATAGTCGCGAACGGCGCGGCCGGCGAAGAAGGCGCTGAGGCCCCAGGCGGCGGAGATCCACAAGAGCATCGCCGTGGCGATTCCGCCGAAGCGGCGTACTCGATCGAAGGGTGTCGGGGGTCTCGAGCGTACCCAGAGCAGGATGAGCAGGACGACGGCGAGCGCGAAGAGGAAGTGGCGCGGGATGGACTTCCAATCGCCGGCGAAAAGGCGGAAATCGGCCGCGTAATCCATGCTCCGCAGCAGCAGCCAAAGCAGGAAGATGACGGCGGGGACCGGGGCGAAGCCGAGGGCGAGAGATTGCATGGCGGTCGGGCCGCGCTGGCGCAGGGTGAGCCACCATGGGGCGCTCGCGATGGCGACGATACCGATGAGGATCGCAGACAAACCGAGGCTATCGGCCCACGCCAGACCGGCGAGCGCGGCATCGGGGGCGGGGCCGTGGGGCATTGGCGAGCGTTGCAACATCGCGAGAGCGGGCGGCGGGATCGGAGCGGTGCGGGCGTGCTTGAGATAGTCGCTGCGCCATTCGCGAAGGGCTGCGGACATGCCCTTTGCGGCGGCGTTTTCGCCGAGGCGGTCGAGTTCGTCGGCCAGTTGCTCGGCCGCGAGGAGGCGCGCGCCGATGGGGCCATCGCTCTTCAAGAATTCGGCCAGAAGGCGCCAGACCAATTTGGTGTAGGCGTCGGCGGTCGGCGCATCGCCGCGCTCGCGGATGGCGTCGATCATGCGGCGCATGCGAGGGGTGAAGATTTGCAGAAAGACCCCGTGCGGTTCATTGATGCGTTCGACCGCGAAGGCGCGGCCGAGCGACCGGCCGAGGCTCATGTCGTCGCGAAAGACGGATTCGTAGTGATCGACGAGCCGACCGAGTTCGTGAGAGACGGGGCCGAGTGAAAGGCCGTCGAGGTAGGGTTTGATCTTTTCGATCCATTCCGCGGGCGGGGTTTGCTGGCGATCGAGCTCGAGCATGGTGAGGGCGGCGATTTGGACGCGCGGAAGGTTGGTGAGGCGGACGCGAAAGGCCAGGTCGTGGGCGATGCGGCGCTGATCGCCGAGCGAGTCGGGGGCCATGTAGGCCTGCTGGAGGAGGTAGCTCAGGTTGACGCAGAGGTTGGCGGCGCGGGCCTCGGTGGACATGCGAGAGGCAGCCTTTTCGGTGGCGGCCTGCGCGCTCTGCGGGGTGATGGCGACCATGCGCGCGGTGGGCGTCGTGAGCCAGGCCGCGAGCGTGAGGAGCAGCGCGCAGCCTGCGGCGAGGACGGCGGCGAGCAGGAGCAGGATGCGCGGCGTCAGCGGCGGCGTAGCGGGCGATGGGGCGGATTGCGACATAGAAGGGTTTTATGAGCGAGCGGCGCGGGGGACAAGTTGTGGCGCCACGGCGGCGCGCCGTGGGCGTCCGGCGGCGACTTGTGCTGGCAGGTTGCGGGCGCTTAGATTCCTCCGCCGATGGCAACTGTGAACACCAGCCCCCCTGCTGCTGCGACGCAGGTCGATGCGGCCCGCGCGACGGCGCGAGCCGAGTTTGACCGCTGGGCGCTGACCTATGAGCGGTCGTGGCTGAATGAGATCATCTTTTTTCCGTGCGTGCGGGCCTGTCAGGAGGAGATCTTGCGGTGGCAGGAGCGTCGCGGCGGCGGCGGCTATCGCATGCTGGACGTGGGCTGCGGGACGGGCAAGCTGCTGGCGGTGCAGGCGCGCGACGACGCTGCCGAAGTCCTGGTCGGGCTGGACTATTCGCCGGTGATGGTGGCGAAGTTTCGCGATCAGATTCGCGCGGCGGACGTTGGGGAGCGGCTTTTTGCGGTGCATGGCGACTCGGAGCGCCTGCCCTTCGCGGATGAGACGTTCGACGTGCTGACGTGCTGCAACTCGTTTCATCACTATCCGCACCAGGCGGCGGTGGTGCGGGAGTTTCGGCGGGTGCTGCGGCCCGGCGGATTGTTGCTGCTGCTGGACGGCTTTCGCGACAACGTGGTGGGCTGGGTGGTGTTCGACGTGGGCGTGACCACGATCGAGAAAAACGTACACCATGTGTCGTGGCGAGACGCGCGGCGGATGATCTGGGATGCGGGGTTTCGCGAGATCCGCCAGCGGAAGATGAATGTTTTTGCGCCGGTGCTGGTGAATGCGGCGACGGTACCGGTCGCTACGCCCGCGGCGGCGGCTGCGGGGTGAGTGCGAGTCGCGGGAGCGGCGGGAGCGCGGGGAGAATCGTTAAGACTTTTGCAGCCACCAGAGCCATTCGCGGTTTCCGCCGTGGCCTGTAATGGGGCTTTCGATTCGCCCGGCGATTCGCCAGCCCATCTCGCGCACTTCGGCCTCGCACTGCGCGAGGACTTCGTCGAGCCGATCGGGGCGGACGACGCCGGCGTCGAGCCACTCCGGCGGTGATTCGTAGTGGGGCTTCACCAGCGAGACGACGCCGAGAGGGGCAGTGCCGGCCGATTTCAGACAGCGGGCGGCGACGGGAAGGATGAGGCGCTGCGGCGTCCAGCCGACATCGAGGGTGACGAGATCGACCGGCTCGGCGGCGCGGTAATCGAGCGCGTTGGTTCGCTCACAGACGACAACGCGCTGATCGCGGCGGAGGGAATAGGCCAGTACGCCGTAGCCGGGGTCGATGGCGTAGACCTTTGCCGCGCCGCGCTGGAGGAGGCAATCGACGAATCCGCCGACGTGGCTGCCGAAATCGGCGCAGGTCTTTGCCTGCACATCGATGGCGAACGCTGCGAGTGCGGCGTCGAGCTTTTCGCCGCCGCGGGAGACGAAGCGGCCGGGGGCGTTTTTGGCCATCAGCGGGGCCTCGTGGTCAATTGGGCCGGGCGGGGCGGACGGGCTGCCAGACGCCGGCGGGGGTGCGTTCGAACTCGCGAACGGGAGAGTTGGCGCGCCATTCGATGACCTGTCCATCGAGGTTGAGGACGATGCTGCGATTGGCGGGCAGCTCGAGTTCGGCCCGATCGATGCGCAGGCGGCGGACGTTGTCGGTGTCGAGGGTGAGCTTGGAACCGGGGCCGATTTTGGCTTTGACGATTCCGGCGCTGCCGGCGCGATCGGTTTGAATCACCTTGAGGTAGCTGGGGGGCGGGTCCGGGGTTGGAGCGCTGGCGGTGGTTGGCGCGGAGGTCGTGGTCGGGGCGCTGGCCGGCTGCGAAGCGGGCGCGGAGGTTGGTTGAGACGTTGGGGCGCTGGCGGCGGGTTGGGACTGGGCGACGAGCCCCGCGGTGGCATGGGTCTCGCGGGGCGGGTCACACGCGGCGAGGAGTGTGATCGCCGCGGCCAGCGGGATGGGCGCGATGCGAACGACACACAGAGAGACTCGCGACCGGCTCAGCATGGGTGGTTCCATTGCGAGAGAGGCGCATCAGCGAACCTGCGCCGTTGCACCTAGTTATACCCTCGGTGGCGCGGCGGGAGGCGGAATCGTCGGTGATGAGCGGTGCGGCGGGCGATGGATTCGGCGGCCTGCGAGCCGCAGGCCGCTACGGCGACGATTCGCTACGGGCGCGGGCCGCTGGGGCGCGGGCGTTGCAGCGCGAGGCGGGCGATGGTGGTGAGGATCCAATAGGCGGCGAGGAAGACGCCACGGATGGTGCCGGAGATCTTGCTGCGGCCGAGTTTGCGGCGACGGTAGGGAACGCTGCGTTGCTCGATGCGCAGGCCAAGCTGCAGGGCGCGGACCTGCATCTCGACCGTCCAGCCATAGGCTCGATCGCGCATGTCGATGGCGAGCAAGGAGGAAAAGCGGATGGCGCGAAAGGGGCCGAGGTCGCGGTAGCGAAAGCCCCAGATCCAGCGAATCAGCGTGACGGCGAGCCATGTGCCGAAGGCCTGCGGCGGCGTGAGGCTGCCGGCCTCGCGCAGCCAGCGGTCGCGGCAGCCGATGACGAGGTCGGCCTTGTCGGCGAGGATCGGCTCGATCAGATCGGGAAGCAAGGCCGGGTCGTCGCTGCCGTCGGCGTCGAGGAAGACCAACACGTGCGGCGCTGATTCCGGCGAAGACGCGAGATGAGCGATGCCCGCGGCGCAGGCAGCGCCGTAGCCGCGGCGCGGCTCGCGGACGACCGTTGCACCGGCGCCGATCGCGACGGCGGCGGTGTCGTCGCTGGAGCCGTTGTCGGCGACGACGATCTGAAAATTTGCGGAATTGCGGAGGGAATCGAGCACCTCGCGCAGCGCTGGGAGCGTGAGCGCGAGGGCTTTCGCTTCATTCAGCGCCGGAATCAGTATGGCCACTCGGGGGAGCGGACTCACCGCGCCGCCACGAGCCGCGCGCCGGGAGCGGATCGGGGGGCGTCGACGGCGGCGCCACGCCGGAGGGCGGAGCGGATCAGGTCATACAGCTCGTCCAAGACCTCGAACGCACCGTCGCCGAAGAGGCCGGCTTCGGCGCGGAGTCGATGGGTGGGCGCAGCGGGGGCATCGACGGCGGGCGCGGCGGCGGTTCGGATGCGCACGACCAATTCGTCGGCCTCGGCGTGCGCGAGGTGAGCGGCGGAGTCGTACTGACTGACATACTTCGTGCCGGCGCGGGATTCGAAGCGCCAGACCAGCGACGTGTCTTGCAGATCGCGGCGGGTCCAATTGGCGGCCTCGCGGGCTTCGCGCGCGAGATGTTTCATCAGGATCATCATCGGCTCGGGCGGCACGCCGTCGTGGGGCGAGAGTTGGTCGATGCGGCCGGTGTCGAGCACGATGCGGCGCAGCGGGCCGCTGCGGCTGGTGGGGGTGAGTTCGAGCCCGAGCAGGGCCGCGCCGTCTTCGGCGGCGCTCCAGCGGACGGTACGCAGAGGTGCGTAACGCCGGCCGATGTCGGCGATATCGCGGACGACGACGGGGGCTTCGTCCCAGCGATTCCAGTATTGATAATGATCGGGCACGGGCAAGCCGAGCAGCGTGCGCAGGGCGTGTTTCGCGAGGCGCGGGGCGATCTGCCTATGGCGCGGCAGCGATGTGAGCTGCGGCAGATCGGTGCAAATGAGTTCGCCGCGCTCGACCGGCTGCGCGGCGCAGAGCACATGGCCGGAGCGGGCGCTGGAGTGCGTCTGGCTTTCGAGGAGTGCGGCGCAGGCGGTGGCGTCGGCGAAGCGCTTCCAAGCGGGCTTGCCGACGATGGCGCGCTGCACAAAGCCATGGACGTCGTCGATTTCGCCGTAGGGGAAGGTGTCCATGAGTGCGAAGCCGCGCGTGGGAAAATCGGCGTAGGCGACGCGGGCGGTGGTGAGGCTGTGACCGCAGCGACAATCGCCGAGGGTGAGGCCGGAAAAGCCTTCGCGGGTGAGTACGGAGAGGAAGCCTTCGAGATCGACCAGGACCTGGGCATGGGAGGCGAGGCGCGAGAGGGATGCGAAGCGCAGCTGCAGACGGGTGACGGTTGCGGCGTTGAGGACGACGGCGGCGCCGCGGATTGCCTGGTCGAGCTTGGCGAAACTGAGGCCGGCATCGATGGTGCGGAAGCGCAGCTCGGGAGCGAGACCGGCGAGGGACTCAAGCTCGGGCGGCAGCCAGACCGTGTCGATGGCGAGGGCCGGGCGAAGCGACGTCCAACGCGGCGTGTTGGCGGCCGGGTGACATTTCGCGTCGCGTTCGCCGACGGCGCGGATTTCGGGTGCGACGCTCGGCAGGTTGTCGGCGGCGTGGTGGAGCTCGAGCGAGAAGTGCTTGCAATTGCGCGGGGCTTGGAACCAGGCCAGCCAGTGACGCGGGTCATTGGGCCGAACGGCGATCGGCGCGGGGCACATTTGGCCGATAGCGCGGGCGTTTCGGAAGAGCCGCACCGTCAGCATGGGCGGCGGCGAAGCGATGGAGCTGCGAAAGTGGGCGACGTACCACTGCTCGGGCGGACAGGAGAGCGGGCCGGTGTGCCAGCTTGATCCGCGACGCTTCCAGCGGAGGGGACGGCCGGCCTGTTGCCAATGATGAAAGGCGCCGGCGGCGACCACCGGCTCGGAGATTGTGGGCGACATCGTCTAGGATTGACCTCTGGTTGCCTAATTGTCCGTCACCGTATCGGAAGCCGCGTGGATTCGCCTCTCCCCCCCGAGCTGCCCCCTCCGATCGCGATCGATCCGCGATCGATTCCGTGGGCCCGCGCGCTGCGGGCGGCGCTCTATCGGCCGATGCATCTGCTGGGAATCTCGCGCGATCGGGCGCGATCCGGGGCGATTTTGACGGCGCTGCTACTGATCGTGACGCTGTTGGCCTCGCCCTTCGTCGTGACCATTTTGCTGACGGCGGCGGGGCTTGTGCCGTTCGACGAGCACGGCAGACCGGTCGGATCGATGGCGACGGTGGGAATTGCGGACAAGGCGGTGGGATCATTCAGCGCGCTGCTGCTGCTGTTTGGTCTGGCGCGGCGGTGGAAAATCAATGTGGAAGAGTTCGGGGTGACGGGGCGGCGACTGGGGTTGCAGTTTGCGCTGATCGCGCCGACGTTTCTGATGTGCTATTTCGTGATGATTGCGAGCGGGGTGCTGTTGCTGCCATTCATGGGCAACGAGCAGGAGATGATGGAGCAGGCGCAGAAGCGGATTGAATTTATGGAGGAGATTCAGACACCGGTCTGGTGGCAGAGCGCGCTGCTGATGCTCTTCGTCGCGACGCACGAAGAGGTGCTGTTTCGGGCGCTGCTGATTCCCTTTCTGCGGCGCGCGGGGCTGGGCTGGTTCGGGGCGATCCTTTGCTCGTCGCTGCTGTTCGGGCTGGCGCATGTGCCGGGGCAAGGGTGGCTGGCGATGTTGCAGACGGGCGGGCTGGGATTGATGTTCGGCGTCGTGTTTGTGCTCAGCCGCAGCCTGCCGACGGTGATCGGTGCGCATGCGCTTTTCAATTTTGTGCAGTTGCTGCTCGTGCCGTTATTTGCGGATCAGATCGACTTTGAATCGCTGAATTCGCCCGACTCACAACCGGCGCCGTCGGAGTTGCCGCCGGACGTTGTGTAGAACCGAGCGGCGCTACTTTGCGGGGTGCAAGGGGTAGATCGGGGCGATGTCGACGGCGGCGGTTCGGGCGGCGACCGGATCGCGTTCGCGGGCGAGTCCGAGGGCGGTTTTGCGGCGCTCTTCCAGGGTCGTGAGTTCTGCCTCGCGGCGCAGCGCGGCTTGAGCCTTGGCGGGTTCGTCGATGGCTTTATACAGCTCGGCCAGCGCTTGGAGGGCGCCGAGGTGATTCGGCTCGATCTGGAGGGCCTGTTCGTAGGAATCGATCGCTTCGCGCTGCAGGCGCTCTGCGTCGAACGACGCGTTCAGTATTTTTTTGGCGCGGGCGGCCTGCGCCGCACCAAGGCTGCGCAGGAGGCCGGCGTCGGAACGGGCCTGCAAGCCGATCTCGTGCGAGAGCTTGGAATCGGCGCCGCGGGCGGCGCGAAATTCGGTGATGGCCGCGTCGTACTGGGCATTGGCGGCGTGAATTTCGCCTGAGAGGGCGTGCAGACGCCAGGCCGCGGGCGGATTGGACGCCCCGCGGGCTTGGAGTACGAATTCCAAGGCCTGGTTCAAGGCATTGTCCTGGAACTTATTGGCGATCGCGACGCGGGCGCGGGTCACCAGCGCTTCGGCGCTGCCCAGCTCCACGGCGCGGGTGAGCGCATCGTCCGCCCTCAGCCGCTCTCTTTCGTCGTTTCGGCGGGTCGCTTCGTCGAAAAGCGCCAGGCCGTAGTCGTTCCAGCGGGCGGCGCCGACCGCGTCGAAGGCGGCGGCGGCGGCCGCGGGCTTCGCCGGTTTTTCGACGAGGGGCAGCTGCACTTTCGCGTTGGCGACGACGCGCGGCTCTTCGCGGCCGCGGCGATCGAGCAGGCGGGCGGTGAGCGTCACATTGCCGGAGACGCCGGCGGGGATTTCGAGTCGATAGCGCACCAGATCTGCGCCACCCGGAGCGAGTTGATGATCGAAGAGCACGGCGACGGCGGATTCGGCGTGGCCGGTGGTGATGCGTTGTCCGGTGGAGTCGACGAGCCAGGCGCCGACGAAGTGCGCTTCGGGGTCGACGCGGCCGTCGTCAGGGTTCAGGGCGCCGCTGGACGCGATCGGCGTCTCGGCGGCGGCGACGCGGAGCTCGATCCAGGTTTCGCGGTCGGTCGGCGCTCCGCCGGGAAAGACGTGGCCGACGCGGTGATTTTTGAGCACAAGCTCCAGCAGATAGGTGGCGGCGGGCCGCACGGCGATGGCGCCGTCGGCGAGGGGCGCGAGCAACTCGCCGTCGAGATCGCCGTCGGTGCGCAGGGCGAACAGGTCGATCGTCACCGCGCGGTCGAATGCCGCGAGAGCTTCGGCTTCCGCATTGCCAATGGGGGAGGCCGGGGCGATTCGCTGGTCGAAGGCGTGCGAGCGGTGAGGCGGCGTCGCTTGGGCGGCGAGCGCGGGCATGTGGCAGGTGGCGCAGTTTTTCGCTGCGGCGTGGTCATCTTCGGTCAGGCTGACGTTGCGACCGCTGAAGGGGCCATCGCGATAGGTGTCGAAGTGGTTCTTGGCGCGCAGCATGTCTTCCGCGGCCTGGTCGGCCGGCAGAGTCTGGCGGTGGCAGGCGGCGCAGAACTCGGCTGTCTGGTGCAGGGGCTGCATCATCGACTCGCGATGGAGGCGCGGCTTGGTGATGATGGCCTGGTGATTGAGCCAGCGCAGGAGGGGAATCGACGAGAAGCTGAACGGGTAGCGGGCGGGTTCGTCGATGACGTAGCGGCCGTCGCCGATGGCGCTGCCCAGCGACGTGACGCCGTGGCAACTAATGCAGCCGACGCCGGTCGGGGTCGGCTGCTTTTGGGGGCGATTTTCGGGCGTTGCACCGTCGTCGAGCTGCGTTTCGAAGAGGCCGCTGAAGAGGGCGACCGGCTCGTGGCAGGCGGCGCAGCGGCGCACTTCGGCGGTGGCATCGGCGGATGCCGCGGCGGCGCGGAGGCTTTCGACGGCGGCGGCGTAACGCGGGTTGGCCATACCGCTGCGGCGGTGGGCGGAGCTGGCCCACTCGCGGTGGGCTTCGGCGTGACATGCGGCGCAGGACTCGTCATTGCGCAGGGCGGCGGCGGGGATGAACGCGCCGCTGACGGTTTCGGCATTGGTGAAATAGGCCCGCACACGGGTGGGAAAGCGCTCGTTCCAGCGACGGGGGTCGAGTTGATGGAGCAGCGTGAAGACGCCCATGAGCATGAGAAACGCGGTGAACCAGATGACGCTCGAGGACAAGCGAAGTCCGCGGCCAAACTGACGATGGGCGAGGTAGAGACCAAATAGCAACGGGCCGGCGAGGCGATGGGCCCAGAGCAAGGCGTCGCGCAGTTCGCCCTCGCCGATGCCGAAGCGCGCGCCGCCCCATTCGACGCGCGTCAGCGCCACGCCGCCGAGGGCGAGGATGGCGGCGACGAGGGACTGTGCGATGCCGATGCGGGCCGCGGTGCGATTGCGATGAACCCAGCCACGGCGGGCATGTTGCACGATGAAGTAGGTCGCCAGAGGAACGAGCAGCAACCCGCCGCCGATGTGGGCGAGGAGCATGAGCAGGGAAAAGTAGCTTTGCTGGGCGCGACCCTGAATCTGCTCGGCGATGGAGACGCCGGCGAGAAAGAGGGAATTGGCGGCGAGCAGGACGAAGGCGCCGGCGAGGATGGCGAACACGCCGCGCAACGCACCGCCGACGGCCCGTTGCGAGCGACGCCGACGGCGGCCCGGCTCGGCCTCGGTGAAGCTCTGGCTGGGTGCGGCGGCGGTGGACATCGTCCGTCCGAGGTTAGAGCGCGGTGCGGAAAATCATCTCATCGGCGATGGCCGCCGACTGGGGCGAGCATCGTGGTCGGAATCGGGGTGGGGTGCAACATGGACGACCGGCGGCGTGGATCGGTCATCGGGGGCAGGCGCTTGGGGGCGGAAGATCGTTTATTGGGCCGGTCCTGCGCTTCGCGGCAAGGGAATCAGGCTCCCGGGGTTGCGGGCGGCGAGGGCCAGATATACTCGTTGCAGGGTCAGGAGAAGTTGCAGCCGTTCGAAGCGTCCGCCCGCCCGGCGTTCGGCGGCAGTCTTTTTTTTGGAAAGGCTCCGCACGTCCGCATGGCATCCACTATCGAGCCGGCCGGGAAAGCTACATCGCACGCCGAGGGAGGGGCCCTGAGCAACGCGACCGACTCTCGTCATGGTCGGCTGCCGCTGCTGATGCCGCGGCGCGTCTCGGAGATTCTGCTGGTCTCCAGCCGTTATGACTCCTACATCATCGAGGAAGACGGCCTGCTGTCCGAGATGATCTACTCGGAGTACGCCGACCTGGGGCTGACGAACGCGCCGAATCTGACGCGGGTCTCGACCGGCTTCGAAGCGCTGCAGATGCTGGCGATGCGCAAGTTTGACATCGTGATCACGATGCTGCGGCTGGGCGACATGGATGTTGCGAGCTTCTCGCGAACGGTGCGCGAGATGTGCCCGGATGTGCGCGTGATTTTGCTGGTCAGCGGCGAATGGGACCTGGCCCGGATCGCCGAGACGCGGCACCAGCTCAAGGATGTCGAAGACATCTACATCTGGCACGGCGATACGCGGCTGTTTCTGGCGATCATCAAAAACGTTGAGGACGAATGGAACGCGGAGCACGACACGCGCGTCGGCGATGTGGGCGTGATCATCGTGGTCGAAGATTCGGTGCGCTTTCGATCGTCGCTGCTGCCGATCATCTATACCCAGCTGGTCATTCAGACGCGGGCGGTGATGCGCGAAGGGCTGAACCGCATTCAGAAGCTGATGCGATTGCGAGCGCGGACGAAGATCCTGACGGCGGAGACGTTTGAGAACGGGCTGGAGCTCTTCAACCGCTATCGACCGTATGTCGTCAGCGTAATCAGCGACATCGAGTTTCCTCATCACGGGCGGCTCGACCCGCAGGCGGGCATCGAGTTGATCCGCGAGGTGAAGCGGCACAATCCGGACACCCCCTGCCTGCTGCAATCGAGCGAGCTTGAGAATCGCCGCATGGCCGAGATGGTGGGCGCTAACTTTTTGCACAAGCATTCGCTGACGCTGCTCGAAGACGTGCGCAAGTTCATGGTGGAGAATTGCGGCTTCGGCGACTTCGTCTTTCGCATGCCCGACGGGCCGGAGCTGGCGCGGGCCTCGGACCTGCGTGACATGGCGCGGCTGCTGTCCGAGGTGCCGATCGAGTCGGTCGAATATCACGCGCGGCGGAATCACTTTTCCAACTGGCTGCTGGCGCGCACCGAGTTTGGCATCGCGCGCATGCTGCGGCCGCGTAAGGTGAGCGAATTCACGGATGATCTGGAGCGGCTGCGACGCTACCTGGTCGACGCGATCGAAGAGGCGCTGCAGCAGAGCCGGCGCGGCGTGGTCGAGGAGTTTTCGCGGCAGCGCTTCGACAGCGGCTGTCGCTTTGCGCGGCTGGGCGGCGGATCGCTGGGCGGAAAGGCCCGCGGTCTGGCGTTTTTTGATACGCAGATCGCACTCGAGCAGCTCGAAGAGGAATTCGAGAATGTGCGCATCGTCATTCCGCGCACGGTCGTGATCGGCACGGAGGTGTTTGATCAGTTTCTCGACGAAAACTACCTGCGAGCGCTGGCGCTAAAAACCGACAACGACGACTGGATCCGCTGGGCGTTTGAGACGGCGAAGTTCCCCGAGCGGGCGGTCGAGGATCTGAAGGCCTATCTCGACATCGTGCGCACACCGATCGCCGTGCGTTCGTCGAGCCTGCTGGAAGATTCGCAGCATCATCCCTTCGCGGGGGTCTATTCGACGCACATGATCCCCAACAATCAGCGCGGCGCCGCGGAGCGGCTCGACACGCTGATCACGGCGATCAAGCTGGTTTACGCCTCGACTTATTTTCACAGCGCTCGCCAGGCGCTATCGACCACGCCGCACCGCATCGAAGAAGAGAAGATGGGCGTGATCCTGCAGCCGGTGGTAGGCACGCGACACCATCCCTACTTTTATCCTTCGTTCGCGGGCGTGGCGCTGTCGTACAACTATTACCCCTTCGGCCACATGCGACCGGAAGACGGCATTGCTTATGTTTCGCTGGGTCTGGGGCATCAGGTGGTGGACGGCGGGCGGGCGCTGCGCTTTTGCCCGGCGTATCCCAACGTCATTCCGGAGTTGAGCGAGACGCAGCAGTTCCTGGGCAGCTCGCAGCGGGAGTTTTTCGCGATCGATCTGGAGCGCGGGGAGTCGAGCGTGAAGGGTTTTCCGCTGACGCCGCTGGGGCTCGACGTGGCCGAGCAACACGGGACGCTGGCGCCGGTGGGGTCGGTCTGGTCGCCGGAGGATCGCGCGCTGTATGACGGCATTTATCGCGCCGGCGTGCGGGCGGTGACATTTGCCCATGTGTTGAAGAACGAAGTGTTTCCGCTGGCGAAGGTTTTGCGGCGTGTGCTGGACGTGGCGCGGACCGGCATGAATGCGCCGGTGGAACTGGAATTCGCGGTCAATCTGGAGAGCAATCCGAAGCAGTTCGCGGTGCTGCAGGTGCGGCCGTGCGTGCGCGACATGACGGCGGCGACGGTCGACCTGGGCGATTTCGACAAAGGCGACCTGCTCTGCTTCTCGAAGCACGCGATGGGCAACGGCATTTTCCGCGGCATCACCGATGTCGTTTATGTGAAGCCGGAGACATTTAACACGACGACGACTGTGGACATTGCGTCGAGCGTGGGCGAGATCAACGATGTTCTCTCGCGGGAGAAGCGGCCGTACCTTCTGATCGGTCCGGGACGCTGGGGCACGTCGAACCGCTGGCTGGGTGTGCCGGTGAAGTGGAGCCAGATTTCGGCGGCGCGGCTGATCGTCGAGACATCGCTGGGGGACTTTTGCCCGGAACTCTCGCAGGGCAGCCACTTTTTCCACAATCTGACCGCGTTTGGCGTGGGTTATCTGATGATCGGCGCCGGCGACGGCGGGCACATCGATTGGGAGTGGCTGAGCCAGCAGCCGGCGACCACCGAGACGCGCTATGTGCGGCATGTGCGCCTGGCGGAGCCGATTCAGGCGCGGCTCGACGGGCGCACGTCGCATGGGGCGGTGTTGAAATCGGAATCGCGGGCGAGCGACGAGTAGCGCGGGGCCTTTGCGGGCAACGACGCGGCGGAGGCCACTCGATCATTCGCCGGTCGGGGCGCTCGTGGGCGCGCTGGCCGGCGCGGGTGCCGGCGCCTGGGCGTCGGGAGCGGCGACGGGGCCGCCGGCGTACATCGGCAGATAGCGGTAGTAGACCTCGAGCATGAGCGTGCAGAGGGCGGTCTGGTAGACGCGGCCGCCGGCGCTGGCCCATTCGCCCTCGGGATCCCAGCTTCCGGTCGCGTGCCCCTCGCGTTGTTGCGCGTCGAGGAGTGTGCGGCTTAGCGCTGCGTTCCAGCGCTCCCAGGCTTCGCCCTGGGCGTTGAAGAGCGCGAGCGTGGCGTAATACCAATAGTACGTATTGGGTTCGTCGTTCCAATTCGGCTCGTCGGTCGCGATCCAGGCCAGGCCCGGACGCAGATCGTCGAGCGGGTCGCCGATGAGTTGTCGGACGAAGACCGCTTCGGCGGTCATCGACGCGGTGGCGCGCTGTCGGGGGCGATAGGCGTAGCGACCGGGGCGGGCGGTATCGGCGACGCGCTCCAGGAATACGCGGATGTTGCGATAGGCGACCTCGGGAATTTCGACGCCGGCGCGCTGGCCGCTCTTGATGGCGAGCACCTGCCAGCCGAGGACGGATGTGTCGCCGGCCTGGCCGGGTTCGTAGCGCCAGCCGCCGGTGCGACGATTTCGGGCCTCGACGATGAAATTCACGGCGCGCTCGGCGACGGGGCGCAGGCGCGGGTCGCTGGTCATGGCGCAGGCTTCGCTCAGCGCGATGGTGGCGATGCCGTGGCTATACATCGTCTCGCCGTCGCGCAGGTCGCCATCGTCGAGTTGGCGGCGGGCGAGCCAGTTGATGGCGCGGCGGACATGGCCCTGATAGGGACCGTCGTTTGTGTGCGTGTGGCCCGCGCCTAGGAAGCAAAGGAGCGCGAGGCCGGTGGTGGCGACGGGCAGATTGGCCTCGCCGGCGCCGTCGCATTCGCATTCGGCTCCGAATTCGCGGGCGTTCCAGGCGCCGCTTTCGCTCTGATGCTTCGAGAGCCAGATGAGCGCGGCCTTTACCGCGGCTTCGGTCTCGGGGCTGCCGCCGCGCTTTTCGAGGATCGCCTGGCGGATCGGCTCGGCGCGGACGGCGAGGTCGGCGGCGCTGGGAGCGACGGGCGCTTGCTCGACATCGGGAAGCGACGGGGGGAGTGCGAGCGCGGCGAACGACGGAGCGAGCGAAGACTGCGGCAGAGCGGATGTGATCGGGGGCGGCGCGAAGTCGATCTTCGGATCGTCGCTGGAGTCGATGCTGCGCACGCTGGGCGCGGCCGCGAGCGGCGCGGCGGGCAAAGCGATGTCGATGGCTGTCGTGAGCGGCGGCGCGGTTGCGTTCGAAGGGGCTTCGATCGGCGCGTCGAACTTGGGGAGTTCGAGACGCGGCGCTTGCAGACTTGCGGTCGCCGGCGGGGCCGGAGCTTCTTTGGTGGCGCTCTCTTCGCGCGGTGTTGGTGCTTCGCTGTTGGCCGTCGGCAACGCAGGGGGCGCGGCGGCGGCGGTCTGCGGCGGGGCGCTCAGCTCGATCTTCGCAGTTGCGAGCGGCATGGCGGTGGTGGCAAACTCGATGGGCGAATCGGACGGCGCGGGCGGCGGCGGGATGGGCTCGACGCGCGGCGCGGGCGAGTAGTTGACGGCGATCGCGGCGGGTGCGACGTCGCTCGGCGCGGGCGCAGGGAGCGCGTCGGACAAAGTCGAGCGATCGATGGGCGGCAGCGGCGGCGAATCGGCCAGCACGGCGCGCGGCGCTTCGACGGCTGGGGATTCCTCCAGCTTTTCGACCTTTGCGTCGACGGGCGGAGCAGCGGGGGCGTTTGCAGTCGATTGCGCGGGGTCGGGGGCGACATCGCTGCGGGAGATTTGTACGGGTGGCGCATCGATTTCGATCGACTCGGCAGCGCGCGGGGCGGCCTGCGGCAAGGGCGGCTCGTCGCGCGGTATCGCCGGCGGGGCGGCGGTGGGTTGGAGGGCGACTTCGGGCTCTGTGATCGGCTCGATCTCGCGCGGGGGCAGGTCGAGCTGCGGCGGACGGGCTTCAGCGAGGGCGAGCTCGGCCGTCTCACTCATCGGGATCGCAGTGACCTGCTCCGCAAGCTCATCCTGCACGGCGGAAACGAGTGCGACCTGCGTTCCGCCCGGCGGACGCTGCGACTGCAGGACGCCGGCGGTCACCTGCCAGAAGCTGAACAGGAGCATGAGCAGCGAGTGAAGCAGCAGTGACGCCATCACGCAGCGCGCCATGAGCGAGAGGCGCTTATCGCGCAGGCCGCGCGCGCCGAGCGCGAGCAGCAATAGCGAGAGGAGCGCGAGCAGCAGCCACGGCAGGTATGACATGAGCGCGCGGAGCGCCGCGTCCCAATCCCATGCCTGCTCATCGACATCGCGAAAGACTTCGCGCGCGGTGGATTGATAGAGGTCGTAATCGGGCAGCCGCGCGGCCTGGTCACTGGGGCGAGAGGCCGGGGCGTCGGCGGTGTTGCGGCGTGCGAGGGGTCGCGGTCGGTCGGAACTGAAGATCAGGCCATATCCCAGCGAATGCAGGGCCGGGTCGAGTTCGTTCGCCGCGGAGTTGATCGGTGCGGCGAGGCGCTGCGGCGGCAGGAAGCGGTCGCGCAGCCAGCGGGCGCGATAGAGATCGAAGCCGCCCGCGCCGCCCGCGCGATTGGAAGCGAAGTAGAGAAAGTCGCCGGCGCTGCTGAAACAGGGAGAGCCCTCGTTGGCTTCGGTGTTGAGCACGTCGAGCGCGATCGGCGCGGCCGCCTCATCATCGAGCGGCGCGCGATAGAGGTCATAGGTGCGACGCTGCAGGTCTTCGCGGAGCGTCGCGGTCCACGAATCAGCGGGCGGCGCCTCTGCCGCCGCGGACTCGGGCGGGCGATTGGAGGCAAAGAGGATGGCCGCGCCGTCGGGCGTCGCAGCGGGGCCATAGTCGTTGTAGGGCGAGTTGATGCGCGGGCCGAGGTTGGCGGCGGGCTGCCATTGCCCTTCGATCTGGCGCGAGACCCACAGGTCGTAGCCCCCGCTGCCGCCGGGGCGATCGCTGTAGTAATAGAGGGCGGTGCCGTCGGGCGACGGGGCCGGGCCGAGTTCGTCGTCGGTGGTGTTCACCGCGGTGAGCGGCTCGGGCGTGGACCAGCCGCCGGGGGTTCGCCGGGCGATGAAGATGTCGGCGTTTTCGCCGGGCCGCTCGCGGACGAAAAAGAGCGTCAGCCCGTCCCAGGCGAAGCGCGGCTCGTAGTCGCTTGAGCCGGTGTTGAGGGCGGCGCCGAGTTCGGTCGGCGGCTGCCAGAGGATTTCGGAGATCGGGGCGCCGCGGCGAGGCAGGCGGATCGTCTCGCCGTCGGTGAGCACGGTGGTGCGGCGCGGCTGGAGCATCCACCAGCCGGCGGCGATGAGGCCGTTGAAGGCAACCACGAGCAGCACCGTTCGCAGCGCAGAGCGCGGCGGCGGACGATGCGACGCGGAGCGGGACGGGCTTGTTTCGGCCGGAGGCGTCATTCGCGCAGCACCGTGTCGAGATAAGGCTGCGAGATTCCGGCGCGCTTGCAGATGTCGAGCACGTTGACGACGTTGGCGTAGGGCGTGCGGCGATCGCCGCGAACGCTGACCTTTTGGGCCGGGTTGGCGGCGACGCGCTGGCGGACGAGTTGCTCGAGCGCGGCCTCGGTCATCGCTTCGCCGCCGACGATGATGCGCCCGTCCTGCGTGACGTTCACCACGAGCTCGCGCAGCGCGCCGCTGATCGGCCCCGCGGCGCGCGCGGCGGGGAGAGCGACCTCGATCTCGCGCTCGGCCTGATGAAAGGTGGTGGCGACGAGAAAAAAGATGAGCAGAAGGAAGACCATGTCGATGATCGGGGTCAGATCGATCGCCGGTGAGTGGGGCGCGGGGCGCCGAGCGCGGATCAGCATGCGATGAGCCTTTCAGCCCTGAGCTCGGGGCTCGAGATGCGCGAGCGCGGTGCGGTTGTCCGATGGCTCTGTGACACCGGCGCGTGATCTGACGGGTGATCGTTCAACAGCGTCCGGCTCACGCCGCCTCCAGCGCCGCGCTGGCCCCAGGCATGGCCGCCGGGGATGGTTCGATGTCTTCCTCGACCGCGGCGCTGCGGGCGGGCTTCGCGGGCGCATCGACGACGGACCGCTCTTCGCGCACGCGCGACAGGAGTTCGGCGGCCATGTCATCGAGATCGAGCGTCAGGCGATGAACGCGGCCGGAGACCCAGTGCTGCGCGACCATGGCGGGGATCGCGATCATCAAGCCGACGGCGGTTGTGATCATCGCTTCGTAAATGCCCTTGGCGAGCAGCTCGGTGCGGCCCAACGCCTCGGCCGAACTGGCGACGGTCGAAAAAGCCTGGATCATGCCGGTGATCGTGCCGAGCAAACCGAGCATGGGTGAGATGGCGATGATCAGCGGCAGGACACGCTCGTACTTATGAAGGGCACGCAGCTCGCGTTCGCAGACGCGCTGAATGTTCTCCAGCCGCACGTCGGCAGGGTCGACGGCGTGTTGCAGCACAGCGCCCGCAACGCGCGCGCCGACCGAATCGACCGCTTTGCAATACTCGATCGCGCGACGTCGGCCATCGGCCCCGCCGGCGGCGCGGCGCGCGTCGATATCGGAGAGCAGCCGCGGCGGAATGATCGAATTGCGGCGCAGCGAGATCGCCCGTTCGATGGTGACCGCGAGCGCGATCAACGAGACGATCGCGAGCGGGACCATGAGCGGGCCGCCCTTCACCAGAAAATCCCAGATCGAGCCGATCTTTACGCTGCCGGCCGCGTCTGCTGCGCCGGCCTGCGCCAGCACCAATGCCACGCTCATCATCATTGCCTGCATCCTTCCCGCGCTGCCGCGCGGCGCAATCGCAATCTGCGAACAAAAATCACTGAGGCGACGGCGCTGCGCCGCTCTTTCCACCCACCTCGCGCTCGCGTCCGATGGCCGCGGCTTCGCGCTCGCGCGGGGCGCGTTCGCGTGCGAGCTTGGCCCACTTTGAATCCGGGAACCGTTTCAATAACTCTTCGATCTGTCGCCGCGATTCGCCCGCTTTCGCGAGTTCGTCGAAGCAGCGCGCGGCTTCGTAGAGGCTGGCGGCGGCCCACTCCGAATCTGCAAAGAGCACATCAACCTTTAGAAACTCGCGAACCGCCTCTTCGTGCTTGCGCAGCGCGAAGAGGCACTCACCAATCTGAAACTGGGCCCGAGGCGCCAGCGCGGCATTCGACGAGGCGACCGGGCGATAGGCTTCGATCGCCTCGGCGTAGCGCTGCTGCTGCTCGCGGGCCCAGGCCAGACCGAAGCGGGCTTGGGTCGACTGTTTGTCGTCGGCGTGTCGCGCGAGAAACTCGGCGTAGGCCTCTTCCGCCTTTCGCCACTGATCGCAGGCGGCAAGCGCCTCGGCAAGCCGCAATCGCACCGATGCGTCGATCGGACCATCGGCCTCGCGCGTCAGTGTTTCGAAGTAAGTCACGGCGGTCGCGGCGTCGCCGGCCGCAAGGTGGGACTCACCCGCGAGCCGTCGTGCCGCCACCAGCAATTCCGGCGGCGGGCCCAGTTCGAGGCATCGCAGCGCCTCGGCGGCAGCCTCGCGGGCCGCGTTCAATCGCGAATGGCAATAGGCGCGGTAATAGCAGGCAACGCTCTCCATGCGGTCGCGCTCGGTCGGCGCGAGCGTCGCGAAGTCGAGCGGCTTCAAGCGAGCCAGCGCAGCATCCCAGCGCTCCGCCTCGATCGAAACCTTCGCGAGCTCAATTGCCGCCAGCACTGCGATTGCGCGATCGTCGTCGCTGGCGGCGCAGGATTCGAGCAGTGCGGCGGCGGCATCGCTCCGCTTTGCGCCGAGCAAACATCGCGCGAGTTCGAAGCCGGCTCGCGCCCGGATGGCGGCGGGCGCTGCAGCGAACGTCAGCGGCTCCGCAGTGTGGACACTGACCAATTCTTCGCAGCGCAGCGCTGCGGCGCACGCGAGCACGAAGGACGCCGCGGCTTCGTCCCGCGACGCGGCGTCCTTTGCCTGGCGCCGCGCATCGAGAAATGTCTTTGTGGCGCCGGCGGCATCGCCCGCGTCGAGCCGGGCGCGCCCCGCGGCGATCGTCAGCCGCGCCCGCTGCCCCTCGTCGCCGCTCTTTTCCGCAGCCTTGGCGAGCCACTCGCCGGCGCGGGCCGTGTCGCCGGAGTCGCTGAGCAAGCGGGCCAGCTCTTGCGCCGCGGGCACGAAAAAGGGCGTCGTGGGCCGATCGCGCAACAGCCGGTCGAACTCACGCCGAGCTTCTGCGTCGCGCTTGAGGCGGGCCAGGCAGCGGGCCCGCTCGTAGCTGGCATGTTCGCGATCGGGGCTATCGATCTCTCGCTCCGCGAGCGGCGCGAGCGTCGTCGCGGCATCCTCATCGCGCTCCAATCTGGCGAGCGCGATGCCGAGTCGCACCCGGGCCGCTTCGCCCTGCGCGCGCGAAGTTGCTGCTTCCAGCACGCCGCGCCAGGCGGCCTCGGCACCGGGCCAGTCTTTGCGGTCCTGCGCGATTTGCCCGATCGCCGAGAGTGCCGCGATGCGCGTGGCTACGTCGCTCTCGTTTTCGACCGTCTCGCGCAGGAGCGGAAGGGCGTCGTCGGCCTTTTCGAGCTTCAGCAGAGAAAACGCGGCGCGGGAAATCACTCTCCGGCGAGCCGCCCCGGCAGTGAGATTCGGGAGCGCGGCCCGGGCGAGAGCCGCGACCTCAGTGTCTTGTCCGTCGAGAGCGAGCGCTTCGACGGCCAGCGCGGTGATCTCGGGCGCGCCGGAATCGCTTTCGGCTTCCTTCAGCCAGCGACGAGCGTCTGCCGCCGCGTCGGCATAGCGCTGCAGACGAAAGCGGGCGTGAGCGCGCAGCTCCAGGGCCGCTCTGCGCTGCTGGGCGGAGAGCCCCCCTGCTGCGTCCGCGCTTTCGACCAGTTTGTCGAGTTGGGCAGCGGCTTGCTCGGGCTTGTCAGACTGCAGCAGCGCCGACGCCAGATCGAGCCGGTCCGCAGGGCGGGCCGCATCGCCGGCGGCACGAACGATTTCGCCCAATCGCTGCGCGGCGTCGGCGTAGTCGCCACTTTTGAGCGCCAGCGAGGCCAGCGCCCGATCCGCCGCCGCGCGGTCGGCCGGCGCGTCGGCGTCGGCCAGCATGCGCCGCGCCGTCTCGCGGTCGCCGCGCCGCGCCGCGAGTTGTCCGCGCGCCAGCCGAATCCGCGGCGCAAGTTCGTGCTTGGGAAACTGCTCCAGGAAGGCCGCCGCCGCCCGCTCGGCTTCTTCGTCGCGTGCGGCCCGGAGGTAGATCGAGACCAGTTCACTGAGCGCTGCGGCGCGGATCTCGCGATCGTCGCTGTCGCGCAAGCGGGCGAGGCGCCGTTCGGCGCTCTCGGGGTCGTCGATGCGAGCGTAGCACTGGCCGGCGAGCAAGCTCCCGCGGGCTGCGAGCGGACTTTCGCCGTGCCTTTTGACATATTCATCAAACCGCTCGGCCGCGGCGCGAAAGTCCTGCCGGGCCAGGGCCGCATCGGCCGCCAGCCAGCGCACGCGTTCGGCCTGCGGCGCAGCGGCGTGCCTTTCGAGAAATCGATCCGCCGCCTTCAGACATGCCTCAAGCCGCTCCGTCGCGCGGTGAACATCGACCAGCAGCGCCGCGGCGGCGGCGGCGTGGGCATGCTCCGGGAACTCGTCGAGCAGGGCGGCGAGCGGGCGATCGGCCTCGGCGGGCTTGCCACGGGCGATCGCCGTCTGGCCGGCGAGCAGCAGCGCATCGGCGCGCAGATCAAACGAAGCCGCGTCGGTCAGCGGGGCGAGCGCCTCTGCCGCTGTGTCATATTGCTTGAGGCGATAGGCCGCGACCGCAAGCCCGTAGCGGGCGGCATCGCGCTGCGCGAATTCCGGCGCATCGCGCAGCAGCGACTGATACTCCGCCAGAGCCAGCTCCGGCAGATCGCGTTGCAGAAAGCCGGTGGCGACGGCGTAGCGTCGCGCGGGAGACATCTCCGTCGGCTTCGAAGCCTGTGCACGAGCCTCTTCCGAGCCGAGCAGGCCGAGGAGCCAGAGGATGAAAGCGAGCAGGATTTCGTGGGGAATGCGGGGGGACATGACAACACCTACCCCGATTGCGGAATGCGAGTGAAAACCAGCACTGCGTCCGATCGAATCCCGTTTTTATTTATTGCGCGGCGCGATTCGCTTGGGCAAAGTCGATCCGCAGCGCTGCATCGCAGGCGCGCGAAGAGCGCGAACGCCGGCGGGCGTCTCCGACCAGCCGCGCCGCCGGCGTCGCAGAAAGACCGTGTGCCCTGCTTCCGATTTAGGGAGCGGTTTCTTCTTTCGGCTCGGCGGTCTCGCGCTCCCGCTCCGCTTTCTTTGCGGCGTCGCGGGCGGCTTCGGCGGCCTGCTTCTCAGCCGCCTGCGCGTCGCCGGCAACCTTGGCGGCCTGTCCGGCGACCACGGCCGCGAGGTGCTCGCGGATGCCGGCGCCGTCATGAAGCGCTTCAAAGGCCGCGTGCAGCTTTTCATGAACGGTCCGCAGCGCGCCGTCCGAAACGGTCGCGAGATGCTCTTTCACGATATCTGCGACGTCTGCGGACTCTCCGGCGGCTTCGGCGGTGACCTCGTCGACCAGCGCCGAGACGTCGGGCATGTTCACCTCGACTTCGAGGAGCGCCTTTTCGAGCGCCTCGCGGGCATCGCCCGTGGAGACGCCGGCGGCCTCCGTCAGGGCCCGCACCGCTTCATTGAGCCGCTCGACGTGGGTGTGCTGGCGCTCCTGCAGCTTGGCGAGCCACTCGGCGGCGGCTTCGGTCATTTCGCCGTCGTGCTCCATCGCGCTGGCTTCGGATTCGATTTGCCCCTCGAAGGCTTCCATCTCCGCTTCCAACGCTTCGAGCTGAGCTTCCAGCGTCAGATCCTGCTGTTCCAGGGCGGCGCGCTGCGGCTCTTCGCTCTCGGGCAGCGCCTGCGAGCGCTCGCGAATCTGGTCGCGACGTTCCTGAATCTGCTGGCGGCGCTGCTCGATCTGCTCGCGACGGCGCTCGACCTGATTGCGGCGCTGCTCCGCGGCGCGATGGCGGTCGCGGGCGGCGTTTTGCAACTGGCGCGCCTTCATCTCCAACTCGCGGGCGCGCTGCCGTTCGGCGCCATGCAGGTCGCGGGCCAGCTGCTCCAGTTCGCGGGCCGATTGACCGGCGCCGGCGGGCCACCGCCGACCCACGCGCATCGGCGAGGTCATGCCAAAGGCGCCGCCAAACCCGGCGCCCAGTCCGTCGCCGCGTTTCGCCTGCTTGTTGCGACCGAGTCTTTCGAGCGCGCCCGGATTGCTGCCGGGGTGAATCGCTTCGAGGAACGCGGCCAGAATCTCGTGCTGGGCCTGGGTCGCCTCGGCAGAGATCGTGTCGCCGCCGCCCGAGACCTTGATCGGCACATCGTTGCGGCTCATCAGGGCGTAGAACGCTTCCATCTTCTCCGCGGGTAGTTTGTAGCTCTTGTTTTCCCAACTGCCGCGAATCATCTCGACGAATGCGCCGATTGCGGCGTGCTGCTGCTCGGACGCGTTGACCGAGATGCAATCGCCATTGCGACTGACGCGCACCGGCACGTCTTCGCGCACGAGCAGCTCCATCAGCGTCTCGCACTTGCCGCTGGGCAGGCAATACTCGCGATGGCTCTCGCCGCCGCTGCTGCGCTGCGCTCGGCGCATCCGCGGGGCCGGCGCCGCGGGCGCGATCGGGGCCATGGGCGCCATCGGGGCCATTCGGGGGCTGGCGGCCGCGGGGGGCATCGCCGGCATGGGCGGCACGGGTGGCATCGGTGAGCGTCGCATCACGCCCGGGGGCGGGGGCGGATTGCCGGCGCCGGGACTCCGATCGCGCATGGCGCGCTCCAGATCTCGCAGCTGCGCCTCGAGCGCCCGCAGCTCGGCCTCAAGCTCGCGCATCTGTGCTTCGTTTTCGCGCGTCTGGTCCTCGGCTTCGGCCTGGGCTTCGGCCGCCGCGCTATGCGCCTCGGCCGCGGCCTGGGCGGCGTCGGAGTCGGCCCGCGCGATGATCGCGACTGGCGCCTCGCCCGGCCTCGCCATGCGGAGATTGACGGCGACCGGCGTGGGTACTCCGTCCTTCATGTATCTGACGTAGGTCTGAGCAGTCGGCGCGTCGGCGTCGTCCTCATCGTCTTCATTCGTCGTCGCGCTGGCGCTCGCAGTGACCGGCGCGAGCGCCCCGCTCACCTTGGCACCCGCCACGTTCACGCACCCGTTCGGCGCGACCGCGGGAGTCGCGTGCCCATGTCCGGCCATGTGCGCCGGACTCGCGGCGTGGCTGTGCGCATTCTTGGCCTCCGGCGGACAGGCCCAGGCCGGCAGAGTCACCCAGCCCGCGAGCAGCAACATCGAGGCCCACACGCCCGCCAGCAGCGATGCCTGCGGACGGTTGCTCTGCGTCATCACCATCGTCAATCTCCTTGCCAGTTTCCGGGATCGTTTGGTCAGCAGGCCGACGGCCAGCGACGGATGTTCGGTCGAAGATTCGCATGCGCTCTGCGCTCGCAGCAGCGCCTCGGCATAGGCCCGGCGCTTGCGCGGCGCGAGCCAGGTCACCCACGCATCGCAGCTCAAATCCGCCTCTTCGGCGATGCGATGACGCACCCACCAGAGGATCGGGTGCCACCAGAAGAGTGCGGTGGCGGCGAGCTCGAAGCGGCGCACCCAGTGATCGCAGCGCGACAGATGCGCCAGCTCGTGACACACGACGGCATGCCGCCCGTCGCGGTCGAGATCGGCCCACAGCCGTCGCGGCAGCACCAGCTTCGGGCGAAGGGCGCACCAGATATGCGGCGACACACTGCGCTCGCTCATCACCGTCTCGGGCGGCGTCACACGCAGCTTGCGAGCGATGGCGGCGACGCAGCGCTGGACATCTTTCGGCGCGGGGCGATCGGCGCGGGCGCGGGCTTGCGCGGCGATCGATTGCAAACTGATCCAGATCGCGAACAGTGCCCCGCCGATGAGCCAGATCCACGCCGGCGGCGAGGGCAGGCTTTCGACCGCGGCGCGGACGGCGCTGACGGCGGTGTGCCAGTGAACGCGGGCCGTCTCCAGCGAGGCGAGCATGCGCTCGGCGGTTCGCGACGCGGCGGCGGGCTGATCAGCGGCCGGAGCCGCTTCGTCGTCATCGACGGTCATCGCGGGTGAATCTTGCGCCAGAGCGAGTTCATCAGTCGCAGCCGGCACGATCGTGCCGAGGAGCGATTCGTCGGCGAGTGCGAGATCGACCAGGTCTTCGAGCAGCGGACCGTCGTTCAGTGCGACGGATTCCGCGGGAAGTTCGATTTCGCTGAGCGCGAGGGAAGGTTCGTTGAGATCGCCGGTCGGAGTAGGCGTCCAATCGGCGGGTTCGATCGCGTCGGGCGTGGCGAAGGCGGGTTCGGGTTGGCGAATCGCGAAAACCGGTTCCGTTTCGGCGCTGACCGGATCGGCAAGAAGCTCGTTTGGCGAAACAGCGGCGCAACCTGGCGCGGGGGCGATGGTGGCCAAGGGCGGCGCGATCGGCGCGGGGCCGCGATAGGCCGGCAGAAAACCGCCCACCACCATCCAGCCCAGCACGCTGACCCAAACCCAGTGCCGGGTCGCGGGCCGCGCCGCCAGCCAGCGCGTCGTCAGCAGCGCCAGCAACGCGACCGGCAGGATCCCCCAGGCACTGCGCCACATTCCGGCCAGGATGACTTCGAGCGGAGTCACGACGCACCTTTCGAAGCTGAGGCGGCGCAACACTCGCCGCCGATCCGATGGTTACCGCATTCGTCGCACGAGAAGGTCACGCGAAAGCGGGCCTTCGTCTTGAACTCGCCACTCTGCACTCGCCCGTCGAAGCTGATTTTGCGAGTGTTGCCCGACCGGGCCAACGATGAAGACGCTACGTCCGTCGCCGCCCTTTCGCGGAAGGCGCGTCGGCGTCCAGTTTTTCGATCAGATTCTGCAATTCGGCCACCTCACTGGGAGATAACCGTTCTTGACGCACAAGTTGCAGTACGAGTTCGCCGGCGGCTCCGTCGAAAAGTTGCGAGACCATCGACTTCAGCCGCGAGCGGACGACCTGGTCGCGCGTCACGGCGGCGGAGTAGCTAAAGGCAGCGCCGCTGCGATCGCTGCGGACGAAGCCCTTCTGCTCCAGCCGGGTCAGGAACGTCTGGACGGTGGTGTAGGCCCAGGTCCGGCCGCGCTGGGCGAGCCGTTCCAGAAGGTCTCTCACCGTGGCCGGCTGCTTTTCCCAAAGTGCCTTGAGCACTTCGAGTTCGGCGTCGGCCAGTTCGTATTCGTTGCTTGCCATGCCAATCTTTCCGCGCGAGCCGCGCGTCTCCTACGTGTGTCGTAGAAGACTCTACTACTATTGTCGGAGTGATGCAACGAATATTTCGCGGGGCGTGTCGGAAAGTGTCAGGCGAAGCGAGATTTGAGTTCTGAGCGGCGAGTGGAAGACCCGGCCCACGGAATCGCTCGCATTCTGCCTTCCGCTCGCCACTCTGCACTCGCAACTCGAAACTCTCCCCGTTAGCCTTCCGTTCGCCATGCCCATCGAACGCGTATTCAATCAGTCGGGCCCCGAGGAGGAAGTGTTCCTCCGATCGCTGCGCCCGCGACGGCTCGATGAGTGCATTGGGCAGAATCAGGTTCGCGAGCAATTGCGCATCGCGCTCGACGCCGCGAGGCTGCGCAACGAGCCGGTCGATCACATTTTGCTCGACGGCCCGCCGGGCCTGGGCAAGACCACGCTCGCACACATCGTGGCGGAGGAGCTAGGCCGCACGATCCGCGTCACGAGCGGCCCGGCCATCGTCCGCCAAGGCGATCTGATGAGCCTGCTCACGCAGCTCGAAGCCGGCGACGTGCTCTTCATCGACGAGATTCACCGCCTGAGCAAAGTGGTCGAGGAGTTTCTCTATCCCGCACTTGAGGACTTTCGCGTCGACTACACGACCGAATCGGGCATCGGCGGCCGCACGATCAACTTTCGACTCAAGCCCTTCACGCTGATCGGCGCCACGACCCGCTCGGGCCTGCTCTCGCCGGCGCTGCGCAGCCGGTTCGGCCTGCTGCTGCATCTGAAGTATTACGACAACGCCGACCTGACGCGGATCGCCACGCGCAGCGCGCAACTGCTGTCGATGGCCGCGCCGGCCGACTCGCTGGCGCTGCTGGCGGCGCGGGCGCGCGGCACGCCGCGCATCGCCAATCGGTTGCTGCGGCGGGTGCGCGACTACGCCGATGTCCGCGCCGGTGGGCGCGTGTCGCTCGACGTCGTGCAGAAAACGATGGAGATCTTGCAGGTCGATCGCCTCGGCCTCGACGGCCTCGATCATGCCTATCTCACGGCACTGATGGACCACTACGACGGCGGACCGGCGGGCATCGAGGCGATCGCCGCCAGCATGGGCCACGAGCGTGACACACTGGAAGACGTCGTCGAGCCGTACCTCTTGCAGATCGGCTTTGTCATTCGCACGCCGCGCGGCCGCGTCGCGCGGCCGGCGGCGTATGAGCATCTGGGCCGGCCCGTCCGTGCGCCATCGATCGCGAATGTGCCGATGGAGCCGGGGCTGTTTGAGGGGGCGTAAGGTCAGCCGGCTTCGGCGTGTGCCTCGCAGTGCGACGCGATGAGATCTCATTATCGGCTGCGTCCTTGAGCGATCTCTCGCGTATCACCTTACAGACGCGGCGTCACGCGCCTGTCCGAGGCGTTACTGCGAGGAAGGGGTTAGTCCGATGGGCCCGAAGTATTGGGCGGTGCCGTTCATTCTCGTGTGCTGCGGCGCGCTTCTGCCCGCGCCGGCCCGCGCCGACGGCAAAGCGTTTTCCTACGACATGGCCGGCATGCAGACGCTTCACGAGCGATCGCAAGCCGCGATCATCGACCATGCCGACGGCCGTCAGCGCATGCGACTCTCCGTCTCGATCGATCCCGCGCGCGACGAGTCGCCCGATGCCCGGACGCTCTGGCTGTTTCCCGTTCGCGGTCGGGGTGAGGCCGTTCGGGTGAAACTTCTAGACGAGTTTTCGCTATTGCGCGGCGACGACGTCCAACGGCTGGCAGCGCGGCGGCTGGAGCTGTTTCAGACGTGGTCGCTCACATTCATTCTCGCCCCCTGTCTCTGCTTACCAACGTTGGGCGGCCTGCGCGCCGGTCGTGAGGCCGACGTAGACGTGTCGCAAGCAATCGAACGCTTTGGCATGCGCTGCGAAGTGCTCGCCGTTGATCAATCAGCCGGTCTCGTCGCCCATCTCACCGCCGCCGGTGTGAAGGTCGACGAGGCGCAACTGACGACCTTCGCGCCTTACTTCAACGCCGATCACTCGCTGATCGCGATCTGGATTCGGTCGGTCGCAGAATTTGAAGCCGCTTTCGACGCATCCGCGGATCGCACGCCGCGCGATCGGCATCTGCGAAGCGTTCGCACGCCGTGCGTAGAAGTCGATTTTCCGTCGCAAAACCCGTGGTTTCCGTTGCGCCCGAGCTTCGCGGCGCGTGCTGCGGGCCAGCGCGGTCGAGAGCCATCCGATTCCGTCGACCTCCGCCTGCAAGTGCGCGGCTGGGTCGAACTCACCGAAGCCGCCCCGCCCGACGTTTTTCGTTATGGCCCACAGTACTGCACGATCGACGCCGTCGCTGCGGAAAAAGCGGGAATGAAAAACGGCGAGCGCGACGACGGCGAGCTGCGATATACGTCGTTCTGGAGCATTAACTCGGCGGACCAATTCACTGCCGACCTGGAGTTTGTCCCATCAAGCTCGCGATCTTTGGAGCGTGCCGCGCAGTTCAGTCGTCTGCCCGAGCCGGCGTATCGATTGTTGATGATCCTGACGATCGCGTGCATTTGCGGCGTCTCGGGCGCCGTCGCCGGGTGGATGCTGATGCGGCGTCCGCTCGCTGGGGCGGCGATCGGCCTTGCGAATCTCGCGACGATCCTCGGGTTGCTGCTGATCCTTAAACAATCCAAGCAGATGTCTACGCCGCGCCCCGACGGCACAAGCCCCGCGGTTCAGAAGACGGCTTTCGCATTCGCGTTCGTCCTCACCTACGGCGTCCTCGCCTTCGCGGTTTATCGCCTCGGGGCAAGCTGGCTCGGCGCCTGAAGGCGTTGCAGCGGTGCAATCAGCCCTATAATGCCCCTTCGAAATTTGGCGACCGGCAGAGGCCGCTCGCTCCGGGTAAATAGACCCTCAGTGCGCGGATCGCCGCGGAGGAAGACGGATATGCACATCATCACCGAAACCTGCATCGGCACGAAGGACACCGCCTGCGTCGACGTCTGCCCGGTCGACTGCATCCACCCGCGCAAGGATGAGCCCGATTTCGGCAAGGTCGATCAGCTCTATATCGACCCCGAAACCTGCATCGACTGCGGGCTGTGCGTCGACGAGTGCCCGGTGAAGGCGATCTACACCGAAGATGAGCTGCCGGAGTCGCAAGCGCGCTTTGTGCAGATCAACGCCGACTATTTCAAGAAATCCTGACGCACGACTCGGTGAGCAGCGCATCGCACCCCAGCCGCGGCCGCGCCTTTGTCTCGCCTGCGGCGCTGCCGGCGCTGCTGGTCGTCGCTGCGGCGATTCTGCTGAGCGGCACGCGCTCATCGGTCACGCCGCTGGTGCTCTTCGAAGACGGCCTGCGCGTGGCGGGATTGCTGCTGGCGGCGGCGGGATTCGGAGCATGGCCGACGGCCTGGCTTCTGCCGGGCCGCGTGGGCGGGACACGGGCGTTCCTCCTTTCGACCGCGCTCGGGTCGGGCTTGCTCGTCGCGCTCGTTTTGCTGCTGGGTTGCACGGGGCTGCTCAGCGGGGGCTCGGCGTGGATTCTCGTCATCGCGGGCATCGTGCTGGGGCTGTCGAAGCTGCTGAGCGCCGCGCCGCCACCCGCTGAACTCGCTGATCCGCCACAAGAGGAGTCGGCGGGGCTGAAGCGGGTCGGTTTCGTCTGGCTTGAGACCGCGTTGCTGGCCATCCTGGCGTGGCCGCTTTCGATTGCAATCTTCGGCGCGACGCTGCCGCCCGGCCTGATCTGGCCGGAAGAGGGCAATGGCTACGACGTGCTGGAGTATCACCTGCAAGCCCCGCGCGAATACTTTGACGCCGGGCGCATTCAGTTTCTGCCGCACAACGTCTACGCCCAGTTTCCGCAGCAGGTGGAGTTGCTCTATCTGCTGCTGATGCACCTGCGCGGCAACGCCCACGAAGCCGCGATCTCGGCTCAGCTCCTGCATCTGGCGTTGGGCGTGCTCTCGGTCGTGGCGATCGGCGCTTGGCTGCCGCGGGGGCCGGCGCGGTGGGTCGGCGTGCTGGCCGCGGGCGGTGTGCCGTGGCTGCCCTATCTGGGATGCCTGGCCTACAACGAGCTGGGCGTGCTGTATTTCGCGACGCTCGCCGTCGCTCTTGTGTTGCAGGCCCTCGCCGAGCGCGACCCCGCGGCGCAGCGTCGCTGGCTGATTTTCGCCGGATTGCTGGGCGGACTTGCGACCGGGGCCAAGTTGACCGCCGCGGGCGTGGTCGTGGCCCCGCTGGCGCTCGCGTGGCTTTTCACGGCGAGGACCGCGCTCGCACCGCGCGCGGGACAGGCGGCGGTCCTCGCACTCGCGGCGATTTTGGCCTTCGCGCCCTGGATGGTGCGCAGCTACAGCTTCACGGGAAATCCGGTGTATCCGTTCGCCTACGACATCTTCGGCGGTCGCGACTGGTCGGCCGAGCAAGCCGCGCAGTGGGATCGCGGCCATGCGCTGCCGATCGTCGATCAGCCGCCGGGGCCGCGCTTGGCGTTGGCGTGGCGCGAGGCTCTTGCGTCGTCGATGTTCGGACCTGCGGCGTTCGCGCTCGCGGTCGTCGGCGCGGCACTTCGCCGCGACCGGGTGGCGGCCCTATTGCTGATCTTTGTCATCGCCGCGTTGGTGGCGTGGATGACGCTGACGCACATGCCCGGTCGCTTTTTAGCGCCGCTGGTCGGCGTGCTGGCGCTGCTGGCGGGCCGTGCCGCCGATGGGGTTTCGGCGAAGCAGCGCTGCATTGCCGTCGCGATGATTGTTCTGGCCCTTGGCGGCGCTGTTGCGAGCGCCGTCGCGATCACGCAGCGGATCGACAAGGCCGCTGCCGACTATCGCGCGCGGACCAATGTCTCGCTGGCCGACATGGTCGATCGGGCCGACATCCTGATCGATTTCGCACAGCCGCTGAATCACGTTCTCGAAGACCAGCCGGGCCGCCTGCTGCTCATCGGCGACGCCGCCCCGTTCTACATCACCGCACCGCACCGCTACACGGTCGTCTTCAACCGCGACCCCTGGCTCGAATTCTCCAAGAACGCCGCCGCTGTCGAGTCGATCGACTGGCTGCGTTCCAACGGATTTTCCCATGTGGTATTCTGCTGGCCCGAGATCGACCGTCTCGCCGGCACTTATGGCTTTGCGGCCCACGTGACCCGCGCCTGGTTGCAGTCGCTGGTGGCCGCAGGCCTGCAGCCGGCCGGCCCGCTCGGCGACGACGCCGCCAGCGAACGATACGACATCTACCGCGTGCCGCAGACGCCGAGCTCGCGCGGAGCCGCCAGCCCATGAGCGCACAGGCCCATCCCAGCCCGCAAAAATCCGCCATCAAGCGGTTGCTCGGAATCTTCCGCTGGGCCTTGCTCGCGGCGGCGATCGTCTTCCTTTACCGCGCCGTCTCGTGGAACGACTACATCCGCGTCAAACCGGCCGAGGGGCCCTACGTCCGTTTGCTGGAGATGCAGAGCGAAGCCGGCCCGTTCACGGTGCTGCGCGACGGCAAGCAAACGACCCTCACCCTCGACGAGGTTCACGCCGTCAATGGATTGCCCGACATTCGCTACGGCATCGCGGGCGTGCTGCAGCGGATCAACTGGAGCTGGGCGGCGATTTCGCTGGCGCTCTTTGGGCCGGTGCCGCTGATGGCCTCGCTGCGGCTGGTGTGGATGCTGCGCATGCAGGAGGTGCTGGTCTCGATCTGGACCGCCATCAAGCTGACCTATGCCGGCAACTTCTTCAACTTTGCATTGCCGGGCTCGACCGGCGGCGACCTGATTAAGGCGTACTACCTCACCGCGCACACGCATCGCAAGACCGAAGCCGTCACGGTCGTGTTCCTCGACCGCGTCATCGGCCTGATCGGCCTGGTTCTCGTCGCCGCGATCATGATTGTCTGCGCCTGGGATTCGGCCCGCTTCGGCCGTATCGCCGCCGGGCTGGGGACGGTGCTGGGCATTCTCGCGCTGGGCAGCCTTGTGGTCTTTAGCGAGCGCCTGCGCCACGCCGTCGGGCTGCCCAAGCTCGCGGCCATGTTGCCCGGCGGTCAACATCTGCTCCGCATCGGTCGCACGCTGACCGCCCTTCGCGATCATCTGCCGCTTAGCTTCGCCTGCCTGATGCTCACGGTCGCGTTGCAGTTCCTCGTGATGGTCAGTGTCTATGCCTTCGCGCTGGCGCTTCAGATGAAGGGCGATTTCCCGCAATATCTGATTTACGTGCCGATCCTCTTCCTTGTCGCCGCGCTACCGATCGCCCCGCCGCAGGGCTTCGGCGTGATGGAAGCGTTTTCGCTGCAATTCTTCGGCCGCGATGCGGGGAACACGCCGGCCCAGGCGCTGGCCCTGGCGCTGGCGATTCGCATCGTGCAGCTCGTTTGGGCGTTGCCCGGCGGCCTCGTTCCGCTGCTCGGGGCGCATGTCCCTCGGGCCGATGAGCTGGCGGAGATGGAAGAGAGCGACGAGGGCGCGGCCCCCGAGCCTCCGGTCGGAACCAGCGGCGACATCGCCGGTTCCTCGGTCGGGGCCGTGGCATGAGCGACGCGCCGCGGCCTCGCGCCGCGACCGAGCTCGGCCGTTCGTTGCTCGCCGTCTTCTCGCTCGCGCTCATGATCCTGCTGATCCACGGCGTCTCGCTGCGCGGCGGCTGGCTCATGGACGACTGGGCGCACCTGCGGCAACTGCGCGAGGCGAAGTGGACGCTCAGCGATCTCACCGCCGCCTGTCGCCTGGAGCTGGTCGGCGGAATCACCGAATACTGGTGGATGCCCGACTGCACGCTGCGTTTTTTCCGCCCGGTCGCATTCGGGCTGATGAAGCTCACCTATGAACTGACGAATTGGACCCCGCTCGCGATGCACGCCGCGAGCCTCGTCTGGCACTGGCTCGCCTGCGTTCTGATTTTCGCCCTGTTGCGCCGGCTCGGGGCGCGGCTGCTGCACGCATGGATGATGACCTCGCTCTTCGCGATTCATCCGGGCCATGTGAACACGGTGCAGTGGATCGCCTGCCAGACCGAGCTGATGGTCACCACGTTTCTGCTCATCGGAACGTTGGCCTTCGCCGCGTTTCGGGCCTGGCCGCGACTGCGCGATCCCATCCCATCGATCGCGGCAAACCCTGGCGAAACAACCGACGTCGCAGTGGATCGCATGACCATTGGCCGCTGGTTCGCCGGCGGACTGTGCGCCGTCTGCTACGCGCTGGCCCTGGGCTGTCGCGAAAACGCGATCATGTTTCCGCTCGTGCTCGCCTCGATGGAGCTGGTGCTGCCGCGCGAGAAACGCCGCGGCGGATGGTGGTTCTACGCCCTGCTGATCGGCGTCGCGGTCGCGTATCTCGCGCTGCGCACTGTTTCGCTAGGCGGCGCGGCGCTGCCGCCCAAGCCCTACGTCATTCCGCCCACGGATCCGACGTTTGTTCGTTTCGTCTTCGACAAGCTCTGCTACTACCTGATCGGCGAGTTTCTGCTCGTTCCCTGTATCCCCATCGGCGGCATCCCCTACTTCCGCGGCCACCCGATCGCCTTCTACGGCATGACCGCCTTCACCGCCCTGCTGCTGCTGTGGAACGTGATCGCATTTCGCAACCGCGCCCCCGGGGCGCTGGGCGCCGTATGGCTGGTTGCGTTTCTCGCGCCGCTGCTGCCGGCGTTCAGCAGTTCGCATCACCTTTATCTGCCGGGCGTCGGCTCGACCATCGTCGCCTGGCTTGTGCTGCACGAGATCACGCGGCCGCGCACGCAGCCGGTAACCGCGTTCGCCCGCTTCCGCGCTCGCAGCGCCCATGCCGCCATCGGCGTCGGCGCGCTGGGCTTCGCGGCGATGAGCTTTTTCCTGCCGGTGCTCGCGGTCGACACGGCCCACCGCGTCGAGAAGATCGTGACCGACGAGGTCTGCGCTTCGCCGCGAAAGCTCAAGAACGGCGACACGATTTACATCGCCAATCTGCCGATCATCGCGCATTACCTCAAGCTGATGATCGAAGAGCGCACCGGCCTGCGCGACCTGCGCGTGGTGCCGCTCACGTGGGCTCCGCGCGTGCTCGGCATGTGGGGGACCGAAGCGCTTTCTGAATATGAGTGGGTCGACGAGAAGACGATCGACATCCGCATCAGCGGCGACCCCTGGTTCGCCGAGATCTACGGCATGCTGGTCGATGAGACGCTCGGTCGCGAGATCCCGGTCAGCCGCGAAGCGCCCGTGGAGACCAAAGACTTCCGCGTCGAGCTGCTGGAAGGCGACCGCGACGCGATCACCGCGCTGCGCTTTCGCTTCAAGGAATCGCCCATCCGCGACAACGCACATCTATTCTTCGGCACGCGGGCGCGCTGGGCTTACGAAGTCTGCGAATACACCCCGCCTGCCGCAGCATCTCAACCCGCCCCGTAGCGGCGAAGCCACAGGACCGTCGGCGCGGCTTCCATCCCCCGCATCGATCCTCACTCCAAGCTGAGAATTTCGGTCGGCGAATGTCGCGTCGCGATCAGCAGCGGATAGTCCTCACCCAGGCGCTCCCGGTGAGTTCGTAGCGCCACCTCGGGCGCGTTATTTTCCGCGCTGAGATGGGCCAGCGCCGCCCAGCGCAGCCGCTTGCCGCAGCCCGCGAGCAGCTCGGCCGCCTCAATGTTGGAGATGTGTCCTCGCTCGCCGCGGATCCGCTCTTTCAGCTCCGGCGAGTAGGGCCCCGCCTCCAGCATCTGCGGGTCGTAGTTGCTCTCGATGTAGCAGGCATCGACGCTGCGCAGGGCCGAGTGCAGCAGCAGAAACGGATGGCCCAGATCGAGGAAGATGCCGAGTTTGCCCGCGGCGCACTCCACGACGAAGCAAACACCATCCACCGCATCGTGCGGCGTGGGGATGGTGCGAACGCGGACGCGTCCCTCGCCAAAGCTCAGCGTTTCGCCCGCCTGAAAATAGCTCAGATCCTCCACCGGCCCCAACTGATACTGAACGGCGGTGTGCGTGCGCCGCGTGCAATAAACCGGCAGGCGGAAGAGCCTTGCATAACTGCCGGCGTGGCGAACGTGATCGCTGTGATCGTGCGAAAGGATCAGGCCGTCGAGTCCTTGCATCGATCGGCCGCGCTGCTGCATGCGCAGCTTGGCCTGCTTCGCGCTGATGCCGGCATCGAACATCAGCCGCACGCCCTCCGCCTCGACGTAGATGGCGTTGCCGTTCGAACCCGATTGGAGCGAAAACGTGATCATCGCGCATCCCCGCCGGAGCGCGGCGCAAAGCGCCGCCATTGCCCGTCGCCGTGCAGAAATTCCGCCGGCTGGTAGCGGGCCTTATAGCTCATCTTGCGACAATCGGCGACGAAATACCCGGAGTACCAATAGGGCAGTCCGCGTCGCCGGCAAAGCTCGATCTCGCACATCACCGAGAAGACGCCCAGGCTTCGCCGCGCCTCCTGTGGATCGTAGAAGAAGTAGACGCTCGACACGGCGCGCTCGGTGATGTCGATGGTGCCCACGCCCACCAGCCTGCCCGCGGTCCAGTAGGTCATTTCTTCGGTAAAGCCCAGATGCTGCACGAAGGAGCGCTCGTAGTTCTCCGGCGTTGAGTCCTCGACATTGTCGTGCTGCATCGCCTGGTAGCGGCGATAGAGCTCGAATCGCTCGTCGCTATACGCCGGCTCGCCGATCTGCACATCGACGTCCTCGTTCTTTCGCAGCGCGCGGCGCATCGAATCGCTCGGCTCAAACTCATCGACCGGCACGCGGATCGGCACGCATTCGGCGCAGCTCTTGCACGAGGGCATGTAGATCATGTCCCCGGCTCGTCGGAAGCCGGAATCCATGAATTGCTGATAGGCGGTCGCATCCGGCTCGCCCGCGTAATTCACCAACACGGAGGCCGTCCGCCCCGCCAGATAGGGACACGGGTACTCGCCGCTCTTGAGCAGCGGCAAGGCTCGCCCGAACTGGCGCACCACGAGACCCAGGTAAGGACTGGCCATTGGTGCTTGGAGTGTAGCGAGTCGCGCGCGGTCTTCGCTGAGGCGATTAGTCGTCCACCGGGGGGCTGTCGGTGCTCCATTCGGCGTCGGCCGCCTCGGCGCCGGAGTTGGTGCCGCGCACGCCGGCGTCGCCGCCGACGAGTTCGTTGATGAACTGGGTGCTGGCGTCGTCGGCGGGCCAATAACGGATGAGACCCGGTTCGGTGCCGGTGAGGCGCTGCTCGTAGTTGCTGCTGATTTGGGCCACGGTGCGGGTACTGCTCCAGAGGCGAATGTCGGCCAGGTTTCCGACGAAGCCGTTGCCCAGCAGCAGCCGCGTGACCGAGAGGCCGAGATTGCCGGGAATGGGCGGCGCCGTGCCGATGAGCGCGCCGTCGAGGTAGACGCCGGCGCCGATATCGTCGGCGTTAAAGGTGATCGCCAGATGCCGCCAGCGATCGGCGAGGTTGGTGGCGTCGATCGTGGTGCTGACGCCCGCAATGGTCAGGATGACTCGATTCGCCCCCGGATTGACCGAGACGATCAGCGAGTTATCACCGAGATTCAGCAGCGTGCCGCCCGCGACATTGGTGCGGCACCAGAATTCCAGCGTGAGCGCGTCGAGCGTTTGCGACGTGCCGCCGAGATCGGTGAGGGGCAGCGTGGCGCGATCGCCGGAAGCGAATTGCAGCGAGGCCGACGAAGCGTCGACGCGGATCGTGGTGGTGACGATGTTCTCAACGCCGCCGCCCGTGACGACGCGGAGCGAAGCGGTGTATTCGCCGGGGCGGGTGTATTGGTGAGAGGGACTGGGGTCGCGATCGGTGTTGCCGTCGCCGAAATCCCAGAAATAGTCGCGGATTTCGTCGTCGGGAGCGCTGCTGGAGGTGCCGTCGAAGCGAACCAGGAGCGGGGCCGGTCCGGAATTCACGTCAGACTCGATGATGGCGGTCGCACCGACGCCCGCGGCGCGGATGTCGACCGAACCAGTGGCCGACGCATCAGCGCTATCCGTGACGGTGACGCGCACCTCGTAGAGCCCCGGAGCCGTAAAGGTGTGACTCACCTGCTCGCCGGTGGCGGTCGTACCGTCGTCGAAGCTCCAGACGAAGGCGAGCGGGCCGGCGTTGCGCGAGGTGGAGCCGCTGGCCGAAAAGGCGACCGTGAGCGGGGCGGCGCCGCTGCGGATGGATGCATCCGCGACGGCCGTCACTGCCGAATCGCCGGTCGAGGGGGCGGGTGGACAGCCGCAGACGGCGGTGAGCAGCAGCGCGAGTGCCGAGAATTTACGGAGAGCGTTGTCCGAATTGAATGCCAACCTCATGCAGTATTCCTTCGGGCGTGGGCGCGTTCGACCGCGAAATCTGCTGTCGGAAACGCGTGTCGCGCAAAAATCGCGTGGGAAGTATACGAATCGGGGCCAGCGCGCCGAGCGAGTGTCCGGCGGACGTCCGGTTTTGTAAGGGCGCTGCGCAATCGTTACCACTTTTTCATTGCCGATTGAAAAAACCGGTTTAGAATGCCAATGCGCTACGGGGCGAGCTGGTTTTGACGCGTTGCGACTAGTCGTCGCTCTGCGTTGCTCGATGCGGACCCATCTGGGCGCGGAAAGTTGAGTGGGTCACATGGCAAAGGTCACGATCGACACGATCAGCAAGTACACTGGTCTGTCTCGGGGGACGGTGTCCAGAGCGCTCAACAATCGCAGCGACATCAGCGAGGCGACGCGGCAGCGCGTGCTGGAAGCGTGTCGACAGTTCAAATATGTGCCGAATCCCGCGGCGCGGGCGCTCGCCACCGGGCGCGGTTACGCGATCGCGGTCTTTGTGGCCAATCTGTGCGGGGCGGCGCAACGCGGGGTGTTGCAGGGAATTCTCGATACGGCGCGGGACGGGGGCTACACCGTGCAACTGACGAGCGTTCTGGGCGACGCGCAATCGGTCGCTCTCGCGCTTCGCAGCGCGATGAACGAACGCATCGATGCGGCATTCGCTCTGGCGCCCCTGCCGACGGAGCTTCTCGACGAAGTCGGCGGGCTGCTCGGCCCGCGCCCCTTCGCGCATCTAACCGAATCCACTCCGATGGGCGACGCTTGGCTGTTCGACGAAGTCGAATCCGGCGCGCTCGCGGCGCGGCACGTGTTGTCTCGCGGCGTTTCCAGCGGCGGAGACTTGCTCTACGTTCACGACGATCGCGCCGACAGCGACGGACGGCGGAGGCGCGGCTTTGCGTCGACTTGCGAGCGGGAGGGCTTGCGCCCGATGATCGCGGATGTGAATCACACGCCGCCCGAGGGGACCGACGGCAATTGGAACGAGGTGCGCGAAGCACTGCGTCACGTTCGGGCCGTGGCGACGAGCGACGACATGACGGCACTGCGCGTGATGATGTTGGCGCAGCAGGTTGGCCGCGCGGTGGGGCAGGATCTGCAACTGGTCGGCCAGGGAAACGAGCTTTTCGCGGAATCGCTCACGCCGGCGCTGTCTTCGGTGGACTTTGGCGGAGAAGAGATCGGCCGGCGCGGGACGGAGGCGCTGCTGCAGCGCGTTCGCGGCGAGCGGCAAGACGGACCGGTCGAGACGCGCGTGGCGCCGCGGCTGGTGGTGCGCGGGTCGAGCGAAGCTCGCTAACTTCGCCGCCGCTGCTCAGGCGGCGCTGGTGAGCAGCGCGACAAACCCGGCGATATCTCCGACGGAGACGACGCCGTCCTGATTCATGTCGGCCAACAGCGCATCGCAGCCGGGAAACTGCAGGCGGTACTGCGTCGGGTTGGTCAGCGCCAGCACAAATCCGCTGATATCGCCCACGCTCACCAGGCCATCGCAGTTGAGATCGCCGAGAACATCGATCGGCTCGGCGCCGATGCGCGCAATGATGAATGCGACGGCGAGCGGGTCGGTGACTGAGCCGATTCCGCCGTGACCCGCGCCGGGGACGATCACGTACTGGCGATTGACTCCTACGGCGGCTAGCGCGGAATCGAGGCGCGTGCTTTGATGGAGCGGCACGGTCCGGTCGGCGTCGCCGTGGCCGATGAACATCGGCGGATCGGAGGCGTCGATCCACGAGATCGGGTTGGCGCTGATCGTTCGCTGCACGAGCTCCGGATAGGGCGCGTTCGGGTTGGACAGATTGGCGCGAATGTCGCCGATGCCCTGGCCGGCCTCATCCCAGCCGACAAGCCGCGACTCGGGCGAGTTGGCGGCGTCGTGATCGAGGCCGCTGCCGGGAGGGTCGGTGATGTCGAGCTGCATATTCAGGAGGTCGGTCGGGCCGAAGTAATCAACCACCACTTGCACCCGGCTGGAGAAGCCCAGGTTGCCGCCGCTGCTGCCCTCCAGCGCAGGCACATTGCCGGCCGCGCCGAGCAGCGCCACCAGATGACCGCCGGCCGACGCGCCCCAAGCGGCGATCCGGCGGGGGTCGATGGAGAAGGTGGCGGCGTTGGCCCGCAGAAAGCGCACGGCGCCCTTCACGTCATGGATCTGGGCAGGAAAGATGGCCTCGAAGCTGAGGCGATAACTGGCGCTGACCACAACGAACCCTTGATTTCGCAGCGCGAGGATCGCGGGCGGCACGTTTTGATAGGTGCCGCTCTGCCAGCCGCCGCCATGGATCCACATCACGCAGGGAAACGGACCGGCGCCGGTCGGCGGGACGTAAATGTCCATGCGTTGCTCATCAACGCCTCCCGCATCGGTCGGCACGACGGCGAAGAGCACGTCGTTGAACGTAGGGGTGATCTGCGCCTGTGCCGAAGCGACGGCCGCCAAGACGATGATGGCGAGGCGGATTCTCCACGGATGATTCGGCATCGTGATGCCCTCGTGTGATGCGGTGCGGTGGTTGTAGCGCCGTTGTGGAAGCGGAACGCCGGGGCGACGCGGCTATTGCAACGGCCTCACACCGAAATTCGCGCGCGGCGGGGAGATATTGGGGCCGCAGTTATCGCGCCGAAGGGGCGTACCAGGTCGCTTTTTTTCGTCCGTGAAACTGCAATCCCGCCCAGCGCAGCCGCCCAAAGTCGTAGCTTTTCGCCGCCTGGTCGAGGCTGACCGCGAGGCTGGGAGCGACGTTGCCGCTGAAGACTTCGCGACCCGACACTTTGATCGTCAGCGGCTGGGACCAATCGAACATGCCGTCGCAAAGCCAGATCGTCAGCTCGCTGATGTGCTCGCGGCGGACCTCGATCGTTTGGCCCTGAATGCGGCCGGAAAGCTTGCCGAGCCTGGCGCGCAACTCGCGATGAAAGGCGTCCTGAGCGGTCTCGCGCGGCCGCGGCTCGACCGTGAAGCGCTGCTGATCTTCCCACGCCGAACCGGCCCACGCGGCGCCGGCGAGCCAGTCTGTACGCGCCTGATAAAGCCAACGGAAGCTGCGTTGCGACTCGGCTTGCGGAGCGACGCGGCGCGCGGCGAGCCAGGCGCTCACCACTTCGGCCGACGGGACGACGCCGCCGTGGCCGACGTCGGGCAATTCAACAAATGTACATGGCAGCGCCAGCTTCTCACATGCGGCCCGAAGCTTGCGATTTAGACCGGCGATGCCGCCTTGCGGGCTGTTCTCGCCGGCATCGCCCACGGTGTCATCCTCGCCCCAGACCGTCCAGAGCGGCAAACCGCGGACATTTGGCAGAAACTCTTCCCACAGCGCGTCGGCGCCGAGCATGTTGAAGGTGCCCGCGAGCGCGAGCCCGCTGGCAAACTCGTCCGCGTGCATCAGCGCCAGGGTCCAGGTTCCGTGTCCGCCGCGCGAGTAGCCGGTGAGATGGACGCGGTCGGCGTCGATGTGGAATCGGCGACGGAGGTGAGCGAGGGCACGCGTGTGTTCGTCGCTGGGGCCCGCTTCGTAAATGACGAATTGCCCGTAGCCCTCCGGCGCCGCGATCACAAACTCGTCGAGTCGATCGCCGAGCAGTTTGGCCATATAGCTGATGATCCCTCGCGCGTCGCCGCCGGTGCCGTGCAAGGCGTAAATCAGCGGATATGCGCGGCGATGGTCATACTGGCGCGGAAGACGGACTTCGATGGTGCGCGGGCTATGGTCCTCGAGCTCGATCGATTCCGTCACGAGATGGTCCGGCGGTGGCGACGCGACGGGCGCGAAGAGATCGGCGGCGTGGAGCCAGTCGCGGAGCTTCGCGCGTTCGTAGGCCGGGTCGGCCTCGATGCGGGCGACCAGAGCTGCTCGCTGGGCGACGTCGGTCGTTCCAAAGTAACCCTTGAGATGAGCGAGGATGGCGGCTTCGTCGGCCCGCGCGGCGGAGAGGACGCACGCCAGGATGGCTAGCGGCGCGCAAGCGCGCGAAGTCGTCATCGGCGAATCACGACGGCTCGAATTGCATCGCCAGCAGCGTCAGGTCGTCCATCACGGCGGCGGGCGTGCTGACATGATTGCGGACGGTCGTGAGGGCGGCGCTCAACAGCATCGGCGGAGCGTGGTTGGGGAGCTTGGCGAGCTCGAACATGACCGATTGCACTCCGAGCAGACTGCCGTCGGGCGCGGAAGCCTCCGACAGACCGTCGGTGAAAAACAGGGCCGCATTGAGCCCGGGGGTCGGGGCCAGCTTGCGGATCGGATAGTCATCCTCGGAGCAAATGCCGAACGGCAACGCGTTGCAGGTCTCATCGTCGGCGAGCGACTTCGTGCCCGACGACGAGAGCAACAGCGGCCCCGGGTGGCCCGCGCTGACGTACTCAAATTCGCCGGTGTGAGCGTCGATTCGCCCCAGCAACGCCGTAATGAACAGTCCGTTGGCGGTGTTGCGAAGCATGAGCCGATTGATGCGGGCCGCCACATCGGGCAATGAGACGTCTTCGGTCAGCGCGGCACGGACGGCGGCCTGAAAATTGGCCATCAGTAGCGCGGCGGGCAGGCCGTGACCGCTGACGTCGGCGATGACCATGCCGATCGACCGGTCATTCAGCGGGAAGTAGTCGTAATAGTCTCCACCGACGAGGGCCGATGCCTGGTTGTATCCCTCGACCGTGACGCGGCCCTGTCGCAGCGGCGCGCTGGGCAGCAGCCGGCGCTGAATGGTGCGGGCCTGCTCGAGTGCGGCGACGAACTTCTGATTCTTCACATGCTCGGCCAGCAGTCGCTGATTGGCGATGCCGACGCCGACCTGCTGCGCGATGGCGGCCAGAAAATCGACGTCATCGCTTTCATAATGCGACTTCGCGCGCGTGACGCGGTCGCCGTAGATCACGCCGAGAATTTCGTTGCGATGCATGATCGGCACGCAGAGGGCCGAGCAGATCGGAAAGCGGACGAGGCTCTCGCTCAGGTTGTTGACGAGGTCGGTCGCGGGGTTGTTCACCACCGCGCGCTCGCCGTCCATCAGCGCGCGGTTGATGAGCGTGCGACTGACGCGAAAGGCGCCGGTCTCATCGCGGGCCATGTTGCGCGCGATGGGCTGCTCGGGTTCGCCGCGCTGCGACTTGAGCACCAGCAGTCCGCGCTCGAAGCCGAGAGACTCGATGCAGGCATCGAGGGCCTGCTCCAGCATGACCGATTTTTCGAAGACGCCGCCGATGCGCTCGGTGAGCGCGATCAGGGCATTGAGCCGCTGCTGATTGGTGAGGTCGGGCCGACGGGTCGAGGCGAAGTATTGCGTGTTTCCGCCGGGCACCTCTTCGGGCGCGTTCACGAATCGCACGGGACCAGGGGAATCATCGGTGCGGGTGACGTCGAAGAGGTCGATCAGGTGTTCGCCGATGCGCACCCGCCGCCGCGCGGGATAGGTGCCGCCGCGAAAGGGCGGGCCGTCGTCGACGCGCGTGCCGTTCTTGGAGTCGCGGTCGGTGACCATGACCACGCCGCGCTCGTCGAGCCAGATGCTGGCGTGTTCGCGCGAGACCTCGCCGTCGGCGCGCAGGATAATGTCGCACGACTCGGAGCGACCGACCGTGATCGGCGCCGTGGTGATCGGCAGCGACTTAACGCCGTCGGCGGTGGTGACGCGCAGCGAAGGCATGGCGGGATCAGCGACCGTTCATCTAGAAGAGTCCGACGATCTGAAGAAAACTGCGAAAAACGCCGTACGGCAGCGACAGCGCGTTTTGAAACGCGCTGGGGGCGATGAGCTGGTCGAGCGAGGCCGCGAGCGTGCCGATGCAACTGGGCATAAACGCCGCGGGCGTGAGCAGAGCGGCGAGCTTGAGGATGCGAACTCGGTTCGATCGTCTCATCGAGCGGGCTCCCGAATCGGTAATACGAAACGCACGGCGAATCTGCGGCGCGATCCGATTGAATCGGCCGCTTGCCGCCGGCCTCCAATCGGAATTGTATCGGATTCGCGGCGGTCTTTTCGCCCGAGGAACTGAGGGCCTTGTAAGGAGCTCGTCGGCCTGCGCGTCGCGGGACCGGCGCCGACATTTCGTGAGCCGCAGAACGACGCGAAGCGGGCGAGGTTAGTTCCCCTCGGTGAGCAACTCGCGCGCCAGCAGCGCTGCGCCCACAATGCCCGCGTCTTCGCCCAAGCTTGCGATGCGCAGCAACGGGCGATCTTCGGTCATCTTCCAATCGAGGCGCTTGTAATGAGCGAGGGTCGGCTCGATCAGCCGCTGGCCGGCGTTGGCTACGCCGCCGCCCAGTGCGATGCACTCGACGTCGAGCAGACGCATCAGATTGACGCAGGCCACCGCGAGATAGCGGCAGGTTTCGTCCCAGATGCGAGCGGCCAAGGCGTCTCCGGCCTGAGCGGCGGCGACGATCTGCTCAGGCTTCAGCGGCTGATTTTCGCGCACCTCTGTGGCGAGCGAACTGGCGTGTCCGGCACGGACCGCTTCGGAAAAGCGATCGACCACGGCGGTCGCCGAGACGTAGCGCTCCAGGCAGCCGCGTTGACCGCAGGGGCAGGGGCGACCGTCGTGTTCGATGATCATGTGGCCGCACTCGCCGGCAGTGCCATGCTCGCCGCGAATGAGGTGGCCTTCCAGCACGATGCCGCTGCCGAGGCCGGTGCCGAGCGTGAGCAGGACCATGCTCGAATAGTCGGCCCCTGCGCCGGCGACGAACTCGCCGAAGGCGGCCGCATTGGCGTCGTTTTCGATCCTTGCGGGGCGACCGAAAGCGTTTTCGCAGAGATCGCGGAGCGGGACGTTGCGCCAGCCGGGCAGGTTGGGCGCATCGCGCACGATGCCGCGCACCTGGTCCAGCGGCCCCGGTGCGCCGATGCCGACCGCTTTCATGTCGCCTTCGGAGATTCCGGCCTGCGCCGCCAAGGCGGGCAACAGCAGCTTGAGCCGATTTACGAGGGCCGATGGGCCGGCGGCGGCATCCGTGGGCGTGGCGGCGCGGGCGAGGATTCGTCCGTCGGCGTCACACAAGCCGAGCTTGACGCGTGTTCCGCCAATGTCGATGCCAATCGTGTAGGGAGGTCGCAAAGCCGCTCCTGTGCGCGAAGTTTCAGGCCGCATTCTAGTCGAACTCGGCACGGGGCGGGCCGCGACGGGGCCGGAGGGCGACGGGGGCTGGCCGTCGGGGGGCAGGGCTTGAGGAATACCCCCGAACAGACGGCTGAACGCTCCATAACCCGCCCCTTGCCGCCGCCAATCCGCCGCCAATCGCTACCGCCCGCTCAATTCCAGAATCCGTTGCCATTGCGGCTCCGTCACCGGCATGACCGAAAGGCGACCGATCCGAACCAGCGCAAATTCGGCGAACGTGGGGTCGGCCTTGATTTCGGCCAAACCGACCGGACGCCCCAGCCAGCGAACGAATGCAAATCGAACGGCAGTGGACTCTTCCTCTCCGGAAGCGTCGGTCGCGGAGGCGGCGGCCCGCTCGACCTTGGCCGTCGCGACGACCGCCTTCTCATCCCCGGTGTGATAGAACAGGACGGCGTCGCCCCGCTTCATCTCGCGCAGGTGGCGCTGAGCGAGTGCGTTTTTGACGCCGGTCCAGGCGGTGGACTTGTCGCGCTCCAAATCGGCGGCGCCATAATCAGCAGGGTCGCCTTTGATCAGCCAACGGGCCACGGGGCACTCCGGAGCGGGATACGGATCGAGCAACGTTGATGCACTTTGGCGTCGAGTTTCACGGTGCCGGGCTCAGCCCGGAACCCTCTCCGCCACTCGGAAGTCCTGCGCAGGACGCGGCGAAACCCGCCGCTCCGCGGGCCGGATCAAAAAAGCGCAGAATGAGGCCATAGAAATACTCCGAGCTGTAGGGGCCAAAGCCGACGTGGCCGCCGCCGGGCAGCACGATCGCCGCGACGAGCGGGTTTTCGGTCTTGGCAATGACGTTCGCCAGCGGCTGGGCGTCGACGAGCGGGTCGTTGCAGCCATGCACGATCAGCGTCGGCACGCGGATCGCTTCGAGTTTTTCGCCGCATGGCTTATCGCGATAGGGATAGAGGCGAAGGTATTGCAGCCCGTCTTCCATGATCTTGGGATAGGCGCGCTCATCGCGGCCCGTCTCCGCGTCGATCACGCGCCACAAATTTCCGTCCACCGGCTGATAGCCGCGTCGCGTCTGCCGCGTGCGCGTTTCTTTCTGAAGCTTGTTGAGCACGGGGTTGCCGAGAAACGACCATTCCTTTTGCGCCGTTTTCTCACAGATTTCCTCGAATGGCAGCGAGGCGGAAAATACGAGAATGCCGGCCGAGAAGTGCCGACGACCGCTGCGCGGGCGCAGCCGCTCGCGGAGCATCGGCGTGATCGACGGATCGTCATCGCGCCGTCCATCTTCCCAACCCGTGACAAGCGCCACATTTGACCCCCAGCAGAAGCCGATCAGTCCGCTGGCGATGACCTGCGGCTGGTCCTCCAGCCACTCCGAAATCACCAGCAAGTCGCCGGCCTCGAAGGTGCCAAACGTCATCGGCGTTTGCGGATAGCGCTTCTCGGTCTGGCCGCAGCCGCGCTGCTCGACCGCCACCGCGTGATAGCCGGCCGCCAGCAGCGCCCGCGCGATCTGCTGCGTGCGCATGACCGAGTTATCGCCATAGATTCCGGGCAGGATTGCGATCGCCGGGGCTCGACGCGGCGTCGTGCCGTCGGCCTCGCGGGCCCAGCCGATGCGGACGGAGATTGAGAGTTTGTTGGAGATTGGAATCCACTCATCCTGAAACCCGGGCCAAGGGTCGGCCGGGGCGTCGATTGCGTACTTCGTGCCCGACGCCTGCGACGAGTGCTTGAGGCCGTCGAGATTGTGGATCACGGTGTGCAGCCGCTGCGGATCGACGTCGTAATACGCGTTCACGTCGCGCGGCGCCCCATCGGCGTCGGCCAATTGCTCCGTCAGCAGCGCGCCGCGCGACCCCGCCGGCAGAAATTGGGCCAGTTCGGCGTGAGTTTGTTGCAGCCAGGCGCGGGTGGAGGCAAAGCCGATCGGCTTTGAAACCACGGAAGTGGGCAGCTTCTTGGGGGTCGCTTCGGTCGGACTCGGCGTGGTTGCGGGCGCCGGCGTCGGCGTCGAAGCGGTCATGGCTTCGGGTTGAGGAGGCGAATCGGCAGCCGAGGGACTCGCCGGTCCCGCGCCCGCAACGCGATAGACCACCGCCTGCTCGCGAAAGCAGCCGCCGACCGCCCCGACTAGCGCGATCGCCGCCAGAAGCCCGATCAACCGGGCGGTATTCGGGCGGCGTCGATTTCCGAGAAGTTTCACTCGCACCATCCTCCATGTATCCGGACGGGTTTGGTTCGCCGGACGGTACCAGCAAGATTAGAGCGTGTTGTGGCCATCCGCGTTAGGGGGCCGTCGCCTGGCGATTTTTCGGGTACTTAGACGCGATTTCTGCGGGGCGTACGAAATTCTCGCCCGTATCGGAGGTATCAGCATGTGGATTCAGCAGCGGATCGCGTAATGACTTATTGAATCATCGTCGTGCGGCCCGGCGTGCCGGAACGACCTGGCCCGAGCGCTGGTGAGTCAGAAGGAGCAAGTGCCGGTGCTAGCAGCCATGCTCGTTCCAATCGCACTGTGCGTGGGACCGAAGATGACGGTGGTTGACACAGACCTCGCCGTGGCGGGTTGGAACCGCTTTGTCGGGGAAGACCGGCTAAGCGGTTGCGTCGAGCTGCGCTGGGAAGAATCAGACAACATCGCCGGCGACTCGAGTGGAGCGGCCACGCTGCTCGTTTGGATGTCTCACGACGAAGCACATGTCAGCGTCTGGATCGACGGCTCCCCCGTTTGGAACATGGTCCACTACGGTGACGTTGCGTATGAATGGTGCCCGGAGACGGGGGCGGTTGAGGAGCTCGAGTTGACCGAGGATGGCGGCGTGTTGGACACGCCATTGTGCCCGATCGACGCCTGTATGTTCGGCAGCTTTACCGAGCCTTGGATCGGCCCCACCTTGGACCGGAGCTACGCGACGAGGCGCAGATGTATGGCATTGGAGGAGCGCAGCTGTCGCTCGAGCGGTGCAGACGTCGAGTGCTTCCTGGAGCGTCGCCCAGCCGAGTACGGCGACCAAGGCGAATTCGTGCACGAGATCGGCACGTTTCAAATGGATTCATGCATGAGACTGCGCTGGCCGAGCTACGAACTCGTGGCGCGCGACGATATCCGCATGCTGTGCGATGAAAACCGCCGTCGCTGGCGACAGCTGTTCACGCACTCCCGATACGCGTGGTCGCGATAGCATCGCAGAATTCACGCAGCGGAGTGATTATCGAAGACACCAGCGAAAAATAAATCGCAGAGCGAGCCTGTAAGCCGAATTCTGTCTCCCGGCCGCTAACTCACGAAGTGAGGTCGAAGCCGGGCGGCGATCATTCATCTGGGCCGCGCGTTGCCGCGCGGCTCAAGCACCCTACCCGCGACTATTCCGTGTCGAGCCGACACGCCGCGAATCGTCGATCGTGCGGAAAAGCCGCACGATCGCATGAAGGTCCGCGTTCGCCGCCTATTTGGGCTTGCTGGCGGTGGGGTTTACCTTGCCGCGACGGTCGCCCGCCGCGCGGTGCGCTCTTACCGCACCATTTCACCCTTGCCTGTACGACGGTCACGTGGGCCGCCGCCATCGGCGGTGTCATTTCTGTGGCACTTTCCCGCGGCTTTCGCCGGGTGGCCGTTAGCCACCACCGTGCTCTGACCAGTTCGGACTTTCCTCGACGAGCTGGTGAAGGCCCGCCGCGATCACCCGGCCCGCTCTGCGAAAGACGATTCTATCGCCGATTGGCGACGGGTCGCGTTGGTGTTCGGAGTTCCCCTCAGCCGATGGTCAGGCGCGCTCGATCTCCGCGGTCATGCTGCCCTTGCAGCGCTCGATCCGCCAATCGGCGCCGAAGGAGTGGATCTGCTCGCGGCGCAGCTCGGCTTTTTCGAGCGAACAGGTCTCGACGATCACGCGGCCCTCGCGATCGACCACGCACGCGAGCTGATAGGCCCGCTCGACACTGCAGCGGATGATGCCGCAGAGCATTTCGATCACGTAGTCGTAGGTGTGCTCGTTGTCGTCGATCAGTACGACGTGATAGAGCGGCATCTGCCGAGTCGTCGGACTCGTTTCGGTTTGCAGATCTGTCGCAGGCTTGATGGCCGCCACGTCGCGTGTCCTGATGCCAGGCGCGCTCCCGCCGCAGCGTGCCCGCGGCGAAGGGTGAAGCGCACCTTCGATTTATAGTCGATCGGCGCTCGCAGAATCCACCTGATTTGATCGGGGAGCGGCGCGCGTGGGTCGGACGGGTTCGACGACTGCGCCGCCAGGGGCTTATGCCGCGACGCCTTCGCAGCGTCGCGTCCGATAGGTATTGCCCGGCGAACTGGGCGTGTCCTGGGACGCCGAGCCGGCGTGAGCGGGCCGCTTCGCCCGACCGCCGGCCACGAATCCCCCCTTCTGATAGCCGCTAGGCGGCAGGCTTCGCGACTGCCGTCATCCTCGTTTCATCGCTCGCAAAATCATCAGAAGAACCACGGCGCCGACGAAGGCCGTGACGAGTTCGCCCAGCAACCCGATGCTCGCGAGGCCCACCGCGCGAAAGAGCGCGCCGCCGAGGATCGCGCCGACCACGCCGACAACCAGATTCCCGACCACCCCGCCGCTGCCGCCCTTCAGCACCTGATTGGCGAGCCATCCGGCGCAAAGGCCGATCAGAAGGAACCAGAGAAAACTCATCGCTGCGCACTCCCGATCAATATTCGCCTGTCGACCAGGCGGGTACGCCCCCACTGGCGGAACGGTCGACGGCGAATATTCGCGCTTCCGACCATGGCGTCCATGACCCGACCGATGACTACGTCGACCGCACCACCTCTTCCGGCGTCGAAAGCCCCTCGCGCACCAGGTCCCAGCCCGCTTCGCGCAGAAGCTTCATGCCGTTGGACCGCGCGATCGGCATCATCTGCGACGCCGCTTTGCGGTGGACCACCATCTCGCGCAGCTCGTCGTTCATGACCATCAGCTCATAAACCGCCTTGCGGCCCGCGTAGCCCGTGTTGCGACATTCGCGACAGCCGCGGCCGCGCCAGAGCGGCTCGCCCGGCTTGTACTGGAAGTCGTCGGGTAGTTGCTCGGGGTGTTCGGGAATGTACTGCTCTTTGCAGTGCTTGCAGATCGTGCGCACCAGACGCTGAGCCATGGCCGCCTCCAGCGAACTGGCCACGAGGAAGGGCTCGACGCCCATGTCGAGCAGACGGGTCGTGGCGCTGACGGCGTCGTTGGTGTGCAGCGTGCTGAAGACCAGGTGACCCGTGAGCGACGCATTGATCGCGACCTCGGCCGTCTCTTTGTCGCGAATTTCGCCGACCAGCACGACATCGGGGTCGTGTCGCAGGAAGGCGCGCAGCGCACGGGCAAAGGAAAGGCCGACCTTGGGCAGCACCTGCACCTGATTGATGCCCTCAAGGTAATACTCGACCGGGTCTTCGATCGTCAGGATCTTGATCTCTTCGTTCACGATCGCGCTCAGCGCGGCGTAGAGCGAAGTCGTCTTTCCGCTACCGGTCGGCCCGGTCACCAGCACGATGCCGTGGGGGCGGTTGATCAACTCGACAAAGGTGTCGTAGAGCTTGCCGCGCATGCCGAGATCGGTGAGCGAAAGCTTGATCGACATGCGGTCGAGAATGCGGAGCACCGCGCCCTCGCCGAAGGACATCGGAATGACGCTGACACGCAGGTCGATCTCGCGGCCGTGCACCTTGATCTTGAAGCCGCCGTCCTGTGGCAGGCGCTTCTCGGCGATGTTCATGCTCGAGAGAATCTTGATGCGGCTGATGATGGCGTTGCGAAAGCGGTAGATCTCGGGCGGGACGTTGGCTTTGTGCAATACGCCGTCGATGCGATAGCGCACGACGAAATCGGTCTCGTAGGGCTCGAAGTGAATATCGCTGGCGCGCTGATCGACCGCCTCGACCAGAATCTCGTTCACCAGTTTGACGACGCTGGCTTCCTGCGCCATCTGCACGTCGAGATCGCTGGAGTCGACCGCGGCCTCGTCGATCACTTCGATCCCGTCGCGCTCCTTCACCATCTCCTGCAGGACTTCGCCGCCGACGCCGTAGAACGCCTTGATCATCTTGTTGATGTCGGCGCGGGTCGCGAGCACCGGCTCGATCGGCATTTCGATCACCGATCGCAATTCGTCGAGGGCGTAGAGATTGTTGGGGTCGGCGGTGGCGATGCGTACGGCGCGGCCGTGGCGGGCGATCGGCATCAGCGAGTATTTGTGAACGAGATGGCTGGGGACGCGCTTGAGAATCTCGCGGTCGATGTCGTTTTCGTTCAGCTCGACCACGCGCATGCCAAACTGCTCGGCGTAGACATCGAGCAAGTCGCGCTCGCGGACCATGCCGCTGCGGACGAGTACGTCCTCGACGCGGGAGTCCTTGCCATTTCGCCGCGCCGTCAGCTCTTCGACCTGCTCGGCGGTGATCAGTCCGCGGGCGAGTAGGCTTTCGAGAATTGCCATAACGATTCCATCCGTTCCTGATCGGCCGGAAAGCCGATTGTTTTCGCCCGTCGGGCGGACGATCTTTGCCACGGGCCTTAGTCCGTGGATCGCCGCCCTTGATCGGCCTTTCGCCCAGAGGGCGGATAAAGCCCTCGGCTCAGCCAAGCTCCACGTGTGGAGCGTGCTTGACCCGTATCCGGGGCGCGGGGGCCGTCCGGCGGCCGGCGCGAGACCATCGCGCTCTCTTATACTTCGAAAACCGCTCGCCGATTGCGGAATTGCGGCCCGGCGCACCCGTCCGCGAGCGACCTTTCGAACCTGATTGAGGAGCTTATGAGCCGTTCGCAGATCGATCCAACCCGCAAACTCCTGCTTGCAATCATATGGCCGATCCTCCTGGCCGGCTGCGATTCGGCCACGACCGGGCCCAACGCCAACAGCAACGGCCGCTCCGCCCGCGTGGTGCCGCCGCCCTCGTCGCAGGCGCTGGCCGCGAGTGAGGCCGAGCGGCAGGCGGCCGAGCGGGCGCTGAAAAAAATGCAGGAAAACCAGGGGCCGCCGGCGGCCGCCGCGGGCGCAAATTCCGCGGAGACCGGCGCAACCGAGAGCAACCCGTCCACCCCGCCGAGCCAGCCGGCCGAATCGCCCGCCGCCCAGCCGGCCCCGTTGCCCGGCGGCCACCCGCCCATTGGCGACAGCGCCAGCCCGCACGGCGGCGCCGCCGCCCCGACAGGCGCGCCGACGATCGCGCCACCGGCGACGGGCGGAAAGACGCTCAAGTTCGACGCGCCGGCGGATTGGAAATCGCAAAAGCCGTCGCGCCCGACGCGACTGGCCGAGTATGACTTGTCCGGCGACGCGCCCGCGGGCACCACCACGGTCGTACTGACGGCCTTTCCGCCGCGCGGCGCGATGGCCGAGCTCGAGCCGAATTTGAACCGCTGGATGGCCTCGTTCATGACGGCGGACGGCGAGAAGCTGAGCCGCGACGCGGTCGAGATCACGGAGAAGACGGTCAACGACCTGAAGGTCAGCGTCGTGAAGATGAGCGGCCGCTACCTGGCCCCGGCCAGCATGGGCGGCACGGGCAAGATGACCGACGACGTGCAACGCATGGTGATGATGATGGTCCCGACCGCGGAAAGCGTCTTCTTCCTGCGCTTGCAGGGGCCGGAGGCGGCGGTGAAGGCGGCGGAGGAGAAGCTGGACGCGGTCATTGGGTCGTTTAAGGTCGAATGAATTCGCAGGCCCCGACGCTTCTCGATGGGCGACGCGTGGCGATGTTCGCTCTCGCGGCGATGACAGCAACGCTTCAGGCCGCAGAGCCGCTCAACACGCGCAGCGCGACGCTGGATTGCGGCCTGCGGGTGGTGGCGGTGCAGCTAGAACATCGCGAGTGCACCACGGTGCAGTTGTGGTTCCGCGTCGGGGCGAACGACGATCCGCCGGATGCTCCGGGACTCACAGCGGCGGCGCTCTGTGCGGCGATCGGCCGCGATGGTTGGAAGATCGATCGTTGGATTGCCGCGAACGACGTCAGCGGCTCTCTGTGGTGCGGCCCTTCTACCTCACTTACCGAAAATCTCGGCGCTGCGGCGTCGATGCTCGCGCCATGGACCGCCGCCCCGGCACACTGTTCGCCGCGACCTGATCACAACCCGATCGAAGTGCTTGTCGCTGGCGACTACGAGGAACTTGTACCGCGCGAGTCGCCTGAGAAACTTCTCGTCCAGCGGATTTGGGCGAATGCCTATGGGCGGCCGTCCGCAACCCGTCGGAAGTTCCAGCTCGATGCCAACACCGCTCTCAAAGAGCGGCTGCAGCGCCAGCTCGAGATGGAGTTCAACCCTGCGAACGCAACGCTGCTGATTGCGGCTTCCGACGCACCGGACGCCCTACTGATCGCGGCGCGCGAAGCCTTCCAATCGCTTCCGCCGGCGTCGCCGCGACGGGCGACGTGGAAGGATCGGCCGACGTTTCGCGGCGGATTCGGATTGGGTGGGATTGCCGAGTACGACGCCGTCGCAATCGCCTGGCCGACGCCTCGATATGCAAATATCGAGCTCGCGACTTTCGACGTCTTGACGCACTACCTCGCAAACCCCGTCGATGGCCCGCTGGCGGAATCGCGTGATGCGCTGAATCGCCCGCCGCGCGCGCTGCGGGCGTTCGCCGCCGATGCCGGTCTGTTTGTAATCACGCTCCCCGCGATTCCGACCGACCCGACGAGCCCGATCGCCGCGTGCCAACGCCTGACGATCGAGTCATCCCTCACCGCCGCCGCCCCCGCTTTCGAAGCGTTAGCCCAAGTCGCGGCGGGGCCAGTTGATCTGGTTCGACTGCACCGCGCGCGAGCATTAGCGGAGGCGCATGTTCACGCTCGGCGCGAGGACGCTTTGTTGGAGGCGCTCCACTACGGACTGGCAGAAATGTTGGGCGGCGACGTGAGACTTGCAGACTATGAAGCCCCCACCATCGCCGAAGTGCGCGCGGCCGACTTACAGGCTCTGGCGCGCAGCCTGCTTCGGACGACGCCGAGGATACAGCCGATTTTGGGGAAGCCGCCGGTGCCGCGTGCTCCGGATGAAGGTTGGTTTTGGCCACACATGGCGCAAAGCGTCTGCCGGGCGAACATCACTCCTTACTACACAGATCGCATCATCTCGGGCCCGCCTACACACGTCCGTCTCGAGGGTCGAGCCGGATCGGTGTCATTGAAAGTGGCACAAGCGCCAATCGCGCGTGCGTTCCTCGCCGTGGTCGGCCGCGGACCAGGTGCTTGGTCAGTCCCAAGGCCGATCGCCGACTACGCCTCCTTTCACGGCTGTGTCCAATGGCGCGGAGGCTGGTTGATTCCGCGAGAAGGCGAGCGCACCACAGCAATCATCGAACTATTGCTCCAACCGCGGCGGCTCGAGGAGCATGCCTCAGCGCTACTCGAACTGCATTTGCTCACCCCCGACCCCGTCGATCAGGTTCTCGCCGACCTTCGCGCCATCAACATCAACGTCACCGCCGCCGACCGTTGATCGGCCGGCGGCGGCGATGATTGCGCTGAACGGGCGCTCTTGATTTGCGATTCGCAATTCGCGATCGGCGTCCGCGGCGCGCCCCTACTTCGTCTCCGCCTGCTTCATCATGCCTTCCGCCATCTTCATCAGTTCCTGCACGCTCGCCCGCTGCACGCCGCCGTCGATCATTTCCTGGCGCACGCTCACGGCTCGCGCCGCCGGCAGGTCGGAGAAGCGGATGAGGATTTCACCGTTCGCAGGGCCGAAGCCGACCACCCGAAGCGACTCGACGCCTTCGCCCTGTCGATAGGCGATCTCGACCACGGCGTTCTTCATCATCTCGTCCTCTTTGTCGATGTCGCGTGCGATCAGCACATAGGTCCCATCGTCGCGCTGCGACACCGACACATGGCCCGCCTCCGCCTGGATCATCTCCGCGATCTCGTCGAGCTGCTCCGGCGTCGCCTCGCCGCTCAGCAGATCGAGCAGCATCTTCTGCATCGCCTCCTGCTTGGCGTCGTCTTCGGCGGTCGGCGGGTCAGCCGCGGCGTTCACCTCGGCCTCGATCTTGGCGCGGTCCATCTCGATGCGAATCTCGCGCTGAATCTCGGCCTGCACACCCGCAAGCTCGGCCTTCGCATTCGCGATCTCGGCCGCGGCCTGAGCGCCGTCCGCGCCTACGCGTGCGGAGACCTGCAATTGGGCGGATGCGTTGTCGGCAGCAGCAGGCGCCGCCGCTTCGTCGTCATCGCCAAAGTCAAAAGACATGTCCCGCAGCGCCTCAGTGATGTCGCCCTCGATCGGAATCTGATCCAGCATGATCCCGCGCGAGAACATCTGCAGGATCAGCCGCACTTCCGGATGCTCGTTCATGATCTCGTCGGGAAACGACTCGGCCCGCAGATAAACCCACGGCGTATCGATCGCGGTTACTCCGCCGCGCACCGCCAGATTGAGCCCGACCACGTCGGCCTCGGCGCCCGGGCCCGCCACGACGCTCAGGTCGAAATATGCCGCGTCAAACTTCGGCTCCGGAATCTCGGCCAGGTCGCCTTCGCGAGCCGTGCGGATGATCTCGGAGATCGAGATCGGCTCGCAAAATCCGACTTCCATCTCGCCGTTCACGCGAATGCCGTCGACGTCGACGTCCTTGATCGTGATCTGCACCGCGCGCCAGGTGCCCGTGCGAAACTCGCGCAGAATCGTGGCGGCGTGGACCGTTTGCGGCCCGCCGTTGCCGATCAGAAACGCGCCGATCGCGACGCTCGCGGCGGCGGTGCCCACGGTGAACAGACGGAATCGTGCCATTCGTCGATCTCCTTTGGTTTGCATCAAGCCGCCGCGCGACTCGCTGCGCAGGGCCGGGTGGTGTTTCGGGTTGGTCAAAGCGTCGGCGTCGTTGCCGCGCTGCATGGAGCGCTCGCCGCTGCGCCAGGACTCGCGCTGCGCCGCGCCGGGACGCACCGGAAGCGTCAGCTTCGCGGCGATCTCGCGCAGGTTGCGATCAAGGATCGCGTCTTCGTTGTGATCGTGTTCATTCATGTCTCGTACCTCGTCATGCGCTCGCGAAGCAGAGCTCGCGCTCGATAGAGCCTGCCCTCGACCGCGCGCTCCGAGATGCCGATCGCTTCCGCAATCGCGGCGTGCGAGGCACCCTCGAAGTAATGCCGGATCAGCAATTCCTGCTCCGCCGTCGGCAGCGCCGTGATCGCCAGTTTCAATCGCTCATGCAGTTCGATCCGCTCCAGCTCGTCCGCCGGCAGCGCGGTCGAGATGAAGCGCTGCGCCAGCCGCGTCGCCTCGTCGCCATTCGCCGCGGCGTTCAACTCGGTCGTCGCTCGCGTGCGTTGCTTGCGCCAGTGCGTCGCGAGCAGGTTTCGGGCCGCGCGTCGCAGCCAGAACTCGAGCTCCGCTGCCGGAACCTGCGTCGCACCGCGGGCCGCCTGCATCCAGAGCTGCTGCATCAGGTCGTCGGCGGACGAAGCGTCCGCGCCGAGCCGAGCCGCGAAGTAGCGGTGCAGCGCGTCGCCGCTGCGCGCGAACTCGCGCCGCAGATCGGCCCAGCCGTCGGTCGGCGGATCGATCACCATCGGTACGCTCGCCGCCGCAATGCTCATCCCAAATGGCCCATGGCGTTGGTCTTCACTCGTCCAGCAAGGCGAGCCGCGATTTTTCGCAGGCTCGGTTTCCATTAGAAACGCGCCACCCCGCCCCGCCCCACGTCAAATCATCGCCCGACTTGTCGAAATCCGTCGGCGCAATGCCCCCCAACCCGGCCCGCTACGGCACGAGCGTCACGTTATCGATCAATCGCGTCCGCTCGAACCACACCGCTACTGCCACCAGCGCCCGCCGCTCGATCCGCCGCGCGATCGGCTGCAGCGTCTCCGCATCGACAATCGAGGCATAGTCGATCTTTGTCGGTCGCCCCTCGGCAAGGATTCGCGCAATATCGGCCGCGAGAACCGCAACGTCGCGCTCGCCGGCGCCAAAGCGAGCCTCAGCGGCGCGCAGCGCGCGCGACAGCGTCAGAGCCCGCTGCCGTGCTTCGGGCGTGAGATATCGATTGCGGCTCGACATCGCCAGCCCATCCGCCTCGCGCACCGTCGGGCAGCCGACGATCTCGATTGGGAAATCGAGATCTCGCGCGAAGCGCCGAATGACGGCCAATTGCTGAGCATCCTTCTCGCCGAAATAGGCGCGGTCGGGCTGGGCCAGATTGAAGAGCTTGCTGACAATGGTCGCCACCCCGTCGAAGTGCCCGGGCCGCGCCGGACCGCACAAATGGTCCGTCAACCCGCGCACCGACACGGTCGTCGCACTGCCCGGCGGATACATATCCGCCACCTCGGGCAAAAAGACCGCGTCGGCCCCGGCGGCTTCGCACCGCGCCAGGTCGCCCGCTTCGTCGCGTGGGTAACGGCTGAAATCCTCATTCGGGCCAAATTGCGTCGGGTTCACGAAGATCGTCACGATGCACCAACAGCGGTCGCGCTTCGCGGCCTCGATTAGCGATACATGCCCGGCATGGAGCGCTCCCATCGTCGGCACCAGACCGATCGATTCCCCGCGACGCCGCGCGTCTCGCACAGCCTCGCGCAACTCCCGCGGCGTTCGCAAAATCTTCATGTTCAAAGTGTAGAGTAGGATTGCGAACGACGGGCGCCGCGGCTCTGCGAGCCGTGCGTTTGCCGGTGGGTGCCCGTGCATTGGAGCGGCGTCGTTGACGTGCGCCACTGCCCTGGATCCGCGCGGTCGCCACATCACATGCTCAGGAGAAGTGCGTGCCTTCCCGTTTGCCTTACTCGCCGTTCGTGTTGCTCCTCCTTGTCGCTCCCGCAACCCGTGCATCCGACACGCCGTGGCTCGCGACCAGCAAGCATGGAATGGTCGCCACCGATTCGGCGGAGGCTTCGCAGGCGGGGGCCGAGATCCTCGCCGCAGGCGGCAATGCCTTTGACGCCGCCATCGCCACTTCGATGGCTCTCACCGTCGCCCGCCCGCAGAGCACCGGCATCGGCGGCGGCGGGTTTCTGATCGCCTATGACGCAGCGAAACGCGCCTTCGTCGCGCTCGACTTTCGCGAGAGCGCGCCGGGCGAGTCCTCCACGCGGCGATACGAAGAGCTGGTCAAGAAATCGCCCGACGGCCCGAGCCCGAGCCGCTATGGCGGCAGCGCAGCAGCGACGCCCGGACTTGCCGCCGGCTGGCGCGAGATTCACCAGCGCTGGGGCACACGGCGCTGGAACGAGCTGGCCGCACCGGCGCAGCGCCTCGCCGAACAGGGCATCGTCATCGACGGCACACACCTCAAGACCTGTCAGGCCGCCGCCGCCACACTTGCCGAACACGCCGGCTTCGCCGAGCGCTTCGCCGAGATTCGCCGCCAGACGATCGAACCCGGTGCGGCGGCGACCGTCGGCGCGCGTTTGCCGCGCCCCGAAATCGCCAAGACCCTTGCTGCTATCGCCGCCGACGGCCCCGACGCGTTTTATCGGGGCGAGATGGCCGACGCGATCTGCCGCGCGGTGAAAGATGACGGCGGCTGGCTCTCACCCGAAGACCTGAAGACCTACCGCGTTCTCGAACGCACCCCGCTGCGAATGGCCTATCGCGACGGCGAGATCGTGACGCTGCCGCTACCGTCGGGCGGCCTCTGCCTGGCCGAATCGCTGGGCATTCTGCAGCGCCTGTCGCTGTTCGAGGGTGTCTCGGCCGACACGCCCGCCGGTGCACATCTGCTGGTCGAGGCGATGAAGCACGCCTTCGCCGACCGCGCGCGCTGGATGGGCGATCCGATCAATCGCGGCGTGGTCGGGGCCGATGTGCTGCTCAACCCCGATCGTCTGCAAAGCATCGCCAACTCCATCAGCTTCGACCCCCCTGCCGACGCGTCGAGCTACGGCCTCGCCGCTCCGCCGGAAGATCGCGGCACATCGCACTTCTGCGTCGCCGATGCCAAAGGCAACGTCGTCGCGATGACCGAGACCATCAATGACAACTTCGGCTCGCTGCTGATGGTGCCGGGGTATGGCATCATCCTGAACAACGAAATGGACGACTTCGCCGCGCTGCCCGGCGAACCCAATCTCTTCGGACTGATGCAGGGCGAGGGCAACGCTGTGAACCCCGGCGCGCGGCCGCTCTCGAGCATGTGTCCGACGCTCGTTGTCCGCGAGGGCAAGGTGGTCTACGCCATCGGTGCATCGGGCGGGCCGCGCATCATCACGGCGGTGATGAACACGCTGGTCAACCTCATCCACTATCGCCTGACGCCGCAAGCGGCGATGGAAGCACTCCGCCCGCACCATCAGTGGTACCCCAACGAAATCTACTTCGACCGCAACCCTTCCGAGGATCTGGCGGCCGGCCTCATGGCCGCGGGCCACGCACTCGCGAAGGAGCGCAAGAGCGCCGCGGTACAACTGATTGCAATTGCCCCTACTGGCGAAATGACCGGCGCCAGCGACCCGCGCAAGGGCGGCCGGCCCGCGGGCCTGACCGAGCCTCCGCCCAACTCGACCACATCGGCCCCCTCGTCGCAGCCGATCGGGCCGTGATCCGCGAATCGGGCTCGCGTATATCGCGGGCAGCCGCGCATCACGCAGGAACGGCAAAAGCACGACCGGCTCATCACCGATCGTGCTTCGTTCCCACCGCTTCAACCCGCTTCTTCGCAGGTCACTTTGCCGGCCAAGGCCCCCGCCGGCTCATCGCTCGCTTGCTCAGCATCGGCGTGTCGCGACTGACTCGTCGCGAACCGCAGATCTCATCGATCCGCCGCCTGCTTAGAGGTTGGTCAGCAGGGCCACGAACGCCCCGATATCGCCGACCGTCACGAAGCCATCCTGATTGCAGTCGCCGTTGATGATCTCGCAGGTCGGGTTGGCCGCCTGGTAGGCCGCCGGGTCGGTGATCGCCAGGACGAAGGCACCGATGTCGCCGACCGTCACGAAGCCGTCGCAGTTCATGTCGCCGATCAGCGTCGCCTGCGGCTCATACTCGTAGGCGCCCACGTCGACCACCACATCATTGATGCGCGGGTTGCCGTCGAGGTCGATCGGGAGCTGCTCGGCGACGTTGCCGTCGAGGTCGATGTCTCCCAGGTCCTGCGGGACGTTGGCCACGCTGCCGGTGTTGACCGCGGGCGAATTCGCCTGAAGCTGGCACTTGTCGTCGTAGGTGCCCCAGGTGTTGTCCGCACCGTCGCCGTCGACGAAGAGCGGGTTCGAGCCGTTCCAACCACCACCACCCTCCACGATGGTCGTGCTCGCCGAGATCGTCGAGCCGACGCCGCTGGCGGCATATTGAGCCTGCAGCGTGGTCGGGGCGAAGCCGGCCTGGTTCAGCCAGAGGATGGAGTTTCGCAGGAACATGTCGGCGCCGTCGCGGACATAGACCGCCGCGTCCTGACCGTTGGTGTTGCCGGCGATCGTGCAATTCACGATCGTGACGCCGCTGTTGGCTCCGCTGGTTTCCACGGCCGAACCCGCGCCGCCGCAGTAGTTGCCATGGAACAGGCTGCCCGCGATGAGGCCGTCGCTGTCGTCGAAGCGAACCGTGCCCTGGAATCCGTCATTGCGGAGGAAGTCGCTGTTGTAAATCTTCAGCGAACCAGCGCCCGAGTGATAAACCGCGGAGCCGTCAAACGCTTCGTTGTTATCAAACGTGCAGTCGACAATCGTCGGCGAGCCGTTGTGGCTGAAGATCGCGCCGCCCTTGTCACTGGCGAGGTTGTTGACGAACGAGCAACCACGAATCGTCATGCTGCCGTTCAGCATGCGGATGCCGCCGCCGTCGCCACCGCTGACACCGCCATCGTTGTTGTAGCCATTGAAGATGCGGAAGCCGTCGAGCAGCGTGTCGGCGCTGGTATTGTCGGCCACGACGACGTTGTAGCAATTGTCGAGGTCGCTGCTGGTGTTGCCGATGTCGCCGTCGAGGTAGGTAAGCGACAGCAGGCTGCGCTGCGACAGCGCGGATTCGCTGCCGTTGAAGCCGCCATACATCTTCAAGCCGCTGGGAATGTCAAAGCTCTCAAGTCGCCCGGCGATGCCGGCCGGCTTGTAGAAGCCGTTTTCGACCCAGATTTCGCAGTTCGCGCCACCGGCGACCCAGGCATTGCGGAGAGCGGTGGTCGGGTGGGTGAACGCGTCGCTCCAGCTCGAGCCGGTCAGCGCGCCGGCGGCGGCGTCAGACACGAACATGCGGAGCTTGCTGCCAGGCAGCTTCACAACCTGGATGCCGGCGATGTCGACGTTGAATCCCGTCGGGCCGACGCCGATCTGGATCGAGCCGCCGGCCGGAACCGTGACGACGTGCAGCGCGTGGGTCGCACCGACGAAGAAGCTCGGCCCGCTCATCATGCTGCCGACGGCCTGGCTCGACTGACTGGTCGAACCGGTCACCGAAACCAGCGACGTGAGCGAGCTCGCCGGGTCGATGGCGTAGGTGTAGACCGCGTAAGTGCCGGCCTGCAGATTGTTGAGCGAGTAGTTGACCGGCACGCCGGCGCTACCGACGAAGGCGTCTTCGAGCAGCTTCTCAAAGTCGCCGGTCAGAGCGCCGGTGCTGTTGTTGCCGATCGTGCCGCCGCCGGTGCGGGTCAGTGTCACGCCGCTGGCGGCGCCGTCGAGCTCCGACAAAACGACCGACGAGCTGCTGCCGACCGCATTCCAGAACCCGGCCTGTCCGGCGGCGCCCTTAAAGCTCATCGCCGGAGCACCGGCGCCGGCGCCGGAGCCGCTGTTGAAGTCGATATTGAACGACTGCCCCAGCGCCGCCGGAGCCATAAATGCCGCACTCGCCGCACAAGCCGCCGCACTGACCAAGAACTTACGCATTGCCGATCTCCTCATTTTCCTGTCGGGGTTAAGGTTCATTCCGCCGCCGGAGCGGCGGTCGAATCAGCCCTAACCCGTAAGGGAGGGATCGGAGCCTCAGAAAATTGTGGGAAATTGGGGGGGCGATCGCAGGCCGGGCGGATTGGGCTGGCTAGAGGGCGGTTTCGCAGTTATCGCCGGGCTGGTTACCCAATGGAAGCCCGTCAACTTCAGCCACCGAAACCGGCTTCGGCCCCCTCTCCGATTTCATCACGACGATGCCAGTTCCCTTAGAGACGCTTTTGTCCCCGACGTTAGCGCTAAGGAAAAAAAAATGCACGGCCCAGCGTCAGCGGCACCGACGCGGGCCATGCAAGCCCCCCCCCGCGCGTAGCGCGGGGAATCTCTGTGAAAGGCAATACCTTTGGCGATGTCACCGTCGCGGGACGACATCACTCACTTCAACCAAAGGCGAATTTATCGGGGACTCTACCCCGGGTGCAATCCCCCATGTTCGTGGGGTATTTCCTAGACCGTCTGTCGGTTTTACGATTCTTTCTCGATGGGGTTTAATTCCACCTTACTCAGACGTGAAGACTTATGTGCGGTTCTGGCGATCGTCGCGGAATCCTCGACGATGCTGGACACGCCGATTTCCGCCGCGCGATTTGTCGTCGACGCGGTTTGCAAGAAATTCGGCGCGCATGTCGCGGTCTTCGGGGTCTTCGACGACTTCCTTCCCGGGAAAACACCGCAATTCGCCATCAGTATCGAGGGCGGCGAGTTTTCCGGCAGAACCTCCACGGTATATCAGCGCTATCGAGACCACGATTTTGTCGGCGACCCGTTCCTGTTGGCGATTCAGAATAAGTGCAAGCTGCCTGTCTGCCTGCCACGCTCGGCGCTCCTGAGCGATCGCGAGTGGTTCGCCCATCCGCACGTCCAGACGATCCGCCGCCCCGCAAAGGTCGGAGAATGCATCTATGCCCTGACCCGCATCGGACGAGGCGGCCGGAGCGGACGGGTCGCAGGAATAGGCTGGCATCGCCCGTGGGGCGAGCCGGCGTTCTCGGCTCGCACGTGCGCCATCGCCTCGCTGCTGCACTCTTCGCTTACGGGGCTTTATTCGCGGTTTGCGGCGGAGGTGAATCACACCGGGGTCAAACTCGCGCCCGCTCTGGAGCGGGTGCGCATCGCATTGGAAGGGCCCGAGACCGAAAAGGAAATCGCACGAAACCTGCGGCTCAGCCCGCACACCGTGCACGGTTACGCCAAACAAATCTATGAAGTCTTTGGAACGGTGAGCCGCACGTCGTTTCTGGCGAATCGACTGGTCGCGGCGCGCATGAAGAACGAAGAGTAGCCGCGGCGCGCCGGGAGCCCGCCGCGGTAATTCCCCTGCAACTAGCGCCGACGACGATTGCTGCGGAATCGGCTGCCAAGGTTGCGCGCCAGCGGCACCAAACCGTACGAGTCGAGCACCACGTCGCGCTGATAGGGCTCCAGCAGGCGCTTGGGCAGTTGCACGTGCTCTTTTTCGCCGGCGATCGTGATCTCGGCGTGGCTTTCGGGCGTCGGCGCCGGAGGCGGCGCGGCGACCGGCCGCGCAACGCGGGGCGGGGCCCACGAATCCTCAAACTGCGGCAGCACGCGGTTGATCAGATTCTCGATGTCGGTGAGCTGCTTGCCTTCGTCGGGCTGCACAAACGTGACCGCGTAGCCGCTCTTGCCCATGCGCGCGGTGCGGCCGATGCGGTGAACGTAGACGGCGGTGTCTTCGGGGATGTCGTAGTTGACGATGTGCGAGACTTCCAGCACATCGAGCCCGCGGGAAGCGAGGTCAGTCGCGACCAGCACCTGCACATGCGCCTTGCGGAATTGCTCCATCGCCCGCTCGCGCTTGCGCTGCATCAGGTCGCCGTGGATCTCGACGCACTCGATGCGGTTCTCTTTCAGCAGCTTGGCGACCTTGCGCGCGGTGACCTTCATGTTGCAGAAGACGATCGCGAGCGTGGGCTTGGCGGCCCGCATGAATTTCAGCAGCGTGTCGAACTTGTCGCGACGCTCGACCGTCACGTAGCCCTGCTCGATCTTGTCGACCGTCAGTTCGTCGGCCGAGACGTTGATCTCGACCGGCTCGTGCATATAGGTCTTGGCCAGCTTGCGAATCTCGTCGCTGATCGTGGCGCTGACGAAGATCGTCTGATGCTTGCTCTTGATCGAGCGCAGAATGCGGCGAATGTCGTCGCGAAAGCCGATGTCGAGCATGCGGTCGACTTCGTCCAGCACGACATGCTTCAAGCCGTCGAAGGGCAACGCGCGGCGGCCATGCAGATCGAGCACGCGGCCCGGTGTGCCGACCACAATCTCCGCCCCATCCGCGATCTGGCGAATCTGCGCGCCGGCGTTGGCGCCGCCATAAGCCAGCGCGGTCGACAATCCGCGCTGCTTGCCGAGCATGCGCACATGCTGATCAACCTGCACCGCGAGCTCGCGGGTCGGCACGAGCACAAGCGCCTGCAGCCCCGCGCGATGCTTGACCAGTTGCAGCAGCGGAATCGCAAAAGCCGCGGTCTTGCCGGTGCCGGTGCGGGCCTGGCCCAGGCAATCCTGCCCCTTGAGGGCGTGCGGAATCAGCTCACGCTGGATATCGGAAGGCGTTTCAAATTTCGCGTCGCGCAGGGCCGCGAGAATGTCCGGATGAAGACCCAGCTCGTCGAACCCGAGCCCGGGCTTCAGCGGCGTGACCAACTCTTCCGGATGAGCCTGCAGAACCGGTTCCGCTTCGGCGATGGCCGCGACGACGGGCGCCTTTTGTGGTTTTGTGTCGGCCGCGGCGGGCTTGCGCGCGGCTTTTGAGGCGGCGGGCTTCTTGGCCGAAGCGGCTTTGGCGGCGGGCGCTGGTTTCTTTTCCACGCGAGGTTTACGGGCGGTCTCGCGTGCTGCGGGCGAATCGGATCGTTTCAAGTCGAAGTCCCAAGTGCCGGATAGCCGGCGCGAACCCCCGAACGGCTGTTCAACGCACAGCCCAGATTCAACAAGTTTTTCAAGCGAGTTATAGTACTCTACGCGACGTTTTCGGGCAAGAACCGTTCCCGGACCCGTTTCCGCCCGCAGTTCCAGCGTCGCAACCCGCAGCCGTTTCGCGGGGTATACCGGGTGTTGGGCGCCGTTGCGCCCGGCAGCCGCCACACGGGTCGAACCGTGCGGCTCCTCCCAAATTAGATCGAGATCATGCCGACCTTTGCCTATCGAGCTCGCAACGCCGCCGGTCAGGTTGTGACCGGATCGCTGACGGCGGAGTCGTCGCTGGCGGCGACCCGCGCGCTCGACGACCGGGCGTTGCAGCCGACCGAGATCCGCGAGGTCGAGACCCAGGGCCGCTCGGTCATCACCGGGCGAACGCGGCGGGTGCCGATCGCCAAGGTCGGCCAGGCCTACGAGCAGTTGGCGGATTTGCTGCGGGCCGGCGTGCCGATCCTGCGCTCGCTCAGCGTCCTCAGCCAGCAATCCGCCAGCCCGGCACTGAGCCGCACGCTGAAGGCGGTGCATGAGGACGTGTCGGGCGGCGATTCGCTGGCCGACTCGATGGAGAAGCACCCCGAGGCCTTTCCGGGCGTGCATGTCGCGATGGTCCGCGCCGGCGAAAAGGGCGGCTTTCTCGAAGACGTGCTGGCCCGCATGTCGGAGTTCGTCTCCCGTCAGGACACCCTGCGCAACAAACTGATTGGTTCGCTGATCTACCCCCTCATGCTGTTCTGCGGCGGCATTCTCGCGGTGCTCGTCGTATTGCTGTATGTCGTGCCAAAGCTGAAGCCGCTGCTCGGCTCCAAGAAGCTGCCGACCATCACGCAAATCGTCTTCGGCATGCACACGATCCTGACCGAATACTGGCTCTCGCTCATCGTCAGCGTAGCGCTCGTGATCATGCTCGTGTGGCTCTATCTGCGGAGCGAGACGGGCAAGCGGGCCGTGGCCGCGTTTCAGATCCGCGCGCCGATGATCGGCCCGATCTTCACCATGGTCGCGCTGTGCCGCTTCTGTCGCATCTTCGGCACGCTGCTGGCCAACGGCATTCCGATCATTCAGTCGCTGCACATCGCGCGCGACTCGGCCGGCAACCCGTTCATCGGCGAGCTGATCGACACCGCCGCCGACAACGTCAGCCGCGGCGATTCGCTGGCCCAGCCGCTGGCCCGTGGCAAGATATTCCCGCCGGCTCTGTTGGATATGATTGCTGTAGCAGAAGAGAGCAACACGCTCGAAAAGGTTTTGGTGCAGATTGCGAATGTGCAGGAGGAGCGCACCAGCCAGAAGATCGACGTGTTCATGCGCACCCTCGAACCGCTGATGCTGGTGCTGATGGCGGCGATGGTGCTGACGATCGCGTTTGCACTGATGCTGCCGATCCTGCAACTGACGACCGGCGCGATGCGCGGTTGATGGCAGTGAGCACGCTTCCGCGGATCACCGCGAGAGCATGCCACCCGGACATGACGTCCCCTGTGAATCTGGAATGGTCTGAGTCGAGTTTGTTTGGAGATTGAAGATGAAGAATCGCAAGAACGTTCGCGTGCGTCGCAAGGCCTTCACCCTCATCGAAGTCCTGCTGGTGCTGGTCATTCTCGGAATCATCGCCGTGCTGGTGCTGACGCAATTGGGCGGCGCCGGTGAGCAGGCCAACCGGAAAGCAGCCGAGGTCGCGATCAAGGGGCAGCTCGGCAGCGCCATCGAGCGCTACAAGCTGAGCATGAAGCGCTATCCGCGCGAAGACGACGGCGGCCTGCGGGCCCTGCTGGAAAAGCCCAGCGACGATGAGGCGGCCAAGGACTGGGCCGGTCCGTACGTCGCCGAAGAGGCGCTCAAGGACCCCTGGGGCAGAGAGTACATCTATCAGTTCCCCGGCCGCTTCAATGAGCAGGGCTTCGACCTGAGCAGCGCCGGGCCGGACGGGCAGGAAGGCACCGACGACGACGTCAAGAACTGGAAGCAGTCCTAAGTAGTTGACTATGTCCCCCCGACGACACGAGCACGACATCCGGCGGCGTACGGCTTTCACGCTGCTGGAAGTCCTGCTCGTGATCATCATTATGTCGGTCATCGCGTCGGTCCTGCTGATGGACCTCGACGGCATCCTCCATCGGGATGACCTACCCGAGTCGGCCCGCCGCGTGCAGGCGGCGCTGGCGATGTGTCGGGCCGAGGCGATGAACAACACCCGCCGTTATCGGCTGCGATTTCACAAAGACGGCACGATCGACATCACGCGCCAGTTGGACCCGCTGGTGGCGGCCCACCTGGTGGGCGAGATCAAGACCGACTGGGCCGGCAACGAATTGCTGGTCGGGGATGTGTGGGTCGAAAGCGTGCAAAAACTGCCCTCCGGGCCGCCGCCGCTGAATGTGCAGGACGACGAGCTCGACCTGACGAAGTACGACACCGAGCTTCCGACCGCGGTGGCCGAAATGTCGGCCCCGGCCGAACTCTGGTTTGAGCCGGACGGCACCAGCGGCTCGGCCCGCTGGACGCTGCGCAAAAAAGACGGCACCGGAACACGCATGCTGCTGGACGGACGCTTTGGACGCGTGACGATGGAAGATGTGCCGCGCATCGTCGATCAGGCGGTGGAGCGGCCGCAGGCGGTGCCGCCGGAAGAGAAGAACCTCGGCATCGTCACCAACGAGCGCGAAGTTCTGGACGAGCTGCGTAAAGGAGAGCCGCAATGACGCGAAGATGTTCCGTTTTGACCGGCTCCACCGGCGAGCGAGTTTCGAGTTTCGCGGGCAGAGTGGCGAGTTTGAAGACGCGCACGCGGCGCTCCACGATGCGCCGCGGCGGACTCCTTCTGGAAGTGCTCCTCTCGCTCATCATCTGCGCGGTAGTGCTGGGCACGCTCGGCTCGGAAATGATCAGCGGTTTGCAGCTTGTTCAAGCTGGCGATCAGCGCACGCGGGCCGGCGAATTGGCCGATCGCATGTTGGCGCTGCTGGAACTCGACCAAAATCTCGTGCAGCGCGTCTTTGTCGATCAGGAACAACAGGGCGACTTCGGCGAGCAGTATCCCGAGTATTTTTGGCGGCTCGAATTGCAGCCGACCGAAGTGCTCGGCCTCGGTCAGCTCAAGCTCGACATTCTCTATAACCCCGAGGGCGGCGGGGCCGACAACGCGCGCGTGGTGCAGAGCTACGCCATGCTGAAGGCCGAGCCGGGGCGCATCAATCTGGAGGAAGACTTCGGCATCGACCTGACGCAGCTCGGCCCGGTGGGCGATCTGCTGCCGACGCTGGGGCTCGATCCGACCAACTTCAATCCGCAGGTACTGGCGTCGCTGCCGCCGGAGCAATTGATGGCGCTGTTGCCGCAGCTTCTCCCGCTGATCCAGCAGATGCTGGGCGGAGCGGGGCTATCGGGCAGCGGCGCGGGCGGCGAATTCACCATGGACGATCTGCTGAAGTTGCAGGAGCAGCTCGGCGGAGAAGGCGGGCCACTCGCAGGCGGGCCGCTGCCCGGTGGGCCGGGCGGTGCGCCGGGGGCGGGCGGAATTCCGCAGGGCGGCACCGGCCCCAACGGCGAATGGACCGTCGAAGACTTGCTCGATTTGCAGGAAAAACTCACCGGCGAGCGTGGCCCCAGCGGACCACCCGGAGCCGGTGCAGGCGCCGGCGCACCGGGCGGCGGTCGCGGACCCGGCGGGCGAATCCCCGGTGGCGGGCGCGGCCCCGGCATGGGCGGAGCGCCGGGCACCGACGGAATGCCCGGCGGCGGCGGCCGACCGGGTGCCGGCGGACAGCCGGGCGCGGGAGGTCGACCCGGCGCGGGGCGCGGCCCGGGCGGCGGCGCGCCGGCCGGTGGCACCGGCCCCGACGGCGAGTGGACCCTCGAAGACTTGCTCGATTTGCAGGAGAAAATGACGGGCGAACGCGGACCCGGCGGCGCCGGTGGCGGCGCGCAGCCTCCCGCACCGCCGCGCGGCGGAGCACAACCCCCGGCCCCGCCTCGCAACAACCCCCCGGCGAATGTTCCGCCGGCCAATAACCCGACGCCGCCGCGCACCAACCCGACGCCGCCGGCGGGCGGCAATCCGCCCATCATTCAGCCCAGCGGCGTCGATGAAAACGGCAACCCGCAATACACCATCGAAGATCTGCTGCGCCTGCGCGAAGAGCTGATCCGGCGCGGGGAGGGTGGCGGTGGCTAAGCGCAGACGAAACGCGCGACGACGGGCCATCTCGCTGCTGGAAGTGCTGATCAGCGTCACCCTCGCAGCGCTGCTCTTCACTATGTACTTCGCCTTCACCGAGCAGGCGATGAAATCGCGCGACGCGGCCGCCGCTCGCGCCGAACAGACCCAGATCGCGCGACAGGTGCTCGATCGCCTCTCCATGGAGCTGCGCGGCACTCTCGGCATGGAACAAATCGGCTTCCCGGTGCAGGCCCGGCTGATCGGCGATCGTCGCACGATCAAGTTTCTCACCACCGCCCTGCCCACCCCGGAGCAGTATCGCATCTATCGCCAGAGCGAAGACCTGCCCCCCGGGCACCACGACATTCGCGAGATCGAATACAAGCTCTGGGTCGACAGCGAGAAGACCACCGAAGCCGGCGATCCGGTGATCGGCGGCATCATCCGCACCGAAAAGCAAACGCTCAATCAGTTCCTCGTCGACGAAGAAGAGCCCGAGCAGCTTCGACAGGATCTCTGGTCGCACGAGCTGTGCTATCTCGAGTTTCGCTACTACGACGGGGCGCAGTGGTCGACCGTCTGGGACGTGACCGAAGGCAACTCGCTTCCCCAGCTCATCATGATCACGGTCGGCTTTAAGGCGGCAACGCAGGCCGACCTCGACGACTCAGACCTGGAGACCTTTCCGGTCGACGAATACCCCTTCGGCGACCCCATGCCGCACGCCGATCGCTATTCGCAGATCGTGCGGGTGCAGGCCGCGGATCGCTTTTTCTCCAGCCGCTTTCAGCGCGTCGGCAAGCAGCTTTCGTCGCAGCTTGGGGTCGAAGGGGTGAAGCAATGATCCCGCGTCGTCAGCGCCGCGCCTTCGTGCTTCCCGTCATCCTCGTTCTGCTGGCGCTGCTCACGCTGACGATGGCCGGCTTCGTGTTCTTTGTGCGGGCCGAGGTCGCCGGGCTCAACGCCCACGCCGGCCAGCAGCAGGCCCGCCTCGCCGCCGAGAGCGGCCTCGAAGAGATCGTCGCGCTGCTGCGCGTCGCGAAACACGACTCCACGCAATGGTTCGACAATCCGCAGCGCATGCGCCACAGCCTCGTCTGGTCGCGTCAGTATCGACGCGATGCCGATCCGGTCCGCGAACTCGGTTCACGCCGCGAGGTGCTGGCCGATCGCAATGCGGCGGCCGAAGCCTGGCGCTGGAGCGCCTGCGCCCCGCGCTACGACCTGAGCAACGCCCAGTCTTTTCGCTACGGCATCACGCCCGAATCGGCCAAAATCAACCTCAACAGCGCCACGCCGCAGCAGCTCTCGGTCTTCATGACGCCCCTGCTTCAGACTCTGGAAATCGAGAACGCGCAGGAGCTGATCGCCGGCCTGGTGGATTGGCGCGACCCCGACAGCAACGTCACGCCCGGCGGGGCGGAGAACGAGTGGTACAACACGCTCAAGCCCGCCTACAACGTTAAGAACGCGCCATTCGACACGGTCGAAGAACTGCTGCTCGTCAAAGGCTGGAACGCGATCGCGCTTTATGGCGAAGACACCAATCGCAACGGCATCCTCGACCCCAACGAGGATGACGGCGACGCCTCGCCACCGGCCTGGGACAACGGCGACGGCATCCTCAATTTCGGCGTGGCGCCGTTTCTGACCGTCTCCACGCGCGAGCCCGACGCGACGCTCGCCAATCAGCCCCGCGCCAACCTGCGCGGGCCGCCGCAGGCGCTGACCGCTCAGCTTCAAAAGCTCTTTCCCAACGGCGAACTGAGCCAGACCACGATCTCCTTTCTGACGCAGCTTCAGGGCAGCGGCTTCGATTTCGGACGACTGGTCTCGTCGGCGCAGCTCTATACGCAAGGCTACGTCGCACCCGCCGCGATCGCCGATGCGGGATCGGTCGACGCCGATGGCGACGGCCTTCCCGACGACGGCGGCCAACCCTCGAGCCAACCGACGAGCGGGCCGAGCAGCCAGCCCACCGACCCGTCACAGCAAAACCCGCTCGCGCCGCCCGTGCTGCCGCAGGAACTCATGCAAAGTCCGGTCACTTTGGCCGAGCTGCCCTTCATCATGGACGGCATCAGCGTCGCCAATCCGCAAACCGCGACGCGCAACGGCATCGCCGGCCTGATCAACGTAAACGTCGCCCCGCTGCAAGTCCTGAGCGCGATCCCGGGCATGACCGGCGAACTGGCCAACGCCATCGTCGCTACCCGCCAAACCCTGCCGCCGGAGCAATTGCGGACGCCGGCGTGGATTTTGGTGAACGGGCTGTGCGACACCGCCACGTTTCACCAGATTGCACCCGCGATCACCACCAAGGCGTATCAGTTTCAGGTGGACATCGTGGGCTACGCCGACCACAGCGAGATCGCCCGACGCTTCGAGTGGCGATTTGAGATGATCGGACCTTTGGCCCAGGTGCAGTACTTCCGTGAACTGACCGGCGTCGGCGTTGCGTGGCCGCTCGATCGAGATAGCATCGTGTTAAACGCCCCCGGCGCTGCGCGACAATGAACCCCGCGGGTCGTAGCGGCTGCCTGCCGCGGCTACCCTGAAGGCACCGAATGATCAGACTTTCGCAAAAGGTGCTCTGCCTCGACTGGGACCGGCGCTCCCTGCGCATCGTCCTGGCCCAGCTTTCGCGCGGCCGCGCCCGGCTGTTACAGGCCCATTCCGTCCGCATTCCGGCCGAGGTCTCGACCGACGAGCCCGAGGCCTTCGGCAAGTTCATCGCCGAGTGCCTCGCAAAGCATCATTGCCACGCGCGGCAGGTACTGGTCGACGTGCCGCGCGATCGGGCCGTGATCAAGGGCTTGTCGCTCGCGCCCACGCCGGACAGCGAATTGGCCGACGCGGTCCGTCTTCAGGCGATGAAAGAGCTGCCCTTCCCGCTCGAAGAGGCCGAGATCGACTTCACCGTGCTTCAGCGCGACGACGCCGGCCGGGCGGTGGCCGTATTGCTCGCGGGTGTGCTGAGAAAGACGTTGGCGCGCGTGGTGCAGGTCTGCACCAGCGCCGGCCTGAAGCCCGCCCGTGTGGGTCTGCGACCCTACGCCAATCTGACCAGTCTGCGCAACCTGACCGACGAGCGCGCCGCGCGCACGCTCTTCGTCGATGTCGGCGCCAACTGGACCGAGATCGACATCGTCGCCGACGGCCGGCTGGTCTTCTCCCGCGCCGTCAACATCGAGTCGCCCGATCCCAACAACCCGACGCCCGTTACCGAGGATTCGCGCATCCTGAGCGCGTCGGAGCTCGATGTGCCCGCGCAGCGTCGTGCGCATTTCGTCAACGACATCCTGATCGAGATCACGCGCTCCATTCAGGCCCATCGCGCTACCGATCCAACGGCCACCATCGACTCGATCATGGTCGCCGGCGGCACCTCACACGAGCAGGCCCTTCGCGACGCCGTCGCCGAGCGGCTCAACCTGCCCTGCACGCTTTTCGACCCGCGCGCGGCGCTGGCGCTGCGGGCGAAGGAATCGGAGCGGCTGCGCGGCTTCTCGGCGGCGCTCGGGCTGGCGTGGGGGCTGGGCCGATCCGGGCAGCTCGCCATCGATTTTCTGAATCCCAAGCGACCGATCCCGCGTCAGGCGATTCGCCTGGCGCGCCTGCGGCTGCTGGGCCTCGCGGCGGCGGCGGTGGTGCTGGCGGTCACCACCTACTACGTCGTGCAGTACCAGCGCGGGGCGCGGGAGCTGGCGGTCCTCAAACAGCAGCTCAACAACGCGCGCGAAGAAGTTCGCAAGCTGGTCGAAGTGCAGAACATGCTCGCGACCGTTCAGGATTGGGCCACGGCGCCGGTCTGGCCCGAAGAGCTGCTTCGCATCAGCGACGCCGCAGTCGAACCGGGCAAGCAAATGCTCGTGCAACAGCTTCGGCTCGACGGCCGCACGGGGCGCATCGACATCCGCGGCGTGCAGGCCGATGCGGCGGACGTGCCGGCGAAGTTTCAGGACAATCTGAACGACCCGCCGCCGGCCGTCGCTCTCGGCAGCGCGCCGACGACGGCCGTCGCCCGAGGCGCTCTGAAGCCCTTCACCTACGATGCGCAACTCGGCACGTGGAATCAGAAGCAGGGCGGCAATCAGAAATTCTCCGGATCGGTGGATGTGGTGGTTTATCTGAAAGAGCTGGTCGATCATTTGAACAGCCGCGCCGCCCGCGAAAAGGATCGCAAGAAGAAAGAGCGCGAGCTGTAGAGTTCAAGGCGGAATTCAACGCCTATGCGTTGACGTGTGAGTGTTTGGAGCAACGTTGAACAAACGCGAGCAAATCCTGGGAATCGCGGCCCTGTCGGCGGTCGGCCTTTTCGGCGGCTGGTTCGTCGCGCAGCGCGTCATCGTCGCACCCTTCGCCGCGCAGCGCAAGGCGATCGCCGCGGCACAGTCCGACATCTACAAGCTCGAAAAACGCCGCGACGTTGAACTGGTGAATGTCCGGCGCGACTGGCGCATGCTCACCAGCCGCACGCTCGCCAAGTCCCCCGAAGACGCGCAGGATCGCTTCCGCGAAGACATCAACGGCCTGCTGAGCAAGCACGGCTTCGACCAAAAGCAGGTCACCGTCAAATCCGACGCCCTGCCCCGCAAGCGCACCGGAATCGTCGAAACCGGCCTGCAAATCACCACCAAGGGCCGATTGAAAGAGACGGTCGATCTTCTGCTCGACCTCGCCCAGCGCGACTATCTGCTGCGGCTCGATACGGTCACGCTCAACTCCGAGCGCCCCGCCGGCGGAAAAGCCGGAAAGACCCTCGATCCCAAAGGCCCCGAGCTGACGATCAACATTCATTGCAGCACGCTGGTCGTTCCCGAGCTGCAGAAGATCCCGCATGAGCCCGCGACGGAAATTCGCGCGGCGACAGAAGGCAAGCTGCCGCGACCGCTCGATCAGTACACCCGCATCGCGCAACACAACGTCTTCGCCGAATATGTGCCGCCCCCACCGATAACGCAGCGGCCGATTACGCCCGAAACGCCGATCGCTTCGACGAGCGATCCGCAGCCCGGCGGCGAGACGATCGAGCCGCCCCCGGCGCCGGTGGTCGATCCGCGGGCCGACGCCGGCCATTTCCGCCTCACCGGCACCGGCTCGCTGCGCGGCTCTCCCGCGGCCTGGATTCGCGACGACCGCGCATCCGACGCCACGTCGCCCGCCGCCGAGATCTCGCTCAACGCCCCGCTCGACGACGGCGTGCTGGTACTCGTCCATCCGCGCGGCATCGTCATCCGCTCCACGCAGGGCGCCGACACGGGTCGCGATTTCTTCTATCCCATCGGCGCCGTCTTCACCGAGCGCGTTCCCGTCGACGCCACGCTGCACGCCGACGTCGCCGCTGATCTCAAGATCGCACTGCGCCAGTAGCGACCGACGATCCCGCGCGCTCGCCCAATAGCGCCGCACCCGCTCGCTTTCAAATCGTTTGAAGCCCTTGAAGATTGCAGCGGCGCGCAGCGATTACTACGCTCGTCGCCGTGCTTGCGGAAAGGGAATCCACGCGGGATTCGCCGCAGCTGTCCCAACGCGTGTTATCGCGGGAGTGTTTCGTGAAGAAGACCACCTATGTCCGTATGGCCGCCCTCGTCGCGAGCGCCGGCTGCATGTTCCAGATCGCCGGCTGCTTCGGCGGCGACTTCCTGCTCCGCTTCGCCGGCGCCGGCGCCGTCGTGGCCGGTCTGACCACGCTCTTTGGCGGCGGCGGCAACTAAGCAGCCCTCCGGCGAAGACGTCGTCGCTTGGCCTTGGCCGAGTGGCGTCCCCGCGCCAGAAAAATGACGCGAGCCCGATTGGTCTCCCAATCGGGCTCGCGTTTTTTATGTCGTTCCGGCAACGGCACGCCACGCAATCAGCACTGGCGCCAAGCGACGGCCTACAGACCGGTCAGCAGATTGACGAACGGGCCGATGTCGCCAACCGAGATCACGCCGTCGTTATTCAGATCGCCGACCTCCAGCACGTCCGCCGCCGGGAAGGCCGCGCGGTAGCCGAGTTCGTTGGTCAGCAGCGTGACAAAGGGGCCGATGTCGCCGACCGAGACGATGCCGTCGAGATTCAGGTCGCCCTTGATATAGCTGACCAGCACAAAGTCCATCACGACCGCGACGTGGTCGCTGGCTGTAGACGAGTCAGTCGCCAAGGCCGGCGGCGGCGGCAGGCTGGGGGCGAACGTGAAGGTGTTGAACACAAACGTATTGGTCACGACCGCATCGACCGTGTTCGACACCAGGAAGTGGTCGATGTTGCGGCCGCTCACGGGTCGCGTCGCAAAGCTCCCGTTGTTTGGGTCGCGCTCGTCGTTGAGCTGCAGGTTGTACACCGGCGGCATCAGTTGCAGGATGCCCGGCTCATTGGGCTGTTCGTTGAAATCGCCGGCGACGATGATGCGAAAATCGGGGCTGGTCAGCCGCAGCGTATTGATGTCGTCGCGAATCCGAATCGCCATGTCGAAGCGGTCCTGCTCATCATCGGCGGCCGAACCGGCGTTCAGATGCAGGTTGTAGAGCCGCAGCTCCGGACCGGGGTTGTCCGCGTCGATGTCGACGTCGGTCCTCAGCGTCGGACGCGTGAATCCGGGAATGAACAGGTTCGCCGGGTTCTGCAGCGGCCAGCGGCTGAAGGTGTGCATGCGCAGCCCGGCGCCGTCGGGCGAGGAGAGCGCGCGGAAGGGGAAGTCGGCCTGAAACGCGGTCTGAAACGCGACCCGCCCGTTGTCGTTGAAGGCTTCCTGCAGCATCACGATGTCGGCGTCGAGCGCCTGAACAATCCGCACCAGAGCGTTGTATTCCGCGCTGCCGGCATTGCCATAACCCAGAATGTTCAGCGAGACGACGCGAATCGGCTGATCGGCGGAGGCGGCGCTGACAGCCGCGACGGCGGTCAGCATGGCGAACGTGCGGAAACTTCCCATCATGGCTTCGATCCCTTGCGCAATAGCGGTCGGCGTTTTCAGCCGCATCTCGCGACGCCGGCAATCGTTGCCGAGGGGCGCGGGGGCGGCCGATGAGTGAAAATAGCAGTATACCGAAGCCCCGCCCAAAACCGAGCGGGTCCGCCCCACGCCCGGAATTTAGGATTTCCTACGAAAAACGGCCCTCGCCGCCCCCCTACTGTCCGCTGGTCGCCGGCGGATCGAGCAGCACGCAATCGCGATCAATCTCGTACAGCCCGGTGTAGGTGTCGTCGAGCGTTTCCTCATGCACGATCTCGCGCACGCGGGCGTGCTTTTCGCCCATCTTCGCGGCGAAATCGAGCACCATCGCCACCGCATCGTCGCGATCGCGCGCCACCACTTTGAAATTCCGCCGATACCGCCGCGCCTTGGCCCCGCCCGCGCCGATCACCCGCGCCGGCGGAGCGGCCGCGGCCCGCCGCGAGGGCGTCCGCAGACCGGTGCGAAAATCGGCTTCGATGATCATGCTGACCCAATAGGCCCGCTTGGCGAAGCGCGTCTCAATCTCGCGATAGGCCTCACACAGCCCCACCGAGCACGCGTTCTCCACATAGGCCCGCCGCAGCAGCTCGTCGCAGCGCTTGCGATTGCGGTGCCGCGCATAAAAGTCCATCGCCAACTCGAGCGCCACGGAGTGATCGGCCTCGGCCTCGGGCTCCACCTCGGCCAATACGCGCTCGTAGGTCTGCTCCGCCAGCCGGGCATGCCCTTCGCACTCCAGCACCGACGCTTCGAGCAGTTGCAGCCGCGGCGTGCGCTTCTCCAGCTCGCGCACCTTCTCAAGCTGCGCCCGCGCTCCGGCGGCATCGCCCGATTCGGTCAGCGCAAAGCCCCAATTGATGTGAATCTCGGGTTCGTCCGGCTTGAGCTTTGCGGCCTGCTCAAACGCGCCGCAAGCCGACGGATATTGCTGCATGTCGGCATAGGCGTTGGCCAGCTCCATCCACGCATAGGCATCGTCGGGCACGAGCGACAGATAACGCCGCCAAGTGCCGACCGCCTCTTCGAACATGCCGGAATCCGCCAGGACCGCGGCTTTCTGCTGCAAAGCCCAATCCAGGCTGACACCCTTGTCGATGGCCTGGTCATAGAGCGCGATCGCCCGGCGATATTCGCGCACGCGCTCGTACGCCATCGCCAGATTTACGAGGATCAACTCGTCGTCGGGATCGACCTCGTAGGCCTGTTCGAGTTTCGCGAGCGCCTCGTCGACCCGGTCGCAATTCATCAGGACGACGCCCAGCGTCGCCAGCAGCCGCGGCGCTTCGGGGAATTCTTCCATCAGCGGCTCGATCATCTCGAGCGCCTCTTCGGCGCGGTGCAACTCGGCCAGCGCCCAGCCGCGCATCGCGACCCATTCGATTCGATCTTCGGCTTCTTCCAGAGGTTGCGGGAAGCGGTCGAGGGCCTGAAGCGCCTCTTCGAACTTTCCTTCGTCCAGCAATTTCGCGGTTTGCTCGAACAGTTCTTCGTAGTTCTCGCCGTCCATACGGAGGCCCATCCTTTATTGCAACGATGGGTGCCGCCATTGCGATTTCGCAGCAAACTGCGTCCTCGCCGCGCCTCACTCATACCACATTTAGTATAGCTAACAGATTCGCGGCACGCGGCTTTCGACGGCGCGCGGCAGTGCCGAATAACTAAAAATCTGCGCGCGAGTCGAACAACCGCGCATGCTCCTCCGCGCAGAATCGATCCGTCATCCCCGCGATGTAATCCGCCGCCACGCGCGCAATTCCCTGCTCATCGACGCGCTTCGCGAAGCGCTCGGGCAACAAGCGCGGCTCCGCGACATAGGCATCGAAAATCGCGCGGATGATCCGCCGCGCCTTGGTGTCGCTTCGCACCAGCCGCGGATGGCGATAGACGCGATCGCGCAGAAAATGGGAAAGTCGATCGAGCTCGCGCTGCCGATCGGCCGAAAGCGCCAGGATGTGCGTGCTGGCATATTGCCCGCGCAGATCGGTGATCAGATCCTGCAACATGCGATCCAGCGCCGGACGCACCCGCCCGCGCCAGCGCTCCCCAAGACCCGGCTCGCATTCGTAATACTCGCTCCACAGCGGCTGATCGGCCAGCTCCTCGGGCCGAATCAGATCCGCCGCCAACCCGTCCTGCAGATCGTGCAGCGTATAAGCCAGTTGATCGGCCCACGCCGCCACCGCGCCCTCCGGCGATGTGAGATGCAGCACCTCTTGCGGCTCGTGTCCGCCCGCGGGCTTGTCATAGCGCGTCTCATGCTTCGCGAGGCAGGCCCGCACCGCATTGGTCAGGTTCAATCCGCGGTACGCCGGATAGGGATGCTCCAGATATTCGACCACCCTCAGCGACTGTCGATTGTGTTCAAAGCCGCCATGCGCTCGCAGACACTCATCCAGCGCCCGCTCGCCGGCGTGGCCATAGGGCGTGTGGCCCAAATCGTGCGCCAGCGCCACGCATTCGGCCAATTCCTCGCGCATTCCAACCGCCACCGCCAGAATCCGCGCGATGTTCGCCACCTCCAGCGTGTGCGTCAGCCGCGTGCGAAAATGGTCCCCTTCGAGTGAGACGAACACCTGCGTCTTGTACTGCAACCGCCGAAAGGCGCTGGAATGCACGATTCGATGGCGGTCCAGCACGAACGGCGGCCAGCCCTCGGCGGCATCATCCGCGTGCGCACGAGAAACTTCCCAAACATAGGTGGCGGGGGTTCCCATTCGGCTGCGCAGCATGACTCGCGCGACAACAGGCGTCAAAGGTCCGCCGCGCGGGCTCCGACGCTTCCCCACAATTCTCCCTTCCCATTTCCGCCGCCAAGCGCCAAACTGATTTGTCGTGTCAACTCTCGCCACCCAATCTGCCGCCGGGCGCCTGGTCGTGATCGCCGGGTGCATGTTCGCCGGGAAGACCAGCGCGCTGATCGAGCGGCTCGACGCCGCCCGCCGCGCGGGGCGGCGCGTGGTCGCCTGCAAGCACCAGCTCGACGCCCGCTATGACGCGATCCATCTCGCCACGCACGACGGCCGCACCTTTCCCGCCATCGCCGTGCCCGATGTGGAGGCGCTGCGCCGCGCCGCGGCCGATGCCGACGTGCTCGGGGTCGACGAGGCACAGTTTTTCGGCCCGCCGATCGTCGGCGTCGTCGACGAGCTCATCGATCGCGGGGTCGAAGTGATCGCCGTCGGCATCGACTTCAACGTCCGCGGCAAGCCATTCAAGCCCTTTCCGGAACTGAAGGCTCGCGCGGCCGAGGTTGTCGCGCTGACAAGCCCCTGCACCAAATGCGGCAAGCCCGCCCGGTATTCGCAGCGCGTCACGCCGATCGTCAACGGCGACATGGTGGGCGGGCTAAAGGACTATGTGCCGCGGTGCGATGATTGCTTCGAGCCCTGGTCGGGCCCCTTGCCCTGGGATTAAGGCGACGTGGAGCATGTCATGCGGGTGAATTGCGCATTGCGTCCGTCACATTCGGTCCGCTCGCCCCGCGGCAAAACCGCGCGCGGCTTCACGCTGATCGAGCTGCTCGTCGTCATCGGCATCATCTCGCTGCTCGTCGCGGTGCTGCTGCCCGCGCTCGCCGGCGCGCGGCGTTCGGCTCGCACCGTCGTCTGTGCCTCCAACCTGCGCCAACTCGCCGCCGGCTGGAACGCCTACGCCGACGACAACAATGACGTCTGCGTCCCCGGCAAGCCGCCCAACGCCAGCGGCGGCACGAGCAACCCGGCGAACTGGTACCCGGTCGGCAATGGGCTGAAGTTTCGCCCGACCTGGATCGCTCGCATGGGTGCGTATGTCGGTCTCTTCCCCTTCGACGCGCCGCGCACCGACACCGATCGTCAGGACTTCGATGGCAAGGTCTATATCTGCCCCGAGGTCGCGGACCGCGTCGACGAACGCAATCACTGCTGGGGCTACAACCATCAATTCCTCGGCAATTCCCGGCTGCGCAGCAACGGTCAGGCCCGCAACTTCCCCGTGCCGCGTGGCCGCATCCGCACGCTGGCCGACACGGTGATGGCCACCGACTCCATGGGCACCGCCGCCGGCCTGCCGCGCGATCAGCGTCGCCCCTACGCCAATCAGGGCACGGCCTACGCCGAGCTGGGCAATCACAGCTGGTCGCTCGACCCGCCGCGCCTCACCGCCACCAGCGACCGCGGCAGCGGCGACGCCGACTCGCCGCGCACCGCCGCCGATCCGCGCCACGCGGGCCGTACGAACGCCGCGTTTTGCGACGGCCACGTCGCGGCGATGTCGCTGACCGACCTCGGCTATCGCGTGCTGCCCAGCGGCGCGATCGCGGATACCGAAGTTCTGCCCGACCCGACCAGCAATCGGCTGTGGAGCGGAACCAACACCGACGCGGATCCGCCGGTTCGATAGCCGCAGCCCCCATCACGCCTGACTAGGGCAGCCCCACCAACCCACGCGGTAGCGGTTATCTTCCGACGTTGTCGCATCCAACCGGAGGGTTCAACGTGTCAACCGCGCCCGCTCAGCCCGTAGCGCCGCCGAACCCCGCGCTGGTCGGGTTTCATTGCCTGCGCTGCGGCTACAGCCTGCAGGCGTTGACCGAGCCGCGCTGCCCCGAGTGCGGCGAGGCGTTTGATCCGACTGTCGCATCGATCCCCGCCATGCCGTGGGAGCGCCGCGCCGAGCTGGGCTATTGGCGCGCGACGCTCGGCACCGTCTTTCAGATCTGGCTCGCCGGTCGCCGCTCGCGCAATCAATGGCTCATGCGCCCCGTCGGCCTCGCGGCGGCGCGGCGCTACTGGTTCGGCTCGATGGCGGTTTGGATGGTGCTCCTGCTGGCGGCGATCGTGCCGCTGGTTCGCTGGGCGATGCCGGACGACATGTGGATCACCCAGACGATGTCCGTGCTCACGCTTTGGCTCGGCGCAACCGCCGGCCTCGCGGCGTATACCACCTTTCCGACCTATTTCCTGCTGCCCTCGCGCGGCGCGCGCGAGCTGCAGGATCGGGCGGTGGCGATTTGGCTGTATCAGCCGACCTACATGCTTCTTTTGCCGGGCTTGGGCGTCGCATTGCTCGCCGGCGTCGCCAGCATCATCGACGACTTGCTGAATACCTGGCTGCCACAAGAGGTAATCTGGGGCTTCGCGGGGTTGCTCGCCGGGATGATGCTGCTCGCGCCCTGGTGGCGGCTGGCCCGCCTGCGACAACAAACCGCCGCCAGTCGCTGGCCGGCGGTTCCCATGGCGCTGCTGGCATGGCTGACAAGCACGCTCGTCGCACTCTTCGTAGCGCTGCTCGTCGCGGTCACAGTCGCGCTGCCGTGGTTGATGTGGGCGACGCTGTCGTGATTTGATCGATCCCCCTCACGACGGCGGATTTCAACCGCTATTTTGTCCGCAGAAGCCGATCAACATCATGGCGCACACGGACGCAATCGGCGCGTGAAACCCGCCCTGCCTATTTCCCAACGCCCATCAATCTCTCGGCGCCAGCAAGCCGATCGCGCAATGTGTGCGATAGACCTCTGATTGAGCCGATTCCTCGTTCAATCGACGTTCCGGCATGCCGTCATAATCACCGCCCGGGCCAACGCTGAAAACGCGCGGGGGGTCCGTCCACCACAGGTAGCAAAATGTGCCGCTCGTTCTCGAAAACGGATCTCGCGGCAATTCGTCCAGGTACATCGGCACTAGATCCTGGAGAGCGTTCGGAACGCACCCATGATCCTCCTCGAAAAGCCGCGCCGCGAGGATGATTCCGGATGCACGCGTCGAAGCGATTCGCGCGAGGGTCAACTGCATCAAATAGCGCAAGCCGGCGTCTTCTCGCCCCACGTCCAGGAGCGGATGCTGCAAGCAACAGGGGAACAGATTCCACGACCGCGGCTGGGCCAGCTCATGCACGAGTTTGCCATCATTCGCGCCGGCGAGGTCGGCCAGAACGGTAATGCGTTTGCATGTATGCCACGCGGCGAGTCGAAACGCCGGATCAAAGACGACGGGCACATCAGTGAGTGGGTTGTGCCCATAGAGATGCGCGAGCATCGGATCGCGAAGTGCCGCGAGCACTTCCGGGCGCGAGTAGTTCCATCCTGCATCCAGAACGACCAACCGCTCGACCAACAAAGCATCGCGCAAATGACTTCCGAAGCCTCGGTCATTGCATAGTTCGGCAGCGATCGCGCGAAGCGATTCTCGTTCATGCGTGAGCGACCCTCGCGGGCCCGCGGAAATGCAGGCTACGACATTCGAAATTCGTTCGCGGAGCGCGGCGTACGTCGCCACGCTCACGATGCTTCTCGGCGGTGTGAGGTACTGGCGCGCGATTCGCAAATCCAGGTCAATTAAGTCGATTGACCTCTGCAGATCACGCGACTGCGCCGCGGCGCAGGCGCCATGAGCGATCAATCGCAAGACACTGATGCTGAATCCCGTGGTTGGATAGAAATTGTTAACGACCGGCGACGTGAACGATCCCCCGAAATCAGCGACGGGGCAGTCAGCCGCTCGCCGAGCCAACGCGAAGATGTCCCGCACTGCGTCAAGTTCCGGACGACCACCGGCCTCGCAGACTGGAAACTCTCTCTCGTCGCGCCAGCCGACACCCGTGAGGGGGTCGCTGTACAACGCGTCAGAAGCCTTGGCGAGCCAGTGCGCCGCATTCTCCTCATCCACCACGACCGGCCGCGCGAAATCCTCCGCCAGCACCGGCTCCCGCAGCGCCCGCCGCTCCGCGACAAACGCGCGCAATCGCCGATCGGCTTCGAAATTCCAGAGAAACCAAAGCCCGACGTGCCACGCGACCAGCGCCAGCGAGATCACCATGCATCGCCGCAACGCGCGATAGCGCGGCGGAAGCGGTGGTGCGGGCATGTCAGACTGGAGGGGAGCGACAGCCATCGATCTCATCGTAACCCGCCGGGCGAGATCGTCGGCCGAAGGTCCGGCAGTCAGGATCGCAGCGGTGATGCCGATGGGATCGGCGACATTACGGAGGCGATCCTCGTGGGCTCATTGGCTGGGATGTTGGGGAACTCCCGGGCTGTCGCGCGCCGCCGACGATGCTTTCCGCCCAGCGATCAACGAACTCCGGATGATTCCGCAATCGCGGTGTTGAGGGAGGGTCGCCCGCCGGAGTCGGAAGCTCGCGAGGCGCTTCGGTCGCGTTGTGAGCGCCAAGAGCGCCCAGCGAGATGAATGCTCCATACCGCAGTGGAATCTCAGCGACATACGCGCTCATGGAGTTCGCGCCAATGCGCCGAAGGCCGAATCGCGGATCACATCCTAGCTCACTCGCTCGCTTCGACAGGAGCAGCGGTTTGCCTTCGGGTGAGTACGGGTCAGTCGGAACAACGGCGAGATACGCAGGCACCAGCTCCGCGAGCTCTTGAGGCAATTCACCCCGGTCGCGGTGGTATCGTCGCAAAGCGATGGCGCAAGTCGAAAGCCGAAGAATCGCGCTCCACTTTCGAGTTTCTTCTAAGAGTAGCAGTGCCGAATTCAAGACCGGGTCCGAACTTCGATCGGAACGAGGCGTCAGAATCCGCGGCAGTCGAGCGATTCCGAATTGGTCAGACGCGCGGCGGTGGAAAACGTGGGTCGAGGGACTTGTGCTCAGTTCGCCGAGCTTACGGGCGAACAAAGTTCCGATGGACTTTGTCAGCGGATGAAGCACGTAGGAAGCATCGTTCAACCACTTCGGCGGCGCAATCGGGCGTCGACGAGCGAGGTGAAATTGGAGAGTCGGCAGATAGAACTCCAGTGGCGACTGGCGAAAATGGGCATTCTCAAGTGCGTCTCGCCTCAAGCCATACCACAACCTCTGCGCGATCGCGGGCTCGGTCGACAGCTCACAGAGCGGCACCATAAGCTCGGCCGGGATCGGCTGTTTGCAATTTGATTGGTGTATGCCGACGAGTTCAGACGCCAATTGATGGAACATATGAACGACGGTGCGTAGATGCCACATATCGGGCGGGCGGTCCGATCCCTTGTCCAGATGACGAATAAAGCGCGACAGATCGGCAAGGCACATCCACGCCTCGTCGAACTCACCTCGCGAGATATGCAAAAGCCCGCGATCCCGAACCAAACCGGCAAGCTCTTCCATCAGAACGTACCGCCGACCACCTCCGGAATAGCTGCCGGCGCGAGGCTCAATCTTGTACTGAAACTCGGGGCGCTGGAGAGCGGCGCGGATCTGATCGCCGATGCCCGGCACCAATCGTTCCGCGGTTGTGTAGTGTTCCGACGCACCGGGATTCCGCTTGTTTGCGCCGCTCGCCGCTTGACCTGCGTCCCAGAGCGCTTTCGCAACCGAGTGCAGCGCCACGGCCGCGTTTTCGTCATCCGGCACGGGCGGGTCTTTGAAATCCTCCGCCAGCACCGGCTCCCCCAGCGCCCGCCGCTCCGCGACAAACGCCCGCAATCGCCGATCGGCTTCATAGTTCCAAGCGAACCAAAGCCCGACGTTCCACGCGACCATCGCGAGCGCGAACACCACGCATCGCCGCAACGCGCGATAGCGCGGCGGAAGCGGCGCGGACGAAGCAGGCGGCGCAGTCGTCGCAGTGATCCCGTCCATGGCAGGCATCGTATGCGTTCGAACACGGGAGCAGGATGGAGTGGAGGTCGAGCTTCGCCCGCCTGCTGGCCCGTCGAAGGCGACGACCGTCGTCGCACCCCCGAACAAAAAGGGGGACGGAATCCGCCCTCCCGCACGACGTCCTTCGCAGCCCGGCCCCCATTCCGCACCGTTACAATGCGATCACGATGTCCATGTCGCCCGATTGGCTCACCACATCCACCCTGCTCGACGGCCTGCAGGACTTCAGCAATGCCGCCGCCTGGGACCGCTTCGCCAATCGCTTTCGCGTGCCGGTGATCTCGTTCGTCCGTCGCATGGGGCTGGGCGGGGCCGAGGCCGAGGATGTCGCGCAGGAGACGCTGACGCATTTCGCCAACGGCCTGCGCGATGGGAAATATGACCGCACCCAGGGTCGGCTTAGCCGCTGGCTCTTCGGAATCGCCTATCGGCAGGCCTTGCAAGCCCGCCGCCGGGTGGGAATTCAGCAGGCCCGCGAGGTGGAGATGGGCAGCTCGACCGCCGCCCGGGCCGAAGACGAGAATGCTCAGTCGAAGGTCTGGGAAGAGGAGTGGGAGGCGGCCCTGCTCGCCCGCTGTCTCGAACAGGTGCAGCGCGAGGTCGAGCCGACCACCTTTCGGGCATTTGAGCTGGTCGCGCGCGACGGCCTATCCGCCACCGACGCGGCCGAGTCGCTCGGCGTCCCGGTAAAAATGGTCTACAACGCAAAGCATCGCATCCTCTCTCGGCTGCGCGAGTTACGTGCGACTTACGACGACAGTTAGCCGAATCGAAATACTTCGCTGAGAAAAACACCGCACGTCGGGCAATACCCAAGTGAGCAACTCCACCCTCGCCGCCGGCGCGCGGCAGGACCGTCTGTCTCCGTACGGGCGCAGTCATGAGTCTCGCGTGCTTCGACATCGAGCAACTGGATGAGATCGCCGCCGAAAGCGCCGCGTTTCAGACGCTGGGCGATGGCGCTCGCGACCCGTCCGCGGGCGAGACCGGCGGGCCGCCGCCCCCTGCGTCCGCCAGCCTGAGCCCCGCACAGCGCGAACACCTCGACTCCTGCAGTTCCTGTCGCGCAAAGCTGCTCGAACTTCAAGCCAATATCCGGATGCAGGATTCGTTGCGCCGCTTGCTGGGCTCGCGCACGGCCTCCGACTCGGGCAGCGGCCAGCGCCCGAGCGGCCTGGAGCGCTTCGACGGCATTCCCGAAATCCCCGGATTCGAAGTCATCCGACAAATCGGCCGCGGCGGCATGGGCGTGGTCTACGAAGCTCGACAGCTCGCGCCCGCCCGCATCGTCGCGCTAAAGGTCGCCCGCGACGGCGGCGACTCGGCCCGCTTCGGCCGACAGATCGAACGCGAGACCGCGGCCTTGGCCCGCCTCGCCCACCCCAATATCGCCACGCTCTACGCCGCCGGCACCACGATCGCCGGTCAGTCCTGGTTCGCGATCGAGCGCATCGACGGCGTGCGGCTGACCGACTTCGGCAAAGACCGCCCGCTCCCGGTTGAGGAGCGGCTGCGCATCTTTCTGCCCGTCTGCGACGCCATCGCTTATGTCCACGGCCGCGGCGTCATTCACCGCGACATCAAGCCTTCGAACATCCTCGTCGAGCGCGATGGCCGGGCCCGCGTGCTCGATTTCGGTCTCGCCAAGCTGCTCCAATCGGACGAGGACCGCAGCGACATCACCCTCACCGCCGCCGGCCGCATCCACGGCACCATCCCCTACATGAGCCCCGAACAGGTCCGCGGCGGCAGCATCGACGTCGACGTCAGAAGCGAGGTCTATTCGCTCGGCGTCGTGCTGTATGAGTGGTTGTGCGGATCGCTGCCCTATACGACCGACCCGCGCGATCTGCTCGCCGCTGCGCGGACCATCGCCCAGACGCCGCCGCGCCCGCCGCGCTCGCTCAATTCCGAGATTTCGCCCGACCTCGCAACGGTGATGCTCAAGGCGCTCGAAAAGGAGCCGGGCCGGCGATACGCCTCGGTCGCGGCATTGGCAGACGATCTGCGGCGGGTCCTGGCGCGTGAGCCGATCACCGCTCGCCCCGCCACCGCCGCCTACCAACTGCGCACGCTCATCCGCCGCCACCCGATCGTCAGCGGCCTCGTCGCGCTGCTGGTGCTGTCGACGATCGGCTACGCGGTCGGCGTGACACAGGCGCTGCGCTCTTCCGATCGCAATCTGCGCCGCGCGATCGCTGCCGAATCCGACGCACGCTCCAAAGGCGACGCCGCTCAGAAAGCCGCCGCCCGCGCCGCGAAAGTCACCTCGTTGCTGCGCGGCATCTTTGCCAGCGCCGACCCGCGCCGCGGCGGCGACCCCAACGCCACCGCCCGCGAGGTGCTGGAGCGCGGCACCGAGAAACTGCTGCAAGGCGCCATCGACGACGACCTGACCCGCGCCGAATTGCTCTTCGCGCTCGGCGAAGCGCACCACCATCTGTCGATTCTCGACAAATCGCGATCGCTGCTCGAACAGTCGCTCGCGATCTATCGACGCTTCGGTCGCGAACACGAAACCACCATCGGCCAGATTTGCCACGAGCTCGGCCAGCTCTGTCGACTGATGGGCGATCGTGAAGCATCGCTCGGCTACTTCCGGCAGACGGCCGAAATCCTCTCGCGGCATTTCGACGCCAACGATTTTCATTCGGTCATGCTCGTCATCGCGCAATTGCGCGCCGCCGAGGATTGGACCGCCCTGCTGCCGCTGCTCGATTCCGCGCTCGCCGGCCTGCCCGCCGAACCGCGCTTCGATAAGTCGCGCATCAGCTTCATGAACTACAAAGCCGAAGCGCTCAGCGTCACCGACCGACTGCCCGAAGCCATCGCCACCATGCGAGAGACGATTCGCATCCTCGACACCGCCGACGAGCCCGAGGGCCGCCCGGCGATCCGCGCGTCGATCGAGGGCAATTTGGGCTGGCTGCTGATGCTCAACGGACAACTCGACGAAGCCCAGCAACTCGCGACGGCCACGCTCGAATACCGTCGCCGCACGCAATCGCCGACGCACATCGAGCTATCGACCACGCTCCTGACGCTCGGCGCGATCCAATCCCGGCGCGGCAATTGCTCCGCGGCGATCCCGCTCTTCGAGGAAGCCCTGCAGATCCGCCGCGGACATTTCCCCGGCGACGACGACCGCATTCGAGAGGTCGAGCGCTGGCTGGCCGAATGCACCGAAAAGCCTTGAACACCAAAACGCGCCCGGCCGCGCCGGCCGCCGCGTTCGGACGCACGCCGCAGTCCTGCGACATTCGCTGCCTTCGCCCGCTTCCTGCCGGTAATCTCTCCTTTCAATGTCGCAGTCGCCCAACACCCCGCCCACCGAATACTTCAACGGCTATCCCGTCATCGAGCGGCCGATCGTGGTGGCGAGCCGAACCTATCGGCTGGTCGGTCCGGCCAATTACGAGCAATTGATTGACGACCCGCGCGTCGTGCAGCGCTTCGCACAGGATGAATTCATGCCCTACTGGGCTGAATTCTGGCCGGCGGCTCGGCTGCTCGCGGAGGAAGTCGCGAACTGGGATTCGCCCGCGCCGGAGAGCGCGCCGACGGTGCTGGAGATCGGCTGCGGATTGGGCTTGGTCGGCCTGGTGGCGCACGCACTGGGCTATCGCGTCACCATCAGCGACTATGACGAAGATGCGCTGGCCTTTGTCCGCGAGAGCGCTCGTCGCAGCGGACTGCCGGACGTGCCGACCGCGTTCGTCGATTGGCGCGAGCGCTATCCAACGTTGATCGCCGATCGAATCGTCGCGGCCGAAGTGCTGTACGAGCAGCGCAGCATCGAACCGGTGTCGGCGTTTCTGCGCGATCAACTCGCCCCCGGCGGCCGCGCCTGGCTGGTCGATCGAAACCGCCGCCCGGCGGATGCTTTTGTCCACACGGCGCAACGCGTGGGGCTGCATGTACTCGAACGCCCCATCGAAAAGCCCGCGATCGGCGATGGACCGCCGCTGAAGGCCCGCATCTTCGAAGTCTCTCACGCGACCTAGCCGCGCCGCGTGCACCGCGCTACGTCGCCGCGGATCCGACCGGCAACTCCGCCGGATGCTGCTCGGGCTGCGTGTGCGAAGCGCCCAGCATCGCTCGAACCCACGCCGTCGCACCTGCGCCGCCCACCCAGAACAGACCCGCCGCAAAGAGCAGCAGAAACGCATTCGCGATCGGGCCATCGACCGGCAGGAACCACCACCATTGCCACACGCACCACGCCGCGAGCGCCAATTCAGCGAACCAGAGCGAAGACGACGCGACCGGCAGCGCGCCGCGCAATCGCTTTTGCCCGGTGGCCGAGCCGGTCTTGGGCGTGCGCACAAACTCACCGCCCCGAAGCCAAACGCCTCGCAACACGGCGAACGCGTTATTCACCGACAACCCCAAACCCAGCAACAGCAATGCGACTAGGTCGCCCAGGTGGGGCCAGCGGCCGCGCAGCCGGTGCTGACAAACGGCATACGCGATGGTCGGCGCGATCGATGAGGTCAGGATGACCACCGTCGCGAGCAGCGTCGCACGCCGGGCCAGTTCCGGGTCGACGCCTGCCAAACAAGTGCGGCCGATGAGCGCCATCAGCAACATCCACAGCGACACGCTGTAGCCGAACAGGTGCGCCGTCGCCGCAAGCTTCTTGGCCAAAGGCCAGTCGCTGCCCCAAACGGCGGGCGCTAGCTTCATCGCACATTGGATCGAGCCGGTCGCCCAGCGCCGCTGCTGCGCCTTCAGCGATGCGACGTCGGCGGGAATCTCCGCCGGACAGGCCGGCTCCGGCTGATAGACGATTCGCCACCCGGCAAGCTGGGCTCGATACGACAGGTCCAGATCTTCGGTCAACGTGTCGCCATGCCAGCCGCCGACCCGCGGGTCGTCGATCGCAGCGCGGCGCCAAATGCCGGCCGTCCCGTTGAAGTTCAGCGCCCAGCCCAGCGCCGCGCGGCCGGGTTGCTCCGCGGCAAAGTGGCCGTCCATGCCCAGCGCGACGGCGCGGGTGAGCGCGTTTTCCGTTCGGTTCAAGTGCTCCCAGCGGGTCTGCACGCAAGCCGCGCGCGGATCTCTCATGAACGCCGGCACCATCGACTTCAGAAAGCGCGCCGGCGGAACGAAATCCGCATCAAACACAGCGATGAACTCGCCGCGCGCGTGGGCCAATCCCGCCTGCAGCGCCCCTGCTTTGTAACCCGCGCGATCCGCCCGCCGCACAACCGCAACATCAACCCCGCGCGCCCGCAGCCGGGCGGCGGTTTCGTCGACGAGATGGCGCGTCTCGTCGCTGCTGTCGTCCAAGATCTGGATCTGATGTCGATCGGCGGGATAGTCGATCGCCGCCACCGCCTCGATCACGCGCCGCGCCACCATCGGCTCATTGAAGAGCGGAATCTGCGTCGTAACGCTCGGCAGCTCAGCTTCACTGTGCGCGTCTGGCTGACGCGCCGTTCCGCTTCGCGAAGCCCACAGCAAGAGATAGGTCTGCCACGCAAACAGCGCCGGCGCCAGCGTCAGCAGCAGAAGGACCACCCCGCAGACGATTTCACTTACGCTCAAGGGCGACACACCCGTCGCCGCACAATGATCTGACTTCTTCCAAGGGGCCGCATGACTATCCCTTCGGCTCGCGCATACTCGGCCGCGAAGTCGGTGCATCGGCCCGTTCGCCGACGGCCCGACGCTGATCCGCCGTGGGAATGGTATTCAGCCGTTCCAGAAGTTGCCGCTTGGCATGGTCAATCGGCGCTCGCAGCCGCTCATACTCGCTCTGCAATTGGCCGAAATTCTTCTCGCCCGGCGAACGCAACTCACCCTCGATGCGGCGAAACTCCGCCAGCCGCGACTCCTGATATCGATCGCGACGCCGCTGCGCCTCGCGCAGGAAGACCATCGCCCGGCGATCTTGTTCGGCGTTCAGCGCATATCGCCGGCAAAAGGCGCGAACTTCGTCGTGCCACTCATCGACCGCCGGCTGAGACGCGACCGGCGCGGTCGGACGGCTCGCGGCGCTGGCCACGGGCCGGTCCTCGGAAGGTTTGCTCTCGGAGTCGGTGCGCTCAGCTGAGTCGGCGTCGCTCGGACGAAGGGGCAGCAACTCCGGCGGCGGCGCGACCTGCACCAGCGGAATCTCGCCGGCCTCGGTCGGTGTCACGCTCTGCCCGGGCAGAGCATCCGCGATGGGCGCAGCGGCCGCGATTGGCGGGGCGGCCGCGCGGGCTTGCTTCTGAGCTTCGAAGAGCAGCGACCGCTCCTGATCCGCGAGCGCGGCGAATCCTGTCCCACCGGGCCAATCAAGCTGCGGGTCAAAGCCGCCGTCGCGCCAGATCGTGAGCTTGCTGCGGGCGAAGGAAAACGCGACCCGCGCCGCGGCCTGCTCCGCCTCCCAGCGCGCGGCCTGATCGGCGTTTAGTCCGAGTCGCACCTCGCGCGCGAAATCTGCGAACAAATCCTGCGCTTCATCCAGCAACGGCAGCGCCTCGCGCGACCATTCGCCGATCTGACTCGCCGCAGGCGGGCCGCTCTCGAGCGTCATTTCGACGTACTGCGAAACCGCGCGCAGCACCGGTTCACGGCGCTCCTCAAACCAGCGCGCGGCCCGCGACTGCAGCGCCGCCCGAGCGGCAGCGCGTTGCGGCTCGCTCGGCTGCAAAGAGTCGATGCAATCGTCCGCCAGCCGGGCGGCGAGCAGCTCGATCATCCGCGGGGTGGGAAACGGAGCGACCGACCCGCGCGCGGCAGTCGGGAAAGACGCCGCGCCGTCCTGCGCGCGACTGCTCGAAACCGCGACCAGGAGAACGATCATCGCGCGAAGCGCGGCGACGGGACGTGTGGACAAACTCGTCGAGCGTTGCATGCGCGCAAGAGTCTATCTACTGGGATGCAATCCGAATAGAAGCAATCCACCCATCGCGGCCCCCAAGCCAACCGCGCCCCCCAAATCGGCGCCGGCCGACAATCGCACGGATCATCGACCGGCGGAGTCGCACTCGACTACGGCGTATTCGGCTTCTGCGGCGCGGCGGCGGCGGCCGGCTCGGCGCGAAGGGCGGCCTCGCTGCGCTGCTTGGCCGTGGGCAGCTTGTCGAGCTTTTCCTTCAACTGATTGAAGTGCCGCGAGAACGGCTCCCTCAACTTCGACAGTTGCTGTTCCGCCTGCTTCTTGCCATCCTCGGTCTTGGCCGATTTCAACATCTGCTCCAGCCGCTCGATCAGCGCGCCCTTTTTCCCCATCCATTCCGACCGCTGGGCCTGAGCACGCGCGAGGAACTGCGAAGCCTTGGTCCGCTGCTCCGCATTTAGCTGATACCGGTCGCAGAACTGCTCAACGTAAAGCGTCCATTCGTCTTTGACCGCAGCAGCCGCCGCCGGTCCGCGCGCCGCCGCCGCACGCGGCATCTCTCCCGCGTTTTCGCCATCCGCGGCCGCGCCACCATTCGCTGCGCCCGGCGCGGCGACCACCGCCGCGTTCGCCGGAACGATTCCCTCTTCGACCAAGTGAGGCGGCGGTGCGACGTCCGTTCGGCCTTCGGCAACTGCCTTGAAGTACTCAGCCTCGCTGCCGATCTTCTGCTCCCGCTCGCGCTCGCGCTCGCGATGTCCCGGCGACCGATGCCAATCACGAGTCGCGTCGAAGCCGCCATCACCCCAATCGCTCAGCCGACCGAGCATGTGCTTGGTGCCGACATCGAAGGCGGCCTGCATGCCGTCGAGCGAAACATTCTGCTCGTCGGTCAGGTGCTCGCGCATCGAGTCGGTCAATTCGCGGAGGTGCCCCGTGAATCCCTCTACCGCCGGCAAGGCCTTCTGGGCCCACTCGGCGACCTTTTCGGGCGTCGGGGCCTCTTGCGAAGCCATCATGTTGATGAAATTGTTGATCGTCGGCTGAAGCGTGTCGCGATTCTCGGCGAGATAACGCGGGATCTCTTCCATGAACTTCGCGACGAGGATTTCCTTCTGCTGCGGGTCGAGGCCCAGACTCTCGCTGAATTGGTTGGTCGATTGCTCCACCACCCAACTCACCATCGACTTCGTCGGATAAAACTCGTCGGGCAGCTCGGCGGGAATCCGCTTATCCGCCCGTGACCGGTCATAGTCGCCGTTCTGCGCCGCGGCGCCGGCCGTCAGCAGCAGCCCCATCAGCAACGACCAACGAATCGCTCTCATGCTCACACTCCTCGGGGGTCCGGGCGGGGTTGGAGTCGCGAGCGCGCAATGTGCGACGCGAACCGCCCGCAATCATTGGCAGCTCCTCTACCAATGATACGTTCGACGTCCATCCTAGGCACAATCGGCCGGGTTTCGGGCCGGGCAGAGATGATTGCGACAGGGTTCTACAAAGCCTGACGGAATACGCCGCAGACGCGGAATCTGCGGGCTCGCGATTTGCCAAGCGGCGTCGCAAGGGGGCACAATCGCCGGCTATGTCCCGAATTGTCGCCGCCCGCGTCCTCGTGCTCGACGATGACGACGCTCAGAATCGCAAGCTCGCCGCGACGCTCGCCGCCGCGCAGTGCGATGTCTCCACCTTCACCGTCGTCGACGAAGCGCTCGCTTTCGCGCGGCGCGCCGCGGTTCATGTCGCACTGGTCGATGCGCAATTCCCGGATCAGGAGCCGATCGCCCTGCTCACCAAGCTGCGCGACGCCGGCCGATCGATGCGGCTGGTCGCGATGGCCGCCTTTCCCGACGTGGCGCTCACCACGGCGCTGTTGCGCGGCGGCGCGAGCGACCTGCTCGAAAAGCCGATCCAGCCCGCGCGACTCATCAGCGCGATCGAAAAGCAGATGGCGGAGTTGGGACTCGAACATCGCAACGAAGAGCAGTTACTCGCGTTTCTGGGTCGCCGGTTGCGCACGCTGCGCGCCGCCGACGGGCGCACACAATCGGAGGTCGCCGAAGCCGCGGGAATCAGCCCGGCGCAGCTCTCGCAAATCGAATCGGGCAAAAGCGCGACCGGCCTCTGGACATTGGCGCGCTTGAGCGCCGAGCTGGGCTGCCCGTTGCGTGATCTCTTCCACGGATGAGCCGCGAGATGACCCGCATCATCGTGCCCATCGTCGATCTGCACGCGCCGTTGAAGGCACAGGCATTCACGGCCTACGCCGCGGACGCTGATTTGGTAGAACTGCGCGCCGACCTGATCGGCGACCCAGACGCCATTGCGGATTACCTCGCGATCCCAGATCGTCCGCCTTGCATCCTCACCATCCGCAGCGCGGCGGAAGGCGGTGCTTGGGAAGGCAGCGAAAGTGAGCGCATTTCGCTCATCGAGCGGCTGGGATTGCTGAATCCTGGATTCATTGACGTCGAGCTATCGACTTGGCGTGCTTCGGCAAACATCAGACAAAAAATCGGCCTCGTCTGCCAGCGGCTGCGCGGCGGCGAGCCGGAGAACGCGACGACACGAGCGAAGAACCAGCTCATTCTGTCGGTGCATGATTTTCAGGGCATGAGCGCGTGGGATCGCGATTGGGACGAGTTGCGGGGTTCGCCAGCTCACATGCTGAAAATGGCCGTTACGCCGGCAGATAGTTGCGATGCGCTACGTATCCTGGCGCGCTATCGCGCGGCGCGGGAGAGCGGGGAGGCACGCGGCCTGATGCTGATCGGCATGGGCGAGGCGGGCGCGGCGACGCGCGTGTTAGGTAAATGCTGTTACGCATGGGGCACTTATGCGCCGATTGACGCGTCGCGCACATCGGCGCCCGGGCAGATCGACCTGCGCGCGTTGTGGTTGAGCCACCGCTGGGGCTCGCTCTGGCGCGGCACAAAAATCTATGGCGTCATCGGCTGGCCCGTCGCGCACTCGCGCAGCCCAGAGGTTCACAACTCGCTGATGAAGGAGCGCGGCATCGACGGGGTATACGTTCGATTTCCCGTCGCGCCCGACTACGCATCCTTCGCCGCATTCATGGATCAGGCCGCCCATGGCCAGCATCTGCCGACCTTCGCCGGCTTCAGCGTCACGATCCCGCACAAGGAGCATGCCCTGCGCTGGCTCGTTGAGCGCGGCGGCGTAGTGAGCCCGCGCGCGGCGCGAATCGGCGCGGTGAATACGCTGGCCGCGGCACGACTGGCGCGCGGCGCCGGCGACGTGACGGGTTCCGCCGAATTGCGGCCCGACGCCTGGCTGGGCGAAAACACCGACTACGACGGCGTCGTCGCCATGCTGCACGCCGCAGTCGGCGATGAGAGCGGCGTCAGAGGGCTGCGGGGCGAAGCAGCCGCGATTCTGGGTGCGGGCGGCGCGGCACGCGCGGCGATCGCGGCCCTGCAGGAGCTCGGCCTTCGCTGCACCATTTACAACCGCACGCCCGAGCGTGCCCGCGCGCTCGCGGCCGACTTTCCGCATGCGACAGCCGCCGCATGGGATCAGCGCTTGCGGCACGGCTGCCGCGTGATCGTGAACTGCACCAGCGTCGGCATGCATCCGGAGATCGACGCATCGCCGCTACCCGCGTCGGCGATCGCCCCGGCGAAGATCGTGCTCGAGACCATCTACACACCGCGCGAAACCCGCCTCGTGCGGGACGCGATCGCGGCGGGTTGTCGCGTCGGCGTTGGCGAGGTGATCTTTGCGGCGCAAGCCGCCGCTCAGGCTCGTCTGTGGCACGGCCAATCCAACATCGCGTAGTGCGGCAAATCTGAAAGCAAAGTCGCCGCGACGAATCTGCATCCGGCGCGGCGACTCAATCTCGATTCCAAGCCACTCGGTAATCGCGTTTCAGAAAAACGCGATTGCGTGAGGTTATTCCTTCGGCTGTTCCGGCGTGAAGGTCAGCGTGCCCAGGCCGCCGGCGCCATGATCGGTGCCGCCGCGACGGCTCTTGGGCTGGCTGCGCTGCTTGCCGCTGTCGCCGCCATCGTCGCCCGTGGCCCAGTCGGCCCGCTTCTTCGAAAGACCGATCTTGCGCTCCTGAATGTCGACGCGCAGGATCTTCACATCCACTTCGTCGCCGATCTTCACCACGTCCTGCGGGTTCTCGACCTTCTCGTCCGAGAGCTCGCTGACGTGCAGCAGACCTTCGAGGTCCTGCTCCAGCTCGACGAACACGCCGAAGTTCGTGACCTTGGTGATCTTGCCGCGGACGACCATACCCGGCTGATAGCGCTCCGGCACGGCGCGGACCCACGGATCCTCGGTCATCTGCTTCAGGCCCAGCGCGACACGCATCTTTTCCTGATCCACTTGCAACACGACGCACCGCACGCGATCGCCCTTCTTGAGCAGCTCGCTCGGGTGGCTGACCTTCTTGGTCCAGCTCATGTCGCTGATGTGCAGCAGGCCGTCGATGCCCTCTTCGATCTCGACGAAGGCGCCGTAGTTGGTCAGGTTGCGGACCGTGCCCTCGACCACCGTGTTCGGCGGATACTTCTCGGCCACCATCGTCCACGGATTGACCTCGGTCTGCTTCATGCCGAGGCTGATTTCCTGCTTGTCCTTGTTGATCTCGAGCACCACGACATCGACCGAGTCGTTGGGGCTGACCACCTCGCTCGGATGGTTGATGCGGCGGGTCCAGCTCATCTCGCTGATGTGCACCAGACCCTCGACGCCCGGCTCGAGCTTCACGAAGGCGCCGTAGTTCATCAGGTTGACGACTTCGCCCTTCACGCGGCTGCCGACCGGGTAGCGCTCCGCCACCTGCTCCCAGGGGTTCTGCTCTTTCTGCTTCAGGCCGAGCGCGATCTTCTCTTTCTCGCGGTCGATGTGCAGAATCTTGACTTCGACTTCCTGATCGATCTTGAGCATCTGGCTCGGATGATCGATGCGGTCCCACGACATGTCGGTGATGTGCAGCAGGCCGTCGATGCCGCCCAGGTCGACGAACGCGCCGAAGTCGGCGATGTTCTTGACCGTGCCCTTGCGCAGCTCGCCTTCCTTCAGCTCGCTCATCAGGCGCTGCTTGGCCTGCGCCCGGACTTCTTCGATCAGCTTGCGGCGCGAAATGACGATGTTGCGGCGCTCTTTGTCGATCTTGAGGATCTTGGCCTCGATCACGCGGTCAATGAACTCGCCGATATCGGCCGGGCGGCGAATGTCGACCTGCGAGGCGGGCAGGAACACCGGCACGCCGATGTCCACCAGCAGTCCGCCCTTGATCTTCTTCAGCACCTTGCCCTTCACCGTGTCGTCTTCGTTCGTGGTGTCGACGATGCGGCGCCAGTTCAGGATGCGGTCGGCGCGGCGCTTCGAGAGCACCACCATGCCGGTGTCTTCCTGATCCTCCTCCAGCGTCACGTCGACAATGTCGCCGGGCTTGACCGAGTTGCGGTCTTCCCACTCATGAATGTCGATCACGCCTTCGCTCTTCAGGCCGACGTCGACGACGACTTCGTTGTTCGTTACTGCAACGACGCGCGCCTTCAAAATCGGCCCGACGTCGGCGATGACCTCTTCGCCCGCCTCGGTCAGCTCGACCGGCGGCGCGTAGGTGTCCATCGAAAAAGTGTCGCCGAACGCGCTCTGCAGCTCGCGCTCCAGATCAATGTCCGTGGCGCCGAGGCTGCGAATCAGAATGTGATCAACCATGCCCTGATGATTCCCGTGTCGTCTACACACCCATGCGTTCGATCAAACCCGGATGACGACGCCGCCGCGCCCACGCGGCTGCTGCGCCGATCGTGTGTTGGCTTTCGGCTGACGGAGGGGTTCAGATCAAGCGGATGGCATAAGGGGACTGCCGTCACCTCGCTGCGAAACCCTCGCGAGCGTCATGAGGCGACGAATCGTGAAAAGTAGCGGCTCGGGGCGCGAATCGCAACGCGAAATCAGGCGGAATCGCCCCCGTCGGAGCCGCCCGCAGAGGCCGATTCGCCCCGGAGCGCAGCGATTGCACGCTCCCACGCGCCGCCGCCGCCAACCGCCGATGGCCCTCGCGCAATCGCTCTCGCCCGCCGGACACTTGCGACCCGCCGCTGTTCGTTTATAAGTGCGGGTTCGAAACTGGCGAAGCTGAGGTAGGCGAAGATGCACGCAGAAAAAATACTCTCGATGGAAGAAATCAAGCCCGGGCAGAATGTCCGGGTGAAGCAGAAAATCGACCGCCGCGAAGGCGATTGGAACCTCGAAACCGTCGGCACCGTGGTCGAACTCACCCGGCAGAAGACCGGCAGTTGGTACGCCCATGGCAAAGACAACAAACTTTGGCTCCACCGACTGCGGCTCAAGAAGTCCGACGGCGAAATCACCACGCTGACGCTCGATCAATGGACCAGCGTCGAACTGCTGGGCTGATGAACAGTCGCTGATTAGACTCCGGCCGCAGACCGCGCCCCCGCGGTTTTCGGCCTGATCGGCTCCTCGCCTCTCGCCATCCACGCGTCTTCGGGGGCACTCCGCAAACCCATTCCATCACCCGGGGCGATCTTTTGCGGCGTGCGCACGACCCGGCTGCTCAGCCATCGCTCCCTGACCGCCATCAATCCCTTCACGCCGCTCGCGACCAAGCGGCACATGAAAAAGGCCCGCCTTCGATACACGAAGGCGGGCCGAATCTGCACTTCAAACTCAGCGAGCAGCCGCGATGGCTTTAGCCGCGATGCCCCGTCCAACGCCGCGCACCGGCCAGACCGGCGAGCATCAGCGTCAGTTGCGAGAAGCCGAACAGACCGCAGATCGGCGGGCCGCTCACGCCGCCGCCGTCGCCGCCACCATCCGTGCCGCCGTCGTCAGGATTGTCCTGACCCGACTGCCCGCCGGCCGGGGCATTGACGAGGATGTTGAGGCTCACCGCACCCGCGGCGCCCAGCGGATCCGTCACACGCAGCACCGCGATATAAGCCTGCGCCTTGGTGTAGGTGTGTTCGGCCACGACACTCTCGACCTTCGGCGAGCCATCGCCGAAGTCCCACTCATACCGCAGCGCCTGGCCTTCCGGATCGCGCGAGTCGCTCGCGTCGAAGCGTACGACGAACGGCGCCGCGCCCTGACGAGAGCTAGTCGTCGCTCGCGCCACCGGAGCCTGGTTGTTCGACAGCGGATTGCCCGAGACCGTGATCGTCACCGCCGCCGGATCCTGCTGACCGACGTTATCGCGCACCGTCAGCGTCGCGACGAACGTGCCCACGCGCTCAAAGGTGTGCTCGACGCTCGAAGCGCCGCGGACCACCGGCGAGCCATCGCCGAAGTCCCACGAATATTCCAGCGTGCCGTTCTCCGGATCGCTCGACCCGTCGCCGTTGAAGAGAACCCGCAGCGGAGCCGGGCCCAGCGTGCGATCGACGTCGATCTGCGCGATCGGCGGGAAGTTGCTATTGACGCTTCCGCCCACGCGAATCTCGACCGACTGCGACGCCGAGCGGTTGTACGGCCGGTTGGTCGCCGTCACGCGCGCCACATAAATCCCGGCGGCGTTGTAGGTGTGCGTGTTGCGAGCCGCGGTCGACAGCGGGCTGCCGTCGCCGAAGTCCCACACATAGTCGATCGCGGTCGTGCCCGCGTTCGGGTCCGTCGTGCCCTCGGCCGAGAACTGAACCACCAGCGGCACATCGCCCGAGCGCGGCGTCGCCTCCAGACGAACGTTCGGCGGCTGGGCCGCGTTGACCTGAATCGGAATCACGACCGTGTCGGACAAGCCGAAGATGTTCGTGACCGTCAGACGCGCCTCGTACGCCGAAGTGCGCGGCGTGGTGTACGTGTGCGTGATCAACGCGTTGAGGTCCGCCGTCTCCACCACGTCCGAGTTGTCGCCGAAGTCCCAGCGGAAATTCAGCGCCGCCCCGAACGGATCGGTCGACCCGTCGTGCTTGAACGACACCGTGTGCGGCGCCAGGCCCGCCGCCGCGCCCGCCGCCAGCCGCCCTTGAGCATCCGGCGGCTCCGGCAACACCACTTCACCGTCGTTGACCAGCACAGCCGCGCTATGCGGGGTGTAGCCGGTCGTGACGAAGAGGAACTCGTCGCCCACGCGGAAGGGCAGAACGCGCGACTGAATCAGGAATCGCACGGCGCGACGGCCCTGCGAATCGGCATTCGACGAATAGACCGTGCCCGTGCGAGCGTCGGCCTGCGGGCCGGAAATCGTCCCGCTGACGCTCCAGGTTTCCTGACCCGGCGGATTCGCATTGGTGCAGCGCACGGTCCACGTCTCGTAGAACGAAATCGCCGTGTCGACATCCTGCACCGTCAGGATGCCGTCGCCGAAGTTGTCGATACCGGCGCGCGGCAGGGAGAACTCGTTCTCCGCGCGACCGTCTGCACCCACGCCCGGAACGAGCCGCGCGTAGAAGGTGTATGTGCCGTCAGCAAGGCGGAACACTTCCGCGTTGACGCGCGTGTCGGCGTCGCCCGGCTGCTTGGTCGTCGTGCCGACCTGAATGTCCGTCGGCAGGTAGGCCAGATCGGAACCCGGCTCAAACGGCGCGGCAAAGAAATCGATCCGCGTGCCGCCAAACTGGTCGAACGTCCGCGTGCGAACCTGATAGATGCCGCCGACGGAAAGACCCGCTTCGCCAGGCTGACCAAACTCCGGCGGGCGAACCCACTCGAGGCTCGGCAGCTCGCGCGGCGACCACTTGAACCGCACAGTGATGACGCCGCTCGTCTCATTGCGCTGAATGTCCAGCACGTCGAGACCGCTCGCGGCGCCATTGCCCCAGCGCGCGGCCGGGTCGGTGTTCCGCGTAAAGATGCGGCGATTGCTGGTGCCCGGGAACGGGTCGCCGGCGTCGCCGAAGTTCTGACCGTTCTCGAGCCGCTGTTCGCCGTCCGCCTGAATGATCTGATAGGTGAAGCGACCGGCGGCGATGCGCTGCTGAGGCGGCAGGCTCTCCAGGTTCGAACCGCGGTCGGTGCGCATCACCATGAGGCCCAGCCCCGGAAGGCCGCGGCTGTCGAAGTTGACGAACTCCGGATCTGGCTTGGCCTCCGAAGTCGCCCAGTACCAATACTGCTCGCCCGGGAACAGCGGATTGGTGTACTGGAAAATGTTCTTGTTGCGATCGAATTCCCACGGACGAATCACGAGCGTGTCGTTCACGTTGGGCGTCAGGGCGCGAGTAATATCGATCGGATTGATCCAGCCCGAGTCGGCCTTCAGAATCGGCACCGGGTGAACCAGTCCGCCGCCCGCCATCACACACCACACCGCCACCGGGTTGTTGACGATGTTCAGCGGCGGTTGCGCGCGCACGTCATAGTCATAAAGGTCGGGCCAGCCCTCCCAGATGTGGCCATACTCGTGGCCGGCAAAACCGGTCTGGAAACCCGTGGGCTGCAGTCCGCCACCTTCGCCAAGGCCGCCAATCTCAATGCCCATGCCGTCGAAGAAGCTCAGCGGCGTGTAGCGCGCCGATCCGACGGCGCTCGCGTCCTGAATGTCTCGAGTCCGAATCAGATGTCGACCCGAAGCCGGCAGCGTGAACATGCCGCCGGGACCAGTGCCCTCAGGCAACAGCAGCAGGCCGAGAATGTCATTGCCGAATTGGCCGGGGCCGCCGAGGAAGTCGTCCCAGTCGACGACATCGTCAAGCGCTTCGACCATGTCTTCCATGCAACGCGTGCGGTTGAACGGATAGAGGTTCGACGGATTTCCATCCGCCGACTGGCCTTGAATCGGGCTTACGCCGTAGCTGTAGAACGGGTTTTCCATCCGCGTGGCGTAAACACCTTGCTCGCCGATGGTCTCGCCCAGATCCATCAGACCGTCAAGGTTGGTGTCGCGGTGGTAGATGGTGATGACGATCGGGTCATCCGGTTGACCGTCATTATCCAGATCATCGGGAACGCCGTCGCCGTCCAGATCGGGCGCGGGAATCTCGATGACGTCATCGGTGCTGGTCGCGCCTTCGCTGTTCCACGTAAGAACTTCGAGGTTCAACACGTTGCCGCCGTCGTACCCCTGATCGCCATGGACGTTAAACGCCAATGGTCCGGCAGCCGGGATGATCTGGTCGGGGACACCGCCGCCGCCCTGCGGATCGTGGACGCCAACGTCCGACCCGTAAATCAAATCGCCGCCGGGGCCCGTCACCTCTCCGAGGCCGCCGTCGCCAGCCTGGTGGTAGATCGACGAAGGAAGGTCGGCGAACTCGGCGGGGCCGTCAAAGAACCCATCGCGACCGTCCGAGATGTTCGGCAACACAGTGCCCGAGGCCTCGGTGTACTGATTGCCATTGAAATCAACGCCGGCGTTTACCGGACCACCGTTCGTGGCTCGGAACTCGAAGCGACGATCGTCGGAGTCGCCGGCCAGGCGAATGACCGGGTTACCCGGTTCAAAGCGGCGGAAATAGGGAACCGTCGGATTCCACATCGGAGGCGTGCTGTCCGGCCCGAAACGCTCCTCCCAGAACTCATCCAACGACCAACCGGCCGGACCGGTAGACGGGGGATTATCCGTGTAGAACTCCGGCTCCGGAGTGATGTACTGCTGTGAAAGATTGAACGCCGCGGACTCAGTCGCATCGTCGGGCGTGGCCTGAATGAACTGGACCTTGTTGCTCGCATTCACTGAGCTGAACGTGTTCGTCCACGCGTCCGACGCGTCGTAGCGGCGATTGCCAATCCGCCCGACGGTGTCATCCGACGGATCGTTGGGTGTGCCGCCGTCGTCGCCGATAAGCGCGGTCAACGCCGCCGGGTCGCCGGGGTAATTGTTCTTGATGTAATCAATCTCAGTCGGGACGAACTGGTGTGCCGCCGCGTCCCACTTGCGCAGGTGATCCTCGAACGGCTCCGGAAAATCGAAATTGGCGTTCCACTGCTCGTCAAAATACTCAACTTCGTCGCTGTCCGGATCGGCAAGCCCGATCAGGAATTCAAAGACCAGCGCCGGCCCGTCCGTATTGCCGGCGTCGCCGCGGAATTCGTCGCGACGAACCGCCCGGCCACCCAGCGCGAAGTCCTGATTTCGATCGATCCAAACTTCCGTCGCGCTCCAATCACCACGATGGAACGAGAGCTCAACGGTCGGCGGCGTGCCGGTTCGCTCGCCCCCGACGCACGGGAACTGGTTCAACGCGGCGTCTCCACCGGAGAACGACGGGATGCTCTCTTCATAGATGCCGAAATAGGCGCTGCCGAAGCCGTCCTTATCCCACTCGCCATCACCGTTGCTGTCGTACCACTCGGTGTTGTTGGCCCAACCCATAAACGCCAGCTCGAGTTCCGGGAGGTACTCGGGGTTGGGCGTGCCGTCGTCATTCAGCGGCTCGCCCATTTCGTCCCGCGGAAACTGAATGCAGGAGTCAAACAACTGGGCGTAGCTGGTGGCTTTACGGTCGATATCGATGATGCCGTTGCCGTTCTTGTCGATGCCCCACTCAAATACGCCGGCGTCATAAATCCGGTTGTTGTTCAGGTCGAGGAAACGCTCGCCGGGCGTAAAGACATCAAACCCACCCGCGTCCTTCGCTTTGGAGCCGGCGGGTTGAATCCGAGGAATGTTCGCGCCAGGGTTGTTCGCGTTCGGACCCGTCGTCTCAGTCGCGTTCGCAAAGGGAGCAAACGCACGCGTGGTCCCCACTCCGTCAAAATCGTATCGAAACTTCGCCGCTCGATTGTTAAACGTTTCACCCACGCCGGCGGCGTAGGAGACAACGCTCCCGTTCAGATCGACGTGCGGCACGCGGCAAATCGGCACCGCCGCACTGCCGCAATCCGAGATGTTGTTCGGCCGTGTCCGCCAAGGCAGGTTCACCCACCCAAACACGTTGCCGCTCACCGTCACGTCGCCGTAGGAGATTTCCTCCCACCACTCGGCATGAGAGTCGACCTGCACCCCATCCGGGTTGTCGGCGTTGACCCGCCCGTTCTTCACTTTGTCAAAGTACGCGTCGAAAACGTCGTTCGCGTTCGGCAGGCTGTTGCCCGAGCCGCCGTTGTCCTGCTTGATCGGATAACCCAGCAGCACCGCCAGCTTGCGCTCTTCCGCCGAAGCCGTCGTCGCAAACCAGGCCGCCGTCAGACCGCAGGCAACGCTCGCCAGCGGCCACAGAGTACGAAATCCACGTCGTTGAACGGTCATCTCGCAGGACCTCCAGAGGTCGATGAACCCATCGCCGACGCGGGCGATCCCGCGCGGGCGCTACGAAAATCAGTCGATGTCTTAAGTCACGTCTCGCACGGCGTGCGCACAGTGCACAAGGACACACCGCACGCGGTCAGGGTCGGTCGGTCGGCACTCTCAGCCCTGCCGACAGTTTAGCTCTCGCAATCAAGCGCACCTCGCTCTCAGACGAGACGCGGTGCGCCGATAGTTCCCGACATTCTAACGGGCGCTGATCACGAAGGAAACCGATTCGGCGCGCTCGATCTTCCAGAAGCCGTTATTTCACAAAGAGTTATCCACAATCAACCGCTTGTCCGATAAGCCGAAAAATCAATTCGACCCCGCGCCGGATCGAGCGCCTCTGACAGCACGCCGCCACGCGATTCAGGATGGACTGCTGGGAATCGGCGTCAACTCCAACGACAACTTCCCAGCGCTCACCTCGATCCGCGACACGCGGAACAACACGCGACCGTTTTCCCAGACCCACTCGTTGAAGATCGCCAGACCGCGCTCGTCGACCGCCACGCGGTTGAGCCGCTCCAGCGACAGCGCGTTGCGCAACCGAGACCAGAGCAGCGACCCCGGAATATGAAGACGCCCGATGCCGACATGCGTCAGGTCCGCCCGCAGCCGGCTGTCCACCGAAAACCGCGCCCCCAGCACCGCCAGCACCGGCAAATCCAACTGCGTCGGCACCGCGGCAACTTCGATTTCGCCACCGTCGTGCATCCGCACCCGCACGTCACGCAGCCCCGCAAACAGCTCGCGCAGCTCCGGCCAAAACTCGTCATGCGCCGCGATCGCCCGATTCAGCAGCGCTTCATCAATCTCAATCACAGCCGGCATCCGCCGGTTGAGCGCCGCGCTCGCCCGATCATAAAGCGCCACCAGCGCCGCCTTGTCGTCGTTCAACGTGGCATAGTTGATCGCCGCGGGGACATGCCAGGCAGGCCGCAAAACGGCGCACGACGCTGCAACAGCGATAAGGATCGCGCTGACCGCAACGGAGAGAAAAACGAGTCGAATTAGGAGTTTTCGGATCGGCCGCCGAGGCGGCGACGAAACGCGCTGTGATCGTAAATGAGTCTGGCTGAATGCCCCGCCCGACCGTGCTGCTGATGCGCCGCCCGCATTTGCCGACATCCGTGCCTCGTCCATTCAACCGCAGTCGCGCATCGGAACGTCGGCCGATCGCTCAGGGCATGCTCTCTTCATCCTCATCATCGAGGAATTCCACCGCATCCATGTCGAATTCTTCGTCCGCCCCGCTGAACAGATCGTCTTCGTTCAGATCAAACTCTTCTTCTTGCTTCTTCGGCGCCGGCTTGGCAGCGCTGGCCGCCGCGCCGAGCGCCGCGGCCCCGCCGATCGCCTTACCCGCGCCGCCCGCAGGCTTCGCGGCCGGCGCCGGCTTCGCAGCCGCCGCAGGCTTGGCAGGCGCGGCCGCAGCCGGCTTCGCCGCAACCTTCGGCGCTTCTTCCGCCGCAATGTCGGGCATTTTTACATCGTGCGGCGTGATCCGCGCGGGCTGACCGTCGACCTGCACCACGAACACCACCGGCCCCACCGACAGCTTGTCGCCCGCCTTCAGCGGCGACTCAGTGACACGCTTGCCGTTCACATACGTGCCATTCGCGCTTTCCAGATCGCGAACGCGCAGCCCGCTCCCGTTCGAAAGCACTTCGCAATGCTCACGCGAGACGTCGCCGGTCGGAATGCGCAGGTCGCAGTCGAGCTTCCGCCCGATCACCGTGCGATCGCCCTGCACCGCGAAGTCGCGGCGTTCTTCGTCTTTGAACATCACCAGGTTGACCTGCATCGCGTCGCAACCTCTCGAAACTCATAACCGTCGATCGACGTCGCACGATTCCCCGCAGCGCAGCGCGGCGAGGCCTATCATGTATGCAATGCCGCCGACAGAATCCTACAAACTTGGGCACGGCGCTACAACCGCTTTCACGCCCCGCATTCGCTCCCTCTACGCCCACGTCCCCTTCTGCCACACCATTTGCGGCTACTGCGATTTTTATTCGGAAGTGTTCGACAAACAGGCCATCGGCCCTTTGGTCGACTCATTGCTCGCCGAGCTCGCCGGCTACGAGACCGCGCACGCATTCTCCGTCGACACGATCTTCGTCGGCGGCGGCACCCCGACCACCCTGCCTCCCGAGCTTCTCCAAAAATTGCTCACCAAACTCGCGTCGCTCGCCGATCGCGACCTGCCGCTCGAGTTCACTTCCGAGGCGAACCCCGCCACCGTCACCCCCGAGGTGGCCGCGGCGCTCGTGAACGGCGGCGTGAATCGCGTGTCGATCGGCGCCCAATCCTTCGACGCCGGCGAATTGCAGGTGCTCGAACGCATCCACCGCCCGCCGCAGGTGGCCGAGACCATCCGCATCGCGAGAGCGGCGGGCATCGACAACGTCAGCATCGACCTGATCTTCGCCGTCCCGGGCCAGTCGCTCGCATCCTGGATGCGCAACCTCGACGCCGCACTCGCCCTGAACACCGACCATCTCTCCTGCTACGGGCTCACCTTCGAACCCGGCACGCCGCTGCACCGCCAGCTCAGCGAAGGCCGCGTGCGCAAAGTGGACGAGGATCTCGAAGCCGAGATGTACGAGGCGACGATCGAACGCCTCGCGCGCGAGGGCTATCGCCAATACGAAGTGAGCAATTTCGCGCGACCCGGCCGCGAATGTCGCCACAATCTGCGCTACTGGAACAACGACGGCTACCTCGGCATCGGCCCGTCGGCCTGCGGCTTTCTCGCCGATCGCGGCCTGCGCTATCGAAACGTCCCCGACACCGCCGCCTATGTCCGCGCGATCCGCGCCGGCAAAAGCCCGCAAATCGAAAGCGAAGAGCTTTCGCGCGACGCCCAGATGCGCGACGCCGCCTGGCTCGGCCTCCGCCAAAACCGCGGCATCGACCGCGCAGCGTTTCGCGAGCGCTACGCCCAGGATTTCGTCGACGCCTTCCCCGCCGCGGTCGAGGAGCTGCGGCTCGACGGCCTGCTCGAGGTCGACGACGCAACGATCCGCCTGACACGCCGCGGCTTGTTGCTGGGAAACCATGTAGCGGCACGCTTCCTCTAGCCGCTTTCTGACGATCGCCCCCGCCACTGCCCGACACCCGCCGCTCAAAATGCGCGCCCAGCCGCTACACTGGCCATTCATGATCAAGGAGGATCAGATGCCCGCTCGCCCCATCGCCGTCTTCGATTCCGGCGTCGGCGGACTCTCCGTCGTGCGCCAGCTCCGCAAGCACCTGCCGCACGAGTCAATTGTCTACTTCGGCGACTCCGCCCGCGTTCCCTACGGCACCAAGTCGCCGCGCACCGTCTGTCGCTTTTCGATCGAGTGCGCGCGATATCTGTTGCGCTTTGACCCCAAGCTGGTCGTTGCCGCCTGCAACACCGCCAGCGCCCTCGCTCTCGACGAACTTCGAGCCGCGTTGCCGGTCGAAGTGATCGGCGTGGTGGAGCCCGGCGCTCGCGCCGCGCTGCAAGCCGCGACGATGAGCAATGCTCGCATCGCCGTCCTGGGCACCGAAGCGACCATCGCCAGCGAGGCCTATCCCAAAGCTCTGCGACGGCTCGCACCGCAGACGCCCGAAATCGTGCCGATCGCTTGCCCGCTCTTTGTGCCGATCGTCGAGGAAGGCCGCACCGGCGCCGACGCCGTCGCCCGCGCCGTCATCGCCGACTATCTCGCACCGCTGCGCACCAGCGACCCACACGTCGTGCTGCTCGGCTGCACGCACTATCCGCTTTTGGCGGACGCCATTCGCGAGTATCTCGGCCCGAAGGCAACAATCGTCGACAGCGGCGAGCAGACGGCCCTCGTCGTCGCCGAGCGGCTCGCGCAGACGCGCGCCACCGCCGACCGCGCGAATCGCGGCACGATTCAGGTGTTCGTCAGCGACAATCCCCCGCGTTTCCGCGCGATCGGCGCCCGCTTTCTGCAGGAAGAGCCCCACTCGGTCACGCTCGTCGCCGCCGAGGAATACGCCGGCTTGGATCGCGTCGATTGCCCATAGGAGCGCCGCAGCTTCTCCCCGATCTCACACCGCGTCCTCCGTCGCAGCTCCGCATCGTCCGACCATGAAAAAAGCACCGGCGCAACGCCGGTGCTTCTCCACATTTGCTGCTGCTGCTTCGCTCCGGTTCTATACCGAGCGCTTCAGCGCGTCCGCCTTGTCGGTCTTTTCCCACGTAAAGCCCGGCAGCGAACGACCGAAGTGGCCGTGCCGCGCCGTCTCGCGATAGATCGGCTTACGCAGGTCGAGGCTCTCGATGATCCCGCGCGGCGTCAGCTTGAAGTGCTCACGAACCGCCTTCGAAATCTTATCCTCGTCCGCCTTCGCCGTGCCCTGGCAATCGATCAGCACGCTGGTCGGCTCGGCCACGCCGATCGCGTAGCTGAGCTGCACTTCGCAGCACTCCGCCAGACCGGCCGCGACCACATTCTTCGCGATGTACCGCGCCATGTAGGCCGCCGAGCGGTCGACCTTGGTCGGGTCCTTGCCGCTGAAGGCGCCGCCGCCGTGACGACCGCGGCCGCCATAGGTGTCGACGATGATCTTGCGACCCGTGAGTCCCGTGTCACCGTGCGGACCGCCGATTTCGAACCGGCCGGTCGGGTTGACGTGAATCTTGATGCTGTTGTTCCACCACTCGCCGAGAACCGGCCGCAGCACATGCTCGACGACCGCGCTCTTCAGATCGCCTTGCCGCTCGTTCCAGGTCGGGTCGTGCTGCGTGCTCAGCACCAGCGTGTCGACCCGCACCGGCTTGAGCCCCTCATACTCAACCGTCACCTGACTCTTGGCGTCCGGACGCAGTCCCGGAATGCGACCGTCGCGACGGACCGCCGCCTGCTGCTCCACCAGCCGCTGCGCCAATTGAATCGGCAGCGGCATCAACTCCGGCGTCTCGCGGCAGGCGAAGCCGAACATCATGCCCTGATCGCCGGCGCCTTCGCGGTCGACGCCCATCGCAATGTCGGGCGACTGCTTGTTCAACGCAACGAGAACCGCGCAGCTATCGGCATCGAATCGCATCTCCGCCGAGGTGTAGCCGATCTCGCGCACCACGCCGCGCACGACATCCGGAATATCGACGTAAGTGCGCGTCGTCACTTCGCCGGCGACGACGACCAGGCCCGTCGCACAAAGCGTCTCACAGGCGACGCGGCTGTACGGGTCGTCCTTCAGCATCGCGTCGAGGACGGCGTCGGAGATTTGATCGGAGACCTTGTCCGGGTGGCCCATGCTGACCGACTCAGACGTGAATAGGTGGCGGCGGTTGGCTGTCGCCATGTTCGGCAATCCTCATTTCAAAACGGATAGAAGCCCGCGGTTGCCCCAAGGGCAAGCCGCTGTTGTCTGTCGAGTCGAGCATCGTAGGGTTTCGTTCGAGGCTTCACAATGGGCAATGCGGCTCGCCCGGGCCGCCGACGCGGCCCGATGCGCCGCCCCGCTCCATGGGGCCAATGTCCCAAGCCGCGGGCGGCATTCGACTACAGGCCCGTCAGCTCCTGCACGAACCCGCTGATATCGCCCACACTCACCACGCCGTCGCCGTTCATGTCCGCGTTGGCGATGTCGCAGTCAGGAAACGTCGCGACATATCCCGCGGGATTCGTAATCGCCGCGACAAATCCCCCGATGTCGCCGACCGTGACGAAGCCGTCGCAGTTCATGTCCGCCGGGCAATCCGGGCACTGCACCGCCCGCAGCTTCAGGAACTGGCCCACCGACGGCACGCGATTGCTGTCGACGACGAAGAGCATGTAATACCCGGGCGGGGCGTAGTTGCCGTTCAGCGGAGCGCGGACACTCAGAGCGCCCCCGCCGGGCGCCGGCGTGAACTGCAAATCCACAAGCCGTTGCTCCATGTTCAACCCGTGCGTGGTCGAACTCGGCCGGACCAAAACCACCGACCGAATGCTCGCCGCGTTCGGGCTGCTCACCGTGAAGAGCTGGTCATAGCCCACATTCAACGGCAGCGACGTGATCACCGGCCGCACCGCGGTCACATAGTCCGGTCGATACACCTCCGCCGAAGCCTGGTTGTCGTGCGGCCCTTCCGCCGTGCCGCCGCCGGTCCAGACGCTTCCATCGGGTAGCAACAGCGCGGTCGAGTGATACATGCGCGGCCGTGCCGCGTTGCCGGCGTTTTGCCAGACCGGTCCGCCGGGCGTCGTCGCCTGCGGGTCATACATCTCGGCCCGAAACACCGCGTCGCCGATCTCGTTGTCCCACGTGTTCCGCCGCCCGCCACTGACGAAAATCGTCTTGTCCGGCAGAATGGTCGCGTCGGCATATTCCCGCCCGATCGCGAGCGGGTTCATCGTCTGCCACTGCGGATTCGCCTGCGCCAGATCGATCATCTCGACCGTGTTCGTCGAGCTCGGCCCGCAGCAGCCGCCGCCGATGACCATGATCTTGAACGGCTGCCCGGGCACACCTACAAAACTGCCCCCACCGCGATAGGGATACCCCGACCACGCCAGAAAATTCCACGAACCATTCAGCGGCGGCACGTTGTAAATCGACGAATCCGCCCCCGGACCGCCGTAGAAAATCTGCCCCGTCGGCATCAGCCACATGAACGGATAGAGCGGAATCTCGCGCGTGCCCACCACCTGCCACGTGCCCAGCCCGCCCACCTGCGGCGTGTAAATCTCAAGGTCTTCGTTCGTGTAGGTGACCGGCATGTTCCGGGCCGCCGTCTCGCAAAAACTGCACTCGCCCAGACCCGAAGTGACCAACACGCGACCGTCGCCCAGCGCCGTGTTGCACGGATACCACCGGCCGTCGCGCATGTCCGGCGCGCGGACCCACTCGCTCGCCGTCCCGAGCTTTCGAGGGTCGAACACATGCGTGAAGCGGGCGCCCGCAAAGGCATATGAACCATGGCCGTGCCCGGCGCCGCGGTCGGCGGCCACGTTCGGGCAATCCAGATCCTGCGCGTCGAGGTTTCCACCGGTGATGAGCACGCGCCCATCCGGCAACACCGAATGACCCGAGCAGAACAGATTCGCATCGCTCGGCGGCGTCGCAAACCCGCACTCACGCAGCATCACCGTCGGATAGATGTTCTCCAGCGCTTGAAACTGCCCCGTATCGGGGTTCCACAGATAGTGATCCGGCACGCCGTAATAACCAAAGGTGAAGACCCGCCCACTGGCGCGCCCGGTCAAAAGATTTCGCACCGGCGTCAGCACCGCGTGAATCGGAACTTGCGGGCGAAACGGCAGTCCCCACGTGATCACCGGTCCCCATGTCCCTCGTTCGCCGCCGCCCAGCGTTTCGCCCGTCGAAGGCGCCTGCTTGCTGGCTTCGATCGGCTGCGCGGCAAACGCGCCGAGCGGTGCTCCGCAAGCCAGAACTGCGATGGCAAAGCGGGTGATGCGTCGCGATCGTGCGGACAAGATGTCAAGCTCCGAGGTGGTTTCGATCGGGCCGTTCAGCGCTGGCGGCCCGGCAGAACCCCCAGCATAGACCCGCCCCCCACCCCTCGGTCCAGCACAATTGTTTCAGAAACCCCCCGAACACTCATGCCACGAAATCGCCCTTTCCGCCCCGCCGAATCCTCCGCAATTCCACCCGCGATTTCGCGATTCGGCCCGCACCCAGGCCATTTGGTACAATGCACGGCTCGACTTTTGGTCGGCGGCGCTGCCGATCCGGTCGCTTGCCCAAAAGGTGCAAGGTCCGATGAACTGGGACAGCTTCGTCAATTCGCTGGCAGACGCCCTCGCCGAGCGGCAACTGCTCAAAGAGGGCGCCAGTTGGGTCCTCGGAATCTCCGGCGGCCCCGATTCCACCGTCCTGGCCCACGCCATGGCCGAACTCAACGGACGCCGCGGGCTGCGCTGGGGCCTTCACGCGGCCCACCTCCACCACAGCCTGCGCGGCGAAGAGGCCGATCATGATGCCGAGTTCGTCCGCCAGCTCGCCGACCGGCTCGGCCTGACCTATCACTTCGAGCAGATCGACGTCCGGCGACAGGTCAGCGAGGGCGGCGGCTCCACCGAAGAAGTCGCCCGCGAACGACGCTACGACTTCCTCGAGCGCGTCGCCTTTAAGACCGGCAGCGATTTCGTCGCCGTCGGACATCATGCCGACGACAACGCCGAAACCATCATCCACCGCGCCTGCCGCGGCACCGGCATCCGCGGCCTCGCCGGAATGTCCATCACCCGCGCCATCCGCGACGGCAGCCGCATCACGCTGGTCCGTCCGCTCCTGGGCATGCGGCGGGCGCAGATCGAGTCGATCGCAAAAGACCGCAGTTTCGAGTGGCGCAACGACAGCACCAATCTCTCGACCGAGTTCACACGCGGCCGCATTCGCTCGCAGATCATGCCCATGCTGCGCGACGTGCTCAACCCCAACGTGGTCGAAGCGCTGCTGCGCCTCGCCGAACAGGCACGCTGGATGAGCCAATACCTGGCGGACGCCGGCGAGCGCACCTTCGATTCCATGGTCGTCTCGCAGGCGCCGCAGCGGATCGTCCTCAACAAATACGCCCTGCTGAGCAAACCGCGCATCATTCAGGCCGAAGTGATCCGCCGGGCCGCATCAATCGCCATCGGGCGCGAGCAGGACCTGGGCTTCAACCACATCGAAGCGGTCATGCGCCTGGCCGAAGACCCGCGCAGCGGCAAAGAAGTACACCTGCCCGGGCCGGTGCTGGTGCAGCGCCTCTACGGGCGAATCGACTTTCGCCCGCTCGACGCACGCGACAGCGAGCCCGCGCTCGACACCACGCAGGTGCATTGCCCCGGCGAAACGATCCTGCCGCCGCCGATCGGCATGGAGCTGGCGATCGATGTCCGCGCCGTCGACGCCGACACGGTCGCCGAGCTGCGCCAAAAGCAATCCAACTTCGAAGAGTGGCTCGACTACGACAGCTTGCGGCTGCCGCTCATCGTGCGCGGCCGACGCGACGGCGACCGCTTCCACCCGCTCGGCGCCCCCGGCGCGAAATCGCTGAGCGACTTCTTCATCGGCGAGAAGATCGAGCCCGAATTGCGAGCCCGAACGGGCGTGCTCTGCGATCAGACCGGCCCGATCTGGGTCATGCCGCTGCGCATCGATGATCGCGTCAAACTCACCGATCGCTCGCGCCGCGCCCTGCGTCTGCGACTGCGGCCCGGCAAGGATGGTCGCGCCGAGCCGCGCGGCGATCTGGCGGGCAGCCGGTGAGCCAGCGGCCGCGAGGTGCAATAGCGCCCATCGCGATTCTGCTGATTGCACTGGTCGCACGGCTCGGGTTTGTATTCGCGAGCGGATTGAATCGACCGCTCGAATTTCCCGACGAAAGGCTGCACTGGCAGCTCGCCAGCAACTTTACCGATCGCGGCGAACTTGTCTCCGACGATGGCCGCCGCGCCGCGCGCACGCCGGGGTATCCGCTTTTCTTGCTCCCCTTCACGAAGCTCGCCGCCGGAGTGGCGGCAGTACGACTGACCCAGTGCGCGCTTTCCGCGCTTTCGGCCCTGATTGTCTACTTCTGGGTGCGCGAGGCCGTTGGCCCTCGCGCAGCGTATGTCGGCGGACTACTCGTCGCACTCGACCCGTTCGGCGTCTTCTTTTGTCGCCTGCTCCTCACGGAAGCGATCTTCACACCGCTCGCGTTGGCGCTGGCGTGGATGACGTGGCGCTGTCTCACCCGGCCGCAACGCCCGGATGCTCGCCCGCTCTCCATGTGTACGCTCGACGCGGCAATGCTCTTGCCTCTGGCGACAACGATCCGCTCCTCCGCCGTCGGCTGGGCCGCGGGCGTTGCGCTGATGTTGGTCCTGAGCGGGCGCACGCTCATGCAGCGGACATGGATCGCCGCGACCGTCGCGATCTTCACCGCCGCCGTTTTCGTTCCCTGGGGAATCCGCAATCAAAACGTCATCGGCGGCCCCGCATGGCTCGGCTCCAACGGCGGCGCGACGCTCTACGACGCCCAAGGCCCGCGCGCCGACGGCGGCAGCCGACAAGAGCATTTCGTCGACGAAGTTCCCGACCTGGTCGGCAAAGGCGAACTCGAGGCCGATCGAATCCTGCAACAGGCGGCGCTCAAGCAGATGCGAGCCGATCCCATGCGCGTCTTGCGGCTCGCATGGGTGAAGTTCGTGCGCATGTGGAACCCAATCCCCAATTTCTCGGAGTATCGCTCCCCCGTCGTCGCGATCGTCAGCGCCGCATACACGCTGCCGCTCGTCGTCCTCGGCGTCTCGGCGATCCTCTTCTCGCGCGGCCGCACCGCCCTTCGCTGGAGCCTCGCCTGGCCGCTGATCTATTTCACCTTGCTGCACATGATCTACGTCGGCAGCGTCCGCTACCGCGTGCCGCTCATGCCGTTTCTCGCCGTCGCCAGCGTGATCTGGCTCGCGCCGCGCACCGGCAGCGAGATCGAGCCCGCCGGCGGCGGCGGCGACGGCTCGACCCGCGGCGAGCGCACCGCGTAACGCCGCCACAGCGCCGCAACGATCAGCAGCGCCAGGACGATCCCCGACGCAATATTCAGAATGCTCAATGCCGCGCCATGTTCATGCGCCGCGTGATAGGCATGAGCAAAGTGCGGCCCGCCCAACGCCGCATAGACCGCGTTCAACGCAAACCCGCACAGCAGCGCGCTACCCGCGATCGCCGCGATGTAAATCGCAACGCCACGCGTGCCCAACATCTGACGCAACACGACGATCGTGGCGGCGTTCGTGGCCGGACCGGACATCAGGAAGACCAGCCCCGCGCCGGGCGACAATCCCTGCGCAATCAACACCGCGACCAGCGGCGTCGCCGACGAAGCACAGACATACATCGGCACACCCGCCAGCAACATCCACAGCATCGCCCAAGGCGACGCCAGCGCCAGCCGCAGCGGCTCGAAGTGTTGCAGCGCGACGGTGATCGCCGCGGCGATGAAAAACCCGACCACAAGGTAAAGCGCCAGCGTGCCCAGCAGCGTGCCAAAGCCGTGCTGCGCCGCAAGCGCGACGCGCTTTGCGACGGTGATCGATTTGCTCGCAGCCGACGGCTCGCGGGCCGACGAACCGCCTTTGTCGGTCGCCGACGCCGGCGTTTCGCCTGCCGCTTTCTTTGAGCTGCAACACGAACCGCCGACCGGCGCCGCGATCGGCGCCGGAGCGGTCGCGGCTTCCGGATTGAGCCAATTCTGCAGATAGCCGCCCACCGTCGCGCTAAAGAATGCCCCGATCGGCCGCGCGATCGTCATGATCGGATCGGTCAGCGCATACGTGATCGCGATCGAATCCACGCCCGTCTCGGGCGTCGAGATTAAAAATGCCGTCGTCGCCCCGCGCCCCGCGCCGCTCCGGCGCAACTGAGCCGCAACGGGCACCACACTGCACGAACAAAGCGGCAGCGGCACACCGATCAACGCCGCCCGCAACACCGCAAAGGGGCTTTTCTCCCCCAGCCACGCCGCGACGCGGGCGGGCGGCAAAAACGTATGCAGCAGCCCCGCAATGCCGAAGCCCAGCAGCAGATAGGGCGCGCTCTGCAGCCAAAGGTCAAGAAATGCGGCCAGAAACGAACTGAGAAACGTCATGTCGAACCCAATCCTATCGCCGATCGCTGCCTCCGAGGCGACGAGCCACGGGGGCCGCCGGCGGCCGGCAAATCTCCGGCTCCCCTCTTGGATGCCGGGCCTTTTCTTCAGATTGCATTGATTTCAGGCCCGCCGGCCCGATAGTCTGGGGGTTTGGGAGAACAGGAATAGCGCCGACATCGAGTCCGGTGGCGGCGCGTGCATTCGCACACAACTCGAGGAGGAGCACGAAGTGCGTAAACTTCTGACGCTGGGCTGCGCTATCGCAGCCGGACTCGCCACATCGTCGGCGATGGCGGGTCGCATGATCGCGGTCGACAGCAGCCGCGCCCTGTACGAAATCGACATTACGACCGGCGCCAAGACGCTGATCGGCACCGTATCGTCGAACGCCGGTACCACCGCCGGCCTGGCCTACAACCGGGCCACCGACACGGTCTACCTCACGTCGACCGGCAATGACTCGCTCTACACGCTGGACATCCCCAGCGCCGCCGCCACGCTGGTCGGCGCCTACGGCGACTCGGCGGTCGTCATGCACGGCCTGGAGTGGGACGCGGCCTCGGGCGTGATGTGGGGCCAGTCTTCCCACAACGGCGGCCTCTATCGCATCAACCCCACCACCGGCGCCGCGACGCTGGTCGGCACCTCGGGCCTGACGAGCTTCACCAACCTCGTCCACGACCCCAGCACCAACTCGCTCTACGCCACCAACAGCAGCACCGACAGCTTCTATAGCGTCAACCGCACCACCGGCGCGCTCACGCTGATCGGCGCCCTGACCGGCCCGACCAACCCGAACGGCCTGACCTACAACTTCGACAACGGGTTGATCTACATGGTGGATAACAACACCGACACGCTCTACACCATCGACCCCGAAAACGGCCTCGCCACCGCCGTCGGCTCGACCGGCACCGGCAACCTGTTGGGCCTGGTCTACATCCCCGAGCCGGCTTCGCTGGCTTCGATGATGATCGGCCTGACGGCGCTCGCGCTGCGGCGTCGGGCGTAAGCGACTCGCTAGATCGTTGGTTCGGACTTCGAAGGCATGGGCAAACGCGGAAGCGTTTGTGCGTGCCTTCGCTGCTTTCCACGGCCCGGTGATCGAGCGCTTCCCCTGTCGCTCGGTACAATCCTATTCGCACGCTCACGGGCCTCGCGACAGTTCAGATTGCGTCGGCCGTAGCGCAGATTCGTCCAAACTACGGGTGGATCATGTCGGACCCGATTACAGGCCTAGTCGCGCTTAGCAAAACGATTGCGGACTTCTTGAAGAGCCGGAAGGATCGTCGTTCGGCGCAAAAGCGCGAGGATATCGAGAAATACCTCGAGTGGCTTCGTCGAAAAGACCATACAGACCTCGTCGAACTGGTGACCATAAACAGAGACATCTGTGCCCAGATCTTTCAGATGATCGCGGATAGTCAACTACGAGACGAGTCGGCAATAAATGGCCTTGTCGTCACCGTGTTTTCGCTCCGCGACCGGGTCGACAAACTTCCGAGCGAAGTGCGCTCCGGTTTCCGCGATGAACTGGCCAATCAACTTGCGACACTCTGCAAGCGCCTCGACGAGGCCGCCCAAGAGATCTTGGCGATAGATGAGGCGAAGGCGCATGACTACGAAGCTCGCTATCGAGAAGCGATAATCCGCGAGTGTGGAAAGATTGAGCTTTTCGGGGCAGACCTCTCGCCCGAAACCCAGTCGCAAGAGCTTTCCGTCGCATACATGCCGCTCAGCGTGACGCAAGGATGTGGCACCGGCGAAACTTCGGCTTCCGTGCGTGCGGATGAACTCATGAACACTGCCATGCTGGCCAATGGGCGCCTGCTGATCCGCGCCCCCGCGGGCGCAGGGAAGACCACTCTGCTGCGCTGGTGGGCCCATTCCGCAGCGTCGAAATTGGCGAATGCCGTTTTCGAGCAAGCATGTGACGCCCGTGCCGACATCGTTGGGGCAAGCTATACGCCCCTTGGCGCTCTTATAGTTGAGCGCCGATCAAATTCGAATCTTTCGCGGCTTCGCGAACGGGGTTGGCGCCCTTGGAACGAACGAATTCCGTTCTTGTTACGAGTCCGCAGTCTCAAGGGCGAGGGGCTCCCGAAGCCCGAAGACTTCCCGTCCCAAGTCGCCGAACATCTCGGTGAGGTGCCAGAGAACTGGGTCGTAAACGAATTGCGCCGCGGAGCACTGCTCTTGGTCGACGGCATCGACGAGATTTCCAAAAATCGCCGCGATGTCATACGAAAAGGCTTGCTCAACTACGCTGGGGCCTATCCCAACACCATCATCGTCGTGACCACCCGACCGACCGCCGTTCGCGAAGATTGGCTGAAGGAAGCCGGTTTCGTTGAGGTGCAGATCGATGATATGGCGCCGGCAGACCGCGAGATTTTCGTCCGCAAGTGGCACGAAGCGCTCAGCCGAGTGCTGAAGTCCCTGGGCAGGCCCGACGATTCGGGAAACCTTGCAGATTCACTCATTGCCGAACTCAGGCGCAACCCCGCGCTGTCGCTGCTGGCTCGCAATCCACTGCTCGCCGCCATGACTTGTGCGCTGCACCGCGATCGCCGATCGAAACTGCCCGAAAGCCAGCGCGAACTGGTGGAAGCGCTGAGCCACATGCTTGTCTTTCGTCGAGAGCACGAGTCCCCGGGTTTTCGCGTCGAAGAATTTCCGGAGTGCTATCGCTCGCTCGACTATCCGAGCCGCGTGGCAATCCTGCGCCGCATCGCCGAGTTCATGGTCATCGAAAACAACCGATCCAAGCTGCCGCTCGACGTCGCGCGACAAAAGGTTGAGTCGGCCTTGACCGGGCTGCGCGGGAAAAACCCAGCAGATGCCGAAGTCATCCTGGATCAACTCGTCGAGCGCAGCGGCGTGCTGCGAAAATCGGGTCAGGATGAGATCGATTTTCTGCACAACACGTTTAAGGAGTATTACGCAGCACGCGAGCTTGTTTCCGAAGTGAAGTATCGAACCCTTGCGTCGCACGCCACCGACCCTGAATGGGACAACATTCTACTTTTTGCGGCTGCCGACCCAGACAAGAAGGCGTGCGCGAAAGAACTAATTACGCTGGTAATTCCCGCCGATCGAAGCAAAGCGCGGCGACGCATACCGCAGGCGCACGATGCTGAAGACTATCGTCGGCGTTTGTTGGCAGTACGCCTGGCATCTGTCGCCGTGTATCTCGACAAGGAATTGGAAAATCGCGTTCAAGCTCTGGAGAAAACCGTCATTCCGCCGCGCTCGGCGTTCGACGCCGCTGCCTTGGCCTCGCTCGGCCAAGGTTGCGAACGATTGTTGGCGTACAACCCCAAAGTGAGCGTCGCCGGCCGGCGGTGGTGCGCTCGCGCCCTTCGGCTCATCGGGACGGAAGCCGCACTAGTCGAGCTGGAAGCCTATCTGGTCGACGAAAATCGGCAGGTCGGTACCGAACTCGCTGAGGTTTTCGAACCGTTGCGGATTGCCGCGTGGCGCACGGCGGTTTCGACTGGCAAGCTTGTTGAATTGCCGAGTCGCGTCTTGGCACGCATTCGAGATCTGTCACCTCTCGCCGGCCTGATTACCGTGGAATGTATTGATCTAGGCGGTACACAAGCCTTCGACATCAGCCCGCTCGCGGGGTTGAGAAACCTCCGGCGCCTCAATCTAGCTGGAACGCAAGTCAGCAGCCTCGGCCCGCTCGCAGGGCTGAACGACCTACAGCTTCTCATTCTTTCGGGCACGCAAGTGAGCGACCTCAGCCCGCTCACTGGGTTCAACAGACTGCAGGGTCTGTATCTACATGGTACTCAAGTCGGTAACCTCGCCGTGCTCGCGAGCTTGACTAACCTGCGGCGTCTAAATATCAGCGGCACGCCCGTCCGCGACCTCAGTCCGCTTGCCGGCCTAAACGACATGGAGAATCTTTATTGTTCGGGCACGCAAGTTAGTGACCTCAAGCCGATCGAGAGCCTAATAAACCTCCAAGTTCTCGATGTAGCCCTTACGCAAGTAAGTGACCTTAGTGCACTCGCCCGCTTGAACGACCTGCAGAGTCTCGATCTTCGCGGCACGCAAGTCGGTGACCTCAGCCCACTGGCCAACTTGAACAACTTGCGGGTTCTCAATCTTCGCGGCACGCAAGTGAGCGACCTCAGTCCACTCGCCAGCTTGAGCAACCTGCAATATCTCGATCTAGACGACACGCAAGTCAGCGACCTCAGCCCACTCGGCGGCTTGAGCAGCCTGCGGCGTCTCAACCTAAGTCGCGCGAAAACCAGTAATCTGAGTCCACTCTCCGGCGTGCGCAAACGGCTCAAAATTTATCTGACCGCTACGCAAGCGCGTGCGTACTTCACGGAGGGCAAAAAGTGGAACTTTGTCTTGACCGGCTTATAGGACGAATTATCGCGATGTTCCCGATGGGATCGTGCGCGGTCGTCCCATGGTACCCGCTCATAAGTACCCGCCCACGCTCTAATTTGGGCGTGGAAGTCCTATAACGCATGGGCGGCAGCGCCTTCCTACCCCGCCTATTCCTTTCCCGATTGCCCCCCGCGTCCTCGATTGGCATCCTCCCGTTACCCGCGGCGCGTCGTCGCGGCGTCCCGGGGAAGTGCTCTGTCGTCCGTGAGTTCAGGAGCGAAGGAGACCGGTCATGGGAATGCGCCTGCAATATGTGTCCATTCCGGATTCGTCCGTCGAGCGGCTGCGACGAGAGCCCGACCTCGCTCCATCGCTCTTCACCGAGGAGCTGCTCTCCGCGGCGCCGGCCGGGCTGTTGGAGCGAATGCAGAAGCAGCTATCGGCGATGGGACTGGGCAACGCCTTTCCGCGGCTGGTTCGCGACGACGACGATGATCGGCGCGGCTCTTCCAACGCCGGGCACTCGGCCACGCGGCCCGACGCCGTCCGCGGCGGACTGGAGAAAGCCTGGCACGGGCTGCACTTCGTCTTCACCGGCCGAGCCGACGAAGCCCCCGCGCCCTTCGGCTATCTGCTCAGCGGCGGCGAGGAAATGGGCGAGGATCTGGGCTACGGCCCGGCCCGCTACCTGACGCTCGCGGAAGTCGGCCGCTTTCGCGATGTGCTGCTGGCGATCGGCGAACAGGAATTCGACCGCCGCTTCGACCTCGCGGCGCTCGAACAAAACGACATCTATCCCGGCTGTTGGGACGAAGATCGCGACGAGCTGCTGGAGGAATACACCGAGTACTTCGACCTGCTCAAGGCCGAGTTGGGGCGAACGGTCGATGCGGGCGAGGGGTTGTTGATCCTGCTGGAGTGAGCCGCGCGTTACGCGACCGCCGGCGCCGGCACCGCCGCCGGCAGCGGCTTGTTCGGCGCCCAGGCGGCGGCAAAGGTGTCCAGCGCGACGTACAGATAGCCCGCGATGAAGATCAGCACGAACGGGATCGCCATCGCGACGCGCTGCACCCAGCCATCGAGGCCGATCAGCATGAAGAGCCAGGTCGCCAGATAAAACGCGATAATCAGCTCGGCCCAGGCCTGCCAGCGCTTGCGGCCGCGCAGCCCGCGCGAAGCGGCCCGCGCCGCCACGGTCGGCCGGTTCGCCGACGCGCCGAATTTCGGCGTGCGCACAAACTCGCCCGTCTTGCCAAAGAGCCCCTCGATCGTCGCGATCGCGTTGTTAAACGCAATGCCCGTGCCGACCGCGAGCAGCGCCGGCAAGGTCGAGATGATCGACCACCACGAGCGATTGAGCTCGCGCTGGCTGACGAAGTAAAACGCCGTCGCCGAGCCGAAGCCCACCGTGAAGAGCAGCCCCTCGAACATCGTGTAATAGATCGAATCGATCGGTCGCAGCAGATTTGCGAGCAGTGCCGGCCCCAGCAGCAGCGTCAGCAGCACCATCAGCACATAGACCAGCCCGCTCGTCAGGTGGAACCACGCTTCGAGCTTGATCGGCCACGACGGCGCTTCATTGAAAACACGCGGCAGCAGCTTCAGGCAGGTCTGCACGCCACCCTTCGTCCAGCGATGCTGCTGCGCCTTGAATGCGTTCATCTCCGGCGGCAACTCGGCCGGTGCGGCGATCTGCGGCTTAAACACAAACTGCCAGCCCGCGAGCTGCGCGCGATACGAAAGATCGAGATCCTCGGTCAGCGTGTCATGCTGCCAGCCGCCCGCCTCTTCGATCGTCTTCCGACGCCAGATTCCGGCCGTCCCGTTGAAGCTCATGTAGCGGCCCGAGCGATTGCGGGCGGTGTGCTCGATCACAAAGTGACCATCGAGCAGGATCGCCTGCGCCCGAGTCAATGCCGATGCGTCGCGGTTCAGGTGGTCCCAGCGCGTCTGCACCATGCCGATCTGCGGATCGACGAAGTGATGAATCGTGTCCAGCAGAATCGAGGGCGGCGGCAGAAAATCAGCGTCGAAAATGGCCACAAACTCGCCGCTCGCCTCGCGCAGCCCCTCCTCCAACGCGCCGGCCTTAAAGCCCGTGCGATGGGTCCGATGGCGATAAACCACGTCGTGACCCGCGGCCCGCATCCGCGCTACCGCAGCCCGAGCGATTTCCTGTGTGGCGTCCGTGGAGTCGTCCAAAACCTGAATTTGCAGCCGATCTGCGGGGTAATCCAGAGCACAGGCCTTCTCAATCACCCGCTCCGCCACTTCCGACTCGTTGAACATCGGCAGTTGAACGGTGATCTTGGGCAACTCGGTGAATTGGCCCGCCGCCAAGTGCGGCCGACGATGCACGCGATAGAAGGTCCAAACGAGAAAACAGCGATGCAGCCCGTAGATACAGAGCAGGCCGAGCACCGCTAAGTACGCTATCCGAGCCGCGTTACAGAAATCCGCCAGGTTCATCTGCCCACAAGTCCGCGCCGGTGGTCCTCCTACGGGAGGTCCAGTGAATCCATCAGCGTAAATCCCCGGAGCGACGGCGTCAATTCAGCCGCCCCGCTCTCCCGACCGCCGCAAAGCGCCGCACCCACTTCATACGTATAATTCCCTCAGAGCCGACACGGGTGCTCGACAGTCTCAAGCCACGCACTAGGAGTCCGATAATGGATAATTCCCCCGTCCGGATTGCGTTCGCGTCCATCCTGTTCGCCCTGCTGTCCGCCGGCGCGGTCGCCTGGGCCGATAAGCCGTGCTGCATCACCGAGAAAGAAACCAACGGCTGGTGCGAGAGCTGCAAGCACGGCTACGCCTTCGGCGTCGAAGTTAAGAACCGCGAGCTCCACGCCATCACCGTCGGCGAAAAGGTCGACCCCGCCAAGCTGACCTGCGACGGCTGCAAGACCGCACTCGCCGCCAACGGCGCCTGCGACCATTGCAAGCTCTGGTTCCAAAAGGGCGTCGCCTATCGCTCTCAGTACGGCAGCTGGCTGGCCGTCGGTGAGCCGCTGCCCCCGACCACCAAGTTCCCCTGCAAGGCCTGCGCGCGGGCGTGGGAGATCGACGGCCGCTGCGGCGGTGACCACGACATCGGCTTTGTCACCCAGCGCAAGTACGCCGGCAAAGACGCCTACGGCAACGCCTACATCGCTCGAAAAATGCTCAGCGAGGCCATCGCCAATCAGGACAAATGCACCGGTTGCGCCATCGCGATCATGACCGACGGCAAGTGCGAGAAGTGCGACGTGACCTTCCTGCGCGGCATGCGCCAGGAAAAGAAGAAGTAGTCGCCGACCGGCCGGACGGCTCGCCGTCCCGCGCCGCGGGCGAACTCAGATTTGCGGCGGATTGTTTCGGGGGGTTGACTCAACCATCAGCGACGCGGCCGCACCGGCATGCAACGGCGACAGGGGCGTCGCGGGTGCGCCGTCGCGCTCCGAATCGCCGGGCGACTTCGAGGCCACGCGCGGACGCTCGGTCCACAGCGTGAGCGCCAGAATGCTCACCCCGCCGACGAGCAGCATGTCCGCCACGTTAAACACCCAAGGCCACAGTTCGCGACCCCAGATCGTCGTCGGAATCTTGATGAAATCGCGCACGTGGCCAATCGGAGGGCCGACGACCTGCGCCTGGTCGGCCCAAAGCCGGCGAGTGCGGGTCGCTTCACCGCGCGGCGGATACTCTGACAGCGCGAGCTGCCCGCCCTCCAACGGCTCGACCGTGTAAAGCCGGTAGACCCGGCCCTCCACCGGCCAGCGCACCAGCCGCACATTCACGCGATCGTAGAAGTTGCCCAGCGCCCCGGCGAAAATGCCGCCCAGCGCAATGTGAAACAGCCAGCGATCGCGGCTGCTCTGCAAGAACATCCAGAAGACGAGCGCCAGCGCAAAACCCGACGCAATCAGAAAGACCGAAGTCATCCCGCGCCCCAGCCCGAATAGCGCTCCGGGGTTGAGCACGGTCTGAAACTCAAGCACATTTGGAATGAGGATGCGCGTCGTGTGATAGTCGAGCGTGCGGAAGGCCCAGTCTTTGGACCAAAGATCGAGCGTCAGCCCGCCCACCGCGACGAACCACAATCGCGCATGAGCGCCGAAGTCGCGCCACGCAGGGTGAAACTCGTCCTGAGAAAGCGCGTCTGAAACGCCCCCCGCCGCCGGACCGGCTCCGCGCGCGGAATCTGTCGCAAAAGGCCCCACGTTCGTCGAATTCGAATTGTCGCTCGCGTCCGCCAACGGCTTAATACCTGAAGCGACGACCACCTTCTTGCCGCAGCATGTACTGATAGCAGTACTTGGCCCACGGCTGCGCGGTCAGTCGCGCTTTGCCGATCGGCTCACCGGTCGCCAGACACAGACCGTAGGTGCCTTGCCGCACGCGGTCAAGTGCATCGTCGATGTCGCGCAGGAGCGACTTCTCGCCCTCGACCAGCCCGATCGTCAGCTCGCGCTCGAAATGGTCGGTGCCGAGATCCGCCAAATGCAGCGGAACGGTCGACAATTCCGTGCCGCCGGCCGACTTGTCGTTGCCGGACGTGTCCTGCTGCATCGTCGATAGATTGCCCAAGATCTCCGCCCGCTTGCGAACCAGCAGGCCCCGGAGCAATTCCAGATCTTTGGCGGAGAGGCCGCTCGGCTTGGCCTTCGGCGGAGGAGGCGCCGCGGCCGGCGCGGGCGCCGCCGCAATGGACGGGACAGCCGGTCGGCTGGCCTGCACGACGCCGTTCGCGGGTCGCGTCGCCACGCGCTTCGAGTTTGGGATGGGAGCAATCGACGCGGCGGGCTTCTTGCCGCCGAGGTTGACCCGCGCGGTGCGCTTTGCCGCCTTGGGGACGACGGACTTCGCGGAGGCAGCGGCCGCTTTCCGCGCAACCGGTTTCGCCGTCTTGGCCTTGGTCGCAGCCTTTTTCCGGGACGCAGCCACGTGGCGGACCTTCCCCGGGTCGATGCCCATAAATACATGCCTACAAAGCTTTTACAGAAAAGCTTTCAGGTTGAAAGTGTAGGACTTTGGGCAGGATAAGTCAACGAATTTGGTACGGCTTAAATCCGGATGACATTTTCAGACCATGCCCGTCGCCGCTCGCCGAAAAGAACTCGATCTCGACGGTTCCGGTCGCGAGCCCGCCGCTCAGACGGGTCCGCCCCAGCCCACAACACTCAGCCCCCGGCGAAGATCGCGACAAACGGACCGATATCTCTGGCGTCGATCACCTCGTCGCCATTCACATCCGCGTTGTAGATGTCGCAATCGGGGTACTCCGCCGCGTAGCCGTTCGGTTCCGTGAGCGCCTTGCGAAAGCTGGCGATGTCGTCGGCGAGGACAAATCCGTCGCAGTTCAAATCGCCCGGAAGCCGCGGATGCAAAATACGAATGGTCGCGTCAGCGTCGCCGCGGCCCGTGGCATCGGCGAAGAAGCTGGCCCAGACCATTTCCTGGCCCACAGCCGTCGCGACCAGTGTTCGTTCGACGACGCCCGTCTCACAAGGGCCGATGCTGGACAACGTAAGTGTCTCCTCCTCCTCAACGCCGTCGATCAGCAGCCCGTGCCCGCCAAAAAGCGTCAGTCGCGCGTCGGTCACTGGCATCGCGAACGGGTTTTCATAGGTGACCTTCGCATGTACCAGCTCGCCAATCCGCACGGTGTCGGACACATTCAGTCTGACGGTAATGGGCATGTTTCCGATCACAATCCGCGGGCAACAAAACCACCGGCGCTGGTCATGCACACGTGTCACCGCCACGTTGATCGTGATGAATTGTGTCCAACCCGGCCACGGCGTGATCGCTTCCCACGGAAGTTCGATCGGCACGCGTGCGTCGTCTCCTGCGTCGATTCTGCACGTTTCCGTCTGCGGACCGAGCAGATCCCCCAGCGGCTCCTGGTTGTTCGCAGTGGCGCCCACCATGACATAGCACGTGTAGTCGCGGGCGACGCCTTCCAAGTTTCGAATCGTTACCGCAGCGCTCAGCCCGTCTCCCAGAGTCCACGATAGGGGAGCATCGACCTCTACCTCCGGCAATTCACGCGGGGCTGCCGGCGTCTCCGAGGCATCGCGCGGCGCCGTTCCCTTCACCGCAGAGGAATCGTTGCCGAGCGCGTGAGTTGCGGCTCGTTGTTCGGCCGGAGACTGGGCGAGTGTTCCGCTCGACCACAAAGCTCCATTGCCGATCTTCACTTGCGACCGCCCATCCGTCGCCAACTCCGAACGCACGAAAGTGCTGGCAGCCTCGCGGTCGGTCCGCCCCGATACCGGCGAAACCGGCCTTGGCCCGGTCCGCGCCGCGTCCTCGATGTGCGCTTGCGGCGCTGCGCAGCCGATCAAACCCGCCATCATCCACACCGCCGCGCCGCGCCGCCATCTGCCAACGCGGTTTGGTGAAGTGGCCGGTTCGATCCACCCGCCCTGCCAATCCGCCAGCGCCCGCGCCGCCCCTAACCATTCATATCGATGTCGCATGGACTACCCTCGGCACCTCTGGAGCCGTCCTCTATGCCACTTCCCGCCAATAGTGCTTATGCGGCGTCGGCGCAGCCGTTCGAATTTCTAAGATATCCCATACGCGATCGCACGTACGCTGGTGGGCTGGCATCGAACCGCCACATCGCACATCGAATTCGCCGACCGACATCGGGCCATCAATCGTGATCCGGCGGTGAAGCGCGCCCCACCGCGCTCACTCGCCGCCCCAGTTGCGAGCATCGAACAGACCGTACTTCCGCCACCAATCGACCGTGTATCGATGGTCATCGATCGCACCGGTCGTGACATCCATGATCTGTGCACTGCCGTTCATCACCCGCGCGCCGCTGACCGCATATCTCGGCTTGAACGAAGCGGCGTAAACAGCGCGCGTCGCACCGGTCGCCGCCTCGAGCACATGCACATTCTCTTTGTCCGTCCCGATGACAAAGAACCGGCCATCGCCGGTCCAACTACTCCCCATTCGCATGCCCCCGTCATCCAAATCGCGGGTCCACCGGACAGCCGTCAGACCAGAGTCGTAGCACTCTATGGGCCCCTCAAAGTAATCAACCACCATCAGCCCCTCTGCCTCATTGAGATACATCCCGCAACTCTTCAGCCTTCGAGGTAGATCTCGCTTCTCTACCTGTCCGCTGGAGAGGTCGACCCGGTGATATTGCCCCGCAGCGTGATTCGCCGCAACGCTCAGCCAGCTTCGGTCGCTTGGAATCGACGCACCGTTAAGATCCCCAAGGTCTCGCACCGCCGCTTTTCTCGCCGACGACCGCGAAATGACATAGCCTGGGCCAAAGCTGTCAGATGTGACCACGACTTGCATTCCGTTACCACAGCGGACGCGAGTGGCTTCAGTCACCGCAATGGTCTCTCGGGCCAGTCCGGTCCTTAGGTCCACGATCTGAACCCGCCTCCAGCCATCCGCGACATAGACGAGCTCTTCGGACGCAAAGGAGACATCGCACCAATCACCACAGGGCCGCTTCAGCTTCGCCGATGCAACCACTTCGCCGGTCCACAACTTCAGGAGCAGGAAACGATCCATATAGGTCGCGGAAAAGAACTCCTCCTCCCCGTGCCGATAGTGGCGGAACCCCATGTAGTAAGGCCTCAGAACACTCATGCCTGGTCTATTCGCCGAAATGTGATAAGACTTGAATCATTCAGAAAGCCGATTACGAAATCGACGGATTCTGCTTCCGCATGCGTTCCGATTGCCCGCCCAAATCCGCCAATCTCCACCACTCCAAGCCCGCATGGCATTCGGTTTGCGTCGCGCAAACCTGTTTCACGTGAAACAGCGTTGCGCCCGTGAACCAATGCCGACGCCTCACGCCGGGCAAATCTGCCGCCAGCACATCCACGTCTCTCTCGCCCGCCCATCGGCGATCGCCGCTTGTGCCAGTTCCACGCCCTCGCCGATGCCAGGCGCCACCCCCGCCGACCACAGCGCCGCGCCGGCGTTGAAGGCCACCGTGTCGCGGGCCGGGCCGGGTTCGCCCGCGAATACACGCTGCGCCACGGCGGCGCTTTCCTGAGCCGAGTTGACGAACGTCTCCGCTAGCGGGGCGGGGCGCAGACCAAACTCCGCGGGTCGGAGGATGCGCTCGCGGATCACGCCGCGATCCAGTTCCGCGACGCGGGTCGGGCCGTCGAGGGTGAGGTCGCAGACGCCGCATTCGCCGTGGACGACGATGGCCCGCTCCGAGCCGAGGCGGCGCAGGGCTTCGGCCATGAGCGGGACGAGATCGGGCCGCGGCACGCCCACCAGTTGGCGGCGGACGCTCGCGGGGTTGGTGAGCGGGCCGAGCAGGTTGAAGATGGTGCGGATGCCCAGCGCCACGCGAGCCGGGGCGGCGTGCTTCATCGCGGGGTGCAGCCGCGGGGCGAAGAGGAACGCGATCCGTGCTTCCGCGAGCGAGCGCTCGATGGCTTCGAGCGGCGCGTCGGCGGAGATGCCCAGCGCCGCGACGCCCTCGGCCGAGCCGCTGGGCCGCACGTGCGAGCGATTGCCGTGCTTGGCGACGGTGGCGCCGGCCGCCGCGGCGACGATGGCGGCGGTGGTGGAGATGTTGAAGGTGGGCTTGCCGTCGCCGCCGGTGCCGCAGGTGTCGATGGCGCTCGTAACCCCGGCCGGCAGGCGTACGCGGATCATGCGAGCACGCATGGCTTCGGCGGCGGCGACGACCTCGCTCACGGCTTCGCCGCGGGTGGCGAGAGCGCCGAGCAGGCCGCAGATCAGCGGCGTCTCGACCGCGCCGTCCATGATGACGTCGAAGAGGGCGCGGGCCTCGTCGGCGGGCAAGACCTGCCCCGCGACGACGGCCCGCAGCGCGGCGATCGCGAGTTTCGCGCCGGCGTCAGCGGTCACGGGGAAGGCTCGGAGGAATCAGGTAGCGGCCCGCTACTCGGCTGGCGAGCCGCCGGCCGCTACTAATTCGAGGCGACTGCATGCGACTCCGCCGCGTGGCCGTTGCCCATGAGCCGCTGGATCTTGGGCAGCATGTCCTCGATCTCGCGGGCGTAGCGCGTGTTCGGGAATTCGCGCACCAGTTGTTGCCCGACGTCGATCGCATACTCGAAGTTGCGCTCCGAGACGGCGACGTTGAACTGCGCCCCCATCTGGTGGAGCTTGGCCCGAAAGATGCCGCGGGCCGATTGCCGCAGGCCATCGGCCTCGGCGGGCGAGAGATACTGATCGAGCTCGATCAACAGGTCGTGGGCCCGATCGACATCCTGAATGCGCACGGCTTCCTGATAGTGCTTCATCAGCGCGCTCTTGTAGAGGTCGCGGCGCTTCTGCAGCTCCTGCGGCAGCGAGGTGATTCGCGCTTCGCCGGGGAAGAGCGCTTGCAGCCGCTCGATCTCGCGCGTGGCGCGGTCCCAGTGGCGTTCGCCGCAGAGCTTGTTGAAGCGGACGAGCGCGTTTTGCACTTTTTCTTCGGTGGTGGCGGAGCGAACGCGCTCGACCTCGGCCCGCAGCTTGGCGGCCTCGTCGTGATAGCCGAATTCGTCCTCGATTTCCTGAATGAAGTGATCCGCCGCCTCCCAGTCCTGGCGAACCATCATGCCCTGAATCGTGTCGCGAAGGAACTCGTAGTCCTTCTCACGATAGATGATGCGTTTGACCCATTCCGACTGCGAGCTGTGTTCGCTGATGGCGTGCAGCCAGTCCGAATGGCGCTTCATGGCCTGCGTCATTTCGAGCAGCGCGTCGTACATGCGGTAGGAGTTGTTGACGAATTTGTGCGCCAGCACGACCAGCGAATAGGTCAGCATGGCCATGCCGATGCAGGCGACGCCCGCGATGACGAAGGCGATGCCCATCTGCTGCGCCGCCGGGGCGCGGCCCAGCTCGATGACGCCATACGTCGCGGCGGCCAGGCCGAGAAATGTCATGAAGACCGCGCCGACCATGGCCAGGCGGCGCACGCGGTTGAAACGATCGGCGAGATTTGCCATCGTTCAGGCTCCCGAAAGCAGCGCGCCGGTCGCGCGCGGAACGGCGCGGACCCGAAAGTCGGATCGCGCGGGATGAGCATTCATCGGTCAAACATCGCGACGCCGGATCGGATCACGTCGCGAACGATTCGGTTCAATTCAGATTTGAACTCACTGCATCGATTCTAGACGAGCGAGTTGGAGTTTCCGTTGGCGTTGGGCGGTGTCACATCATCGACCGTTCCGCCGCTGGAGCTGCCGTTGCTGTTCACATTGACGTTCGAATTGGAACTCGAGTTCGAGTTCCCATTGGAGTTATCGGTATTTTGCAGGTTCGGGAAGAGGGGCCGCAGTCCGTCCTTGATGGCGTCGATCACGAAACGCTGCCGCACGGCGAGGTTAAGCGCCGTAAAGACGGTCGAGGTCATGCGATCGGCCAGACGCAGGCGGAAGGATCGATCGGTGGTCGACGTCTGCGAGCGGTTGGTGGTATCGAGCACGTTCGAGCGATTGGTGATCTCTTGGCGCAACTGCATCAGCCGCTCGACGGACATGTCGTCGGCATTCGTCGTGGCGGGCTGACGCGTCTGCGAGGTGGCGCCGCCCAGCGACCCGAGCAGGCCGGAAATGTCGATGCCCGCGGCCTGCGCGAGGGAGATCAGCGCGTTGATATCCGCGCCAAGGCCGCTCGTGCCGCCGGTGGTGCCGGTGCCGGTCGTGCCGCCCAACCCGCCGAGCAGGCCGAGCAGATCGCCGAGACCGCCGGTGCTGTCGGTCGTGCCGCCGGTGCCGGTGCCGCCGGTGGACGAGTTTGAATTTCGATTGTCATTGCCGCCGCCGCGAGCCGCGTTGACGCGGGCATCGGTGATTTCGCGATGGCGCGAGAGCGCCGACTGAATGCGACGACCCGGATTGCGATCGTTGGCGGTGCGCAGATTGGTGGTCGAGCTGTTGCCGGCCAGGCTGGCATTGGCGTTGGTCACGCCCGTGGTGGTGCCGGTGCCGGTCGTCGCCACCTGGGCGATAGCGGTCCAGATGCTGAATGTCACAACCACAAAACCGACGGTTAGCAAGCGACGCATGGGTCACTCCGAAGATACTGCAAAGAGGCGATGCGAGCGGATTGGCTCGCTTCGCGCGCGGTTTCTGCACGCAGGCATTTGAATTATAACCCCATCGGCAATCCCGGTGGCGGGCGTGAGAAGGGCCGCTTGTCCGGGCCATTCTGGAGGCGATTGGTCGCAATGACGTCACAACCATCCTGTTTATCGGCCGCTCGAGGGCTCGCCCTGTCGCCCGCGCGGCTCGCGCTGACGGCGTGGGCGGCGGTAGCGCTGCTTCTGGGCGGCGGGCTGGCGTGCAACTCCCGCGCCCCGATCGAAGCCGCCCGTCCTCAGGCACGGCGCATCGTCATGATCGGCCCGCCCGCCGAGCGCGGCCTGACGCTCGTCTACGAATCCGCGGCCAAGCGATATGTCTCGCGCGTGCCGCAATCGCGCTTCGAGTACATCGAACGAGCCGGGTTGGGCGAGGCCGCGGTTCGGGCGGCGTTTGAGAAGCGCGCGCTGCGCGATGCGACAGCGTGCATCATCTGGGTTTCCGACGACGCCGAGGCGCGCGAACTGCTCGACTGGGAAAAGTCGCTCTCCATCATCGTGGTCACCTTTGGCGACGCGCTGCCCCCGCCGCTCAGCAGCTTTCGCCATGCCCGGACCGATGCCGCGGCTGGGGCCGAATTGCTGGCCGGCTCGATGCGCGCGGTCTTTGGCGAGCGGCAAAGCTACGCCCTCATCCACCATGGCGGGCAGCACGAGTTGACGCAGGACGCGTTGCGGCGATTTCGGACACTGACCGAGGCGGCGGGAAATCCGCGCCGACTGGTGGAGATCGAGGTGAAGCGCGGCGAACGGTGGACCGGCGCGATCGACGCCGCATTTGAGCAGTTCCCGAGTTGCGGAGCGATCGTGACGCTGAGCAGCGCCGCCTGGCGCGAGTCGCCGGCGGCGAAGCTGCCCAAGGCCGCCGGATATCTGACGCTTGGGGCCGAACCGATGCTTTGGGGCGATCTGTTCGGCGGCCGTGCGTTGGCGCTCGCCGGTCCGCTCGACGGCTTTCTCGCCGCGGAGGCCGCTCGTGCCGCGTTTGAGGAACTCGCGGGCGGCGACCGCGACCGCTCGACCATCATCGTGCCGTGCGAACTCGTGACGCGCGAGAAGCTTCCCGACTTCGCGAAGCGCTATGCGGCGGCGGCGGGGGTCGAGTTGAAGCAGCTTTCGCCGGAGGTCGCCCAAGCGGCCGGCGATTGAGAGTCGCGCGAAAGTGCTGCTGAGGTGTTTGCGGGTCCACGGCTTTGCCGGAACAACACCCGGGGCGAGCGCACTCGACCAGCGAGTAGGCTGCAAACATGTCGATCGTCGCCCTATCGGCCTGGCTGATTCTGCTCTACCCGATCGCGACGATCCTCACCGCCGGCCTCCACGGCGAAGTTGCGATTCGGATTCAGCAGGCGGCCCTTTTTGCGTCGACGCTCGCGTGGCTCGCGCTTGCGCCGAACGCGGAACGGGGCGCTGACCCCCATCGTCGCGGCAAACTCGCCACGATGCTGGTGATCGCGATCCTCGCGCGGCTCCTGCTCTTGCCGCTGGCGCCGTCCGACGATCTCTATCGATACTTGTGGGAGGGTCGCGTCGTCGCCGCCGGGTTTGATCCCTATCGATTGGCGCCCGATTCGCCGCAGCTCGCGCCGCTGCGCGATGCGAACTGGCCGCAGATCAACCACCCCGACCACGCGGCGATCTATCCGCCGCTGGTGCTTTGGCTGTTCTCGTGCGTCGTGCGACTGTCGGCGACGGTCGTGGCGATGAAGCTCTTCGTCGTGTTGGCGGATATGGCGACGATCTGTGTCCTGTGGCGAATCGGGCGCGACGCGGCGGCGCGCTACGCGCTGTGCCCGCTGGTGCTGCGCAGCTTTGCCCATGAGGCGCATCTCGACGCGCTGCTGGTGCTGGGGCTGGCGGTGATTCTGTGGGTGCAGCATTCGCGCGGGAATTCACCAAGGGTGGATTCGTCGCCCATTGCCACTTCGTCGCCGAGAATCGCGGCCTCGCGGGACTTCGCGATTGCGACCCTCGGCCTCGCGCTCGCGATCGGTGCGAAATGGGTGGGCGGATTGGCGGTGCTGGCGATTCGCCGCAGTTGGTCCCCCCTTTCGCTCGTCGTCGCCATCGCGATCGCGATCGCGCCGTTGGCGACGTTCGCGCCGCTCGACGCGCGAGCGTTTTCGCCGCTGTTGAACTTTGCGACGGAGTTTCGCACGCTCGATCTCGGGCAGCGCTGGATCGACACGCTGGTCGCCCCGCTAGCAGGGCCCCCACTGGCCGTCGCAGTTTCGCCGGCCGACGCGCGGCCGGCGCGGCTCGTGGCGACCGGGCTCACGCTCGCCGTAATCGTCTGGCTCAGCCTGCGCGGCAAACCCGACGCAGCCGCGATGCAACGCCGGCTGTTCGGCGGCCTGCTGCTGATCTTGCCGACGGTCCATTTCTGGTACGCCGCTTGGCTGGTCCCGGGCATCTCGCTCGCCGCGAGTTCGCCCTGGCGCTGGCTGATGCTGTCGATGATCTTCGCCCTCGAAGCCGACGCGATCCGCGCCGCGACGGGCGAGTGGCGGCAGCCGGTTTGGGTGAGTTACGCTGTGTTTATGCCGGTGCTGATCGCCCTCGCATTCGCGCGATTTCGGGGGTCGGCGAACCGACAGTAGATAAGGTATCGCCAGTCGCTGCGACGCTGACAGAGCCCTTGCGTAACCGCCGGGAGGAACGACGACATGGGTCCAACACCGGAGTCGCATACGCCACCCGCGGGCGAACTCGCCCCCGGACATCCGGTCGCCAAGCGAATGGGATCCATCGGCGAAATCTTGGGCGGAGTCTTCTGGCTGATGCGTTGGCCAAGCCGAGCCGCCGGGAAACACGCATCACTCACTGTTCCATTTGCGCGGGTCGCGCGACCACTACTGGTGACACAGATCGCCATCCTGGTGATCGGACACATCGTCGTTGTCACCGTGGCACGCCGCCTGTTTGGTTCGTTCGACCAGGAGTACCTACTGAGGTACTTCGTGACGAACGTCGCCGGCTTTGTCTTGGCGTCGGTCGCCATTGAAGTACTCGGCTCTTTCGCGCTCGCATCGGTGCTGCTGACTTGGTGGCGCGTGCCGCCGAAAACACAGCGCCCGTGGGACCTGACGGCGATCCTGTTTTCCGGTGTCGTCATCGCCATGTCGGCGTATCTACCGCTTTTGCTGGTGGCGGCGGCGCTCTTCGCCGAACCGGTGTACATCGGCTCCTGGCGATATTGGGCGCACGAGGCTGTCAGCCAGTCGCTGGGCGCCGGCGCGTATGTCATCATCGGCTATTGGGCATTTCGCTTCGCGCGAACCCTGACGCCCGCGGCCGATCTGCGCGGGACGGCATGGTTAATCGCCGCGGTTGTGGCGGGGCGCTGGGCATGTACTCTGAAGCTGACGCGATACTTATGGATGGTGTATATCGAGCTGATGAATTGGATCCGTTGGACGTTGCCGATTTAGGCGTGGCGGGCGGGTCTCATTCGCCGTTCATCCGAACTGGGCGGGGTTGTTGGTCGTATCCGTATAAGAGGTCCATCTCGGACCAGCGCCGGAGCCGCCGATGCTCAGCAACCGGATTCACGATCGATGTTTGCTGTGCGGATACAGCGTGGTGGGGCATCCGGAGGGGGCGGCGTGTCCGGAGTGCGGCGTCGCGGAAGACACGGCGCGAGTGCGCATTCAGTACAGCTACGCACCGCGCTGCTGGCTGCTCTTCTGCCTGACGATCGTGGCTTGGGTTTCATCGTGTGCCGGGCTCGGCCCGCTACTCTTGCGGACGGCGCCGCCGACGCCGAAAAGTAGCTGGGATCTGGTTTGCGTTGCGCTCTTTCTTCCCTTTGCCCTCGCGCTCTCCATCGCCGTGACTGTGTACGCTTCGAGACTGATCCCGCGCAGGCACAGGATCGGCACAACGGCCTTCGCGGCCGGCTGGCTCGTTGGGCTGATGGTGTTTCACATGCTCTGGATTGCCTGGTGGGTTGGCGTGTCTGCTTTTTAGAGGTAGTTGACGGTTCCGTCGCGACTACGACGTACTCACCGGAATGCTTCCGCTGGCCCCCCACGCGCTGCGGCGGGTACAACTTCGATTCAGCAAACGCCTTCGCGCCGTCGCATGTAAGAGGCGGGTGAGACCCGCCCTACCCTGGAGCAAACGATCGATGTCCACCATTCCCGCCGCCGCGCCCGCCGCCGTCATGCAGGCCTTTAATCAGCCCATCGCCGTGCGCGATTATCCGCTGCCGCGCGACCTCAAGCCCGGCGAATGGCTGGTCGAGGTCGAGCTGGCCGGTATGTGCGGCACCGATGTGCATCTCCATCGCGGCGAGCTCAAGATCCCGCTGCCCGTCATCCTCGGCCACGAGACCGTCGGCCGCGTCGCCGCGATGGGCGGCGGCGCGACGCAGACCGACTGGCTCGGCAACGCCTGTCGCGTCGGCGATCGCGTCTCCTTCACCGTCGGCCGCACCTGCGGCACATGCCGCTATTGCCGCGTCTATCGCCTGCCCAGCCGCTGCCAGAATCGCAAAGCCTATGGCGTCACCACGCCCTGCGACGCGCCGCCGCACTTCCTCGGCGGCTACGCGAAATATCACTTTCTGCATGGCGATACGGCGGTTTTTCGCCTGCCCGACGATCTGCCGAGCGAGACGCTGGTGGGCGCGGGCTGCGCGCTGGTGACGGCGGTGCACGGGTTTGAAAAGCTGCCGATGATGTGGGGCGAGTCGGTGGTTGTGCAGGGCGCAGGGCCGGTCGGCCTGGCGGCGGTGGCGGTGGCGAAGGAGGCGGGGGCCAATCCGCTGATCGTCATCGGCGGCCCGCGCGACCGGCTGGAGCGCTGCAAGCGCTTCGGGGCCGACATCGTGATCGACATCGCCGATGTGCCCGACCCCACGGCCCGCCGCAAGATCGTGCTCGACCACACGCACGGGCTCGGCGCCGATTACGTCGTCGAATGCGTCGGCATTCCGGCGGCGGTGAGCGAAGGCTGGGAGCTCTGTCGCGACGGGGCGAAGTATCTCGTGCTGGGCCAATACTGCGACAACGGCCCGACCCCGCTCAATCCGCACCTGATCGTCCGCAAAGAGCTGACCATCGCCGGGTCATACGGCAGCCAGCCGCAACACTGGACCGCGGCGATCGAGCTGCTGCGGACGCGGCGCGAGCGCTACCCGTTTCACGAGTTGATCACGCACCGCTTCGGGCTCTCGCAGGTGAACGAAAGCCTGGCGGCGGTGGCGCGCTGGGAGACGGGCAAGGCGGTGATTGTGCCGTAGGGAGGTCGCCGGGGCGCACGACGTTCACATGCCATGCCGAAGGCAGTTCCTTCGGCATGGCGCCCCCGCGGGCAATCAGCCGCCGACCAGCAGCGCCACAAACGACCCGATGTCGCCGACGCTGACGACCGAGTCGCCGTTGACGTCGCCGTTGTTAATGTCGCAAGTGGGATACTGGGCGTCGTACTGGGTGGGGTTTGTCAGCGCCAGCACGAAGCCGGCGATGTCGGAGACGGTGACGAAGCCGTCGCAGTTCATGTCGCCGGGGGTGAACTGAGGCGGCAGGGTGTAGCGGGCGATCCAAGCTTCGGGGTGGCCTTGCGGGTTTGTGCCTTGACCGCAGATCGCAACGACGTTGGCACTGACGGTCATATCGGTCGCTGCTGTAAGTGACCAGCCGCTTGGGATCGTCACGCCAGCGGAGACGAGAATATCCACGACGCGCGCTATGGATTGGCCCTCATCGGTCCAAACCACCGCTTCGTCGCCGAACGCCGAATTTGCCCTGCCGAGAATGACGTCGCCGACGGCATTGATTCCAAGTGCCGCGGTTTGGTTGCTCCCGCCGGGCAGGTCCGGAAGGTCGGTGAGACTGCCTCCTGCATTGAAGCGCCACCCCGATCCGCCTTGACTCCCCACCACGATTCCGTTGTCGGAGACTGCGCTCGTATAGGCCGTTCGGGGGCCGAAGTTCAGAATTCCGGTGGCCTCTGACCAGAGGAAATAGGTGTTAGCTGCGCCGTTGGTACCGGCAACCCACTGCCCGTTTCGCGAAACGCAATCCGGCGCAGAAGGATTGGGAAAATCCACGGATAGACGACTGACGGAATTGGCATCCTGCCAACGAACCGGGACATAACCAGGGAGGCCGGCGCTTGCCCCGAAAATGATGCCTGCATCCGACATTCCGGCCTCGGTCGAGAAGACGCCGCCATCGAAATCGTCCAGATCGGCAAGGGGCTGCATTCCGTCGGCTTCGGTCCACAGAAACGCGCGGCGCGGCTGCGGGCCGTTGGAGGTGCTCGTCCAGCTTGCACCGGTGACCTGGCTGCCGTCGTAGTTCACTCCAATCGCATAGGAGAGATACTGATCACCAGGAAGGTCGCCCAGCCCGACCATTCCGGTGCTGCTGCGCCAGCGGAACGCTTCCGCTTCCGAGCCATTCGTTGAACTGCTCGCACCGACAACCGACGAACCATCGGACGAAATGGCGTAAGGAACACTCGAGCTCGCGCCGCCCGGGAGGTCGCCGAGGCCTTGAAAACAGGGCGGCTTCGTGCATGGCGTCGGCGGCTCATATCGGGCGATCCAGGCTTCCTGGCGGCCTTGCGGGTTGGTGCCGTTGCCACAGAGCGTTATCACGCTTCCGTTAACGGCAATGTCAACAATGTCCGTCAGGTGCCATCCGGCCGGAACACTTACGCCCGCCTGCGCCAGGACATCGGTGACGCGCACGATCTGGCGTGCGGCGTTCCAGAGTACCGCGTGGGTCCCGCTGTATCCGCCGACGAGATCGCCATCCGCACTGATAGCCAACGCCGCCGCGTTCGATGCACCGCCCGTGCCTTCTAGAGCGACGAATCCGCCGGTTTGTGTCCACTGAAACGCGGTACACGTCGATGTGCAGGCGTAACCGACCACCATCTGGCCGTCGGCTGTTGTCGCATAGGGCACCGTGATGATGTTTCCACCCGGGGGAAACTGACCCAGGTATTCGAAATTGCCACTCCCGTACCAGCGGCAGAGCCCCGAGGAGACGTTTACATCTGGCCCCGCGTGGCCGTAAGCAATCGTGCCATCCGGAGTCAGCGTGAAGGCGAGGGACGCCCACCCCGCTTGGACCGAAAGCTCTTGCAGCGCGCCACCGCTCCAACGAAAGGCGCGGGCGGCGGACCCGCTATTGGAGAATCCGATGATCACGGCGCCGTCGTCCGACATGGCGCGTGTCGTTGAGTTGTAGACGTCGCCTGGTAAGTCGCCCAGCGCCAGGAGACCGGACATGCTTGTCCACTGAAACGCCTCCAGCCAAGGCCCCGACGAACCCGACATGGAGCTGCCGGCGACGATGTTCCCGTCAGCAGACACATCTTCCGCGCGGCTGAAGAAGGAGCTGCCGGGAAGATCGCCCAGGCCCATCATGCCGGTGTCGGCGCGCCAGCGAAAGGACTCAGACCCTTGTGCGCCGACGCTTTGCCCCACCACAGTTGTTCCATCACTTGAGATTCGATAGCTCAGGCTCTCAACAGCCCCGCCCGGCAGGTCGCCGAGGCCCTGGAAGCAAGGGGCATTCGGGCAGTTCTGCGCTATGGCTGTTGCCGACGCGGCCAGCATCAGCGCGGTACCCAATGTCGCTCGTTGCGAGGCGCGGAGCCATGCGGGCGGGGAGGCATGAAGGTGAATGGCGAGTTCCGCCGCGCGACCCAGCGCGCCTGGCGCCGGCCATCGCCAGGCGAGGTGCTTCAGCTTTCTAAGCGGGACCGGTGCGGAAGTAATCTGATTCCAAAGCGACATATCGTGAACCTCCATTCGTTGTGCCAGCTCCGACGGGGAGAGGCTCTGAAGGGAGGGAGCGGCAAGAGCGGCGCAAAGCGCCGCAAAAACATCGAAAAAAAGCGGAGGAGCCACAGGGCGACGCAGCGCCGCAAGAAGGGAACCCAGCAAGTCGTCGGGCGTTCTCGATCGTCGCTGCTGACTCTCGACGTACACTTTCAGTCGCGTCGCCAGCGAGCGAGCGCTGTAAGCACCCAAGTCCAGCGACGCTCGTATCTCGCTCATCCTTCGTGCCGCCGTCAGGCCGGACCACCACTTTTCCAGCGCGGCTCGATAGGCCTTTTTGGGCAATGGGCCGCCCAGCCGTACCGCGTTCATGAGCATTTCCAGTGCTTCATCGGTGCGGCCCCGTTCCTCGAGAAATCGAGCGAAATCCAACATGCCGGGGCCGTTATTTCGCAGTGCGCCAAAGGCCCGCTCGGCCTCGGCGTATCTGCCACGGGCCGCCAGAACTCCGCTGGCGACCCGTTCCGGGCCGCCGAAGGTATCGCGGCGTGGCTGCGAGGCCGCATCACGCAGCAATCGCTCCGCATGGTCCAAGTCGCCAGCCTTCAGTGCCGCATCGGCCAGATACAGGGTGAGAAAGCCGACGTTGGGAAATGACCGGACGGCGTCGCGCAACCGCGGATAGGCCCGGCCCGGCTGGTCTTCGAAGAGGTACAGCACGCCGAGCGCAGCGCTGACCAAAGGGTCGGGCGGCGCCAGCGGATCGCGGGCGGATTCGTAGGCAGTCCACTCGCGTATCGCGGTCTCGTAATCTTCGGACAGAAAGGCATAGAGCCCGCGTGTGCGAGAAGTAGCGACGGAGGATGGCGCCGCGGCACGAGGCCACGACGGCATGGCCGGGAGAGATAGTGTGGCAGTCGAAAGCAACGCGTCACGCGCAGCCACGACCGCGTCGCGCTCGGCGCGAAGCTGGTTGTCCAGCGGCGCGAGCCGCAGCGCGGCCGAGTAGCGGTCAAGGGCCGCATTGATCGAAGACACTCGGGCCCGCCGCACCTCGTTGCCGCCGGCGTTGATTCGCCCCCAGTACAGCACTGACACGATGTTGTTTGCCTGTGACGGATCGAGCAGCGCCAGCCGTGCCTCACGCGAATGCTGGGCGGCCCAGCGCGGCATGAGAACGAAATACACAAAGAGCAGCGCCGCGACGGCCAGAGCCGAGAATCCACCGGCGATAACGCCTGCGAATGCGCCACGATTTCGCCGAACGAGCTTGATGCTGCGCGTCATTAGACCCGCCGGGCGGGCCCGGATCGGCTGCAGCGTCAGCAGGCGCTCCAGATCATCCGCCATTTCCGCCGCGGTCTGATAGCGCCGCGCGGGGTCGGGTTCCATTGCCTTGCTGACGATAGTTTCGAGATCTACCGGCAGCCTCGAATTCAGCTTGCGCAACGGCAGCGGACCGGCCCCCTCGATCTGCTGAAGCAACTCGGTCGGCGATCTGCCCTGCAGCGGCAACCGCAACGCCAGCGCGTGATAAAGCGTGGCGCCCAGGGCGTAGACATCGCTGCGGGCGTCGATCCTTTCGCTGTCGCCGCGAAGCTGCTCCGGCGCGGCGTAAGCGGGCGTGCCGGCAAAGCTGCCGGGCTGCGTAATCGTGGCGTCGGCCTCTCGGACCAGGCCAAAATCGGAAAGCAGCGGGGTGCCGTCGCGTCGCAGCAGGATGTTGGAGGGTTTTACGTCGCGGTGCAGCAGGCCGGCCGCGTGCACCGCGGAAAGCGCTCGCGCGATCGCCAGTCCGATGCGACAAATGAATGTCGTGTAATTGCCCGACCACTGCGAGCCACCGCCGTCTTCGGCCGTCGGGTCGAGTGCCGCGCGAACGTCGGTCAGCGTCGGTTCACGAAAAGAGCGCGTCGTTTTTCCGGCGTGCCCACTTGCCTGTGTGCCTGAGTGCCGGCGGGCCGGCGGGCCATCGTCGCTGTTTCGCTTCTCTGCCAGCTCCCCCACTAACTCTCCCAACGAGAGCCCGTCGATCCACTCCATCGCATAGGCGATGGTGTGTTCGTCCTGCAGGACGTCGTAAACGGGCACGACATGCGGGTGGCGCAGGCGGCCAAGCCCGTGCGCCTCGCTGATCAGGCGCGTGCGCGCTCGGGGCGACGCCGCTACGCCCGATGGGAGGAACTTCACCGCCACCAGCCGATCTCCAAGCCGCTCCTGGTGCGCGAGATATACGGCGCCCATTCCGCCGCGGCCCAACTCGGCGACGAGTCGATAGCCCGGCAGGCGCGGCCAATCGCGGCGCGGGCCGATGGCGACATCGGTGGCCAGTCGCTGCAGTTCGGTGATTGCCTCGGCAAGGTGCGGCCGCGATGTCAGGTATTGCTGCGCAGCGATCGCCCCGCCTTCTTCCAGGGCGGCGACAAAATCGTCGAACGCGCGGTCGAGGAACTGCTCGTCATCCGCCGCGCGCGGCGATTCGCGGCTTGCGGGCGGTGGCCGACCGGGCTCGGTTGCGGCGGGGTCGCCGGGATGGGAAGGGTGACTCATTCCAATTCAGTAGCGGAAACGGAGGTGCTGCGCGTCGCGTTTTCTTCGAGTCGGGTCTGCTCGGCGCGAGTGCGGCTGCGGAGGGCCTGGGTCAGACAGCGCCGGTAAAGCAGCGCGGCCTTGCGAAAACGATGCCGCACCGCTGATTCGCCGATGCCGAGTTTTGCGGCGACTTCTTCGCAAGTGAGCTGTTCCAGCAACCGCAATTGCAGCACGGCCGCCAGTTCGGGTGGCAGGCGGAGTAGCGCTTCGCGGACGGCGGCGGCTTGCTCCCGATAGATCGCGATCTTGCTGGGGGTGGTCGAATCGATCGGGCCGGCCGGTCCAGTATCGCCAGCAGTGGAAATCTGCGGCATGGTGGCGACCGGCGTCGCTCCGCCGCGCTTCTTCGCGGCGGCGGCTTCCGCCAAGTCGGCAATGCGGTGGTCGATGATCGTCAGCAGCCACGAGCGAAAGGCCTTCACCCCGCGCCACTCGCAGCGTGTGCGATCCCGCCAAGCGTGGAGCAAAGCTTCCTGAAATACGTCTTCGGGGGTGTGAAGGCTCCGCAGCCGCGGCCCCATGCGTGCTTCGATGATGACGAGCAGGGACGCGGGATCGGTTGCGGCGATCAACTCGTCCCAAGCGGCGGCGGAGCCGGAGATCAGCGGATTGTGATGGAATGCGCCCATTGGAGCTCAAAATGGAGCCTAGATCGGGCAATACACAGGTGATCGCTCGCGACTTACCAACGGTGACACCTAACGACAGGATAGCCGGTCCGGGTCAACAATCAGCGCTTCACGGTCAGATGAAGCACGAGAGGGCCGCGAGAGCGCCCCTCCCCCAGAATGGCAATTTTCCGTGAATCACGCTTGCGCAACGCAAAGCCCATGCCGACGCATCTTCCGTCGGCATGGGCTTGAATGATTTGCCGCGCACTTCGAGGCTCAGATGCCCGTCAGCGCCTCCACAAACTGTCCGATGTCGCCGACGGAGATGACGCCGTCGAGGTTCATATCGGCGTTCTCGATGTCGCCGTCGGGGTACTGGGCGGCGTATTCATCGGGGTTGGTGAGCGCCAGGACGAAGCCCGAGATATCACTGACGCTGATGAAGCCGTCGCCGTTCAGGTCGCCGGGCAGGAATCGTCGCAGCTCAACGGTTGCGCAGTCGAAGAACAGACCCGGCGCGGGGATCGTCGCGTTGATCCCGGCGAGTTCGAAATGCACATAGCGCGTTCCGGCGGGCAGTCGCAGTTTGGTGCTGATGATTTGCCAGGTGGCCGGGTTGGCGTCGGTGGCGCTGCTGACCATTGCGCGGTTAAAGCCGGGCACGATCGAACCGCCGACGGGGTTCACGGTGCCGACCGCCGTTTGCGACGTTCCGGCGAGCGCGGAAATGGACGGCGCGGTCGTGGCGGCGGCGGCGTTCACCCGCACCGACGTACGCAGACGCACCAGCCCGGCGTCGATCTGGCTCGCCCACGCGTTCACATCCAGAATCTGGCTGACTTGCGACGCGACGCCGCCCGTGAAATTCACACGCAGCATCGTGGCGCCTTCGAAGGGCGTGATCCCGCCGGTCGCGCCGACGATGTTCGCACTCTCCGCGTTCCATTCGCCCGCGAGCCACGGATTGCCGGGGGAGCGAGAGTACGGATGCAGCGTGGTGCCGTCGGGGAAGCAGGCGTCTTCCAACGCTTCGCCTGATGGCAGCGTGCGCTCTGCGAATAGCGTCTGCGAGAGCGAGAGCACGAATTGCTCGACGCCGAAGAAGGGCGGGCTGTTCGAGGTCTGATACTGAATCGACAAGCCGCTGCTCAGGTCCGAATCGAACACCGCCGTGCCCGAGGTGATGTTGAGCGTGAGCGGGTTGCTGGCGAAGAGCACCGTCCCCGCCCGCAGGGTGTTGCCCGCGGCGTCCGTCTCGAGATAGGACATCGCTCCGCTGCCGAGGCGCAGCCGATGGCCGGTCAGGTCCACAGTGACAACGCCGCCGGCATTCGTGCCGTTGTCCAATGCGGCCACCGGCGGCAACAGGCTCACGGTGACGCCATTCATCGTCAGCTCAAGCGTTCGCTCGCCGTTGTCGACGATGATGTCGGTGCCGGAGCACTCGGCGAGGTCGCCGGCCAGCGTGAACGACCCAATCGGGATTTCGAGGCTGTTGTACGTGAGATCGATCGGGTCACGTCCGGGACCGACGATGCCGGAGTAGGTATTTCTGATGCACACCGGTGGGCCGCCGGGCGCGCAGTCGACTTGCCTGCGTCCGAACCACGTCCCGACACCGTCGACGCGATCGCCGGTCCCGGGGTAAATCGGATACCAACGGTTGGGATTTTCGATCGCGTGCGCGATATCTCCGGCAGAGAAAGCGGCCAGGACGGCGACACCGGCGAATGAGCGGAAGCCTCGGGACAGGGACGGCCAGCGGCGGGAGCAGGTGAGCATGGAGAGTTCCTTTTCGGCCAGTTGATCAGCGAAAGCCGACGAGCGCACACGCGTCGCCCGGCTGATTACTCTCCGCCGCACGGAAGGCGAGTCTGACACTTTGGCGAGTTTTTTTCTTGAGGGCCGTTGGGGCGGCGCGAAGATGGGGTGATTCGCCCAGCGCTCGCGATGCGTCCCCGCCTGCTATCGCGATTGCAAATGGCGGAATCATTCGAGGGGAGACTCGAAGGCGCTTTGACGATCCCGCGAGCGTCGGCAAGAAGCAGCAGGGCGCGGTGTACCGCGACCTGCCCCACCCCCAGCACTGCTACACCTAAGACAAGCGCAGCAGCACGATCACGGTCCGACGCGAATCGCGACCGGCGCGCCAACCGTCCGGTTCAGGGTCAGCCACAGCCGTTGGTTCGCCGCGTCGAGCGACGCAAACGCTCCCGCATTGCCATCGCTATTGACCGCGACCACGACGCCATCGACCGAAACCTTCGGCAACTTCGCCGAGGTGAAACTCTCGATCACAAAGACCGGATTACGGATCGCCGCCGCCGCACCGGGAGTGAAGGTGAAGGCGACGCCTTCGGTCGCGGCGCGCAGATGATGCGTGGCGTAGGTGTCGTTGTAGCCATTGTCGAGCGGGCGCATCTGGGTCGAGAGCGGGCCGCGCGGCGCCTCCGCGGCGACCGAGCCGAGCGTCACGTTGCTGATCGTCGCGTCGGCGAGCGACTCGACCTGCCGCAGAGCCAGCGCGACGTCGCCGGGCTGATCGAGCGGCTGACCCGCGGCGGCGGCGCGGCCTTTCGGGCCGAGGACGATCAGGGTCGCGTAGCTGCGATCTCCACGACCGCTGGCCGTTGCCGAGTAGTCGAACAGGTTGAAACTCGACGCGCCGAGCCAGCCGTAGTTCGTGCCCCACGCGAGCAGCTTGGTGCCCGTCGCTTCATTCAGCGGCTTGCCCGAGCCGACGCCCCAATCGAAGTTCATCATCTGATAAGGCCAGCCGTTCACGCACGGCATCGTGTACGCCCGCGCGTCGAGAAACGCGTTGCAATCGCCGCGATTTGTAAACGCGACCGCGGAGGTTGCACCGCGCTCGCGACCGACGACGCGATCGGAATAGCCCATCTCCTTGTCATCGGCCAACGTGCGCACGATGCCCATCTCGGCATTGACGGCAAAGGTCGTCGCCGCGACAAAGGGCACGCGATTGGCCGCGTCATAGGTCCAGGGCGATTGCATCGTCAGCATTGCGTCGGTCGTGGCGAATCGGCGGCCGAAATCGCCCCAGGCGATTGTGCCGATGGCGTCGCCCGCGTTGCGAGTGGCAGCGCCGTCGAAGTTCAGCGAGCCGTAGGGCCCGCGACAATCCATGCGATCGGCGTCGAAGTTGACGTTGTTGGGGTTAAGCGCCTCGCCGGTCTTCCAATTGACGGCCCAGATCGGGTGATCGCGGCCGGTCGCGACCATCCACTCGATCACCACCGGAATCTTGATGCCATTGCCGCCCGCTTCCTTGTCGCGGTCATAGAGCATCTCGACGCGGTAGATCGCGTGGTGCCCGCCGTCGAAGATGGTCGTTTCGATTTTCGTCGGCGCGTTGGCCTTGCCCAGCGGCGAGTTGCCGTTTTGCGTGTTGTGCGAGACGACGTAGCCGAAGCCCTCGTGACCCCAGGCGTCGTCATTGGCGCTGCGGACCACTTCGTTGACGCCATCGGAGAAAGTGAAGTCGTATTGATAGAGGTAAGCGCCGAGGGTCATGGTGCGCTCCCGGCCGCGTGAGTCGCGCCACGAAAGCAACGTGCTTTGCGCGATCGGCGGGGCGACATTCTCTTTGTCGGTGCGCGGGCCGCCGGCGCGGGCGACGATGCTCGCTGCGCCGGAGACGAACTCGCTCGTGGCGCCGCCGGGCACGGGCGGGGCGCCGGCCGGCGGCGTAACCGGCGCGGGCGGCGAGACATCGGGCGGAAGCGGGGCGCTGTCCGCGGGGAGCGCGTCGTCGCCAGGGGGCGCCGTGTCACCGGGGAGCGCGATGTCGCCGAGGGTCTCGTGCACCGCGTCCGGCATGTCGGTCGGCGGCGTCATGACACAGCCGCCCATGAGAACAATCGCGGCGGACGTGATCAGAAAACCGTTCATCTTCACGCGTGAGGACGACATTATGGACTCCTTATCGAGCAGACTCCGCCCGGGAGCGTCCGACGGCGAAGCGGCTGAGCCCGCCAAAACTGCGGCGGGCAGGCTCTGAGCGATGAATGAGACCTGGGATTCACGCCGGGATGAGCTCGGGGAGGGCCACGCTCCGCCGATCGTCGCGCCGCATGGTGGAATAGGATGGCCGCCTCGCCTGGTTATCCGGCGTGGGTAGCGGCGCTCTTCATTTCTTCGGCGCCCCCAAAATGGTTTAAATTATGGACCAGGCGCATTCTGCGCCGGGTCGGAAGGGATGCGGAGTTCGCCATTCGGGCGATGTGGGAGAAACGTCATGCGAAGCGCGGGTCGCTATCTGCTTCTTTGTGCATTGGTTCTACGGGCTGGGGCATCCGAGGCGCTTGAGCCGCGCGGCACGCAGCTCACCGGGGCTTGTTGCAACCCCGACAACACCTGCTCCGACAACGTCGTCGAAGCCGCCTGTGAATCGGCCGGCGGCGTCTATCGCGGAGATGGTTCATTTTGCGCCGCGGTCAGTTGCGGCGGCGCTTGTTGCTTTGGCGATGCGACGTGCGCGATCACCTCGCGCGCTAACTGTCTGCAGTCCTATGGCAGTTACCTCGATGGCGGCGTCTGCGCCGATCTGGAGCCCTGTCCGATCTGCTTTCCCGAGGATCCCGAGAATCGCGATCTGCTCGACGGCCCGAATGAGGCCTGCATCATCGGTTCAAACGTCAATCCCGGTTGCGGCACCGGCGCGCCGAACCCCACCTACTTCTCCCCTGTGGAATGCAACCAGACCATCTGCGCGGGCGCCGCGTTTGACGGCGGCTTTCGCGATTTAGACTGGTATCAGATTTCCGTCGCACAGGAAACGGAGATGCTGATCCGGCTGGAAAACGGCCTGCTCGAAGACGCTCGGCTGCTGTTCCGATTGCGCTATTACCCGAATCAACAGATCCCGCCGGCCGGCTCGGGCGATGGAACGCCCTGCAGCACCGTCGGCGCCCTCGAGGTCATTCCCGCCATCCGTGGCAATTCGCTTCCGCCGGGCATCACCGTGTTTCCGATCGTGGTTCCCGCCGGCGTGTACACCATTCTCGTCGCCTATGACTTCAGCACGCCGGGTAGCCCGCAATCGTTCTGTCCGAACAACTATCGCCTGACGATCGATTGCGCGAGCACTCCTTGTGCCTTCGCCTGTGAATCAGGCGCGGTCGACGCCGAGAACGAAGCCGGTTGCGGCAGCCCCACTGACATCAACGCCGGCTGCGCCGATGCTTCCTCGCCGCAAGCGTTCACGCCGCTCGCCATCGGACAAACCGTGTGCGGCTCTTCGCGGCTGATTCAGACGACCGGGCCGGCGGGTGTGAACGCCGTTCGCGACCGCGATTGGTACGTCATCGATCTTCCCAGCGGCGACTGGCGCATTCGGTACGGGGGCGAGTTTCACGGCATGCTCGCCATGCGCCCTATCGGTTCGCTTGAAGCTCCGAACTGCCTGAACTCCGACCTGTTCAGCCTGACCGTGCCCCAGTGCGAAGAAGCGGTGATCGATCTCGAAGGTCTGGCCGGCGGCCTCTACGCACTCGTGGTCATGCCCGATTTCGGCGCGTATGCGTGGTTCCTGGGCAGCAGCGCATCGGCGCCGCAGGAGTTCTGCCCCGCGCCGTATCAACTGCTCGTCACTCCGCCGCCGGGCTGCAACTCGCCCTGCGCCGATGCCAACTGCGACGGCTTCGTCACGGTGGGCGACATCGGCTTCTTCGTCGACGCGATCGTCGCCGGCGAGCCGGGTTGGACAAATCGCTTCCTTCCCGGCCTGCCGGCGTGCGCGTTCCTGTGCGCGAACGACACCAATCGCGACGGCTTTGTCACAGTGGGCGACATCGGCAGTTTCGTCGCCGCCGTGAGCGCCGGCGCCCCGTGTCCCTGAAGCGTGGTGCGAAACCGCGGCGCACACGTGCCGACACGCTCGTCGCGGTTTGGGAATCGACCCCGTTTCGGCTAGCGTAGCCGTTGGTGATTCGATGATTACGCGGCGGAATCTCGATGATCAGTCGAGCCGATTGTGTTCGTCCGCTTCGTCCGCCGCTGCGATCAGAAGGGAGTGGTTCATGAAAGCCTTTTCGACCTGCTGCTTCGGAGTCGCGCTCGCCACCGCCGCCTGGGGTGCGCAGCCGCCTGCGATTCAAAAAAACGAAACGGCGGCGCTCAACGCCCCGTCGATGAAGGTGGAGCGTCCGGCCGCGGGGATCGAACTGGGCGAGCCACCGGAAAACGACGACTGCCTGCCCAATAACCCGCTGCTGCCCTGCAACGGCGCCATCACGCTCGACAACACCCTGGCGACGACCTCGCTCACCGATCCGGTATTCAGTTGTCGGGCGGTCGCGCTGTCGCCCGGTTCGGGGTCGGTTTGGTATCGACTGCAGCCGACCAATGTCGAAGTGACGATTCAGACCTGCAATACGCTGACCGGTCCGCAGGACTCGCTGCTGCAGATCTTCAGCGGCACGTGCGGGGCGCTGTCGCTGCTGCCCGGCGGTTGCGACGACTATGATTGCGGCACGCCCACGGATACGGATTTCCTCTCCACCGTCACTGTCAGCGGGCTGACCATCGGTCAGACCTACATCGTCGAGTTTGCGGGGTGGGACGCGGCATCGCAGGGCGTCTATCAGCTCGACGTCGCCTGCTTCGCGCGGCCCGGCGCCTGTTGCATCAATACGAGCTGCATTTCCGATACGACGCCCGAGGAGTGCTATGACGCGGGCGGCGTCTGGCAGGGCGATTTCGTCACGTGTCCGCAGGCGCTGTGCGTCGCGGCGCCGCCTTGCGGCCCGACCAATCTCAATGAGAACGAGGGCGATTGCGGACAGCCGCAGCCCGACAACTACAACGGCGGGCCCAATTCGCCGAGCTGCATCTTCTTCCCCGATTTCCCCGGCGACACCGGCACCGTGACGATTTGCGGCACGACCTCGGCCGACCGTCGCAACGGCAGCAACCGCGACACCGACTGGACGCGGCTCGTGCCGCTGGAGACGACGCGCTACACCGCTTGCGCTACGGGACAATCCGGCTTGCAGGTGCAGTTCTGGCAGCTCGGCGCCGTCTTTGACCCGTGCAACGGCACGATCCCGGGCGCCGCGACCGCGGGCAACGCGGGCACCCAAGTCTGCGCCAGCCAGTGTCTGCGCGGCACGCAGCAATACGCGATTCGCGTCGCGCCGGTCTTCAACGCGGTCGGCGCCCAAGTGAGCGACCCGCAGCGCTTCGGCATCGCCTGCGTGCGCTACAACCTCTCGCTCTCGACCGACGCCTGCATCACCGGCGCCTGCTGCAACCCCGATCTCTCCTGCACCAACGGCGTCGCCGAAATTGACTGCCTGTTTGCCGGCGGCGAATACAACGGCGATGGATCGAATTGCACGCCCGGCCTGTGCGGCGGCGCGTGCTGTCTGCCCAACGGCACGTGCAATTTCCAGTCACAGCAAACCTGCGCGGCCGCGGGCGGTAGCTACAGCGCCGGCATTCCGTGCGCCGAGGTCGAGCCGTGCCCGATCTGCCAGCCGGAGGATCCCAGCGATCGCGATGGGGCCGATGGAACGGCCGAGTCGTGCACTCTTGCCGACCCCGATGTAAACCCCGGCTGCAGCGATGGCTCCCCCGGTGCGGCGATCGACTTCACCCAAGCCGAATGCAACGAAACGATCTGCGGCCGCGCGCCGTTCGACGGCGGATTCCGCGATCTGGACTGGTACCAGGTGACCGTCGCGCAGGAGACGGAGATGCTGATCACGATCGAAAACGGCCTGATCGGCGGAGGCACGCTGCTCTTCCGCTTCCGCTACTACCCCAACCAACAGCAGCCGCCCCCTCCGGGCGATCCCTGTGACACCTTTGGTACGTTCGACGTTGTGCCCGCGACCCGCGGCAATCAGTTGCCGGCGGGCATCACGGTGATCCCCATCGTCGTGCCGGCGGGGCGCTACACCTTCCTGGTCGCATATGACTTCAACACGCCGGGCACGCCGACGGCGGAGTGCCCGGCGAACTACCGCGTGACGCTCGACTGCGCCGCCCAACCCTGCGCCTTCGCCTGCGATGCCAACGCGATGAACGCCGAGGCCGAAGGCGATTGCGGCTTCCTCGCACAGACCAACGCCGGCTGCTCGATCACGCCGACCGCTGGCGCGTTCACGCCGATCGCCGTCGGAAACAAAGTCTGCGGCACATCGCGGCTTTTGCAGTCCACCGGCGTGGGCGGGCTGACCGTTGCGCGCGATGTCGATTGGTACGCGATCACGCTGGCCGCGGGCGACTATCTGCTCGACTTCCGTTCCGAGTTCCACAGTGTGCTGCTGATGCGCCGCATCGATTCGGCCAGCACTCCGAACTGCGCCAATCCGAATGTGTTCGGATTTATCGTGTTCCAGTGCGCCGATTTGACGATCGACTTGCCCGATACGACCGCCGGAACCTACGCGATCTTTGTATCGCCTGACTTCAGCTCCTACGCCTGGTTCCTCGGCTCGGCGGAGACGGCGCCGCAGGAGTTCTGCCCTGCGCCTTATGAGCTTCGTGTTCACCAGAATTTCGCAGAGCCATGCGGCGACTCGAATTGCGACGGCTTTGTGACGGTCGGTGATATCGGCTACTTCGTCGACGCGATCGTCGGCGGACAGGCGGGCTGGGCAGCACGTTTTCTGCCGGGCACGCCGTCCTGCGACTTCCAGCTGCAGAACGACGCCAACCGAGATGGTTTTGTGACAGTCGGCGACATTGGAGCGTTTGTGACGGCAGTGAGCACGGGAACGCCGTGCCAGTAAACCACTGATCGAACATCGGGATCAACAATTGGTACGGCGCGGCTCACCCCCGCGCCGTGCTTCGCTTCTACTTCGAATCCGCCCGCCTATTCCCCCACCAGCAACTGCACAAACGGCCCGATATCGCCCACCGAAATCGCCCCGTCGCCGTTCATGTCCGCAAAAGCGATGGCACACTGCGGAAACTGCGTTGCGAAGGCCTGCGGATCGGTGAGCGCCAGCACAAACGCGCCGATATCGCCCACCGTCACCACACCGTCGCACTGCATGTCGCCCGCCGCGATCTTGCGAATCTGGAATGTGTCGGTGATCACGCCGTCGGCCCGCAAATTCTCAAAGCTCAGCGTAAACCCATCGAACGACAACAGGCCGCAGCCGAACGCGAACTCCGAGCGATACATCAGCGGATGGCCGCCGGTGCCGCTCAGCCCCGCGCCGCAATGGCCGTTCACCACATAGACCGCGCCACGCCGCGGCGCGAGTCCGCGCGGTTTCAGATAGGCCCCGTCGCCGGAGGGCCGCCCGTCGCCGCCGTCGACGATGTGGCCCGGCGCGGTCGTGGGCGTGTCATACGCCCCGTCGACCAGAAACGACCGCTCATATCCGTGTGAATGACCACACAGCACGAGATCGACGCCGCCCGCCTCCAAAATCGGCACCACATTCTGTCGCATCGCGATCATCGCGCCGTCCGAATCGGTCGCGCTGTCGGAATCGTGCGAGCCGCGCGTGTAGGGCGGGTGGTGCCAATAGGCCACGACCCAGTCCTTCTGCGTCGCCGCCAGGTCCGCCGCCAGCCACGTCAGCATGGCCGAGCCCGGCGCGTTGCTCACGTTGTAGGAATTGAGGCAGATGAAATGCACGTTGGCGTAGTCGAACGAGTAATAGGCCTCGGTCCCCGAGGGTACGCCGCCCGCCTCCGCCTGCGCCGGCAGCGTGAATGCCTCGTAATACGCGCCCGCCGGCCAGTCCGAATTGGCCGAGTGCCCATCGTGATTCCCGTGCGTCGGCCAGCAAACCGTGCGATTCAGGATGTTCTCATAGGGCGTGAAGTAGCGCGACGTGTATTCGCTGTCGGTCCCGTCGGGATAGACGATGTCGCCCATGTGCAGCGCGAAATCGGGCGGGTCGGCCGCCGTGTAGGCCAGCATCGCGTTTCGCACCGCAAGCTGATTCGCATCGCCGGAGCCGGAATCGCCCACGACCCAAATCCGCAGCGGCGGCGCAACGGTCGGCGCCGGCGGCATCGTGAAGGTGTGCGCCGCGTCTCCACCCGCCAAGGGCTGCGCGCTCGTTCCCACGTCATAAAAATAGGTCGCGCCCGGCTGCAGGTCGCTCAGCGTGATCGCATGATCATGCTTGAGCCCGCCGTCGGCCACCTGCTGCGTCAGCGCATCGGGGGCCGAGCCATATCGCACGCGTGAATCGGTGAGCGTGTTGGTACGCCACGCAATCACGATCGATGTCGGACTCGCTTTCTGCAGATAAGGTTTGCGCAGCAGCGCGACCGCCGTCGGATCGAGCGTGTAGGCGACCGTCAGCGCCGGGCGCGCGCCAGAGACGCTGTATTCACTCGAGCGAATCTCGACGCCGTCGCTGTTGCTGGGCAGCACGATCCAGCCGAAGTGCGCCGCGGGGTTCAGGGCCGCGCGCTGCAGGCTGGCCGTGACATTCGCCGACCGACGCGCGACGGTGTAGCCCTGCGCGGTGTCGGCGAACTTGCCCCATTCGCTCGCCTGCACGCCGGGGGTGCCGCCGAAGGTGTTGTAGGTGGTGGTCTCGTCCCACGGCACCAGCGCGTCATACAGACTGCCCGGGTCGCCGCCATTGAAAACGTCGTAGGTCAGCAAGGCGGAGACGATCGACGCACCCGGCGGAATCTGTCCCGCGCCGCTGCCAAAAATGTTGTCGAAACGCAGCAACGCGAAGGCGTCGCGGCCGGACGACGACGGATCGTCGGTGTCCCACTTCATGCTGCCGACCGTGCCGAAGCTGGCCGCCGGCTGATTCTCGGAGAGTTGCGTATCGAGCGTCGAGATGTAGCCGTTTACGCCTTGCTGAAAGCTGACGACCGTCGCGCCGCGCGGCTCATCGGCGATCGCCGTCAGGCCGCCGCCAAGCGCGAGCGCGAGCAAGGGAGAAATGCGGCGAACACGGACGTGGGCGAACATTTCGAGGCGGTCAGACATGGGCGGGTCTCCAGCGCTAGACCGCGCCCGCCCCGCGACTGCCCGATCAGTTTAGCCCAAGGTACTTGAGAAACGGCTCCTTCTTCGGCTCGCGACCCAGAAACGCGCGAACCATGTCCATGTCCTCCATCGTGCCGCCTTTGGCGAGGATCTTCGCCCGATAGTCGCGACCGACCTCGGCGCTCAGCATCCCGCCCTGTTCGAAACGCTGGAACATGTCCGCCGCGTACACCAGCGACCACATGTAGCCGTAGTAGGCGGAGTTGTAGCCCATCAGATGGCCGAACGCCGCTTGCGGCCAGATTTCGTCGATACGACCGAATTGCATGACGTCGGCAAAGACGTCGCCCGCGACCTTGGTGGTGTCGACTTCGCCACCCGGCGCCAGGTGATAGGTCTGATCGAGCAGGCCGAAGAAAATCTGCCGCTCGGCCCACAGCCCCTTGCCGAAGGTGCGCGCGGCGTACATGCCGTCGATCATCTCTTTGGGCAGCGGTTCGCCGGTCTTGTAGTGCCGCGCGAAGGTCGTCAGCGACTCGGGCAGCCATACCCAGTTTTCGAACATCTGCGACGGCGCTTCGACAAAGTCGCGGGCGCAGCGCGTCCCACCCAGGCTGGCAAGCTCCGCCTCGGTCAGAATCGAGTGCAGGCAGTGGCCGAATTCGTGGAAGTAGGTCTCGACTTCATCGTGCGTCAGCAGCGAGGGCTTGTCGCCGGTCGGCTTGGTGAAGTTGCACACCAGCGCCACCACGGGCTTTTGCACCGTGCCGTCGGTCCACTTTTTCCGCGAGCGCAGGCCGAACTGGGCCGCGTGGCTGTACTTGTTCGGGCGCGGGAACAGATCGAGATAGAACGTTCCCAGCAGCTCTTTCTTCGCGACGTCGTGCACCTCGAAGACCCGCACCTCCGGATGCCAAAGCGGCTGGCCCAGCTTGCTCGCCGCTTCTTTCGTGATCTCGCGATACTCGATGCCGTAGATCTTCTGCGTGATCGCGAAGAGCCCTTCCGTCGCGCGGTCGAGCGGGAAGTATTCCTGCACCTTGCGGGCGTCAACGGCGAAGCGCTCCTGCTTCAGCCGATTCTCATAGAACGCGATATCCCAGGGCTTCAGCGTCGTCTTCGCGTCGCCGGTGTGCTTGCGCTTGGCGTCGGTGTAATCCGCAAACTCGACCGCGGCCTTCTTGCGAACGACGGGCCGCAGTTCGTCATAAAACTTCTTCACCGCGGCCGCATTCTTGGCCATGCGCGTTTCGGTCTGATAGTCGACGTCGCTCTTGTAGCCGAGCATCGCGGCGCATTCGGCCCGCAGCTTCAGAATCTTCTCCAGCACCAGCGCGTTCTTTTTCCCGCCCTTGCGATGCCGCGCCAGCCACATCTTCGCCCGCGTGGCTTCCACTTCGCAGAAGTCCAGGATCGGCAGATACGTCGGATATTCGAGATTGCAGATGAACATCTCGCCGCTCTTCGGCAGGCCGGCGATGAACTCGTCATCCATGCCGCGCAGCTCGTCGCGCGTCAGCAGCACCACCGCGTCATCGTCGCGCACATTGGCCTGAAACTGCAGGCTCAGCTCGGTCATCTGCTTTTGCAATTCGTTCAGCTTGTCGCGCTGCGGCTTGGGCAGGTCCATCCCCGATCGACGATAATCGCGCAGCGTATGCTCCAGCAGCCGGGCCTTCTCGCCCGTCAGCGACGGCTTGGTCTCGGCATAGTCCTTCACCGCCTGATACAGATCCTCGCGCGTCGCCAGGTCGGTGTACCAATCCGAAACGTCCTTGGCCGCACGCTGGCCGCGATCGCGGGCCGCAGCGTCGGTCGAGACGTCCTTCATGAACTGAATCATCTCGGTCTCGTTCTCGAGCCGAACCATCAGGTCGTCCATCGCGCCGACCGTGTTGTCAAAATTGCGCTGCGAAGGCGACACCCCGACGATCGCCTCCACCGCCGCCTCTGCCTGGTGCAGCGCGGCGGCAACGGGCGAATCGGCGGGAATATTCGACGCACCGGTCAAGGCACTCATGTGCATGATCACGAGACAAACTCCTGTACGGACGAGACGGCAGGCTTTCATGCGGAGGCTCCCAGAGGATAAATCCGCCAGACATCTTATCGGCGTCCCCGCCATCGCGGCGCGCCGGCGGGCCTCGGTCGACACCCCCAAACTCAGCAGCAACAAGCGAAGAAACGCGGGCCTGCGGCGGGGAAGACCTTCGCGTGCGCCGCTGATGACGCCGCGAAAAGCCGGCGCCGCCGGGCTATTCGATGGCGACGAACTTGCGGATGCTCGCGACCGCCTCTTCGAGCGCGACCGGCCGGTGCAGGTCGATGGGTAGCAGCACGCCGTGGGCGTGATCGCTGGCGAGAATGATCAGATTGCCGACGACGTTGTAGCCGCTCTCCTGCGGCGTATGCCCGCAAACGCAGAGCTTGGCGCCAACGCGGCGAGCGAAGTAGTCGACGACTTCCGGAGAGTGGAAACGGCCCCAAACGACCTGATAGGCCGGCCCACCCGGGCGAAAGTCGGCGTCGCTCAGCGTGCGGGTGAAGACCGTGTAGTCGAAATATTCGATCGTGAGCGGGTCGGGCAGGCTGTGCGAGACGAAAACCCCATTGGCGGATTGCGCGGCCAGAGAGAGCGACGCGATGTAGGCCACGACGGCCTGCATCACCTTGTCCGCCCCCTTGCCGAAGCGCAGCGCCACGCCGCGCTCAAAGTCGCGCAACACGCTGCGGCCGCCCTTGGTGATCTCGTGTCCCTGCCACTGCGAAAGCTCGTGATTCGAGAGCAGGAAGTAGACGTTATCCGGGAATTTGCGTTTCCACTCGACGGCGCGAATCAGCAGATCGATCGAGATGTCGGCCCGCTCGACCGGGTCGGGCTCGGTATGAATCAGCTCGTGCAAAATGACATTCCGCCCCGGCGAACGCTCCAGCGCACAGAATCGCTGAAGCTTCTCAAAGTTGCGGATGTTGCCGTGCATGTCTCCGGTCAGCACGAGTTGCCCCGCCGAGCCGAAGCGCAGCAGATTGCCGACCCGGTTCGGGTCTCCGCGATTGAGCGACGCGGCCTCGATCAACGCATCGGCGACGCTTTCGGCGTCGCGGGCCAGGCCGACATCGCTCACGAAGACTCCAACGAGCCGTGCTCAGAATCGAGCTCAAGGCCCAGATCAGACCAGAACGAATCATCCTCGCCGCCGTCGTCGCCCGGCGCGCCGGCCGCGGAGACAGTGGCGATGTTAGCACCACTCGACGTGCTTGCGCCCCCAGCCCCGCCGCCGCCCGCGCCGGAATCTCGGCGCGGCCGCTTGGCGGGCTTTTCGCCGCGGGTCTCGATCGCGTGCAAGGCCGTCTGCAAACGCGAGATCACCAGCCGCATGTCGCGCGGGCGATCGGTCGGAGCCGTCTCGCAGCATTCCATGATCAGCTTCGAGAGCGCCAGCGGCAGCTTGTCGTTGAGTTCGTGCGGCGGCTCGCTGGCGCGGGTGCTGTCCAGTTGCTGCTTGGGCGTGCCCGGCTCGGCCACGGACATGAGCGTGGTGAAGTACTTGCCTGTGAAGACCTGGTACATCGTGCAGCCCAGGTTGAAGATGTCCGTGCGATGGTCGAGCGGATGACGGTTGATCTGCTCGGGGGCCATGTAGTCGGGCGTGCCCTGAATGCGCTCTTTCTGATGGCCCAGCGGGCAGCTCTGGCCAAAATCGATGATCTTCACCCGCCCCGCCGGACAAAGCATGATGTTGTTGGGCTTGATGTCGGCATGCACGAAGCCCGCGGTGTGCATCGCGTGCAGCCCCTCGGCGACTTCGATGAAAATGCGAATCGCGTCTTCGAGTCGTTCGGGGATCTGGTCCTCGAGCCGCACGCCGTCGACGTATTCCATGATCAGGAACACTTCGCGCGTCTTGAACCATTTTTTGATGCGGACGATGTCGTAGTATTTGCGCAGGACGGGGTGGTTGATCTTGTGCGCAATCTCGTACTCGTTCTCCGCCTGCTGGACGAACTTCTCGGCTTCGGGATCGTCGCCGATCACCTGCTTGATCGCGACCCGCTTGAGGGTCGCTTTTTCAATGCCGAGACTGATCGTCGCTCCGGCGCCTTCGCCCAAGCGCGATTGAATCTCGTAGCCGGGCAGTTGTGGCAGCGCACGCGACATCAAGGTATTCGCAGTCCCGACGAACGGAGCGACAACGTCCGAGAACATGACGGCTGCGTGCGGCGACGAGATTGCGACGCCGCGCCCAGCCTTCTTTGCCAATCATACGCCACGTGATATGAGTCTAGCGAATGAGACCCTTGCGAACGAGTAAGGCCCGCAGGTCGGCCGCCTGGGCCGGTAACTCGGGGTGCAGCGCCGCATTCGACGTGTCGGCCAGAGAAAGGCCCGGCGAACGCAGTCCTGCGTTGTAGCGCAGTCCCCCGAGAACATTGAGCAATTGGCTCGATTGCGCCGCCGACAGCGTGGGCGACTCGTCGCCGACGACCGCGATGCGGATCGAAGACCCGCGCGGCTCCCAGACCAGCTCGCCGCTGGGCCAGACCACGCAGTCGAACGCCCGCAGGTCGATTTCCTCGCCCCGGGGGGCGTATTCGATGGTCGCCTCGTCGACGGTCAGCGACTGCTCAGCAGCAAGCAGGAAATTACCGGACGCACGCGGCGTGCGCGTCTGCAAACTCATCAGTACCAAGGCACAGACGGTGGTGCCGCCGATCAGCCCGGCGACAAACCGCGTGTTTCGAATTTCGTCTTTCATCCCTGAACCTCGCTCGCGCGCTCCTACGCGACGCATTGTTGTATCGATCCGCTGCGCGAACCGCAACCTCGCGCCCGCGGGCGGCGCGAAACAATGAGTCCCGGTACACTCAGTATCGGAATGACCAGGGCCCTTCGTCGAGTGAAACTGCTCTTCTGCGGCGCGATTTTCGCGCCGTCCGCCGTCGTTTTGGCCGATTCGGTCAAGCTGCTCGACCGCCCCGTCTTCGAAAACGTCGCGGTCGAAGGATTTCGCGACGGTAAGCTGCATTTTCGCGGAGTCTCCGGCCAACTGCTGAAAAAGCCGCTGGCCCAGGTCGAATGGTTCACCGCCGACAACGTCCCCGAATTGACGGAGGCCGAACGGGCCATCGCCGGCGGGCGGGCGGCGGATGCAATTCCGCTGCTCGTGTCCGCTGTCAAAGAAGACAGCGAGCCTTGGCTGAAAGATTGGGTGCAACTGCGACTTTTGCGCGCGTTCGACGCCGCCGGACGCTTCGACGAGGCCGTCGCCCAGTATGTCGAATTGCTGCGCAGCGGCGCGGCGGATGAGCGCGTCGCGCCGCCGCGTGTCGCCGGTCCGCCCGAATCGGCGATGAACGCCGCCGCTCGGCGGATCCTCAAGGGCGCGCTCGACGACCCGAAAATCGGCGCGGCACAAATGACCGCGCGCGGCTTTTTGCTCGAGATCGCGCTGCTCGACGACGCGAGCGACCAGATCACCGAAATTCGCGGCGACGCAACCGCCGCCGAAAGCAAACGTCGCCAAAAGCCGCGCTACGGGCTGCTGCCCGAGCAAAGCGAAGCACGGCCCAAGAGCCGCTTTGGATTGCCGCCCAATTCGTTTCTGCTCTCCTACGCGGCACGGGTGCTGGAGCCGCTGCCGAGCGCCGAAGAGAAGCGTCCGCCGACGCCGACGGAGGAGGATTTGGCGCGGGCGCTGCGAGTGTTGAGCAACGCGCGGAGCCACCTCGCCGACGCCGACGGCGAGCTTGCGACGCTGCTGATCGGCCGGCTCCGCGGTGCGACCGGCGACAGCGAGGGCGCCATGCAGGCCTTCACCGAATTGCTCGCGCGCGAAGAGACCAACGGCGCGATCGCGGCCGAGGCGGGCTATCGCGCGGCCGGCGCCTATGAATCCGCAGGCCAGATCGAGGCGGCGATCCGCGCCTATCGCGACGCGGCCGGTCGCAGCGGCTGTCCGGAAGAGATTTCGCGCCGGGCGCGCGCGGCGCTGCGAAGGCTGAATGCGCCGCTGATCGCGCCCGCCGCCGAACCGGCGAAACGAGCAAACACCGACTCGGAAAGCAATCGTCCATGAGCGAAACGCGTCGATATTTTCTGGAGACCTTCGGCTGTCAGATGAACATTCTCGACAGCCAGTTGGTCACCGCGCAATTGCATCAGCTCGGGTTGTCGTCGACCGACAACTTCGTCGACGCCGACGTCGTGCTCTTCAACACATGCAGCGTTCGCCAGCACGCCGAGGACAAGGTCCATGCCCGCCTGGGCGAATTGAAGAAGCACAAGCAGGCCCGGCCCGAGATGGTCGTGGGCGTCATCGGCTGCATGGCCGAGCGCGAGAAAGAGGGCGTCTTCGCCAAAGCGCCGCATGTCGATCTGCTCTGCGGCCCCGGCGAATTGAACCAGATTCCGAATCTGCTCCGCGAAGTATGGGAGCGCAACGAGCGCGTCACGGCGCTTGCGGGCAGCCTCAGCCGCCGCACCGAGACCCTGCAGCGGGCGCTAGAGTACGACAGCCTCGAAGCGCTCGACCTCGCCCGAGCGCCGTCGCTCGAAGGCAACGTGCTGCAGTCGTACGTCCGCGTGCAGCGCGGCTGCGACAAGTTTTGCACCTATTGCGTCGTGCCCTTCACCCGCGGGCCGGAGCGCAGCCGTCCGCCGGCGCATATCGTGGCCGAGGCGCGGCAGCTCGTGGAGCGCGGCTGTCGCGAGCTCACGCTGCTCGGGCAGACCGTGAATTCTTATGTGCATCAGGAGGACGGCGAGCCGGTGCGCTTCGCGCAGCTGCTGGAGCAACTGCACGCCGTGGAGGGGCTCGATCGCATCCGTTTCGTCACCAGCTACCCCGCCGATTGGGATGAGGACATCTTCCGCGTGCTGCGCGACTATCCGCGCGTCATGCCCTATCTGCACATTCCCGCCCAGTCGGGCAGCGACCGCGTGCTGAAGCGCATGAAGCGCGGCTACACGGCGGCGAGCTATCGCAAGCTGATGGACCTGGCGCGGCACTATCGGCCCGACGTGGCCCTGGCCGGCGATGTCATCGTCGGCTTCTGCGGCGAGACGGACGAGGAATTTCGGGAGACCATCGAGCTGGTCCGCGCCGTCGAATATCAGCAGCTTTACATCTTTCGCTACTCGCCGCGACCGGGCACGGCCGCCGATCGCAACCTGACCGACGACATCTCGGACGAGCTGAAGGCAGCGCGCAACGCGGAGCTTCTGGCGGTGCAAGGCGAGATCGGACGAAAACTGCGCCAGCGCTGGGTGGGACAATCGGCCCGCGTGCTCGTCGAGGGTTTCAGCAAGGCGGCGCGAAAGGCGCGCGGCGAAACCAAAGGCGCGCTCCGCACCCGCGGCAAGGCCAGCCCGACCTTCCGCGTGCCGCCCAGCCCGCGAGCCGCGTCTTCTTCGCCGGCCGACTCCCTGGCCGCGGCGGGCGAGGTCGATGAGCTGCGCGATCTGCCCCAGTCCGAACAGGACCGCGGCAGCGAAGTAGGCCGCGAGCGAAGCGATCAACTGGTCGGGCGAACCGAGCATGACCTGTTGGTGCATTTCGACGCGCCGCCGGAGTACATCGGCGCGATCGTCGAGGTGCAAATTGAGACAGCGACCGCGCAGTCGTTGAGCGGTCGAGTGATCGGCGTCGTCTCAGCCCCGCGGCTCGCGCGAGCTTCCTTGCCCGTCGCGGTGGAGAGCGCCTCGCGCGGTTCGGCGCTGCCCATCTTGCAGTAGCGCGATATCAGCGCGTCGCCGATTGACACTCGCGGCCTCGGCGGGGTAATCACAGAGCGATGCTCACGCAACGATGGATGACGATCGCCCTTTTCGCGGCGCCGCTCCTATTCTGCGGCTGCAACACCACCATGCGCAGCGGCCCGACCTCGATCGATTCAGCGCGGGCTGAGGCGCAGGCGGCGCAGATGGTCAACGACGCGCGGGCCGCGGCCGGGCTTTCGCCGCTTGCGCTCGATCCGCGGCTTTCGCGGGCGGCGCGGGCACAGTCGGAAACGATGCGATCGAAGGCCAGCTTCGCGGCCGACGCGACCGAAGGCGTCGGACATTGGGGAAATCTGCGAAAGCGGGTCGAGCAGATGGGCTATTCGCCGCGCGTGGTGCGCGAAAACGTCGCCGGCGGGGAGGGCGTCGGCATCGCCGAATTGCATCAGATGTTGCTCGATTCGCCCAAGCACCGCGTGAACCTGCTCTGCACGGATTGCGCCGAGATGGGCGTCGGCGTAGTGTATTCGAATCGCAGGCTCTACCTGACGCAGGTATTCGGGGCGCAGCGCGACGCCCGCAGCCGCCCCTAGAGGCCGCTGGTTGGCGCGTTCCGGATCATTTACCGCCGCGGCGCGCCGAAACGGGCCTGCCACTCGGCGGCTGTGTCCGGCGACGCTTCACGCACCATTCGCATGAACATTGCCGCGCGAGCCGGCGGCGGTTGTTGCTGGAGGGCGCGCTGTGCGCCCTGTGACAGGCTGCCGGTGAACGCGCGAACCGCGTCGCGAAGTTCGACGATCGCCCGCTCATCCGCCGGCGGGAGCATTCGCAGCCGCCGGGCGGTTTCGAGCCACGTGCGTGATTCGGGGTTGGATCGAAATGATTGAAATTCTTCGAGCAGTGCGGCGCGGGCCGGCTCGGGCATTTCGTTCCACGCCGCCCAGCTTCGCGTGCGCTCGTCCACCTGTCTGTCCGCGGCGGCGCGCTGCGCGGCCTCGCGTCCGGCCCAGGCGCTGAGGGCGGCCAACATCGCGCACAGAAACCAGTGAAACGCCCGCAGCTTCATGGCGACTCCGCCGCCTGCGCGTCGTGCAGCAGCCGTTGCAGCGATTCGAGGAATTCGATTTCGTCGACCAACTTGCGGTTTTTCAAGTAATAGTCGTAATCAGCCCGGCTGCGAACAAATTCGATCTCCAGCGCCCGCAGCCGCGGATTCGCCGCGCTGGGCGCTTCGACCACGGCCGACACCGGCCACAGCCGCCCGCCCAGATAGCCGATGACGGTGGCGACCAGCGCCGCGCTGAGCAAGCCAAAGCGCGCCCGGCGCGGCCCGCGCAGCTCCGCGACCACGCGCCGCTGCGTCGGCGTCGCGTCGAGACCTTCGAGCGGATCGTCGGCAAGCGCCAACAGCCGGCTGAAGCGCTGCTCTTCCCGCACCGCCATCCGGCACGTCGGACATTCGCGCAGATGCTCCAGCGTGGCCTCGCGCTCCTGCTCGGTTTGGCGGGCCCTCAGAAAGCGCTGGATTGCGTCTAGATCGAGATGGCTCAAACACGGCTCCGCGCGGCAGGAAACGACCCGCCACGTGCCTAGTGTACGCCGCCCCGGACGGCGCCCGTAGCCCGCGCCGCACGGCTGTGCCATATATGCCGACGCTCAGGAGCGAAATTGTGCGGGAAGCGGCCATAGCCGCGAGAATCGGCGTGACACAGCGTCCGCCGCACCGCGAATTACATCAGGTGGCGCAGGCGTTCGCGGAGTGTCTGGCGGGCGCGAAGCAGACGGGCGCGCACGCCCTCGACCGTGATCTCCATGACCGCGGCGATCTGCTCGTACGACATTTCGTCGAGTTCGAAGAGCGTCAGCGGCACGCGCTGGCCGATGGGAAGCGCGGCAATGGCATCCGAGACCTGCTTGCGCACTTCGCTGCGGTCGAGATCATTCTCGGGATTGGGGCAATTCGCATCGCGGAAAAGCGCCAGGTCCGAAGGATCGCGCGGCGTGGTGCGACGCACCTCCGCACGATCGAGGTGGTTGCGGGCCACGTTCATCGCAATGCGATAGACCCACGTTTGAAACCGCGCGGTCGGCTCGTAGCGATCTTTGGCGCGGAAGGCGCGGACGAAAACCTCCTGCGTCAGGTCTTCGACCACTCGCGGCATCTGCACGACCTTGCCGATGAATCGCGCGATCTTGGCGAAATTGCGATTGACCAACTGACGCGCGGCCTCTTCGTCGCCCTGACAGACCAGCAGCATGAGCTGTGTATCAAAATCGGCGAGCGGGGAATCCGCGGGCGCGCTCGCGACTTCGCGCGGCGGCGCGGGCACGGCGACAGGCGCAATGTCTGTCGGCGCATGAAGGGGCAATGGAATTTGGTCAGGCTGCGACACGGACTCATCCCAGCAAGGAAACTCAGTCGCTGCGTCCTCAAACTATATACGAGCCGACATGCGTCTTTGGATCAAATTATCTGAATTCGTGAAAATCGATCCGCGCCGGGCATATTTCCGGACCCGCCGATAGGCGACTGGCACCCCTCCGGCTCGGAAGCGCGTTCGAATGCACAGCCCCCCAAAGCCCCTCAAAAGCCCACTCAGGTCAGGAGCAAAGGCCCATCGGTCCGCAGCGACGGCCGCTCGACCCGCAGCCGGTCGGCCAAATCGCGGGCGTCGAGGGCATACTGCGGCGAAATCTCGATCGGGTGGGTCGGCGATCCGTCGGCTCCGACGGGCAGGGTGACTCCGCACCCTCTCAGCCAGGCCGCGGCCCGCCGACACAGGTCGCGCCGCGTCGTCGCCGGAGAGTCGCTGCCCTCGGCATTCTTCACCGGGCTGAATTCCTCGCCACGATCGGTGAACATCACCAGCGGGTTTTTCGCCAGCGGAATGGCATCGAAGACAAACATCTCGAGCTTCACGACATTGGGCGAGGTCGGCTTCACAAGATTGCCCGTGTCGTCGAGCACGGGAACGGCTTTGTCTGCCCGATGCCAGGGCAAGCGCAAGGTCGCGTTCGGGTCGGTCAGCCGCTCGACAAACGCCCGATCGAGGATGTGAATCGCGATGCTGCCGGCGTCAAAGCGGCGGGAACCGTCGGCGTTTTTCGCGTCGGCGAGCTCGTTGGGCAGGTCGCTGTACTCAATGATTTGCAGCTTGCCGTCGCCGATGCAGAAGTTTCCGACGCGCTCGCGATCGGCCGCCTTGCGGACGGCCTTGCTCGACATCTCCGACCCGGTCAGGGCGTGCAGGCCGATGAAGAGCGGATCGATGCAATGAACGAGCGGATTGTCGACCTGGAAATAGCTGATGTATTTCACCCCGCCGCGCGACATCCGCTCCAGGGCGCCGCTGGCGCGGAGAGCCCGCAGGCTGCCGCCGTGACCGTCGGGCGAGAGCGCCAGACGGCCGCGCTCGGCGAGAGCGATCCGGCCATCGGGATGGAAGGCCGGCATCTGTCCCTGCATGAAAAAGTGAATGCTGTCGGCGGGCAGGCCGAAGTGCTGATGGTCGCGGAAGAATGCCTGGGTGGGCGCGTCGTTCTGGGGGCTGGTCATCAGAAACCACGGCACCACCACGCCGTAGCGCCGCCGGACGCCATGGAGATACTCGGCGAACCACTGAAAGAGCGGAGCATTCCGGATTGGTGTTATCCGAAACGCGCCCTTCGGCCCATCGTAGCCAAGCCGGGTCCCCTGGCCGCCCGCCACGGTGAATGCGGCCACCTGTCCGGCGCGGATCGCCGCCTCTCCCGCAGCGCGGGCGTCGTCGTACAGCTTCTTTCGCTGAGGGGTATCGGGTGTGGCGGGCAGGATCTCCGCCGGCACGATGTCAGCCGGGATCGCCACCTTGGGGCGCTGGGTGACATAGTCCCGAACCGAATCGGCGAGTCCGCGAAACTCGACGCTGGCAAGGTCGTTGAGCAGAGCGCGTTGAGCCAGCGGGTCGAGCGACGACCAGTAGCGGAGTACGTCGGACTGGCCGGAATCGGAGAGTTGTCGTTGTACCGAGTCGGGAATGGTGACGGCCGGGCTCATGGAGGTTCACTCGCTGTGGGAAACGCGGCTCTGGATCGGCAAGATTAGAGAGCGAAATCGGCGTGGTCAAACCGGCCCGCAGACCGCCACGATTGCGAGGTTATCGGCCGTTGACCAGCCGCCCCATACAAAATCGGACGGCCGACTTGACGTTGGCCCGGTATGGGCTATTTTTAGATTGGCGTTTGGAGCTTCCATGCGAGGGCCGCGCGGGCGGCATTATTCGGTAGATCAAGCAATCCTTCGATTCAACATTGCTTCGCTGATTCGATCTTCACCCGCAGATATCACGCCGCAGGAACGCACGCCAACGTCGACAATCTGAAACGATACTGCCTCACACGGGCCGCTCGCGTGGGTCTACTCTCGGTTTGAATGTTGCCGAGTGCAGAAGCCCAGTCAATGTGCCGGTTTCGCGTGAGGAGTTCTCTCGTTTTCTGTGGCAATCGTCGACGAACGCTTCCGGTCGTCGACGGCCGGTGGTCCATTGTGTGGACCGCATGGCGAGGACCGAGGTCCGAGACGGCGTGATATTGCGGCAAGGCTCGAAAGCAAAACGACAAAGACCCGCAATCGTAAATTCAGCCAAATCACGGCCAGTAGGGCCGGCGATATCAGTCTCGATCATGGTCCGGATAAACGGAAGGCGAAGGAGGTCTGTGCGATGAAACGAAACAAGGGTTTCACGCTGATTGAGTTGCTCGTCGTGGTCGCGATCATCGCTCTGCTGATCTCGATCCTGCTGCCCAGCCTCGGCCGGGCGCGCGAATTGGCCAAGCAGGCCGTCTGCCGCTCGAACCTGCGCGGCATCGGTCAGGCCATGACCATCTACTCGAACGACAACCGCGAGTTCTATCCGGTTGCGCCGTCGCCCGCCGCGACCGGTGGCGTCGGCTCGCAGAGCCTGCCGGTCCAGTACATCGGCAACCTGGGCTTCAACCAGACGACGCAGCCGACGAGCCTGAGCAGCGGTGCGCCGGTTCACCCGTCGCGTTCGTTGTTCCTGCTGATCATCGGTGGTCAGTCGACCCCGCAGCAGTTCGTCTGCCCCAGCGCCAGCGAAACCGCTGACGACCTGCGCAACCGCCTGAACGCGACCACGGTCAGCGCCGCGCAGCCGGGCTTCACCCGCTTCGATTTCCTGGGCTACGGCAACCTGAGCTACGGCTACATCATGCCGTACGGCAACAACGCTCGTCCGACCACCAACCTCGACACGCGCATGCCGCTCGGCGCCGACAAGGGCCCGTACTTTGCCGCCGGTCAGACCGATGCCAACACCCGTTGGCAGCGCGACGCGGTCGCGGCCCAGCCGACGATTCCGCCGGCGTTCGCTGCCGACCTGCCGACTGCTCTGCGTGGTTCGAATGACCAGTGGCGGCCGTACAACAGCCGTAACCACAGCGGTGAAGGTCAGGTTGTGCTGTATGTCGACGGTCACGCGGACTTCGTCCGTCGTCCGATCGAAGGCGTGAACAACGACAACATCTACAACTACTACACCAACGACAACAACCAGCTGGAATCGCTGACCGGTCGCGCCGGCGGCATCCAGGCCAACGACACCGGCGGCCCGCGTAACGATACGGATTCGTTCATCGTTCCGTAACGTTCGTGTTCGTTTGATGTCTTTGAGTTTCGCACGGGCGGATTGAGGCAACTCGATCCGCCCGTGTGCATTTCATCTTCGCCCTGCCGATGGAGGTCTGTCGCCGCATGTTGACCAATCTCGCAAACAGCGCGAGTTTCGAGCCGCTGCGCGAGCGGCCCGTCGCCGTCATCGGCTGCGGCACACAGGGCGTCTCGCACGCCGCCAACCTGCGCGACAGCGGCGCGCGCGTCTGCGTCGCACAGCGGCCCGGCGGCAGCGGAGAACGGCGCGCCCGAGACGCGGGCTTTGAGCCGCTGAGCATCGGCGAAGCGGTGCGGCAGTCCGATTTGCTGATCTTCGGTCTGCCGGACGACGCGACGCCCGACATCTATGCGCGCGAGATTCATCCCTTGCTGCGCCCCGGCCACACGCTCGGCTTTCTACACGGCTTCGTCGTTCACTATGGACTGATCGAGATCCCCGCTGCGGTCGATGTGATTCTCTGCGCGCCAAAGGGGCAGGGCCGCGCCGTGCGAAGCGAGTTCGTGGCGGGCGGCGGCGTCGGCGCGCTGATCGCGGTCCACCAAGATGCCAGCGGCCGCGCGCGACAGACGGCGCTGGCCTGGGCCGCCGGAATCGGCTCCCATCGCACCGCCATCTTCGAAACCACCTTTCGCGACGAGACCGAGACCGACCTCTTCGGCGAACAGGCCGTGCTCTGCGGCGGAGTCTCATCCCTCGTGCGAGCCGCTTTCGATACGTTGGTGAACGCCGGTTACCCGCCCGAACTGGCCTATCTCGAATGCTGCCATGAATTGAAGTTGGTGGCCGATCTGATTTACGCCGAGGGCATTGCTGGGATGCGAGCGCGCATCTCTTCCACGGCGCGCTACGGCGATCTGACCCGCGGACCGCGCGTCATCGGCGCGGCGACGCAAGCCGCGATGGATGAGATTCTGAGCGAAATTCGCAGCGGCGCTTTCGCGCGGGAGTTCATCAAGGCGTCGCGCGAATCCGCCCTGCGCGACAGCGCAAACGCGGCGTCGGCGAGCGCACACGCCGACGACTTCGAGCGCGTCGGCCGCGGGCTGCGAGAATTATTGCTGCGACGCCGCGTAGAATAGAAAGCATGTCGAAGAAACGCGGCGGCAAGAAAGTCCGCGTCGATTTCCGCCAGAATCGCAACGATCGCGCCCGCAGCGACGATTGGACGCGCCGCTTTCACGCCGAAGACAACCGTCTGGCCGACGCCACCAGCAAGGAGTCGGTTCGCGCCAAGGGGGCGCTCAGCCGCAAACGCACCGTGATCGAGTCGGATGCGGACGGGGCCGCCGCCGAAGAGGCAAGTTGGATTCGCGGCGTGGTCACCATCGTGCACGGGTTGATCTGCTATGTCGAAGACGCCGAAGCAAAGGTCTGGTCCTGCACTGTGCGGCGAATCCTGCGAACGCGATCCATCGATACGCGCAGCCCGGTCACCGTGGGCGACGAAGTCTGGTTCGCCGCCACCGCCGACAGCGATCAGGAACGCACCGGCGTAATTGAGCGCGTCGCCGAGCGCCGCTCGCTGCTGAGTCGCCGCGATCGACGCGCGCGGGCGCACGCGATCGTGGCCAATGCCGACCAGCTTCTAATCGTCGCGTCGGTGGCGCAGCCGGGACTGAAGCCGCACCTGATCGATCGCTACATCGTCGCGGCGCTCGCCGGCAATCTCGCCCCTCTGATCTGCTTCAACAAGATCGACCTGCGGGCCGACGACCGCATCGAACTGGAAGACCTGGAGGAGCTGGCCGTCGGCGATGAGCCGCAGCGCATGCCGCGGCCCACGATTGAAAGCGTGATCGGCGAGCTGCGCGGGCTGGGATATCGCTGCCTCGAAACCAGCGCCGCACGCGGCGACGGCATCGACGAGCTGCGCGAGGCGATGCGCGGGCGCACGACGGTGCTCTCCGGCCAAAGCGGCGTCGGCAAGAGCTCGCTGCTCAACGCCGTTCAGCCCGGTCTGGCGCTGCGGACCGCCGAGGTCAGCGTCGACAACGAGAAGGGAAAGCACACCACGACCCACGCCCGACTGATTCGCCTCGACGCCGGCGGCTATGTCGTCGACACGCCGGGCGTGCGAGCCTTTGAGCTCTGGGACGTCGCGACCGGCGACCTCGAAGCACACTTCCCCGAGATCGCCTCGCGCGTGGCGCACTGTCGCTATGGCGATTGCCTGCACATCGACGAAAGCGACTGCGCTGTTCGCGCCGCAGCCGAATCCGGCGAGATCAGCGAGCGCCGCTATTGGAGCTATCGCAAAATGCTCGCCGACGCCGGCGAGACGCGGCGGTGAGCCATTCGTCGCTCCCGGAAGCGGCCCGGCGAGCCGCGGCTTCGCGCGAAGTTGCGCTCTTCGCGCCGTTGATTCCGCCTTGGCACCGTCCCCGAACGAATTGCGAATCTCGCCGCCGACGGCGATGATGCCGCGCGATGTCGCCACGAACCGCGCTGGTCGATCCGCCGATGCCAACCGCTGCCGCTGTGCGGACGCTGTTGGGCGTCGATCCCGGCTTGCAGCGCACGGGCTACGCGGTGCTGGCGTGTCCGGCTTCGCGCGATCAGATCACGCTGGTCGAGGCCGGCGTCATCCGGCTCGATCGCAAGGCGTCGTTGCCCGAGCGCTTGCTGGAGCTGGATCAGAGCCTGCAGCTCCTGCTCGATTCGCATCGCCCCTTCGGGCTGGCCTGCGAAGAGCTTTACGCCCACTACAAGCACCCGCGCACCGCGATCCTGATGGGCCACGCCCGCGGCGTCGTGCTCACCGCCGCGGCCCGAGCGGGGATCGAGGTCACCTCGGTCGCGGCGACGCACGCCAAGAAACTACTGACCGGTGGCGGCCACGCCAGCAAGACGCAGATTCAACACGCCGTCGCCGCCACCTTGCGGCTCAGCCAACTGCCCGAACCGCACGACGTCGCCGATGCGATCGCGATCGCGCTCGCCGGCTTGCGGCTGCGAAACGCGAAGGCGCTCGTCGCGGGAATCCGATCATGATCGCGCGCGTCACCGGAACGATTCTCAGCGTCCGCGACGGCGTGGCCGAGATCGGCGTGGGCGATGTTGCATTCGAGATGTACATCGCGGCCTTCGTCGCGCACTCGCTCAGCGATCGAATCGGCGAGCGCGCCACCTTTCACACCACGCTGCAGTTCGAGGGCAATGTCGCCGCCGGGAATCTCATCCCGCGGATGTATGGCTTCACCAGCGCCGACGAGCGCGACTTCGCCGAGCTGCTGACGCGCATTCGGGGCGTGAGCCTGCGGAAGGCGCTGCGAATCATGGCCCAGCCGATCGACCACATCGCCGCGGCGATCGTGCGAAAAGACGAGCGCTATCTGACCGCGCTTCCCGAGGTGGGCAAAAAGACGGCGACGCAGTTCGTGACCGAGCTGGCGGACGACGCGGCGGCATTCATCGGAAAAGGCGAGCCCGCGAAACACGCGGATCGCTCCCCGATCAGCGATGCGCAGCGCACCGCCGTACAGATCATCGTCGGCTGGGGCGACCGGCCGACCGATGCCGAACGCTGGGTCATCCAAGCGGTCAGCGAAGACCCCAAGCTCAGCGAGCCAGATCAGATCGTGACGGCGGCCTACCGGGTGCGCGCCAGGCAGGTCTGAAAGCGGTCGAACCGTGCCGTGATCGCTGCTCGGGGCGCGGCGCTTCCTTCTGCATTCTGCATTGTTCATTCTGCATTGGTTTATGATGGATCCATGCTTCGCATCGGCCCCTACTCATTCGCCAACCCCGCCGTTCAGGCGGCGCTCTCCGGCTATAGCGAAGTCCCGATGCGCATGGTCGCGCGGGCCTGCGGCGCGCCCTACGCCATTCATGAGGTCGTGCTCGACAAAATCCTGATCGGCAAGAGCAAGCTGCACAAACGCATCTTTCACGTCCCGCCGGAAGACCACCCCGTGGGCGGGCAGATCATGGGCGCCGATCCGGTCGAGTTTGGCCAGGCCGCCGCCGTCATGGCCGAAGTCTTCGACATCATCGACATCAATTTCGGCTGCCCAGTGCGAAAGGTGCTGGGGCGCTGTCGCGGCGGCTTTTTGCTCAGCACGCCCGATGTCGCGATCGAGATGATCCGCCGCGTGCGCGACGCCGTTCCGCCCGAAAAGCCGGTAACCGTGAAGATGCGCCGCGGCCTCGACGACAGCGCCGAAAGCGAGCGTAACTTCTGGCGCATCCTCGACGCCGCGTTTGAGCTGGGCGCCGCGGCGGTGACGGTGCATGGCCGCACCGTTGAGCAGCGCTACGTCGGCCCCAGCCGCTGGGCTTTCCTCGAGCGCGTGAAGCGCCACGTGGGAGACCGCACCATCCTCGGCAGCGGCGACCTCTTCACGCCCGAAGACGTCAAGCGCATGCTCGAGAACACCGGCGTCGATGGCGTCACCGTCGCCCGCGGCTGCATTGGCAACCCCTGGATATTCCGCGAAGTGGCCGCGTTGCTGCGTGGCGATCCGCTGCCCGAGCCGCCGAGCGTCGCCGAGCAAGGTGCGATCATCCGCCGACATTTCGATCTGACTGTTGAGGTCGAAGGCGCCGAGACGGCCTCGCGCACCATGCGAAAATTCGGCATCAAGTATTCGGAGCTCCACCCGCACCACGAGCAGGTTAAGCGCGCCTTCATCGAAGCCCGCGACGCCGCCGGTTGGCAGCGCGTCATGTCCGAGTGGTACGCCCCGGATCGCGCGTGGCCGCCCGGTCGCCGAAAGCTCGACGCGGGCGATCTTGTCGCCGCCGGTGCCTGCTATTAAGTTACAGGACCTCTTTGAAAACGCTTTCATCCCTCCCTAGCGTCCAATAAATAATTCACGATATTTGGATCGTGAAGATTTTGTCTACTCTACGGACAAAATCGACTTCCAGTCGCTGCCGGGGAAGGTATCCTAGTCCGTTGGAGAGGAAGAGGACCGGTCGTTCGGCGGGTCTCATCCAAAACCTGGGATTGTTGTGTACCCAATCAGTCCGGCTTAAGCCCGTGCGCGTGTGCGCGCGGTCTCGCTCGGTCTCCGCAGATGCGCGATTTGGGAAGCGCGTCCGGCGACTCGACGAGAACCTATAGGTTCCCTTGGTAGGAGGAGTGAGAGTATGAAGAAGATCCTGGCGCTGAGCGCGACACTGGCGCTGAGCGGCACCGCTCTGGCGGGTGCGGTCTATGGTCCCGGTGCTGGCGCTGCCATCCCGGACAACGCCCCGGCCGGCGTCACGTCGGTCATCAACGTCCCGGACAGCTTCACGGTGACTGACGTCAACGTGACGATCAACGGCCTGACCCACACCTGGGTCGGCGACATCGTCGCCACCCTGACCAAGGGCGCGGTCACCCGCACCTTCGTCAGCCGCATCGGCCGCACCAGCCCGACCACCGGCGCTGGCGATAGCTCCGACTTCAACGGCAGCTACACCTTCGACAGCGACTCCGCCAACAGCATCTTCGCTGCCGCGGCCGCTGTCGGTGGCGCGGTCGCCGTTGCCCCTGGCACCTACTTCACCTCGGACAGCGCCACCGCCGGCACCGCTCCGAACCAGGCCGGTAACGTCAACAACCTGGCGTTCAACGCGTTCGACGGCCTCGATGCCGCCGGCGACTGGACGCTGACGATCAGCGACAACGCCGCCGCCGACACCGGCAGCTTCAGCGGTTGGACGATCGAAATCGCCCCGGAGCCGACGAGCCTGAGCCTGCTCGGTCTCGCCGGTCTGGCCCTGATCCGTCGTCGCTAAGCACCCGCTTCAGCGATTGGATCTAGCCTGGATCCGATTTTGACACGGGTCGCGCGAAAGCGCGGCCCGTGTTCTTTTTTGGAACGGTGTCGGGCCATGAATCACGTCGCTCCGCACCGCGCGCTCCCCGCGCCACAGCCGCCCTCGTGACGATTCGCGACCCGCCCCTTTGCGATATTCTTCCCCCGTTTCCGAATACGCCGATAGGGATCTTGCGCCCCCGCTCCGCCCGTGGCGCAATTCGCAAAATCTGGGAGAAGAGCCTTATGCCCGCGAGCCGACCCGTTCCCGCCCATCCTTCCCGCGTCATCGCCAGCGTTGCGCTGGCCGCCGCTCTGCTCTGCGGCCTCGCCCGCGCCGCCGATCCGGCGACGCTGCTGCCGCCCGACGCACTGACTTACTTCGGTTGGTCGAAGCTGATCGACCCAGCCGGGCCGACCGCGACCCATTTCAAGCAGCTCGCCGCCGCGCTGCGCGATCAATCGGCGCGCGACGGCAACGAAGAGGCGGCGGAGCTCGCCAACGCGGTGGAGATCGCCCTCGAACTCTCCGCCGGCAGCGGCGCGGCCAGCATGATCGACGTCCGTCTGGAGCGGTCCGAGCCGCGATTCGCGCTCGCGTTCGTCCTCGCCGACCTGCGCGACGCCGCCGACATGCAGCAACGCCTCATGCGCATCTTCGAAAAGGGCGACATCCAGTTCGAAACCGCCTCGCTGGGCGGCGTAACCTGGCAATCGGCCAAGCTCCCCGGCGTTGAAGACTCGCTCCGCATCGCCAAGATCGGCGACCGACTCGTCTTCGCCGTCGGTGACGATGCCGCCACCGGCGTCGCCAAAGCGCTCGCCGGCGGCCCGAACCTCGCCACCTCCGATACCTTCAGCGCCGCCCGCAAGCTGGCCGCAAAGTACGTCGAAGGCGAGCGCTCCGCGCTTTATGTCGACATCCGCCGTGCGAAATCGACCGTCATGTCGATCGTGAAGGCCAGCGGCGAAGACATCCCGCCCAACGCGGACAAGATCATCGACGAAATCGGCGTGAGCGCCCTGCGTTCCTTCTACTGGCGTCACGACTACAAGGGTCAAAACGCCGACGGCGTCGCCCTCCTCTACACCGACGCAAACGCCGACAAGGGCTTGCTCAAGCTCGCCCGCCCGAAGCCGCTCGATCCGAAACTGCTGCAGATTCTTCCGCGCAACGCCTATTGGGCGACGGCGACCGCCTTCGACTCTTCCGAGCTCTGGACCGAGCTGCGACGAATCCTCGACCAGATCGACGCCAGCGCCGGCCCGCAGGTCGACGCCGGCCTCAACGGCGCGCGGCAGATGATCGGCTTCTCGATCACCGACGACTTTTTGCCCATGCTCGGTCGCGAGTGGGCGGCCTTCGATTCGCCCGACCACGGCAGCCTGCTCTTCACGGGCGCTGTCGGCGTGGCACGGCCCAAGGACGCCGCGGCATTGCAGGACATGGTCAAGCGCTTCGTCGAGATGGCCACTCCCTTTGTCGCGCAGCAGAACATCGACCTCAAGCAGCTCACGATCAAGGACGGATCGCAGGAAATCACCTATCTGATGGCCGCCGGCATCCCCGTGCCGGTCGCGCCGGCGTGGACCACCGTAAATGATCGACTGGTCTTCGGCCTCTTCCCGCAGACGGTCGCCGCCGCCGCGCGGCGTGTCGCCAAGGCCAGCGCCGCCGATTCGCTGCTCGCTCACCCCGACGTAAAGGACGCGCTGAGCCGCTGGCCCAAAGACCTGACCGGCTTCGGCTACATCGACATTCAAGGCATCAGCAATCCTGTCTATGGCGTCTACACGCTCGCATCCACCGCGCTGCTCTCGTTTGCGGGTAAGCACGGCGGGCAAGTCGATTTCGGCTGGCTGCCGCCGATGCCCGACTGGCGCCCCGGTGTGAAAGACCTCGTTGCCGCCGACTGGCACGATGAGAACGGCATCTACTACGGATATCGCGGCGACGTGGCGGCGAGCGCGTTTCTCTTTGGGGGAGCGTCGGCGACGGTGGCAAGCATGTTGATGCCCGCGCTGGCCGAGGCCCGCGAACAGGCCAGGGCCACGCAGAGCATGAGCAACCTGCGCCAGATCGCGCAGGCGTGTTTCAGCTACGCCAACGACAACGACGGCAAATTCCCGAGCGACCTCGAAACGCTCGTCACCAAGGGAATGTTGACGAAGGCTGTGCTGCATTCGCCGCGCGACTGGGACAAAGAGCGCATCTCCTACACCCTTGTCGGCGGCTCCACCAAGTCGGACCCCACCGACGTCCTCGCCTACGAAATGTCCTTTACCTACGGCGAGTACCTGGTCGCGTTCGCCGACGGCCACGTCGAGAAGATGTACGAATCCGAGTTCGCCGAGCGCATGCGCAAGACGTATGAGCGCCAAGGCCGCTTGGACCAGCTCCCGCCGGAGTTCCAGGCTCCGCCCGCCGAAGAGACGACGCCCGAAGAAACACCGTCAGACGAACCCCCGACAAGCCCCGAAGCCCCCTGAAGCCTCAATCGAACTCACGCGCGCCCAAGCGGCGCGCGTTCCCTTTCTGCATTCTGCATTCTTCCTTCTGCATTTCGACCGCTATTTCTTCGCCTCCGCCTCCAGCTTCTCGAGTCGCGCTTTCCATTCGGGTCCGCCCAGATCGGGATACCAGACGCGCTCGTTGCGAATCGCCTTTTCCACATCCGCTTTATTGCCGTCGCGCAGCGTCAGCCGCAGCCAGTTCAGCCTCGCCTCCCAATACAAATTGGGCGACCGCTCGCGCAGTGCCGATTCCTGCAGCAGCTTGGACCACGCCGCCTTCGCCGCCTCGATATCGGCAGCGGATGATGAATCGACCAGCGCCGCCGTGAGTTGCAGCGCCTCCAGCCGCACGAGCATCGGATCGCGCGGAAGCGCCGCGCGGCATTGCTCCAATAGCGTCTTCGACTGCGCCGCGTCGCCCGCGAAATGCAGCATCTCCGCCCGCGCCAGCGTCCAGCGCGCCCGCTGCGCCGCATCCTGCGAAGCGGCCGTTGATCCCGCCTTGGCGCCGAGCAATTCAAACAGCGCGGCCGCGTCTTCCGCCAGCGCCTTCGCCCCGGCCGCATCTTCGCTGCGACCGAGCCGCTGGACCTCTTCGCGCAACGCGCTCGCCAGCGCCGCGACCGCCGGCAGCGCCGCCTGATCGCTCGCCGCCGTTCGCCGCGCCAGGGCCGCGGCCTCGTTGAGCTTGCCCATGGCCTGCAACGCCCGCACGCGCAGCGTCGCACCCCGCGCGATGCGCGCCGCATCGCCCGCAAAGGTCTGCTCAAACTCGCGCAACGCCGCCTCCGCCGCCTCGGCCTGCTTGCTCTCCAGGCTAAGTCTCAGCTCTGCGGCCTGCAGCGTTGCCTCCGCGGCCCATTCCTTCGCCGCCGCACTGCCCGCCGCCGCTCGCGACAGCGCGCCTTCCGCGTAATCGTCGAATACCTTGGCACACGCCAGCGCCGCCTCGCGCCGCGTCTCCGCCGGCGTCTCGCGCGGGAGCGAATCCACCTTCATTCGCCCGCAGTGCGCCTGTCGAAAGCGGGCCTCTTCCGCGCGCGGGTCGCTCGCGGGAATCGCCGAAAACGCGCGAGCTGCGTCCTCGAATCGCTCCAGCCGCTGCAACACGATCGCCTGCCCCCAGCGCAGATCGCCGATCTCCGGATGAGTCGGCTGGGCGATCACGATCCGGGAGATCGCATCACCCGCCGCCTGCCATGCCTGCGGATCATTCGTCCGTTCGGCCAAGCCGGCGTAAACGCGAAACGCCTCCAGCGCCGCCGCCGGCGCCTGCGGATTGCGCGCATGCTCGGTCGCGACGCGCAGATAGGCATCCGCCGCGATCGCGGGCTCCTTGTTTTGCAGCGCCGCACTCGCCAGCGCCAGCAGCAGCCCGGCCCGCGTATCGCCGATGGCGTCGGGCCGCTGCAAACCCGCCGCCGCCCGATCGCGGGCCGCCGCCGGCTTGCCCTGCACGATCAGCGACTCGGATAGCGCCAGCAACTCATCGGCGCTGAGCAGGGTCGGGTCGGCGTCGGGCCGCACCGTTCCGCCCACATAGCACTGCACGACATCCGGCCAGACTCCGCCCATGCCGCGCAATTTGCGAAACATCGCGAGGCCGGTTTCGCGCGCCTGACGCGCCTGGGCGAAGAGCGCCGCATTGTTGCCGCCGCGCGCGTTCTGCTCGATCTGTGCGGCTTCCACCAGATAACTGTTCGCCTCCCAAGCGCGGGCCAGATTGGCATAAAACCGAATCGCCTGTGCGCTCACCGGCAGCTTGTCCACATCCGTCGCCGCCAGCGGCTTGAGCAGCTTGCGCGCTTCTTCAAAGCGCCCCGCCGCAATCAAATTGCGAGCCGCTTCGTAGCGCGCCTGTCCGGCCAGTTGCGGCGGCAGCGACGCAGCCAGCAACTGCTCAAACTCGCGGGCCGCGTCGTCGTGCTTTCGCAGCTCGCGAAGGCACATCGCCACCCCCAGCCGGCATTGCCAGCCGCTCTCCGCTTCGCCCGCGGTGTTCACGAGCCCGCTGAAGCCGCGCAGCGCGTTCTGCTGGTTGATTTGCGCCAGCTCGCGCGCAAAGTCGGGCCGCAGGCGGCCGAGGAAGTGGTTGCTCCACGCCTGATTGAATTGCGCATCGAGCGAAATCTGACGCAATTCGCCGTACAAGCCGGTGATCTGCAGGTTCTCGTCGTTGCCCGCCGTCTGCTCCAGCATCGCCCCGACGGTCTGCGCCGCGCGGCGATAAAAGGCTTCGGCTTTCTCCAACTGCCCCGCCAGCGCCGCTCTGTCGCCGCGCTGGCCATTGGTCAGCTCAAACTCATCGAGCGCGGCCGAGGAACGCTCTGCCAGCGCGAAGTTGCCCGCTTCGAGCGCCGCCCGCCCTAGAGCCGCCGCGCTGGCGGCATCGCGCGGCGCGGCTCGCATCTCTTCGTATCGCAGCCATTCCGACAGATACTCCTGACCGCGATCGAGCAGCGCCTCGCGCGCGGCCCCCGCCGCCGCCCGCGCTGCCACGCCGCAGGCCTGCGCCAGCGCCTGCCATTCGTCGGGCTGATCGACCGTGCCAATCGCCGATTGCAGCGCGTCCACGCTGCCGGCCTGCACGAGCCGCTCCCAATCGGGGGGAAGCTGCGCCCAGGCGCTCAGCGATCCGGCCTGCAGCGCCAGCGCCGCCAAGAGGGTTGCGAGTTTCGAGTGCAGAGTGTCGAGTTGAAGACCGCGAAGAACGAACGGCCGCGAACGCGGCGATGGGGCTGCGTTGTTCTGCACCCCGACACGCTGCACTCGAAACTCGCAACTCTGCAGCACTCGCACCTCGACACTCACTTCCCGCCGCTCGCCAGCGCGAACTGCACATTTCCAAAGCCCGCCCCGATCACCGCGTCCATCGCCTGAATCACGAAGTTCCAGCGCACATTGGAATCGGGCGCGACGATCACCGGATTGTCCACATCCGCCCCGGCGTCGCGTCGCTCCGCCAGCAGCGCCCGCAGCGCCGCAAAATCGCCCGGCGGCACGCTGCGATCCATCAGCGTGATCTTGGCGCTCTTGCCGTCGTCGAAGTCCTCGATCCGCACGCGAATCCGCGGGCTCAGCTCAACCGCCGCCGCGCCGCCCGGCCCGACATTCGGATCAAGCTCCGTCTTCAGCAGCCGTTCGTCGAGCAGGTTGAACGACGCACCGATCAGAAAAAACACCAGCAGCACCATGATCACGTCGACCATCGGCGCGAGATTGGGAATGCTGTCGCTCGAAGGCAGATGCCGCCGCTTCATGGGCTCGCCCCCGAGCCGTTGCCCGCGGCTTGCGGCCCGTGCTGCACTGCGCCATTTTCGTTGGGCGTCAAGGCGCTGAACTGCAACTGCGTCACCGCCGCCGCCGAGGCCGCCCGCATCGCCGCCTCGACCTCGCGATAGCGCACGTGGCGATCGGCCCGAATGCGACAGCGCATCGGCTGCCCCGCCGCCCGCGCCCGCTCGGCCCGCGCGATCAGCAGCGGCGCCAGGTCTTCCGGCGCCAGCGCCCGCTCAATGACGCGTTGCCCATCCCACTCCACCACGCTGTACTGCACGCTCGCCGTACTCGTCGCGTCGGTGTTGGGCTGAATGTTGATCGTCAGCCGCCCGCCCGTCGTCTCCGCCTCGCTCTTCTGCGCCGCTTTGGCGATCGGCAGATCGATCGGCTTCTGCTCCGCGTTCACCAGCCGGCTCGCCAGCAGGAAAAACACGATCAGACACATCATGACGTCGACCATCGGCGCCAGATTGAGCGTCATATTCACCGAGCGCGGCGGACGCATCATGGCGCTACGCTCCCGCGCTCGGAGGAGCGGCGGCCGGCGATCCACCCACCGGCGGCGCAGCGCCGCCGGCAGCCGCACCGCCTGGTCGCGGCGGCGCCGGTCGCGGCGAAGCGGCCGTGGCGGCGGTCGCCCGCGGCGGCGGCGCCGTGCGGAAGCTGGATTGCGCCGCGGGGCGGAAGTATTCGAGCATGTTCAAAACTTCGACCGTCGCCGAGACGGTGTGCGACTCGATCCGGTTGCGACAGACCCCGTAAAACGCCAGGCCGATGATCGCGAGCACCAGCCCCAGACCGGTGTTCACGAGTGCCTTGCTGATACCGCCCGCCAGACCGCCGGCGTCGGTGCCCGCCGCATTCGACAGGCTGCCGAAGGCCTCGATCATGCCCCAAACCGTGCCCAAAAGCCCCAGCAGCGGCCCGAGGTTGCCGAGGATGTTGAGATACTCGACCTTGCGGTACATCCGCCCCGACAGCTCGCCCGATTTTTCGGTCGCGGCTTCGTGCATCGCGTCAAAGCCGTGCGGCGCGTGCTGCAGCGCCGCGTTCATCGTCCGCGCGAAAAATGTCCCGCTCTTCTGAATCGCATCGACGCACTCGCGCAGGTTTCGTTGCTCGATCAGCTTTCGCACGCGCCGCGTCTGTTCCAGCGGAGCGATCGTCGCATGCCGCACGGTCACAAAGTGCTCAACGATCAGCATGATGCAGACGAACGACCCGAGGAAGATGAAGTAGCTGGGTACCTCGATGCCGTCGAAGAAGATGTTCAGCAGGCTCGTTCGCTCGGGCGGCGCAGCCGCGACGGCGGGCGCCGCTCCAGGAGCTGCGGGTCCGGCCGGCTGTGCCAGAGCGCCGGCGACGTACAAGCCGATGGCAACGAGGCAGGTCAGCGACATACTGCGCATGCGCGAAGTTCCTTGCAGGATTCGCCGTCGGAGGCGGGACAACCCTCAAGAGAATACGCGATCCGCCCGCGAATCGCCCAGCCGGTTTTGCCGCGCGACCGCCGGGCGCTAACCCCCGACGGCCGGTTGCGAAGCCGGCGCGTTCTCCGCCAGCCATCGATCCAGATAGGCAAACGGATCGCCGCCGGCCCGCGCCGCCCCGCGAAAGACCTCCAGCGTCCGCGGCCAGCTCCGACCGGTTGCGGCATACACCGCCTCAAACTTCGAAAGGTCGTAGTTATAGCGCGCAAAGAGCAGGATGAACGCGTTGTTCGCCGGCAGCTCGGCGTAGTAGTTGTACGCCTCGGGGCGCGAAAGCGTCGGCTGCACCGACGTTCGAAAGCGCTCGCGACCGCGCTCGAAAACCGCCTCGCGACCCGCGATCTTCGCTTCGCGATCCCCCGGCTGGTCGTAGTAAGACTTCAACTCGTTGAAGAGCGAGATCAGAAAATCATTCAGCTTCGCATCGTCGGCGTAGCGGGCCCGCGCCCGCTCGATCAACGCTTGCCCCGCCGCCCCGCGCCGCTCCAGAAACTCGACCGCCCCCTGCCGCCCGACAAACGTCGCCATCGTTTCGTTAAATGTGAAGTCGTTGGGCCGCCAGATCGTGTTATGCAGCACCTCGTGAATGATCGTGTCGATCAGCGACACGTCATCGCGCTTCAGCATCGGCGACCGCACCGGATCGGCCCGCAGCCCGAGCGTGCTATAGGCATCGGGCTGATAGGTAAACGTGTCATATCCCTGATCGATCAGATCCTGCTCGACCTCATTCAGATATGCCTCGTCGAAAAAACCGATGTAAGGAAACGATCCCACGATTGGAAACGACCATTCGTACGCCACCAGCGCGTCTTTGCGCGAAGCCGACAGGTTGTAAACCAGCGGCTTGCCCTCGGTGTCGTGAAACGTCGTGTACGACTGCCCCGCGCTCAGTCCGATCTGGTCGATCGCAAATTGCCGTGCCTCGACGACCAGGCGCAGCTTCGCCGCGTCGGCCTCGCTCAGCCGCCCCGACGCCAGCACCTGATCGATCGGCTCCGTGTTGGCCTCAATCGCGAATTGCCCGTCGAGCAAGTGCCCCACATAGCGCAGCCCGTCGCAGCCGACTGCGCCGAGCGCCAACGCGCAACTGCTCAGCGCCGCAAGCCGCGTCGCGACCGCCGAACGGCCCCAGCCCGTCATCCAATGCATCCAGCTCACTCGCGCCATCCTCTCGCGCCAAACACCTTTGATCATTCCACCCCAATCTTATCGACCTCCCGCACCGGTCCGGCCAGGCCTTCGAGAAACAGCCCCGCCTCCGGCTGGTCGCCGCCTCGCGCCACGACCGCCGCATAGATCCGCTTCGCCCCGCATTTCCGCACCGCCTTCACCGTCTCGCGCAAGGTGGCGCCGCTGCTCAGAAAATTGTCGACGACGCAAACCGTCCGCCCGGCGATCGCGCTCTTTCCGCCCCAGCGCTGCCGCGGCTCAAAGGAGCCCACGACATTTTGGAAGCGTGCCGCCAAGGAACTGAGCGCCGTCTGACTCGGAGCATATTTAACACGCCGCACCGCCCGAACCACCGGCAACCGCAATCGCCGCGCCGTCTCACGAGTAAGCGCGAGCGCATGATCGCATGGCCTCTGCAACCGCCGCAGCCAGTGCATCGGCACCGGCACCAGCGCATCGAGCTCATCAAACCACGCCGCCCGCCGAATCGCCTCCGCCAGTCGCTGCGCCAGCCATTCGCCCTGCGCCATCCGACCGGCGTACTTCAGTTGCAACACAATGTCTCGCAACGGCGGTTCATAAATCCCCACCCGCGCCAGGCCGGCGAAATTCCACGTCGTCTCGCCGATGCAGTAGGCACAGCCCTCCTCCCGCACGGCGAAAAGCTGCGCCGTCCGGCCGCACCGATGGCACGCCGGCAAGCGCTCCATCGCCTTGATCCGCCCATCACACTCGTCGCACAACCGCCCCGTCGCCGCGTCTGCCCCGCAGCCGAGGCAAATCGGCGGATAGATCATGTCGAGCAGCGCCCGCAGCAACATCGATCCACCATCGATGGGCTCTCAATCTTCGTCCGCAGCCGCCTTCGCCGGCAGTTCGGTCGCGGTCATCTCCCCGCCCGCTTCCGCCCGGATCTGCCGAATGCGCAGCTCCGCCTGATCGAGCACCTCGCGGCAATGCTTCGCAATCCGCATCGCCTCCTCATACTGCTCGATCGACTCTTCAATCCCGATCTCCCCCGCCTCCATCGCCGCGACGATCTCATCCAGTCGCCGCAGCGCCTCTTCAAATTTCATCTTCTTTCCGGGCTTGGACATGCAGCGCATGTTCGCCGCCCGCTCGCGGCGCAGCAAGCCGATCGCGCCAGCGCAAAAGAAGCCCCGCCCCGGCTGACTCGCCAAGGCGGGGCCCTCCACTACGCAACATCAAGCCGGGAAATATCCGGCCTGTGTGCGAGCTTCGTTTGCATCACGCGCGATGCGCCTACTTATGCAGGCAGCCCATCGCGCTCGGATTCGCTTTGCAGCATGCGATCACAGCGGCCGGCTCGGGCGGACCCGCCACGGCCATCTTGTCGCACTTCCCGTCGCCGCAGCACTTGCCGCAATCGGCGCCACAGCACGCCGCGCAATCGCTCCGGCAGGCATCGCAGCCGCAATCGACCTTGCACGCCGCGCCCGCCGCCTTGGCGACCGCGCCGCAGTTTGCGCCCGCGCCACAGGTCGCGCTGCTCTTGCCGCAGCCCTCGGCCTTGCCGCATGCCATCGCCGAGCCGCACGCGCTCCGCGTGCCACAGGTGGCCGCCGTGCCGCAATTGGCCGCAGAACCGCACGCCGCGCGCGATCCGCACGCGGCCGCAGTGCTGCACATCGCCGCCGGGGTGCAAGTCGCCGACGAACCGCATGCCATCGCGCCGCCGCAAGAGCTTCGCGACCCACATGCCTTCGCCGAGCCGCAATCCGCCGGCTTGCAATCGCCGGCAGCGCGACAACCGCTCATCATGCGACAGGCGCCGCCGCCGTTGCCGCAGGCCATCGGCCCGCACGGCATCGCGCACGCCATCGCCTTACCGCCGCACGGTCCGGCCTGGCACGCGCTGCGCTGTCCGCAACCGGCGCTGATGCCGCAGGTGGCGGCCGGCGAGCAATTCGCAGCCGCGCCGCACTGGGCCCGCTGTCCGCAGCCGGCGGACGGCGCACACTTCGCGCTCGCACCGCAGTTCGCGGCTTCGGCGCACTTGCCCTTCTCCCCGCAGGCCGCGGCCGAGCCGCAACCGGCCTTCGGGGCACACGCGGCGGCCGATCCACAGGCCGCCATCGCGCCGCAAGCGGCATTCGAGCCGCAGCCGCGGGCCGCAACGGCCGGCTTGGCGCAGCAATCGTCGCCGCGCTGCATGCAGCAAGCACTCATCTGCATCGAGCAACAGGCGGTCATCATGCGACAACAGCTCTCGCTCTTCCGCTCGCCACAACCCCCGCCGCACGCCGGCCCCGCCACCGCGGCAGCCGCGCTGGCCGCCGCAAGTGTCATTGCCGCAAAAAATAGACTTCGATTCATGACAAACTCCCAAGGCGCCGTCGCCTCATCGGGCCGATCGAGCGCCGAACAAATGCTGATTTAGGTTCAAATCCAACCATCCCGCGACGCCACGATCGCGCCGGAGTGCAAGGCTCTGCCTTGCTTGCCTCCACGCGTCAACGTCCGCGGCTCCGGAGCAAGGCGAAGCCTTGTTCTACGGTTGCGCAATGGCGATCACAGGTTCAAAGGCCAGGGAACACGCGCGTGACCGTGCATCCGCCAATTGGCGTTGCCCCGCCGCGCGCAGCATCAGTTTGGAAAGGTCAATTCAGCCAGACCACGAGCCGCGCTTGGCGATCACCGTGGGAAGAATGGCCCCGCTCGAACAAATCAATACTACGCCGCTGAACGTTCGCCAGACGAACGCGCTCGTGCGGGCGTCCGTCGAGCGCGACCACCGATCCGCCCTGCTTTCCCCGAACCGGCTCTGACTCCGTTTTGGAGCCCGTGGTCAACGGCCCCGCAGGTGCACAGCAAATACAAGACTCGCAATGCCCCACCGGCATCGCGCCGCAGGAACCGCCTGCGACGGGTTGCTCCGCCGCCACAGGCGCCGCCTCAGGATTCTCATCGGAGCAGCAACCAGATGGCTCGATCGTCGGCGTGCTCGCGCAACAGCCGCCGCTCTCAGTCTTCGTCGTCTCGCAGCAGCTTTCCCCCGCGCCCTCGAAAACTCCCGATGCGCAGGCTGAACTCTTCGTTTCGCAATCCCCCTCGCTGACGCAAACCGTTCGCCCATCTTCGCCGAGGCAACACCACCCCGCCCGCACCTTCAGTGCGCCGGGCCAGGCGAATACTAGGGCCATGCAGATGCGAAGAATCATCGCTACTCACAGTATATGAAGGAGCTATCGGTCGATTCAATCGCTCTCTCCGCAACATTAATTCGGAATCCTTATCATTTCCATCCTATTTTGAGATTCCTATCATCTTTTCTTTGGTTTCTGTGGCCGATGGGCGCGATTTGGATGGACCGTGCGCGGTTTCACCGCACAGGGAGGCAATCGTGACATGGCTTCACGGGCGTCGCTGGCGCATTCTCTTCCTGCTGATCTCTGTCGTGTTTTGGATCGCCTCGTTCCTGTTCGTCGTTGGATATGCGAACCGGCACTTTTCCGTAACCGTGTGTGATAGCGCGGTGCGCATGTATTTGAGCACTGCGCCCTTGGCTTACGTGCGATCGCAGTCGCCGACCATATCGTTCGAGCCCTCCCGTCCCCAAGTGTGGCCGACATACATCGTTCTGGACGTTAGTTTGTTCGCCGCGAAGGCTGGCAATTTGCTTCTGCGACTGCCAACCTCGCTCGCTCCTGCACTCGCGCTTCTTCTACTCCTGCTCCCCGCCCGTCGCCGCCCCATTCGCGACCATCAGCTCCGCTGCCCCGCCTGCCACCACAATCTCGCCCCGCCGGTCCATTTGCTCTGCCCCGAATGCGGCTGGAACCACGACGGCACGGCTCGCCCTTCCCCATCTGACTCCGCAGCCACGCCATCAACCAAGAATGATCCGCATCCACCCACGCGCGAGATCACCAACTGACCTTCTTCACCCCTTCACCCCTCCACCCCTCCACCCCTCTCCCATTCGCTACTCGCGTCCGAGCGCCAACTCCGCCACCAATTCCAGCACATGGCGCGGCCGCACCCCCGCATGATGCGAAAGCTGTTCGCGGCACGAAAAGCCGCTCACGACCACCTCCGCGGCGCCGCGCTCGCGCACCGCCGGGAACAGCCGCTGCTCGCCAATCGCACGCGAAACTTCATAGTGCTCGCGCTCATGACCAAACGACCCCGCCATTCCGCAACAGCCGCTATTAATCTCGCTCGCCGCGATACCCGGAATCGCGCCCAATAGACGCATCGTCGCGCTTGTGCCAATCAGCGCCTTCTGATGACAGTGCCCGTGATAAAGCACCCGCGCCGCGCTCTTCTGGCCCATTTCCGCGTCGCGGCGTGCGAGCGTTGCCGCCTCGCCCCGGCGCCGCGCGAGCTCCGCCAGGCTCAAGCCGCCCTCGATCAGCGCCGCCAAATGCTGCTCGACCGTCCGCGTCATTCCCGCGATCCGCTTTGCCCCATCGCTCCGCACAAACTGCGGGAACTCATCCACGAATGTGAGAACGCAGCTCGGCTCCGACCCCAGCAGCGGAACGCCGCGATCCACCAGCGGCTGCATGAGTTTGGCGTTGAACTCCGCCAATTCTCGCGCCTCGCGCAGCAGCCCCTTGCTGATCATCGGACGTCCGCAACAGCCCAGCTCCGGCACGATCACCTCGTGCCCCGCCGCCTCCAGCAGCCGCACCGCCGCGATGCCCACCTCCGGCCAAAGATGATTCGTCCATGTGTCGACGAAGTAGGCCACCGGCCCGCGTGTTGAGGATCGCCCGCCGCGCGGCGCTCCACCCTGTGCTTCTCGGTCGCGCCACCAAGCCCGAAATGTGCGCGACGCCAGCTCGGGCAACTCGATCCGCGAGTCCAGGCCATACAGCTTTTCGAGCATCCAGCGCGTCAGCGGCAGCCGCTGTACGAAGTTGGCCAATCGCGGCCAGCGCGACGCCGACCGAATCGCCCGCGGCGCATCCGCAAAAAACCGCGATGCCGCATCGACGCCGCGCCGTTCATGCAGTTGCGCCTGCCACTCGGCCTTCAGCCGCGCCATGTCGACGCCGGTCGGACACTCGCTTTTGCAGGCTTTGCAGGAGAGGCAAAGGTCCATCGCCTCATGCAGCGCCGGATCATCGAGCCCGCGCATCAGCCGATCGCCCTGCAACGCCGCCCGCAGCGCATTGGCCCGCGCCCGCGTCGTATGCTGCTCATCCAGCGTCGCAACGTAAGACGGGCACATCACGCCAACCAGCTTCTGCCGACACTGCCCCACGCCGCTGCACATCCCCGCCAGCCCCGCCATCCCGCCATGCGCGGAAAAATCGAGGAACGTAGCAACGGGCGGCTGCGCATCCGCCGCACCGTCTCTCACCCCCTCACCCCGAGGCCCCTGGGCCCCTCCGTCATTCGCTATTGGCAATTCGCGATTCGCTATGCCTCGATACCGCAGATTCTCCGAAATCGGCCGCGGATTCACGATCTTGCCCGGATTAAACAGCCCGACCGGGTCGAAGGCCCGCTTCACCTCCGCAAAGGCCCGCGTGATCCGCTCGCCATACATCGCCGCCAGCGACCACGACCGCACCAGCCCGTCGCCATGCTCACCCGTGAACGCCCCGCCAAACTTCGCCACCAGCCGCGCCGTGCCCTCCGCAATCCGCTGCAATCGCGCCACGTCCGCCGGCTGCTTCAGATTCAGCGTCGGTCGCACATGAATCACGCCCACGCTCGCGTGAGCGTAATACCCCACCCGCCTCACCTCCTCGCTCGCGAGCATCGCCCCCAATTCCGTCATGTACGCCCGCAAATCGCGCGGGTCGACCGCCGCGTCCTCAATGAACTCGTGCGGCTGCTCATCTCCCGGCCGCGACATCAGCAGTCCGAAGCCGCGCTTGCGCATATCCCAGACCGCTGCCTGCGCTGCGCTGTCGAACACGCGCCGCCGCAGCGTGCCGACGCCGCTCGACGCCAACGCGCGATCGAGCGCGTCGATGCGCTCGCGCAGCCGCGCCGCATCGTCGTCATACAGCTCGACCGCCAGGATCGCCTTCGGCATCCCGCTCAAAAACTGCTCGCGCAGCCCTGGCGGAATCTGCGGCGCACCGGCGGAAAGAATCAGATCGTCGATCAGTTCCACCGCCGCCGGCCGATGCGGCAAAATCGCCGGCGTCGCCCCAACCGCCTCCAGCACACTCTCAAACTGAATCACCAGCAGCGCCGCGCAGCGCGGCAACGGCATGAGTCGCAGCCGCGCCGAAGTGACGAGGCCCAGCGTGCCCTCGCTGCCGCAGATCAGCGTCGCGGGATTGAAATCGTCCGACTGACAGAACCGATCGAGCGCATAGCCGCCGTTGCGCCGCAGCACGCGCGGATAGCGCTCAAGGACCTCGTCCCGAAATTCCTCGCGCACGCGCTCCAGCGCTTCGCGAATGAGCGGCGAGAGCGTGGCGAAGGCGGGATCGTCCGCGGATTTGGTTGCACCTGCGGAGTACCGCGCGACCGCGCAGGCTGAAGCCTGCGGCTCATCAAACGCGAACGGACGCTGCGCGATTCGCCCGCCCTTCTCCGGCAATTCCGCATAGGGCAAATGCGGCCACACATGCGTGCTTCCATCCGACAGCACGACCGTGAGCTCATCGACGTAATCCACCGTCCGCCCGTAAAAAACGGAATGCGCCCCACACGAGTTGTTCGCGATCATCCCGCCGATCGTCGCCCGGCTGCTGGTCGCGACGTCGGCCGCAAAGTGCAGCCCGTGCGGCCTCAAAAACGCATTCAAATCGTCGAGCACCACACCCGGCTCGACCCGCACCGTTCGCGCCGCGGGATCCAACTCGCTGATCCCCGTCATATACCGCGAAAAATCAACGCACAGCCCCGCCCCAATCGCCCCGCCCGCGATGCCCGTCCCCGCCCCGCGCGCCACGATCGGCACCCCGAATTCGCGACATTCCCGCACCAGTCGCACCACATCCGACGCATCCCGCGGCATCGCCACACCGACCGGCGCAATCTCATACAAACTCGCATCGGTGGCGTAGATCGTCCGCGTCAGACGATCGAAACGCACTTCGCCCCGCAGCGACGCGCGAAGCGCCCGCTCCCAGCGCGCAACATCGCGTCCTGCCGCCGCACGAGCGCCCGTCTGTCCCGTCAGGATAGGTAGCGATGTGGATGTGGGTCGTTGCGACAATTCAGTCCAATCCCAGCTATGGATCGACGTCGAAGCCGGGCTCCGGCCCGATCACGCCGCGCGTCGATCGGCGCGTCTCCCGCCCGCGCGGGGCCGTGCCGCTCGCCGCATCCGTCAACCGCTTTGTTCTACCCCCCTTTCGCTTCTGCGACCATCCGCTCGCCGAATGCCGCTACGCTAATCAGTCGCTCATGAAATGCCGAAACTCCAACGCGGAGACTCCGTTCACGCTCGTACCACCGCTCAGGCGGGCGAGGATCTGTCGCAACAAACCGGCGAGCACGCCGGGCGCCGCGGACGCCGCCCGATGACCACCTTTCACGCCGAAAACCTCTCCCTCGCCCGAGCCGGCCGCAGCGTCATCGCCGGCGTCTCGACGCGCTTCACCACCAACGAGTCGCTGGCCATCATCGGCCCCAACGGCGCCGGCAAGACCAGCCTGCTGCAAGTGCTGCTGGGCTGGCTCCGGCCCGACAACGGCCGGCTGCGAGCCGACGGCGTCGACTGGCATCGCACCGCTGCCCGCCGCCGCGCCCGGATCCTCGCCTACATCCCGCAATCGCTCGAATCGGTGCCCGATCAGTCCGTGCGCGAGACGGTCGAGGGCGGACGCTACGCCCGTCGCCGCTGGCTCGCGCCGCTGGGCGAAAGCGACCGGGCGGCGGTCGACGCCGCTCTCCGCCGTTGCCGACTCGATCATCTGGCCGACCGCTCGCTACGCGAGGTCAGCGTCGGCGAACGGCAAAAGGCGATGCTCGCCGCCGCCCTCGCGCAACAGGCCGAGATGATCCTGCTCGACGAACCGAGCGCGGCGCTCGACCCGCCTCACGAAGCGGAGTTGGTCGCGATCCTGCGCGAGCAGCGGGCCGCCGGCCGCGGCTTCATCCTCGTCAGCCACGCGCTCGAGCTGCCCGCCCTCGTTGCTCGCCGTGTGATCGCGATGGTGCAGGGCGCGATCGTCGCCGACGGCCCGGTCGCCGACGTCATGACCCCAACCCGCCTGCAGCAGATCTTCGGCGCCACATTCACCGCCTACACCGCCGCCAGCGGCCAACGCATCGTGCTTCCCGAGTACACCTAGCCCGCCTGCCCCAACTCGCCCCGATCGTGGCGGTCGCTCGCCCGGCCGCGACGCCCCTCCCTCATTCTTCACTTCGCATTTTGCATTTTTGATCTTGCGCCCTAGCATCGCCCTCGTGAAAAACACTCATTCCCTCATCGTGCCGGGTCTTGTGGCCGCGCTCATGCTCACGCTCGCCGGATGCGCGAACAACGCCAAACGCGTCGAACCCGCCCCCTCGTCTGCCGCTTCGCAGCCGGCGCCGCAATCGGTCCGCGCGGCGCCGCTCGCGCCGAGCCCATCGACGGCGTCCACCGCGATGGCCCCAAAGCCGTCGGCCCAGCCCTCCGCCCCGGCAGGCGCGGGCAGTGCCATGGCGCCGGGTGCGCCGTCGTCCGATCCGCTGAAGTCGATCTGCAAACTACCGCTGCCCACTTCGCAACCCGCCGCAGTTCCCAACCCGGTCGTCGACCCCGCCGGCTACATGCGCTTCGTCCGCGATCGCGCTCAGACCCTTACCGCCTATACCGCGCGCCTCATCCGCACCGAGCGCCGCGGCCTGCTCTTCAAGCTCGAACACGGCCCCGAAAACATCTCCGCCTGGTTCCGACAGGAGCCTTTCAGCGTCCGCTTTGATTGGCTCGACAAAGACTCCAAAAACGGCGAAGCCGCATACATCGCAGGCAAGCACGACAACAAGGTCCGATTCGTCCCGCGCATTTGGGTACCCCCGTTGCTGCCGGGAATCAACGCCGTCGAGGTCGGCACGCCCGTCGCGCTGGGCGAAGCCCTCAACCCGCTCACCGATTTCGGCCTTCGCCGGATGATGGAGCGAGCCGTCGCGAACATCGACCGCGCCGGTGATGCCGCCGCCATCCGCTATGTCGAACGTAAGCTCCTGCCCGAGGTCGGCGTCGAAGTGCATCACATCCACGTCGATTTCCCCGCCGACCAAAACGTCGCCCCGCGCCAGGACATGTTCATCGACTGCAAGAGCAACCTGCCCGTCGGCGCCATCCTCCGCAAGACCGATGGCACACTGCACGGCGCCTACTTCTACGCCGACCTCAACACCGACGTCAGCCTCAGCGACGACGACTTTTTGATGAACATCGAGCGCAAGCGGGCCGAGAAATCGCAGTAGCTCGGCTCACGGGAGGCGGGACGCGGCACGCGGGAACAACATCGATAGTTCCTCGGAAACTCATGTCGCACCGCCGTGCCAGCGGGCGATTCGTCGGCCTGCGAGCCGCAGGCCGCTACGGCGTTAAGGGAGACGTGCGAGCACCCAGCGGCCCCTTCTGCATTCTTCATTCTGCATTCTGCATTTGTCTTCCATTCACTCTTCGCAATTCGCCATTCGCAATTGATAATGCCCCCATGCCCTCCGACGCCGAGCTCATGTCCCTCGCCCTCCGCCTCGCCCGCCGCGCCGAAGGCCACGTCGAGCCCAATCCGATGGTCGGCTGCGTCCTCACGCGCAACGGCAAAATCATCGGCCGCGGCCATCACCGCCGCTACGGCGGCCCGCACGCCGAGATTTACGCCCTGCGCGATTGCGCCGGCAACGCCCGCGGCGCGACGGCCTACGTCACGCTGGAGCCCTGCTGCCACTTCGGCAAAACCGGTCCCTGCACCGAGGCGCTGATCGCCGCCCGCGTCGCACGCGTCGTCGCCGCCATCCGCGACCCGAACCCGCTCATCGCCGGCAAAGGCCTGAAGCACCTCCGCGACGCGGGGATCGAGATTTCGCTCGGCGAACAATCCGCGGCCGCGACCGACCTCGCCGCTCCCTTTCTCAAGCGCATGAAATTCGGCCGCCCGTGGGTCATCGCCAAATGGGGCCAGAGCCTCGACGGCAAGCTCGCCACCCGCGCGGGAGAAACGCGCTGGATCACCAACGAGGAGCAGCGCCACCATGCCCACACCGTCCGCGCCCGGCTCGATGCGATCGTGATCGGCATCGGCACCGCGCTTGCCGACGACCCGACGCTCACCGCGCGCGACGTGCCGATTCGCCGTGTCGCGACGCGCGTCGTCTTCGATTCGCAGCTACGCCTGCCGCTCCGCAGCAAGCTCATCCAATCGATCGACGCGGCTCCGCTGCTGCTCTTTTGTGCCCACGGCGCGCCAACCACCAACGAACGCCGCCTCATGAGCCGCGGCGCAAAAATCATTCGGCTGCCCGAAAAGAAAAAGAGCTCCGGCAAGCGCGCGGCAGCGCGCCACCCCTCCACCCCTTCACCCCTTCACCCGGCCCTCGAACATTTCGCGCTGCTCGGCATGTCCAACATCCTCGTCGAAGGCGGCCCCACGCTTCTCAGCGCGTTCCTCTCCCAAAACGTCATCGACGAAATCCACACCTACATCGCCCCCACGCTCATCGGCAACGCCGCCGCACCCGGCCCCTGGCCGATCGGCGGCGTGGATCGCCTCGTCGATGCGCCGCGATTCAACGCAAGTGCAGAACTGAGACGCCTCGGCGACGGCTGGCTCTATCGCGCCCGCTCCGCCGCTTCGCTCGACAAATTGCGCGACGGGAGCGCGTGATGTCGACGATCACCTGTCCCGCCAAGCTCAACCTGACCCTCGCCGTCGGCCCGCGCCGCCCCGACGGCTACCACGACCTCGAATCACTCGTCGTGCCGATCACGCTCTGCGACGAACTCTCGTTCGAGCCACGCGACCCCGACCCAAGGGTCCCGAGATTCACGCTCACGTGCGACGACCCGACCATTCCGGTCGACGCGACCAATCTCGTCCTCCGCGCGGCGACGGCGTTGGACGCGGCCTTGTCAGAACCGCGCCCGCTCGGCGGCGTGCTTCGCCGCGATCCGGCCCGCTCTTTGCTCTTCGGCGGCCACTTCACGCTGAAAAAACGCATCCCCGCCGGCGCCGGCCTCGGCGGCGGCAGCTCCAACGCGGCCGGCGCGTTGAAGCTGCTGGCGCAAGAAGCGGTCTACTCCCCAAGCGCGTTAGAGCTGCACGCGATCGCCGCCCGAATTGGCTCCGATGTGCCGCTCTTCCTCGCCGACAGCCCCGTCATCATGCGCGGCCGCGGCGAACAGCTGACCGCCGTCCGCCTACCCGGTGGCGGGTTCGCCGTCGTCGTTTTGCCGCAGATTCACTGCAGCACCGCCGCCGTCTACGCCGCGTTTGACGCGCTGCCGCCGCCGCCCGCGCGCCCGCGCATCAATGATGTTCTCGCTCGCGCAAAGTCGCTCGAAGACCTCATGCCTCTCGGCTTTAACGACCTCGTAGAACCCGCCTTCCGCGTCGCCCCGCCGCTCCGCGAACTCCACCACCAACTCCAGCAATTCGCCCCCTTCCGCCTCACCGGTTCCGGCAGCGCACTCTTCACGCTGGTGGGCAACCGGCCCCGCGCCACCGACCTCGCCGCCCGCGTCCGCTCTGCCCTCTCGGTCCGCGTTGAACCGGCGGCGTTGTTCCCGTGACGCGCGCGTCGGCGGCCGCGCGGGCGAAAAGTCTGCGGACCGTCGCTACCGCGTCGATAGCAGTTCAATATCCAGCCGCACCGCCGTGTTCCGCGGCACCGCTTTGCCGGGAAACGAAGCACGTCCCTGCATCTCCGGCGGCACCAGTGCGATGCGACGTCCGCCCGGTTGCATGGTCATGACCGCGGCTTCGAGCCCCTCCATCACTTCGAACATGCCGATCGTGAACGACACCGGCGCGCCATCCCAGCGCGAGTCCTTGAGCACGCGCCCGTCGGCGAGCCGCGCGTGCAGGTGCAGCTTCACCGCGTAGCGCATCGCCGGAACCGGGCCGTCGCCGACCTTCACGTCGAACACGCGCAGGCCGCTGTCGAGCGTTTGCCAGGCCGGCTCGGGGCAGCACGGATGCGCGGGGAGCGAATCATGCAACCCGGCGCTCCAGCGCAAGGCGCCCTTCAGATGCTCCGCAAAATACTCGTCTTCCGCAGCCTCGCCCCCGGCGGCGATCCCCGAGCAAAGCACGGCGCCTTTGCCCACCCGTGTGGCCCACACGGCGGCCCTTTTGGCCGCTTCGGCGTTGGCCAGCGAGAGCGACGACAGGTCGACGTTGGCGACGTCGGGCCGCATCAGGATTTGCACCGTCGCGCTCGATTCGCCCGGCCCCAGCGCGACCAGGCTGCCATCGAGCATCCACGGCGAATTCATCGCCCGCGCCGCGGCGTGAAAACGGTCCTCAACCTTCAACGCGAGCAGCGTCGCGCCCAAATCGTCCAGCGGCGTTTTCTTCCGATTGGGGTCGGCGTTCGCCGGCTTTGTTTGTTCGATCGGTTTCGCCGCCAGCGCCTCTCGCAACGCGGGCAAATCGGCCATCGCGCGCCAGCCGCGATCGGCGATCAGCAGCCCCGTGCCATTGCGGACGGCCTCCAAAAGCGGCCCCTCCAACTCGCGCAGCGATGCCTTGCCGGCGGCGTCGGCCGGTTCGGACAGCAACACGATCGCCGCAAAGGACGGCAGTCGAGCGGCGATCTCCGTCATGCTCCCGCCGACGACTGGGAGCTCAACAGCGCGGAGCGGATCGTTTCCCTCAAAAATCTTCGCGACTTCGATCCCGCGCGCGCCCGTCTCGCCGACGACCTTGGCATCGCCGGCGGCCGCGGAAAAGGTGATGACGCCGACGGCCAGCGGCGGCGTCTCGAAGGGCGGGCCGAAGATCGCCGGCGGATCGACGCCGCCGCTCTCGCTCGGCAACTCCGGAATCTCGGTCCCGGCGACGGCGCCGGCCAGAGCAATCAGCCCGGTCCAAATCGCGCCGCATCGAACGATCGCATTTCGCAAAACCCGCATCCCTCCGCGCCTCATCGCCGGCGCACTGCGCGATCCAGCTCTCGCTTGATGTCGCGCTCCTTGATGGACTCGCGCTTGTCGCTCACGTTTTTGCCCTTCGCCAGCGCGATCCGCACTTTGATAAAGCCGCGCTCGTTGCTGTAAATCTCCAGCGGCACGAGCGTGAAGCCGCGCTGCGTCACCTTCGCGATCCACTTGCGAATCTCGCGCCGGTGCATCAGCAGCTTGCGCTCGCTCTTGGGCACATGCTGGGCATAGCCGGCGTGGCCATAGGGCTGGATGTCGCAGTCGCGCAAAAACAGCTCGTCCTTGCGGATGGTCGCGTAGGCCTCGTCCAGCGAAGCCCGGCCGCCGCGAAGGCTTTTCACTTCGCTACCGGTTAAGACGATGCCCGCCTCGACGGATTCCAATATCTCATACTGGAAGCTCGCTTTGCGATTTACGATGCGAACTGTCGAGAGAGCTTTGGCCATGGTACGATAGTATGGGTCAGGAACTCCCGTGCCGCGGTCGACGCGGGCGGGAAACTGCCGCAACCGGCGGTTGCAGGTGCGGTATACTATCCCGAAGACGCGGCAAACACTGCGACTTCGTGAGCGACAAATATATGACGCGCTCGGAAATCAGCGACGCGATACGGCGCATTCGAAATGGCGATGGCGGCCACTATCGCGTCATCGTGGACGAATACAAGGATCGCCTCTACGCGTTCCTCTGGCGGATCGTGCGCAATCACCACGAGGCCGAGGATCTGACGCAGGCGACGTTTGTCCGGGCCTTTGAGTCGCTCGACCGCTACTCGGATCGTTACTCGTTCAGCACCTGGCTCTTCACGATCGGTTATCGGCTGACGCTGAACCGTCTGCGGAAGAAGCGCGCGCTGAACACGGAAGTGGATTGGGATCGCGTCGGCGCGGAAGCGACCGACACGAGCGAAACGGTCGCCAGCAGCGAATTGGCCCGCGACCTGAAGAAACGAATTTGGTCCGCGGTGGATCAGCTCAGCGACGAGCAACGCGAATCGCTGATCCTGTTCTATCAGGAAAATCAGAGTTGCAAGGAAATCGGCGAAATCCTGGGAATCCCCGCGGTGACGGTCAAGAGTCACCTGCACCGCGCCCGCGAGAAGCTCCGAGATCTGCTCGGATCGGTCGCGGAGGAGTGGACGACGATCCCGTTCCCGCTCAACGCCGAAAGCGCCTGAGCGGCCCGCGCCTTGCAGCGACAACGAATTTCGGCGAGCCGGACGACGCGCCGTTTCCGATCGGCGTACGCGACGCAATCTGCGTCCGTCGGCGCGACTACAATCGACTCGCTCATGTGACCGCGGCCTTGCGCCGCAAGGATCTGAGTGCCATGAATTGCGCGCAGTTCGACAAACTGATCGACGCGCACCTCGACGGCCGGCTCTCCGGCACGCTGCGGCTTGAGTTCGACGCCCATCGCGTCAACTGCGCCGCGTGCGAGCATTCCGTGGCTCTGATGGAGGCCGTCGCCTCGTACGTCGCGCAGCCCGATCCGCGGGCGCCGCAACCCCCGATCGACCTCACCGACTCGATCATGGCGACCATCGCCACGCGCAAGAAAACTCCCAAGCCGATCGATCCCTATCACGGCACAAAGGTCGCGCTCACGCTGGGCGGTATGTTCCAGGCGGCGGCGGTGCTCGCGCTGGTGCTGTTGCCCGCCGGCTCCAATCGCATTCCGATCTCCACCCCGCCGGAAAAGATCGAACTGGCTTCGGTCACTCCCAACGCCCTCACGCGCTATATCTACGAATCGGTTGCGGCCCGCATGGTCGATCGCGGCGGCCCGGCCGAACAAGTCGCCCAAATGCGACAGCTCGCGCTGAACTTCAACCCCGATGCGCAGCGACCATATTTCGAGCCGATCGGGCTGCTGCAAGCATTCCTGCCCAGTGCCGACACCACGGCGCCGCAGCTCGACGATGAAAACCAATTCACGTTCTAGACACCCCCGCGCGACCATTCCGCCGGTTCCCGCATCTCCCGGGTTCCGCGGCCGGCTCGCCGGAGGTCCCCTGCTGCTCGCATGGGCCGCTCTGCTGCTTTCGCCGGCGGCCCTCGCCGCCGCGCCGGAGAAAGATTCGCTCGCCTTCGTCGCCCCCGGCAGCATCGGCCTCTTCGTCGAGATCCGCGATTCCGAAGACCTGCTGCTGGCCCTGAGCCAGCCCGAAATGTGGCGCCTGCTGGCCGACCTCGCCGGCCAACCGGCCGAACTCGCCGACACCGGCGAGTGGACCGCGCGCATCGAGAAAACGATCTCGATGACGCCGCCCCAGGCGATTCGCAAACTCTTCTCCGATCGCGTCGCATTCGTCGGCGAAGGGCCGGGCCGCTCGCAAGATGCAGCCGTGCTCTGTCGCCCGCGCGAGGCGCTGCCGCAATTGGTCGAGCTCTGGCAGGCCAAGCCGGTCGAGTTCTCCGGCAAATCCAAGCTCTATTCGCTATATGCCAATCTCGGCCTCGCCGCCGTCGGCGACGTGATCTGCTTCGGCGACCCGCGCCCGACCGAGGGCACGTTTCAGCAGGTGCTGACCTGCTTCGAGCGCGACGGCGCCGGCAGCCTCGCGGCAGACGCCGAATTCCTCGAATGCCTGCGCGAGGTGCCGCCCAATCCCCACGCGGTCCTCTTCGCCCGCTTTCACCCGCAGCACGGCCTGCTCGCCGGTCCGCCGGGCGGGGCCAGCGCCAGCGCACCGACGAGCATGCCCAGCAGCGCCCCGGTCGAGAGCGCCGCCAGCGCGCCGAGCAGCGCCCCGGCCGAGGCCGGCGTCGCCCAGAGCCTGCCGAGCCTGTGGGCCGATCGCGCCACGCTGCTGCTCGCGATGCACCGCGACGGCCGACGACTGGCCTTCACGATCGTCGGCGACGAGCGCGCGGCGCTGGCGATCACCGGCGACGGGGCCGGCTCTTTGCGAAACACCATCCCGCGCGAGTCGCTGCTCTCGCTCTCGGGCCGGGTCGACGTCGCCCAAGCCACGCAAAACTTGCAGCGCTTGCCCGCCGCCCGATCGGCGATTCAATTCCTCGACCGGGCCGCGGGCTTTCGCGACGCGGTCGACGCTCTCGACGGTCGCTTCGCGATCGCACTCGGAGAGATCGCGCCGCCCACCACGCGCGAAACGGCCCCCGCCATCCCCGCCATCGCGATCACGCTCGGACTCAAACAGCCGATCGACGCCGCTCAGGCGGGTACTTGGCTGGCCGGCCTGGTCTCGGCCTACAACCTCGTGGCTCTGAGCGCGGGCCGCGCTCCGCTGCAATCCAGCGATCTGCCGCGCGACGACGCGCGGCGTGTCACCGTCGTCCCGCTCGACGAATTGCTCCCGCCGGGCATCCTGCGCGAACACCTCGCCGAGCTCGAGCTGGCCTTCGCCCTGGACGACGACCACCTCATCTTCGCCTCCCACCGCGAATGGCTTGAGCGCGTCCTGAGCGCAGCGACGGACGAACCGCCCCGCGACGTCGCCGCCGCCGCCCTGGCAGACGCCGCCGCCGCTACGCGCGAAATCGAAACTGCTCCTGCCGCGGCCGACACAGCGCCGCCCCCGTCATCGTCGATCCGCGAGCTTCGCGGCGGCGGCTTTCGAGCGGAGGCCGATGTCGAGCGCCTGGCGCGCGGCGCAGCGCGCTGGCTCGAATATCTCAAGACGGTCGCGCCGGAGTGCCTCGAAGAATCCTGGTGGCGCGAGCGTCAGCCGCTCGCCGGACCGCCCCGGCTGGGAATCACCGTGACGCAGACGCCCGACACGCGCCGGCTGCGGGTCGACCGCGTCGAGCCCGATTCGCCCGCGTTCGGAGTCTTGCAGCCCGGCGACCAGATCTTCGCGGCGGAGCGGCGCGAGTTTGCCTCGTCGCAGCCGGCTCACGAGTTTCGCGAAGCGATCATGGCCCGCCCCCACGCCACCTGGATCGATTTGTCGATTCAGCGCGATCGCGAAGTCCGCCTGCAGCGCCGGCTGCGCATTCCCTTTGTCAACCCGATCGACTGGCTCACCCGCCTCGCCGCCCTGGGTCATCTGACGCGCTCGATCGAATACGCCGAGGACCGCTCGTCGCCGCGGCGACGCGGGACGCTGGTCGTCGAGCTGCAAGGGTCCGCGCTCGGCGGGCAATGACCGCGGCGCCGGCCCGCTCGATCCGGCGCTTGCCCGCTTTCCCGCCCGCGGCGACAATTTCGGAAAAGAACTCATCATTCAGACCGGAGCCGCGTGCCATGAACCATGCCGACGTTGAAGCGTTTATGAACTCAGTTCGCGCGCGCGACGCGAAAGAGCCGGAGTTTTTGCAGGCCGTTCACGAAGTGATCGAGTCGGTCGCGCCCTGCATCGAGCGCCATCCCGAATTCCGCAAGGCCCGCATCCTCGAGCGCATCGTCGAGCCCGAGCGCGTCGTCATGTTCCGCGTCCCCTGGATGGACGACCGCGGCGAGGTGCAGGTCAACCGCGGCATGCGCGTGCAGTTCAACAGCGCCCTGGGCCCCTACAAAGGCGGCCTGCGCTTCCACGCCTCCGTCACCCTCAGCGTCATCAAATTCCTCGGCTTCGAACAGACCTTCAAAAACGCCCTCACCACCCTGCCCATGGGCGGCGGCAAGGGCGGATCTGACTTCAACCCCAAGGGCAAGAGCGACGGCGAAGTCATGCGCTTCTGCCAGAGCTTCATGACCGAGCTCTTCCGCCATGTCGGCCCCGACACCGACGTGCCCGCCGGCGATATCGGCGTGGGCGGGCGCGAGGTCGGCTTCATGTTCGGCCAGTACAAGCGGCTCGTGAACCGCTTCGAAGGCTGGATCACCGGCAAGGGTCTGAATTGGGGCGGCAGCCGCATTCGCACCGAAGCCGCCGGCTATGGCACGATCTACTTCGGCGCCGAGATGCTCGCCACGCGCAATCAGACCTTCGAGGGCAAGACCGTCTGCTGCTCGGGCTACGGCAACCTCGGCACCTACGCGATCGAGAAGCTCAACGAGCTGGGCGCCAAGGTCGTCACCATCGCCGATGAAGAGGGCTACGCCTACGACCCCGAAGGCATCAAGGGCGAGAAGTTCAACTACGTCCGCGACCTTTGGAGCGTCTATCGCCAGTCGCCCAAGGAATACGCCGACAAGTTCAAGGTGCAGTGGCGTCCGGGCCGTCCGTGGGAAGTGCCCTGCGACGTGGCCGTGCCCACCGGCGCTGAAAACGAGATTCGCCTCGAAGACGCCAAGAAGCTCGTGGCCAACGGCTGCAAGTGCGTGGTCGAAGGCGCCAACATGCCCAGCACGCCCGAAGCGATCCACACCTTCCAGCAGGCCGGCCTGCTCTTCGGCCCCGGCAAGGCGGCCAACGCCGGCGGCGTCGCCACCAGCGGCCTCGAAATGTCGCAGAACTCGATGCGCCTGGCGTGGAGCCGCGAAGAAGTCGACGCGAAGCTCAAGGACATCATGAAGCGCATTCACAAGGCCTGCATCGACACCGCCGCCGCGCACGGCAAGCCGGGCAACTACGTCGACGGCGCGAACATTGCTGGCTTCATGAAGGTGGCGACGGCGATGATGGAGCAGGGATTGGTTTAAATGTAGGGTGTGTTGATGCCGCGCGAACCATCGCGCTCGACTCCGAACGACATCGTGCGGCATCAACGCACCATTTTCTGCACAAACCGTCGCCTCCGCAGCGATGGATCTGACAACCCACCGCAGGCTCAGGCAACTCGCAACAACACCTGCCACAACTCCGCATCTGCCTCCTCGGGAACGCACTCCACGACAGTCGCGCCCCTGTCGTTCTTCGCCGTGCGATCAGCCCCCGCCGCAAGTAGTCGCTGGGCCGCCTCGGGCGCGTTCGATCGTGCCGCCGTGTGCAGCGGCGTCTCCTGTCTGGCGTCGCGCGCGTTCGGGTCAAGGCCTGCCGCGAGCAAGAGGTCGAGCACGTCGAGCTGACCAAATTGAACCGCAAGATGAAGCAGGCTCGCCCCGTTCCAATCGCGCCGTGCGAGGTCGGCCCCGCGCTCGATCAGCCGTGCCGCCGTGACCCGGTTGCCGGAGATAACTGCCCAATACAGCGGCGTCTCGCCGAGTCCGTCGTTTTTCGGATCGATTTCAGCCCCGCCGTCGAGCAACACATCGATCACGTCCGCAGCGGGCTTCGCCGACCGAGCCGCGTGATGCAGCGGCGTCAGGTCTTCGGCTGCATCACGGCAGTTAGGAGCGGCGCCGTGCTGCATTAGCAGTTTCGCCAGTTCGGCGTTTCCAAGGGTGCAAACATCCATGAGCGGCGTGTGGTCAAACCCGTCGCATGTGTTCGGGTCGGCGCCGCGCGCGAGCAGGAGCTTTACGCCTTCGATCTCGCTCTCGATCGCAAGCCAATGCAGCGGCGTCTCATTCGTGCCATTGCGATCGGTGACGATTTCAGGTTGCGCGTCGAGCAATTTGGCAGCTTGCGCCAGTTCGCCCACGCGGCAAAGCTCGATGAAGTGCCGCGAATGTGGACGGAAACTATGAACGTTCACGCCGCAATCCCTCCGCGCGTTCCACGCACCCGCGCCGCCGCCCCCGATCGTGTTGTATGCCCGACTCGCGCGGGTGAGCGTATCGATGCCGTGTCCGCGCTTCAATCGAGATTGCTCGGTGGCAACGCGCCGTTTGCGGCGGGCGCCAATAAATGGTGCGTTGATGTCGCGTGAGACCCGTCCGACATAGGGGGCGCTCACCGGCGCGACATCAACGCACCCTACGGCCTACCGGCAGCCGCAGAATCACCGTCGGCGAATAAGACAGCCCGCGACGGTTAACATCAGCAACCCGCTCGGCTCCGGGATCACCGTCAAAAAGACCGGCCCATCGATCAGCCCGGTCCCGCCGTGAACCAGGTTTCCGAGAAACGCCCCGGTGGTCGGGTTAAAGCGCAGTACACGATCGCCCGTAATCGACGTCACCAGCAGTTCGCCGTTCGGCGCAAACACCATGCCCGACGGCGCATCCAGTCCGCCCGCCCCGGGCGCGATCAGGTCCGGCAGCGCCGCGCCCGTCAGCGCGTTGAACGATCGCACCGAATCCTGCGACTCAGCGGTGACAAACAGCCGCCCGTCGTCGCTGAAGTGCAGCACCCGCGGCCGCCCGATGTTGCTGATGAACTCTCCCAGCGACGCGCCCGTCTGCCCGTCATACTTCAACACGCGATTGGTGAAATAGCTCGGCACATAGAGATTGCCGTCGGGGCCGAAGATCGTGCCGTTGTCGGGGCCGTTGAGCTGCCCGCTGCCCGGCGTCACAAAGACGCCCTCAAACGCGCCGCTCGCGCCGTCATAGCGCAGCACCGAGTCGGTGTTAAAGCTCGCCACAAACAGATCGCCGCCCGGGCCCCAGCTCAGGCTCGAGGGCCCATCCAGTCCGCCGCTGCCCCGCGCGACAAAGGTGTCGATGAGTCGGCCCGTGGCCGGGTCGTAGCGCAACACCGTGTCGGCCAGCTCGCTCGCCACATACAGCAGCCCATCCGGCCCGAGCCGCGCACAAAGCGGCCCATTCACCGGCCCGCCCGCCGCAAAGTTGCCGAGCGACGCCCCATTCGGCAGGTTGAACCGCGCGATGTTGTTCGACAAAAACCCGCTCACGAGCAGTTCCGCCGCGTGCGCACCGGTCCCCAGCGCCGCGCAGGCGCAGACCATCACCGTCATCATCCAACGCTTCATATCCGTCTCCTGACTTTTTGGTTTACCGACCCGCTCTCGTTCGCAGTGCCGCCGGCGTTCGACCGGTCGCGGCACGCTCGAAGTTTGCCTCGTTGCAATCTCGCTCAGCCCGGCTTTCGCCGCGGCCGTATGCCCGCTCGATAGCGCTCGATCAGCGCGTTTTTGCCCCCGCTCACCGGCGATTCGAACGCGCGCAGCTCCGCCTGCCGCTGCTCGATCGCCTCGCGCCCCGCCTCCGCCGCGATCATCGGCCGAATCGCGGCCAGCACGAGATCGGAGCTCATGCCGGTGTAGAGGTTCCACACCATCAGCGGGTTCTCCGACCAGAACGCCTGCAGCACGCGCTCGCCCGCCGGATCGAGCAGCGCCAGCAGCATGCTCGTGCCGTCGACCGTCATGAAGAGCCATTCCCCGGGCCCGGTCGCCACTGCCGCCAACCCCCGCGGATCGCACACGATGTCGCAACCTTCGAGCGCCAGCGGCGCAAAAACCTTTGCCCCCACCCGCACGCCGCGCTGCCGCGCTGCGAGCAGCGCCTCGCTCAACAGCGCCGCGGGCTTGGGGCAAAGCGTGCAGATCACGAATTGCTGCGCACTCGCCAGCGCCGCGGTCGCCCGCGCCAGCAGCGCATCGAGCGTCGGAATCTCATAAACGCGCTCGTCCCAGGCTGGCGCGCCCCAATTCGCCGCCGCCTTTTTCGCCTCGGCCGCCGCCCGCTCAAACTCGCTCCGTCGCTGCCCCAGCCACTCCTCGATCGCCACGCCACGCGTCACCCGCGACCCGCCCGCGTCGGCGGACATCGCCGCCCCCTTCGCCTCCAGCGCCTCGACCGCCTTGTACACGTTGCCCACCGACTTCCCCAGCGCCTGCGCCGCCCGATACGCCGTCACCGGCTCGCGCTCGGCACACAGATACGCATAAACCTCCGCCTCCAGCGGCGTCAGGCCAAGCTGGACGAAGGATTCGAGTCGGTCAGGGCTGATCCGGTCGGGCTTCTGCATATTCTTCCTATACAGGAATAGTACACTCACGCGCGACGGCGAATCAAGCTCGATCCGCGGAAATCGCTGGGAATTCCCCCATCAACGATAACGCCCCCGCTCACCCCACCGGCTGCAACGGCCCGCGCACCGCCAGATAAAAGCACCAATACGCCATCAGCGCCGAATGCGAGCCGATCAGGACCCAGGAGCCCCACTGGCAGGCCCGGGTGGCCCGCAGCGCCACCAGGATCGCCGTCGCCGCCGCCAGCAGCGTGTACTTGTACGCCGCCAGCAGCACCAGCGGCTTATCAACAATCTCGTTGGCGATCGGGTTGAGCTCGATAAAGGCGGGGTTGGCGGTCTCGCAATGGGTCAGGTAGAGATCGACGGTGCCGGCGATCCACACCACGAGCAGAGCCGTCCGCAGGCTCGAAACACGAATCGGGGCGCGCCAGACCCGCGCCGCAAGCGACGGAAACATCTTCATTCACCCAAGCGAGCTTAGACGCGCTCCAAAAGTCCCGGTTCGCGACCGGCGAAGGAAACGCATCCGATGACGGCCTGTGGCGTCTTGCGGCTGGTTCCGCGGTCTCGGGAATTGACATCGACCGCCGGCTCGCGAAACAAACCGCGAACCGGCGTGGAGATTGGAATCGGCAGGGATGTCGCTGGGGTTAACTTTTTACGACACTTCGACGAGCGGATTTAACAATCGGCGTCTAGCGAAGCTCGACGTGCATCGCGTCGGCGATCGGCCGCAGCTCCGCCAGCATCTTCTCAAATGCCGCGAAGTCCAGCGATTGCGCACCATCGGAGATGGCCCGCGCCGGCTCGGGGTGAACCTCGATCAGCAGCCCATCGGCCCCCGCCGCCAGGGCCGCCCGCGCCATCGACGGCACAAATTGCGCCTTGCCGGTCCCGTGGCTGGGGTCGGCGATCACCGGCAGGTGCGTGTAATGCTTGGCCACCGGAATGATCGACAAATCGAGCGTATTGCGGGTGTGGTCGCTGAAGGTCCGCACTCCCCGCTCGCAGAGGATGATCCGTCGGTTGCCGCCGGCGGCGATGTACTCCGCCGCCATCAGCCATTCTTCAAGCGTCGCCGCCATGCCGCGCTTCAGCAGCACCGGCTTGCGCGTCTGCGAAAGCCGGCGCAGCAGCGCGTAATTCTGCATATTGCGCGTGCCGACCTGCAGCACGTCGGCGACCGCCTCGATCCGCTCGACATCGAGCACATCGAGTACTTCGGTGACGATGCCGATGCCGGTCTTTTGGCGCGTTTTCTCGAGCAGACGCAGCCCTTCGTCGCCCAGCCCCTGAAAGGCGTAGGGGCTTGTTCGCGGCTTGAACGCGCCGCCGCGCAGCAGCTTGACGCCGCGCGACATGAACAATTCCGCGCACCGAAGAATCATCTCTTCGTTTTCGACGCTGCAGGGCCCGGCCATCAGCGTGCATCCGCCGGGGCCGATGCGCGTCTGCGCAATCGGAAACTCGGTCAGTTCCGTGTGGGTTTCGCGCGAGACCAGCTTGTAGGGAGACGTGACGCGGATCACATCTTCCACGCCGGGCATCAGCCGCAGCGAGTCGCGGCCTTCGGCGCCCTTGTTGCCCGTGATGCCGATCGCGGTGCGCGTCGGGCCGGGGATGACGTGAGGCGTGTATTTGAGTTCGCGGATGCGCGCGGAGACAGCCTCGATCTGCGCGGGTGTCGCGTTGGCGTTCATGACGACGAGCATGGGGAGAATCCTATCAGCAACCCCGCTAATGCGTGCGGTGGAGGGTCGGAGGGAGCGAGCGGCGGGCCCGCTCCGATTCAAGCGGCTTCGATCTCAAACGCGAAGCCGCGGGCGTTTCAAAATCCGCGCGGGCCGAAAGCCCGCGCCTCTTCGACGCATTAGTCCGCGTACGTGCCGAAGATGATGTACGCCGCACCGCCGAGCTGGTCGTTGGTCGGGGCGCCGATGGCGATGTCACTTACGCCATCACGATCGAAGTCGCCGGCGGAGACGCTGTGGCCGAAGCGCTCGGCCACGTCGCCGTCGCGCAGGAATTCGGCGGCCTGGAAATCGCAGTCGATCGGCCCGAGCGTGCGCTGACCGCGAAGGGCTTCGCTTCCATAGATCAGCCAGGTCGAGCCGCGCTCGCCGCCGGCGACCGGCGCACCGACGACCAGATCGTCGATGAAGTCGTCGAAGGTGCGAGCCTTCGCGAGCGAGAAGCCGAAGCAATCGCCCTCATGCGCGCCGTCGATGATCATGCCCGGGATGGTCGGCAGGCCGACATCGCCAAGGTAAAGCGGATTGGGCAGGTCCTTGCTGCCGATGTTGCTGACGATGTAGACGCGGCCGCGGGCGTTGTCGTGGAACGGAGCGGCGACCGCCAGATCGTCATAACCGTCATTATCGAAATCGCCGGTGGCCAGCGCGTATCCCGCACCGTCCAACTCCTCTTCGCCGACGAGCTTCAGCGAACGCAGGGAATTGCCGCGCTCCTCAAACAGGTATTCTTCGCCAAAGAACACATGCACGACGCCGGTGCGGAGCTGCTTCGGCTCGGCGCCGAGCGGCTCGCCGATCGCCAGGTCGTCAAAGTCGTCGTCATCGACGTCGCCCAGCGCGCAAATGTCGAAGCCGAACGCGCCATACTCGGTCTCACCGTAGAGCTCGTAGGAGTCCTGGCTGAAGATGTCGCCGCTGTTGGGATAGCGCGAGCCGTTGAGGATCGCGACGACGCCGTAGCCCTCGTCGTTGGCGCGGGTTCCGCCGATGGCGAACTCCCATTCCCCATCGTCGTCGATGTTTCGAAGCTGGCACAGATCGAGGCCGAGCTGATCGCCGGGGAAACCGTCGATGATCGCGCCGACGATGTCGTCGCAGCAAAGCTCGATCGCGCGACGCGACAGCTCGCGCGGATCGAGCCAGTAGGTGCGCCCGTTAAAGGCTTCGCTGCCCTCGCCATAGAGCGGGGCGCCCAGCGCCAGAGCGGGCGATATCGTGCCGCCCAGCCGGTCAAACACGCGCCGGAATTCGCCGCGAGCGCCAAGCTGCGCACCGCCGAGATCTCCGCGATAGCTCAGGTCGGCGTCGAAGCTCGTGAGCGAACCGCCACGGCTGAAGAATCCCTGGAACAGATAGGCGATGCCCGTCTGCGCCAACACCCCTTCGCGATCGCGCCACCAGGCGAAGGGATCGCCGATCAGCAGCCCGTTGCCATCCTCGAAATCGGACTCGCCCTCGAACCGCACCGAAAGGCCGAACATGCGGTTTTCCTCATAGTCGTTCGCAGCGCCCGCGATCCGCAGATAGCTGTCGAGCGCGAGCGTCGACATCGGAATCTGACCCACGAGCCGATCGGAGAGGCAGATGCGCGGCCCGAGCACCTCGACCGTCGTCAGCGGATCGCGAATGGTCCCCACCAGGTCGTAGTCGCCCGCGGGAATCGTTCGTGCAATCGGGTCGACGAAGAGCTCGCGATTGTTGATGTCATCTTCGGACGCGTTATCCACCAGCAGGAAATCGGGCGTGGGGTTGCTCAACGTCCCCACCGGGGCGGTGTTGTGCACGCGCCGCAGCAGAATGTCGATCAGCGCGTTGTCGTCGCTGTCGGCGCCCGCCCACGCCAGCGTGAAGCCCGTGCGGCGCGAAATCAGTTGATTCGGCGTCGGGCTGTCGATCACCAGTGTCGGCTGCACATTCACCAGCAGCCGCCCCACAGCGGTGACGCTGGCGGTTCGACCGGCGTCATCGACGGTGGCGTTCAGCTCATAGATGCCCGGCTCGACGTCGACGCTCCACATGATCTCGCGCGTCGCCAGCGGTCCGGAGCTTTGTCCGACAATGATGTTGTCGAGCGTGCCGACGCGCCGCGCCAGCACCAGCACCGTCGGGTTCGCACCAAAGTTGCCGATCTGCACCGAGAAGGTGAAGCCCGTCGCGCGATTCAGTCGCACGTCGGAATCAAGGCCCAAAATCGCGATGTCCAGATCCTGCACTTCGTTGCAATCGGCGACGCCGTTGCCGTTCGAATCGGTATCTGCACGCCCACAGCCGCACGCGCCGGGCGTCGTCTTGTTCGCGTCAAAGGGGCAGCCGTCGAGGCAATCAAAAGTGCCGTCGCCGTCGCTGTCGGCGTTGCCATTCAGTCCATCCTTGTCGAGGAAGGAGCCGACGCACGGATCGGTGCAGTCGGGAACGCCGTCTTCATCGCTGTCGACATCGGCAACGCCGCAGCCGCACGCGCCCGGGGCGGTCTTGTTGCGGTCGTTGGGGCAGCCGTCGGTGCAATCGGGGGTGCCGTCGGCGTCGCTGTCGAGCGCGTTGTTGAGCGGGCAGGGATCGACGCAATCCAGGATGCCGTCGCCGTCGCTATCGGCATCGGGCGCGGCGCAGCCACAGACGCCCGGCGCGGTCTTGGCCGGGTTGGCGGGGCAACCGTCGCAGGGGTCGATCACGCCGTCGCCGTCGCTGTCGGTCTGCTGCGAATCATCGACGCCGTTGGCATCGCAGTCGTTAACGATGGCGGCGGGGATCACGAACTGCACGAGATTGCCGCTGACGAAATCGCGATTGAGAATGCGGGTTTCCGCCGGAATGTCGCGTGACGGCGTCTCGAAGACGGCCGCTTCGAAGAGAATCGTGTCGGCCCGATCCGGGCCCACCAGCACGGTCGCGCCATTCGCCCGAACCGTCCGCGTCGAAAAGTGCACCCGCCGCCCGCCGACACGCATGGTGAGCCGCGCCGTGGCGTCGTTGTTCGAAAGATTCAGCACTTCCACCCGCACGCGGGCCGCCGGCACCTCGGGAAAATCGAGCGCCGGTGCGACATCTTTCAGCGTCAGCGGGCGACCAAACAAACCGCCCAAACCGCCGAGTATGTTGCCCCCATTGCCGCCCGCGCCGCCGATCAGATCGGCGAGGGGACAGCCGCCCAGCGTGAGCGCTGCGACGGTCGCAAGCGTGATGACGGATAGTGCACGAACGATCCGAGATTTGGTCATGGTGTGAGCCTGACTCAAGAGAATACGACTCTGCTCCGTCGAAGACGGAGAGAGAATCCGCGCTGCGACGGGCGCTGGCGCTCCGCACGCAAGGCCTTTAGCAAACCTACTTTACAACGCCCGAAGGTTTCAGAGTAGCATTGCCGGGTTTAGGGGTCAATCAGTGCATGAGCACGATCCGGCCATCCCGCAGTTACGGGACGCCGCCGAACTCGGACCGGGGGTGAGAGAATGAAATGACGAAACGCGCGCCGATCACGCGCGCGGCGAGCAAATGGGGCACAGTCCCCCCAGCGTGTCTCAGTCAGCCGTGTCCCCCGTTCGCCCCGTTACCCGTCCGCCCCGCCGCCCCTTCACGCCTCGCTGCTTTCCCCTTCCGCCCCGCCATCCCGAATCTGCATCTCATCGCGCAGCCGGGCGGCCTCGGCGAAGTCTTCCGCGGCAATGGCTTCGTCCATCCGCTCGCGAAGCGTCTTGGTAATGCCGAGGTCGGATCGCAGCCGCTGGCTGATCACGCGCAGATGGGTGATGCCCGGGTCGCTCTCGCGCTCATCGGCCTCGACACCGCGGCCCGCGAGAAAATCGTTCAATGCCGCGATCGCATCGTCGGCCGCCTCGATCGCAGCCTCGTTTCGGTTCATCGCCACCAGACGCTGCACCGCGTGGCGGCCGCGATTGAAGAGCAGCGTCGGCTCCAGGCTTTCGTCATCCAGCAGCACGGCCTCGCCGCGATGGTCGCTCAGCATCTCGGTCGACGCCAGGCAAAAATCGATGTCGGAGATCGCGCCGCTCAGCATCCGCACCGCCTCCGCCGCATTGTTCGCAGCGAGGAAGCCGTCGGCGGCGCCGCCAAACGCGATCCGGCGATAGTTGAACTGGCCGATCTCGCGAATCAGCTCCTGCCAGTCGTGAGCCGCGACGCCCGCGCCGGCCAGCTTGAGTTCGTGGCGGATGTGGGCCTGAGCCGTGGGGAGCCCGTGATAGCGCTCGCCGTCGGGGCGACCATCGACCCGCATCTGCATCACACCCATTTCGATGCGGAGCTGCAGAAACTCGACGTTATCACTCCCGCGCACAAGCCGCGCGCTCACCTCGTCCTCGCGATGCGGCCAGTCGACGATGATGTAGTCCAGGTCGAGCAAACTCACGGGGCGCTCCGCAAAAAGCGTGACGACGCGAGGAGCATCGGCCCGCTCCCGCGGAAGCACCATCAGCGCAAGGTTCGCCGATAAACGGTGAACTAGGAGAGGGAGCGCGGGCCTGAAGCGGTCGCGGCGAGGCCCAGAACAAATGCAGAAGGAAGAATGCAGAATGCGGAATGGAGGCTCGCTGACCTCGCGCGGCGTGGCCGCGGGGAGCGTTCCTTTCTGCATTTTTCATTCTGCATTCTGCATTCTCTCCAACACCGCCATCCGCGCCGCCACCCCCGCCCGCACCTGATCCAGGATCACGGCCTGCGGACCATCCGCCACCGCCGGCGAGAGCTCCACCCCGCGGTTCACCGGACCCGGATGAAGAATCAGCACGTCCGGCTTAGCGCGGCGGAGACGCTCTTCGTTGAGCTGATACCCCGCCACATATTCCCGCAGCGACGGAAACGCCCCGCCGCTGATCCGCTCGGTCTGAATGCGCAGCATCATCACCGCGTCGGCCGTGGGGATGGCCGCGTCGAAGTCGTGCGTCACGGGCGAGCCGAGCGCACTCAGCGACGCCGGACAGAGGTTCGCCGGGCCGACAAAGGTCACGCTCGCCCCCAGCGCGCGCAGTCCCGCGCTGCTGCAGCGCGCGACGCGCGAGTTCGCCACATCCCCGACGATCAGCACATGCTTGCCCGCAAAGCGCCCCCACCGCTGCCGCAACGTCAGCAGATCGAGCAGCCCCTGGGTCGGGTGCGCGTGGCGTCCGTCGCCGGCGCTGACGATCGGCCGATCGATCTCGCGCGCCAGCAGCGCCGGCGCCCCCGACGCGCTGTGCCGAACGACGATCAGATCGGCCCCGATCGCAAGAATCGTCCGAACCGTATCGAGCAGCGATTCGCCCTTGTTGGTCGACGACCCCGCCGCGGTGAAATCGAGCGTCTCGCCGCCCAACCGACGCGCCGCCACCGCGAAGCTGTGCCGCGTGCGGGTGCTGTCTTCGAAAAAGAGATTCGCGACCCGCTTGCCCGCCAGCACCATCGGCGGCGCATCACCCCGCAGGTAGCGCTCCGCGCGATCCAGCAAAGCCGTCAATGCATCGGCGGAAAGATCAGCCAGCGAAAGCAGATGAAACAGGCGGCGATCGGCCATCAATCGAGCCTCGTCGAGTATCGCGGACGGCGAATTCGAGAGCCGATTACAACCGATCGCGGCGAACGTGTCACGGTCGACCCGATCCGAGACGCGCGGCGGCCTACTGATCGACGGCCGTCAGCGCCTTGTCCAGGATCGCCATCCCCGCCTCGATGTCCGCGGCGCGAATATCGAGCACCGGACGGAAGCGGACCGATCGCGGACCACACGACAGCACCAGCATCTGATGCTGCAGGCACACCTCGCGCAGCTTGTCGCGCAGCTTGCCCGTCGGCAGGTCAAAGGCGCACATCAGCCCGCGCCCGCGAACATTGCTCAGGATCGGGTGGCTCTTGCGAAGCCGCTGTAAGCCGTCCTGTAGCAGCGTGCCCATCTTCTCCGCGTTCTCGACCAGCTTGTCGCTCTCGATCACCTCGAGATACTGCGTCGCGCGGACCATGTCCGCCAGGTTGCCGCCCCAGGTGCTGTTGATGCGGCTCGGCACCTTGAAGACGTTGGGCACATCGTCGACCCGCCGGGTCGCCATGATGCCGCACTGCTGCATCTTTTTGCCGAAGACGAGAATGTCGGGATAGACGCCGAAGTGCTCGCAGCACCACATGCGACCGGTCAGACCGACGCCGGTTTGCACTTCGTCGAAGATCAGCAGGAATTCGTGCTGATCCGCCAGCTCGCGCAGCTTCCGCAAAAATTCCGGGCGGAAGTGGTTGTCGCCGCCTTCGCCCTGAATCGGCTCAAGGATCATCGCCGCGATGTCGTGCTTGTAGCGCTCGCAGGCCTGCTCGATCTGCAGCACCGCGACCGCTTCGCGCGCGGCGACATCCGCCGTCCGCTGCGGCTCGGGCAGGTCGAAGTTGATCTTCGGGTTCTCGATCCGCGGCCAATCAAACTTCGGAAAATACATCGTCTTGTTCGGGTCGGTGTTGGTCAGGCTCATCGTGTAGCCCGTCCGACCATGAAACGCCTGCTTGAAATGCAGCACGCGTGTGCCCAGCTCATCGCCCCGCCCCGCCGCGATGTTCTTGCGCACCTTCCAGTCAAAGGCCGCCTTCAGCGCGTTTTCGTTCGCCAGAGCGCCGCCATCGATGAAGAAGAAATACTCAAACCCCGGCAGCCCGGCGACGCGATCCAGCGTGCGGACAAACTCGGCGTACATCTGCGTGTAGACGTCGGAGTTGGCGACGCGCGTCGTTGCCGCGGTCAGCAGCCGCTGCTGAAACGCCGGCTCATGCATCCGCGGATGGTTGTAGCTGATCGGCTGGCTCGCGAAATAGGAGTAGAAATCGAGGTAGTCATGGCCCGATAACCCGTCTCGCAAGTGGGTGCCGCGACACGCTTCCAGGTCGGCGACCATATGAAACCCGTCGACCAGAATGCGTCGCTTCAGGGTTTCCAGAGCTTCGGCAGGGGTCATTCCGTGGGGGGCGTGCGTCGCGTGCATACGAAAACCTCCAGTCCTCTATGTTATCGCTCGAATTCAATACGAACAAAAACAAGGGGAAGTTTCATCGCGCGCGGCGGAAGAGCGAATTGGCGGGCAACGGACCGCCGACGGGGCATTGCTTTAAGGGGAAATCGAGGCGGCAAGTGGCGAAATGAGCCGAAAGCGCAAGTGCCCCCGCGCCGGCCCCATGCCCGACCGTCGGCGACTGCGGATTGTCGCCTAATTGCGGCTGAGGCGTTCGCGGATGTGCTGAGCCCGCGCGATGCTGCGCTGTTCGCCGGTCATCTTTTCCCCGCAGATCTTCTGCAAGTGGGCCGGCTGCGTCTGAAGGAATAGCTCGTTGATCGTGCCGACGTCGATGTCGTCGATCCGGCCGGCGTGCACGCCCATCCGCACATGCGAAAGGCACTGCAGCGCCTCGCTCGAGCTCAGCAGCCGCGAGTTTCGCAAAATGCCCATCGCGCGCCAGACTTTGTCATCCAGCGCTTCGGGCCGCTTGGCCACCAGCGCGTCGCGGGCGGCCTGCTCAAACTTCACGATCTTGGGAATGATGTCGCTCGTGAAATCGCGAATGATCCGCTCTTCGCTGATCCCCAGCGTCACCTGATTCGAAATCTGGAAGAAATCGCCCAGCGCCTCCGTCCCCTCGCCGTGCAGACCGCGCACCGCCAGCTTCAGCGTCTTGGCCGCGTGGCCCACCTTCTCGATCTCGTTCGTCAGCCGCAGCGCCGGCAGATGCAGCATCACCGAGACGCGAATGCCCGTGCCGACATTGGTCGGACACGCGGTCAGATAGCCATATTTCGGATGAAACGCGAAGCTGACCTTCTCGGCCAGCAGATCATCGAGCCGGTTGATCTGTTCCCACGCCGCATCGAGCTGCAAGCCGCTGCGGAACACCTGCAGGCGCAGATGATCCTCTTCGTTGATCATCACCGCCGCGTCTTCCGCTTCGACCAGCGCCACACGCCGCACCCCGTCCGACTCGGCCTGCTGACGGCTGATCAAATGTCGCTCGACCAGCAGATTCCGCTCGATCTCGTCCAGCTTCTCCAGATCGAGCACGACAAAATTCTTCAGCTCCGGCGACTTCTTGATCGCATGGGTGACGGCGTCGGCGATCTCCAGCCGCGTCTCGGCCGTCGCCCGCGTCAGAAACGGGTAGGAGTCGAGATTTCGCGCCAGCCGAATGCGGGTCGAGATGACGATCTCGTGCATCGGCCCCACGCCGCGCATCCACTCGCCCGCTTGCCGCAACATCTGTTTGAGCAGCGGGTTCATTCGGCGCTCATTTCGGAAATGCGATCGCGAAGCTGCGCGGCTCGTTCATAGTCCTCGGCCTCGACCGCCTCCTGCAGCAGCTTTCGCAGCTTGCGCACGTTCTTTGCGCCCGCCGCAGCGTCGCCGGCCCCACCCGCGCGCGGCGTCTTGCCGACGTGGTGATCGGCTCCGTCGTGCGCCCGCCGCAGGAGTTTGTCCATCTCGGCGCCAAAGGCGTCGTAGTCATGCGAACAGCCCAGGAGCCCCTGCGAGCGAAACTCCGAATAGCGGATCCCGCAGTGCTCGCAGTAAAGATTCGATGTCGCCTTGCCGCCCGCGGTCAGCAGCTTTTCGATGTACTCCTGCGCCGTGGCGTCCGGCTTGGTCGCCGGGTAGTGCCCCTCGGAGACGGCGCAGGCGTCACACAAATGCTGCTCGCGCTTTTCCCCCATGTCGATGTCGACGATTAAGCAAACCGCCTGCGCTTTTCCACAACGTTCACAGAGGCCCATGCGCCACCCACATTGCAGGCGTTTGATTCACGATTTTTGATCCTAGAAATCGCCGCCGCGCGAGTCAAGCACATCGCGCAGGCGGACTGCGTCTCGCGGTCTCGCAACCAACAGCGCACGCGTGCGCCGCACGCAATTCCGACCGCGTCCTGTCGGCCATCGTTACAATTCTACGCGATGTCCACCAATGTGCCGTGGTTTCCCTCCGAAGCGCCCGTCGAAGCCGAGGCCGCCGACGAAACCACGCCTAGCGAAGAGATTCCCCTCACCGAAGCGGAGCAGCTCAGCCCCGCCTATCGCTACTCGCTCCGGCTCGGCCTCCCGCTCGCCGCCAGCATCTGCATCCACCTCCTCCTGCTCGCAATTCTTGCGCTCACCACCTGGGACGTCCTCCGCGGACCGGGCGGCGGCGGCGATTACCTCGCTTCGCTCGCCCCCGGTTTCTCCGGCAACGAAGGCGACTCGCTTCAGTGGGCCGCCCAGCCCAGCGAAAACCCGAATCCCGCCGGCACCAGCGTCGCCGAGCCCACGCTCGACCTCGAAAAGCTGCCGCAAATGGACCTCAGCCTCGGCGCCGCGCGAACCGAACCCGCCGCCGGCAGCGACACCGGCACCGGCCTCGGCAACAGCCTCGGCGGACTCGGCAACGGACGCAGCTCGCTCCTCGGACGCGGTTTCGGCGGCAGCGGCGGATCGATCGGCGCCAGCGGCCTCTCCGGCGGCGGCAGCGGACGCGGCCTCGGCACCGCCGGCATGTGGGGCAAGACCGTCACCGCCAACCGCATCGCGTTCGTGGTCGATTTCTCCGGCTCGATCATCGTCGCCGTCGACGACCTGCGGCGTGAGTTGAAGCGCTCGATCGGCAGCCTCTCCGGCGCGCAATCGTTCAATGCCATCATCTTCTACAGCGACGACGACAAGTTCAAAACCGAGACCTTCGCCTCGGGCCTGCAGCCCGCAACCCCGGAAAATCGACAGGAATTCTTCAACTGGATCGACAAAAAGTCGCCCACCGGCCGCACCGACCCGCTGACCGCGATCAAGCGCGCCCTCCGCATGCAGCCCGACGCGATCTTCTTCCTGACTGACGGTGACTTCGAAAATCGCGTCGTCGCCGAAATCCGCGAAGCCAACCGCGACAACGTGAAAATCTGCTGCCTGGTCTTCGACGAGCTGCTGCTGCAGAACCAGGGCCCCACCCAGCCCATGCTCAACGCCAACGCCCGCCGCCTGAAACAGATCGCCGACGACAGCGGCGGCTGGATGGTGATCGTGACCGCCCGCGACCTGCAGCGCGCCCGCTAACACGCTCGCCAGCGCGCAACTGCTACCCCATAAAGCACGAGACGACGAACAGTCCTGTGGCCAACCTCCACAGCGGCATCAAAAAGACGCCCGCGCCGCCGACGATCGCTTCTTCATTCTGCATTCTGCATTCTGCATTTCCTTCACCTCTCCGACAGCGGCTTCTTCTTCGCCTGCCACGGCGGACGCGGCAGATCGCGCGGCAGCGGCTCAACCTTGCTGTAAATCACAATCGCGCGATCGCCGTGGCCTGCGGGCAGCGTGTAGACGTAGGTGTCGTCATAGTCCAGCGCGCAGCGGGCCGCGACCGTCTCGGCACGCTCCGTCTCCACTTCTGCCGCCTCGATGCTCTTGTACAACCAGCATTGCCCCTCCACCTTGCAAAAGCCGCTCGCCCATTCCAGCAGCATGTCGAGCGTGCCCACGGCGCGCGCCAGCACCGCGTCATATCGCTCGCGATGCGGAGGCTGATGAGCCAGCACTTCGGCCCGCTCCGCAATCAGCCGCACATTCCGCAGCTTCAGCTCCGAGACGATCCGCTCCACCGCCGCAACCTTCTTCGCCGTCGAATCGACCAGCGTCACATTCAGCTTCGGCCGAAGACACGCGATCGGCACACCCGGCAACCCGCCGCCGCTGCCGAGATCGACGATCGTGCGGGCCTCGAGCGCGTCGATCAGCGGCAAAACCGCCAGCGAATCGCAGATGTGCTTGGCCCACGCCGTCTCGACATCGCGAATCGCCGTCAGGTTGAGCTTCTCGTTCTCGCGCAGCAATAGTTCGATGAACTGCGCCAGCAGCGCGTGTTCCGCGTCGGAAACGACATGCCCGGCTTGCGCGAGCTCGGCGACCGTCATGAGCGGATTCTGTGCGTCGCGTCCCCCGCCGACAAGCCGCCGCGTTCGATTGAGGCCGCGCGCCTCGCGCCGCGACGCCGCCCCAACCGGCCCCCGACTAGCGCCGATACTGATCGTGGCACGCCTTGCAATCGCGCACGATCTTCGCCAATTGTTCGGAAAGCGCCTTTGCGCTGGGCCGCGACGCACCGCCCGCCGCCGCCAACGACCGCTCCAGCGCCGCGCCCGATTCGTACATCGCCTGCATCTGCTGCCGATAGTCGTCGCCCGCGCGCTTCGTCTCCGCCGTCTCTGCCATCAGCCGAAACTGCTCCGCCAGCCGCGCCGCCTCCGCCGCCGGAACCAGGTCCGGATGATCGCTCGGCGTCGTCCAGCCCGCCGCCTCGATCCGCTTGAGATTTTCCGTCGCGTCGTCGGCGATCACCATCGCCGCCACCAGCTCCGATACCGCGGCCCGGGCCGGGTAGCCCCGCGGGTCGCCGGCTTTGTTCAATTCATCCTCGTTGGCAACCGCCGCCCCGGCGACCGCGGCATAGAGCCCCCGATAGCTCGCCGAGGTCCCCGCTCGCTGCAAAAAGGCGACCGCCTCGTCGTTGCTCCACCAGCCCAGTGTGACGGCCGTCGCCGCCGCCGCCGCCGGCCCGCGATGTTTGCCGTGGTGACAATGAAAAAAGACCGGCCCCGGCAAGTCGCGCGTCGCCCGGGCCAGGCGGAGCCGCTCGGCGTCGGGCACGCCGTCGTACCCCAGCGGCACATGCACATAGCGAATGCCCGCGGCGCGAGCCGCGTCCACATCGGGCGGCACTCCGTCGACCGAGACGATCGTGCGCACCCCCATCGCCGCCAGCTCGGCAAACGCCGCCGGCCCGACGGGCTGCGCCCCACAAATCAGTCGCCCGGCTCGCACCGCGTGGACATTGTGCAATTGCGACGCCGGCGCGGAGGCCGGTTGCGAAGCCGCGCCCTCGCCAGCCAGAGCGAACGCGACCGCGCCGCTCGCCATCGCGATCAGCATCAACCCGCAGACCGCGTTGCGTCGAGCCAACGCCGCTCTCGCCGAACATCGAATTCGAGTCATCACTCCCCTACTCTTACGCCAACCGCCGCCGCAATCCACACCGCCCCCACCGACGAGACCAACCTGTGCCCCATCACCCCTGCGTCCCCGCGTCGCTCGACGGAGCAATATTCATCACGCGAATGTGAAACCGCCTCCGCGCCAAGATCTCGCCCTCGCACAGCACTTCAAACGCATGCTGCCCCGCCTGCGGCATCTTCAGCCCCTGCAGATTAAAGAGAAGGTCGACGGTCGCCAGCGGGTCGGGCGCGCCGATCAAGCCCGTCGTGTGAAAGATGATCGAGTTGTCGCCGTCGTGGACCAGCCGCAATTGCAATTCCGCCCGTCCCGAGATTTCCGTGACAGAAATCAACACCGCCATCTGCGGGATCGTCGTCGGCACACGCGGCACAAGAATATTGTTGAACAACCCGATGGCGCTCTTCTTGTTCGTCAGCTTGTCGTCGATCACCTGATCGCACACCAGCATCGCCACCACGGTCGGCTTGATCGTGCCCGAAGTTTCCGCCATGAATCGTTCCTCTCGCTCGTCTCCTCTCGCAATCGGACCCGGCCCGCAAAGCCGAGCCGCGACAAGAAGCGACGCAGATGGATGGTATCGGCCCGCGCCGCAGACCGGTGCGAATCGCCCCGAAGCCTTGCAATCCGCCGCCATAGGCACGCCCGGCGCTCCGCTCCGCCGATTGGCACGGGCGACCCGCCGCGCTACGATTGCCCCGAGCAGGGATGTAAGCGACCAACGAGACGAATGAACCCAACAGCCATTCCATCAAAAATCACCCGCTTGCCGTCCGCGCTTCACTGCGCGTTGGCGTCGTTCGCGGCGCTGCTGCTGCTGCTCACCGCGCCCGCAGCCCGCGCCGGGGAAGTGTCGCTCGAACTCGACACGCGCGAGGTCGGCGTCGGCGAAGCCATCACCGCCAGCCTCACCATCAGCAACTTCGCCAACTGCTCCGCGCCGCAATTCCCCGAAATTGCCGATTGCACCGTCCGCTCCACCGGCATCCCGACCGACGCCCGCTACTTCACCAGCATCAACGGCCGCGCATCCCAATCGATCACACGGACCTATCGCTTCGAACTCGTACCGCAAAAGGCCGGCCCCCTCATCGTGCCGCCGGTCGAGGTCGAGGTCGATGGCGAAAAGCTGCGCACCGCGCCGCTCACCGTCCGCGTCGGCGCGTCACAGGGCGGGACGCTGCTCTTCGTCGAAGTCGCCTGTTCAACGCCCAAACTCTACGTCGGCCAGCAGGCCCAGCTCACGCTCTCGATCTGGATCAAGCCCGCCAGCTTTCGCGGGGCGCTGCTCGATGAAAACGAGATGCGTAACTTCATCTCCGTCGCGCAGCTCGGCGTCTTCCCCAACCAGATCGTGCGAACGCGCCGCGAACGCCGCGAAAACGCCGCCGGCGAACGCGAGCTGTTCTACGTCTACGAGATCGAAACCCGCTTCACCGCAGACCGCCCCGGCGAGCTGCGCTTCGACGACGTCGAAGTCGGCATGCGCTACCCCATCGAGCTGGTCCGCGACTTCTTCGAGCTGCGGCCGCGCCGCTCGAAAAACCTCCGCGCCACGCCCAGCAGCCCCCCGATTCAGGTGTTGCCCCTGCCCGACGCCGGCCGCCCCGACGGCTTCACCGGCGCCGTCGGCCGCTTCGAAGTCCGCGCCGCCGCAAGCCCCACCCGCTGCCGCGTCGGCGACCCGATCGAGCTCACGCTCGACATCATCGGCGACGGACCGCTAAACACGCTGCCGCCGCCCGCCCTGCGTCAAAATCGCCAGCTTGCCGACGGCTTTCGCCTGCCCGATGAAGATCTCGCCGGCGAGGTACTCGAACAGCGCAAGCGATTTAAGCCGATCGTCCGGCCGCTCCGGCCCGATGTCCGCGAACTGCCGCCCATCGAGTACCCCTACTTCGACCCCGAGTTGGGCGAATATCGCGTCGCCCGCAGCCAGACCATTCCGCTCGAGGTCTCACCTTCGGAGACGCTGCACGTCGCCGACGTCACCGCCAATGCCCCCGCCCAGTCCGACGCGAAACAAAGCATCGCCGCCCGCGACGGCCTGCTCGCCAACATCAACGACCCCGCGCTCGTCCTGCAGCGCGCCTGGCGCCCCGGCAAGACCGCCGTCATCGCCGCCATCCTCCTACCGCCCGGCCTCTTCGCGCTCACCTGGCTCGGCCTCGTGCGCCGTCGCGGCGATAGCGCCGACCTGAAGCGCCGCCGATCCGCCGCCGCCAACGCTCGAAAAGCGCTGCGTCAGGCCGATTCGTCCGCCGCCGCCAAAAACTCCGGCTCAATCCTCGCCACCTACCTCGCCGAGCGCTTCGGCTTCCCCGCGGCTCACTTCGTCGGCGGCCAGCACCTCGCCGATCTTCAGCAACTGGCTCTGCCAAAAGATGTGTTGGAGCGCGTGAGCCGCACCATCGAGCGCTGCGACGCCGTCGCCTACGCCGCCGTCTCCGCGGCCGACGCCGGCGCTCTGCTCGAAGAAGCCCAGCGCACCATCGACGCCGTGGAGGCGGCCGCATGAGCCGTCTCAGCCGCCCGCTTCTGAGCTTCGCGCTTTCGTTGCTGCTCCTGAGCGTTGCATCGGGCGTCGCCCGCGCCGACCAGCGCGAGACGCTGCACGCCGCGCTCGAGGCCTTTGATCAGGCCGTCAACCGCGCCGCCCTCGATCCGGCCGGCGCCAAGCCGCTCTACGCCGAAGCGCTCGCCCGCTTTCAATCGCTTCGCAGCGCCGGCGTCAACAGCGCCGCCCTCTGCTTCAACCTCGGCAACACCTACTATCGCCTCAACGATCTGGGGCGGGCCGTGCTCGAATATCGCCGGGCCGAGCGCATCGCCCCGCGCGATCAGCGCGTGCGCCGAAATCTGAGCTATGTCCGCGAGCGCGTCGTCCCCTCGATCGCGCCGCCGCAATCGGGACAGCTCGGCGGGGCGCTGCTGCTCGGGCTCGAACGGCTGAGTTTGTGGGAGCGCGTTACCATCACACTGCTCCTGGGATTCGCCGCCTGGGGCTGGATGAGCTGGCCCATGCTGCGTCGCGCCGCGCCGCGCGTCTCCTTCGCTCCGCTCCTGCTCGCGGTCGCAGCCCTGGCCCTCGGGGCCCATGCGGCGTGGGAGCTTCGCAGCGACGCGCGCACGCCCGAGGCGGTCGTCGTCGAACGCGCCACGCTGCGACTCGGCCGCGGCGAAGGCTACGAACCCGCCCTCAGCGACGCGCTCGGTCCGGGCGTGGAGCTGCGAATCATCGAAGAGCGCGCCGGCTGGGCCGAGGTCGAGCTCCGCGATGGCAAGCGCGGCTGGATCGTGCTCACCGCCATCGAACGCGTTTAGCAGCCCGCTTCGCCCCCTCCCCACGGACGCGGTCGCCCCCCAATCGCCCCCACTCGCCGACGCGGCCCCTAACGCAACGCCGGCGGCGGCGAAAACGCCCGCCCGTCGTCGCTCAGGTTCGAGAGTTCGCGGACGGCGGAGTCTGAGCTTCCCGTGCGCGCGCCCTGCCACCACTCCCGCAGACACGCGAACTGATGCGCGTCGCGAAACTCGCCGCGCTTCCAATACCGCTTCGGAATCACGCCGCACTGCCGATAGCCCGACTTCTCCAGCACGCGCATCGACGGAAGATTGCCCGCCATCACTTCCGACGTCAGCAGCCGCAGTCCCAGCGTCTCGAACGCGTAGCGCGTCCGAATGCGCACCGCGTCGCTGCCGAGGCCCTGGTTGCGATCGCGCGAGTCGCCGATGATCGTGCCCGTGTACCCCGTGCCGTGGCGATAGTCGATGTGATGAATCCCGGCCAGGCCCACATGTTCGCCGGCGGGCGTCTCAATCGCGAAGACGATGTCCGTCCCGCCGATTTCGCTCGTCATCTTGTCGAACCAGGCGTTCTCAGCCCGGGCGCTGATCGGAAAATCCCCGCCGAGTATCGCTTGGGTGAGATCGGGGTCGTTCAGCCAACGCAGGCAGTTCTCAAGATGACGCTCTTTGTCGAGCGGCACCAGCCTCACCACGTCGCCGGCCCATCCGTAGGACATCTCGCAGCCTCTTCGCCTGGCCCACCGCGATTTCGGTCATCACGGCGGATCCGGTTTTCGCGGCGCGGCTCGGCGCTCGCCAAACCGATACGAATCCTTCGGCTCACATTCTATGCCAGGCGAGCGCGATGTTCGCTTTTCCGGACGCGGGAGCAACGAAGGCGCAGTCATTGCGCCCGGCCTGCCGCGCAGTCCGCTCAGGGGCTGAGGTCGTCTTCCGATTCACCCTCGACGTCGACATGACCGCTGCGATCCAGATGAACGTGAATCACGTTCGGATGGCAGCAGATCGGGCAATCCTCGACATACTCCTGCTCGCGACCGGCGGAGATGTCGATCGGCGTGACGATCGTCTCGCCGCAGTTCTCACACACATATCGGGCTTCTGTCGTCATCATCGTTCAGCGTCCTCCGTTCAGGTCCGCCGCCGATCATTCGCTCCCACTAGCAAAATGTTACCAATCGTTGCCGGCGATTGCCGCGCTTCGCCGCAACAGAATTCACCAACGCGCTCGCGCCGACGCAGCCGCGCTTACGGCGCTTCGTCCGCAAATCCCGCCGCAAACTGCCAGCCGGCACGCTTGCGAATCGCCTCCGGCGTCAGCAGACCGAACTGCACCGTCATGCCCGCATTTTCCATCAGGCCGCGCTTCGTGATCGCAAAGTCACCCTCATACGCCGGCTTGATCTCGGTCAGCTCCAGCACCGTCCACGTCTTGGAGCTCGCGCCGCCCAGCGTCGTCACGCGATGCGGACCGGCCTCATCCGCCAATCCGAACACGCGCCCTGCCAGATCCGGGAAGCGATCCACCATCGTGATGCTCGGCGAACTGCGCGAGAAAATGCCGCTGGGAGTCTTCACCTTGAACTGATCCAGAGCCCGCTGCACCGCGGCCGGAAGCGCCGGCTGCGACGCGGCCCCTTCGACCGGCGCCGGCTCGCCCAGCATCCGCCGCACATCCGCCGCCGCCTCAACCGCCGCCTTCAGCCCGTTCGCCTTCGCCGCCACGCTGATCGCCTCGGCCTTCGCCTTGGCCAGCTCAAACGCCCGCGACAGCTTCAGGTCGCGCACCACAGCCTCGCGCACATCCGCCAGCGCCGCCGGCGGAGCCGAGGGCGCCGTCTCCAGCACCCGGAACACATACGCCTGATAGTCCAGCCGCTTGCCCTGAATCGGCCGCGTCGCCATCAACACCGGCGACGGCTCACCCACCGCCAGCGCCGGCAGCGGATCGCCACGCTCGACCTTCTTCAGCAGCCCCGCGCAGCGAAACGCGAACGACGACAGATTCAACTGATATTGCTGATTCAGCCGCAATTCGGGCTGGGCCATCCCCAGCAGTTGCGACAGCTCCCGTTCCGACACCAGCGGCGAAACCTGATAGCTCAGCGCCGGAACATCCGCCAGCATCCGCTGATGCAGTTCGCTCAGGCTCACCTGCGTCGCCGGCGCCTTGCGGAAGCCGTTTTCGTCGGTGTCGGCCCCCGACCACTGCGCGTTCGCGTCGCGCCGCAGACCGTCGATGATCTTGCGCGCTTCCTCGATGCTGCGCAGCTCGCGCACATCGGCGCGCACGCGCTGCTCAGCCTCTTCAAAGGTCATGGGGATCAGATTGACCGACGTCTCCGCAGCGTCCGTCGACGGGCCCGGCTTCGTGTATTGCGCTGCGTTGCGCTCAAAGTGCTGACGCACGTCCTTCGAGCGAATCGGCGGCGCCTTGATCTGCGACGGATCGAGCGTCACCCACTCGATCTTCACCCGATCGGGCAGGCGATAGCCGAATTTCAGCTCCTCGCCGCTCTGCGTCGTGGGCGGCTCAATATCGCGATACTTCTCAAAAAACGCCTGCAGCTCCTCTTCGGTCGGCTCGGCCACGTCGTCGATCAACTGGTTGGCGTCGATCGTCGCGCACTCGAATACCGCCTGCTCCGAGCGATCGCGGAACTTCTGGCGCATGCGGGCCATGCTGTCCGAGTGGCCCAGGCTCTGCACATAAAACGACTTCGCGATCGCCAGGCCGTCGCCCAGCGCATCCAGCACCGCATTGACGCCGATCCCCTGGTTCAGCGCAATGTCGTTCACAATCTTGTCGACGTTCGGATTGCTGCCGTCGCCCCGCAGCCACGACTGCACCTCCTGCCGTCCGACCTGAATCCCGACCCGTCGCGCCTCTTCCCGCAGCAGCAGAAACTCAAGCCCCTGAATCGGCAGCTGCGCCAGCGGATACCCGCCGATCTGCATGCCGGCGCCGGCGCAGATCACCCGCGCCGCGTTGGCCGCCCTCAGCCGGTCCGTGTCGATCGAAATGTTGTAGGCCGTCGCTCGACCAAAGGTCTGAGCCCGTTCCTGCCGTCCGGAATTGAAATACTGAAAGTTGTCCTGAATCAGGAAGACGACCAGCAGCAGCGCCATGAAGATGAAGACGATGGTGCGGGTGTTCTCGCGAAACCACTTGGAGTTGAACGGCATCCGGTTGTTCCTGACGCTCAGCCGCGACGCAGCGCGGCGTTTGCAAAGGGGTCGATCGTGTTTTCAGGGCGTGCGCGGCCTCGCCTCGCGGCTCATCCCGCGTCGGCGCCGCCTCGCGCAAACCATGAGTATCGACGCCCCGGCCCGGTAAAACAAGCACGCCGTCCCCGCCGCGCCCCCGCTTCCCGCCGATATCCGCAAGTCGCCCCCGATTTCTGGCCCCATTCGCACGATTTTCCCCCGCAACCCCGTCGCAATTGGCAAACTTCGGTGTGGATGTCTTTCCGCAAGCACCAGGCCGCCTCGGGCGGCGGGAGGCGGGTATGGCCGGCGCAATGCAACTGCGAAAACTGGGAACGAGATTCCGATCCGACGAATCGGCCGTCTCCGCCACAGAATACGCCATCCTCCTCGCCCTCATCGTCCTGGTCTGCATGGCCACGATTCAGGGCATCGGCAGCCGGGTCATCAACCTCTACGGCGCAATCGACGGTTCTCTGCCCGAAGGAATGTTCTGATCCGAGCGGCGATCCCGACATCGCCGGGGCGGAATGGGAAGGAAGGGACAGCGAGCAGCATTCGCGGCGCAACGCATCCTCCGGCGTACGGATGATGCCGACGCGCCCGCACGCCATTCTTTTTAGGATGCACGCATGCCGGTCCTCGCCCCCACGCCGTTCTTGTTCTGGCTGCTGGCCGTCACCGGAAGCGTTGTCGCCGGCTGGTGGCTCTCCGTCCGGCCCGGCGCCTCGATGCGCGACATGAACACCCCGGTCGCGGCCCTCTCCATCGTCATGGCCCTCGTGCTCGCCATGCTCGCCATGTCCGGCCAGAATCTCGACGGATTCCTCGCCGACACCCTCGCCCTCCTCCGCGGCTATTAACGATTTCCACCCCGGTTGAATGCAGCGGCGTTCGACCGTAAGCTACTCGGCTCTCGCGAGTCGTTGACGGCCACCCGTCGACGCCCCGCGACGCAACCTGGAAAGGTGGCCGAGAGGCTGAAGGCAACGGTTTGCTAAACCGTCGTAGTGACGTTAAGTCGCTACCGGGGGTTCGAATCCCCCCCTTTCCGATCGCTTGATTTCCGCCGCATTTTCCCGCCCCGATCATCCACCACCCGCCGCATACGCCCCCGTCTCTCCCTCACGGCCCAGCAATGATCCGCGCCGAAGCCCACGTCACCTCGATCTGCGGCGCCTCTGTCGCCCGCGACGCCGCATCCGCCGCGCCGCTCGTCGCCACCAATTGCAGCTTCCGCGCCGCCCCCAGCGGCACGTCAATCGCCACCGGCAAGTTCCCGGCGTCCGTCGCCGTCAGCTCATAGACCATCTCGCCATCCAGCCAAACCTGCACCCGCACCGGCTGCCCAGCCGAATAGCCCGTAGCCCCAAGCGCGGCCTCAAACCGCTCAAAGCCCGGCGGCAGAGCAATCTCCACCTTGCTGTCCCCACGCTGCGCAATCCCTCGCAGGTGCGACTGACTCCCGGCCCGTAGCGTGCCGCCCCGCAGCGACTTGTTGCACTGAAACACCGGCTGCCCCTCCAACGCCGCCGCCCCCTCCACCGCCGACCCCCGCGGCGACAAATCACAGAGATAGCGAATCTCGCCCGGCAATGCCGCGTTCGTCCCGGACGCCGCATTCGCACCCGACGCCGCCTCCGTCTCCCCCGCCGCGCTGCGCGAGGCCGCCGGAGCGGCGTCTCGCACGCGAAAAACCAGATACTTCGCGTCGTCGCAGTCGGCGTACGTCTTGCACGGATAGATCAGCTCGGCAAACTCGACGTCCTTCGCCAGTTGCCGCGCAAGCGGCTTGTGGTCGTCGTCGACGATCACATAGCGGGCCCGAAAGTGATCGCGAATGTCGTGCAGATCGACGCGAATCTCCTCGTCGCGTGCCTTCTTCCCGCCCCGCGCCCGCCAGTGAATCTTGCTGTTCGCCGGCGCCTGCCCGCGCGTCACCTTCACATACCGCTCCCACAAGTCGGGCCGCCGATCCTGCGTGAATTTCGGATCCAGCCCGACGATGTAGTGGTTCTTCGAGTTGTGATAAAAGTAAACGCCGAAGCAGTCCCAATCGTCGGTAAAGATGATGTCCCCCGGCTTGGAGTCCGCCTCGATCGCGGCCATCATCTGCTTGATCTCCACCGTGTCATAGTCCGAGCGCAGGTCATTACGCGTGCTCGCCAGCGCCGGCGCCGAGACCGAGATCGTGCAGACCAGCAGCAGCGCAGTCACCAGCACCGCGTCCCCCAGCCGCGCGAAATAGCGCCCCGCACTCAAGCGCGGCAGATCCACCGCCCGCACCCACGCCATCGCCGCGACCAGCAGCACCGCCGCCCGAAAGCGCGTGTCGAGCAACAACTCGCGGGCCGGGTCAAAGCGCGGCTGTCGCAACCATTGCGACAGGTAAGGCACATCGCGATAGATCGCCAGCGCCGCCAAAACGCTCACAAGACCCAGCCCGACCCAGATCGCAATGGCACGCGCCATGACCGCAGGCTCCGGCTCATCCTCCGTGTCGCGCGCCCACCACTCCGCCAGCTTCGCCAGCACCGGCCCCGCCAACGCCGCCGCCGACAGCCAGCCGAATGCCGGCCAATACTCGATGAATCGCCGCGCCTTGCACGTCAGCAGCAGAAATCCGAAGTTCAGAACGAGCATCGCCGTTTCCGGCCCGCTCAGCGTCGGCCCAAAGCGCAGCCGCAGCAGCAGCGCCAGCGACCACACCGCCAGCAGCGGCCCGGCCATCTCAATAAACCACCACACCCCCTGATACGGCTTCCACTCCTGCCCCACTTCAATGTCCGGCGACAGCCCCGTGCCGAACACCTGCAGCAGCAAAAACTCATACATCCCGCTGGCGTACGGGTAGCCGAACACGCCGACCAGCCAGCCGATCGCGCACGACGCCAGCATCTTGATCGAAAAACGCCGATCGCCCGCCGGCCCGATGAAATCGCAGGCGAAGAACACCGCCACAATCACCCCCGCAAACATCACGCCGCCCAGGTAAAGCTGGTTGTACAGCGCGATCGTCACGCCCGCGGCGATCGCCCGCCGCGTCGTCAAAAAGTAGCACAGCAGCAGCATCAGCATCAGCGACGGCGCAATCGCCCGCACATAGCCCAGCCGCAGGAAAAACTGGTGCGGCAAAATGAGCACCAGCGCGAACCAGAGCCAGCGATAGGGCACGCCCAAATGGCGCATCAGCAGATTCGCGATCACCAAAATGCCGCCGAAACACGCCGCAACCGCCCAGCGCCCGCCCGGCAAAATGTCGCCGGTGATCCATTTCGCCGCCGCGAGAAACGGCAACAGCAACACATGAAAGCCGAAGTGATGGCTGACGAACTTGTCGCTCGATTGACGAAAATAAACGAACTGCAGCCAGGGAAACTCCTGGGTGGCGCCGATCGTCGGCAGCAACGACGCCATCTTCGTGTGATACCACCCGTCGTGGTCTCGCACGCCGATCAGATCGTGATTCTCCCCGCCGGGCTTGGTCTGCAAAAAAGTCAGGAACAGGAATCCCGCCGCCAGCAGCGTCAGCGACTCGGCCCAGATGCCGGCCCAGGCCGGCCAAAGCCAGCCCCCGGCCGGCGCGGGCAACACCAAGGGCGTCGCACGCGGGTTGGTGATCAGCTCGCCGGTCGGTGTTGGTTGGCGGGTCATTGGCTCCGCTGTCAGGTTAGGCACCATGCGCCAGCAGAGGCGCAACAGGCATTCTGACGTACATCGCCGCCCCCGTCACGCGCGCAACGCAGGCCGGCGTGGTCGCGGCCGACGGCTCGCGCGCCGCCAAACCCGGCGGACGCAGCGGTCTGCGGGCCGCAGGCCGCTACTTTCTGCCCTCGCGCTTAATCTCGCGATAGAGCGTGAAAAGCTCGCGGAAGGCGCGCAGGATGACGCTCAGCTTGGCCCCGGTCTGCTGGCCCGCGGTGCGCGGGTAATGGTTCACGCCCATTTGCCGCACGCGGTAGCCCAGGTTGGTCGCCTTGGCCAACACCTCAGTGTCGATCAGCGCCCCGGTGCTCTTCATCGTGATCTGCTGAAACAGCGTCCGCGGATAAAGCTTGAACGCGCAATCGACATCGCGAATCTTGAAGCCGAAGAGGAAGTTCACCAGCCGCCCCCACGCCCACGCATTTATTTTCCGCTTCAGCGGGTCGCTGCGCTTGATGCGATAGCACGAGACGATCGTCTTCGAACTCGGGTCGGCCGTGTCGAGCAGCTCCAGCAGCTTCGGCAATTCCGCCACATCAAACTGCCCGTCGCCGTCGGTGTAAAACACCCAATCCTTGGTGGCTTCGACAAACCCGCGGCTCAGTGCCCCGCCATAGCCGCGATTCGGCCGGTTATGGGCCACCCGCACGCCGGGGATCTCGCTCGCCAACCGGTCGGCGATTTCGCCGGTGCGGTCCTTCGAGCCGTCGTTGACGATCACGACTTCGAGATCATCGGTCACCATCCGCCCCGCCGCCACCGCCGCCCGCGTGACGCGCTCGACGTTGCCCTCCTCGTTGTAACACGGAAAGGTGATCGTCAGCGAAGGAAGCTTGCGGGGGGCGTTGGCCATATCTCGTTTCGCTCGCGCGACGTGGGGCTGGCCGACCACCAGCCGCGCCGGCATTTCGACCCGCAAGGGCCCGCGCCGGACGCGCGGTCCGCGTCGCGCAACCCTTCGCCGATAATACAGCCGCCGAGACTGTCCAACGAACCACCGCTACGATCAGACGTTGAAACGGCGGCTTGGGGAACCGTACAGTGGTAGATGAAGTTCGGGCGCCGCGGCGGCGCTATCGAGATTCCTGCCGGATGTGGGTGAAGCGTGCGGAGATTCTTCTCGTCCAGCCTGAGCGTTGCGATCGCCATCGGCTTGATCGTCCTGCCCGCCTGCGTGCCGCAGCCCGCTCCGAACCCCCCGATCGGCGGCGGCGGCGGAGGTACGCTCACGCCCCCGCCCGCCAGCAATTCCAATCGAAACGCCAACCGCAACGCGAATCGAAACTCGAACAGCACCGATTCGGGACCGCCTCGCCCTAACACCAACAGCAACGCGAACGCCAACACCAATACGAACGTCAACGCCAACCAAAACGCGAACGCCAACGCGAACCAGAACACAAACGTCAACGCCAACGACAACGTGAACGCGAATCAGCGCGTGCCGGGCTCCCCGCTCATCACCGCCTTCGCCGACGCCATCACGCCCGAGTGCACCATCTTCCGCAGCAATCAGTTCACGCTGGTCGAAGGCAACGCGCCGGTCACCTGGAGCATTCGCAGCGGCCCGCCCGGCATGACCATCTCCTCCGCCTCGCGCCGCGTTACCTGGAACGCGCCCAATTTCGGCTTCCTCGGCACCTACACCGTGCAGGTCGCCGCCACCAACGCGCTCGGCGAAGATATCGAAGATTTCGTCATCACCGTCGAACCGCTCTTCGATCGCGTGCTCGAGCGCCTCAGCAATTCGCTCATCGGCGCCGTGCCCGACAAGGAAAGCACCAGCGTCTCGCTCTCCTCCGACGGAAATCTCGTCGTCTTCCAGAGCGACGCGACCAATCTCGTCGCCAACGACACCAACGGCGTCGTCGACATCTTCCTACTCGATCGCGCCGCCGGCGCCCTCCGACGCCTCAGCCTCACCGCCGCCGGCGACCAGCTCACCGTCCCCTCGATCACGCCCGTCATCGCCGCGGACGGCGGCTTCGTCGCCTTCCAGACATTCTCCGGCGCGCTGGCCCCCGACGACTCCAACAACAGCGCCGACGTCTTCGTCATCGACCTCGCCGCCGACACGATCGAACTCGTCAGCCGCGCCAGCGATGGCACGCTCGGCCTCAGCGGCGCAACCGACCCCGCCATCTCCGCCGACGGCCGCTTCGTCGCCTTCGCCAGCCTCTCCGACAATCTCGTCGCGAGCGACACCAACCTCGCCAGCGATATCTTCGTCCGCGATCGCCAGACCGGAACCACCACCCGGGTCAGCATCGCCACCGATGGGACCGAGGCCGACGGCCTGAGCCGCAGCCCCGTCATCTCGCCCAACGGGCGCTTCGTCGCGTTCGTCAGCGAGGCCACCAACCTCGTCACCGACGACGCCAACGCCGCCCTCGACGTCTTCGTCCACGACCGCGACACCGGCGAAACCACCCGCGTCTCGCTCGGCCCCGCCAACGCCGAAATCCCCGAGGGCGCCGACGGCCCCTCGATCACCGGCGCCAGCGGCGAGTTCATCACCTTCATCACCCGCGGCGCGCTCGCAACCACCGACGTCAACGGCCTCTCCGACGTCTATCTGCGAAATCGCCTCACCGGCGTCGTCACGCTGGTCAGCACCGCGCCCAACGGCTTCGCGGGCAACGACTCATCGACCTACGCCCGCATCTCGCCCGACGGCAACTTCGTCGCCTTCGAGAGCCAGGCCGCCGACCTCGTCGCCGGCGACCCCAACAACAGCCTCATCGATATCTTCGTCCGCAACCTTTCCGCCGGCACCACTCAGCTCGTCAGCCTTAACGACGACCTCGAATCGGGCAATGGCGCCAGCTTCCGCCCCGCGATCGCCCGCAACGGCGTATTCGTCGCCTTCGAAAGCAAAGCGGATAACCTGACCTGCCCCGACGACTTCGATTTCACCGACGTCTTCGGCAAGCCGCTCTTGCCCTAAACACGCGAGCACACAGCGCGCCGTTTCGGATCCCTTCCGGCGCGCCGCTCGATCGGCGATGTCTCCGATCAGCTTTCCTGTGTCGAGGGGGATGGCGAATCACAGCTCGCCGCGACACGACAGATGTGCCGAATCAACATCCACGCGCGCGGCGAACGCTTCTGCATTTTTCATTCTGCATTCTGCATTCTGCATTTCTTCCCATCACGGCGCCGCACAAACACTCCCCGCCACCACGGCCCGCCGCGCGCCCGTAATCCGCGGTAGCGCAATCGGCACCCCCTGATCACAAAGATCCGCCAGCACCGCAAAGGCGATCGCCTCGCGATGCCCCGCCGGCAGCCCATGCGCGTCGGTCATCTCCACCGCCGCCCGCAACCCGCACGCCCCGATCGCGCGCACCAGCTCGCCCCGCAGCGTCCGGTTCGCCGCGCCGCCGCCGGCAAGCAAAACGCGCCCGACATCCGGCGCATCGCGCGCCACAGCCGCCGCGATCGTGTCCGCCAGCGCCGCGCCGGCCGAGCGCAGCACGTCATTCGCCGCAGCCGCCGGAGCCACCTCGTCGATCACCATTCGCAACTCGTCGCCGCTGCCCAGCGATCGGCGCTGCGCCGCTTGCTGCTCCAGCCCGCCGCGAATCTGCGCCACGATCTCCGCCCGCGCCACGCCCCGCTCCGCCGCCGCGCCGTCCCGATCAAAGGGCGCATTCAGCAGTCGCCGCGCCAGCCCGTCCAGCAGATGGTTACAAGCGCAAATGTCTCCGCCGCGAATCGCATCAAGCTCGGCCCCGCCCGCCGCCGGCGGATGCGCATGCTCATCGCCCCACCCGCGCCGCCCCATCAGCGCCGCAATCGGCGCGCTCGTCACCGGCGAAACGCCCGAGTGTTCCGCCGCCCGCACCAGATCGCTCAGATTGACCGCCGCCGCGTGCCGCCGCGGCAGCACCGTGTGATTCGCGAATCCGCCCAGATTCACCACCACCCGCGATTCATGATCCGAACCCAGCAACACATAATCGGCGATCGGCGTCAGCGGCGCTCCCTGCCCTCCCGCCGCAATATCCGCCGCGCGAAAATCGCAGATCACCTTGCATCCAAACTCCGCCGCAACCGGTGCCGGCGAAAAGAGCTGCCAGCTCAGCGGCGGAGCATGAAACACCGTCTGCCCATGAATGCCGATCAAGTCACAGCCCGCCCCCGCCGACGCCAGCAACTCCCCGATCGCCGCACAATGCGCCAGCGCAAATTCCCGCGACAGCGCGCAGATCTCCGCCGCCGACAGCCGCGCCCCTTCGCAGAACGCCCGCAGCCGCGGCCCCAACTCCCCCAGCGGCCGAGAACCGACCCGCTCCACATCGCACCGCAGCGCCAGCCGCTGCCCCGCGATCCGCACCAGCGCCACATCGATCGCGTCCAGGCTCGTCCCCGTCATCGCACCAATCACCCGTCGCGGACTCATGCGGACAGCCTCTGAAAAATCTGAAAACAGACACCCTCAGCAACGGCGCTAGCATGAGAGGTCGTTGGAGATTGGTTTGACACGCCGAGACCCCGAAGCATCAGCCTCTTTCCCAAAGCCCAGCGCGCAGCATAACCGCGCCCGCAACTCCGAGGAATAAAACCGTGACCGACGCCAAGCACTACCTCATTCTCGGCGCCTACGGCGGCATCGGCAGCGCCCTCGCCCGACGCATCGCCAACACCGGCGCCCGCCTCACGCTCGCCGGCCGCGACGCCGCCAAACTCGCCGCACTCGCCCAGGAGATCGGCGGCGCTCTGACGCTCCCGCTCGACGCCGCCAGCTTCGAAGAAGTCGAGCAGGCCTTCGAAACCGCCAAATCGCAGCAAGGCGAACTCGCCGGCGTCGCCAATTGCTGCGGATCGGTGCTCCTCAAGGCCGCCCACCTCACCAGCTTCGCCGAATTCGAAAGCGTCTGGCAGCGAAACGTCGCCACCGCCTTCGCCACAGTCCGCGCCGCAGCCAAAACCATGCGCGGCAACACCAACGGCTGCGCGGTCGTCCTCTTCTCCAGCGCCGCGGCCGCCATCGGCCTTTCCAACCACGAAGCCATCGCCGCCGCCAAGGGCGCGGTCGAAGGCCTCACGCTCTCCGCCGCAGCCACCTACGCCGCTCAGGGCATCCGCGTAAACGCGATCGCGCCGGGTCTCGTCGAAACACCCCTCACCGCCGGCCTTCGCAACAACGAGCTCGCCGCCAAAGGCTCGCTCGCCATGCACCCCCTCGGCCGCTTCGGCAGCGCCGACGAACTCGCCGCCGCCGCCGCCTGGCTGCTCTCCGACGATGCCTCGTGGATCACCGGACAAGTCCTCGGCGTCGATGGCGGACTCGCACGACTCAAAACCCGCGGCAAGGCCGGCTGACGCGCACCACCGTCGCCGCGGCGCACCGCCCACCCGCCCAAACCGGCGCCGCGGCATACACCCCCCACCCACACCCCATCCCCTAAGTTTCTGCCATCAATCGAGTTACAGCGACCGCCCCGCGACAGGTTCGATTGACCTCGTACGGCGAATCCGGTATTACCGATAAACTATTGAGCGAAATCGCCCGGTCGCGAGCGCGAGTCCCTCCGGCTCCCCGCGCCCGCGCGACCGAGACATCCGGAGCATCTCATGGCCGCGCCGCAGCAATCCAAGGCCCCCAAAGAACGCGTAAACATCACCTATCGCCCCGCCACCAACACCAAAGAGCAGAAAGAGCTCCCGTTTCGCATGGCGGTCTTGGGCGACTTCACCGGAAAGCCCGACGACACGCCGCTCGAAGATCGCAAGATGATTCGCGTCGACAAGGACACCTTCAACGACGTGATGCGCAGCCAAAACCTCGGCGTCGCCGTAAACGTGCCGGATCGCCTCTCGGGCAAGGCCGGCGAAGAGATGGGCTGCGAGCTCAAATTCGCAACGCTCAAAGACTTCGAGCCCGAGCAGGTCGCGCGTCAGGTGCCCGCCCTCAAGCAGTTGCTCGAGATGCGCGAAGCGCTGACGGCCATCAAAGCCCCGCTCGCCAACAAGCGCGATTTCGCCAAAAAAATCAGCGAAATCGTCAAGGACGAAGCCACCCGCAACAAACTGCTCGCCGTGCTGAAGAGCGACGAAGAAGGCGCCTGATCGCGATCATGAACTTCGCGCCGCGCGGTCGCAACTCCGATCGCACGACGCCGCAAACCAACCGATAGCCCGCAGCGGAGACGATAGACCATGGCTGAAGCCCCGCAGTCCGGACAACAACCTCAGGCCGAGTCGCAGGACATCGCCAGCCTGCTCGACGAAATCACCGTAGCCGCAGGCATTAAGGACGAAGAGTCCCGCCTCAAGGCGCGCCGCGGCGTCAAGGAATTCCTCGCCAAGGTCGTCGCCACGCCCGGCGAAAAAATCGACAAGGCGCTCGTCGATTCCTACATCGCCGAAATCGACGCCCGCATCAGCGCCCAGCTCGACGAGATCCTTCACAGCGCGCCGGTGCAAAAGCTCGAATCCGCCTGGCGCGGCCTGAAGTTCCTCGTGGATCAGACCGACTTCCGCGAGAACATGAAGATCGACATCATCAACGTCTCCAAAGACCAGCTCCTCGAAGACTTCGAAAATTCCCCCGAAATCGTCAAGAGCGGGCTCTATCAGCACATCTACACCGCCGAGTTCGGCCAGGCCGGCGGCGAGCCGATCGGCGCCATGATCGCCAACTACGACTTCGGCCCCGGCCCGCGCGACATCGCCCTCGCCCAAAAGGTCTCCGCCGTCGCGGCCATGTCGCACTGCCCCTTCATCGCCGCCGCTTCGCCCGAGATGTTCGGCATCGACGACTTCCAGGAACTGCCCAAGGTCCGCGACCTCGCGACCGTCTACGAAGGCCCGCAATTCACCAAGTGGCGCAGCTTCCGCGATTCACCCGACGCGCGCTACTTCTCGCTCACGCTGCCGCGCTTCCTGCTGCGTCATCCCTATGACCCCAGCGCCAATCCGGTCAAGGCCTTCGACTATCAGGAAGCCGTCACCGACGACCACAAAAAGTATCTCTGGGGCAACGCCTCCTTCGCCTTCGCCACGCGCCTCGCCGCCAGCTTCGCCACCTCGCGCTGGACGATGAATTGCACCGGCCCGCAGGCCGGCGGCATGGTCGAAAACCTCATCCTCCACCAGTACGACACGCTCGAAGGCATTCAGACCAAGATCCCGACCGAAGTGCTCATCAGCGACCGTCGCGAATTCGAAATCGCCGAAAGCGGCTTCATCGCGCTGACGATGTACAAAAACACCGACAAGGCCTGCTTCTTCAGCGCCAACTCGGTCCAAAAGCCCAAGACCTTCCCCGACACCCCCGAGGGCCGCGCCGACCAGACCAACTACAAGCTCGGCACGCGCCTGCCCTACATGATGATGATCTCACGCCTGGCGCATTACCTGAAGGTGCTGCAGCGCGACAACCTGCAGACCTGGCAGACGCCGGTCAAGATGCAGACCGAGCTGAACGAGTGGCTGCGTCAGTATGCCGCCGACATGGACAACCCCACCGAAGAAGTGGCCAATCGCCGCCCGATCCGCAAGTTCGACGTCAAGGTCGCCGAGGTCGAAGGCGAAGTCGGCTGGTACAAGGTCGATCTCCAGATCATGCCGCACATCAAGTACGAAGGCGCGAACTTCTCGCTCTCGCTCGTCGGCAAGCTCGACAAGACCTAAACCCGCGGGACCGCCCCTGTGTGGGATCCGTTTTGCGTGTGACCGGCCTTCCAACCGGTCACACACACCACCCCGTATGACCGGTTTTCCAACCGGTCATTTTCCCCCCATCCTCACCGAGCCCCCCTCAAAAAACGAACCTACTTCGCCGCTCCCTCCGCCGCCAAACTCGCGCACAAAATCTCTTTGTCGTTCCGCACAAAGATGCATCGATTCGCATACGCCGGGCACGACCAGTGCACAACGCGGCCCCACGCCGGATGCGTCGGCTCAATGACCTTCGCACGATCGATTTCCTGATACGCCTCGCGCGTCAGCTTGGCGATGATCAGGTCGCCGATCTCGCTCAGGATGAACGTCCGTTCGCCGTTCCTCACCATGAATCCCGTCGCCGAGTCCGCCTTCTTCCCATGCGTCGTTGCGTCGGTCGTCTTCCATAGATGCTTGCCCGTCGCCACGTCGCAAGCCGTCAGTTGCCCGCTTCCGTCGATCGCGTAGAGCGTGTCCTCGCTCATCAGCATCGGCGAATGCACCGGACCGACGCCGATATCGCCATCCGCTCGCCAGATCTCCTTCGCCTTCGGCCCGTCGCCGGCCAGCTCCAGCATCACGCCCTTGTCCTCGATGCCCGCGACATACACATGCTTGCCCGCACGCACCGGAATGTTGATCGACATGCGATGCTCCGGCATCAGCGGCACCGACCAATAGAGCGCTCCCGATTCCGGGTTGAGCGAGTTCACCGCCTCAGGGTGCCACACCACAAGCTGCCGCGTGCCGCCCGCCTCAAAAATCACCGGCGATCCATAACCCGCCTCGCGCGCCGAGAGCGCCTTCCAGATCGTCTCGCCCGTCATCTTGTTCAGCGCGACGACGACGCTCTCCTCGCCCCCCGCCACCAACACCAACCGCTCGCCGTCAATCAGCGGATGCGACGAAAAGCCCCAGTAAGGCGTGTCGCACTTAAACTTGTCATTCAGATCCATCTCCCACACCGGCTTGCCATCGGCCACCTTCAGACACGCCAGCCGCCCCTCGGCCCCCAACATGTAAACCCGATCGCCGTCCACCGTCGGCGTGCTCCGCGGCCCCATCGGATAGCTAATGTGGTACTCACACGGATACGCATATTCCCAGAGCTTCTCGCCGCTCTTGGCGTCGAGGCAGAGCAGCCGCTCCGTTCCTTTCAACACGTTGCGAATGCCCGGACCATCGGCCGGGTCGCCCTCTTTGCGGTCGTAATCCGTGACAAACACGCGACCATCCGCGACCGCCGGCCCCGAGTAGCCGCCGTGGATCTGCGTCCGCCACACCACCTTCGGACCACCGCTCGGAAACTTCTCGACGATGCCGGTCTCGCGCCACTCGGCATCCCGCTGCGGGCCGAGCCACTGCGGCCAATCTTCGGCGCGGGCGGCGACACTGGTCGCGCCGAACGCACCCGCCAACACAAGCAGCGGACGAGCAAAACGCGAAGCGCGGCGTGACCGCGACGGATGTCGATTCAGCATGACAAATGATCCTCTGATCGTGGGAGAGATTTTCGCCGAGACGCGGCGCCGCCGGCCGCCAGGCCGACCGACCCCGGCGTGCAACCGGGGGTCCCTTTTCGATGCCGCCCGCAGGGCTGCGTTTCCAATCGGCGGAAATCATAACGAGGCGCGCGGGGTTCGCTTTGCGGACCTTCATTCCGCCCCGGTGCGTAAGAGCTCCGCACAGCGGACCTTACAATCGGGGAACATGAGCATTCTGCCCGCGCGCCGTCGCGAGTCCGACCTGCCGGGAACAGAACTCGCTTCGATCGAACGCGGGCAGAATGCTCGCACTCCCCCGATTCGAGCTCGCCGCACGCGGACCGGCGAACGGCGAGCTCACCAGACATCCCACTGATTCTGCTCGACGAACGCATACGTCTCGGCGAAGCGCCGCCGCTCGACGTGGCCGTCGCAATATGCAAAGGGCGGGCGACCGTCGTAGCGCGGCGCGTGACCGGGGATGCGCCCGCTGTGCCCCTCGATCTGCTGATCCCAATCGCCGGTGCGCGCTTCGTTGGCGAATAGATGCGCCGGCGGCAGCGCCCGCCCCTGCGACCAGTGATAGACATCGCTCGCCGCGACGCCCTCGGCCCAAGGATCGAAGCACATGTCGAAGAACTCGCTCGCCCAAAACGGATCGCCCTCGTTCTGAAGCGGCAGCGGCGACGGAATCGGCACGCCGACGATCGTCGACCATCGCGCATGGCGCAGCGCCGAATAAACCGTCTCCGCCGGCCGGCGAATCTGGTTCTCGCGCCGCGGCACGCCGGTGATCAGCCCGTTGTCCGAAAAGGAGCCCCACATCGCATCGAGCTCGCCGTCGGGGTCGGCCGGATCAAACCAGAGGTTGTTTCGTCGCTTCGTGAAACCGTCCCGCTCGACGCCGCCGCGATCGACGCGGATGAACTGCTCAATCGCCCGCTGATAGTTGTCGATTGCCCACCAGCTCACCGTCGTCGGCTGCCCGTTCGACTCTGTCTCCATCGTCCGCGGATAGGCGCCGTTGTTCTCACCGACATACATCAGCGCCGCGACCTTGATCTGCCGCATATTGCTCATGCAGACCGCGAGCCGCCCCTGCTCGCGCGATTTGCGCAGCGAAGGCAGCAGGATGCTCGTCAGCAGCGCGATGATCGCGATCGTCACGAGCAGCTCGATCAGCGTGAAGCCGCAACGAGTCGTTCTCCAGGATTCATTTCGTGGTAGACAATTCATAACGTCTCCTAATAACACAATATGTAGCACGAGTTACATTATGTGTCAATAGGAAAGCTGGTCGCGGTCGAACAGCAAAATCACGGAAAAACCCCCCGTCGCGTGCCGACGCCTACTTCATGTTCGGCAGCAACTCACGCTCGATGAAGTGCGTGTCTACGTTGCCACGGATGAAGTCGGCGTGATCCAGAATCTGCTTGTGAATCGGAATGGTCGTCTTGATCGGCCGCACGATGAACTCGTTCAGCGCCCGCCGCGCCGTCGCGATCGCCTGCGCCCGCGTCGGACGATGCACCAGCAGCTTCGCGATCATCGAGTCGTAGTAAGGGCTGACGGTGTAGCCCGCGTAAACGTGCGTATCGAGCCGCACGCCCGGCCCGCCCGGCACGACCAGTTCGCGGATCGGACCCGGACACGGGCGGAATCCATCCTCGACCGACTCCGCATTGATGCGCATCTCAATCGCCGCGCCCATCTGCGGAATGTCGTCCTGCGTCATGTTCAGATTTTCGCCCGCGGCGACGCGAATCTGCCACTGCACCAGGTCAAGCCCGGTCACCAGTTCGCTCACCGGATGCTCAACCTGAATGCGGGCGTTGACCTCGATGAAGTAGAAATTCTCATCCTGATCCACGAGAAATTCGCAGGTGCCCGCGGCGTAGTAACCCGCGGCCTTCGCCAACCGCACCGCCGCTTCGCAGAGCTTCTTGCGCGTCTTGGCGCTGATGTGCGGCGAGGGCGACTCTTCAATCAGCTTTTGATGGCGGCGCTGAATCGAGCAATCGCGCTCCCAAAGGTGCACGACGCGACCGCTGCGATCGCCGAGCAGTTGCACCTCGACGTGCCGCGGGCGCTCGATCAGCTTTTCGATGAACAGCGAGCCATCTTTGAAGCCGGCCTCGGCCTCGGCGCGAGCATTGCGGAATGCGGTTTTCATCGCGGCTTCGTTATGCACCGCCCGCATGCCGCGTCCGCCGCCGCCCGCCGCCGCCTTGACCATCACGGGGTAGCCGATTTTGTTGGCGATCGCGATCGCCTCTTCTTCGCCCTCGACCGCGCCCGGGCTGCCCGGCACCAGCGGCACCTTCGCCTCGCGCGCCACCTTCTTCGAGGCGACCTTGTTGCCGAGCATGTTCATCGACTCGACCGAAGGGCCGATGAACTCGATCTTGCAGTCGCGACACATCTGCGCGAAGCGCGCGTTCTCGCTCAAAAAGCCATATCCCGGGTGAATCGCCTCGACATCCGCGATCTCCGCCGCGGACAGGATCGCCGCCGGGTTGAGATACGACTGGGCCGGCGCTTCCCCGCCGATGCAGATCGCATCGTCGGCGAATTGCAGATAGGCCGCGTCGCGATCGGCGCGGCTGTAGACCGCAACGGTGCGGACGCCCAACTCGCGACAGGCGCGGATGACGCGCAGCGCGATCTCGCCGCGATTGGCGATCAGAATTTTGCTGAACATACGGATATTCCTGCCGGCGGGCGGCGCGAACAAATCGCAGGCGCGCCCGCGGTTTGATTCAATTGGGGGTGACCGCGAAGAGCGGCTGGTCGAATTCGACCGCCTGACCGTTGTTGACCAGCATCCGGGCGATCCGCCCCGACACCTCGGCCTTGATCTCGTTGAAGACCTTCATCGCCTCGATCAGGCAGACGACCGTGCTCGGTCCGATCGAGTCGCCGATCTTCACGAACGACGGCGAACTCGGATCGGCCGCCGAATAGAACGTGCCGACCATCGGCGAACGAATCAGCGTTTCGTTGGAAGACGCGGCCGGGGCGGCGGGCGCCGAGGCGCTCGGAGCCGGGGCGGGCGGCGGCGCCGCATGGGCGACGGGCGCCGGAGCATGAACCGCCGGCGGCGCGGAGACGACCACCGGGGCCGAAGCAGCGACCAGTTGCCCGCGCTTCAGCAGGATGTGCGTTTCGCCTTCCTGAATCTCGATCCGATTCAGGTCATTATCCACCATCAGCGAAACCAGCTCGCGGATGTGTTCGATATTCATGGTTGTCCTGTCCGACCTTTCCTCAAGCGGCCGCCGCGAATCGCCGGCGAGCCGCGGCTGTTGTCACCAATCGAGCGGCAGGCTCGACAGCACTTCCGCTCCATCCTTCGTAATCCAAACGTCGCTTTCGAGACGAACGCCGCCGACACCCGGCAGATAGGCGCCGGGCTCGATCGTGATCACGTTACCGACCTGCAGCGTGGCCTTGTTGCTCTTCCGCAGCGAGGGCAGCTCGTGAACATCCAGCCCGATGCCGTGCCCGAGCGAGTGGTTGAAGGCCTTCGAAAGCCCCGCTTGCGACAAGTGCGACCGCGCCACGCGATCCAGCCGCGCGCAGGGTAGCCCGGGCTTTGCGGCGGCGACCGCTCGGTCGTGCGCACCGCGCACCGCCCGATAAGCCGCCGCCAAATTCGGGGGGACCGTACCGAGCGCGATCACGCGGGTCAAGTCGCTTACATAGCCATCCACCTTGGCGCCCCAATCGATGAGCAGCAACCCGCTGCGACCGATCGGCACATCCTCCGGCGCGTAGTGCGGCAAAGCGGCGTTCGCGCCGGTGGCGACGATCGGCGCGAAGGCCGGCCCCGACGCGCCGCCGCGGGTCATTTCGTAAACCAGCGCGGCGGCGATCTGCCGCTCCGTCAGGTCCGGCCGGAGCGACTTCTTCACTTTCAAAAATGCCCGCTCGGCGACCGCGACCGCGCGGCGAATCCGGCTGATCTCGTCGTCGATCTTGACCTCGCGCGCGGCGGAGAGCCAGCCGCCGCAGGGGTTGAGGTCGATCTTCGGAGCGGCCTTGCGCAGGCCGAGGAAGAGGGCGTGGCTGGTCTGATCGGGGTCGAAGCCGACCTTCGTGAGTCGCTGGGCTTTGAGCACTATGGCGATCGAGTCCGGGCCGCGCTGCTTGCGGATGATGGCCTTGGCCCAGGGCGCCTCGCGCCGGGCGGTTTCTTCGAAGCGACCATCGGAAATCAGCGTCACGCCGCGCGATGTGACGAGCAGGGCGCCGTCTTCGCCGGTGAAGCCGGTGAGCCAGACCTGATCGGTGCGGCGGTTGAGGAGCAGTCCGTCGAGCTTTTCCCTGGCCAGGCGCTCGCGGACGGCAGCGATGCGAGCGGCGTAGGTCTCGGGGATGCCGGTCGCGTTGGCGGCGGCGATTTGACGGGCGGGCCGGGCCGGCCGGCCGGTGGGCTGTTTCGATCGGGCGCTGGTTTTGGCCATGAGCGGATGGTATTTGAAGGGAGGGCGGCGGGTAAGCGGCGGGGGGAATAGCGAATAGCGAATGGCGAATAGCGAATAAAAGGCGGGGCGTCGCGGGAAATGGAAGATCGTTCGGCGCGCGGGGTGCGCGTCGCTTGGCGGGGGAATTGGAATGGAGGTGGCGGGAGTTGAACCCGCCGCGCGCTTCGTCGTGACGGACGAAGGTTGCGTCGATCCGATTGGCGCTTTGGCGTTGCGCGGCCTAACGGCTCGCGCGCCTGGGCGCTCTTCGGATCACTCTGTGCGTGCCGGCCTTTTTATCTTGCAGCCGCGGGGCGGGCTGGCTCGCCGCACCGTTGCGATGTTGCCGTCGCTTGGGTCGCGGAGAGGTGGTTTTCGCTGCGCTCTACCCACCCTACCAAGGCGGCTTTCGCCGCGGGGCGAGCTTCGTGCTGCTTGGACCACCGCACCGCGGGCGGCTGCAGAGCCTCACACTTGGTTCGCCGCCGCGCGTGAGGCGCGGAATCGCGGCGGCTAGCCATTGCTTTCGGCGCCTTGCGGCGACGAAGGCAGGTTGAAAAAACATTGCAGGTCGCTGCATTCGGGCGAATGCAATGGCCTGGGTCCGCTGAGCGAGAGCTGCGTGGACGTGACGAGCGGAGTCGCCTTGCGGCAGCTCTCAACGCCGCTTCCTTGCGGTCGCGGCATTGATTGATCGTCGCGGCCTGCCGCGCGCCCCGCGCGATTCCCTGCGCGGCTACGCGGGGGATCGGTTGGGTTGCGCGGTGCGGCTCGTCGCTCTGCACGCGGCGCGGTCGGCTGTTTGTCCTTGGGCGGTACGCCGGCGGGTCGCCGATGTTGCCGTTG
>JANRJD010000032.1:0-683731 GCA_033764195.1 Phycisphaerae bacterium | reverse complement strand
CGGACCCAGGCCATTGCATTCGCCCGAATGCAGCGACCTGCATTTTCTTTTCTGACTTGCTCTCGTCGCCGCAAGGCGCCGAAAGCAATGGCTAGCCGCCGCGATTCCGCGCCTCACGCGCGGCGGCGAATCAAGCGTGAGGCTCTGCAGCCGCCCGCGGCGACGTGGTCCAAGCGGCGCAAAACCAACCCCGCGGCGAAAGCCGCCTTGGTAGGGTGGGTAGAGCGCAGCGAAACCCACCTCTCCGCGACTCGAGCGACGGCAACATCGCAACGGTGCGGCGAGCCAGCCCGCCCCGCGGCTGCAAGAAAACCGGCCGGCACGCACAGAGTGATCCGAAAAGCGCCGAGGCGCGCGAGCCGTTAGGCCGCGCAACGCCGAAGCGCCGATCGGATCGACGCAACCTTCGTCCGTAACGATGAAGCGCGCGGCGGGTTCAACTCCCGCCACCTCCAGTTATTTGCGATGCGGGCGTCTTCACCAGCACGTCGAATGGTTTTCTCACGGTAGGAACAAGGGTTTCGCCGTCGAGACGGCAGTTCGACAGCACAATTCCGAGGATTTGACGCTTGGCCGCGGGGCTCGCCGTAAGCCATTTGTCCTTAAGGCTTTGTGAGAGTTCAAACGTTTTAACCGCCAGTTCGGCGGTTTCGTCGTGAGAGCGGTCGACCACGTCCAGTTGGAGCTTGATCGCAGCCAAGCGATCACGAAGCTCGGTGTTTTTCGACGCGAATCTGGCTTCGTCGATCTCTTCGGCCAGCCGCAGGTTGAGCAGCCGGTCCTGCTGAGCCACGAGCAGCGTCGCCTGACGCTGGAGTTCCGCCCGCTGCGCCTTTGATTCGTCCTGGCCGTGCTTAACGCGGGCGACCAGCACTTCGCGGAACCACTCGCGAATCGAGTCGTCCTCGATCCGCATGGACTCGAAGAGCGACACGATTTGTCTATCGAGCTGTGCTTCGGTGGGGCGATGGCGCGGATGGCCGGGGTCGGTGTAGCCCTTGCAGCGGTAGTAGACGTAGCAGCGCTCGCCCGACTTGGTGCGTTTCACGATCTGCTCGCCCGTCACCACGCGACCGCAATGGCCGCAGGTGATCAACTTCCCGGCGAACGTAAGCTCGAGCGACCGCTGGGGCTTTTTGCCGAGTAGCGCCTGCACACGGTCCCACGTTGCTCGGTCTACCAGAGGCTCATGCTTGCCCGGGTACCACTGGCCTCGATAGGGGAGTTCGCCGATATAGGCCCGATCCTGGAGGATGACGTGCAGCGAACTGCGCGGGAAGCGCGGCGACGACGAGCGGTAGGTGAGTCCCTCTTTCTGAAGCCGCTCGATCAGCGCGTCGATCGTGAGCGGTTCGTAAGCAAATAGGTGGAACATGCGGCGAACATTGTTCGCCTGCACCGGCTCGATTTCCACGACGCCCCGGCCGTCACGACGCACGTTGCGATAGCCGTACGGCGCGAGGCCCAGGAACCAGCCCTCCTTCACACGCCGCGCCTGTCCGTCCCGCACGTCGAGGCTCTGCTGCTCGGTGTAGAAGCTGGCCATGTTGGCGAGCGTCCGCCGCATCATGCGGCCGGCGGGGTTGTTGTCCGTCGGTTGCGAGATCGAGATGAACGCGAGGCCGTGGTCGCTTTCCAGCCGCTCCAACTCGACGTAGTCGAAGAGGTTGCGGGCGGCGCGATCGACTTTGTAGAAGAGCAGCCCGCTCAAGTCGCGGGCGTTCTTTTTGGCGAACGCGATCAGCTCTTTGAAAGTCTTGCGCTCTTGCGATCGGCTGGCCGTCTCGGCGATGCGGAATAGCCGCGTAATGTCGCCGCCGACGCTGGCGGCGTATCGGCGCAGCGCATCCTCTTGAACTGCCAGCGAAAAGCCCTCGCGTTCCTGTTCGCGAGAACTCACCCGAGCCAAGGCGACGAAGCGTTTCATGGGGCACCACCTTCAAGAACCAGCCGACACACCGAACCGGAAGCCGATCCTAAGCAGGTTGACCGGAGCGCGCGAGCCGGCGGTGAGAAGTTCGTACGATTTCACGAGGGCGGCGCAAAATCGGGCAAAAATCGGATTGCGGGATTGCCGCGGCCATGCCTATGCTGCCGTCATTCACTTGGACCCTTGGGCGGCTGCTCGGCTGCACGTGTCCCCCCCGCACGTCCCCGACGCCGCCCTCTTTTTTCCCCGCCATCTGTTTGCGAACCCGCACGATCCGCCGCGTACAATCGTTGAAGCGACGCGCCATACGGCGTCGTGACAACCTGAACTGACGCGCGAGCGTCATTGTGCCGCTTCCGGGAAACCGCCAAGTTTGAATGGGAAGGCAGCACCTTGATAGCCGCGCCCCGAAAGGGGCGTCGGCCAGGGTGCGTTTCCCATGCCCCTTGGCGGGGGCTCCCGGAGCGTCTCTGGTTCGACGCTCTTTTTTTGGGAAACGCCATGAGGACCAGCGCTGACTTTCCGTACGACCTCCCTCCCGGAATCGATTCGCCTATCTGGGCCGCTGTGGTGGCGGAGATCGGTCTGCCGCTCAAGCAAGCGCAAGTCGTGTCTTGCGTGCTGCGAGGAAAATCTGACAAGGAGATCGCCAGCGAATGCTCGGTGACGCGCGCAACGGTCAGGACGCACTTGAAGCGAATCTTCGCACGCATCGGCGTCAGAGACCGCACGAGCCTCGCCGTTCATGCGCTCGCGGTGGCGAGTCAATTGAACCAACGAACTCAGGCGAGTTCCGATCCTCGCCATCACTCTCGCAGCACCAATCAGAACGAGGCGCGTGAGTCGTAGATGCCCAACGGTTCGTTTCGTTGACCGCTTCGCAGCCAACCAATGTTCCTGGATCAGTTCTGACATGCCCATCGGCAGCGGTCCTCCAAATTCAGCCGCGTTCTCCGACTCAACGCTCGCGCTTCGCATTCGACAAGTACGTCATCACTTAGGATGACATCGCTTGAAGCTCCCGCGATCGCGTTCCTAGAACAACTCGTAAGCCCTCGCAAAACCAATCTCGCAACGTGCCGGTTGTCAACGGAGCAGCCATGCGGGGAGGTTTGCGCGCCTGGCTATGAAAGGAACATGGGAACATGAAGCAGTTGATGACCTCTCACCGTTCTGAAACAGTCGCCGTCGCCGTGGCGATGACGCTGCTGAGCGCCACAGCGCAGGCCGCCGTCCTCGGCTTCAACGGCAATCAGGAGCTGGCGGGCTGGCAGTACAACCAGACCGACACCGGCACGCCGCTGCAGATCGTCGGCGACAACGCGATCCAGTTCACGGCCGGGCCGAACAACCGCCGCTCGCTCTGGTTCACCACGCCACAGGACATCACGCAGTTCGAGGCCAACTTCACCTACCGCGCCAGCAGCATCAGCGCCAGCGCCTCACGGCAAGGGCTGGCCTTCGTGATTCAGAACAGCCCGAGCGGGGTCACCACGCTGGGCGGGGCCAGCTACGGTTACAACGGCATCACTCCGAGTGCGGCCGTCACGATCGAGACCGACAGCGGCCCGGGGCGGAGCTTCACGGGCTACTACACGAACGGCGTGCTGGGCGGCGGCTCGGCCGACATGACGCCTGTGAACGCCTATGAGTTCACAGACATCGATGTCAACGTGCGATACCAGGGTTCGGTGCTGTCCGTGACCATGACGCAAGGCACGGACGTGTTCGGGCCGCGGAACTACTTCGTCGGCTCGCTGGCGTCGCTGCTCGGCAGTCCAACGGCTTACGTCGGCTTCACGGGGGCCACCCTCAACACGCAGGGGGCGGGCGGCGGCGCGACGCAGTTCCTCTCGAACTTCAGCTTTGTGCCGGAGCCGACGACCGGCGTCGCCATGTTGGTCGGCTTGATGGCGCTGCGGCAGGTCCGCCGCTAAGACCCGCCTCGCCGTCCCGCAACATCGCGGGGCGGCTCAGGCACTCACAGGTCGCTGAGACAACAAGCGATCGACGCGAATCAGGATCGCGATGACTTCGGCTTGGGTCAGCGGCGCCCGATAGCGCGGCTGCCACACCCGAAGCGTTCGCTCCACCACCGCCGGCGTGATCCACGCCGGCGTACCCGGCGGCAGCCCGCCGCCGGGATCGAGCTGCGGCGAACATGGTTGAATCCCACGGTCCACGATGAGAGGCTCATTCCCTGCCCGCGCCGCGTGCTGCGGCGAGACGCCTTCCCGACAGGTTGCGATGGACGGCACCACACCACGCGCACGATTCGCGTAACGCGTTGAATCGGATCATCCCCGCCCCAACGCGGTTTTCAGCCGCTTGTAGGCTTCGTTGATTTCTCGGAAACGGGACGCGGCCAGCTCGACGACATCCGGGTCGAGATCCTTGCCCGAGAGACGGTCGGGATGGAACTTCTTGCAGGCCTCACGGTAAGCCGATTGAACCTGCTGCCATCCCGCGCCGATCCTGAGACCAAGCGCCGCGAAGTCGGCGGCCTCCGCCGAATCGTCCTCGTCGCTCCTGTCGCGACCGGGCCCCTCGCCGCGCGAGCCGGACGTCGGCGAATCCCAATCGCGCGTCTTGACCCAGTCAAACGTACGATCGAACTCGCGCTCGGCTTCGGTTTTCAGGAACTCGCCGCCCTTGTTGTTGAACTGGAGATCACTGCCCGTGAAATACTCGAACTCGACGTGCGTGCGGCCGGCCACTGTCTGGTAGCGGCAGATCAGCAGGAGCGGAACGTCGTACCAATGCACATCGTGTGCAGTCGGCAGTTGCTCGATGCCCCAATCGCCGCGGCAGTAGCCGTCATACTCGGCCTCGCGCCGTCGCCGCGTGAATCCGAGCTGCTGCAGCACCCAATCGTCGACCGCCGCCCGCACCGTTGCGGGGTCGTAGGGCGTCATGATCGTGCCGCTCCAAGTCCACTCCGTACGCCAGCCGCCAAAGAGGGCGCGGCCAAGGAATCCGCCGACTACCGCAGCACCCGCTGCCATTACCAAATCTGCGAAGAGTTTCATGAGGTTGCTCCGAGTTTCGGGGTCCAGTCGAAGGAAGTTGAATGCGCGCAGCGGTCCCGGGGCCGCGACCCGGAGGTCGATCGCGGCTTGCGAAAGCGCAGCGTCTGTTGTTTGAGGTTGCTTAGTCCGTCAGCGCGATCAGTCGCGCGTCAGCTCCGCCTCGCGCTGGGGCGGCTCCGGCTCCCGCGTTGCCTCGGCCTCTTTCACGCGGTCAGCCAGCGAACGGCGCGGCTCGGTCTGGATGTCCGCCTCCATCGCCCGCCGACCATCGGCCACCTCGCTGGGCAGCTTGGTGTTGGGCATGCCATACTCCGGGGACTGGGCCACAGTGCCCGGCCCGTAGAGAGCTCCGCCAATCTCCCGTGCCCCTTGCCGCCACGCAGCGCCCAGCGTCTCCATGCTGCGCTTCAAGTTCTCTCGAATCGTCATCGCCATTGCTCCTTATCTGCGGGATCGTTGCTTGCTCTTCGTGTTGTCCGGGAACTCGACCAACGACGGGCCGTCCGCGCCGGAATCGTCGCCCCGCATGCGGCGGAACTCGCCGAAAATGACCTGCTGCTCGACATGGGCGTCGTACATTTCCTGCGCCCGACGGTGCCGCCAAATGACATCGGAGGCCATGCTCAGCAACATGCCCCACCCCGACGTGAAGACGAACGAACCCAGCGGAACATTCCATTGCATTAGCAGTCCGCCGATCGCCATCGTGAACCAGGGCTCTACCTTCTGCTTGACCCAGACTTCATCGCGCTTAGGCCAGAAGCGCTGCAAGCCCGGCGTGCCGTCATATCGGCTATGGCACACGTCGCCGTGCGAGCGACGCCAGATGCCGCGGATGCGCTCGACCAGACACATCAGGAAGAAGAACCAGATGAACCCGATCAACGGACGCGGATCGTGTTCCGGCCACAGCCCAGCCCACAGGATCATGGCCACGGGCACGAGCACCCCGCGCAGTCCGAGATAGTCCTGCCCGAAGTCTTTTCGCAGGAACAGCTCGGCCGGCAGAGCGAACGTGCGCGCGGTCAGCAAGATCACGTTGCCCGCGAAGTTCACCTGTTCGCGAATGCCCCATTCGCTTTGCGGTTGATTCATTGCTTGCTCCATTGCGCCGTACTTGCGGCGACTCCGTCATTCATTTGTCGCGACGGCGGTTCGCTCTTTCATCGAATTTCCAGTTCGGTGTTCTGACGGAACATGACCGGCAGCCAGACCTTGCCCGTCTGGCGGAAGACTTTTCCATTCCGAACAACGATCGCATCGACGATCCCGCCATTGGCGGGCCCGCCGGTGCGCAGGCGAGTAAAAACAGCCGGCTGGACCTCATACTCGAAAATCTCGCTAAAGCCCGCGCTGCACTGTCCCGGATCGCCCAAGCCCGTCATCGCCGTCCACCAGTCGCGCGATTGCGAATTTCCGCCGTTGCTCATGAGCTGGCGGCTTCGGCCGATCAGGGATGAGGCCCATTCGTTGGTGATGGGATCGCCGTTGGCGTGGAAGATGCGCGTGTTGAGATTGCCGAAGAGCGAATCCGCCTCCGCTCGCCCCGCGTCGCCGTGGCCGAGCGCCGCATAGAAGTTGGACACATTTTGCGATAGCAATACGGTTGCGACCCGCGCGGCGCGACAAGTCGTCTGGAACTGCTGGTCGTAAGAGGTGATAAAGTATTGCGCTTCATCCGCCATGAGGAAAACTGGCCGCGGACTCTTTTTGACATCGCGGCGCTCTATGGCGCGCTGAAACATGTATTTCCAGAGAACCTGTGCGAGCACACCGATCTCGGCGAACTCCTTGACCGGCAGATCGATCACGACGATCTTGCCTTCTTCAACCACATCCGGCGTGATGTTCGTGGTGGTGCTGAAAAGCTCACGCAACAATCCGCGGTTGAGAACGTCGATGAGCGACGTGAAGCTGGAGACTACGACGCTTCTAGTTTTTTCGCTCAAATTGGCAAATTCGAAGAGGAAATAGTCCGCGACGAGATCGAAGTCGCGCTGCTGCGTCGGGTTCTGCGCCCGTGATTCGGCCTTCTGCAGGCACTGGAAGCAAAGCGACTTTTCGCGCCACGCCGCGGCTGCCGCCTGCTCACGGTTCTGTGGCGCGGAGATCACCACGCGATACAAGCTCGGGATCGAGACCTCTACCCCGGCCAGCAAGAGCAGATCGACGCAGTTGCGCACGAGTTGGCGCATGGAACGCCGCCAGAAGCCCTGATCTTCTTGGCCTCCGCCGCCAGACTTTGTCCGGTCTGCCGCTTCGAGGACCGTCGAGAAAATATTGACAATATTTTCGCTGATTCCGCCGCCCGCGCCGGGCCGCTTTGCTTCGTAGTTGAGGAAGTTGAAACACAGCTTGCCATCACCGATGACCCGCAGGTCGCCAAGCCGCCCCGTGGCGCGACAGTACGATTCCCAGAGCTCACGCTCGCCGCGCTTCGCGGTCAGGACCGTCCCGCCAAATCCGGCCCGCAACATGGCCAATGCAATGGGGCAACCGCTGCCCGAGGTCTTCCCGGAACCGGTTGCGCCAAGGCCGATCGTGCCTTCCAGTGCATCCCGTATCGTCCACGCGTCTTGCGGCGAGAGCATCAAGAGCGGCTGATCGAGGTCCCAAGTGTGCGCCGCTGTTCTGTGGTCCGAGGACTTGCGTCGCCAGCTCAGACCGAACATGTCATGCGCCGCGCGCTTGTGATGGTGAGGGCGGAGCATCCGCTCGATCACGCAGAATGCGCGTGAACGTCGAAAGCCCCAGATTCTGGCTGCGGGCCTTGCGCGCTTCGCCCAGCAGCTCCGTCAGCCATTCGATCAGCGTGTCGATGTTGCTCAAGCCCGGGCCGGCTAGCGTGATCGACCGCGAGTCTCCCAGCGTCAGCGTGACCCGCAACTGGGGATCCTCGCTCGACGATCCTTCCGGCGTTGTCCGCTTCCGCCCCGCGCTTCGGTTGCGCCGTCCCGCCTTGCTCTTGCCCGCATTGCCGCGGTCGCGCGCAAGTGCGACCAAGCCGTCACGCGTCAGTCGTCCCGATGCGGCCTCGTCCGCGAGGCGAAGCTGTTCCGCCGGGTCGTCGATTTTCGCCAGTTCGGCCGCAAAACTCGCGCCGATCGCACCTTCTTCGATTCGTTCCTGAATCGCTGCGGGCAGCCTCAGCAAGGCGAGCAGCCGCGAAATCGTCGCGGGCGACGTGCCTTGCGACATGGCGACCGCAGCCGCCGTGCGGTTGGGTTCCTTCAACAGGCGGTCGATCCCGCGCGCGACTTCGACTGGACTTAAATCAACGTGTAAATGATTGACCGCAAGTTGTCGCTCGATGATCTCTGCCGCTTCGAGTGCGCCCTCGATGACCTGTGCCGGCACTGCCGTGAGGCCGGCGAGGCTGCTGGATCTACAACGCCGCTCGCCGTTCAGCACGACGAAGCGGCCTGCGGCGGCGGGTCGCACTTGGATCGGTTGCTGTACGCCCAGCGCGGCGATGCTTTGGGCAAGGCGGCTCAACTCTTCCTCGTCGAATCGCTTCCGCACCTGCGGTGCGAAGTCGAGCCGGTCAAGTGGGATGAGGATGATCTTTTGTTCGCTCATGATTTTCACCGTGAAATTGGGTTGGGTGTCGTGTTAGCGAGGTAGCTTGGCCCGCACCGAGCGCTCGCGTACGGCCGAGCCGATCGCCGAGACAGTGCCGACGACGTAACCCACGTCATCGGCCCAGCCCAGCACGGGCAGGAAGTCGGGAATCACATCGATCGGACTCACCGTGAGCAGTACGCAGCCTCCAGCGATGCCGTACTTCATCACTTCCAGGCAGACCGATCGCATTCGCGACTGTGGGAGCGCGAGCAGTACCACGAACGTGACCATCAACACGGTTCCGCAGACGATTCCGATTTGCATGAGCTGAAGCAGGTCTGACATCTTGGTTCCTTTCGTAGTTGTTGACTCGGTTCGCTGTCTGGTGCTATTGCCGCGAGCGGCAAGTCTGTTTCATGAAAAAGCGCTGAATTCGGCACCAGTCGCGACCCAGGGGCGGCGCGCATGCGACCCCGCGGTCGATTGCTTTCGACCGGCTCGTTACGGGTGCAATAGATCATCGCCATTCAGCCACTCTCGTAGCTTTTGCAGGGCGCGGTGCCTGTTCACATAGATGTTGCGGACGTGAGTCTCATCGAACTCCTCCGCGTCTCGCAGGACTTCGAACGAGACCAGCATCGCCTGGCGAAGCTTGGGACTTAAGTGCGATGCATATGTACTGACTCTCTCCACCAAGTCAGTCAGCGCGATCCACGCCGCCGCGTCGTGTTCGCGCGGCGAGGCTTGATCAAAGTCCGCTAGGTCCGACGCTGCGCGCCCACGAAAGCGTTTATTGCTGCGCATGAGTTTCCAAGCGAGCTTTCGGGCCACGCCGCAGACGAACAACCGACCGGCCTTCTCCCGCGAGTAGCCCGCCGCCGCTCGTTCCCTGAGCTCCACGCAAAGATCGTGCAACAAATCATCCGCTTCGCTTGTCGAGACGCCGCATCGCTTGAGGATTGGCGCTATGAGTCGAGACAGCTCGCTCCGCAGGGCAACGGCACCCTCTGCCGGACCGCAGTCGCCAGCCCGCACACGCCCGGCGATGTTCGGGAACGCATCGCCGTAGAGTTGGCATTCCCAGTCGAAGAATCCACCGCCGTTTGGATTGTGATCATGCGTTGCCATCGCCACTTCCTTGTCAGTTCTCGGACGTTTTGTCCGAGTCGCGTCCGCGTCACTCGGGGTTCCTACCGAGTCGCACGCACCGCCGGACGACCGGCGCGCGACAGCTCTGGGGAGCGGTCGCACCGGGGTCCATGCAGCGAGAAATCCGCCCGCGACTTGGTCGGCCCGGGTGCGTTTGATGACGATTTTGACCGTGTTTTCGGGGTGCCCCACCTGCGTAATCTGGATTACGCAGCCTCAATTCTGATCGCCCAGCCACTAAATCGCGACGCTGCCTATCCGATTTTGGGGCCGCCCGCGCGTTTTGTCGCAAGCGTTTCAATTCCGTGTGCTAGGCGACGTGTTTCGTGAATCCCGGAGCTGAGCCCGTAGTGCAGATATGCCTCGTGGAGCAGTTCTTCGATGATGTAACGCCGCTCATGCTGGGGATACGGATCCGGCCTTCCCGTCGCGGCGGCGACTGCCTTTTCGGCCAGAATGAGCTCGAAGCTCCGGGTGGCGAACGCGTCGCAGTCGAGCACGTCCGGAGAGACAACGGCGGCGCGGCAGAACAGGTCCGGCTCCGCCGATGCCATTTGACCCAGCGTGATGCGGTCGCTGGGGAGCGTCAGGCTGTGATAGTCAAGCGCTCCGCGCGCACCCCGCTTTTCCGTCAATTCCCCGCGCCCCCTCTTTGCCAACCAGATCGCACACCAGCGCGGGCTTGTCAATCGCTATGTGTCGCGGCCACCCATTGCGAAATAGGCTTCGAGTTCAGAGCGATGCCCAGCCGCCGCGTCAGTCAGGGGGCCGGGCCGCCCGGATGAACTGGCACGAAATGTGATCTTGAAGTGTTCGCAGAACTGGTTGATGTTCAACTCAATCGCGCGTTGCGTTGTCGGCGTTCGGAATGGATCCGCGCCATCGTTCGCGATCTCATTCATCACCGCGGCAAGCTCCTTCATCGGAATCGGTCCCCGGTCGAGCAACACTTGGGCGGCCCGCATAAACATCCAAAGCACTGCCTGCCGCGGAAACTCACGGTACTTTGCGAACCGGTCCAGCGGAGCATGGCCCGACGCCTGGCGTTGTTCAAGGATCGCCTCAAGTCGGGCTCGGTCCGCAGATGGAAGCTTCTCGGAATTGGCGAGCACTGCCGCAACAGCCTTTTTGTCCGCATGGGATAAGGCCCTGGCCACCCAGTACCCCAGTTCCTCGCGTCCTTGAACAAACCACCGTATCAGCGGCCTCGCGGCCAGCAGTGACGCTGGCCCCGCATGCTCGATTCCAATCGTCAGTATCAGCGCGAGTTCCTCGTCGTTCGTGCGTTCCAGCGCTCGAGCGAGTGAGACAACGGCCTTGTCCTGCCCTTGCTCAAGCTGCTCTATCACTGCGAGCATTGTTAGGCCGTACCACTCATCCTTGGTGCGAAGAAATGCAGTGACCAGTGCGTCCACGGCCGTAGGCCCGATGGCGACGAGTGTTCGCGCGCACGATTCCATCCGATCGCGATCATGCCGTCCGATGAGTTCCAGCAAGTCATCGAGTGCCGGGGCCCCGATCGCGGCAACCGCTTCGCATACGCGCTCCAGAACCTCGTACTCTTTTTCCTCCCGGAATCGCTCCACGAGTATCGGAAGCGCCGGCAAGGCTGCGCCTCTGGCCGCGGTCAGCGCCATTGCTGCATAAAGGCGGACCCGCGTGTCTGCGGAGCGTAAATGAACCGCAAAAAGACTGATCGCGACAGGGCTTGCGTGGCCCGCTTCGATGGATGCGACCAGGCCCGCCAGAATAAGTCGATGGTCGTCGGATTGAAGGGCGGTGTCGAACGTTCGATAACCTTTGCTAGTACCGCGCGTCACTGAACCCAGGGTAACGACGGCCAACGCGCGTAGCGAAGCGGAATGCTGGTCATTGGCGGCTATGTCCGCGATTTGCTGCGCACCCGCGACGCCGATCGTGCCGAGCTCCTTCAGTCCCAGCAGCACGGCTTCCTTCATTCCCGGCCCAACATTCGCCAGCGCTTCGCACAAGATGCGCGAGGGTTTGCCGGCTCGGACACCCGCGCGGCCAATCGCGAGCGATGCGGTACGAAGCGCTACCGCATCGTCAGACTTTAGCGCATTGCTGAGCACTGCGTACACTTCTGACAAGGGGATGTCGAACTGTTCGACCGTATCGGGGTTGGCTTGGCTCAACGCCGCAGCAACGAAAACACGTGATTCTGCCGTTCCGCCCAGCCAAAGCTCCTTCAAGTGTGGAACGGCCTCGTCCGGCACGGGTGCTTGGCAAAGTAGCGCGGTCGCGAATACGCGCTCGTCAAGGTCGGCACTTGCCAGCCCTTGCAGGAACACCGCATTGGCCGCGTTGAGGGTAGTGGGGTCGACACCCAAGACGCCGTTGCTATGCGAAACCCGAAGGTGAAGAGCGCTAACGTAGCGCGTGACGAAATCCGAGCTTGCCAGGCACTCCACCAGTGCGGGCACTATGTTCGTGCCCTGTCGCCCCGCCTCTAACATGACTTCGAACGCGGATTCCGTCCAGCGACCGGGATCTTGCGCCACCTCCACTAGACGCGATACGGCATCGCGCGCCGCGTTGCGGACTACACGCTGTACAGGTTCATGCACGCTCAACTGCTCCGGCCGACTCGCGCTCGGCTCAATCAGGGTGAGGTCTGTCAGCGCTCAACGCGCAGCACTGCGGCGTTGAGCCAAGCCAATCCGCGGATGCTATACGCACAATCGCTGCCGCTCAGCATATATCGCTCCCCGGGGCAGAGGATTCAATTTGCGACCGCGGCCCGCTGCAGCAGGGTGATTCGCGGATAGAGCTTCTTGCCGCGATCACGGAGCGTCACGTCGGCTGTCACGACCTCGGCAGAATGGGACTTGGCCGCCGCGAGGTACAGACAGTCCGACAGGCTGTGTCGCGCTTTGAACGCGAGGTCGCGGGCGAGTACGAACAATTCCTCGGACGGGACCAGCTCGATTACGAGGTCGTGCAGCAGCTCGTCCCATTCCTGACAGGCGAAGCGGGCGGTTTTCTCATCCAGTTCATTCTTGCGGAATCGCCGCAGAATTGCGCCGGTCACTTCGAACCGAATCACCGACGGCGCGATCAGCTTGCGATCGTTGCCCAATAGCGCCTTGGCCGCATCGCGGTCGGGTTCGGCCAGCACCCATTTGGCCGCCACGCTGGCGTCGACGACGATCATCCTCGCAGGTCCCGTTCCTCGCGGATGTCGGGCGTCGAGTCGGGCAATTCGCCGTGCCGTTCGAGCATTTCCTGATGCAGTCGATCCAGCCGCGTCGCCCATTCCTGCCGAGGACGCATGGCCTCGCGGGCCAACATCTCGCCGGCGAGCCTCGACAAGCTTCGGCCTTCCCGAGCCGCCCGGCTTCGCAACATGCCGATGACCTCATCATCGACGTTGCGAACACGAATATCCCCCATGCCAATACCCTCTCATTGGTTGTTTCCCCGATATTGGCACATTTGACGGATTGGCGCAAGACGAATCTTTGGCCACAACGTAGCCGCCGTCCCACTTGCTCAAACAGCCCCTTTTCTATTGATAATATATTTTATCGTGCTATAGCTTTGCTACCTACTCTACCCCACGATCAGATGTCCTCATGCCGTTCGATGTCCCCGCTTCTCAAACTGGCCACTCCGTCCCGGCTAGCCGCCGATTGACCGATGAGCAGTTCCTACGGCTGGCGGCTGTTCCGCCGGAAGTGGAATGGTTCGCCAACCTCACCAACCCGCACACGCGTCGCGCCTACGAGACCGACGTACGCGACTTCATGGTGTTCGCCGGCATCGTGCGACCCGAGGAGTTCCGGCAGGTGACGCGGGCGCACGTGATCGCCTGGCGAGGCGCGCTCCGCGCCCAACAGGCGGAGGGCAGCACTACGGGCCGCTGCTTGTCGGCGGCGACAATCCGACGCAAACTCTCAGCGCTCGGGTCGCTATTCGACTATCTGTGTGACAGGAACGCCGTCACCCACAACCCCGTGGACGGCATCGAGCGCCCGAACGAAGGTATCAACGAGGGCAAGACGCCGGCGATCGGCGATGCCCAGGCGCGTCGCCTGCTCGACGCGCCGCCGACCGACACGCTGAAAGGCGTCCGCGACCGAGCGATCCTGGCGGTCCTGCTCTATCACGGGCTACGCCGCGACGAACTTTGCAAGCTGCGCGTGCGCGATCTTCAGGAACGCCGCGGCGTGAAATGTCTGCGCATTCACGGCAAGGGCCGCCACGGCCCGAAGATTCGGTATGTCGAGGCTCATCCGGCGGCGCTGGAGCGCATTGCCGCTTATCTCACGATCGCCGGTCACGGCGAGGACGTGGACGGCCCTCTCTTTCGGCCGGTGCGCAGTCCGAGCGGGGATTTGAGCCGGTCGTTGACGCCCGGCGCTTTGTACCAATGCGTCGCCCGACAGTACGCGCCTTCCGCCGGTATCAGTGCGTGCGAGTTCCGCGTGCATAGCCTGCGGGCGACCGCCGCGACGAACGCCCTTGAGCATGGTGCCGATATCGCCAAGGTGCAGACGTGGCTGGGCCATGCGAGCGTTTCGACGACGCGGCTCTACGACAAGCGGGCGAGTCGGCCGGAGGACTCGCCGACGTTTAAGGTGTCGTATCAGTAGTCCGCCGGCAGCCGGATATTCACAGTCGCATTGTCACACAATTGTCACTGGCGCGATTCGAAGAACACGCTATGTTGGCGAGCAACAACAGGAATCACATGACGGCCCCCAACCCGCTCCACCTCGCCAACACCGCCCAGCAAATGGCCCGCACCGCCCCGGCCGCCGACGCGGTGGTGTTCAACAAAGTCGCCATGATCTGCATGGGCGTGATGGCCGCGGCTTCGGTCGTGCAGATGCTGCAACCGCTGCTGCGAGAACTCAATCGCAAGCACCTGCGCCAGATGTACGGCGACGATCACGGGCGCGGTCGCTGATTTTGAAGGTCACATGTGTGTCGCCGGACTCGCGACCTTCGCGGGCGAGTTCGCGGAATGCGGGCTTTTCACCGCGCCGGCTCGCCCGTCAGCGATAGGCCAGCCACGGGATCAACTCCTCGATCGCGCGGGTCTTCCGCAGATACGGCGGCAGGATCGCCGAGAGAAAGTGAGCGCCTGCGCCAGCATCCATTGCGCGCCCGCGCGCAAAACCGCGCTCAGCACATCCCGCCGGCCCGGGGTGCAGCCCCGCCAGCCCGTCCCCAGCCCGCTCTGGAACCGTCGTCGTCGCATCGCTATTCTCCAACACTGGCGTACTCCTCTGCCCATCGTGGGCGGTTTCGGGACCTCCTCAAGTCCCAAGAGTACGCCGCCTTTTTTCAGTCAGCCATGAACGACATTCGGTTACAGCGTTGCAGAAAATCATGAAGTTGTGATGATCGCATTACATGGTGGGAGTGACGACGATGCCGGCGAATGAACAACCTGAGCCTAATGGGCTAGGACTTCCAAAGCACTACGCAAAGCTCGACGATCCGAAGCCGTTCTACGAGGCGGACGTTCCGCCAGCGACCGACGGTGAGAGCGTGCTGAAGGCCCGCCGTGCCATCGAACCGTGGCTCTGTTCGCTGTTTCAGGCCGAGCACCTTGCACTCCTGGTCGGGACCGGCTTGCCCATTGCGTTGGGTCACGTTGCCAGCGCCGCGTCGGCGAGTATGTCGTCAGACCGTTTCCCCGGCGAATTGAGTACAGAGATTGAGACCGAAGCGGTCAGATCCGCAAGAGCTGCTGGCCGCGGCGACGAGCCGAACATCGAAGACCGTCTTAGAGCCGCCATCGCATTGTACGAAGGCCTGCGAATCGCTTCGGACGCACGTGCGGCATCGCTTTTGGCTCAAATCCAACGTCAGATTACCGCACTGCTTAAGACGGTTCTCAAAGGCGAAGAGGACTTCCTGACAAAGGCCAGGTCGGCTACCGACAACTCGGCTGCGGATGTGCTCGCGTCCTTTCTGCTTAGCTTCGCATCGCGTGCGGGCACGCGCGACCGGCTCCAATTATTCACGACGAATTACGACCGCTTCATCGAGTTCGGCTGCGACCGTGCGGGAATCCGCATCATCGACCGTTTCGTGGGCGCGGTCGAGCCGATGTTCCGGGCGTCACGGCTGAACATCGACATGCACTACAACCCGCCCGGCATCCGCGGAGAGCCGCGGTACCTGGAGGGGGTCATTCGGCTCACCAAACTCCACGGCTCGCTCGATTGGCGAGCAGACGGATCAACTATCCGACGCTGCATGCTGCCGTTCGGAGCCAAGGAGAGCCACCCGGAGATTCCGACGCCATCTATCGCAGCAAGCGCAGCGTCGCCGCAGGAAACGAATCCTGGGAGAGACGAGAAACCCGCGGGCCCGTACAACAGCGTGCTCGTGTACCCCAACCCGGCCAAGGACATCGAGACGCTTAGCTATCCCTACGCAGAGCTGTTCCGTGACTTCGCAGCGTCTATGTGTCGGCCCAACGCCGTGCTCGTGACGTTTGGTTACGGTTTCGGCGACGACCACATCAACCGCATAATCCGCGACGCCCTCACGATTCCTTCGACGCACCTGGTCATTATCTCGTTCGACGATCCGGGAGGCCGCGTCAGTCGATTCTGCTCCCGTGTTGGCAGCGGCGCGCAAATGACCATCTTGCTCGGCTCCCATTTTGGCGACCTGACCATGCTTGTCCGACATTACCTGCCCAAGCCGGCTCTCGATTCGGCTCGCGCCCGCAAAACCGGTTTGCTGCAACGACGAGGCGAGAGCGCGGTACCACCTCCTGCTCAGTCTGCGCAGACCGTTGAGCTGGATGAGAGCGATGGCAGTGGAGCGCCAACATGACAACGCCCGTCGAACATGCCGGACATCGCACCGTTGGGACGATCGCTTGCGTCGCCCCGAATGAGTTCACCGTCATGCTCGACACTGATGCACCGGCGTCAACGGCTCTAAATGCTGGATACCCATCTCCGTTCCCCCGGATCAACGGCTATGTGCTCGTGCCTAACGAAGTCGGCTCAATCGTCTGCCTTATCGCGTGGCTCGGAATCGAGAACGCCCCGTACCCGAAGCGGCTGGGTTTGAAGGACTTCGGACTCGTTGACCTTCCCTACCCAATCCGAAAGATGAAGGTGCTTCCGGTCGCCACACTCCGTCGCATCGACACGGACGACGCCAGATGGGAAGTCGAGCGCGGCGTGCGTCTTTTTCCTACGGTCGGCGACGCAGTATTGCTGCCGACGCGCGAGGAGCTTCGCCACATCGTCGAAGGCCGAGGTCCAGACGCACGGGTCCAGATCGGCACAGCGCCGCTCGCGGGCAATGCACGCATCGCGGTCGATCCCGACAAGCTGTTCGGGCGACACTTGGCGGTTCTCGGAAACACCGGCAGCGGAAAATCGTGCAGCGTCGCCGGGGTGATTCGCTGGTCGCTCGAAGCCGCGGCCGCGGAACGCAAGCGCAAAGGGCAGCCCCACACGCCGAACGCCCGCTTCATCGTGTTGGATCCGAACGGCGAATACTCACGTACGTTTGCGAACGCGGATTGCCCGACGCGACTCTTCCGCGTCGAGCCAGAAACGGGCGTGTCGGATGCCCTCGTCGTGCCCGCGTGGCTCTGGAACACGGAGGAATGGACATCTTTCTCTCGCGCACAGCCGGGTGCTCAGCGACCCTTGCTGATTCAAGCACTTCGAGGCTTACGTGCGGGAGCAGCTCTCACGATCCCGGCAACTCGGCAAGTGCGGAGGTTTGTCGTCGGGCATCGACTCGCGTTTGCTCAATGGCAGTCCGCTGGGGCTGCAACGGCGCAGTACGCAGAAAAAATCGGGTTCGGAAAGCGCCTGGAAGTGATGGATGTTGACTTGCAGGCTCTCATCCAGGCTTCCAGCCTAGGGCTAGGGCTTGTGAGTGCGCTGGAGGAACTCAAGCAGTCCGTGGCGAGGATATACGCGAGCCGTTCTTCGCCGCCGTCTCCCGGTCGCACAACTCGCTTCTATAACGACTTCGCAGATGCTGACCTTGCGGAGATCATCGATAAACTGGACTCGATTGCCGGTCTCCTGCCGCAGCAAGATGATTCGAAAGGCGAAAACGCGGATCGGCCGCTCCCGTTCGACGCCGACCACCTGCCGGACTACCTCGAAGCGGTTGCGGGCCAGGAAGGCGGAGCAGGGGCCCAGTTTATTCCGTACCTGTGCATCCGCCTCCGCACGATGCTGAGTGATCCACTCCTTCGAAGCGTAGTGAATCCCGCCGGGGCGGTCACGCTTGTTGGCTGGCTCAAAGCGCTGCTCGCAGACGGCGCGGCGGGGCAGGTGTCGGTCATCGACTTGTCGCTTGTGCCAAGCGAAGTGCTTCACGTCGTAATCGCGGTTCTTGCTCGTGCAACGTTTGAAGCGTTGCAACGTCATCGTCGAATTACGAGGCAGGCGCTGCCAACCGTCCTCGTGCTGGAGGAGGCGCATACGTTCGTGCATCGGGCGCGCAGTGAGGAAGAGAGCCTTTCCAGCCCGGAGCACATGTGTCGCCGAACATTCGAGCGGATCGCACGCGAAGGCCGCAAGTTCGGACTTGGACTGGTTGTGTCGTCTCAGCGTCCGTCGGAGCTGTCACCAACCGTCCTCGCACAGTGCAACACGTTTTTGCTCCACCGAATCGTCAATGACCGTGATCAGGAATTGGTGCAGCGACTAGTGCCGGACAACCTCGGGGGGCTGCTGAGCGAGCTTCCGACGCTCCCGACTCGACACGCCATCTTGCTTGGCTGGGCGACGCCCGTTCCGGTACTGGTTGATATGCGCGACCTTCCGAAGTCGCAGCGACCTGATTCGGACGACCCGCGATTCTGGCAGGAATGGTGTGAGCCCGGCGATCTTCAGTTTACGTGGCAAGCGGTCTCCGACGCATGGCAGGGCACCACTCCGAACCCGCCCAACGATCAGGACAGTCCAAGCGAAGAGGGAGCCGACGAACAACCATGATTGAAAACAACCCAACCAACGTGTCCTCTGCATTCGAGATGCTATTGCAAGAAGTCGATTCGCGTCGATTTCGATTCGCCTGGCGATATCAGGAACGCGGTGTTTTTTGCGGCCAAATGACTTTATCAACGGACTGTTACCAAAGCGTCTGTGCTCCGCGGGACCGTGCGGAGGCAACTACGATTCCCACTCTATCCGCTCAACGGCGACGTGCTCATCACCCGAGCGCATCAACTCTGTCCGATCGGCCTCCCGTACCCACGGCACGCGGTGGCGGATGATGCCGTCGAAGAGCCGGACGGTCGGACGTATCTCCGCGTTCATCCGCGAGCCGCGAATTCGAACGGTTCGGCCCGGTAAGTGCAGCGCGATCCCCTCATCGGGAACGAGCTCGACACGCTCGATCCACGAGTAGCCGATCGCCAGCGCGTGGCCGTCCTTCTTCCGCAGCTCCAGCATGATCGCGCGGTCGCGAACGCCGCGTAGCCAGCCAAAGCAGCCAAGGTCTTCTTCGCCCTGCGGATCGAACTCGTCGTTCGAGTTGGCGGCGGTTCGGCGCTGCACGCGCTCCAACAACCTATCGCTCATATGCCATTCGCTCCCGTTCGTGCTCGCGGACCGCGCTTGCGACCGCCGCTCTCGCCACCTCGGCCACGCGATCGCGGGCCATGCGGTCGCGGGCCGCTTGCAAGTCCTGGACCAACTCCGTCCCACTCAGCCGCTCATCCGAACGGCTGACGGCGTCCATGAGCGTCGCCTTGTCGTCGGTGAAGACGACGACCTGCTCGCGCCCGCGCGAGGCACTGACGTAGAACTGCTCCCGCGACGAGGCACCGAAGGACCAGAACGACTGGCCGATGAAGACGCGGTCCACGGTTTTGCCCTGACTCGCGTGGCTCGTGACGACCACGCCATGCGCCAGATGCCCGAAGTCCCGTGCGATCGTCCAGCCGTTGCCGAGCTGAATGTCGCCGGTGTTCGTAAAGCCTTTCACGGTGAAGACGTCGCCGTTGTTCAGGCGGTGCGCGTTGTCCGCCGTGCTTCCGCCGCGTGAGATGCGAATGCGATCTCCGGGCGAGAGCGCCAGCTCCGCCGGCCGGAAGACGGAGAATCGCTCGGCCTGATCGAGCGGCAATGGACCCTCACCAACCACCAACCGCTGGCCCCGGCGGTAGCCGCGGGCGTTCTGGTCGAAGACCAGCACGTCTCCGCTCGCGTAGTTCGCCGGATCGCGGCGCTCGCCGAGCGTGAGATTGGCCGGCGTCAGTTGCAGGAAGCTCCGCTCTTCGCTGCCGAGCAAGTCGCGCTCCCGCAACTGCCGGCGGATTTCCGCGGTGATCCGATCGCCTTCGGCGTGGGTCGGCGAAACGACCAGCGCCGTCTTGCCGGATTGCAGCGTATCGACGTAGGCGGCGGCGAGTTCACGATCCCGGTCCGCGTCGCCGACCTCGCGGATCCAGCCCAGATCGTCCAGCCGCCGAAAGCCCTCCTCCGTGCGCTCTTCGCTGAGGGCCTTGATCGCGGCCTTGTATTCGTCCTTCTGCCGCTGAATCTCCTTGATCTCGGCCGGCCGCAGCCCGGCCTCCTCTTCCAAAAGCCGCAGGGCAGCGCCGCGGGCGACCGAGCCATGCTGGCGGCGGTCGCCGGAGAGCACCACGCGGGCATCGAGCTGCTCGGCCAGCGAGAACAGCTCGCTCATGGTCCGCGTCCCCAGTAGCCCCGCCTCGTCGATCCAGAGCACGCTTCCGCGAACGTCGTTTTGTAGGTTGCGATCAACCAGCAGACGCGCGACGGTCTCGGCCGAGGAGAATCCCTCGGCCCGCAGCACGCCGCGGCTGGCAGCGGCGGATGGCGCGAAGGCGAAGACCCGCTGGCCCGCCTCTTCAATCCCCGCCCGTGCTTCCTGCATCATCGTGGTCTTGCCGGTGCCGGCAGCGCCGCGGATCAGGACCACGCGGTCACGGGATTCCAGTACATGCCGCACGGCGGCTTTCTGCTGGGGGTTGAGCCATTCACGGATGAAGCGGCTCCGGCCGGGGTTGATCGGTCGGCAGGCCCCTCGCCCGCTGCGGGCGAAGGCCAGCATCCGCGACTCCTCATCAAGCACCTGCTGCGTCGTGACCAGCTTGCGGCCATCGCGCGTAGCCCGGATCAACGGCTGCTCTGCCATGACGCGCTCGATCGCTTCCCGCGACGCTTTGCCGACGCCTTGCTTCAAGGCATAGGCGAGCAGGGTGCGCTCCGGCACGACCGAGGCGCGCTCGAACACATGCTCCATCGAGCGGAGCACCATCGCCCGGGCCGCGTCGTCGTTCTCCGCGTAGCCGGCGTCGCCGATGCGTCGCGACAGCGCTTCCAGGTCGGCCTCTTCCCGATCCGTGAGGCGTTCGGCCCAGAGCGCCTCCAGCTCGGGCATGGTCAGCTCCTTGGCCTTGCCGCTGCGGGTCTGGGCGCCAAGCTCCGCCTTGGCATCGGGATCGGTGATGCCGCGCTCGCGGGCGAGCTTTTCGATTCGGGCCGTGCGGCGCGAGAACTTGGCCAGTGTTTCCGGGCCGATGCCGGCGATCTCCCAGCCCTTCGCAGTCCGCACGGTCTCAAGGCCCAGCTCCTCCAGCCGCCGGGCAAGCCGGGCATGGAAGACCGCCTCGAAGTAGGGCGCATCGCGCTTCAGGTCACCGAACTGGCCGGCTTTCCAGCGCGATTCTTCCGAATCGAAGGTTGCGTTGAACACGAAGCAATGGGCATGCAGGTGCGGGTCCGGCGTGCCCTCCTCCGGTCGCGCCGTGAAATGAACGAACTCGCCCCAGACGAGGTTCCCCGTCACGCGGTCCTCGTTCCGGCCGTCACTGCGAACGCGCGTCTTTGACTCGGATTCGATGTCCTCCATCGTCGCCGCGACCGATTCGCGAAACGCTTCGAGGAGGCGCTCGTCCTGCGTCAGGCCATAGAGCAGCGACACGCTCTTGGGGCAGTGGAAGTTGAAGTCGTAGCCGATACGGCGTTCTGTGTTCCGCCGAGCAGTCAACGGCTCGCCCGAGCGCGGATCGAGATTGTCGCACAGCCGGTCCCAGTCGGCCCGATCGACCGCTCCGGACAGCCCCAGCCGCTGCGCCCCTTGGCCACGCCAATGGCCGATCAGCTCCTGTCCCTCGCTGTAGTAGTCGGCCGTGCTGTAGTAGCTCTTGGCACGGCCCGCACTCTTGCTCTCGGTCACTCGCAACATCCGAGCATCCTGACACAGATTTTCAACCTATGGGTTAATACGCGCGCGTCGGGTACATGCAGCCGCCGCTTCATAAGTTGGCGGTCCGGGCGGATGTGTTTCATCGAATTCGCAAGTTCGCACGACGAAGCGCATCGACAAGCCGCATCAGGCCATTCCCCCGTTGCCGCCGACTGACCCACGGCGCATAGCGCGGTCGGCGGTCGCTTTCGCGAACTCTCCGAGATCCGGCGGCGGTTCACTGTGCCTGATGCGACATTCGGGCTGGTTCGCTTTCATCCGCTTCGCGCCCGCCCGCCTGCCGCTTCGCGGACGTTCTCGCTCCGGCACCGGTCGCGCCAGGGCCGCGTTGCGTCCGCCTTCGGCGGGAACCCTGTCACGCCCGTCGCAAAGTCGCTTCGGACTCAGTCAGTCATGCGCTCGCCTGCTCCTTTTGGCGCGGCGGTCCGTCCCTCAGGCCTTGGTGAAGGGACGGTCCCTTCGCGCACCACCAAAAGGAGCAAACACCATGAAAGCAGAACAAGCCAGGAAGATCGCCGACGAAGCACTCGCCAACCTCACCGCCGCACTCGATCAGGGAAAGAGCGAGTCGCTGACCGCCTACCTGGCGATGCTCGGCCGTTTCCATCGCTACAGCTTCAACAACGTGATGCTGATCGCCCTACAGAAACCCGACGCGACGCAGGTCGCCGGATTTAACGCCTGGCGCAAGCTCAATCGCTTCGTCCGCAAGGGCGAGAAAGGCATCGTCATCATCGCGCCCATGCACATCAAGGCGAAAGCCGAAGCGAACGCCGACGAGGAGACTGAGCGCAGCCTGCTCCGCTTCCGGGCGGTCTATGTGTTCGACATCGCACAAACCGATGGCGACCCGCTGCCCGAATTCGCCGGCGTGGCGGGCGATCCCGGTGCACATACCGACCGGCTCAAAGCGCTGATCGCCGCGAGCGGCATCGCCCTCGATTACACCGAGAATCTCGGCGGCGCACTCGGTCGTTCGCTCGGCGGGCGAATTGAAGTCCTGAAGTCGCTATCGCCCGCGGAGGAGTTCTCGGTGCTCACCCATGAACTTGCGCACGAGCTGATGCACCGGGGTGACCGCCGCACAGCGACAACCAAAACCATGCGCGAAACCGAAGCCGAAGCGGTCGCCTTCGTCGTCAGCCAGGCGATCGGCCTGCAGTACGGCACGCATGCCGCTGACTACATCCAGCTCTACGACGGAAAGCGCGAGACGCTGATCGAGTCGCTGGACCTGATTCAAAAAACCGCGACGCGCGTCATCGAGGCGATTCTGGGCGAGCCGGCGACCGAGTAGCGGGGATCGCGATTGAGGAAGCCGGCGCTCGCGCCGGCTTTTATCGCATCGGAGGCCGGTCTGTTGATCCGACGCTGTAAGGATGCACGGCAGCAGATGCCGAGAAGCTGAACGGAGCGTGCCTCACTCACTCGTAAACTGCATCACGCGAGTCAACTTCAAAAAGCTGTCTGTGCAGTCAACCTCAGCCCGCCCCACGGCGACTCGGCGCTCCGCAATTGAGACACTAAAATCAACGACCTTTTAGGAACACAGAGTGAAAAACGCTACCCGCGCCGGAGGTCCGGCATCAATCGGTGGATACCGCTATCAGATGCTCTGGAGCTTGCGCCATGTTCTCAAAAACTACGTCGCACAGTTCACGCGCGCCGCGAAACCCGACCTCATCATCCTTGAGCCCGCCGGCGGCGACCTACATTCGATTGGCGACGCACGCCTCGTTGATCAAGTCAAATCGCGGTCAACCAAGGCCTCTTGGTCCTGGCGTGAAATCGTCAGAGCCGTCCTTCCCGATTTGTATAGCGTGGCTGACGATCCTGACCGCCAAACGCGCTATCGCTTTATTACAAACGGACGGATTGGGCCGACGCTGGCGACATTCCGGATGTTATCTTCACCGCATTCGCCCTCGCAACAGGCTGTCGACGCGCCCGCAGTCGACAAAGGCACACACCTAGACGCTCTAGTAGACGAGGTTGTGACTGCCCTGGCGGACTCGAAGAAAACTGATAAAACCGAATTAGATCGTACTCGCGAGCGCGTGCGGCACATTCTGGTCAATTTCGAATGCATTGGAGAGCAGCACGAGACGGACATCGAGCAAGAAGTTGACGCGCTCTTGTTGGGGATGGTCACCTATCATGAGCAGGTATCAGAGAAGCGGAACGCGTTGCTTTCAAAGCTTGAGGCTCTCGCGGCGCAGGGAAATCAGTCCGTTCGATGCGAGGAGCTGCTCGCGTCGATCGGCGTGAAAGCGCAGCCGCTGTCATGGAATCGATTTCGATCGAAGGCGCAGGAGGCCTTAGAGAACTTCATCAAGCTGGTTGGATACGAGAAGCCTTGGGATGCGCGAAATCAGCGACCGATCATCCGACACATCTCGGCTTGGCCGAATGATCAGCCGGTACTCGTACTGAGCGGTGAGAGCGGGCAGGGAAAGAGCTGGCAGTTGTGCCGCCTGGCGCTTGAGCTATCGGGCCAGCCGGCACTTGTTGTAGCGCTGCAGTCGCATGGCAGCTATAAGGGCACGCTTGACGAAGTAGGGCGCATTCTATGGAGCGATATCGCAGGCCACGACGCTGTCATCGATTTGAGGCAAATCGCTCACCGAGTGCGCAAATTATGCCCAACGGCGCCACGCCACTGGCTTACCATTCTAATTGATCAGGTTAATCAACTCGGCGAAGCCAGCTCCCTGGCGCGGTTCGACTGGGCCAAGCTTGGAGTCCGAGCGTTACTCGCCTGCAACAGCGAATTGGCGCACGAGTTATCGCAGACGAGGGCCGTCTCCGAAGCTGCGGTCATCAGCGTCGGCGATTTCAGTCTAAGTGAGCTTCACCGTTATCTGAGTTTGCGATTGGGGAACCACTGGCCGAACATTCCGAGCGACGTCCAGAACGTGCTGAGGCGGCCGCTCCTGGCAAAGGTCTACTGCGACAGGTGGTCGGCCGACCCAGCTTGGCAGCCAACAAACGAGTATGAGTTGTTTGACCATTGCTGGCAGCAACTACTTCGGCCGTCCATCGCCCAGGCGCATCTCGTTCGCCCGAAACTTGCGTCTCTCGCCTTTGAGTTGGTGCGATATCCAGCTAAGGCACGATATCCGTGGGCCGCGTCGGATTTGGCGAAAGCGGAGATGACCGATCCGGAGATTAACGGGCTCATTGAGCGTGGCTGGCTGCGCCAGACTAGGGATCAGTGCTATGAGATGCAGCACGATCGGCTGCTCAATTGGGCTGCCGCAGTCGGCGCTGTCGAGGCAGTTGTCGCCTCGGATACCAGCTGCGACGAAATGGTCAGGTTAACGGCTGCGTTGCGGGCACAATACTATGTTGTACAGAATCGCGGATTGCAGTACTTCTTGCTTGATGCGCTGTGGTTGCTACTGAACCAAGAGCAGCAGACGCGAGAGGTCGTGCAGCGACTTTTGATCCTGATCGAGCAACATGACCCTCGCTACGAGGGGGCAATCCGCACATTGGCCGGCAAATTGGCGCCGGCGATGGAGCATCGCCTACGCACGCTGGCGGACGGGCCGGACGCCCCGCCGCCGTATCTGATTGACGCCATCGCCAGTTGCATCGCCCACTTCGGCGCCGACGTTTCGTTGCCGATCGCAAAGCGATTACTGGGCGACACACCCGTCTCGCTCGTTCGCGCTGCGCAGGTAATCCTTGCACGACACCCCTCCGCAGAGTTGCTGCCCGATCTTTGGAAGTTAGATCGCTTACTGATCGCCGACGGCGATGATCACAGCGCCGGCGACGTCTCCCGACGGGCGCTCGCGGCCTGTGCGCAGTTCGATCCAAACTGGCTTCCTGAGCAGGTTGAAGCCAGCGCTGACGATCCGGAAGATCTCGTACGGCTGGCAGACATTTGTTTTGAACTTGGCGACCCAACGATTTGGGGTCGGGTTCGGAGCACGCTTCTGAGCCGATGCGGGCCGGACGGCGAGTACCTTCTGGCGCTATTGATCGATCGGAACCGAGACGCTTCGGCGCTATCGTGGCTTCTCGAACGAGTACAGCACCCCCAGCCCTTTACCAGGTGCGCGGTATTCTGCGCACTATCCATGGTCGACCCAAAGGCAGCGATAGAAGTCTTGCCAACGATCGGGCCAATGGCCGCGGCCCAGCTTCGAAGGGACGGCATTGCCAGTCTACTCGTCCATCACCGGGACGCAGCGATGGCGCGGCTCGCGGAAGTTCTCTCGTCATCGCAAGACCCGCTCAGTTGGGCGCTTGCCCTACAAGGCATGGAAAACTCGCTTAGCCCGACCATCGTTGATGGTATTTTGGACGCGTATGCATCGGAAATAGAACGGCGCATCCGCGTCGAGCCGCCGGCGCGCGCGATTGAATGCTGGCCGGCGTTGATGTTCTTATCACGGGTGTATCGGTCGGACCTCTTACGGTGCCTCGAGAGTCGACGCGACTCCGCGCTAGGCTTATTTCTGCGCGACGGACTGCTCGAACGCGCCGCACGCAGTAATCTGTCCGTCGATCCGTTAGACGAGTACGCCTTCTGTATTTTGCGCAAGCTCGGCGGGGCTCACTTTGTCAGCGTCGTTCAAGCGCGGCTGCGAAGTGAATCACGATACGGACGGTTGGATGGAATTCAATTTGCGCACGAATGTCCGTCCGATACGACGGCCTCGCTGTTGCTCAGCATATGCATGCGAACTGAGACCGCTGATGGGTTCCCATTGGAGCAGCATCGAGCGACGCGAGCGCTGGCACTGCTCGGCGAGTGGGGATGCGTGATCCAGTCAGTGCTTCGTTGGGGCGACGCACTGACGCGCGGCTTGGCAGAACTGCGTGAGAAGGCCCCACCGCTCGATGACACTATGCTCGCCGAGGCGTTCGCGGCCATAGCAGAGCGCGCTGCGAACCTGCCGAACGCCGTGCTCGCAGTCGGAGTTGCTGGGCGACGCGACTACTTGCCAACCATCAGGCGTCTGCTTTCGGACGCCGAGCTTGAGTCGGACTTGGCTCGTGCGTGTCTGCTCGCAGTGGACGATCTGCGCGACGATTCTGCGGACATGGTTCGTACGGTGGAGCGTCACCTCTGCGGCAAGTACTCGTGGCTCGCCGCGTGTCCGATGCTCAAAGCCGGAAGTCCGGAGTCCTTGGACATTCTGCAGCGTCACCTTGAAACTTCGTACTCTACCAATTTGGCGGCAAATCTGCTGCAATTTGAGGCGGCGCGTGTCGAAGCCGCGCGTGCCATCTGGAAGGAATGTCAGCGACCGCAATCGCCACTTGATTCGGATTTGCTGATCGATTCACTCGGTCTGCTGCAGCAAGACGCCTGCCACGAGTACTTGCGAGAGCGGGCCTTTGCGGCGGAGGGCGCTTTTTGGATCGTCGGAAGTAAAATTCACGCGATCCGCGGGCTATCCCAGTACGACAAAAAAGCTGCAATTGCCGCGGCTCGCAAGGCGGTTGTCGACACGACCAGCCACGACCGCCACGACTATCCGAGACTGTTGATGGAACTTGACCCCACAGACTCCCCGGTGTTCTTGCGCTCCATCGCCGAGTCTGAGTCGTCAGAGCCGGTGCTCTCCGCGATCGGACACGCAATTCCGGCAGAATGCGCAAAAGCATTCGTGCTGGCGTGGTTGCGGTCGGGTGATGCGCGGAGCCGCGAAGTTGGATGCCGGATGGCGAAGGTTTGTGCGTTTGATTGCGAGTTGATCGACGCTGAGCTTGTCGCAATTGACAAATGTGCGCAACCTGGCCTGGCGTCGTCGCCGCGGGACGCACTGCGAGTCCGCGAATCTCATCGACACGCCGTGAAACTCAGGGAGGAGTACCAGCACGAGCAGAATGGTCCGCGCAAATGGTTGCTTTTTGACGCGGCTTGTTATCTGGGCGATCTCGGCCCCAAAGGCCAGTCACTGCCAGGCTGGTTATTTCCCGCCCTCTGGGGCGCTCCCGGGCCGGTTCTCGACGTACTGCGCGAGAGAGTCGAGAGTCTGCGCGGCAGCAAGTGGAAGTAGCACCCACCGTCTGAGCGTGCGAGTTCTGCAATCTTGCGGCGGCGAACGTGAGACGTTCCACACCTCTTGTTGCGCCGCATTGCTGGTCGACTTCGCCCCTCGCCCCGCAGAATCGGTGCATCCTCATTCCGACGCGATGGAGCGACTGTCGAGCTAAGAGTCGAGCGCTTGTTCGTTGCTTGCCGTATGCAGCCTGAGGCTGCCGATGCGCATTTCCAACGACTCCCAACTCGCCGCTGCGACCCCACCTCGTGTCGGGCCTGTCGTGTCGTTCTCGTCTTGAGTTTTCGTCTCTTGCTTTGGCCCCAGCCCCGCTACCACGCAGCCTGTCTTTGGCACTGATACAGCCGCCGCCGGGCCGGTCAATCACAAAACCGGTTCCTCCCCACATCTTCGCTGCGCTGCAGACGCGGGCGCCTTCCCGTTTTCTGCTTGACCCGTGCGTGGCCCAAGGGCACACCCCGGACGTGCGTCTGATTGGGCGTGCCGTCAGGCCGCGATGGGCGTGGCCGAAACCAAGACAAGGAGACTTCACATGACCGACAAGAACAACACCAAGAGCAACAGCCCCAGCCACGTCGTCTATCAGGTTCGCGACCGCGGACAAGGCCAATCCGGCATCTGGACCCGCATCGGGGCCGCCTGGCCGCACAACGACGGTAAGGGCTTCAACGTTCAGATCGACGCCGTGCCGCTCGACGGCAAGCTGACGCTTCGCATCGCGACGGAGAAGAAGGAGGACTGACGCACCGACCATCTGGGGCGAGCCGCGTGGCTCGCCCCCGTTTTCTCTCGACATCCTCGCATCACAGGAGATGCTTCCGATGTTCGTTTCCACGTCCGCCGCCGCCAAACCCGCGCATCCGTTCTACGCCGCCCGCCAACGGATTGCTCGTCCACAACTCCGCACGCTGTCGCATCGCTCCCGGGCAGCCGCCTTCGAAAAGGTCGTCATCGGCAACGCCACGCTCTACCGCGGCAACTGTTTCGACATCCTGCCGCAGCTCGACCCGGTCGACGCCGTCATCACCGATCCGCCCTACGGCATCGGCTACGCCTATCGCAGCTACGACGACGCACCGAGCGAGTATGACGCGCTGATGAGCCGCCTCGTGCCGCAATTGGTGCGAGTGACGCGTGACGGCCCCTGCTTCGTCTGGCAGAGCCAGCTCAAGATCGACCGCTGGCACCGCTACTTCCCGGCCGGCTTCCGCGTCATCGCCGCCTGCAAGATGTATCCGATCCGCCGCGGCGTCACGCGGGCCCTCGCCTGGGATCCGATCATCTTCTGGAGCGGCTGCTCGTGGCTTTGCAATGAACTACCGCGCGACTGGCACGTCTGCGACCTGCGACCGTGGGATGCGGTGTGCGGCGAAAATCCCGTGCCCTGCCCGCGACCGATCGAACAGGTCGAGTACATTTGCAACTCGACTCGAGCGCAGTCAATCCTCGACCCCTTCATGGGCAGCGGAACCACCGGCGAAGCCGCGATCCGCGCCGGTAAGCACTTCGTCGGCGTCGAGCAGGACCCCGTCTACTTCGCCTACGCCTGCAAGCGGATCGAGGCTGCTACGCGCGAGGCCGCGACACGGCATTGATCGGCGTCGCCGCTAATCGCGGCGCTGTTGTTCGGGGTGCCGCGGCTGCGACGCACGCCTCGTGCCAGAAGTGTCCCGTTCTGGCACGCGCCGTGCCGATCCGCTTAATGAACCCTCCGGCTCGGGCCATTACCGGCAACAGGCCGACGACCCACTGCCCGCCCGCCGCCGCGTCGGGTTCCAACCTCCATGAGAACCCGACGGCGACGGCTTTGGACGGCAGAATCGAGGCGGCGCGGACGCCGATCCTAATGCCCTCTCTAGTGCCTCGCCGCCCGCATCGCGCAACACCACAACGCCCCGACCGCCCCCGGCGCACGTACAGACCAACGCCACGACCATCGGAGCGCGCGGCCCGCGATAGTCGCCCGCTCAGCAGCTTGACTTCTATTAGGAGGCAAGACAAACGGCTTGACTGCTCCATCCAGAGCTGATAATCTTAGTTCTGGAGGGGCAATTGCAACACCACAGAAACAGCCCAATCAGTATTGACTCAGGCTATTCCAGCGTAGCTGATCTCTTCATGCATCTCTCGTCCGGCAGCGCGCGCGCTGCACTGGAGCACTTTCGCGTGGGCTGGGAACAGCGGCACGGACCAACGGATCTACGAATGAACTACACGTGCATGTGGGAACCGGCCAAACGCACATGGCTATTTACTCACCACCCAAAGCTATACTTCGATGGCCTACCGCCGTTTCTACAAGACTATATCCACACGACGCTTACACAGGCTGATCGAGATGGCAACCTCGCTGAGATGCCAGAAACGCTCGTCTCTCTGTACAACGACGGCCATACGCGCAAAACTCGGACCCGCCGCCAAAGATGAACTTAAGTACTGCAAGAGTCTCTCGCATCAGCGGTCAACGCCTTATCGCAGCCCAGATGAGTAATTCACCACATTCGGACGGAGAATAGCAGGCAACGCCCCTCACGCACATGGCTCAGCTACTCATTCACAACACTCATAGGTGTGCTGCCACCACTGCGGGAAGGGTGATCAAGCAGCCCCGATCGCCGCCTCAATCTCGTCCACTCCTCCATACCACTTGGGTATAGTCTGCGCCATCGCAACTCAATTCTCTTAAACAACAGCCTAAGCACCACATGCCAATCGGACTGGCGCTCGACTCCTGTCAACCCTCGCAACACATGATCCATTGCACTGCTCAGCCGATCTTGCAACTCAAACTGACTCGCTGACTCGATAGGTGCAACACCGCAGCGCAAGCTCTCGTGCAACTCGTACCAGGAATAGTGTGCATACGCGCAGAGAAATTCATAGTATGTGTGTATCTTGCTTTCAGCCGCGCTTCCTGACAAGAGCGCCGTCACTTGATCGAGTAGCCGCCGCACCGACTCAAGTTCGGAGCGCGCCTCCGCGAAGCCCGATGCGGCTTCGAGCTCCTGGGCACCCGCGGCTCCTAAGTCATCGGACCGATCGTTGGGACTCCCGGCGTCCGCCGAGTTCAGCGGCCATTTTGAGACCGCTATAGCATCGGGAGTATTCACTTTTCGGCTCGTGAGACCCTTTGCGATGCAAGCACGTGCGTGATAAATACGCGACTCAGCATCAGAGAGGAGAACAAGGGCCAGCGCCGCACGATCTCGCGGCGCCGCGGGGCGCTGCAGCACCGCCTGTGCGCGGCGGAAGTTAACCGCCGCCTGATCGTGTGCCCCTCTATACGCGAGCGCCATTGCTCGCAGCGTATATAGGTAACTCTGAATGCGACGCCCTCCAATCGTAGACTGCCCCATTCGAAGCTGTTCTGTCATGAGCGTGCATCCACTGACAACAGAACTCAAATCCCCATCTAAAGAAGACAGGTCGGCCACCTCGCTGAACTGCCTGTCCTGCGAAGCCAGCCAGTCAAACCTAGCACTCGCCAGCAAGCGCGTCAGCTCCAGGTGAATGAGTCGGGCCCTCGCCAGTCCATACTTCTCAACTATCTCCGCAAGCTCCCGCGGATCCAGGACCTTGCCGCCACTGCGAGAAAGCCGCTCTAGCCGCGACGATGCGTCTCTCAGCAGCTTCTCGCCAAGATCCGCCCGCCACTGCCCCCTTCGGCAAGCCATCCAGCGCGCCAAGCTTTGACAATCGGGAAGCAACCTCGGAGCGCTTTCGATTAGCGTATCTGATGCCAGAATCGGGTCCACGATCAGGCCTGCAACGTGAATCGCGAGTCCCCCCGTTCTGAGATCGGTTGGGCGCCGCGTCGGCTTACGCCCTTCTTTCTGCCCCACCTCAATGGCTTTCAGCGCACCTACCACCTTTTTTGTGGCTGTGACAACGCGTGCGGGCCGCTCGCTAAGCAAGTCATTCAGCAACACCCGGCATTGATCAATAGCAGTCGCAAAATTGCCGTTACGATGTGTACGTTCGCTGGCCTTCAAGAGTATTGCCTGCCAGTAGCAATAGGAGAGCGCCTCACCAATCCTGCCACCGAAAGTCAGAAGGCCCGTATACTCACGCACGGCCTGAACTAGATTGTCACGCAACAGCGCGAAATCTTTTTCGCGCCTGCCACTCCGATCGACGCGAACAAGAAAGTCAAGGAGCAGTCGCAAATGGTACAGCAATTCTGGCAGTCTGCCATGCGCGCGTAGATTCTCAAACTCGGTCGCTACAGTTCCGACGAAGGCCCGCAGTCGCTCGCGCCATGGTGCCGGCAAGTCCTTGCGTGCAACTGGTGCACGTTCATAATGGAGAATTGCAAGATAGCGATAGTGCATATACTCGACAAATGCGGCCGGATCATGCGACCGCTCATAGACATCGCGCATGGCAAACATTGCAATCTGGTCAAATAGGTATGCGATATCAATTTGCTCCCATAGTGGCCCCGTATCATCTGGAAAAGAAGGTTGCACAAGGCGCGAATAGAGTTGATCGCGACTCTCCATGTGCATCCAGTAGAATCCGCCCTCAAGGCGAGCGAGTAGTTGCCATCCACGCGCGTCCTCCGTCTTAGTCTCCTGAATGTGGCGCAGGGCGTCGCGACCCAGTTTCAGCAAGCGCTCGCTCGTCGGTGGGTCCTCAATATCGAGGCGCGGCCAAAGTCTCTTTGCGGGCTTACAGCGTTGCAGGTATCGCGTAAATACCACGAGCAACGCCGTCCGACTGCACGGCCGACGAAACAAACTGGCAAGGCAAACCATCAAACCCGCCGCGACCATTACACGATCACCGGCGGCTAATAGAGATTTGACATGGTTTATGGTAAACTCGGCTCGAGCCTCGGAACTTCGGTCCTCGGACGCAGCTTCCGAGCCACCTTCCTGCTTGATTTCCACATCGAAATCGCGCAGGCGACCATCACTCAAGAGCACCAGGTCATCAGCCAGTTCTCGTCTGTGGCCTCGATCACTGTCATCGCGCGGCGCGGCAACCGCTTGCGCCACTCGCTGCTCGAGCAAATGCCGCGGCTTGGTCACTTCGCTTTGTGATCGGCTTGCTGGCGTTATCGCGCATACAAGAGCGGAGCGACCAAGGTCGCGAGCGCGGTGATATAGGGCTCCAAGCAGTTGAAGTACTCTGCGACGCTGCTCAAGTCGCTGATCAGATAGGACGCGCATGTCGGCTGAGGCATAAGGCTCATCAATCAAACCCGGATGTGGAACTCCAAACTCACCCAACGAGTCGACGACAAGCGTGTAATTGCCGCGACGCATCGCGTGCACTATCCAGCGCGCCGCCACCTCTGTCTCCCACCTGTCATTGTCGTCGATACTCGATTCCTTAAGTTTCGGGTCGGATCGGCGTGGCTCGAGATTTTGCAATAGATCGACATCGCGGAGTAGAAGCGGACGCGCCGCTGGGGCGAGCCCGCGATCGAGCCGGGCGAATTCGTTCTGAATTAGTGAAAGCAATCCGGCACGCGTTGCACAGTCAGAGGCATCAACCCAAATTACATCCTTGCTGGCTGACTTGTCCCGGGAGATCATCTTCAGTGCGGCACTCGAAGTTCCACGCCCCGACTCGTCGGCCCAAAAGATTCGGCAGTTGCTGCTGCGCTCCTCGTGCATCGCGCGCTCCACGCGAGGGCTCGGCGGGGATGGTTCTCTCGGCACGAGCGTAATGGCACGATAGCTCGTTCGTGAGACGGCATGTTGGCTCTCAACTACTTGGTATAGTTCCTGGAGAAATCGCTGACCGTCCTTGTAGTGGCAAAGGTAGGCGGGCTCGGAACGACGTACCACGCGAGCAGATGTCGTCATGTCCGAAAACGACATCGCTGAGCTCGCAGCTTCATTGAGCAGAGTCGGCACGCGCCCATCACGGGACACCCAAATTACGTTTGGCGGACCATGCACCCATGTAGCTACATGCGCGACGACCACGTCCATTACACGGCGGTCATGTCCACTGTACCCAATGACGAGTAATAGTGGGTCCAACCGCGCCCCTTCTCGATTTCTTGCTTTATCGGATCCCGCAGCGCCTTCGCATTCAATCGCGCGTGCCCTAAAATACGCACGCGCTTCGTCCAATGCGCTGAGTGGAAGCGGGTCGTCAAGATCGAAGCCAGTCCTTAGTGAATGGGTTCCCCCGTGCAGCTTGACGACAGAGATTGACTGATTCTGGAGCAGCAGTTGGCTAGGAATTGTGCCTTCGCGCGGAATCTCGTAGACTGTTGGCGCAAGCCCTTCATTCCGCAGTGCAGTTTCAATTAGAGCGTCGAAGTTAGTCGTTAATATTAGATCGATGCGTAACAGTTGCGCCACAAATGCAAGATACTGATGTGCGGTGCTGGGGCTGCGGAGTCGCACGAAGTGGTCAAAAAACGAGTCAATTAGATTTGTATCATTGTGCGTTACGGTTGCTAGGAGCGAACGATAGTCTGTGACGCGCGCGCGATCAGTGACTAGGGTGTTCAAATGTTCGTCGGCCATTTGTACATAGAGGGGGGAACACCGCCGTAGCTCATCGCGTACGGTTCGGCGGTAGAGCTCGATCCGAGACTTCTGAAACTGCGACTCCAGTGTTGAGAAGTGCCCCGATGGCTCATGCGTAATCCAATCAATCGCGGCGTCGTGTCGGTGTGGCCACCCCCATTTGCGAAGGTACTCACGGCAGTTCTCCCATCCGCGCTTATTCGCGAGGGCATAAACGGTAACAATATAGTCTGCTAGTGCCGCTGAGGTCGGGATGCCGGATTCGACGGATATGCCCGAACCGAGCAGCGGGATGACCCGCCGGCCAGCCGTTTTTGCGTCCTCGAACGCGGCGAAAACGTCTGAGGGCTCGACTGTTCGGATGACGTTGCGTTGCATAGCCGGCTCCCGGAACCAAGAATGCTGGGTGCCGCCTGGACGCGGTTCACCCGTTGCGAGTCCTAACAAGTATAGCGGTATTTGAGGCCCGTCAGATGCCTGTCGCCGTCGAATAATGACGTCTGTTCGCGTTGCGCAGCGGGATTGATCTTGCAGTAAGAGCGGGTAGGCGAGTATGAGGGCCGGGTCTAGCGCGTCGCGTAGACGACCGCCTCGGAGTTGAATCGGCATTTCTTTGTTCGCACCGATTGTGCGTTGGGCAATGTGCCCGCGGCGCGAAGTGGGGTTGTGACTCTGCGAATTTCTGCAAAAGGTCTTGCACACACTCTCTGGCGTTCACTGCTCGCCCGCCCGCCTCGCCATTCGCTCTCCGGCCATCGCGGCAACCGTCGTGCCAGCCGAAAAACCGGCCTGTCACGCCGCTTGCTGATCGCGCCTGGCCGGACAGCGGGTGGCGGCTTCGCTCGGCTCCTTTCGGCTCGTGGTTCGTCCCTCAGGCTTCGTGAAGGGACGGAAACCCCTTCGCCAAACCGAAAGGAGCCAGTAGATGAACGCCGAGCAATCACGACCTTCGATCAACCCGCACTTCGCACGACGCAATCGCCGCGAGACCGAACTGACACCGCCGCAACCCGTCGAGCGCCCGCGCTACGCCAAGCTGCCGCGTAGCCCGATCACGGCCAGCCCTGTTCCGCACCTCACAAGCCTCTACCACTTCGAGCAGACCGGTGACTACGGCGACCGCAGCTACCCCGGCAACTGCGGCGGACTGCTGACCCGCGACCTGTTGCGGTTCTTCCAGCCGCGAAACGTCTTCGACCCGATGTCCGGCAGCGGCACCTGCCGCGAGGTAAGCGACGAGCTGGGCATCCCGTGCTTCTCGGGCGACATTCACGACGGCTTCGACGCCGCCGACCCGGCCATGACGGAGCGATTCGCGGCCGGCGAGCGATTCGACTTCGTCTGGACCCATCCGCCCTATTGGCGGCAGAAGCTCTACGCCGCCGACGCCCGCGACCTCTCGCGCTGCCCGACGCTGGACGTCTTCCTCGACCGCTACGCGACCTTCATCGACAACTGCGCCCGGCTGCTGACGCCGCGGGGCCGGCTCGCGATCCTGATGGGCGACTACTGCGACCGCGAGATCGGCTTCGTGCCCCTCACCTATCACACCAAGCGGCTCGCCTTCGCGTGCGGGCTGCGGCAGGCCTGCTGCGACATCGTCCGCTTCGGCCACGGCGCGAGCAGCGGCTCCAAGACCTACCGCTCCTCGTTCATCCCGAACCTGCACGACGTGTGCATGGTGTTCTCGCGGCGGCGGGCCTCACCAAACAGCAACAAACGGTCAACGTCATTGCTTGGCAATTGGCCGCAGATTGATTAGTTCGCCCTTTCTCGTACGTTCCTCATAAAGTCAATCAGAACTGAAACCATTCTCCCCGCCTCATCATCTCTGTCTGCAAGTCGCGGAAACTTGACGGTAAAGCACTGAAGCAACAAATACTCGCGCTCGACACTCAAAGCGTCCGCTATAGCTATGATGTGCTCCGAGCTAAGACCAATCTCGTCGTTCTCGTATCGGCTTAACCGCCCTTTGTCCCATCCCAAACGCTTCGCGAGCGCGGAAAGTGTTAGCCCAGCATTCTCACGCTCGCGACGTATCGCGCGTCCAACCGAACTCAGGCTGATCTGATTTCTGCTGTCACTCACGCAAGATTCCAAGTTCGCCCATGAAAATTGCGATGCGAAACGCAACCTCGCGTTGCTTCTGACAATTCTCGTAGGGAAAGCGGCGAAGAAATTCCAATTCCGATATATTGGAAAGGAATAGCTCCCAATGCTGCGCTCGGGGCGTACCAAGACAACGTGCGAGCTCTCGCTCCGCTATTCGGCGCAGGTCCGCGAGAAGTAGATCGACAGGCATTTGGCAACCTCCAGAGAGTGTAATACTCGAGGAGGCGCTATCGGAAATCGAGCAACCCCCTGGAGTGACACCAGGATTCTGCTCGATTTCCACGAGAAGTTGTTACTCTGCGATGATCGCTGAGAACCATGAAAATCGTTGTGCATTGTGAAAACTCCTGACCTTGCAGGCGTCCGGATTCTGGCAGATATTACCGCGAAGGCTCCCGAAGAGCCGGAAGTTAGTTTTGGGTACGACGGGCTTAGGGTCTGTCCTTAGGGACAGACACCGCTAGCCTAGCGATGGGGGACTAAACCTTCTAGCTTAGTCACGCATCGCTCGTACCCATTCTATTCAGAATCATAGCAAGGGTTGCGCAAATTGCAACCACGACCGAAGGAATTTTTCTGAAATCGATGCGGCGTCTAGGCGGAGGGCGATTCGATCCGGGGATCGACCGGAGGTCGCGCCCCTCTGTGGCTGGGATTAGCCGCTTGCTCCATGCCGCGAAGGGCTTTGTCCCTTGGCCTGTGAAGGGACCAAAAGCTCTTCGCAAAACCTTGATGGAGCAAGCACAATGACATCGCCCAGTGAAACGCCCGACGCGAACCGCCACCCGGACGAGCGGAACACGCCCACTTGGCGCTTCCGCGGCTTCGCGCCAAATCACCCGTGGTACTACCTGCCAGACGGCGACAACCAGCCGCCGCTGCCGGTTGACCAGATAGCGCCCTTCGCGGCCGAGGGCGCCCCGGTCCGTGAGAAGCTCGCCCGCAAAGCCGTGAAACGCGAGCAACAGCTCCGCGACCTGCTGGCCCGCGAAGAGGCAGCGCTGGCCGAGCGTATCGCCCGGTACGCCGATGTCGTGCAGCGCGGTGCGGACGCTCTCAGCAAGTATGACCGCGAAATCGCCTACGGCGGCAACCTCGAACTCGCCCGTGCCTCGTCGCTCGCATTGTTCGTCAATCAAATCTCGTGGCTCAAGGGTCGCATCGCCTGGTTGAAGCGTGAGCTGGAAGCTTATGGCCTGACGCTGTTCTGACAGCGGTTTGCTGATCGAAGTAGTCGCCGCGGCGTTCGGCTACCGGCCCCGAGGCGACGGGGATGGCTTGGGCCGCGTCCGAGGACCAAGAAAATCTTGCCAATCGGCGGCCTACATGATATGATCTAATTCGGATTGAATTCGATACTGCGGAGACCAGCATGCACCACGCCCAGGACACCTATTCGCTGACGGATTTCAAGCAGAATGCGAAAGACCACCTGGAGAGGCTGAAGGCCTCAGGTCGGCCGGAGGTGCTGACGGTTAACGGAAAGGCTGAGGCGGTCGTCATGACGCCGGAGACCTACGACCGGCTCGTCGAGGCAGCTTTGCAGGACGCGAAGGCCAAGATCGGACTCGGGCTGCAGCAGGCTCGGGCTGGGCAGTTGATCGACGGCGAGCAGGCACTCGCGAACCGTCGTGCTCGACGTGCCTCGCGCCCTAAGTAGGTTGGGTGGGATGGCCGGATTCGTACTTACCCCTCTCGCTGATGCCGACCTGGACGAGATCTGGGAGTATGTCGCTGCGGAAAGCAGCGTGCCCCGTGCCGACAAGTTGGAAGCCGATCTCCATGAAGGGATGATTCGAATCGGGCGGATGCCCGGAATCGGTCACCTGCGGATGGAGTTGGCGGACGAAGCCCTTCGCTTCTATCGCGTTCACAAGTTCCTGATCATCTACCGGCCGGAGTCTCGTCCAGTGCAGATCATTCGCGTGCTTCACGGAGCGCGTGACATCCAGGCAATCCTCGGCGCACCGCCCATCGAGTAGCTGGGCATCCGAGTTCGCTCAGCAGACACACCGACGCGTACTTCGCCTCGTTGCCCGCCGTGCCGGGCAATTCGGACCGGCGACCGGCAGGCGATTCCGGCTCGTCCATGAGCCGACATCGCCTTTCCGCCGCTCCCGCTCCAAGCAGTTCGCCGCGGAGAAATCCGCCGGTCGCATGTGAGTCAGTCAGTCAACCTGCCGAAGAAATATTCATCAGACGTCTCCCCTTGGCAGAGCCAAGGAAGAATTTCACCGTGAAAGCGCAATTGCGATTGATCGCAGAGTCGTGGCTCCGGCGCGTCGTGGGATCGTGATATCGCAAACACGATTTCACGACTCTGCGCCTAATCGACCGTCAAATTCATGAACATCAGGTGGCTTTTGCGGACAGCCGAGAATCCGATTGACACGATCTTTGATCCATCGTAGTCAGGAGGCAAGTCGTAAAATCGTATCCACGATTGATGGTATGCCGAAGGTCATCGCGATATTGAACCAAAAGGGGGGTGTGGGAAAGACAACGCTCGCCGTTCACTTGTCTACATCACTGGCCCGCAAGCGCAAGTCAGTGCTGCTGCTCGACGCCGATCCGCAAGGCAGCGCCCTCGATTGGGCCGCGGCACGGCACGGCGAGCCGCTCTTCCCGGTCGTCGGACTGCCGAAGTCCTCGATTCACAAGGAACTGCCGACGCTCGCCAGCAACTACGAGCGCGTCATCATCGACGGCCCGCCGCGCGTCTACGACGTGGCTCGCTCCGCCATCATGGCGAGCGACCTCGTGCTCGTTCCGGTGCAGCCATCGCCCTATGACGTATGGGCGGCCAAGGAGATCATCGACCTCCTCAACGAGGCGGCGGTCTACAAGCCAGCGCTCAAAAAAGCGTTCCTGATCAACCGCAAGATCGTCAATACCGCGATCGGCCGAGACGTGGCCGCCGCGCTCTCCGAGTATCCGATCCCGGTCCTGAACACCGCGATCTGTCAGCGGGTTGCCTTCGCCGAGAGCGCCACGCAAGGCCTCACGGTTTTTGAACTTGACCCCGACATGCTGGCGAGTCAGGAGATCAACAGCGCGGCCGATGAGTTGGAGGCAATGCTCGCATGAAGAAGATCGCCTTCAGCGGCAAGCGCCCCAGCACATCGCCGGCGGGCGAGATCGACGACTGGGTCTTGGATCGCGAGTCCAAGCCGCAGGAACCGACCAAGCGCTTCACGATCGACGTGCCGGTCAGCCTTCACAAGCGCGTTAAGAGCCAATGCGCGTTGCAGAACCTCGTCATGGCCGACGTGATGCGTGAGCTGCTGGAACAGCGATTCCCCCAGCCGAGAGAACTGCCGGTGAATGAGGCGGGGGAGGGGGAGTCGTGAACACGACGAGTCGCATGTACGATTCCACGACGATGCGGCGAATCGCAATCGCTGCGGTTTGACCATGGTCCGCCGCACACCGCCGCGCGACGATCATCAGCCGGACCTGTTCGCGGCTAGCTTCGCCGACATTCCCATTCGCGATCAGCGGGATACGATGGAGCGTCCCTTCTTCAGCCTGGCTAAGAAACCCCGGCTCACTCCGATCGAATACCGCGTCGGCAATGTCTGGGTCGAAGTGAGTGCGAATCCGCAATTCGGCATGGCCACGATTTGGGACGCCGACATCCTGATCTGGGCCTCGACGCAGATCACCGAGGCCCTCGACCGTGGCCACAAACCGGCAAAGACCATTCGCTTTCACCCCTACAACCTGCTCCGGTCGATTCGCCGCACGACCGGCGGTGCGGACTACACACGGCTTCGCGCCGCTCTTGAGCGCCTGACCCACACTGCCGTCCGCACCAACATCCGCGGCGACGGCAAGACCAAATTCGCATCGTTCCATTGGGTCGAAAGCTGGACCGAGACGGTGGACGAGCAGTCGGGCGAGCCAACCGGGATGACCGTCACGCTGCCCGACTGGCTCTACGACGGCATCGTGGCGCGGGGAGGGGTTCTCACCATTCACGAGGACTATTTCCTGCTCACCGGCGGGATCGAGCGCTGGCTCTACCGCGTCGCCCGCAAGCACGCCGGCAAGCAGCAGCTCGGCTGGAGCTTCACCATGCGACAGCTCTATGAGAAGTCCGGCTCGGCGGCCCGCTTCTCCGACTTCGCGATCGACATCCGCCGCGCCGTGCAGACAAACCACCTGCCGGAATACGAGCTATCAGTGGACCGCAACGCCGATGGCGACGAGATCGTCCGTTTTGTCGCCCGCATCCACCTCTCGCACGACCACCCGAACTACGAATGGCCGCGTTTTGCCGGACGGCGGCAGACACCAAGGGGAATCCGAGCGAGCGCGTGGCAGTTCAGTAGCTTGGCTGGCCAGGAAACGGGCGAATAGGCGCAAGCCGATTTACGCGCCGATCTCGCGAACCACCGCTGAGTTATCCACAGACTCGCAGTGACCATCGTGCGATTGGGCGCAAGGCCATCGGGTGATCAGGCGCACGAACCCATGGGCGATCAGGCGCAAATGATCGGGCTATTCGGCGCACGCGCTATCGAAAAACTTCGACCCGACAGATGCTTGCCACCAAGCTAACTGCTTAACTTCCATTACATATATATAACTTCCTTAACGACTGACGCTTGTGGATAACTCGACCCACCGAAAAAACCAGCAGACTCAGGCGCGATGCGAAGCCGTTGATTCGCATAGTTGACGGGCCTTGGGGTGGGGAGAGAAAGATTGCATTCAAGCTATTGGGGCTGGGCCGCAAGATCTTCGTGTGTGGCCAGAACTGTAGTAAGCAGTCATTGGCGTCGATCGAACATCAGGTGGTATTGGAAGCCCATCGCTCACGAATAACGTCTGGCTGCACGGAGTGCTCAATCTGAACGCGGCATTGCTGATGGCACCCGTTTGATCCACCCGATCGTTATCTCTGTGTCCCACGTGTCGCGCTGCTGCGATCGAGCCGTTCGAAGCGATAGCGACTCCAGGTCTCGCCCGGAGCCCTCGTTTGCGAGTTCAGCGGCGCCGCGGACGAGTTGTTCCAACGACACGTTTTCGATCGTGATCCGTTCGCTTGTTCGCATCAGCGTCATGTTTGGAATGGGCCTGGCCGCATCGGGAACGACGCGGGATAGCTGTTCTACGCGCACGCCGCCACGGCAGAGGATGGCGCGTACAACTGCTCAACCACCTCGCGGAGCCGGGTGGAAGGCGAGAAGTTGTTGCGGGCGATACTTCGCCGTACTCAAGCGAGCCTCAATCGACAAGTCACCGGATGCTCAAATTCCGCATCATTCCGCCGTCACTGTGCTCCAAGTTGTGACAGTGGTATACATATGTGCCGGCGAAATCTTGGAAGCGAATCAGCAACCGCACGCGCTCCCCAGGCATGAGAAGCACCGTGTCTTTCCAGCCCTCGTCCACGTAGCCTTCGCGAACTGATTCCCAGCCCGAGGCGTACCCAGCAGCGACATTTCGCTCAATGACCCGAAATTGGGTGCCATGAACATGAATTGGATGGTTCATAGCCATTGGGGAGGTTTGATTGACGAACTCCCAGACTTCGAGCTTGTTAAATGGAATTATTTCATCCAGAGCAACATTGGTTTCTGAGAACTGTCGTCCGTCGAAGCCCCATCTCATTCCCATGCCACTCGATCCCATTGCCATCCCAACGGTCACTGCAAATTGGCGGGGTGAGTCGGCGTTAATCGCGTCCTCGATCCGATAGCTGGCGAGATTGGAGAGCGCCGCGGGTCGGCTGAGCGTCTCCGGTAGTGAGCGGCTCACATCGACAGTCATCACAGTCAGCGGTTCGCCACTAGATCGTCCAAGTACCGCTTGTTCAGTTTCCGCAGGAAACTTCGTTCCTCCTGGTCTTCCATGGTGCGGCCCTTGTGGTATCATTGAATCCATCCCGATGTCGGCACCGGAAAATGGGAGGCTTTTGAGCGAGAGCTCCGTTCCAACCGACCGTCCGGAGAAGTCCGCCCACAGTTCAACGCGCTCTCCAGGACCAAGCGTGACATATTGGCGCTCTATCGGAGCTTCCAACAGCCCACCGTCAGTTGCAATCACAATAAGTGAAGTCCCATCGCTCCAAGCTAGCTTGTAGGTGCGAGAATTCGAGCCATTCACTAGGCGAAGCCGATAGACCTGGGTAGCCACGCTCAGTCGAAACGACGGACGTCCGTTGACCAAGACCTGGTCGCCCAGAAAGCCGTCCATCATTTCTCCGGAATGCGGCGGATAAACCAGTTGATTGTCGCCGCCAAACGACCGGTCTTGGATGATTAGCGGAATGTCGTTGTCGCCCGTAGGAAGACCCGCACTCGCCTCCTCGTCGTCGGAAACAAGCAACAATCCGGCTAAGCCTCTGTAGACCTGGCTGGCGGTTGTCCCATGCGCGTGCGGGTGAAACCAGTACGTGCCAGCGCGATCGCGAACCTCGAACTCGTACACAAACTCGCCGCCTGACCCGACCGCGGTGCTCGGATGACCGTCCTGGATTGCCGGAACGCGCAGGCCGTGCCAGTGAATGATGGTGGGTTCGTTCAAATCGTTTTGCAGTCGAATGCGAAGCCTGTCGCCGGTGCGCGCCCGAATGATCGGCCCAAGGTACGAGCCCGCGATGGAGGTTACACGCGTCGGATCGCCGGTGATTAGTTCCGGCTCATACCCGAGCGTACGTGTGGTCGCTCCTTCGAAGATCTGCGTGTCCGTTCCTCGGGCGCGAAGGCGCAAATCGAGCGTGGGTTCGAAGCTCGAATCAAGCTTACCGCCGCCGGGGGCCGGCGGGCTTGTCATGCACCCACGGAGGGACAGGGCGATTGCGACCGCTGGGAAGACGGATACCGGCGTCCCGAACCATGAGCCAAGCACAGGGTGTTTTCTTGACCACAACACTCGCGTTCCTCCAGAATCAAGTCCCCGACTGGATCACACGAATTTAGATGCGACTGTTCTGACGTTTCTTCCTTTACCGGTCGCACAACAGAGTAGCTTCGCATACAGCGACGCGCCGCGCGCTATGGATGCGAATGGGTGGTCGCGGGTTCGAAATCTGGTGCGACCGCTCGGAGAATAGCTGGGAGATCTTTCGTTTCGTCCAATTGGCTCAGAACGCAGTGACAGGTCGTGGCGTCAGTTACATGAACAAGACGCCACTCACCGACCTGCACACGATGGCCGCGATGCTCGCCGACAACGCATGGGTGATCGCGGTAAGTGCCATAATCTTCGGGGTGAATCGCCCGATGGAATATCGTCCCGAGGAATTCGCCGTTTCGGCGGTAGATCGCGGCGGCCGCTGGAGTGTCGCCGATCTGAAGCTCGAACGCAGCGTTAAGGTCAAATCCGCCGGGCAGACGCTCCGGAACGGCAAAGTTCAACTGCGAAGCGTGCTGTCGAGCGGCAGCTGACGAGACGCGGCGACCGTCATAAGATCTTATGAAATCGTGAAACGCCTTTTCCGCATCGATGGATAGTCCGTCGAGAAGCACTGAAAAATCAACCGGCACCGCTTGGGCTCGCGTGGAAACTCCGTGCATAATCGCGAAATAGCCACCCACAGCCAGAACGAGGCATGCGGCGGCGGCAAAAAACGAATAAAGTCGGGCGAATGGAATGGAGCGAACACGCGGCGATCTCGTTGCAAGCCGTGCCTCAATGCGACGCCAAAGTGCATGCGGAACGCAGTCCTGATCGCTGGCGGAAATTTGATCGCCGAGTTGCCGCAAGTTGTCGACCTCGGTTCGACAGTCCGCGCAGGTGCATATGTGCGCCTCGATCACAGCGCGTGTTTCTGGCGACACCTCGCCATCTACATAAGGCCCCAGCATTTCGCGCAGCTCGTCGCAGGTTCTCACGACGCACTTTCCTCGACAGGCCGGGAGATGCGAGCGGCGCCCTCCCGTCCACGATTGATTCGATGCTTAGTCGACTGACCTTCTTCCCGCTCCGGTGCGAAATCCCTCAACAACCCGCGGAGTCGCTCCCGAGCGCGATTTAGTCGGGAGGCGACGGTCCCCATCGCGACATCGGATATCTCTGCGATGGCCCGGTAATCGAGTCCTTCTTGGTAGCGCAGCAACAGCATCGCCCGGTCGACCGGGTCGAGTTCTGCCATGGCGGTCTCAATGTCGATACGCATCGCCGTTGTTTGGCCGTCGCTCGCCGGGTTCGACATTTCGTCCACGGCCTTCGGATTGGCAGTCATCGGGCGTGAGCGGCGCAGCCACTGGAGGGCTTCATTGACAGCGATTCGATGAAGCCAAGTATGCACCGACGAGCGTTCGCCGAAGGATGCGAATGCGGAAAACGCCTTGAGATACGTTTCCTGAGCCAGTTCCTCGGCGACCTCGCGGGAGCGGGTCATACGCGCGAGCAGCCGAAAAACGCGCTGGCTGGTTTGCTCGTAAAGCGCACGCTGAGCCTCCCGGTCGCCACGTCTGCAGCGCGCGACGAGTTCATGCTCGGCGGTCGGTGGAACTGTCGCTTGGTCGTCCACACGTCGAATGTACCCGAAGTTGCGATGCCCCCCAAGCAGTGTAAGGCGTGGTGCCGCGAGCGGCTGTTTTTTCGTCACGAAAACGCCAGGAAGAATTCTATTCAAATGCGCATCAAAATGAGGTGTCCCGAGCACGGAGGTCCGCCACGATGGCGGGGCGCGCTTGGAATTGTGAGCGGAGATTGCCCATGAACAGGTGGACGATGATGGCCGGATTGGCCGGACTAATGGGTTGGATCATGCCCGGTTGTGGTGGCATGGCTTTTGCGCAATGTGAGCTGTCGTGCGGACGCGGTTCGCCGGCTATGGCTCCGCATGAGCAGTCGGAGCGGCCTGTGGCACCAGCAGGAGCGTCGCGTCAAAGCTCGGCGAAACAAGGCACGGACCAACAAGAGCGCCCAGTTTGCCCGGTTATGGGCGATCCGGTCGACTTCACGCTCAAGACGATGGCTGACGACGGCCCCGTTTACTTCTGCTGCGACATGTGCATCCCGAAATTCAAGAAAGATCCGGCAAGATACACCGTTAAGGTCGCAATGCAGCGTGCTGCCCTGGACAAGCGCGAACGCGTCCAAGTGGCCTGCCCTGTGGACGGAAAGGTCGTGGACGGCCTTCTGGCTGCCGAAGTGAGCGGTCAAAAGGTCGCATTCTGCTCGAAAGAGTGCAGAGTGAAATATGACGAGAGTCCGAGCGCTTTCAAAGCGAAGCTGGCGGACAGCTACACCTATCAGACGCGCTGTCCGATTAGCGGGGAGAAGATCCAGCCGACGGCGTTCGCAGATCTGAACTCCGGCCAGCGCATCTACTTCTGCTGCGCAGGTTGCGGCGACAAACTGCTGAAGGATCCAGTCAAGTACGCACCAAAACTGGAAGAGCAGGGCGTCATGATCGACCCCAAAAAGGTCGCACCCGGAGCGGCGACGCCGAAGAAGGATGACCACGCCGGCCACGACCACCCGTAGTCGCGTAGGCATGTTGTCACACTCGAACGAGGAATGCTCCAGCGTGGAAACGTCTGTTCGGCTGAACGGGATGCACTGCGAATCGTGCGTCGGCAAGATCTCTGCGGCGCTAAAGCGTCTCTCCGGCGTCGAGTGGGTCGAAGTGTCGCTTCATCCGCCATTGGCGCGGCTGCGTTCAAACTCTCCAGTCCCTCTGCTGGAGATCGAGTCAGCGGTGCGAAGTGCCGGTGACTACCATATCTCTAACGCGCCGAGCGCGGAGCCTTCGATCGTCACGCCCGCGAACGAGGCCGTATCAGGCTCCTTCTATCCACTGCTGCTGATTTTGGGATACATCGCGGGGGCGGCCGCAATCGCCGCGTGGGGCAGAGGGTCGTTCACGCTGGCCGCGGTTATGAACGACTTCATGGGCGGTTTTTTCCTCGTCTTCTCGTTCTTTAAGTTGCTCGACGTGCGCGGATTTGCTGCGTCGTACCGCACGTACGACTTGGTGGCCGCCGTGTGGCCGGCCTGGGGTTACGTTTACCCGCTCGTCGAACTGTCATTGGGCGTCGCATACATTTCGCGCGCGCTGCCGGCGGTCACAAACGCCGTCACCCTCGTCCTGATGCTGGTTGGCGCGGCCGGGGTCTTGAAAGCGCTGCTCGATAAGCGTCGCATCCGCTGTGCTTGCCTTGGGACCGTACTGAAATTGCCGCTGACGCAAGTGACGCTGGCCGAGGACGCCGTGATGGCCATGATGGCGGGAGCCATGCTCCTGCTGCCGCACCCGTAGATCGGCGCTGCCACCAAACGCGAGGAGATCGAGATGGTCAACCCTCACATCCCGATTCTCGGATGCAGCCTGTGCTGTCTGGCAGTCGTTTCCTGCGCAGCAATTGAGCATGGTCGCGAATTGCAACAGGCGCAGCAGCAGTTGGGTGACGCGATGGGACGTCATCCGTCTTGGGCGGTCGATACGCCTCTGAGAACTCTGGCGGTCCCACCAAGCGGAGAACTTGACCTGGACTTAGTAATCGATCTAGCGCTGACGAATAACCGCGCGCTACGTGCGGACATCGAGTTGATCGGGCAGGCCAAGGCGGAACTCGTGCAGGCCGGACTGCTCTCCAATCCGTTGCTGACGGTCTTGTTGCGCTTCCCGGAAGCTGGAGGGCGGGCGAGTCTCGATATTGGGTTGTTCAAAGACTTCGCGGACTTATGGCTCATTCCGTTAAGAAAGCGCGCTGCCCAGTCAATACTGCAGCAAAGGCTGTTGTCGTTCACGGACAACGCAGTCGCTTTGGTGCGCGAATTGAGTACGGCATACGCGACACTTCAGTATTCGGAGAGCGCAATCAAGTTGCAGGCTGAGAACTTGGAAGTGCTGGGCCAGGCGATCGACTTCGCGCAAGCACGGCTCCGCACCGGTAGCACCACGCAACTTGACGTGAATCTTCTCGAAGCACGTCGTCTGCAAGCAGAACTTGAGTTGCTCCAACTCCGAAATGACCGACGTACCACTCAGTTGGACATTCTGCGCCTCATCGGAACGCCACAGTCGTCTGTCGACTGGCGCCCGACGCCCTTCCCACACGAGCCACGCAATGAGTCCGTGAACGAGGACGCGCTGATCGACTGGGGGTTGCGGCGACGATTGGACATCCAAGCGGCCGGTTGGGAAGTCGACGCCGCGTTGGCCGATTTTCAACAGCAGAGACGCCGATTGATTCAGAGCTTCGGCATAGGAATCTCTGGCGAACGTTTCGAGCGGCGCGCTATCCCGGATCGAAACGTCGCAGCCGACGCAGCCCGGGCTTCGATCGAAAACGGCCGGCTCACAGCACCAGAGATCGAACCGAGCAGCGCACGACGCGCTGAGCGGAGCCAGGAAATAGACTTGATCCTCGGGCCAGTCGTCCAAGTACCGTTGCCTATTTTCGACCAGAATCAGGCCCAAATTGCCAAAGCACAGTATCGGGCACGTGAGCTGGGCGAGCGATACTCGGATCTGGAGCAGCGAACCGTCCAGCAAATTCGGACAGCGATTGTGACGCTTCGGACCGCCGTCAAGCGGCGGGAAATCTACCAACAGTCGCTTCTACCCGTTCAGGAATCCAACTTGCGGGTGGCCGAAACAGCGTACCAGTCAGCCCAAGAGAGCATTCTCACAGTACTGCTCGCGCAGCAAGAGCTCGTTCAGGTTCGATTGGGGCTGGCCGCGGCGATTCGCGACGAACTCACGGCAAGAGCGAGCCTCGCGCGAGAATTGGGCGGCCGAATGCCACGAATAGAGGAACTATCGCCGGCCACAGACTCGACCGCGGTACTCGATCCGTCCACGCAGCCGACGACGCAAGTGAGTGCAGAGCCATGATGCGTTTCGTTCCGACCTTGCTGGGGATAGTCGCCTGCATGACGCTCGCGGGATGTTCGAATGGCGAATCATCGACCGATGACTGGATCGACCAGTTGCGCGTGTTCTTTGTCGAATTCGCGCGCAACGCGCTGGCCGCGCTCTTGATTTAAGTTCCATTAAAACAAAATCGGTATCAAGCGGCGAGAACAGACACGGAATCGTCCGAAATCGAGGACCAATGTCGAGCGGATCAGAATCAACAGCTCGCAAGCCAATATCGTGGCCCGCCAGCCTCTCCTATAGAGCTTGGAAGATGTGGTTTGTCCGAGTGTTCGTCGGTGCCGCAGTGCTTGTTGCGGCATTTTACCTCGGCGGCTGGACGATGGCGCGAACAGGCACGAGTGCGTCGAGTGAGTTGTCGGGGGTGGCGCAGTCCAATGCCGTGCAGTATTGGACTTGCTCGATGCATCCCCAGATCAAGCTACCCGAGAAAGGGCAGTGCCCGATCTGCTTCATGGACCTGATCCCGGTGCAGGCCGGCACCGGCGATGAGTCGGCACCGCAATTATCGCTAAGCGAGCGGGCAAGAACCTTGGCGCGAGTCCAGACGACGCCTGTATCGCTTCGCGAGGTCACGCACGAACTGCACATGGTGGGGAAGGTCGCACCTGACGAGACCCGCATCACCTATGTCAGTAGCTATATCCCAGGACGTCTCGATCGGCTGTTTGTCAACTATGCCGGGATCTTCGTTCGTCAAGGGGATCACCTCGTCGAGATCTACAGCCCGGATCTGCTCGTCGGCCAGCAGGAGTTCCTACTGGGATTGGAGGGCGTCGAGCGCGCACGCAATGCGAGCGAAGACTCGGCTCGACAACGGGCTGCAGCCGTGTTTGAAGCAGCCCGGCGAAAACTTGAGCTTTGGGCTATCCCTAAGGATGAAGTTGAGCGACTTCAGCGCGAGCGCCAACCGACCAATCAGGTGCGCATTGACGCCCCTCAGAGCGGTTGGGTGCTGGAGCGATTGGCCTATCAGGGTATGTATGTTGAAACCGGTACACGCCTGTTTACCTTGGCGGACCTACGCAGTGTCTGGGTGATGCTCGACGCCTATGAACTTGACCTGCCCTTCCTCCGCTACGGTCAGCGCGTTGAATTCGAGACCGAGGCCTACCCCGGTCGCAAGTTTGAAGGGCGGATCTCCTACATCGACCCGCGGCTCACGGAACTGACGCGTACGGTCAAGCTACGCGTGAACGTCATAAACGAAGGAATGCAGCTCCGACCGGGCATGTTTCTTCGAGCGGTTGTGAGAGCACAGGTCGGTGAAGGCGGGCAGGTGATCGAGCCGTCGCTGGCTGGGAAATGGATCTGCCCGATGCACCCCGAAATTGTCAAGGAGGTACAAGGTGCATGCGACGATTGCGGCATGAACCTCGTCACGGCCGAATCGCTCGGCTTCGCCGCCCCGCAATCTTCTAGCGCGCTGGTGCTCGCCGTGCCGCAAACGGCGGTACTGTTGACCGGCCGCCGCGCAGTGGTTTACGTCGAAAAAAAGAACTCCAACGGAGACTTGGTCTACGAGGGGCGCGTTGTCGAACTGGGGCCGCGGGCCGGTAATTGGTATGTTGTCAGGGGTGGCCTCAACGATGGAGAGCGTGTCGCGACGCGAGGTGCTCTGCAGATCGACTCGGCGCTTCAGATTCAGGCCCGTCCCAGCATGATGCAGCCGGCGGGCGACGATGCTTCCTCCCCGCCCGGCACGCGCGAAGCAAGCCTTGCGGCTTCCACGCCCGCCATCGAGTCGTACGCGGTGGCCGGCGCGATGTACCACCAACACATGCGTCCCGTACTGGATGCTGTGATTGAATTCACAGAAGCGCTCGCTGCTGATGACATTCAGGCCGCCCGCGCTGCGGCCGGCAAATTGCGTGAGGGACTCAAGCACGCTTCCCCGCACGGCCTGAGCGGGCCGAGCATCGCGGCATTTGCGGAGCAAATCGAGGCGCTGCGCAAGGCGCTTCCGCCGGCCGACAATGCCGATCTTGGATCGCTGCGCGATCAGCTTTCGGCGTTGAACAGCGCGGTTGAGAAGTACATCCGTAGTTTCGGTCACGATAGTTCACGACCGATCGTCCGAATGTTCTGTCCGATGGCGTTCGACAACCGCGGAGCCAGCTGGTTTCAGCTCGATGAGAAAGTGCGCAACCCGTATTTCGGGAAGCGGATGTACCGCTGCGGCGAAGCGACCGCGTCGCTCGCTTCCGACGGCGGCGAGGTGCGGCCATGAGCGGCGTAACGCGCGCGCCCGAACCACGTGCTTCGTCGGGGCATCCACGTATCTCAGGCCCGGTCGATTGGCTGATTCGCTTCTGCTTGGAAAACAAGCTGGTCGTGTTCTTGCTTCTGGCGCTGGTGCTTTTCTGGGGCTATCGCGTAATGCCGTTTAGCGTCGCAAAGGAGTGGATCCCGCGCGATCCGATTCCGGTCGACGCGATCCCCGACATCGGGGAGAACCAGCAAGTCGTATTCACCGATTGGCCTGGCCGTTCCCCGCAGGACGTCGAAGACCAGGTGACATATCCGCTGACGACGACGCTGCAGGGTACGCCTGGATTCAAGACGATCCGCGCGTTTTCAATGTTCGGCTTCTCAGTTGTCTATGTGATCTTTGACGACAAGTACGACTTCTATTGGTGTCGCTCACGTCTGTTGGAGAAGCTCAATATCGCCCAGCAGAAGTTGCCCGCCGGCGTCACGCCGTCGCTCGGCCCCGACGCTACCGGGCTGGGGCAGGTCTTCTGGTACACCCTCGAAGGCTCGCACGGGGGCTTTGATCTGGTCGAACTTCGAAGTATTCAAGACTGGTATGTTCGCTATGGGCTTCAAGCAATCCCCGGCGTGAGCGAAGTTGCGAGCGTTGGCGGATATGTTCGCGAGTACCAAGTGGACGTCGATCCGGATGCGATGCGCGCCCACGACGTGAAGCTGCAGGACGTCTTCACGGCGATCCAGCGCGCCAACATCGACGTTGGTGCGGAGACGATCGAGTGGAACGGCGTCGAGTACATCTTGCGCGGCAAGGGTTTCGTCAAGAACGTGTCCGACGTGGAGAACGTGATCGTTCGTGTCGCCGAAAACGTGCCCCTCTACATACGCCATGTCGCCCGAGTGCAACTCGGGCCGGCGCTACGGCGTGGAGCGCTCGACAAGGCCGGCGTGGAAGCGGCCGGCGGCGTTGTGCTGGTCCGGTACGGCGCGAACCCATTGGATGTTATTGAGCGCGTGAAAGCCCGTATCGCGGAGATTGAGCCAGGATTGCCAAGCCGTACACTCGAAGATGGGACGGTCTCGAAGGTCCAGATTGTGCCATTTTATGACCGAACCAAGCTCATCGAAGAGACGCTCGGCACGCTCAGTGATGCTCTCTACGAACAGATTCTGATTACGACGTTTGTCGTGCTGATGTTCCTATGGCACGTTCGCAGTTCCATCGTCATCAGTCTAACGATGCCCCTAGCCGTGATGATGTGCTTCATTTTTATGAAGTACACAGGCGTTGATTCCAACCTCATGAGCTTGGGAGGCATCGCCATCGCCATCGGCACAATGGTGGACATGGGCATTATTCTGACGGAGAATATCGTCCGTCATATTGAGGAAGACGGCGATCACAAACCGCTGATCGAGATCGTTTACGAGGCGGCACGCGAGATCGGTTCCGCTATCACCACCGCCATCCTGATGACGGTCATCGCATTCCTGCCCGTCCTAGTGCTGGAAGGGCCGGAAGGAAAACTCTTCCGTCCGCTTGCCTATACTAAAACATTTTGTCTACTCGGCTCGCTAATCGTAGCAATTCTCATTCTGCCGTCACTTGCCCAGATCATTTTCACTCGTCGGGGCATACGCGGACTGCGCGGCGCGTTGTGGCCGGGAATTTTCATTGCACTTGGTGCCGCACTGTCTATATATGGCTGGAAATGGGCTGGCCTGGCCGCGGCGGCGTATGGTGCATTCACATGCATAGAGGCTCAACTTCCCAAACGCGCACTGCATTGGGGCGGTATCGCAGCGAGTCTCGTAGTCATGGCTGGCGTGTTACTCATGCTCACGGACCACTGGATGCCGCTCGGACCCGGGGCAGGCCTGACGCGCAACCTCTTGCTCGTACTGGGCATCAATCTCGCGTGGGCCAGCGTGCGGGTCGTGTTCATCGACTTCTACGCTTACTTTCTTCGCTTGTTTCTGGACTATAAGCTAGCATTTATGAGTCTCCCGACTGCCATAGTGGTGTTCGGTCTTGTGGTATGGCTCGGGTTCGGTCGCACCTTTGGCTGGTTGCCTGTGCCGGCCACGGAGCCTCCCGACAGCCGTTCGTCTTCCAATAGCCTCTCTGGCATCTACACGCGCATGTGGACAACCGGGGTCCACAAGTTTCCGGGACTCGGGCGGGAATTCATGCCTCCGCTCGACGAGGGGTCGTTTCTGTACATGCCAACCCTAATGCCCCACGCGAGTCTTGGATCAGCGTTGGAGGCCATCTCGCTCCAGGACCGTGCAATCGCGGCGATTCCGGAGGTTGAGAGCGTCGTCGGAAAGATCGGCAGGGCGGAGACCGCGATCGACCCTGCGCCGATCTCGATGATTGAGACGGTGATTCTATTTAAGGATGAATACCGAAAAGACCCGGTCACCGGTGAACTCGCGATAAACGAAGATGGACAGCCCATTCGGCAATGGCGTGACCATATTCGTTCTCCTGCTGACATCTGGAACGAAATTCAGACGGCCGCGGACGTGCCCGGCGTCACCGGTGCGCCCAAACTTCAGCCCATCGCGGCGCGATTAGTCATGCTCCAGTCCGGCATGCGCGCCCCGATGGGCGTAAAAGTCTATGGCCGCAGTCTCGAAGAAATCGAGCAAGTCGGCTATCAGATCGCTGAGATCTTGAAGAAGTCACCCGGCGTAGCGCCTGCGGCGGTGATTCCGGATCGCGTTGTCGGAAAGCCCTACTTGGAAATCGAGATCGACCGGCAGCGTATGGCGCGCTATGGTGTGAATATTCGCGATGTACAAGATGTCATCGAAGTCGCGATCGGCGGGATTAAGGCAACGACCACCGTGGAAGGTCGTGAACGATATCCAATTCGCGTGCGGTACCAGCGCGAGCTGCGCGACAACTTCGATGCTATCGACAGGATTATCGTCCCCGGCGTGAATGGGCAGCAAGTTCCGCTTGGCCAGCTCGCCGATATTCGCTATGTGCGTGGCCCTCAGGAGATCAAGAGCGAGGATAACTTTCTCGTTTCATACGTGTTGTTCGATAAGCAACCCGGTTATGCCGAAGTGGAAGTCGTTGAGGCAGCTGCCCGTCTACTGGCCGATCTTCAGAAGTCTGGCGAATTGAAGGTGCCTCCTGGCGTACACTATAAATTCGCTGGAAGCTACGAAAATCAAGTCCGGTTCCAGCAGCGACTGAACATCATTCTGCCCGTGAGCCTGTTCCTGCTCTTCCTGTTGCTCTATTTCCAGTTTCGATCGGTTCCGATCTCGTTAATCGTCTTCAGCGCGATCCCTGTTGCGTGGGCCGGCGGTTTCATCGGCATCTGGCTCATCGCCCAGCCGTGGTTTTTTGATTTTGACATCTTCGGTCGCGATGCGCGTGAGTTGTTGAACTTCGACGTGTATAATCTCAGTGCCGCCGTTTGGGTAGGGTTTATCGCTTTATTCAGTGTGACTTCGGATGATGGTGTCGTGCTCGCTACGTACCTCGGGCAGGAGTTCGAGAAGCGGCCTGCGCATAGCATCGCTGACATTCGTGCCAATATCATCATCGCAGGTTCGCGACGCGTTAGGCCATGCCTCATGACATCCGCCACAACCGTCCTCTCACTGATGCCCGTGCTGACGAGCGCCGGCCGCGGTGCCGACGTGATGATCCCAATAGCGCTCCCGTCGATCGGCGGATTGTCAATTGAATTGCTCTCGCTTTTTGTTCTGCCAGTCGCGTATTGCTGGTATAAGGAGATTCAGTGGCTGCGAGGAACGCCGTCGGGGACCAGTGTGGCTTGACAAACGTACGGTTCGCTAGTCCGCCTGAATAGGCGATCGTTTATCATCGCTGGTTTGCAATTCTCCGTTATTCAGCGGAGCCTATTCGAGTGCTCCTAGGCGCGAGCCCGATTGCACCAGCAGTGCTCAGGGAGCCTTCGGCTGGGCGATGGCGTGTTTGTAGGGCGTAGAACACGGGAAGCACGAGGAGTGTCAATGCAGTCGAGGTGATAACACAGCCGATTACAACCGTCGCGAGTGGGCGTTGCACCTCTGCGCCTACACCAGTATTGAACGCCATCGGTACGAAGCCGATCCCCGCCACCAGCCCCGTCATTAGCACCGGACGAATGCGGGTCATCGCGGCCTCGCGTATCGCGTCGCACAGCGGCATCCCGCCGTTTAGCAAGTCGCGCAGAAACGAGACGTACACCATGTCGCCAAGCACGGAAACGCCGGACATCGCGACGAAACCGACGCCCGCAGAAATGCTAAAAGGCATGTCCCGAAAGTGCAGTGCAACCACGCCGCCCACGGCGGCCAGCGGGAGCGTCAGAAAGATACGAAGGACGTCCGTGATTCGATGGTAGGTTAGGTAGAGCAGGGCGAAGATGAGCGCGAGCGCCGCGGGCACTACCAGCAACAAGCGCTGACTGCCGCGTTCGAGGTGCTCGAACTGTCCGCCGTACTGCACGAAATAGCCGGACGGGAATTCGACCTGCTCGGCGATCAGGCGCTGAGCCTCGGCGACAAGGCTGCCGATATCGCGGCCACGGGCATTGCACTGCACGATGGCGCGGCGCTTGCTCCACTCGCGATTGATCGTGGACGGCCCCTCTACGATCTTCAGATCCGCGAGACGGGCCAGCGGAATGCGTTGGCCGGACGCAGTGGGGATCAGGAGTCTGCCGACGCGCTCCGGGTCGCCGCGATACTCGTCGGGCAGTCGCACGGTCAACGGAAAGCGCACCTGCCCTTGGCGAATCTCGCCGACCGTTACGTTTCCGATTGTGGCGACGAAGTCGAGTACATCGCCGGCCGGCACGCCGGAGCGGGCCAACTCATCGCGGCGGACCTTGATCTCCAGCAGCGGCTGGCCGGTCACTTGCTCGACTGTTACATCCGACGCGCCGGCGATCTGCTTGAGAACATCCTCGACCTCCCCGCTCAGCCGCTCCAGCTCCGTGAAGTCATCCCCGAAGATCTTCACGCCCAGATCGCTGCGGATGCCGGCGACCATCTCGTTGACGCGCATCTCGATCGGCTGCGTGAAAATGGTGCGCATCGCGGGCATACCCGCCAATGTCGTTTCCATCGCTTCCACAAGCTCCGCCTGCGAGCGTCCGCGCTTCCACTGGGCTCGCGGCGTGAGCGTGATGAAAACGTCACTCAGTTCGAGACCCATGGGGTCCGTCGCGACCTCCGCGGTCCCGGTCCGCGTCCAGACGTGCTTGATCTCGTCGGGGAACTTCGATAGCAGCAACCGTTCGAGTTGCGTGCCGTAGCGGACCGATTCCTCGACCGCCACGCCAGCCAGCCGCACGGTGTTAATGACGATCGCTTCCTCCGACAGGCGCGGAATGAAGACCGTACCGAGCCGCGTCGCCAAGAACACACCGCCGGTTAATCCGGCCAATACCACGCCGAGCACCACAAAGCGCCATCGCAGCACGAAATCGAGCATCGGTGCGTAGAGCCACTTCGCAAATCGGACCAGCATCGGCTCTCGTTCGCGCGGCTTCGACGGAAGCAGCAGACTCGCCAGCGCCGGCACGAGCGTGAGCGACAAGACCAGCGAGCCCAGTAACGCGAAAATCACCGTCATAGCCATCGGCCGGAACATCTTGCCCTCGATGCCTTCGAGCGTGAGGATTGGCAAGTAGACGATGAGAATGATCAGCTCGCCGAACATGGTCGGCTTGCGCACTTCGATGGCGGCGTCGCGCACCACGTCCAGCTTGGTCCGCCCGACGGTGTTGTGCCCCAGCCGCCGCATGCTGTTCTCGATCTGAATAACCGAGCTGTCCACAATCAGGCCGAAGTCGATCGCTCCCAGGCTCATCAAGCTGCCCGCGATGCCCGCCTGCAACATGCAGTTTGCAGCAAAGAGCATTGACAACGGGATCGCCGCCGCGACGATCAGCCCCGCCCGCAGGTTGCCCAGGAACACGAATAGCACGGCCACGACCAGCAACGCGCCTTCGAGCAGGTTGACCTGGACTGTGTTGAGCACGTGATCGACCAGCTCGGTGCGGTCATAGACGGTCGTCAGCTCCACGTCCTCCGGCAGCGTCCGCCGCACTTCCTCGATTCGCCCCTTGAGCCGCTGGGCCACGTCGCGCGTATTCTCACCCATGAGCATGAAGCCTAGGCCCAGCACCGCGTCGCCCTGGCCGCCGTACGTCACCGCGCCGCGGCGAATCTCATGCCCTTCGACAACCTGCCCCACGTCGCGCACGAAGATCGGCTTCCCGTCACGGGCCTCGATTACCACGTCGCCGACCTGCTCCAGCGACGCAAGCTGTCCGACGCCCTGCACCAGCAGCAGGCCGCCGGCGCGGGTGATGTTCCCGCCGCCGACATTGAGATTGTTGCGCCGCAGCGCCTCGAACAGGTCGAGCAGGGTGAGACCGTGCTTGAGCAGTTTCTCCGGCTCGACCACGACCTGATACTGCCGCTCCAGCCCGCCCCAACTGTTGACTTCGGCCACCCCCGGCAGGCTGCGGAGCTGCGGCTTAATGACCCAGTCCTGAATACTGCGCAGCTCCGTCAGCGTCTTGACCTGACTCGTGAGAACGTAGTGGTAAACCTCGCCCAGCCCGGTCGCGACCGGCCCCATCGTCGGCCGCGGCAGCCCTTCCGGCAGCTCAACCGCGCCGAGCCGCTCCATGACGAGCTGCCGGGCGAAATAGATGTTCGTGCCGTCCTCGAAGATCACCGTCACCTGCGACAGGCCGAATTTCGAGGCGGAGCGGACTTCCTCCAGCCCTTTCAACCCGCTGATGGCCTGCTCGACCGGGAACGTGATCTGCTGCTCGATTTCGAGTGGGCTGAGGGCCGGCGCGACGGTGTTGATCTGCACCTGCACCGGCGTTGTGTCGGGAAAAGCATCCACCGGCAGATGCACCGCCGAGTACATGCCCGCGATGGCGATCGCCAGGGTGATGGCGATGACGAGGAAGCGGTGGCGCAGGGACCACGTTATGAGTGAATTCAACACGCAGCGTTACCTCCCCGTCTCAACTTCGCAGCAGCCGGCCCCGATGCTGCCCTTGAGAATCTCGGTCTTCATCAGGAAGCTGCCCGCGGTGACAATCGCCTCGCCTTCGCGCAGCCCGCGCAGCACTTCGACGTAGCCGCCACCGCTGGCGCCCAACCACAGCTTGCGCGGCGTGAACACATCGTCGGTCTCGCGCACGAACACGAGCTGGCAGCAGCCGTCGGTTTGCACCGAGTCGACCGGCACGCTCAGAACGTCGGCGTTGTCGCGCAGGACGATCCGCGCCCGACCGAACATGCGCGCCCGCAGCAGCCCGTCCGCGTTGTCCAGCTCGGCCCGCACCGGGATCAGTCGCGTCTTGTCGTCCACCTGGCTGCTGATCCAGCTCAGCCGCCCCTGAGACGAGTGGCCGGTCAGGTCGTCCACCGTGAACAACACGGGCTGATTCTCGCGCAGGGCCGGCAGGTCGCGCTCGTAGACGCTGGCCAGGAGCCAGAGGCGCGAGGTGTCGGCGATCACGAACAGTGCATGGCTGTCCTCGACCGCCTCTCCAGCCACTACGCTTCGTTCAACGATGCGGCCGGCGGCGGGACTGCGCAGCTCGTAGCGCGAGAGCGATCCGCCGGACTCCGCGCCGAGCGACACGATCTGCTCGTCCTGCAATCCGAGGATTTGCAGACGGCGTTTGGCGCCGTCCAAGCCGCTGCGTGCGATTTGGAGGGCACGCTCGGCGGCGAACTGGTCTTTTTGGCGCGTGAACGCGATCTCTTCGCGGATCGCGAGGAAATCCGCCTCGGCCGCGGCCAGCGTGGCCCGCGCCATCTGCACGTCTTTCTCGGCATTGATCTTTGTTTCGAAGAGCTGCGCCTCACGCGCGGCATCCGCCCGGGCGAGTTGGACCGCCGCGTGCGCCCGCAGCAATCGCGCTTTCGCCTCGCCTACCGGAACGCCTTCCAGACGCTGCTGAATTTCGCTCGGAGCGGCCTCGGAGGTCGCCGCGGCGAGCAGGCGTTGCGTCCCTTCGTAGATGGTCTGGTTGCGCGCGTGCTCGCCTTCTGCGACGCGGAAGTCCTGCTGCCGCTCGATGTACTGACTCTTGGCCTCGCCCAGCACGACGCTGTCGAGCACGGCCAGCACGTCGCCGACCTGCACCGAATCGCCGAGGTTCGCGCGCACTTCTCGCGCGATTCCCGACACTCGCGGCGTGATGCGCGTCACGCGCGTCGCGTCGAACTCCACTTCGGCCGGTACTTCGACCGCGGCAGACATGCGCCGCGGCCGCACCGTCGTGACTTCGATGCCCGCCTGTTTCGCAATGCTCGGGTCGAGGAAGCGGATCGTCGAAGTTTCGATAAGGCAGAGCGGGTCGTTCTCGCCGCTGGTCGTCAGCCGGCCGTTGCGCTCGATCTTGACCAGCGACTCGCGGCCCTGCCTGCCGGGCGCTGCGCCCGCGGGCCGTAGCGCCTCCCATTTTTCGCGCACCTCGGGATTGCACAGCGTGCATTGCGACTCGGGCACGCCGTGTTCTTTGCACCAATCATGTTCATCCTTGAACTTCTGAATCAAAGACGCATCGCAACGCGTGCAGACCTCCTTCGGCACGCCGTGGTCGAAGCACCACTTGTCCGGCGCAACTGGATCCGCCGCGACTGGCTGCGACGCGGGCTCGGCGGGTTTGTCCGCGTCGTCAGGCTTCTTGGCGCCGGGCTTCAGCGCCGCCCAGCGGGCATCGACTTCGGGATGGCACTTGAAGCACTGCGTCTCTGGCAGGTCGTGCTCCTTGCACCAGTCACCGGCCTTCTTGAACGTGTCAATCAGCGAGTCGTCGCAACGGGTGCAGACCGATTCCGGCACGCCGTGACCGCCGCACCAGCCCTTGTCGAGCGTCGGTTTGATGGGACTCGTGTCGGGTCCGAGTGCGGGTTTCCCGTCCGCCGGTGGTTTCGCAGCGTTAGCGGCCGTCGCTTCCGTCGGAGGCGGCGTGGGCACGTGCTCAGCGCTGCCCGCCTTGCCCGCCGGCTTCAGCGTCGCCCACGTTGCGGCGACTTCGGGATGACACGTTGTACACTGGGTTTCCGGCAGATTGTGCTCCTTGCACCAGTCGTCGGCATTCTTGAACGTGTCGATCAGCGAGTCATCGCAACGGGTGCAGACCGATTCCGGCACGCCGTGACCGCCGCACCAGCCCTTGTCGAGCGTCGGCTTCACGGGGCTGCCTTCGGGGCCGAGCGACGCCTTGACGGCCGCAGCACTGCCCGCGCCGCCCGGTGGTTTGGACGAATGGGATCGGTCGCAGCTGCCTAACGCAGCGGCGATGAGCAGAACCACTGGCCACGCGGCCGGATATGGCAAACGATGGCGGTTCATGGCAATTTCTCCAGAGCGGGGTCAGATCAGCGGACGCAACGACGCCGGCGAGGGGGAGGCGCAATCGGGTCTCGCATTGGCGCGTGACGCCATTACGCGGGGCTCTGGCAGTGGATCAAATGCGCAGGGGTAAACCGGAGGCGGGAAATGGCAGGCGGGGAGATTCGATCAGGCCGGGCAGCGCGTTGAGGACCGCCACGTTGCTCGCGATCACGCCACAATGTGCGGTGACGGTATGCCACGATGGCGAGTGCATGTCGAGCGTCGGCAGATACCGCGACTCGTCGGGTTTGGCGACGCCGTTGCAGACATCGGCGCACGTCCGGCACTCGCGCGGCGGGTCGCCGGAGTCGACCGGCGAATCGGTGGGAGACGTTTCGTGGCTCTGGCAGCATCCGACGGGCGCAGCCTGTGCCTCCCCATGCGTGCAGCAGGCCGCCAGCGCCCCCGCGCGGCACAGCGACGGCGCGACGACAAACGACCAGACGGCGGCGAAAAGCATGAAACGACACATTGCAAATAGTTTAGTCGGGGCTGCCGGGACGGGCAACCGCAAAGTCGTTGTAGAATTTAGCAGTCCGTTCACAAAGTCGTAATGGCCGAAAAAACGCATCTCGGGTAGCGCCAAGGGCGGCGAAACTGAACTCGCTTTACTTCACTGACGAACTAAAATAATGGACGAATTGCAAAATGCCGATATAGTCCGAGAGATGCGGTCGCGCCGATCCTCAATCTTTGTTTGCATGGTGACCCTCCTTTGCCCGATTGTTTGTCTGGCGGAGCTCAGCGGGCATCAGGATGAGCATGATCGGAGTCAAGATGGGGCTTATGCGGCCCATGCACATCGGGACGCACATTTGCCGCATCACCAGCACGACTCGAACGGCAATCCCGAGTCGCATGGCGATCATCTCTGTTTGTGTACCGGCGGCACGCCACCGGTAGCGGCTCTTCAAGTCCCTACGCTGGAACCGGCGGCAATTTTCTCTTCAAGCGATACATCCCAGGCTAGCCTCGACTCGCCTGGACTGGTCGCTTTCCTCAACGCCCGTGGCACGTCGGGTTGTTCGTCAAGCTGGCGCTGCGCTCCTCTCCTGATTTGATTCACCCCTCAGTCTCGTGAGCATTTTGGGTCGCGCGGCCTGCCGCGCTGATCTGGTGCTTTGCCGTCATTGCGCGGCAGACTCTCGAAGCGAATTGTAATCGCGGTCGAATCTCATGCGGAGAAAACCTATGCGAATCACATGGGCCGGGCCGTCATTGCACGGAGCCCTGCTGGTCATCCTGACCGGCTGCGCCAGCGTCAACCCGCGGGCCGACTATGAACGGGTGGAGCGGCACGTCGCCGAAGCCGTAGGCGAAAGCGCGCTCGCACGGCCGGACGATGCCGAGGCAACGCAAGCGCTCGTCGCCGCGCGGCTGGCGGGCGGCCTGTCGGCTGATGAGGCCGTACAGGTATGCCTGCTGAACAACCCACGGGTGCAATCCGTACTGCGTGGCGTCGGCATTGCCCGGGCGGATCTGGTTCAGTCGGGACTCTTCCAGAACCCGTCGCTTTCCTTGTTGCCGCTGCTTCCGGATGGCGGTGGACTGAGCTACTTCGAAGTCGCCATCGCGCAGAATATTGCGGATTTGTGGCTTCTGCCGGTCCGCATTCGGGCGGCTGAAGGCGAATTGGAGCGCGCGATTCTCGAAATTGCGCGCCAGATCAGCGCCACTGCGCTCGATGCACGCGCGGCGTACTTCTCGGCGGTCGGGCTTGATCGAGAACGCGACATCGCCAACGAGAACCGCGACGTTGCGAATCAGCTTTTGGACGCAGCGCTGGCGCGGCAGCGGGCCGGGGCCGGAAGTTCGATCGATGTTAATTTGGCGCGTTCCGAATTCATGCAGACCGAGTTGGTAGTACGAACGGCGTCTCTCGCGGCCTTCGAAGCCCGCCGCCGACTTGCGGTCTTCCTCGGGGTGAACACCCCGCCAGACAAGTTGCACCTCTCAGACCGGCTGCCGGATCCGCCGACATGGTCGCTGACGCTAGAGCGACTGCTTGCCCTGGCCGAGGCCAATCGTCTGGACTTGCAGGCGGCGTCGTACATCGTCGATGTTGCTGCCGCGCGCGTTCGTCAGGAAAAGCTCAGCGTCGTTTCGGACGTGGAGATCGGCGTGAATATGCAACGCCAGCAGCGCGGGCGACGCGGCGATCGACAGTGGCTCGCCGATACGCTCTGGGCGTCGGCGGAAGCCGGCGCATTGACGGCCCCTTCGCTGCGGCCACGCGAAAAACAGCCGACAGACGTCATTGTCGGGCCAACCTTGAGTCTGGAACTCCCGGTCTTCGACCAGAACCAGGCGCAGATTGCTAAGGCCCAGTTCATATACGAGCAGACCGTTCTTAACCGTGCCGCTCTCCTGCTGGACGTGACGCAGGAGACGCGCGGAGCGTACCAGCGGGCTCGCACGGCGTGGGACGTTGCGAACTACTACCAAGGCAGCTTTCTCCCACTGCTTCAGGAAAACCTGGAGCTCTCTCGAACTGCGTATCGTGCCGGCAAGATCTCGCTGCTTTCGGTACTGGAGGCACAGAAACTCCTGTTGGCGTCGCGTGGGCGCTATGTTGAATCGCTACGGAACGCCGCGGTTGCCGTCACCGACTTGGAAAATGCGATCGGCGCGCCGTTCGCGCGCGTGATGAGCGATGCGTCACTCACGACGACGCAGCCCGCGTCCCGTCCGGCCAGAGAGGTGCAACCATGAGTTTCCCGTCGTTCATCCTGCTCGTCATTCAGTTCCTGCTGGCTCTGTTCCTCGGAAACCTAGCCGGATGCAGCCGCGATCCAGCGGGCGCCCAGCCGAAGACCGCTGAGGAGGCGCACAGTGAGGCGCCCGCCGCCACAAACCGAGTGGATGTGCCTGAGTCCGTGCGTCGCAACCTCGGCATCAGCTTTGCGAAAGTCGAGTCGCGGCGGGTGGCGCAGACGATTCGCGTGCCGGGGCAGTTCGAGTTGCTGCCGGAAGCGCGGCGCGAGTATCGCACCATGCTGGCGGGCCGCGTCGAGCTTTTGGTGAAGCAGTATGACGTCGTCGAAGTGGGAACGCCGCTTTACCGGCTGGTATCGCCGGAATGGCGCGATCTTCAGGCCAGGCTGACGGAAGCCGAATCCACGATCCGCCAGACCGAAGCCCGCGTCGCGTCGATTCCCATGCTCATCGCCGCGCACCGGCGACACGAGGAAATTCTGGAGAAAAACATCGCGATGTGGGAGAGCCGCGTCGCGACGCTGGCTGAATCCGGGGCGTCGGGCGTGGTGACGGTGGAGGAGCGAACGAGCGCGCAAAACACGCTGGCCACGCAACGGGCCGAGCTGGCGGAGATCCTGGAGAAGGAGGCCGATCTCGCGGGTCAGATTGTCTCGGCGCAGGCCGAACACGACGCCGAGCACGCCCGATTTCGCCTCCTGCTCTCAACAGCTTCGAGCGTGCTCGGAATTGCTGAAGCGGCCCTCGCCGCGCCCTACGAGTTGGAAGAGCACCTGAACGCCGGCATCCACAAACATGAGGCCCCCAGCTCGCGCCCTCTGGCAGCTTGGCGCAAGATCGACGAGATCGAGGTTCGCGCACAAGCGCCGGGCGTCATTCAGTCGTTGGACCTGACCAACGGCGCCTGGGCCGCGACCGGCAGCCTCGTGCTGGCCACGATCGAGCCGGATCGGCTGCGGTTTCTGGCGAAGGCGATGCAGAGCGATCTGGGCCGCTTGCGGGATGGACTGCCGGCGCGGATCGTTCCGCCCAAGGGCGGGTCGGTCGAGCTGCAAGACACGATGGATGCGACCCTGATCGTGGGTCTCACCGCCGACCCGCAGGAACGAACCGTCGAGCTTGTCGCCGTGCCGTCGAAGCTCTCGTCGTGGGCTCGCAGCGGCGTCAGCGCTCATTTAGAGGTTGTCACCGCGGGCGGTCAAAACGAACTCGCCATTCCGCTGTCGAGCGTCATTCAGGATGGACTTGCTCGGATCGTGTTTCGCCGCGATCCCCGCGACCCCAACAAGGCGATTCGCATGGAGGCCGATCTCGGCGTGGATGATGGCCGCTGGGTAGTCATCGCGAGCGGCGTGAAGGAGGGAGACGAAATCGTCGCCGGCGGGAATTATCAACTGATGCTCGCCACCAGCGGCAACGCGGCGAAGGGCGGCCACTTCCACCCCGACGGAACGTTTCACGACGGGGAGGACAAGTAGATGCTCGCTCGACTCATCGCCTTTTCGCTCAAGCAGTCCTCGCTCGTCCTCTTCGCGGCGGGCCTGCTACTCCTTTTCGCAGGGCTCAAGGTCACGGACATGCCCGTCGATGTCTTCCCCGAACTCAACGCCCCCACGGTCGTCATCATGACCGAAGCAGGCGGTTTGGCGGCGGACGAAGTCGAGAGCAACGTTACCTTCCCCATCGAAACCTCGGTCAACGGCTTGCCCGGCACGCGGCGGGTGCGGTCGGCGAGCGCCACGAGTCTGTCGATCGTGTGGGTCGAATTCGACTGGGGCACCGACATCTATCGCGCGCGGCAGCTGGTCAGCGAGCGCCTGGCGGCGGTGCGTGAGGCGCTGCCGCCCAATACGCACGCCGAGATCACCCCCGTGACCAGTATCACGGGCGAGATCATGTTGCTAGCGCTGTCTTCGCCCGACGGCTCCGTTAGCCCGCTCGACATCCGCTCGTTCGCAGAGTTTGACCTGCGTAACAAGATCCTCGCGGTGCCGGGCGTGGCCCAAGTGGTCGCCATCGGCGGCGAACTGCCGCAATACCAGATCAACGTGCAACAGGACCAACTCGCGATCTACGGGCTGGCGATCTCGGACGTGGTCGAGGCTGCGCGGGGCGCCCATTCGACCGCGAGCGCGGGATATGTACCTAACTGGGAGAACCAAGAGCTGCCCATTCGCCAAGTCGCCCGCGTGACAGGCGTTGAGAGCATCCGGCAGTCGATCGTCAAGTACCACAACGGCGCCCCGGTCACAATCGGGCAGGTCGCGGACGTGCAACTTGGCCCCGCGCCCAAGCGCGGCACTGCCGCCGACCGCGGGTTGCCGGGCGTCGTCATGAGCGTGCAGAAGTCGCCGGGGACCAACACCTTGGCGCTCACGCAGCAGATAGACGGCGTGCTGGATCAAATGGAAAAAGCCATGCCCAGGGGCATGATCCTGAACCGCGATCCGTTTCGCGCCTCGCGCTTCATCGACCGCAGCGTACATAACGTCGTCAAGGTGCTGATCGAGGCCAGCCTGATCGTCGCTGTAATTCTGATCCTGTTCCTGATGAATGTCCGGGCCACAATCGTCACGCTCACCGCCCTGCCGCTCTCGCTCGCCGTAGCAATCCTGCTCCTGTGGGCCTGGGGGCTTTCCATCAACGTCATGACGCTGGGCGGCCTGGCGGTGGCCATTGGAGAGCTGGTGGACGACGCGATCATCGACGTGGAGAACGTGCTGCGGCGGTTGAAGGAAAACGCCGCACTGCCCTTGGCGAAGCGCGAAGGAGTCGTGAACATCATCTATTCGGCCAGCAACGAGATCCGCTCGTCAGTGGTCTTCGCCACCATCATCATCTGCATGGTCTTCGTGCCCTTGCTCTTCCTGCAAGGGTTGGAAGGACGTTTCTTCCAGCCGCTGGGCATTGCGTACATCCTCTCGATCATGGCCTCGCTCATTGTGGCGTTGACGGTCACGCCTGCGATGTGCAAGTTCCTGTTCAGCGGCTCGTTCGGCGGGAAAGCCAACGACGGCGCAGCGGCCGCGGCGCACGGCGAGCACGACGGATGGCTCGTCCGCAAGCTCAAGGGGTTGTACGAGCCGACACTCCGGGCCAGCGTGCGCAATCGCGGGCTGGTGCTCGGGGGCGCGGGGCTGTTAACGGTGGCATCACTCATGCTCATGTCCACGTTTGGCACCTCGTTCCTGCCGGGGTTCAAGGAGGGCACGTTCACGGTCTTTCTGCTGGCTCCGCCGGGCACATCGCTGGAGGAGAGCAACCGCCTGGCGGTGGGCGTGGAGAAGCAGTTCGCGGAGATCGAGGGTGTATCGAGCGTCACGCGCCGCACCGGCCGGGCCGAGCGCGACACGCACGCTGAGCCGGTGAGCAACTCCGAGATCGAGGTGACGGTCAAGCCTGGCGCGAAGCAGGACGCGGTCCGCGCCGAGATCGATCGCGTGATCTCCAATATCCCGGGCATCACGACGATGGTGGGTCAGCCGATCGAACACCGCCTGAGCCACGTCCTGTCGGGCACACCCGCAGCCATCGCGATCAATGTCTATGGCGACGACCTCAACGTCTTGCGCTCGCTCGCCAGACAGATTGAGGGCGAGCTCAAGGCTATTCCCGGCACGCGCGACGTCGCGGCCAATCGTGAGGTCATGATCACCTCGCTGCCCATTCGCTACCGCCCCCAGGACTTGGCGGCCGCGGGGCTTTCGCCCGCCTCGGCGGCACAGCAGGTGCAGCAGGCGCTCTACGGCGAGCGCGTCGCCGAGATTAATCAGGGCGTGCGCCGCTACGAGATGGTCGTGCGCCTGGCCGAGCGGGAGCGGGAGCGGATCGACCAGATCATGAACGTGCAGCTCCGCGGCGTCGGCGGGGCACTCGTGCGCTTGCGCGAGGTCGCCGACATCGGCCCGGAAAAGACCAGCAACCTCATCACGCGCGAGAACGCCCAGCGCAAGGCCGTCATCTCGACCAACATCGCCGAGGGGTACAACCTTGGGCAGTTGGTCGCCGTGGTGCAGGGCAAGGTCAATCCCATCGTGCAGAAGGCCGGGTACACGGTGCACTACGGTGGGCAGTTCGAGGCGCAGCAATCGGCCAGCCAGACCATCTACGGCATGGGCGCGGGCGTGGCGGTCCTGATGTTCCTCCTGCTGCAACTCTCGACGGGCAAGAGCCGCGTGGCCTTGCTCGTCATGCTCAACCTGCCGCTGGCATTGATCGGCGGCATCGCGGCGATCTACTTGACCGAAAGCCCATCGCTGGTGGGCAATACGCTGGCGCTCTTCGGGCTGTCGTCGTCTCGCTACATCGCGCCGGTGATTTCCATCGCCAGCATGGTGGGCTTCGTCACGCTTTTCGGAATCGCCGTCCGCAACGGCATCTTGCTCGTCAACCACTACGACCACTTGCAGCGACACGAGGGCAAGTCCATCGGCGACTCGATCATCCAGGGGTCGATGGAGCGGCTGGTGCCGATCCTCATGACAGCCCTCACGGCCATGCTCGGGCTTGTGCCGCTGGCGCTCGCCAATGGCAAGCCCGGCAGCGAATTGCTCGCCCCACTCGCCATCGTAGTGCTCGGCGGACTGATCTCCTCCACGTTCCTCAACCTGTTTGTCGTGCCGGCGGGGTATTCGCTGGTCTTCGGTCTGAGGCGTTCGACCTCGGACTCGCGCGGCGTATTCAGCCGGCTGGTGGAAGCCGTGCTACCCCGCCGCGTTCAACCCATTTTGAAAGGAAGTTGATTTGCCATGCGTACACTCATCCTCACCTCGCTGCTGACCTTCGCGATCGCCTTGGCAGGCTGCGACCGCAAGACCGAATCCGGCAAATCCGCGGCGGGCGGATCGTACGCCGCGTCCAAACCGGACGATCACGCTCACAAGCCCGGCGAGAAGCGCGATGATCATCAAGTCAAGCCCGAAAAGCCGGCGGGGCACGGCGGCGCAATTATCGAGCTGGGTTCGACGACGGTCGACGGCATGAGCGTCAAGGCTACGCGCGACAAAGGCGAAATCAAGCCCGGCGGCGACGCGCCGGTCGACGTCTGGATCGACGGCGGCCTGGGCAACGCGACCGCCGTGCGATTCTGGATTGGAACGGAAGACGCGAAGGGGTCCGTGAAGGCCAAGGCCGAAGTGGAAGACGGCAAGTGGCACACGCATACCGATGTGCCCGACCCGCTGCCCGCCGGAAGCAAGCTGTGGGTTGAAGTCGAGAGCAAGGAGGGAAAGAAGAGCGTAATCGCGTTTGAGCTGAAGCAGTAGGTCGACATAGCCATGCCAGACAATCAACCGGCTGCCGCGTCATCGCCAGCGTCGCGCGTCGAACGACTCGTGCTTCGAATCGAAGGGATGCACTGCGCGGAGGAAGTCGCTGCCATTCGCCAGGAACTCGACGGGCGCGCGGGCGTAACCGCTCTGGAATTCGACGTCCTCAACGCGAAGCTCTCGGCGACATACGACCCGCGCGTCATCGCACCGGACGCGATCGCTGCGTCCATCCGCAAGCTTGGCATGACCATCAATCCATGGGTCGACGCTCGGGCCGCCCCAACCGGCGGTGCGCGCGCCATGGACGGTCGCATGATCGCGACATTGGCCAGCGGCGCGCTGCTCGCCTTGGGGATGGTGCTTCACGCCGCGCAGCAGGGCTGGAAGGCGGTCTTCGGCGCGGCCACCCAGGAGCCCATGCCGATTTCCACGATCGTCGCGTACATCGCCGCCACCGTTTGCGGCGCGTGGTTCGTGGCCCCCAAGGCGTTTCTCGCGTTGCGACGAATCCGCGCGGACATGAACTTGCTCATGACCGTCGCCGTCATCGGCGCGATCGCGATCGGCGAATACTTGGAAGCGGCCGCGGTGGCGTTTCTCTTCGCGCTGTCGCTCATGCTCGAGTCCTGGAGCGTCGGTCGCGCCCGCCGCGCCGTCGCGGCGTTGATGGCCCTCAGCCCGCCCAAAGCCCGCGTGCGCCGGCCGGACGGCCGCGAGGATCTGCTCGATGTCGAAGCCGTGGCGATCGGCAGCACGGTCGTCGTCAAGCCGGGCGAGAAGTTTCCGCTCGACGGCCGCATGACGAAGGGCGAGACGACCGCCAACCAGGCGCCCATCACCGGCGAATCGCGCCCGGTTCCCAAAACCGTCGGCGACGAGGTCTTCGCCGGCACGATCAACGACGACGGCGCGGTGGAGCTGGTCACGACCAAGGTCGCCGTCGACACGACGCTGGCGCGGATTACGCGCATGGTCGGAGACGCCCAGGCCCGCCGCGCCCCCAGCGAACAGTGGGTCGAGACATTCGCGCGCTACTACACACCCGCCGTCATGGTGCTCGCAATCCTGGTCGCGACAATTCCCCCGATGTTCGTCGGAGGGGCATGGGGGTACTGGTTTTACCAGGCGCTTGTCCTGCTTGTGATCGCCTGTCCCTGCGCGCTGGTGATCTCCACACCCGTCAGCATCGTGGCCGCGCTGGCCAGCGCGGCGCGGCATGGCGTCCTCATCAAGGGCGGGCTGCACGTCGAGACCCCCGCGCGGCTGAAGGCGGTCGCGCTCGACAAGACCGGCACGCTCACCGAAGGCCAGCCGCAGGTGCAGCAGGTCGTTCCGCTGGCTGGGCACGAGGAGCGCGAGCTGCTGGAAATCGCCTCCGCGATCGAGCAGCGCTCCGAGCATCCGCTCGCACGGGCGATCGTCCGTTTCGCCGAGTCCAAAAACGTACGGCCCCCGCCGGTCGACGACTACCAGACGCTGAAAGGCAAAGGCGCCACGGCCACGCTCCACGGCAGAGCAGTCTGGATCGGCTCGCACCGGCTGCTGGAGGAGCGGGCCCAGGAATCGCCGGAAATGCATGCCCGGCTGGAGGCGCTCTCCGCCGCCGGCGCGAGCATCGTTGTCGTCGGCAACGACGAGCATGTGTGCGGTTTCATCGCGGTGGCCGATCGCGTACGCGATGCGTCGCAAGCGACCGTCGCCGCATTGCACGCGGCCGGCATCGAGCACGTCATCATGCTGACCGGCGACAACCACGGAACAGCCCGCGCCGTCGCGGCGGCGACCGGCGTGGACGAGGTGCGAGCCGAGCTGCTGCCCGAGCAGAAAGTCGCGGCCATTGAGGAGCTGGTGGCGCGCTACGGCGCTGTCGCGATGGTCGGCGACGGCGTGAATGACGCCCCCGCCCTGGCCCGGTCGACGCTCGGCATCGCCATGGGCGCGGCTGGCACGGACGCGGCGCTGGAGACGGCGGACGTGGCGTTAATGAGCGACGACCTATCCCGCCTGCCGTGGCTGATCCGCCACTCGCGCCGCACGCTGGCCATAATTTGGCAAAATATCGTCGCGTCGCTGGCGGTGAAGGCGGTCTTCATCGTGCTGACGCTCGCTGGTTATGCGAGCCTCTGGGCTGCCATTGTATCCGACACCGGGATTTCGCTGCTGGTGGTTCTGAATGCGATGCGGCTCTTGGCCGATTCATTTGAAAGCACACCTGATCCTTCGTAAAAACCAAGCTGAACGCTAGTCCCGCGTCACAGCGCTTCTCAAGAGTTTAGTGAGTATCGAGTGGTCCGCATTCCAATTCGAAAAATGGAGAATTCGATGAGACCCATGCTGATTGCCACAACCGCCGTATGGATCGTAATCGGCCCCGGCTGTACATCCTCGACAACCGATTTGGTCCGATCCGGCTACGTTAGTCTCAGGGTCAACGAGGAGACTTCCCAAAAACTGCAACTAGGCGTGTACGACAACGATGGTTCCCTTCTGGTCGAGGGAACTGTACGAGCCAGGGAACTTACTCTCGAAACGCATCTCGATGTGGCGATCGTGGCGCCGTCGGGCGAACTCGTCGGCGATGCTAAAGTCAATTTCCGCCGTCACGCATCATCGAATGCACGAGTTCCGGGTCGCAGTTCCGCAAGATCAACCCGAACCGGGGCGCAGCACTACCATTTTTCACTGCGATTCCCGAATCTGCCGCCTAAAGGCTCGATAGTTAGCTATTCAATCGATTATTCTGCGCACCCCCCGCGCAGCGTCAGACCGTAGCCCGCGCTTCTCATGCCGCAGAGGGCGCACCCCCGTTGGTATGACGCGGGTGGCGGGCGTTCCGCGCGGGTGGTTTTGTGATTTGAAGGCGCCGGTCGAAGGAGGCGGCGAACTACTGCGGCTCGCCGGTCGGCGCTTCGGTCGACAAAACTCCACTTGGATCCAACTGGCCTACTGGCACCAAAAGCGCCTTAAGGTCCTATAATAACTGCGTCCCGAGCTATTAGAGAAAGATGCTGGCAATGAAAAGTTCAACTGGCGTCCAGTCACCTCCATTCCCAACTCTCGTCAAGCGACGCGCAATCGCGCGGCGAGCGATCTTCCATTTCAGTCGACGACATCCCCCCAAATACGTGACATAAACGCGCGGACCAGGGGTTGAAACCCCTGGCTACGTTTGCGCGCCCTGCCGGGCGAAGAACGGTGTTGGCTCTCGCGGGCGGTTGGTGAGGATCGGTCGGAAGCTGAGCGAAAAAATGGCCACGGCGAATTGCCGTGGCCCGTGGTTTGGAGTTGGCGGCAAGGGTCGGGTTCGCCCCCGTGACCCATGCGATCGATCAGTTCTGTCGCGTCTTGGGCTTTCGCGCGGCGGATGCGACCGGCGGGTCGTTTTCATCGCCCGCATAGCCGACGGGGCCGGCGCGGAGCAGATGGGCCGAGAGCACGCGCTCGACGAAGCGCGGGGCTAGGCCGTCGGTGTGGCCGCCGAAGTAGCCGTAGCTGGCGAAGGAGGACTTGTAGCCGATGTTGACGATTTTCTCTTTGCCGCGGGGCGACTTGAGGCCGACTTCGCCGACGCCGGTGGCGGCGTAGGCGCCGTCGATGGTGCCGAAGATTTTCATCGGCCCGGCGAGGACCGCGTCGTTGGGCGAGTAGTAGACGTAAATTTTCCCGCGAACCGCCTTCACGGCCTGACCGGCGTCGAAGGTGTAATTCAGGCTTGACGCGAGCAGGACGACGTTGTCGACCTGGTAGCCGGGCTTCATGTCTTCGAGCGCCCACATCGCCACGCCGGTGCCGGCGGAGAGGCCGATCAGGCTGACGGGCTGCTCCGGGTACTTGTCGATGAACTCTTCGATTTTTCGCGCGACCTGGGTGCCGGCGAGGCGAGCGTTGAGCCGCAGGGTCTGGTCGATGGCGGGGTTTGCGAGGACGGACCAGGTGACGCTGGCGACCTGGCCCTTGAAGCCGGCACGGGCGAGGCCGTCGCGGAGGCCTGTGTCGCCGAGATCCCAGTTACCGGCGCCGGGGCAATAAAAAACCATTCCATTTCTGGCGGCGCTGGTGAACTCGGTGGTGCAGCCGCTGAGCAGGCTGACCGACGCGATGATGGCAAGTCCGATGACTCTCGGCATATCAGGTCCCTTCCCGGATTTCTGCGTTTTGGGTGTCCTCGCTGCGCTGTTGAGCAGCTATTCGACCGCCGGGCGCGGTTTCGACAGAATATGGCGATGCACGCACGTGCCCGGCTCGCAAATCGAGCATTTCCGGGCCACATGATCCGATATGCGCAGCCTAACGCGCGAACCCGTCAGCGTCGAACGCATAGACGGGATGCGACGAATGGACGCCGCTAATCACGCTCGCTCGAGCCGGGTCTGAAACCTGGGATGCGGAGAGTGTCGGAAGGTTTCTCGTCGGGGTGGACGGCGAACACTTCGACGCGGGCGATGTCTTCGAAGGGGATGATGATGACGTAGGCGCCGACCTGATAGTTTTCGTCGACGGGGACGCACTCGATGGCGAGGGCCTCGGTCATGGCGAGGTCGCAGATCTCCTTCATCTCGTAGCTGAGGCCATCTTTCAGATAAAGGATGGTTCGGGTGGTAAGCGCTTTGAAATAGGCCTGATAACTGTCGGCTTCGCGGCCCTTTCCGCCGTCCGGATAACGCTTGGCGGCGCAGCGCCGCTTCGCTTCTTCGACCTGTCGCTGAAGTCCGCCGCGGTGAAACCAGTCGTAGGTAAACATGTCTGCTCCGGATGGCCGGTCGGCCGCGTCGGGCGGGCCGCACCAGCGTTTATCATCGTCCAGAATGACCGCTCTCGAAAGAGCCGTGTGGATCAAGCGTCTGGCGATTGAGGCCGGGTTCGATGAGTGCGGGATTTCGGACGCGTCTCCGTTGGGGCAGGGCGAGTATTACCAGACGTGGATTGGGGCGGGGCGGCACGGGTCGATGGGGTATCTGGAGCGACACGCGGCGATGCGCGAAAACCCGGCGCTCTTGCTGGAAGGGGCGAGGTCGGTCGTTTGCGTGCTGCTGAACTATCGCCGCGAGGATGCGCCGCCGGCGGAGGGAACGGGGGCGTGGGGGCGGGTGGCGCGGTATGCGCGGGGGGTTGATTATCACATCGTGGTGGCGGCGAAGCTGGAGCGGATGATCGCGCGGATGCGTGAGACGGCGGACGAGCCCTTTGCCGCCCGGCGGTGCGTCGACACGGCGCCGCTGCTGGAGCGGCAGCTTGCGGCGCGGGCGGGGTTGGGCTGGATCGGGCGGAACACGTTGCTGCTGCACCCGCGGCTGGGGTCGTACACCTTTCTGGGCGAGATCGTCACCACGCTCGAGATCGCGGCGGATGCGCCGATCAGCGATCATTGCGGGTCGTGTCGGGCTTGTCTGGATGCGTGTCCGACGGCGGCGTTTCCGGCGCCGTATGAGATGGACGCGTCGCGCTGCATTTCGTATCTGACGATCGAGCATCGCGGCGAGATTGCGGCGGAGCTGCGGGCGAAGATGGGGGACTGGGTGTACGGCTGTGATGTGTGTCAGGAAGTATGCCCGTTCAATCGCAAGCCGCCGCTCGGGAGCGATCCGCAACTAAGCGCGTTGCGGGCGCCGGCGTATTTGGAGCTGCGGCAATTGAAGGAGCTGCGGGCGGGGGAGTATCGCCGCCTGACGCGTGAGAGCGCGGCGAAGCGTGCGTCGGCGGCGATGTGGCGGCGGAACGCGGAGATCGCGCTGGCGAACCGCCGCTCGGGGGCGAGCGATCAGCCGAGGACGTAATGTCGCTTTTCGGCGAGCTGTCGGCGCAGTTCGCCGCGGAAATCGGGGTTGGCGATGGAGATCAGTGCTTCGCCGCGCTGACGCAGGGTGAGGCCGTAGAGGTTGACTGCGCCGTACTCCGTCACGACCCAGTGGACGTGACCGCGGGTGGTGACGACGCCGGAGCCGGGGGCGAGTTCGGCGCAGATGCGTGAGACCTTTCCGCCGGCGGCGGTCGAAGGCAGGGCGATGATCGGCTTTCCGCCGCGGGAGAGGGCTGCGCCGCGGATGAAGTCCATCTGTCCGCCGATGCCGGAGTAGATCTTGTGGCCGATTGAGTCGGCGCAGACCTGGCCGGTGAGGTCGACGGCGAGCGCGCTGTTGATCGCGATGACCTTTGGATTGCGGCGGATGACGGCGGTGTCGTTGGTGTAGTCGCAGGCGAGGAACTCGACGAGCGCGTTGTCGTTGACGAAATCGTAGAGCCGCTGTGAGCCGCTGATGAAGCTGGTGACCGTTCGGTTGGCGTGAACCGACTTTTTGCGGTTGGTGACGATGCCGCCTTCGACGAGATCGATGAGGCGGTCGGAGAACATCTCGGTGTGAACGCCGAGGTCGTGCTTGGAGCCGAGGCGCGCGAGCACGGCGTCGGGGATGGCGCCGATGCCCATTTGCAGCGTTGAGCCGTCTTCGACGAGGTCGGCGATCAGTTCGCCGATGCGGGCTTCGACCGGGCCGGGGACGATGGGTTCGTGATTGGGGAGCGCGCGGTCGGTCTCGATGAAGAGGCTGACCTGTTGCGGGCGCACGGCGGTGTTGCCGTGAGTGCGCGGCAGCCGCTGATTGACTTCGGCGATGACGAGCGGGGCGGTGTCGACCGCGGCGCGGCAGGCGTCGACGGCGGTGCCGAGCGTGTGCATGCCGTGGCGATCGGCGGGGGAGAGCTGGACGATGGCGGCGTCGAGCTTGACCTTGCCGGAGTAGAACAAGCCGGGGATGTCGGAGAGGAAGACGGGCATGAAGTCGGCGCGGCCGTCCTGCACGGCGGGGCGGGCGGCGGGGCCGGTGAAGAAAGAGCAGGAATGAAATCGCTTTTCGACGCCGGGCGCGGCGAAGCAATCGGTGCCCTCGGTGTGCAGATGGAACAGGCGCACGTTCTCGAGATCTTTGCGAGCGACGAGCGCTTCGAGCAGCGGCACCGGTGTGGCGGAGCTGCCGTGGATGAAGACGTTGGAATGGCTGCGAATGGGGGCGACCGCTTCCTGCGGCGACGAGACTTTTGGCATGGCTTGTTACTCCTAAATAGCCAATGCGGAGGATATCCCGAACTCGCGGGGAGAGCGCCTCCGGCGCTGAGTATCGGCGGTGGGAATGGTTTCGCGATCGTGAAAAAATCCAAGAGCGCATCATTTGATTGGGATTAAATCGCTGCGAATCGCGATATCGCCTTGTTTGCGAGGGTTTCGCGCTGACGAATGTGTACTGCTGTGGTATGAGATTGTGTTGCGAGGGGTTGCCCACCTTCCGACAATATAGATGAGTCCAGAATCATCTATTTGCGGAGATGCAAATGCTCTCGCGAACGTTGGACTACCCGCCGGAATTCAATTCACCGAAGCGAACGGACTGGATGGGGCTGGTCGAGCAGGATCTGAAGGGGGCGCCCTTCGAGAAGCGGCTGATCAGCCACACGTATGAAGGTCTGTACATTCAGCCGCTCTACACCGAAGACGACGCGCCGACCGCCGAGGACCCGGCGGGCTGGAGCGGGCTGCGGCCGCTGACGCGCGGCGCGGCGCCGTTGGGCACGAGCCAGCGCGGCTGGGAGATTCGGGTGGAGCGCAATGAGCCGGACCCGGCGGCGCTCAACGCGGCGCTGCTGGACGATCTTGAGGGCGGAGCGGACGGCGTGTTGCTGCGGTTCGACGCTTGTGCGCGGGCGGGGCGCGACGCGCTGGACGCCGGCGCGCCGCAACTGGCCGGGCGCGACGGGGCGATGATCTACGCGCTGCCCGATCTGCAAGCGGCACTGGGCGGCGTGCAGCTGTCGGCGATTCATGTTGCGCTGGAGTGCGGGGCGGCCTTTACGCAGGGGGCGGCGCTTTTGACGGCGGCGTGGCGGGCGGCGGGCGTGCCCGCGTCGGAGGCGCGCGGCGCCTTCAACGCCGACCCGCTGGCGGTGCTCGCGCGGGACGGGGCTCTGCCGGTGTCGCTGGCGGAGGCGATGAGGCTGATGAGCGACTTGGCGGCGTGGAGCGCGAAGCACCTGCCGCGTGTCACCGCGGTGCGTGTGGGGACGGCGCCGTATCACCACGCGGGGGCGACGGCGACGCAGGATCTGGCCTTTTCGATTGCGACGGCGCTCGAGTACCTGCGGACGATGACGCGGGCCGGCATGTCGGTGGAACAGGCCGCGCGGCAGATGGAATTCTCCTATGCGGTCGGGACGAGCGTGTTCCTGGCGGTGGGCAAGCTGCGGGCCGCGCGACGGCTTTGGGCGCGGGCGCTCGAGGTTTGCGGCGTGTGCGCGAGCGACGCGCCGATGCGCATGCATGTGCGCACCAGCAAGCGCGTGCTGAGCACGCGCGATCCGTGGGTGAACATGCTGCGCGATACGGCGGGCGTGATCGCGGCCGGCCTGGGCGGAGCGGATGTCATCGGCGTGACGCCGTTTGATCTGGCGCTCGGTCCGGCGTCGGCGCTCGCGCGGCGCGCTGCACGAAACGCGCATCACATTTTGATGGCGGAGTGCGGCGTGCATCGCGTGTGCGATCCGGCAGGGGGGTCGTGGTATGTCGAGAAGCTGACGGACGACCTCTGTCGCGGGGCGTGGGCCATCTTGCAGGCGATCGAGTCGCGCGGCGGAATGGCCGAGGCGCTGCTCGAAGGGTGGATCGCGGCGCAGGTCGAATCGGCGTTCGCGAGTCGGCGGAAGAATCTCGTGACGCGAAAGGAAGCGGTCCTGGGCGTGAGCGAGTTTGTCGGCACGCGCGACAAGTCGCCGGAGCGGCCGCATTTTGATCGTGCGGCGTTGCTGAGCGCGGCGCGCGAGCGGCTGGGCGATTCGCCGAATATGAAGTTCGAGATGTTGGAGCGCGAGGGCGGGCCGCGCATGGAGCGGCTGATCGAGGGGGCGCTGGCGGGCGCGCCGCTGTCGCGGCTGTCCGCGGCGCTGGCGCATCATGACGCGCCGCGGGCTCGGCTGGCGGCGCCGATTGCGGTGCATCCGTTTGCGGAGCCGTTCGAACATCTGCGCGACGCGAGCGATCGGCTGTTTGACGAATGCAACGTGCGGCCGCGGGTGTTTCTGGCGGCGATCGGCAGTGTGGCCGAGCATTTGCCGCGGGTGAATTTCGCACGGAACCTGTTTGAGGCGGGCGGGTTTGAGGTGGAGCTGGCGCGGTCCGGCGACGACGCGGCGCTGGCGGCGCGACTGCGGGAATCGGGCGCGCGGATCGCGGTGATCTGTGGGGCGGATGGGGATTATCCGCAGCGAGTGCCGCCGCTGGCGCGTGCACTGCTTGCCGCCGGGGCGCGGAGCGTGATTCTGGCCGGCAATCCGGGTCGAAGCGAAGAGGCTTTTCGCGCCGCGGGCGTCGATCGCTTCATCTTCATGCGGTGCGACGCGGTGGCGATTCTCACGCAACTGCTGAATGAGGAAGGGGCGTCGTTATGACTACGCAAACCGAGTCTCGCGCAGAGCATCGAACGCGCGTCCCGAACTTCGCCGAAGTTCCGCTGGGGGAGGCGACGCCGAAGCAGGGCGACGCGGAGCGGTGGGCTGCGGCGGTGCGGCAGCGCTACGGCGCGGAGCCGTCCAAGCTGAGCTGGACATCGCCCGAAGGAGTGCGGATTCGGCCGGAGTATCACGCCGCCGACCGCGACGGCATTCCGCATTTGCACACGTACCCCGGGCTGGCGCCGTTTGTGCGCGGGCCGTATGCGACGATGTACGTGATGAAGCCGTGGACGGTGCGGCAATATGCGGGGTTCAGCACGGCGGAGGCGAGCAACGCGTTTTATCGTGCGAACCTGGCGGCGGGGCAGAAGGGGCTGTCGGTGGCGTTCGATCTGGCGACGCACCGCGGCTACGACAGCGACCATCCGCGCGTCGCGGGCGATGTGGGGATGGCGGGCGTCGCAATCGACAGCGTGGATGACATGGCGCGGCTGTTCGAGGGCATTCCGCTGGGAGAGATCAGCGTTTCGATGACGATGAACGGGGCGGTGTTGCCGGTGCTGGCGATGTACATCGTGGCGGCGGAGATGCAGGGCGTTGCGCGTGCGCGCCTGGCGGGCACGATTCAGAACGACATCTTGAAGGAGTTCATGGTCCGCAACACGTACATCTATCCGCCCGACGCGAGCCTGCGGATTGTGGGGGACATCTTCGCGTATTGCGCGAGGGAGATGCCGAAGTTCAACAGCATTTCGATCAGCGGCTATCACATGCAGGAGGCGGGGGCGACGGCCGACATCGAGCTGGCGTACACGATCGCCGACGGCCTGGAGTATGTGCGGATCGGTCTGGAGCGCGGCTTGAGCGTCGATGACTTTGCGCCGCGGCTGAGCTTTTTCTTTGCGATCGGCAGCAACTACTTCATGGAGATTGCGAAGCTGCGCGCGGCGCGGCTGCTGTGGGCGACGGTGATCCGGCCATTCAACCCGAAGAACCCGCGAAGCCTGTGTCTGCGGACGCACTGTCAGACGAGCGGATGGACGCTGACCGCGCAGGATGTTTACAACAATGTGGTGCGGACGTGCGTTGAGGCGATGGCCGCGACACAGGGACATACGCAAAGCCTGCACACCAATGCGCTGGATGAGGCGCTGGCGCTGCCGACGGATTTTTCGGCGCGGATCGCCCGCAACACGCAACTGTTTTTGCAAATGGAAACCGACACGTGTCGCGTGGTCGACCCGTGGGGCGGGTCTTATTTCGTGGAGCGGCTGACGCACGATCTGGCTCACCGGGCGTGGGAGCACATCGTGGAGGTGGAGCAGCTTGGGGGCATGGCCAAGGCGATTCAGGCGGGCATTCCGAAGCTGCGCATCGAAGAAGCGGCGGCGCGCACCCAGGCGCGCCTGGATGCGGGGACGCAGACGCTGGTGGGAGTGAACCGATTTCAGCCGCGGGAAGATGCGGCGATCGATGTGCTGAAGATCGACAACACGGCGGTGCGCGAAGCGCAGTGTGCGCGGCTGCGTGAGCTGCGCGCGGGGCGCGACGCGGGCGCGGTGAAGCGTGCGCTGGCGGCGCTGAGCGGCGCCGCGCGGGATCGCAGCGGGAATTTGCTGGCGCTGGCGATCGAAGCGGTTCGCGCACGGGCGACGGTGGGCGAGGTTTCGCAGGCGCTCGAAGAGGTGTTTGGGCGACATGAAGCCGTGGTGCAGACCACGCGCGGTGTGTACGCGGCGGAGGCCGGCGCGGGGGATGCGCGGCTGAGCGCGGTGCGCGAGCGGACCGCGCGATTCGCGGAGCGCGAGGGACGGCGGCCGCGCATTCTTGTGGCGAAGATGGGGCAGGACGGACACGATCGCGGGCAGAAGGTGGTCGCATCGGCGTATGCCGACTTTGGGTTTGATGTGGATATCGGGCCGCTGTTTCAAACGCCGGAGGAGGTGGCGCGGCAGGCGGTGGAGAATGATGTGCATCTGGTCGGCGTGTCGTCGCTGGCGGCGGGGCATCTGACGCTGGTGCCGGCGCTGGTGAAGGAGCTGGCGAGCGCGGGGCGGCCGGACATTTGCGTGGTGGTGGGCGGCGTGATTCCGCCGCAGGACTATCAGCGGCTGTTTGATTCGGGAGTGGCGGCGATCTTCGGTCCGGGCACGGTGATCAGCGACGCGGCGATGCGCGTGCTGGATGCTCTGGAGAGCAAACCGGGTAGCGGCGGCCGGCGCTCTGCGGTGCGGGTGTGAACGAGCCGATGCCCAGTGCCGACCCGCGGCCTGTGGCGAGCCGCGGCGTGCTCAGCGTGGCCGAGTTGGCGCGCGGCGTGCGGGGGCGGGATCGGGCGATGCTGGGGATGGCGATTTCGTTGATCGAGTCGACGCGGCCGGGAGACGAGCCGCGGGCCGCGGAATTGCTGGCTCTGCTGGCGCGCGAGACGGGCGGCAGCACGCGCGTCGGCATTACCGGGGTGCCCGGCGCGGGGAAGTCGACGTTTATTGAACGCTGCGGCGTGATGCTCTGTCGACAGGGGAAGCGCGTCGCGGTGCTGGCGATCGATCCATCGAGCACTGTCTCGGGCGGGTCGATTTTGGCGGATCGCACGCGCATGCCGCAGCTTTCGGCGCATCCCAATGGCTTTGTGCGGCCGTCGCCGACGCGGGGGACGTTGGGCGGTGTGGCGCGGCGCACGCGCGATGCGATCTTGCTGTGCGAGGCGGCCGGCTATGACGTGGTGCTGATTGAGACGGTGGGGGTCGGGCAATCGGAGACGGCTGTCGGCGATATGTGCGATTGTTTTCTGCTGCTGGCGATTCCCGGGGCGGGGGACGAGTTGCAGGGAATGAAGCGCGGCGTGTTGGAGCGGGTCGATGTCATCGCCGTCAACAAGGCGGACAGCGGGCAGGAATCGCGAGCGAAGAATGCGGCCAACGCGCTGTCGCTGACGACGCATCTGATGCATCGCGACAGTCCGCCGATCGCGGTGACGACGTGCAGTGCGGCGACCGGCGCGGGCGTGGAAGAGGTGTGGCGGTTGATCGAGCAGCGGATGGAATGGTTGCACGGGGAAGGGCGACTTGAGGCGCGGCGGCGGAAGCAGGATTTGCGGTGGCTCGAGACGTTGCTGGCGGAACAGCTTGCGCAATTGATCGAGCGCATGCCGGCGGCGCGCGAGGCGCTACACAACGCTCGTCAAGAGGTGAGTGCGGGTCGGATTACGCCGGCGGAGGCGGTGGCGGGTGTGATGCGGGTTGTGGAAGGGGGGCTGAAGTGAACTCGCCGGGTGCGTTGAGTTTGGGGCGGAGGCGCGTTGAGTGCGGGTGTGTAAGCGCACTGGAATCGTGCGGAAGCGCGGGGAATTCGAGGTGCTTTCGGCTTGTTTTCAACGGTTTTTGGCGCACCGGTCAGTGGCGAAGACGTACAATGTGGTATCGACGCGACGATAGATGCAAGTCCGTCGCGTTCGCAGCACATTGCGGCTCATTTTCGAAAGCAAGGGTGCAGCGATGATCGAAGCCAAAGCAGTCAATCACATCGGCATTGCCGTTCGCTCGATCGACGCGCAGCGAGATTATTACGAGCGAATTTTGGGGGCCCGGCTCGAATCGATCGAAGAAGTTGTTGAGCAGCGCGTGCGCGTCGCGTTCTATCGGATTGGAGCTGGGAACCCGGTGCGGCTTGAGATTCTTGAGCCCACCTCGGCGGACTCGCCGATTGCGGCGTTTATCGAGAAGCGCGGCGAGGGCGTGCATCATGTCGCTTACACGGTCGACGACATTGCGGTGCGTCTGGCGATGTTGAAGTCCTTGGGGGTGCGACTGATCGACGAACAGCCGCGCATCGGGGCGCATCAGGCCCAGATTGCGTTTCTGCATCCGAAATCCACCGGCGGCGTATTGACCGAACTGTGCCAGCCGTCCGCCGCCGTCACAACTCTGGCGCCGCTCGCCGGCGGCGCCCGGCACTAGAAGGCATGGGAAGCTTCATGTCATCGACGAAGACACCAGAAAAGCAAGGCGAAAAGGTGCAAGGCGGAGCATTGCCGTGCGAGACGAAGCCTGTCGTCGCGCCGTCGTCGAACGGCGATGCGCCGGCTGCGATCAAGACCGGCCCGACCATGGGCGAGCGACTCCTGGAACTGCATCGGCGTCGCGAAGAGGTTGGACTGGGAGGCGGGCCGGAGCGTATTGCGAAGCAGCATGACGCCGGCTCGCTTACGGCCCGCGAGCGGATCGACGCGCTGGTCGATTCGAACAGTTTCGCGGAGCGCTATGGCTTCGCGAAGCACCGATGCACTGATCTGGGGATGACCGGCAAGAGCATGCCCGCGGATGGCGTCGTGACGGGTTCGGCCCGCATCGACGGGCGGATCGTGCATCTGGCGAGTCAGGATTTCACCGTGGGCGGCGGGGCGCTGGGCGAAGTGCATGGCGACAAGATCGTCGAGATGATGAAGACGAGCCTGAAGACCGGCACGCCGTTCATTTTTATCAATGATTCGGGCGGGGCGCGGATTCAGGAGGGGATCGACTCGCTGGCGGCGTATGGGCGCGTTTTCTATCACAACACGCTGCTGTCGGGCGTGGTGCCGCAGGTTTCGCTGATTTGCGGTCCGTGCGCGGGCGGCGCGGCGTATAGCCCGGCGATGACCGACTTTGTGATTCAGACGCGGCGGGCGCAGATGTTCATCACCGGGCCGAACGTGATTCGTCAGGTGACGCGGGAAGATGTGACGGCTGAGCAGCTCGGCGGCCCGGAAGCGCACATGCACTACTCGGGCAACATTCACTTCATCGCCGACGACGACAAGCAGGCTGTGGGCATCTGTCGGCGGCTGCTGGCTTTTTTGCCGGCGAACAACATGGAAGATCCGCCGCGCGTCGTTGACGCGCCGGCGGCGGGCATTGTGAAGTCGCTGAATGAGGTGCTGCCCGCCGACCCGCGGCGCACGTACGACATGCACCAGGTCATTACCGCGCTGGTCGATCATGGGGATTTTCTGGAAGTGCAGGAGGGATTCGCGGGCAGCATCATCATCGGCTTCGGTCGGGTGACGGGGCGGCCGGTCGGGATCGTCGCCAGCAATCCGGCGGTTCGCGCCGGGGCGCTGGATATCGATTCTTCGGACAAGGCTTCGCGCTTCGTGCGGTTTTGCAACGCGTTTAATGTGCCGATCCTGACGCTGGTCGACACGCCCGGCTACTTCCCGGGAGTTAAGCAGGAATATGGCGGGATCATCCGGCACGGGGCGAAGCTGCTCTTCTCGTACTCGGCTGCGACGGTGCCCAAGATCACGATCGTGGTGCGCAAGGCGTATGGCGGCGCTTATGTCGCGATGGCGTCGAAGGAGCTTGGCGCCGATGCGGTGGCGGCATGGCCGACGGCCGAGATCGCCGTGATGGGGGCGGAGGGCGCGGCGGAAATCATTTTTCGCAAGGAGATCGGCAGCGCTGCTGACCCGGTCGCGAAGCGGCGCGAGCTGGTGGAGCACTATCGCGCGACCTTTGCGAGTCCGTTCGTCGCCGCCGGGCGGAAGATGGTGGACGACATCATCAGGCCTTCGGAGACGCGCATTTTTGTGGCGAACGCGCTGAGCGTGCTCGCGACCAAGCGCGAATTGCGGCCGGAGAAGAAGCACGGGTTGATCCCGCTCTAAGGTGCGGCGGCGCGGCACGGTTTGGAAAGTGACGGCATGCGATGAGAGACGCGCGGTCTGCGAGGCCGGAATCGAGCGGCGAGACGGAAGCGAAGGCGGAGCCGCCGGCGCGCGAGGTTGTTGTTGCGATTGTGGCAGCGGCGGCGGTGGCGTTTCTCGGCGCGCCGATTCGCGTGGTGAACATCATGCCGGTGGAAGCGGAAGCGGTCGGCTCGCCGCGCTGGGTCGAAGCGGGCCGCAAGCAATCCTTTGAAAAGCGGCGCGCGACCAATCGCGATCGGCAGTGGGCTCGCGCGCCGACGGAGCAAGCGTGAGGAGAATTCGATGAGCATGCGATTACGCGTCGCGTTGGAGGGCAGGTCGTACGACGTGGAGGTGGAGTTGTTGCCCCCGCCGGCGGCGGCGTCCGGCGAATCGCGTTCGAACGCGGCGGCTTTTAAGGCTCCATGGCACGGCCTGAGCACGGGTAAGCCGGGCGAGACGACCGCGCCGATGTATGGTCTTGTGAGCGAGGTTTATGTGAAGGTGGGTGATGCGATTCGCGCGAATGACCCGGTCGTGCTGCTCGATGTCTCCGCCGCTTATAGCAGCGCGGCGGGGAGCGTGCTGGGCACGGTGCGGGCGGCGTCGGCGGGGGTGGTGAAGGAGCTGTTGGTTGAGAAGAACCAGTTGCTGGATATCGGGCAGGTGATTATTCGCTGCGCGGCGTAGAGGATTGCGACTGCGGGGCGCGGCGGCGCTCGGGCGAGTCGTCGGCCGGCGCGGGCGCGGGCCGCTACAAGGGGAGATCGGCCAGCGAGGCCGCAGGCCGCTACAAGGGGGAATCGGCCGGCGCGGCCGCGGGGCGCGACTTCAATAGACGGGGACTGAGGGGTCCACCTCCAACGACCAGGCGTGGATGCCGCCCTTGAGGTTGTGGACGTTGGTGAAACCTTGTTCGACGAGGAAGTGGGCGACGAGATTCGAGCGGCGGCCGCGGTGGCACATCACGACGATTTCTTTGTCGGGGTCGAGTTCCTTGGCGCGCTGCGGCACTTCGCCCATCGGAATGTGCAGCGCTCCGGCGACCTGGGCGACTTGCAGCTCTTCCGCCTCGCGCACGTCGAGGAGGACGAAGCTATTGTCGCCGGCGGCGCGGCGGCGGGCGATCTCGGTTACTTCGACGGTTTGAACGACAGCCACTTCGATTCTCCCAGCCAATATCTTTAGCCCAACAGTGCCCGCACCTCTTGCGCGCCGCGGAGCGGGCCGAACGTTTTCACTGCGTACGCGAGATCGCGAACCGCGTCGGCCACCTGTTCGGGCGACGGGCTGCCGCGCAGAGCCGATTGATACTCGCGCAGGGCGGACTCCGACTCGTCGCAGAGCAACAGCCCGAGGCCATGATTGAAGCGGTGGATGGGCGAAGCGCCGTCGAGCCGCACGGCTCCGGCAAAGGCGGCGAGCGCCTCGCGCGGCGACTGCTGCTGGAGATAGAGCCAGCCGCGATTGCTGAGCGCCCAGGTGCGCTGCTCGGCGGGGGCGTCGGTCATGTCGATGACGCTGTCGTAATCGGCGATTTCGGCGCCGATGTCGCCGGTCTTGCGATGAATGAACGCGCGGTTGTTGTGGGCCCAGGCGCGCTGATGGGCGGAGATGCCCTGCAATTCGAGTACGGCGGAATAATCGGCCCGTGCGGCTTCGATGTCGCCGCGTGCGGCGAGCGCGACGCCGCGGTTGTTGAGGGCCCAGGCGCGCTGCTCGGCCTCGGCGCCGGGGGTGTCGATCACGCGGCTGTAGTCCGCGATCTCCTCGTTCTGCTTGCCGCGGAGGCTGAAGGCGTAGCCGCGATTGTTGAGCGCCCAGATTCGCTGTTCGAGGGGGGCGTCGGCCATGTCGATGACGGCGGTGTAGTCGTCGATCGCGCCGTCGAGATTGCCGCGCGCAGCACGCAACGCGCCGCGATGTGCGAAGGCCTTGGCGCGATGTTCGGCGGCGACGTCGGTCAGCGCGAGGACGGCGGTGTAATCGGCGATGGCGCGCTCGGACTCGCCGCGCACGCCAAGCACGATGCCGCGATTGTTGAGCGCCTTGGCGCGCTGCTCGGCGGGTGCATCGGCGCGGTCGATGACGGCGGAGTAATCGGCGAGGGCCGCGTCGGTGAGGCCTTGGACGCCATAGGCGACGCCGCGGTTGTTGAGCGCTTTGACGATTTGATCGCCGGGGGCGTTGGCGATGGCGAGGACGGCGGTGTAATCGGCGATGGCCTCGGCTGTTCGACCGAGTCGGCGCAGCGCGACGCCGCGGTTGTTCAGGGCCCAGGCGCGCTGATCGTCGGGTGCGCCGGGCATCTCGATGACGGCGCCGTAGTCGGCAAGGGCGGCGTCCATCTCGCTGGCCTTGCGACGCGAGATGCCGCGCTGATTGAGGGCGAAGGCGCGGTAGGCGGGCGGCGCGTCGAGATCGGCGATGACGGCGGAGAAATCGGCGATGGCGGCGTTGCCGTCGCCCAACTGGTTTCGGAGGGTGCCGCGCTCGCAGAGCGCCTTGGAGCGCAACTCGCCGCTGAGCCCGCCGGCGGCCAGCAGGCGGCTGTAGTCGTCGGTGGCCTGGATGGTGCGGCCGAGCCGCTGGGCGAGCTCCGCGCGGGCGAGCAATGCGTCGCGGCGCAGCAAGTCGCTGGCGTCGGCGTCGTCGGCGACGGCGGAGAAATCGGCGAAGGCTGCGTCGGCCTGTTCGAGTTCGAGCTGGGCGTGGGCGCGGCCGAAGCGTGCAGCGGCGCGGATGGCGGGGCTGGTGGGCAGGCCGCCGTCGATGACGTGTCCATAGTCGGCGGCGGCGCCGCGTTCGTCGCCCAGCTTTCGGCGGGCCTCGGCGCGAGTGTAGAACGCTTCGGCGCGGAGCTCGGGGGAACTGGCGGGGACGGAAAGCACGAGATCGCAATCGCGCTGCGCGTCGGCGGCGTTGCCCAGGCTGCGGTGGACGGCGGCGCGATTGGCGAGGGCGTAAATGCGGGCCTCGAGCGGTACATCGGCGAGCTCGATGACGGCGGAATAGTCGTTGAGCGCGTCGCGCAGGTCGCCGGCGGTCTGCCGGGCTGCGCCGCGGGCGAAATGGGCCTGTGCCCGCAGACTGGGCGGGATCTCTCCGAGCGTGAGCACGCGGGAGAGGTCTTCGACCGCGCTGGCGCTGTCGCCCTGCTTTTGACGCAGCATGCCGCGGCGGAGGAGGGCCTGTGCCCGAGCGGCGCCGGGGGCTTCGGTGAGCTCGGCGATCGCGTCGCAATCGCGCTGGGTGGCGGCGTCGTCGCACTTGTCGGCGAAGATGTTGGCACGCTGGAGCAGGGCCCAGGCGCGTGTGGCGGACGGGGTTGCGGCGCTGTTCAGCAAGGCGTCTAGATCGGCGAGGGCGGCGTCGACGGCGGCGCTGCGGAGGTGCGCTTCGGCGCGGCGACGCAGCGCTTCGGTGCGCATGTCGTCGGTCAGGTCGCCGCGCTGGAGCAGCGCGGCGTAGGCGGTTGCGGCGGGGGCGTATTCGCCGGCGAGCAGCAGGGCGGTGGCCTCTGCATAGAGCGCGGCGCGTTGGGCCTCGCGCTGGTGCGGCTCGGCGTGATGATCGGCGTGGGCGAGGCGCGAGAAGTCGTCGCTCGCGGCGGCGACGCGGGTGACGGTGGAATCGAGCAGGCGCTGCAGCGGCACCTCGGCTTCGGCATCGCCGGCGCAGGCTGATTCGACGCGTAGCCCGCGGAGCGCGTTCAGCATCGGCGCGAGCGGATTGCGGACGAGAGCGGGGACGGCGGAGAGACCGAGCGCGATGTGAAGCCGGCGCAGAAACGCGTCGCAGGAGTCGATCTTGACGTAGTAGGCGTTTTGCCGATGTCGCGCGAGCAGCGCGACGACCGCGGGGCGGAGGCGTTCGGCGGCGGTTTCGGGGGTGCTCAGGTCGCACCAATAGAGGTTGTGGGCGAATCGCTCGGCTCGCTCGAGCGCGCGTTGGACCAGATCGGGCCATCCGCCGTAGCCGAGGGCGATGACGCCGTGAGACTCCAAGAGCGAAGCGAGTGCGGCGACCTGGCCCTCGCCGGGGCCGGGATCGGCGGCGACGGGCGGTCGATAGCGTTCGCTGTTGCCGTGGGTGTAAACGAGTTGCACGCCGCGCTCGTGCGCCAGGCGGGCGGGGTCGACCGCGTCGATGCGGTCGCAGACCTGGTAGAAGCAGCCGACGAGTTGCAGGGCGCGCTCGAGGAGTGCGTCGAAATTGGATTGAAACAGGATGCGGCAGAGCGGGCCGCCGCGGCTCCAGGATTCCTGTTCTTTGAGAATGCTGGCGAGATACAGATGGGACTCGGTGAGGCGGTCTCGACCGGCTTCGAGCAAATCTCGGATGAGGGCCCGTCGGCGGTCGGGGTCTGCCAGTCCGCTGCCGCCTGCGCCGCCGAGGGCCGCGAGGAAGTGAGCGGCGGCGGCTTCGATCTGGTCGGTACGGGGGATGCCGTCGGGGCCGAGCGGCGAGGTGAGTCCGGTTTCGCGGCGGACCCGCTCCCAGAAGGCGGCGACGGCTTCGGGGGGAAGTTCGTCGGCGTGGTTGGCGGCGGACGCTGCAGCGAAGCGTGGTTCGGAACGTGTGTCGGACTGGGCGGCTCTGGGCAGCACGCGGCGGACGAGGTCTGAGACCGTGGGATAGACGGACGCACTCATTCCCGCCCCGATCAGCAGCACGAAGCGCGGTCCGCCACCGCGTCCGGAACGCTCCAGCGTCGATGAAATGTGCTGAATCAAACGCTCTTCGGCTAGCGAATCGAAGGGGGCTGCAATCATCAAATTCTCATGGGATCGGGTCCGGGGTTCCGCTACGCCCGCGGCGGACGGCCGCGAGCCGAGCAGTGTAGCGGCGAGTGGCGGGGGAATTGAGTGCGCGGTGGCGGGCGGGCATGTCGGCGCGGGCGAGGCTGGGGGCGATGGGGCGGGAGGTGTGATGTGCGCGGGGTTGGTGGCGCGATGAGCGATGGTTATCGACCCTGTTGACGTGCAGTTTCGCACGGGTTCACGGAGTTCAGAACGTCTTGTGTCGGCATTTTGAAGGTGATATCATCTCAATTTGGAGGAGTGGAGAAGTCGTTTCTGGCGGCCCATCCTCATTCCTCCCTGGGTGAACCGGCGTTTGGACCTGCAATTTGGGGCAGGTTTGAGCTTGTTTCTCCCGGTGTTCAATTCGCGCAGTCATGAATCGACGTCGCGTGTGGTCATGCGGGCTGGACGAGCCGGCGCCGCGGAATCGACGACCAGTTTCGAGGAGGAAAGAGGACATGAAGAGAATTCTGGCACTTTGCGCGGGTGTTTCCTGCGCCGCTTCAGCGTTCGGTGCGCTGCCGCTGATCGAGGACTTCGGCAGCTACGCCGACGCGGCCGCGTTTAACGCGGCGTGGAACGCCTCGGGGCCGAGCCCGACGTACACGTGGGACGCCAATTTTGGCAACCCGAACCCCGGCTACAACATGCCGGCGCCGACGGCGAGCGTTGTGCGGCATGGCCGCAACCTGGGCGTGAACTACATTCCGACCGACGCGGCTCCGCTGCGGATGAGCTTTGATTTCTATCTCGATCCGGCTGGTCAGGCGACCAACTGGAACGGCGCGCGGCATTACGTTGAGCTGCGCGGCTATGCCGGCGACGCTCTGAACGTGGGCGCGCTCGAGTCGCTGGTGGCGATCGGCGCGTTTAACACCTCGGGCGATTCGTTCAGCACGACTCGCTATCAGGGTCGCGGTCTGGGCCTGAGCCCGGCTCCGGGTAACGGCTGGGTGACGCTGGACCAGGAAGCCGGCGCTCCGACGCGTCAGGCCGGTTGGGTCAATCTCGCGGTCGAGATCGGCGACACCGCGATGCGGTTTTTCGTGAACAACGCGCTGGTTGAAACAACCGCTCGGCCCGGCGCGACGTTTGGTTTTGACTCGATCGTGCTCGGCAGCGGTCTGACCGCCGCCGGCCACAACAGCGGCATCGACAACCTGCGGGTTGAGATCGTTCCGGAGCCGGCGAGCCTTTCGCTGCTGGCGCTCGGCGCGCTTGCTGCTCTGCGTCGTCGCTAAGCGGCGCGGGTTTTCGCCAGGCTGCGCGTGAATCAACAGCGCTCCTGTCGGCGCTTCTCACGCGCCGCGGGAGCGTTGTCGTTTTTGGTCCGCGTACGCGTGGATCGGATTCGTCTTTTGTTGGTTAGCCCGGTTTCCGCTTCAGGCGCGCCTCGTGCGCCGAGCGGCGCCGGCCAAGCGGTTTGATCTAGAACATTTTGGAGACACAGTCCATGAGAAACTTCCTCAGAAACTCGGTCGTGCAGGCCGCGCTGGGCGCGTGCTGTACAGCCGTCGCGTCGGCCCAGGTGCTGACACCGACGGTCGGCTTTAATAGCAACGCGGGCACGCGCCCGATCAATGATCCGGCGACGTCGCAGGAGATGTTCCGCACGCCGCAGTTCTCGGGCACGACGGCGAGCTTTATCGAGGCCAACACGGCCGGTCAGTTCGACAACAACGGCGCCTTTCGCGCTGCGGGTGCGAGCACCGAGGGCGACGCCGGCATGCGCGTCTTCTTCGACTGGATCAATCCGGCGAACGTCGACGGCTGGGTGCGTCTGACCACGTCGGACGGGCCTTCGCTGCCGAACCCGGCGCTGAACACGGCGGGCAAGGTGCGCTTCAAGCTGACCAATATCAGCGAATTTTTCGCGGGCAACATCGGCATCTGCCTGGGCATTCGTGAGACCGGCAATGATGTGCCGGCGCTCTCGAACGGCGGCATCAGCGGCGGGATCGAGTGGGTGGGCGTGAGCGAAGTCGCCAACGGCATCGTGGCCGGGGCGAACAACCTGGTCGACACGACGGCGGCCGGCGACGACGTGCAGCTCTTCCCGCTCGGCGCGGACATGAGCGCGCTGCCGGCGGGCACGACGGTCATCGGGCTGGGCACTAACAACACGCTCGACACGGTCCCCGGCGGCGACGATCAGATTCGTCGCGGCTATACGCTGGGCGCGAACAATGAGCGGCGGCCGATTCCGGTGGTTTACCTGGCCCCGAGCGCGAACGCGTATGACGTCGTCGTCGATCTGGCGACCGGTGATATCACGGTCGACGGCATTACGACCGCGGCGGGCTTTGCGGGCTTCACGGGCGACGGCGTGTTGAGCGCGGCCAACAACCGCGGCACGCTCGAACACATCGCGATCGTCAACGACGCGCTGGACAGCGCCGTTCGCATCGACTTCACGATCGACGAACTGCGTTTTGATTCGCCGACGGCTTACGACTTCCTCGCCCCGACGATCACCTCGCAACTGATCCTGGGCGACACCTCGATCAATATCAGCGTGCCGTTCGGCCCGGTCGATCAGATCGAAGTCCGCCGCAACGGCATTCCGCTGCCGATCTTCAACGTCGGTTCGGAAGTTTACAACTACACGCTGACGGTTCCGGCCGTGGCGGCGAACGATGTTTACACGGCTCGTTATCGCTCGACGCAGTTGAATGCGTTCAGCGCGCTGTCGAACAGCGTCACGGTTCTGCCGGAGCCGCCGGCGTACGGCTTCAGCTTCCTGCTTGATGAGGACGGCGACGCTTGCAGCTTCCCGGCGGGCGGCGGATGGGAATTCGTCGGTGCTCCGACGCGCGTTTCGATTGCCGGCGGCGATGAAGTGCCGCAAGGCCGTCCGCTGTTCCTGAACAGCGCGGTCTGGCAGACGATCACCCTCGACCTGACCAACGCGAACGATGTGGTCGGCTGGCTGGGCGGCGACGGCGACGTCGACCCCTCGCCGAGCGGCGACTATGGCATGGAGTCGATCTGGTTCAACAACCTGAGCTCGGCCACGCCGGTGACGCGCGAAGTGCTGATCGACTCGATCCAGGCGCTGGACGCGGCTGACAATGTGCTGGTCACGATTCGCGATTTCGAAAGCAGCACGCTCGACCTGACGCAGACGCGCGGCCAGGCGACCGTGAATAATGAACTGGTGGCCGAGAACACGACGCTCGGCGCGTATGACGGCTTCGTCGCGAAGCGGCTGACCTGGCTGTTTAACGCCGCTCTGCCCGCGCAGGCGTCGTTCGGCCAGTTGACCCGCAGCAGCACCTGCGGCACCAGCTATCGCTGGAACGCCGCCAACAACGCGAAGATTCGCTTCCGCATGGTGCTCCGCGCTCCGAACCCCAACTCTCTGGCTTTGCCGGTGGTGCAGGGACCGATTCTCGTCGGCGACTCGGAAGTGGTCGTGCTGAACAGCTCGACGGCGACCGCGGTTGAGCTCTTTGTCAACGGCGTCAGCGTTGCTTCGCAGGCGCCGACCGGCACCTTCACGATCTTCAGCGGTGTGACGCTCGCGGCGGGCGACTCGGTCTCGGCGACGCAGACCATCGGCCCGGATGAGAGCGGTTATGCCTATCCGAAGGCTGTGCAGACCACGCTGCTCGCTCCGCCGGCGCCCGGCATTCCGGCTCCGGTGCAGGATGGCGACAACGTCGTGACGGTCACGGGCATTGTGCGGTTGACCTCGTTGATCGAGATCGTGGATGCGGCGAACGTCGTGCTCGGCTCGTCCAACACGTTCAATCCGGACGGCACGGTCGCGATCACGTTGAATCGGCAGCTCGACGGGCTCGAGAACATTCGCGCTCGCGTCACCAACAGCGGCGGCAGCACGCTTTCGGCCCCGTTTGAGGTGGGTCGCGGCAACGGCGACATCAAGATCGCGCTGGGTGTTCGCGAAGGCAACGACGCGGGCGCGCTCGGCACGCAGGGCGTGGGCACCGGTCCGATCGAGTGGATCGGCGCGAGCGGCACGACCAGCGGCGCTCCGAACGGCATCTCGTTTGTTCCGAGCGACAACTGGGTCACGCTGACGTTTGACCCGGCGGTCGGTCCGGTGACGAGCTTCGCCAGCGGCAACGGCATCATCGACGTGGCGCGCGGTTCGATCGAACACCTGGCGGTGAGCGTCGACAATCTGTCGCCCAACCGCAGCACCGGTTTGTTCGAGCTGTATGTCGACAACGTGGTGAACGTCGGCGCCAACGGCGGTGCGGACTTCATCGTGAGCGACTTTGAGTCGTTCGCGCTCGACGCCGAGGCTCTGTTCCAGGAGCCGAACTTCTCGGGCAGCACGGACGTGAACCTGCGCTTCCCGCCGGCGGACAGCGTGGTGAGCAATGAGGAAGCCAACGGCGGATTGCAGTCGTGCAAGCTGACGTTCTTCTTCCGCGACACGGCCGCGGGCCGCTGGGTGCGCATCACGACCTCGGGCGCCGACAATCTGTCGCGCCCGATCGTCGACCTCACCAAGCCGATCCGCATGGATGTGCTGCTGCGTCCGGCGGCGCCTTCGTTCGCGCTGGGCGACATGAACTGCGACGGCTTCATCACGGTCGGCGACATCGGCGGCTTTGTGCTGGCGCTGACCAACCCGACGCAGTACGCGATCCAGTTCCCGGGCTGCGACATCAACCTCGCAGACATCAACCAGGACGGCTTCGTCACCGTCGGCGATATCGGCGCATTCGTTGCGCTGCTCACCGGCAACTGATGAGTCGATCGCTCGCGGGCGAAGTTTTTCGCTCGCGAGCCGGCTGGAACTGAAGTAATTCAGCGCGCGGCGGGAGTCCGGGCTTTGGCTCGGATTCCCGCCGCGCGGCTTTTTTTCGCAATGGGGGAGCCTGACGGATCGAACGCTTGGCAGGGGGCGGCGGTTTGGTATTGGGCGGGTGCGCCTGTGCGGTCGAAAAGAAGGAGTCGCGGCGATTTCGCAGGCGCGAGATGTGCGCCCGCGCGCCGCGCTGATTCGAGCCTCGACCGAGGTCGCACATGCGCTTGCCGATCTACGACCCGACCGCGAGTTTTTCATGCAGCAGTTGCGGCTGGTGCTGCGACCAGCCCTGGGCCACCGAAATCAGCGAGGCCGACGCCAAGCGCTATGGGGCGTTTGACTGGGCCGCGGTCGCGCCGCAACTGAAGCGCAAGAAGCTTTTTCGCAAAGCCAAGCGCGACGGCAAGGTGGTCTATCGCCTGACCAAGAGCCGCGGCAATCGGTGCGTGTTTCTTTCGGAAGCGAATCGCTGTCTCGTCCATGAGCACATGGGCATCGAGGCCAAGCCGCACATGTGCCGTCAGTTTCCGTATCTGCCCGTGGCCTTCGCGGGCGAGCAGCGGATCTCGCTCAACTTCGGCTGTCGCGCGGTGCAGATGAACCATGGGCCGGCGCTCGCCGAACAGGCTGAAGAAGTGCGCGCCACCGTTGCGCCGCTGGCCGAAGGCTGCCCCGCGCCCGGATCGGCCAAAATCAGACTGACCGACGACGTGAAGATCTCCGCCGCCGCGGCCGGGCGACTGCTTGATCGCATCGCGCGGCTCTTCATCGATCCCGAATGTCCCAGCGTTTTTGCAGCCTTTGCGGAGGCGATCGAGGTTTTGCAGGCGGCGATGGAGCTCAGTCCCTCCGAGCTGGAGCGGCAGCTCGAACGCGAAACGGGGACGTCGGTCACCGACTGGTCGGGCGGCGCCGAGCGGGCGGCGGGGCTGATGCAGCGCGCCACGCCGGCCGGGCTGCCGATGCCGGTGCGCATGCTCTTTGCGGCCACGCTCTACCCCGATCTTTGCGACCCCAACCGCATGGGGATCTTTGGGCGGTTCGCCGTCGCGCCGCGCATGATGGCGGTGGCGCAGATGAAGGGGGGCTATGCCAGCCGGCTGCTCGCGCGGAACATCTCGCTGCAGTCAATTTTTGACCCGTCTCAACGCGTGGCGCTGTCGAGCGGGGGCGATCTGTTGCTGCGGCGCTATTACGCCGCTCGGTTCTGGCAGCGGCACACGGCGGGCTCGCGGCTCAGCATCGTCAGCGGATTGCACCAGCATCTGCTCGATCTGGCGGCGGTGGTGTACTTTGCCCAGGCCGAGCGAATCGAGGCGATCCGCTCGGGTGCGGGTGAGGAGGCCGACGTGGGTGAGTTGGGGCTGGGCGCGGTGCAGCGCGGGCTCAATGTGGTGGAGTTTCACCTGGCCAACCAGGAGCGACTCTCGGACAAGGTGCTGAAGCAGTGGTTCGCGGCGGCGCTTAACGAACTCGGTTTGGCGCGGGCGGCATTTGGGTTGATCGCCGCGCACGCGCCGACGGCGCCGATCGACGCCGACGCCGAGCCAGTGCACGCCCGCTGAGGGCGGGGCTACTTCGGTGTGCCGATTCCGAGCATGGTTGATGTGAAGAGCGATGTAAACGGCACGCCGGATTGCTGGATCGTGGCGGCGCCGCCCTCTTCACGGTCGATGACGGCGACGAGGCGCTGCACGGTGGCACCCGATTCGCGCAGGACGCGGACGGCTTCGACGGCTTGTCCGCCGCTGGTGACGATGTCTTCGACCAGGAGCACCTGATCTCCGCTGTTGAGGCGGCCCTCGATGAGCTTGCCCGTGCCGTAATCGGCCTTGCGGGAATTTCGGATGATGACGAAGGGCTTGCCGGACTCGAGCGAGGTGGCGGCGGCCAGGGCTACGGCGCCCAACTCGGCGCCGGCGATGCGGGTGGTCTCCGGCGTGACGTGTTTGGCGAGATGCCGGGCCAGCTCGCGCAGGAGCTGGGGATCGGTCTCAAAGAGATATTTGTCGAGGTAATAGCGGCTGCGTCTGCCGGATCGAAGGACGAAATCGCCTTCGAGGTACGCCGCCGCCTTGATCGCCTGGCCGAGTTGTTCGTGGGTCATCGACTCCGCTTTCCGCCGGCAGCTGCAGCGGCGCGACCCGTCTTTCCGTTTCCGTTGCCGTTGGCGTGGGAAGCCGGGTCGGGGCCGGACTGCATGCGCTTCGTGGGGGCGGGCGCTGCTGGCGAGCCATTGCCGCCGAGCGCGCCTTCGACCGCACCATAAAGTCGATTGGCCGGCTGTTCCAGCCCGTCGCCGCCGAATTTCAGCACGAGCTCGAAGAGGGTCGTCATGGTCTCGAGGAAGTTGCGCATGTCGCCGAGGCGGCGGCGATATTCGTCAAGGGAGGCCTGAGCGGCGGCGTCGGGGGCCTTTTCGCCTGCGACGAGTTCGCGACAGCGGTCGATGGTGGCCATGATGGGCTCGACCTCGCGTCGGCGGCGCTCGCGCATGATGGTTTCGAACATGTGCCAGACGTTGGTGTCGGCCTGGAAATACTCGCGGCGTTCGCCGAGTTTGTGGACGCGCTCGATGAGGCCCCAATCGACGAGCGCGCGGAGGTTCATGCTGGCGTTGCCGCGCGAGATGTGGAGCTTTTCCATCACGTCGTCGGTGCAGAGCGGGTCGGTGGAGACGAACATGAGGGCGTAAATTTCGGCCATGGTGCGGTTGATGCCCCAGTAGCCGCCCATTTCGCCCCAACGTCGAACGAGGAGGGCTCGCGATTCATCGATTGGGTTCAGCAAGGTCCTTCTCCGAACGATTTCTGTTGTTTCAGTTTCTGGCGAAATATTAGTCAGCGTTTATGAAATTTCAGCAATTCAGCCAATTTTTTTGGCGATTTTTGTTGGTGGAATATCGTTCCAGTTTATCCAGATTAACTGGTGAGGTGGTCTGATGAGGTGCAAGCCCGTTGGGCATGTCCGCTGAAATCGTGACGAGCTGATTCGCGGCGTCGGGCGGGGTTGGATGAGGCGCGGGAGTGGCGGGGGCGGGGCGATTTTGTTGCGAGCCGGGCTGAGGCAAGGCACAATCGATCGCGAAGCATTTGTCACCCCTTTCAGAACAAAGGAGCGTTGGCCATGAACCAAACCTTTTCTGCGCGGCGCAATCGGGCGGCGGCGGGCGTCGCTTTGGCGGGCGGATTGCTGCTGTTGCTGACCGGCTGCGTGGGCGAACAGACCCTGCGGTTTCAGTTGGACCAGGTGATCAACGCGCCGAATGAGAATGATCTGAGCCGCAACCGCCTGTCGGTCGACGTGCTCTGCCTGGGCCCGAAGGAACTCGAGAAGCACCCGGAGATCGTGAACGGGTCGCTGCCGTCGAGCGAGTGGTTTCGGTTGCGCGACAGCAACGACGCGAAGGTGTCGGACATTTCGGCCGCGCGGGTGCTTTCGCTGCGCGAGGCGACGAGCAGCAGCCGGGCCGACACGCGGCTACGCGATCCGCTGGCCTCGGTGATCGACAGCAAGATCGCGACGGTGGATGTGAAGTTCAAACACCCCGAGGCGGGGCAGTCGAAATCGGCCCTGATCATTTATCCGCGCTTCGCATCGATGGAGGGAATCGCTGCGACGGCGCCGCTGGTGTTGCAGCCGGCGCCGCGCGACAAGGAGATCGTCATCCGCGTGGGCCGGCAAGCGCTGAGTCGCTGATTGGGTTAGCGCGGACCGCGGTCGGCCGCGAGGCGCGTTTCGCTGCCCAGCGGCACCAGCGTCCAGGTCAGCAGATCGTCATTGGCGGGCGAGGCGAGCCGCGCCGCAGCGACGGTGGCGCCCGAGGCGGAGGTGAAGCCGCTCTCGCCGGCGAAGGCGAAGGCGGCGATCGCGCCGTCGAGACGACCGGTGACGATCAGGCCGACCTGTCGCGTGTTCGCGATGGCCTGCAATACGGCGAGACGTGCCGCGACCGCCGGATCGGCGATTGTTTGCGCGTTGATGGTGACCTGCTGGCCGACGCCGGCATGGGTGTCTTCGCTGAAGCTCAGCAGGAACGAGACGACATCGCGGCGATTCTGCATGCCGCTCTGGCCATCGCCGAACTCAAAGACCGTGATGCTGAGAAAATCCTCGAGCGTCGCGTGCTTGCCGTCGTGAGCGAATCCGAAGCCGCGTTTGCTGGGGGCGATCTTTGAGAAGCCGGTCTTCTCGTGCATGTTGCGTAGCTGCGGCACTTTGACGTCTTGCGTGGTGGTGAGGGCCGCGCCCGGCGTGATCGAGCCGTCGGTGCCGGTGGGCAACTGGTGGCAACTATTGCAGGTTCGCACCGGTCCGACCTGGTCGAGAGCGCCCGTGATCACCTCGTTGAACCCCAGGGCGTGGCTGTCGGCCTGGTCGATCCGCTGCGTCATGAAGATCTCGCGCCCGCGTTGCGGATTGTCGCCGTGCAGGTCGCTGCGGAGTGAGTTGTCGGCATTTCGATTGGGGTTGGGCGGATATTGGATCGACGCGATGAACGCTTTAAATTGCGCCATTTCGATATCGGTGAGCTGGCGATCGGCGCCGTTCAATCCGACGAAGGCGGCGTTGAATTCCTCGAGGCCGTCGCGGTCGCCGCGCCAGTGGAGCGGCTCTGTGCCGATGATGCCCTGGAGGGTCTGCGTGGTGAGCGGCCCCTTGAGCGGATGAAACTCGCGGCAGCGCAGGCGGCCGCTGGTGAGGCCGAGGCCGTCGAGTTCGAGGACGTTGGTGCATTCCTGATTGAAGGCCTTGCTCTCGCCCTCGGGGTCGCCGAGGTCCCACGCGAGGTGGTCCATTCGGCCGTCGATATGGCACGAGCCGCAGGCGGTGACGCCGAGGCCCGAGGTGCGGTGAGCGTTGTAAAGAAACGGGCGGCCTTCGCGGATTTCCGCGGGCGTGGGGTCGAAAAATGCGGTGGTGCTCAGCGCGGCGAGCGAATTGAGATCAATCGTGCTGATGGTGGCATCGAAGCGATTGAGAACAAACAGGCGGCCGTTGGGCTCATCGAGGGCGAGGCCGGTGGGGCCTGCGCCGACGGCGAACTCGGTCAGGCGCTCGCCCGACGGGCCGATGACGGCGATGTTGTCGCTGCCCATGCCGGCGACGAAGCCGCGGTCGCCGATGGTGGTCCAGGCGATCTGTCGCGGGTCGGCGATCGAGCGGGCTCGGAGCGCGGGTTCGACGCGCGGCAGCGCGCGGGCGTAGGCGTCGGCGAGGTGGGGGTTGAGGTCTACTTGCTGCGGAATCGGGCCGGCGGCATCGGCAGGGGAGTCGGGCTGCACGAGCGCGAGCGTCGAGCGCACGAACTGTCCGGCGATGCTGGGTTCAAAACGGCGCTCATTCAGCGCCTCGGTGCCGACGATGGTCAGAGCGCCGTCGGGCCGTGTGGCGATCGCCATGTTGAGATTCATGCAGCCGGAGATGTAAGAGATGGCGAGCGAGGCGGCGTCGATGACTGCGATGTCGTGGTCGTGAAGATCCCAGCGGACGGCGGGCGACCAATCGACGCCGTTTTCGTCGAGCCAGGCGCCGTCGGCGCGCTGCTTGCGGACGATGATGCCGTTCTCCGGCACGTTGCGGCTTGCGAAATTTTCCATCGTGCCGTCGTCGTGCAGACGCGGAATCGGATTTTCGCCGGCGTAGGGGCCGCTGGGGTCGGAGACGATGCGTTCGCGCAGCAGGGTGGTGCCGTTGCCCGATTCGAAGATCGCGATGTAGAGGCGGTCGCCGGCGGGGCTGAGCGCGATCGAACGAGGGTCTTCACCGTCGATTTCGATCGAGGTCGGCGGCGCGGCCAGATTGGCGAGGTCATAGACCGCGACCCGATTTTCCTGTGAGCAGACGACGAAGGCGCGTCCGGCGGCGAAGGCGACATCGGTCGGTTCGTCGCCGGGGTGCAGCGTCTGCACGACGAGGCCGGCGTCGAGATCGACGATGCTGATGGAATCGGAGACGTGATTGACGACCCACGCTTCGCCGGCGGTGCGAGGCCGCACGGTGACGGGGTCGAGACCGACGGCGATGCGCTTCTGCAGAGTCGGTGTGCCGCCGGCGAGATCGAAGACTTCGAGCGACGCATCGGGGGTGTTTACGGCGAGCAGGCGGGCGCGATCGGGCGTGAGCGCCAGCGGCGCCACGTGCGGCGACTCCCAATTCACGAAGCTGCGCGGCTGATAGGTGATCGGGCCGGGGTCGAAGCCGACCAGAGCGGGGTTGCCGAGTGTGGAGTTGATGACGGATGCGACGATGTCTTCGAGCGCACCGACGCAGGCCACACCGCCGAGGCCGCAGGCCGCAGCCACTCCGAGCGCGAGGTGAGAGGGGCTGAGGGCGAAACAGCGGGGGAGCCGACGCGGGGCGCGGCAACGCTTCGTCGAGGGAATCAAGGCGCGCATCACTTTTCCTTCCATGGACTCATGCGGCATTGAGCGGCCGATGGGGCCGCGTAGGGCTTATGGGAAGCGCGGCGGCTGCATCACTTCGTCTTGGGCTGCAGCGGCGGTGCGATGCCTTGCTCGCGCCGCTCGGGCGGTTGCAGATAGCGATAGCCGGCGGTCGAGCTGGTCGAGTCGTACGAAAACGCCTCACGGTTGCGCAGGAAATCGACGACGTAGCGACTGGGAATCGCGAAACCCAGCCCTTCGCCGCCGAGGATCTTCATGTTTGTGACGCCGATGACCTCGCCGCGCAGGTTGAAGAGCGGGCCGCCGGAGTTGCCGGGGTTGATCTGAGTGGTGGTCTGCAGATAGACGAGGCCCTCATCGGCGCGGTTTTTGCGGCTGATGATGCCTTGCGAGACGGAGCGCTCGAGTCCGAGCGGGTTGCCGATGGCAAACACGGGGTCGCCTTCGCGGAGATCGTCGCGGTCTGAGATCGCGGTCACCACCGGCGTGTAGCCCTCCGGCAGCTTGACCTTGACGAGCGCCAGGTCGATGAAGGGGTTGGTGGCGATGATCTCCACCTGATCGGTGCGTTCGCGGCGAAACTCGTCGCCGATCTTGCGGAAGAAGGTGATCGCGATTTTGGTTTCGCCTTCGACCACGTGGAAATTGGTGATGATGAAGCCGTCGCGATGAATGACGAAGCCCGAGCCTTGTCCGCTGGGCGAAGACACGAGGACCACGCCCTCGCCCAGCTCATCGGTGAGGGCCTTCACGTTGCTGGTTTCGCGGCGGGCGGTGGTGAAGAGGCCGGTGGAGTCGATTGAGGAGGCTGCGGCCCCGCTGGCGCCGCCGTCGCCGAGCGCGTTGGAGCGCTCGGTGCGGATTTCGAGGATCGAGTCGCGGGGGATGCTGAGCAGGTCGAAGCCGAGGTCGACGATGACGCGATCTTCGAACTCGCGCACGATGTCGGCCCGAATCGCCGCGCCCTGCTTGAGGTGCACGACCACCCCCGACCCCGCCACCAACAGCACCGCAAACGCCGCCGAGATCGCCGAAAACATCATTCCTGCTCCAATCGCAACGGGACTCTCCCACGCTTATCGTATGAACAATATAACGGCGGTAGCGCCGTTGCGACCTGTGTCGGCGGCGATGACCGAGGTGGCGGTCGGCGGGCCGACGAACTCGATCCATTCGGAAGATTGGGAGGCGACCATGTCCGAAGCCCCGAAGCGGACCTATCCGATCGACATGATGGGATTGATCATTTCGGCCCTGGTCGCGTTGTATTTCAGCTACTCCTGGTCGATCGACGCTCCGCCGGTGGAGCGCGTTTCTCCAGAGGCGGCCAAGACGTGGTTTCTGTTTGACCAGATTTATCGCTGGGGGCTTTTCATCGGGGCTGTGGCGCTGGTCGGCGGGGCGCTGATCGCCGGGGCGTCGGGGGCGACGTCGCCGATCGTGCGCCTGTTGGCGCTGGCGGAGGGCTCGCTGGGCGTGGTCTTCGCCGCGATGGCGATCGACACGCTGCTGGAGACGCGGGGATTCGATTTGTCGGTGCTGCTGACGACGATTTTGGCGCTCTACTGCTTTCGCGCTGCGCGCGACTTCTGGCTCATGGTTCGCAACGCCGAGGATTGAAGAGAGTTTCGAAGTGCGAATGCAGAGTGTCGAGTTGAAGATCGGGGATCGCGAGCGTGTCATCGGTGTCAGGGTTGAAGCTCGACACTCTGCACTCGAAACCTGACCGCGCTCGCAACTGGTTTGTCGCCGCACTTCGAAATCGTTTCGCCGCTACGCTCTCGATATGGCGCAAGACTCACTTGTTCGTTATGCGAAGCAGTTCCGCCTGGCTGAAATCGGCGAATCGGGTCAGCGGCGATTGACGTTGTCTTCCGTCGCGATCGTCGGCTGCGGGGCGCTGGGCAGCGCGGTCGCGAGCACGCTGGTGCGCGCGGGCGTCGGGGCGGTGCGGCTCATTGATCGCGATTTCGTCGAGATCGACAACCTGCAGCGGCAGTTTCTCTATGACGAGATTGATGTGGCCGAGCAACTGCCCAAAGCCGAAGCGGCGGCGCGCAAGCTGCATCGAGTGAATTCGTCGATCGAGATCGAGCCGCGCGTCGCCGACCTCGCTGCTGACAACGTGGATCTGCTCTGTCGCGGCGTCGACCTGTTGATCGATGGCACCGACAACCTGGAGACGCGTTACCTGATCAACGATTACGCGGTGAAGACCGAGGTGCCGTGGGTCTATGGCGGGTGCGTCGGGATGGAGGGGCTGGTGCTGGCGGTGCGGCCTTTTGAGACGCCGTGCCTGCGCTGCTTTTTTCCCGATCCGCCGCCGCCGGGCTCGCTGCCGACGTGTGAGACTGCGGGGGTGTTTGGGCCGACGGTTCAGCTTGTGGCGGCGTTGCAGAGCGCGGCGGCGATCCGATTGTTGATCGGCCGGCTGCCGGTGGAGCTGAATACGCTGCAGCGTGTGTCGGCTTGGGGGGCGATGCCGCGTCCGCTGGACGCTTCGCCGGCGCGTTGTGTGGCGGAATGCACGTGCTGCGGTCAGCGGCAGTATGAGTTTCTCGACCGCGCGCCGGGCGACGCGGGATGGGCCACGCTCTGCGGCCGCGACGCGATTCATCTGCGTCCGGCGAAGAAGTCGGCCCTTTCGGCGCGCGATTTTGCGGCGCTCTCGGCGCGATTGCCCAGCGGAGCGAAGCCGAAGTACAACGAGTTTCTGATCCGCTTTGAGACGGAGCGCTGCGAAGTGACGCTATTTGCCGACGGGCGCGTGATTGTGAAAGGCACGACGGACGCGGCGGTGGCGCGGAAGATTCATGCGGCGTGGGTGGGGTAGGTTCGAGTTTCGAGTGCAGAGTGTCGAGTTGCAGATTTGCCCAGTCAGGGTTGTTTGACGATCCAGTCATTTACTCGACACGCTGCACTCGCAACTCGACACTACATTGCGATGTCGCGTCGATACTGCATCCCTTCGAAGCGGATACGTCCGGCCAGTTGATAGGCTGCGTCGCGGGCGGCCTCGCGCGTGGGGGCGAGGGCGGCGGCGCTGAGCACGCGGCCGCCGTTGGTGACGACGCGGCCGCGTTCGAGCTTGGTTCCGCCGTGGAAGACGAAGAGATCGTCGCGACCGGCGAGGTCGGGCAAGCCTTCGATCGGCGCGCCGACCGAGCTTTTGTTGGGATAGTCCCCGCCGGCGAGGACGACGACGACGGAGTGGCGATCGTCCCACTCGATGTTGGCCTGCTCCAGTCGGCCGCGGGCCGTGGCCTCGCAGACGTCGAGCAGGTCGGACTTCATGCGCATCAGGATCGCCTGGGCTTCGGGGTCGCCAAAGCGGCAATTGAACTCGAGCACCTTGGGGCCCGCCGGGGTGAGCATGAGGCCGACATAGAGCAGCCCGCGGTACTCGATCTCGTCGCGCACGAGGGCGTCGAGCGTGGGCACGAGGATCTGTGTTTCGATGTTGCGCATGATCGCGGGGGAGATCGTGCTGGTCGGGCAGAAGGCGCCCATGCCGCCGGTGTTGGGGCCCAGATCGCCGTCGCGCAGACGCTTATGGTCCTGCGCCGGGTCGAGGACGTAGATCGTGCGGCCGTCGACGAACGCCATCAGCGAGACTTCGCGGCCATTGAGGCGTTCCTCGACGACGATGCGTCGGCCGGCCTCGCCGAATTCCTGTTTGAGCAGCATGTTTTCGGCGGCGAGGATGGCTTGGGCGGGATCTTCGCAGACGATGACCCCCTTGCCCTTTGCGAGGCCGGAGGCCTTTACGACGAGCGCTTCATCGCGCGAGGAGATGTACTCGCGGGCGTTTTCGTAGTCTTCGAAGACGCGCGACTCGGCGGTGGGGATCGCGTGCTGTCGCATCAGATGCTTGGCGTAGGATTTGTCGGCTTCGAGGCGGGCGCCGTCGGCCTTTGGTCCGAAGGCCAAAATGCCGGCTTGGGCGAGTGCGTCGACCACGCCCGCCGCGAGGGGCTCTTCGGGCCCGACGATGACCAGGTCGATGGCTTCTCGTCGCGCGACGTCGACGACGAATTTCACATCGGCCGGGTCGCCGGGAACGTTGGTCCCGAACTGTGCGGTGCCGGCGTTACCGGGCAGGGTCCAGAGTTTTTTGAGTCGAGGGGAGCGTGAGGCACGCCACGCGATGGCGTGTTCGCGCGCCCCGCCACCCAGCAATAACACATTCAGCGCGTCGCGTTTGCTCACGGTTCCTCGGTTCGGCTGATCATCTGGCGGATGCGGTAGCGGGCCCAATTGGCCGGCCACACGTCCTCGCCCGCGTCGATGCACAGTTGATACTGCGCACGGGCGGTCTGCGCGTCGCCGCCGGCGCGTGCCAGCTCGCCGCGGAAGAAGTGCTCGTCGTCGCGATAGGGCCGAAACGCCTCGGCCCAGAGGTCCATCGCGGCTTCGAGCGCCTGCGACACGATGGTCTCGGTATTCGTGCCGACGAGCAAGCCGCCGATGGTCGAGGCGGAGCGCGCCGCCGGACCGCCGGAGAGTGCGCCGCTTTCGCTTTGGCCGATTTGGGCGACGATTTTCTGGGCGTTTGCGAGCCGTCCGGCGAAGAGCTCGGCGGCCGCGTGTTCGAGCGCGAGTGTGGCCAGCCAGTCTTCGGGCAGATCGCCGCGGGCGCGGACCTCTGCAAACAAGCGGGCGGCGTCGTCGTACTGCTCGCCGAGATAGTAGGCCTCGGCCAGACGGCGCTCGGTTCGGGCGTCGGCGTGGCCGGCCTGGGTGTCGTAGGCGGCCTCGAGCCAGCGGAGCGCTTCGGCGAATTGCCCGCCGTTGTAGGCGGCATGACCGAGGCGCAGGAGCAGCGGAGCGGTGAGCAGGGGCTCGATGGAGGCGATCCACTCGGGATCGGGCGCGGCGTCGGACGAGCGCAGCAGCGCTTCGATGAGCAACACGCGTTCTTCGAAGGCGCCGGATGGGTCGCGCTTGCCGAGGTCGGTGGCGAGCCGCCAGGCGCCGCGATAGTCGTCTGCGAGCAGCGCTTCCTGAACGCCGCGCCGCGTCGCATATCCGAGATTTTGTTCGACCACGCGATCGACCTTGGAATAGTCGAACTCGATGACGCCGTCGCCGGACGAGACGAGCAAGCGGTCGGTGTCGCCGACGCAGAGTGCGCCGTCGACGCCACTGACGGCGGCGGGGGCGGCGATGGTGGCGATGCGCACGGCGTCGACGGTGTCGTACACTGCGATGTCGTCGCCGTCGCCGCGGACGAAAAGCGCTTCGCCGGTGGCGCTGAATTCGAGCGAGCGGGCGAAGCTGGCCAATCGGGCTCGGCAAGCGATTGTGCCGTCGCTGACGCGGATGATCCTGAGTGTGCCGTCCTCGCCGCCTGCGGCCAGCAGCTTTCCATCGGCGGATACGGCCAGCGCCGTCGGCGGCACGCCGAGGTTGAACCAGTCGGCGGCCTTGGGCAGCTCCACCGGTTGCGAACCGGCGGCGCGGAGACGATCGCGGGAGCCGATCAGATAGAGGCGCCCATCGGAGCGCGCCAGCAGCAACTGACCGTCACGGAGAAACCGCAGGTATCGAACTTCGCTGCCCATGAGCGAAAATCGGGCTGTGCAGCGCGATTCCCAGTCGGTCGGGCCGACGCGGTTTTCGGTGTCGTCGAGTTCATAAAGGCTGAGCGTTTGCTGGGTGCCGGTGGACTCGCGGGCGTAAATCGCGAGCGTGGCGCCTGCGTGGTCGATGGCGGAGGCGAGCGGCTTGAGATCGCCGAATGCAAAGGGCCGCTCGCGCGGCTGCTGATATTGCTCGTCGAAATCGATCATGCGGGCCGTGCCGCCGTTGCGGACAAATGCCCTTCGACCGTCGCCCGAGAGCGCCATGACGATGTCGGGCGTGCCCATGGGGAAGGAGAAGAAGCGCTGTGCGCCGATGCGCAGCAGAGTCGGCCGGGCGTGCGGGGCGTGGACGAAGAGTGTGCCGCGCTCGTCGGAGATCAGCACGGCACGCCGATCGGTGGAGGAGGTCCACGCGGCCACGGGAGATTTGAGGAATTCGCGCTCCGGCTCGCGATTGTCGGGGGGCGACCAGTAGGTCACCGTGCCGTCGCTGGAGAGGGTGGCCAGCGCCTGCCGATCGCGCGAGAACCAGATGCCGTCCAAGGTGCCGAGCGTGGCCTGCCAGGTTTTTGCTTCGGCGCCGCGCTTGAAGAGCGCGATCTGACCAGACCGGCGGGCCACCGCCGCATATTGAGACTCGGGCGCTACATCGAGGAAATCCCACGGATCGGAGGTGCTTTCGAGCGACTCGGTGCGGAGCAATCCGGCGGCGGGAATGTCGCCCTGGTAAAGCCCGTCGGCGATGAATGCGACCTGATCTGCGCCCAGAAAACGCACGGCGCGCGGGGTGGTGTTGTTGGTGGAGTGCGTCAGGGGGCGCGAGATGAGCTGACCGTTTTCGAGCAGCTCGGCCATGAGCAGGCCGCCTTCGGTGGGCACGATGAGGCGGCGCCGCCGCGAGTCGGCAGCGAGTTGCCCTGTGGCGGCGCTGGGCAACTCGAGCGTCCCGAGCTGAGCCCCGCTGTCGGCGTCGTAGGACTCCAGAATGTCGCCATTGAGCACGACGACGAATCGATCGTCGGCCCAGGCGAAGACATCGCTCGCGTCGACTTCGGTGGGAAGCGTGAGCGAGAGCGTCGGGAGAGGTCGATCGACCGACCAGCCGCGCACCCAGCCTTTGCCCGCCGCGAGGATGCGGCCGCCATCCGTCATGCGCAGGGCGGTGGGCGGTGAAGGTGTGAGGAACCAATTCTTGGTGCGGCTGGTGGCCAATTCGCGCACGGTGATCGCATCGGCCGATTCGCAGACGGCGGCGTATCCGGCCTGCGAGGCGACCGAAAGCAGGCCGCTGCGGGTGTGATAAAGCAGCGTGGCCTGTTCGTCGCCGCTGCTGAGGTAATACTGACGCAGCGCCCAGCGCGCCGCGGGGCCGTCGTCATCGCGCCGCGCCTGCCAGAAGCTGTCGCGTCCTTCGAGCACGCCGCCGCGGGCGATGGCGAAGTTGCCGCGTTCGACCCGCGCCTGCGCGACGGCGCGGCGCAATCCGGCTTGGGCCTCGACGGCTTTGTCCGCTGCGTCTTCGGCGGCGCGGCGTGCGTCGGCTTCGGCGTTGCGGGCGTTGGCGGCCTCGCGCGCGCGCGTTTCGGCCAGTTGTTTCTGCGACGCCAGTTCGGCGCTGGTCATGACCTGCTTGTTGTAGGAAAACGCCAGCATCGCGATCGAAGCGATGATGGTGAGCAGAATGGTGCCCGCGGCCGCGGCTTCGATGCGATAGCGCGAGAGCGTCTTGCGCATCATGTAGAGGCGGCTGGCGCGTTTGGCCTCGATCGGTTCGCCGGCGATGAAGTGCTTGAGGTCGCGGCTTAATTCGCCGGCGGTCTGATAGCGCCGGGCGCGATCCTTTTCCAAAGACTTGAGCAGGATGGTCGAAATCTCGTCGCCGATCTGCCGGCCGAAGCGCGATTTCTCGCGCAGCATCAGCGGATCGGTCGGCTCGCGGCGGGCGATGTTCTGCAACACCTCGCCGAGCGGGCCGTTGACGACATAAGGCGCCTGGCCCAGCGTGGCTTCATAAAAGACCACGCCCAGTGAGTAGACGTCGCTGCGCACGTCGACATCCTGCTCGCCTCGCGCCTGCTCGGGCGACATGTACGCGACTGTGCCCACAAGCTGTCCGGTGAGCGAGAGCATCTGCACCGTCTCATCGCCGTCGGTGCGGGTGCTTTCCTTGGCGAGGCCGAAATCGAGGATGTGCGGCTGACCCGCGGCGTCGATCAGGATGTTGGAGGGCTTGAGGTCGCGATGAATCACGCCGCGCTGATGGGCGTAGTTGACCGCATCGCAGACGCGCGTGAAGAGCTGGACTGTTTCGAGCAGCGGGGGCCGCATCTGGGCCAGGTAGCGATCGAGCCGCAGCCCCTCGACGTACTCCATCGCGAAGTAGAAGCGGCCGAAGCTCTTGCCCGAGTCGAGAATCGTGACGATGTTGGGGTGATTGAGCGAAGCGGCCAATTCGACTTCGCGCTCAAAGCGCCGCTTGGCGGTGTCGGTGGCGTAGGGGCCTTCGAGCAGGACCTTGAGCGCGACGATGCGCTTGGTGCTGAGTTGCTCGGCGCGATAGACGACTCCTTGTCCGCCGCGGTGCAGCTCCTCCTCGATTTCGTAGCCTTCGATGCGGGTGGTGTCGTCGGTGGCCGAGACGCCGGCGGGCAGGAGTGCGCTGCCGCTGACGCGGGTGGGGTCTTCGCTGGAGACGATGCGCTGCAGATCGGAGCGCGAGCCGCCTGCCGACCTGGAGCCGCTTAGGGGGCCGGCCCCGCCGCCGCTGCTGGAAACGGGCGCGGAATCACTGCGGGACGCCGACGCGACATCGGGCGGCGATCCGAGAAAGGGGCGCTTTTCGGGCGAACGCGACATCCGGCTCCAGCGCTCCCGGCGATGCGCCGGTGAAAGACTGATGAACGGTCTGAGTCAGGTTCCGATTCGGCCTGTGCGACGCGTCGCACGCGAACGCCGACCGGTGTTAGGGAAATAGTACAGCGACACGAACACGAATTCGTTGCCGAAGCGATGACAATTCCGACGCAGGATTGGAACCGGCTATTTCGAAATTCGGTTCCCGATTTGCGACGGTCATCAACAGACGCGAGCGGTTTGGACATGTCGGAGCGGCTTCATTGCAACCGTTCGAACCGCGTGTATAGTACCGCCCCGGTTCAAGTCGGGCGGCGAGATTTCGAGCCTCGTCGACCCCTATCTTCGCATCCGCTAGCCCGCCGGTGTCGCGTGCCAAAAGTTTCCTTTTCATACGTCTACACGCTCATCGGGTTCGCCGTCGCACTCTTACTGCCCGCGCCGGCCACGGCCGCCGCGCAGGACGAGTTGAATGGCCGCCTCATCCGCCGCATGGAGTTCGGAGGGCTGGAGCGGCTCGGCGAGGACTATGTGCGGCGGCTGCTGAAGACGCGCGAAGGCGAGGCGCTCAACCTCAAGCAATTGCAGGAAGACGCCAATGAACTGCTCCGTTCGAGGCGATTCCTCACGGTCCAGGCGATTCCGACGCCGATCGGCGATCAGGTCGATGTGCGCTTTGAGCTGCGCGAAAAGCCGACGGTGGCCTCGCTGGAAATCACGGGCAATTCGGCATTTACGACAGAAGAGCTGCAAAAAGAGCTGGAGTTTGCGCAGGGCGGCACGCTGGACGAATATCTGGTGACGCGTGGGCGCGACGAAATTTTGCAGAAGTATCGCGACGCGGGATATGCCGACGTTACGGTCGAATTTGATCGCGAACTGGTCCGCAACGAAAACCGCGTCGTCTACACGATCAGCGAAGGCATCCGCGTGCGCGTTCGCGCCGTTGAATTTGAGGGCAACACGGCCTTTCCTGACGGCGAGCTGCGCGGCAAGGTGAGCACGCAGACGTACCTCTGGCCCTTCCGCACCAGCGCTTTTGACTCGGAGCAGGCGCAGCGCGACGCCGCCGAGCTGCAACGGTTTTACCGTTCGGCGGGGTTTCTCGATGCGAAGGTTGGCTATCGCGCGGAGAAGGCGCCGGGCGACGTCGAGGCGTTGCAGGTGTTTTTCGATATTGAGGAAGGGCAGCGCTATCGCGTCGGCCGTGTTGATCTGAAGGGTGTGTCGGCTTTGGGCGTCGAGGGCGTCCGGAGCCAGATTCGCACGCAGTCGGAATCGACGCTGGATACAACCGTTCTCGACGCCGACGTGAAGCGCATCGAGGACTACTACGGCGAATCGGGCTATGTCGACACGCGTTGCTCGGTGGAGACGATTTTCGCCAAAGAGCCGGGCGTCGCGAACGTGGTCTTCACGATCGACGAAGCGCCGCTCGTGAAATTTGGCCGGATCACGATTCGCGGCAACGAGCGCACCAAAGATGAGGTCATTCGTCGCGAACTGAAGTTCGTCCCCGGCGACACTTACAACACCGCCTTGACCCGCAAAGCGGAAAAGCGGCTGCGTGAGCTGGGGCTATTCAATCAGGCGACGATCACGCCGCTGCCGCCGGAGGTGGGGGAGCGCGAGGCTCTGGTTGAAGTGACCGAGGCGGACGCGGTCAACATTCTGTTCGGCGTGGGCGTGAGCACGGACAACGGTCTGCTCGGCTCCGTCACGCTGGAAAACCGCAATTTTGACCTGTTTGATTGGCCGCGCACGTGGGAGCAATTCCTTCGCGGCCAGTCCTTCCGCGGCGACGGCCAGCGTCTGAGCATTCGTCTGGAGCCCGGTAACGAACTGTCGCGCTTCCGGATCGACTTCACCGAGCCCTATCTCTTCGATAAGCAGGTCCGCTTCGACTGGTCTGCCTACTACTTCCAGCGCGAGCGCGAGGGCTATCAGGAAGATCGCCTCGGCATGCTGGTCGGCCTGAGCCGTCGCTTTGAGGAGGGGCTGCTCGCCGGTTGGGCGATCGAGGGCACGCTGCGTCTGGAGAATGTCGGCGTCGAGGATGTCGATTTCCTCGCTCCGAGCGATATTCGGGAAGCACGGGGCGACTCCACGCTGGTCGGCGGGCGCGTGGGCCTGGTTCGCGATACGACCGACAGCCGTCTGCTGCCGACCGAGGGCTATCGCTTCACGATCAGTTTGGAGCAGGTCGGCGGCGACTATTCGTACACGCGGCCCTCGACCAGCTTCACCTGGTACAAGACTCTGCACACCGACGCGCTGGAGCGCAAGAGCGTGCTGGCGTTGCGGGCGGACGCTTCGGGCATTGTCGGGGATGCGCCGGTGTTCGACCGCTTTTATGCGGGCGGCTTCGGCTCGATTCGCGGATTTAACTTTCGAGGCGTCTCGCCGCGCAAGGGCGTGCTTGATACGCCCGTTGGCGGCGACTTTGTGCTGTTGACCGGGGCCGAGTACTCCTTCCCGCTTTATGCGGAGACGGTTCGCGGCGTCACGTTCCTCGACATGGGCACGGTTGAGGAAGACTACGAGATCACCGATTGGCGCGCGTCGGTCGGCTTCGGCCTTCGCGTCAATGTCGACTTCTTCGGCCCGGTTCCGCTGGTGTTCGACTTTGGCTTCCCGATTGCGGAGGCCGAAGACGACGACAAGCAGGTCTTCAACTTCACGTTCGGCGCGTCGTTCTAAGACAGGCGCCGCACGGGTATCGATTCTGCGCGAGTCTCGTCCGATTTGCGACGGACGAGGCTGCGCCCGTCATTCCCTGAGATATCGGATCTCCCGCCTGGCCGCGCCTGATCGGCCGTTCTTGCGCTTTCGCGCGGACATTGCACGCCAAAACCGCCGTAACGCAGGAGCCGCGCCGGGCTGGTCGATACCAATCGCGAGCGAGTGCCCGACCGGCGGTTGTTTCGGCGGGGCGGCTTCGCCCAGGACGCACGCACAGGACGGACCATGGCAGACGCACCGGAATCCGCGAAGCCCGCAAAGGGCGGCAAAGGCTCGATGATGGTCATCGCCATGATCGCCGGCGTGGCGATCTTCGAGGCGGTCGGCTTCTTCGTGTTTCTCAAGTTCTTTTACGCGACGCCGCAGCCGACCTATGGGCAGGAAGCGGGCGCTCATGTGGTGGAGCCGGAGCCTCCGGCGCATGTGGAGATGGTCGAGATCAAGGTCTTTGACAAGTTCCGCATTCCGAACAATGCGCGGGGCGTGCCGATGATCTACGTGCTCGATCTTGCGATCACGGTGCCGATGGACAAGCAGGAACACGCCGCGGCTCTGGTCGAAGGCAACGCCGCCCAGATTCGCGACCGTGTCAGCCAGTTGGTGCGCGCGGCGAGCGAGCGCGTCATGGATGAAGTCGATTTCCGCACGCTGCGCGTTCAGATTCGAGAAGCGCTGATCGAGATCTTCCGCGATGAGCATCTGGTCGACGGTGTGTTCATTCCTCAATGTGTGCCGATGCGGGCCGGGTGAGCCGCAGCAGCCGGGAACGGCGCCGCGGGGCCGTGAGCCTTTGGCGTCGACGTAAGCACGCTGCGCCGTGCTGCGGGCGAACCGGCTGACGGACAAGACGAACTTCGACGATCGATCGTGCCCAATCTCGCAAGGATGCGACGTGGATCATGGCGGATCAACCGGGACAATCGTTTAGTCAGGATGACATCGACAAGCTGCTCGCCGGAGCAGGCGGCGCCGCGGCTGCTGCGCCCGGCGCGGCGAGCGAACCGGCCGCCGCGGCCCAGCCCGCCGCGACGGAAATCTCGCAGGACGAGCTGGACAGCATCGCGCGACAGGCCGAAGCGGCGATCGAGGCGATTTCCAGCGCACCGGTGCCGAGTTCGCCGACCACAGCGATGGCCGGGGCCACTGCATCATCGGGCAGCAACTTCAGCGCCGCACCTCGCATGATCCGCGGCGGCGGACTGCCCGGGCCCGACACGGCGCCCTCCGCCTTCTCATCCCCCAGCTTTCAGCCCAGCGCTCTTGGAGAGGCGGACGACGGCGCGTTCGACCTGCTCGACGATGTGGAACTGGACATTCGCATCGAGCTGGGCCGCACTTCGATGTACGTCGAAGACGTTTTGAAGCTCGATGTCGACGCCGTGATCGAACTCGACAAACTTGCCGGCGACCCGGTCGACATCTATGTGAATGACCAACTCATCGCGCGCGGCGAAGTGCTGGTGCTCAACGAAAACTTCTGCGTCCGCATCAACGCTATTCTCAGCCCGGTGCCGGAGCTGTCGGGGGATGCGTGATGCGGCTGGTTGGCACACTCGCGCTTTTGGCGCTGCTCAGCGTGGCTGCCGACGCGGCCGATCCGGCGCGCGGCGCGGCGCGTTCGGAGCCTGTCGCCGGCGAGGCCAAACCCACTCCGGAAGACCTGGGTCTTTCGCGGGCCGATCCCTGGTCGGCCGATTTCATTGCGCCGCCGATTGAGGTTGCTCCAACAACCTCTGAGCCAGACACAGCGACGGATGCGAATGCCGAAGCCGTCGATCGGCCGCTCCCGCGTAAGCGCGCCCCCGCGAGCGCCCCGACCCAGACCACCAGCATCGGCACGAAGCTGCCCTGGACCCGCTCGGCGGCCGCGCTGGTCGGTGTGCTGGCGTTGATCGCGCTGCTGGCGTGGGGCTATCGATCGTTTACCAGCGGCACGCTCGCTCGGCTGCCGCGCCGTCGCCGGACGGCGACGATTGAGGTGCTTAGCCGCGCCGCGCTTTCGCCGCGCCATTCGGTTTGTCTGTTGCGCATTGGCGATCGGGCCGTCTTGGTCGGCCTCTCGCCGCAAAGTGTCGCGACGCTGGATGTCGTGTCCGAGCCGCTGGCCGTAGCTCGTCTTGCGGGTCAGTCGCTCTCGGAAAGCTCGAACACCGCCGGCGACTTCACCGAATCGCTCGCCGTCGAAAAGGCCGCACACGCTGCGATCGAGACGGTCGTCAGCCGGGCGCAGAGCTCGGCAACCGGTCCGCAGCCCGAGTCGCCGCAGGCCATCGACCGCATACGCGAGCGACTGAGCGACACGCTTGCTCGACTGCGCACCAACGGGGGCCGTTCATGACGCGATTCTCGAAGTTGAAGATCGCCCTCGGCGTGCTGGCGATGCTCGCGCTGTTCGTCACGCCGGAGGCTGCGGCGCAGGTATCGAGCACCACGACGACCGTGGCGACGGCGCCGGACGCCGGGCCGCTCTTCATCCCCGATCTTTCGCGATTTGTGCCCGCGGCCAACTCGCGCGAATCGCTGAGCGCGAGCCTGCAGATTGTCGCCGCGATGACGCTGCTGACGCTGGCGCCGAGCATCGTGCTGATGATGACTTGCTTCGTGCGAATCGTCATCGTGCTGTCGCTGCTGCGCCAGGCGCTGGGCACGCAACAACTGCCGCCATCGCAGGTCATCACCGGACTCAGCATCTTCCTGACGCTGCTGGTCATGGCCCCAACCGGCGAACGGATCCGCACCGCGGCCATCGATCCGTATCTCAAAGGGGGAATGCCGCAGATGCAGGCGGTCGGCGCCGCGGGCGACATCCTGCGCGATTTCATGTTTGACCAGATCGAAGCCGCCGACAATGCGGACGATGTGTATCTGATGTACGAGTACGCGAAGCAGAAGCCCGTCCCGGACGGCGTCGATCTGCAGCGCTCGGATGTCCCGCTTACCGCGCTGATTCCCGCTTTCATGTTGAGCGAGCTGAAAGCCGCATTCGTGATGGGCTTTCGCATCTATCTGCCGTTTCTGGTGATCGACATGGTGATCGCGACGATCCTGGTGTCGATGGGCATGATGATGCTGCCGCCGGTGCTGATCTCCTTGCCGTTCAAGCTGCTGCTCTTCGTTCTGGCCGATGGCTGGCACCTGGTCGCCGGCTCGCTGATGGCCAGCGTCGCTGTGCCCAATTAGTCGCATCCTCAGTGATCTCGGAGTCCAGCGATGCACATCGATCCGCTCATGGCCGCCGACCTCACGCGACACGCGGTGTGGATGACCGTCGTCATTTGCGCCCCGTCGATCCTCGTCGGCCTCGTAGTCGGCGTCGTCATCAGTCTCTTTCAGGCCGTCACGCAGATTCAGGATCAGACGCTGGCGCTGATCCCCAAAATCGTCGCGATGCTGGCGGTCGCCGTGCTGACGCTTCCCTGGGTGGGCGTGCAGATGATCGAATATGCCCGCGAGCTCTTCGCCGGCGCATGAACAGGGAGGGCGGACTGTCGTGCCGGCGGAACTGATCGAGCTTTACTCTCGCCTGCCGGTGTTCGTGCTGCTCATTGCACGGCTGAGCGGGCTCGTGCTCTATCAGCCATTCTTCGCTGCGCTTTCGATCCCCGGGACGGTTCGCGCGCTCTGGATCGTCGCGCTCGCGGCCCTGGTCGCGCCGCTGGCGCCGCTGGCCACGCCGCCCGACACCATCGGCGGCATGGCGCTGGCGATCGGCGGCGAGATCATGCTGGGGGCGATCCTGGGCTCTGTCTCCACGGCGCTATTTGTGGCGCTGCAGATGGGCGGCATGCTCATCGCGCAGGATAGCGGGCTCAATTATGGCCAGATCGTCGACCCCACCGCCGGCGAAGACCTCACCGTCCTGAGCATGCTGTATACGCAGCTCGGCATGGCTGTCTTTCTCTCGGTCGGCGGCGAGCGGATCGTGATCGCGGCCGTGCTGGACAGCGTTCAGGCGCTGCCGCTGCCCGTGAGCGGACAGGTCGCCTTTCTGGGGGCCGATGTGCTGCTGGACGCGCTCGCCGCCAGCACGGCGCTGGCTCTGCGCTTCGCCGCTCCGGCGATTCTGTCGCTCACGCTGGTGAATGCGCTGCTCGGCTTCCTTTCGCGGGCGATGCCCCAGCTCAACGTCTTGACGGTGGGATTCGCCCTCAAGGCTCTGCTGGCGTATGTGCTGATCGCGGTTGCGCTGCCCTCGACCATCAGCGTTTTTTCTGCCGGGGTCGACGAACTGGCCGAGATCACGCACACCATTCTGACATCCGCAGCCATCGTGGAAGGGGGCGAGCATGGCTGACGAGGAACAGGAAGACCGAACCGAAGACCCTACCCCACGACGGTTGGAGGAAGCTCGCGAAGAGGGACGGATCGCCCACAGCGTCGAGCTGACGGCGGGCGTCAGCGTCTGCGCTGCGATCGTCCTGCTCAAGCTGTTCGGTCCCGCGATCGCCGATAGCTGGCTGGCCCTGACGCGGATGCTTGCCGAAGACATGCCGCTGACGAGCGCCACGCTCTGGACCGATTCGCTGCGCGTGATCGCCATCGGCGGGGGGGCGATCGGGCCGTTTCTGGCCGCGCTGTTGTTTTTGGTGATCGTCGGCGGGCTCAGCCAGTCGGGCCTGTTGCTGGTTTGGAAGAAGCTTCAGCCCGACGCGTCGCGCCTGAATCCGCTGAGCGGCTTTCAGCGAATTTTCTCGCTCGAAGGGCTGCAGCGGCTCGCGATCAGCCTGTTGAAGCTTCTGCTGCTCTGCTGGATCGCTTACGCGAGCGTGCCGCGGGCCGCCGAGCAACTGCTTTCTACCAGCGAGCTACCCGCGGCGCTCGGTTTTGCGCTGGGCATGGAGCTGCTGTATCGGCTGTCGCTCAATCTGGCGGTCGCGCTGCTGCTCTTGGGCGTGCTTGATTATGCCATTCAGCGCTGGAAGCTCATGCGAAGTCTGCGCATGACGAAACAAGAAGTGCGCGAAGAAATGAAGCGCATGGAAGGCGACCCGCAGCTCAAGCAGCGCCGCAAACAGATCCAGATGAAGCTCGCCATGCAGCGCGCTGCGCAAGAGGTGCCGAAGGCCGACGTCGTCGTCACCAATCCCACCGAGTACGCGGTCGCCCTTCGCTATGACGACGGGAACATGGGGGCTCCCCGGGTGGTCGCGAAGGGCACGGATCGGCTGGCCTTGCGCATCCGCGAAATCGCCGCCAAGCATGGCGTGCCGATTGTGCAGCGTCCGCCGCTCGCCCGGGCGCTCTACGCGGCCTGCGAAGTTGGCGAGGAAATCCCCGGTGCGCTGTACAAAGCCGTCGCCGAAGTGCTTGCCTATGTTTACCAAATCTCCGGAAAGGTGCGCAAGCCTGCCGATCAGACCAGCGAAGGACGCGCGACGCGCAAGCGAAATCCGCGCGGCCGAGCGCGAGTCTGATCGGCGTTCTGTGTGAATTCGGTACTGAGGCGGTATGGAAGCCATTCTTTCCACCAACCCGGTCATCGCCTTCATTCAGCAGAACCGCGCGCTGCTGTTTCCGATCGCCGCCGCGGCGCTGATCTTCGTCATCCTGATTCCGCTGCCCACGGGGCTGCTCGACCTGCTGCTGCTGGCCAATATCCTGCTGAGCACCGTTGTGATGCTGACGGTGATGTACCTGCGCTCCCCGATGGAGTTCAGCAGCTTCCCGTCGCTGTTGCTCACGCTGACGCTCTTTCGCCTGGTTCTCAATACCGCCACCACCCGCGCCATTCTGAGCAACACCGGCGATGGAGCCGCCGCCGGCGGACACGTTGTTCAAGCTTTCGGGACCTTCGTCGCGGGCGATTCGCTGGCGGTCGGCGTGATCATCTTCCTGATCATCACGGTCATTCAGTTCGTGGTCATTACGAAGGGCGCCACCCGCATCGCCGAAGTAGCGGCTCGATTCACCCTCGACGCCATGCCCGGCAAGCAGATGGCGATCGACGCCGATCTCAACGCCGGCGCGATTGATGACAAAGAGGCCCGCCGCCGCCGCGCGGCGATCGCCTCGGAAGCGGATTTCTACGGCGCCATGGATGGCGCCAGCAAATTCGTTCGCGGCGACGCCATCGCGGGCATCATCATCACGATTGTGAACGTGCTGGGCGGTCTTTTCGTCGGCATGATCGAAGGCGGCTTGCCGCTGATGCAGGCGCTGGAGATGTATACGAAGCTCAGCATCGGCGACGGCCTTGCCAGCCAGGTGCCCGCATTTGTGATCTCGATCGGCGCCGCGATGCTCGTCACGCGCAGCACCGGCCAGACCAACATGGGCGAAGACGTGATGGGCCAGTTGCTGGCCCGTCCGGCCGCGCTCGTGACGGCGGCGGGTTTTCTCGGCGTACTGATGCTCACGCCGCTGCCCAAGTTTCCGTTGGCCGGCATGGCCATCGGCTGCGGCCTCATTGCGCACTTCACCCAGCGTCAACAAAAGGCGCAGGCTGCGAAGGTTGTTTCCGACTCGAAAGCGGCCGAGCACGCGAAGCCGCCCCCGATCGAGAGCTCGCTGGGTGTCGATGCGCTGGAGCTGCAGATCGGCTTCGGCCTCGTGCGCCTTGTCGATCGATCGCGTGGCGGAGATATGCTTGATCGCATCGGCGCGCTGCGCAAGCAGATCGCGACCGAGCTGGGACTGATCGCGCCGCCCATCCGCATTCGCGACAACGCGGCTCTCGAACCCAGTCAGTATCAGGTGCTGTTGCGCGGGCAGGAGATCGCGCGGGGCGAGCTCTTCGCCGATCAATGCCTGGCGATCGACTCGGGCGCGGCGACGCAGCGGATCGGCGGCGTGGCGACCGCGGACCCCGCCTTCGGCCTTCCCGCGGCCTGGATCCCGCCCGACGAGCGCGAGACCGCCGAACGCGCGGGTTACACGGTGGTCGACCCCGCGGGCGTGTTGACCACGCACCTGACCGAGGTCATTCGCCGCTATGCCGCCGACCTGCTGACCCGCGCCGACACGCAGAAGCTGCTGGACCATCTCAAGCAATCCAACGCGGCGCTGCACGACGAAGTGATTCCGAACCTGATGAAGGTCGGCGAAGTGCAGAAGGTCTTGCAGGGGCTGCTCCGCGAGCGCGTGCCGATTCGCGATCTGGAGCGGATTCTCGAGACGCTGGGCGACTGGGCCACGCGCACCAAGGACGCTGAGATTCTCACTGAGTATGTCCGCCACGCGCTGGCCCGCACGATCTGCGCCCAGCATCGGGACCCCGGCGGAATCCTGCACTGCGTCACGATCGATCCGCGCACCGAAGATTTTGTGAATGCCAACATTCGCCGCTCCGAACACGGAGCGACGCTGGGCGTGCCGCCCGAGCAGCAGAGCGAGCTCGCCAATCGCGCTCGACAGGCGATTGAAAACGCCGTCGGCGCCGCCGGGGGCGCGACGGTGGCGGTGCTCACGTCGCCGCAGATTCGCAGTTGGATCCGCCGCATGCTGGAGCCGCTTTTGCCGCAGACGCCGGTGTTGGCGCTGAACGAGGTGGTGCGCGGCGTGGACCTGCGGGCGCACGGCGTCGTGACGCTGAATGTGTGATTGTGAATTTCGAACGTCGGATGGATTGGTGATGCGTAATGTCTGAGCCGCAAGTATTCACCGCCGAATCGCTGCCCAAGGCGCTGGCCAAGGTGAAGGCCGCCCTCGGGCCCGATGCGATCATCCTGGGGACTCGCACCTTGACGGGCGGGGTGCTGAAGTCGGCCCGCGTCGAGATCACGGCCACCGCCGACCAGCCGCGCTCCGCCGCCGCAGCGCCCAGCCGCAACGTTTCCGCCGATCAGCGCGGCGGGCGTCATGAGGCGGTCTTCACCGGGACAGTCGCGACGCCGCGTGTTGCTTCTGCATCGTCGACCGCCGTTGCGACCAGCAAGGCTGCGCCGCGGGCTGAGTTTCGCGCCCCGGTTGCGACGGCTTCGCCGACGGGGCGCGCCGGGGTTGTGCCGGCCATTCGTCCGTGGAACGTCGTCAACAGTGCGGCGCGCGCGACGGACACCCGCGCCCCCCGCAACATCGACGACTCCGCCGTCATTGGTCTGGATCAGCCGGTGATTGCGGCGGATTTCGAGCGACACCTGATCGAAAATGAGGTTAGCGAAGAGCTCGCGCGGGCGCTTCTGCGAGACGCGTTCGCTGGAAAGCCGGAGCCGCGGAAACTCTCGCCGGCGCATCAGGCCGAGCTCATCCGCGACGCCATCGCCCGCCTCATCACCACCACCGGCGGCTTTGAATCGGCCGAGGGCACGGCGCAGCGGCTGGTGCTGATCGGCCCCGCCGGCGCCGGGAAGACCACGGCCATCGCGAAGCTGGCGGCGCAGCTTCGGCTGAAGCAGGGGCGTCGCGTGGCGCTGATTTGCGCCGACCAGCATCGCCTTGGTGCGTCGGCGCAGTTGCGGCGGTTCGGCGAATTGATCGGGGTTGAGGTCGAATCGGTCGGCGACGCGACGCAGATGAAGGCGGCGGTGCGCAAAATCGAGCAGCAGGGGCCGGCGACGACGTTGATCGACACGCCGGGCGTGGGGCTGCGCGAGGCGGCCCGGCTCGCCCGGCTGCATACGCTGGTCCGCGCCGCGCGGCCCACGGCGATCGACCTCGTTCTGCCCGCATGTCTGAGCTCGAATACGCAGCAGCGCTATGGCGAATGGTTTGCGGATCTAAATCCGTCGGGACTTCTATTAACACACCTTGACGACGCGCTGGGATTTGGCGTTGTGCTGAACGCGGCCGCCCGATTGCGTCTCAAGTTGTCGTATCTCTCGGCTGGACAGTCGGTTCCGAAAGATTTGGAAGCCGCTTGCAGCCGAAAGATAGCAGAGGTATTGTGCCCCCCAATTTAACGGATCGCGTGGGCACTTGAGAGGCTGGGCAAGATGCGAAGCCTGGAAAAACCCACATCCAGCGAAGGGATTCGCGCGGCAGCCGCAGCGCAAATCGATGCGATTTACTCGCCCGCCCGCGGCTGCGGGGCCACCACCATCTCCCGAAATTTGGTTCAGGCAGCGCACGAGTGCGAGATTGCCGCCCGCGTGCTTCATGCCCGCGACGCGCTGACGCCTCGCGGGAGCGATCCCGTCGTCTCCGCCGCGGACGACTCGGGCGTGTTCGACGCGATGTCGCTCGGGTCCGCGGACACGGGCGCGGCGGAAGCGGATTGCCCGTGGCTGATCTTCGATGTGCGCACCGATTCGGCGGACGAACTTCGCGCGGTGGCCGACCGGGCGCAGCGCCTGACCTTTGTCATCACCCCCGAGCAGCGCTCGCTGGTCGAGGCGTACTCCTCTTTGAAGTGGCTCTGCAACGTCGGCTATCGCGGCGCGACGGCCGTTGTCGTGAATCAGGCCCGATCCGCCCTTATCGCGGAGCGCTACGCGGCGCGGCTGGCGAAGGTTTCGCGGGAGTTTCTGGGCGTCGATCCGGAGTTTGCCGGCACGGTTCCCTTCGATCGTCGCGTGCGCCGCGCGAGCGACCTCGACAGCGCCGTGGTGCGGACTGCGCCGGATTGCGGCGCGGCGCGTGCTTTGCGTGCGATCGCCGCGCGAACGATGCCCGCCGCGCGGGATCTGCGCGGCCCGATCAGCTTTTGGCAGCGCCTCGCAGAGATTTTGTTGTAGCGATTTTCGCTCGCGAGAAATGGAGTTCGCACGGATGCGAACCGATACAGCCACACGGACGTCGGCAAAATGACGCAAGCTCTCAGCGCACAAGTCGGGCTATTCGGATTCGCGGTCGCGATTTTGGTCGGGCTGCAGGCCCAGAACTCACCCGTCACGATTCTCAGCCGCGCACTCGTCGTCATGTTCGTCGCCGCCCTGATCGGTCAGATGGTCGCCTGGGCCGGGCGTGCCGCGCTGCGCGAGCGGCTGCAGGCACGCAAATTGCAACTCGATCAGGAGCACTTGAAAGCAATTCGCGAGATGGAGAGCCAGGCCGTCGCGGCGGACGCCGCGCCCGCCGCCAGCAGCGCCCCGAGCACGAGGTAGGAAAGCAGCATGAGCCGAGCATCGTCGCACATTCGTCTTCGTCGCGTCAGTCAGGCCACGCCCGCGCAGTCCTTCCCCTCCGAGGTCGAGCTGGCCCGCGCGTGGGAAAAGTTTCTGGCGGCGGGTGAGGACGATGTTCGCAATCGACTGATGGAGCACTACCTGCCGTTGGTGCGCTTCACCGCCGAGCGCATTGGCGCCAAGCTGCCCGACGAGGTCGACGTCGACGATCTGATGAGCGCGGGCATTTTTGGGCTGATGGACGCGATCGACAATTTCGATCCTGCGCGGGCGGTGAAGTTCGAGACCTATTGCGCCCCGCGTATTCGCGGCGCGATTCTGGACGAACTGCGAACCATGGATTGGGTGCCGCGCCTGGTGCGCCACCGCGCCCAGAAGCTGCTCGATGCGACGCGCACGCTCGAAGTTGAGCTCGGCCGCACCCCAACCGAAGACGAGATCGCTCAGCGTTTGCACATGTCCGGCGCGCAATTCGAAAAGCTGCTGCGGGACGCCAACGCCGTTTCGCTCATCAGCGTCTCGAAGAAATTCAACGACGCCGAGGGCAGTCGCGAGGTCTTTGAGCTGGATGTCGTCGCCGACGACGGCGGGCGCGACCCGGTCAACGACGCGCAGAAGAGCGACATCAAGGAACTGATCACCAAGGGGCTAACGCGGGCCGAGCGGCTGATCATCGTGCTCTATTACTACGAGCAGATGACGATGAAGCAGATCGGCCAGACGCTCGATCTCTCCGAATCGCGCGTGAGCCAGATGCACTCGGCCATTCTCGAGCGGCTGCGCGAGCAGCTTTACAACCGGCCGGGCGATCTGCTGGCCGACGCCAATGCGGATGTGCGGACGAAGGCGGATCTGCGCCAGACTTCTCCGGCGATGCCGCTGCCCGCTGCGGCCGCCGCTTATGCCGCCCCCATGCGTCAGGTCGCAATCTAAGCGGCGCGCGAGTACGCACTTCGGAAGGGCGGGTTTCGCCCGCCTCGCGGCCGATTGACCGCGTTCTTCGATTTGCTTCGGCCCGGCGTTTGAGCGCCGGGCGACTCACCCCCGATTTCGCAGCTATCCGATCAACGTCAGCGAATCCGCAACTGCGGCAGCGGCGTCGCCTCTGCGCGCCGCACGCGCACCTGCTCCAGTAGATTGGTGACGATCTGGTCGAGCGCCTCGGTGACGTGCGCGGGGGCGTGCGTGAAGCAGTCTTTCGGGCTGCCCGCGTCGCCAGATTCGCGGATCAATTGATGCAGCGGCAGACCGCCGAGGTAGGGCACGTCGTTGGCCCGCGCGGCGCGCTCGACGCCGCCGTTGCCGAAGATGTACTCGCGGGCGCCGGTGGCGGGGTTGAGGTAGTAGCTCATGTTTTCGACGAAGCCCAGCACCGGCACGTTGAGCTTGCGATACATGCGATAGGCCTTGAGCGCATCGAGCAGCGCCACATCCTGCGGCGTGCAGACGACGACCGCGCCGGTGAGCGGGATGCTCTGGGAGAGCGTGAGCGGAATATCGCCGGTGCCGGGGGGCAGATCGACGATGAGGTGGTCGAGCTCGCCCCAGGCGCCGCGGTCGAGAAACTCTTTCACATATTTTTGAGCCATCGGTCCGCGCCAGACGACCACTTCGTTCGCGGGCACCAGATAGCCCATGCTCATCACTTTCAGACCGTCGTCAGACTCGGGCGGAAGGATGCGGCCGTCGGCGGTGCCTTCGGCCTGCGCGGTTTCCGTGCCTGTGAGCTTGGGGAGCGACGGGCCGTATACATCGGCGTCGAGCAGGCCGGCGCTTTGGCCGCGCCGCTTGAGGCCGAGCGCGAGCAGGACGGAGAGCGTGCTCTTGCCGACGCCGCCTTTGCCGGCGCCGACTGCGATCACGTTTTTCACGCCGGGCAGAGTATTGGTCGCGCGCCCCGGGCGAGCCGCGACGCGGATTTCGACGCGTTCCACGCCGGCGGTCATATGCAGGGCGGCGTTGGTGCGGAGGCGCAGCTCCTGTTCGACGGGCGAGCCGACGAGTTGCTCGGGCAGTTCGTAGTCGATCCACGCGGCGCCATCGGCGACGCGCGCGGCGCGAACAAAGCCGAGGTCGAGCACGCTTTTGTTCGCTGTGGGCTCGATCACGCGCCGCAAGGCGCCCATGAGTTGTTCCTGAATGCGGTCGTCGCTGGCCATTTCGAAGGTTCCAATCTGTGCAAAGGTCGCAGGGCTTGCGGCGAATCTGCTTCGCGCGTGGTCCGTGGCGGCTGGCGCCGTCGGGCCGTGCGACCGGGAAAATCGCTAACCACCATTGAATCTTAGTGTCCTTCAATCGGGGGTGCCCGCGTCTGGGCGGCGCGGCGTGCGGGTGTTCCCGTGCCATTGTTGAGTACCGAAACCGGTTTTGGGTAAGAGTCCTTATGGAACCCGGGCTGAGACACTCCGAGACTCTCAGTGGCGGCGGCGCTGCTCCCACAGCCGCTACGCCATGGAGGTCGCTGCGAGCAATGTCGGATGGTTTACCTACGACGGCGGGTCGACGGGCCGCCTGGATGGACAGGGTGAATGCGCTCTTCGGGCGCTTCGCTGTCTCGCCCCAGACGGCGACCGAACCCGGCGCGCGCTTTCCGCTGACGAATTGCACCGGCGCGCTGTGGCAGGGCGAAGGGGACGAGCAAGCGGTCTCGCCCATCTCGCTGCTCGATATCTCGCGCACCGGCCTGGGCTTCTCCATCGACCGGCCGCTTGCGCCCGGCGAGCGGGCGTGGATCAGTTTCGACGTCATGGAGCAGCCGGGCGAGCGCTGGGCGATCGAGGTGGTCTGGTGTCGCCGTAGCGCGTTAGGAGACTTTCACGTCGGCGCGGTCGTGTCGGCATCGCGCAGCGTGCGGCCGAGCTGAAGCGGGCCGTTTCGGCACTCGCGGGTTGGCAAACGACGCCGGCGCGCCCCATCCCATTCATCGCGCCGACGCCTCTGAATCGCACTCCCCCGAAGGCATTCTGAGAGCTGAGCCTCGCATGCCGAAGATTCACTTGTTCACTTCAGAAGCTACCTTTCGCCGGCCGAGCAAACAACGCCCCTGAACGGGGGTGTCGACGTCGCGGTCGGCCGCGAAGTTGACCCGGAAAATGAGCTTGATCGAGGGGCCCACTCTGGCGGACACTGGACGTAGCTTCGCTACGCCTTTCCGGGAGCGTCTTCGATGGGACGAGCGCAATCGCTTCGGGCAGCCGACGTCAGCAATCTGCTGAACTTGCTGAACGCCGCCCACGAGATCCCCGACCTTCTCGGCAAGCAGCAGTATGTTTCGCAGGAGATTAGCCGCCTGATGCGGGCAAAGGTCGTCTTCTATGCCCACGCGCGCGATATCAATCCAGTGACGGGCGGCATCTTTGCGCTGTTGGGGCAGGGCGGCTCTTTCTACGACGCCGAGCGGCGGCTCTATTCGATTTATTGGAATCATGAGTACGGCCGCGACCCCGCATGGATCAATATGCTTCCGCACTGCGGACGCCCGTTCACGGTGCGGCGTGAACAGGCGATTTCGGACAAGGACTGGTACCGCTCGGCGCACTTCAACGAGTATCGCAAAATTAACAAGCTGGATCAGTTCATCTACTCCTGCTTTCCGCTGACGGATCGCAACGAAATCGCCGCGTTCGGCGTGAATCGCGAGTTCGGAGACAAGCCCTTCGACGAGCGCGAGCGCTTGATGATGGAGCTGATCACGCCGGCGCTGGAGTGGCTTTACCGCATGGCGCCGGCAGGGGCGGCTGCGGCGCCGGGCGCGCTCGCGCCGGCGGCTGATCCGCTTGCCGCGCTTTCGCCCAGTCTGCGTCGGGTCGCGCGAGCGTTGGTGGAGGGCGACTCCGCCAAGCAGGCCGCAGCGCGGCTCGGGCTGCGCGTGAACACCGTTCAGTCGTACATGAAGCAGATCTATCGACTGCTGGGTGTGAACACGCGCACGGAGTTGGTGCTCAAAGCGCTGCGCGGCGGCGAACCGCTTGGCTGGGCGAAGTCGGGTTGACGACGAACAGCCCCCGTCGGCTCAGCCCGACGCGATTTCGATTGGCAATACCGCAGGTAGCCCCCCGTGCGGCTGCCGCACCCCTCCCCAGCCATCCCCCGTTTGGCTACCATTTGCCCCCATCGATTCCGGCCCGCCGGGCTGGTGCGCGCGGACCTCATGAGGCGAGTGAATGCTGAGTCGCATTCGTCAGATTTCGGCGCTGGGTCAGGCTCTCTGGCTCGATTTCATCAGCCGCGACGCACTCCGCAGCGGACAGCTTGCGGCGATCGTTGCTGATGGCGTCAGCGGCGTCACCAGCAACCCGACGATTTTTCAGAAGGCGATCAGCACCGGCACGCTCTACGACGAGGACATTCGCCGGCTTGTCCGCGCCGGGGCCAGCACCAACGATATTTACGAATCGCTCGCCGTCGCCGACATTCGCGATGCGTGCGATGTGCTGCGACCGGTCTATAACGAGACGCACGGCCGCGACGGCTTTGTCAGTCTCGAAGTCAGCCCGCGCCTGGCCAACGACACGCAGGGCACCGTCGACGAGGGCCGCCGGCTGTTTCGCGCCGTCGACCGGCCCAATCTGATGATTAAGGTGCCTGCGACGCCCGCGGGCATGCCCGCCATCACGACGCTCATCGGCGACGCGATCAACGTGAACGTCACGCTGATTTTCGGCCTGGATGAGTATGGCCAGGTGATGGAGGCCTACCTTGCCGGTCTGCGGCGGCTGCGCGATCGCGGCCATCCGCTGGCGCTCGTCTCATCGGTGGCGTCGTTTTTCATCAGCCGCGTCGACACGCTGATCGACGGCGAGTTGGAGAAGCGAATCGCCGCGGGTGAGGATCAGCTTGAGCCGCTGTTGGGCAAGGCGGCCATCTCGAACGCAAAGCTGGCCTACGCCCGCTTCCGCGGAGTATTCGAGGGACATGCCTTCGCCGATTTGCGAGCCGGCGGGGCGCGTGTGCAGCGGCCGCTCTGGGCCAGCACCAGCACCAAAAATCCGAAGTACCCGGGCACGAAGTACATCGACCCGCTGATCGGGCCTTACACGGTGAACACTGTGCCGCCGCAGACGCTCGATCTCATCCGAACGTCGGCCACGCCGGCGCAGACGATGGAGGCCGAGCTGCCGGCGGCGCAGCACGCGATTCACGATCTGGCGCGGGCCGGGATCGACATGAAGCGCGTCACCGATCAATTGCTGGCCGACGGCGTGAAGCTGTTTGCCGACTCATTCGATCAATTGATGCGCGACATCGACGCCAAGCGGGCCAAGCTGGCGGCGGCGGCGTAGCGACCTAAATTTGTCGATCGCGCTGGAATGGGGTCCGGTGCGAACGCGGTTGTCTGAACAGGGGGGAATGCGCAGGGGGGCTTTCGCGGCGAGGCGCGCCGCGCGCTGGATGGATTGATGGATGGGATGGAAGGAAAAACTCAATGGCCCAGGACGTACGGTTTGCGCGCGCAAACCGAGCGCGGGATTATGTTTGTAAAGGCCGAATCTCTGGGTTGAATCGAACGGATTGTCTGCGGCGACGGCTGCAATTCGCCGCGTCGGCGGCTGGGTTGCTGGCCGCGTCCGCCTGGGCCGGCGGCACGGGCGAACACGCGCTCATCATCGTCGACCCCACCAATGCCGACTCGCTCTATGTCGCAAACTACTATCGCGAAGCGCGCGATATTCCGAATGCGAACTTTCTGTATTACGCGCCCGGCGCCGCGAATCTGACGGAGTTTCATAACTCAAACCGCCCGGCGACGCTGGGCGCGATTTCGAACGCACAGATCGGCACGCACGCCGATTATGTGATCGTGATGCCCGGCGCGCCGTTCTTTGTCGCTGCTCCCGGCGAAATCTCGGATACGTGCTTCCCGGTCAATCGCTTTTCGATCTCCGGCGCATACACGCTGCTCTATGAGTTGCCGGAGATCGTCGGCCCCGGCACGCGCGCATCGACCACGCTGAACACGTTCTACACCACCGGCAACACAGCCACGAGCTTCTCGGCGCAGACCCGCTGGCTCAATGGCTTTGCCAGCACGTCGCCCGCGGCCGAGCAATATCTCATTGGCGCGCTGCTGGGTTACACCGGGCCGCTGGGCAACAGCGTCAGCGACATCTTGACGATGATCGATCGCAGCACCGCCGCCGACGGCTCGCGCCCGGCGGGCACCTTTTACTTCATGCGCACAACGGATACCGCGCGCAGCGGTCCGCGCGATCCGTTTTTTGGCAATGCCATCAGCGCCATTGTCGGCAATGGCGGGGCGGGTCTGGTGCTGAATGCGGTGCTTCCCACGGGCCGCGTGGATTGTCTCGGCGTCATGACTGGTTGGGCTGATCCCGCCATCGACAGCACCAGCTTCACGATCACGCCCGGCGCGTTTTGCGATCATCTGACCAGTTGGGCCGCGATGTTTGACAACGGTGGGCAGGTGAAGGCGTCGCGCTGGATCGCCAAGGGCGCAGCCGGCAGCTTCGGAGCTGTCGAGGAGCCTTGCAACTATGCCGGAAAGTTTCCCGCGCCGCGAGTGCACGTGTTCTACCAGCGCGGCCTGACGCTGGGCGAAGCGTGCTTCCGCAGCCTCGCCTATCAGCCTTATCAGGGGCTCCTGCTGGGCGATCCGCTGACGCGGCCGTTCACGATTCTGCCGACCGTCAGCGTGGCCAATTGGCCGAGCGCCGCGGTGTCGGGCGGTTGGAGCGTGACTCCCACCGCGCTGGCCAATGGCGGCCCCGCGATCGGCGCCGTGCGGCTGTTGATCGACGGCGTGCAGGTGGCGAGCCAGGCGCCCGGCACGCAGTTTTCGATCGACACGACCGATCTCGCCGACGGCTGGCACGACGTGCGGTTCCTCGCGGATGCCGCCGGATCGATCACGACCTCCGGCCGCTACGCCAACACGCTGCTCGTCAACAATCGCGGTCGCTCGGCGTCGCTGACTGTGTCGCCCGCCAGCGGCACGCTTGCGACCACGTTTTCGTGCAGCGTCAGCGGCGGGGCCGCGGCGCGCGAAGTGCGCGTCATGCACAATGGGCGTGTCGTGGCAGGGCGCGTGGGAACGAGCGGAAACTTCACGATTCCGGGGCATTATCTCGGTGCGGGGCCGGTCGATCTGGTCGGCGAATCGATCTATCCCGACGGCGCGATCGTTCGCAGCGTGCTGCGCCGCATCAACATCACATCTTCCGGCGGGCCGAGCAACTCGCCGGCGGCGCCGATCGCGTTCGACTTTTCGCAGGACGCCAACACCGACAGCACATTTCCGATCGCGCTACCCGTGCGATTTGAGGGGCCGCTCGTCAACACCAATTTCGAGATCGTCTCCCCGCCGGCGGCCGGCACGCTGAATTTCGATCGTCCCGGCCCCTTCGTGCTTTACACGCCGGATGCGACCCTCGCCTGCGGCAGCGTCAGCTTCACGTATCGCGTCACCAACGGGCCGAATGTCTCGAACACGGCCACGGTTCGCCTGAACTATGGCCTGTGTGCCGGCGATACCAACTGCGACGGCGTCGTCACGGTGGGCGATATCAGCGGCTTCGTCTCCGCCATCGTCGACCCCGCGGCCTACCTCGCGAGCTTTCCCGGTTGCGCGCTCAGCTCAGCCGACATCAACGGCGACGGCTTTGTGACCACCGGCGATATCGGTGCATTCGTGTTGCTGCTCACCGGCCCGTAAGAGCCGGCGGAAATCCTGGGGACCGGTTTGCGACCGGTCCGTCGGATACTCCTTTATCGCGCCGCTTCTGCATTCCTCATGCTGAGTTTTTTCACTCTTCCCCAAACATCACCGGCCGATCTCCGATCAGGCGATTTTCCGCCTCGCGCATGTCCATCAACGTCCACTGCCCGATGCTGCCCGCGAGTTGAGCGGCCACCAGCATCGCCGCCAGCCAGACCGGTCCGCGCGCGGACGAAAAGAAGGCCATTCCGCCGCCCAGCACGATCAGTGCGGCGAACGGCATCCACAGCCGGGGCGTCTCGACATTGGTAAAACCGACCGTCGCGAGCATGACCACGATCGACGCCACGATGAGGCCGATGCCGGTTCGCCGCGCGAGGCTCGACGCGATGGGATCCGAGCTCGGTGCGTCGACATTGGGGGAGCGGCTTTCCCGATCCGCGTTCGTAACGAGAAGGCCGCCGCCGAGAAACCAGACCGCCGGCCCGCAGAAGACGAGAAACAGCGGCACGCCCAGCGCCTGCCACCAATAGGGCATGGAGCCTGGGCCGCGCGTCACGATCGACTGCCCTTTGGCGATCGCGGGCAAAGCGCTCCACATCTCGAATCCGCTGAGCCACGCCAGCGCAACCATCGCCACGATCGCGCTCAAAATCGACACGAGCAGCGCCAATGCGACATCGGCGCCGCGCCGATTCGGCGGCGCGCCCTTCGATTGTTCTCGCGAAATGGCGGCGAATCCGCTCGCGGCCAGCAGAACCGCTGCGACCCAGATATGCACCAGCGAAAGCAAGAGCGCCGCGACCATGACCACGCCGAGCAGCATTGCAAAGAGGCTGGATCGCCGCGTTTGCGCCGCCAGCCAGCACCAGACGATGAGCCCGACCGTCAAAAGCTGCGCCGGGTCCTTGCCGGGAGTGAACATGAGCGTCGCGGGCGTGAACACGCAGCAAATCGCGATCGCGGCCGACTCCGCGGCGGGCAGCCATAGCCGCGCCGCGAAGTACCACGGCGCCACGGCCAGCACCCACGCGCAATGGAGCAGCATTCCGAACAGAAGGCTGATCGACATCGACTCGCGGATGCCCGTTAGATCGGGCATCTGCTCGGTGGGCAGCAGTGCGTTGGTCACGCCCGGCGCCGCCCGATGCACATCGCGCACGGCGCACGCAAGCATCGTCAGCCCCGGCGGATTGCTCATGATTCGTGTGCCCCGCGTTCGCGCCTCGGCAGTTAGAGCGTATGTCGGGAACTCCCGAAGATACGCGCGCAAGTCGGCGATTTTCTCGGTCTCGGTGACGAACGCGCCATCGTGGCTCGGACTTCGAAGGTTGAATGCGTGTTGCGATAAATGGCTGGGCGGCGCGTACCACGCCCACAATCCGAAGCCGAAAATCGACGCCACGATCATCAGGCCGGCGAGCGATCTCGCGATGAGGCTGGCCGCCCGCGGCTGTTGACGTTGTGTGAGCGTGAGCAGCCAAATCCCACAAACTTGCATGAAAATCAGTCCGGCGGCAGTTGGCGTGCTCTGTACGCGGCGCAACGTGATGGGGGAGTACAAATGCAGGAATTTGCCGGGTTTTCCCAGCGGAATGTCGTTCATGAAGAGAAAAATCAGCACGATCAGCGGGACGGTCGCCGCGAGGATCAGTCCGAGCGCGAAGCCGCGCGGGAGCAAATGTGTTTCACGTGAAACAACTTTGCCGGGAGATGGAGAGGGACGGCTGCGATTCATCGCGGGACATGATAGAAGCCGGCGTCAGGCGCGCGGCAAGTCGGCGTGGCGCAGATAGCGGGCGACGCAGCCGGGGGCCTCCTCGACCGCGACGCTGTGCAGCCAGCGGCCGTCGGGGCAGTCGGCCACGAGTCGCTCGGCGATATGCACCGCGACGTTCTCGGCGCTCGGATTGCGGGCGGCGAATGGGGGCAGGTCGTTGAGGTGTCGGTCGTGCATCTCGCTCAGGATTTTTTGCAGGGCCGGTTTCACGATGGTGAAATCGACCAGAAGTCCGACGGCGTCGAGCTTCGGCCCGGCGAAGGTCGCGGTGACGTGCCAGTTGTGGCCGTGAAGCGGCTCGAGCTTGCCATCGGCGAAGCGCAACTGATGGGACGCGGCGAACCAGCCGGAAACGCTGACTTCAAATGCCATTCGAGTTCTGCCTCTCGCAGCTTTGGGCGATGAGCGAAAGAGGTCCGCAGAGCGGATCCTGCGTAGCGATGCGACGGCTCTGCGAGCCGTTTCTTCGAATTCCCTAGTTCGCTCGCACTTCCGCCGCGGTCTTGGGGGTTTCCCAGACGCGGACGGCGACGAGCTTTGCCGGTGCGACGCGGTCGCGGAGCAGGTCGAAGATGACTTGGGCGATGTTTTCGACGCTGGGGTTGAGCGATGCGAATTCGGGCGTGTCCTGGTTTAGATGCTTGTGATCAAAGCGATCGATGACCACTTCGTTCACCAGCCGCTCAAACTGCGGCAGGGAAAGCACGACGCCGGCCTTGGGGTCGGGGCGGGCGGCGACCGTGACGTCGAGGAAGTAGTTGTGGCCGTGGCCGTTGGGGTTGTTGCACTTGCCGAAGGTGGCGCGATTTTCATCGTCGGAGAACGTGGGGCAGTGGAGGCGATGGGCGGCGGAGAACTCGAATTGTTGTGTCAGATGCACCACGGACGGATCCTCCTTCGCAATGGAATAACGCAGGAACGGCGTCGCGAGAAGTTCGAGCTGGGTGAGCGGGGCATGCGGCGGGGCGTGGGCCGCGACACTGTGCCAGATTTCGCTGAGCAGCCGCTCGGCGGGCATTCGCCAACCGAATTCGCGCAGGGCCTGGGCGGTGCGCGGAATGGCGTGGGCGCGGAGCAGGTCGTCGATGATTTTGATGTTGCAGAGATAGCCGGAGGGCTGTTGCGGCTGTCCACAGACGGTGGCGCGGAGGCGTAGGTAGGGCACGATGCCGACGGCGCTGGGCCAACCGCCCCAGGAGTTGGTCTTGGGCTGGGAAAGCTCGACGCGTCCGGCCCAGTCGCGGTCGATGGAAAAGCGCACTTCGCGGGTCAGGTGAATCACGCGGAGATGATATGCGCTGGCGAGTCGAGCGACTGAGCCAGGGCAACGAAGGGCGGCCTGCGGCGACGTTTGCTCACCGGTGCGGGGTGAGCGGCGTCAATCGCGCGGCGGCGACTCCAGTAGTTGATAAAGCAGGTTGTCGGCGAACTCGGCGGAAGCGGTCAGGCCGATGTGATCGTCGAAGAGGAACTGGACGCGCGACCAGGGAATCGGAGATTTCACGCGTGGTGACCAATCCGCGCCGACGCGTTCGTCCATGAGCGCGCTGCTGCGCAGGACGGTGCCGTCGCCGGGGGCATAGCCGACGATGCGAAACTCGCCGCGGTCGTCGACGACGGCGGTTGCAGGGGTTTCGAGTGCGTCGCCGGCGTAGAGCACGAGGTCGAGCGACTCGGGGCGGGTGGCGGGGAGGTCCATGGCTTCGGCGAAGCGCTGGGCGCGGTTGAGGCATTTCTTGAGGTGGTCGCGTCCCAGGCTGCGGCGCTCCTCGGCGGTGGCGACATCGGGCAGCAGCTTTTTCAGTTCCGCGTCGTCGCCCTTGGCCAAGCCCCAACCGAAGCGTTCCCAGACGGCGGGATCGTAGAAGTCGAGCGTCGCACCGGACGCGTCTTTCAATACGTTGTGCCGCGGGCGCGGGGCCAACTGATAGACGGACGGCATGGTGCCGAGCAGTTCGTCGGAGTATTTGGGCAGAAACGAGGCGAAGACTTTGCCGCGGATGAGATTCTCGAGCGAGAGGATCGAGCCGGAGCTGGGCGTCGCCACGATGATGGCGCGGTTGACGTATCGCGCGCCTTCCCATGTGGGCGTCGGCGGCGGGCCGCTTTCGGGCAGGTCGGTGCTGCCGTACTTGAGGCAATAACGCGTGACGAGGCCGCCCATCGAGTGGGCCACGATGTCGAATTTCACGTCGCGGCGAACGCCGTAGCGTTTCAGCAATTCCGCCTCGACTTCGACCTTTTTTTCCTTGATGAACTCGAGCAGGCGATGTGCGTTTTCGACATTGTCGCGGCGCCAGTCGTAGGCGAACTGGAAGCAGGTGAAGTGCTGGTCGCCGTAGTTCACGCCTGCGCCGGATTTGGCGAGTTGCTGATCGCGATAGTTGGCGGCGCCGAGCACGGCGAGAATATTGCGATAGGCGTTGAGTTCGACGGGAATGCCGACGAGGTCGAGCTTCAGGCGGTCGAGCACGCCGGCGGCATCCACGTCGTCGCGCAGCTCGCGCAGGGCAGTGCCGGGCTTCATCGGCAGGGCGACGAGTTGCGCTCCGGCGGGGGTGCCGGGATCGGCGAATTCGCCGGTGAAGGCGCCCCAGACGATCGTTCCGGTCGATTGTTCGATCAGCCTGGAGCCGAGGATGCCGGGGATGACAATGACCGGATTTCGCTCGGCGTCGCTGACTTGCGCGGCGCGTTCGTAGATGGCGGCGATGTTGGGGTGACGGTGGCCCGGTGCGCATGCGGGGAGCAGCGAGACCACGACGGCGAGGGCGAGCAGCAGCCGCTTGGATAGAATCTCGTGGGAAGCGACGGGTCGCGGCTTGTGAGCCGTGCGGCGGCGAGCGCGATCGGCGTTCGATGCGTGAAAGGCTATTTGTGGTTGGGAGCTGAGTATGAAGGGCATCGGGTTGCGTCCTTGGTTGGTTTCATGCGGCATCGTAACCATCACCACGGTGTTCGCGGCGGCGGTGATCGGCGCGGGCGAGGGGACGACCTCGCAGGCGGCGTCGGTGGCAGGATCGCAACCGGTCGTTCGACCGCAGGCCGAGCTGGAGCAAGAGTTGACCACGATGTTGTCGGATGCGGAGCTGGTGGGAACGTTTCGCATGGCCGAAGACCTGGCGAAGAAATCGCCGCTGAGCGAGCCGATGCCGGAGCGATATCGGATCGTGGCGGCGGAGAAGGACGTCGACGACTGGTGGGTGATTACGGCACGGATTCAGTACATGCAGGCGGACGTGACGGTGCCGCTGCGGGTCCGGATTCGCTGGGCGGGCGACACGCCGATCGTGACGGTCGACGATCTGCTGATTCCCGGGATCAACAAGAAATACTCGGCCCGTGTGATGTTTTATCGCGGCTACTACACCGGCACCTGGTTTGGCGATAACTACGGCGGGGTGATGAGCGGTGAGATCCGGAAGGCGGCCAAAGAGGGTTGAGCGGCGGCGGCGCTGCGAGCGGGGGAATTGAGCCGGGCTGATCGGGCATTTTCGGAACTGCGGGGCTTCGGGGGGGACGGCGGTGGGGGCGGTATGCGCCTGGACGCACGGGCGCGGTACTATTTTTACAGTGGACAAAGTTTCGCGAAATAACGACCCCGCGGTGGACGCAACGATGCTGCTGCACGCGATGCGTGACGGCGACTCCAGCGCGGCGGGGCGATTGCTGCCGTTGGTTTATGCGGAGCTCCGGGCGCTCGCGTCGCGCCGTCTGCGCGATCAACGGGTCGGCCACACGCTTCAGCCCACGGCGCTGGTCCATGAAGCGTTTTTGAAGCTGGTGCATCAGCCCGACGGGGCGTGGAACGATCGGGCGCATTTCTTCGCGGTGGCGGCGAGCGCAATGCGCAGCATCCTGGCCGACCATGCGCGGCGACGGGCGGCGGCGAAGCGCGGCGGCGGTTCTGAGCGGATCGGGCTGGATGAGGCGGCGGTCGGCACGTCGACAGAGTATGACGTGTTGCAGATTGACGAGCTGCTTCAGCAACTGGCGCAAGTCGATCCGATGAAGCACAAGATCGTCGAGATGCGGTTCTTCGCGGGCATGACTCTGGAAGAGATCGCCGATGTCTTGAGCGTTTCGAAGACCACCATCGAGAGCGAATGGCGCGCCACTCGGGCCTGGCTGGCGGTGAAATTGAAGGACGCATGATCGGTCGGGCCCGGCTGGAGCCTCACACTTCCACTCTGTAAATGATTGAACGGACGCATGAGCGCGGAGCGATTTCAAGCGGCGATGAAGGTGTTTCAGGAGGTCTGCGACCTGCGCGGCGATGCGCGCGATGCCGCACTGGAGCGGGCCTGTGGCAGCGATGCGGAGCTGCGGGCGGAGGTCGAGGCGCTGCTGCAGCAAGACGGGGGACAGACGCAGGCGCTGCGCGTGGACGCGATGATCGACGCTCCGCAGCGGCTGGCGGCGGAGATCGCGGACGACTCCGGTTCGGACATTCCCACCGATCCGACGCTGCCCAAGCAGATCGGGCAGTATCGCATTCTGCGCCGTATCGGCGAGGGCGGCATGGGCATGGTCTACGAGGCGCGGCAGCAGTCGCCGCGGCGCACCGTCGCGATCAAAGTGTTGCGTCCGTCGGGGAACTGGAGCTCGCTGCAAAAGCGCTTTGAGCACGAGGCGTACATCCTCGGTCGGCTGCAACATCCGGGCATCGCGCAGATTTACGAGGCGGGGCGCGAGAACACGGCGTCGGGGGATCGGCTTTATCTGGTGATGGAGCTGGTGCGCGGGCGCGATGTGATGCGCTATTGCGAGACACAGTCGCTGAGCGTTCGCCAACGGATCGAGCTTTTCATTCGTATCTGCGACGCGGTGCAGCACGCGCACCAGAAGGCGGTCATTCATCGCGATTTGAAGCCGGCGAATATTCTGGTTGCATCGGATGAAAGCGCGCTGCGGACGATGGGCGGCTCGTCGGCGCCGACGCGGATCATCGCGCCGGGCCAGCCGAAAATTCTCGATTTCGGCGTGGCGCGGCTGACCGATTCGGACTTGCAGGTGACGACGGTGCAGACGGGAGTGGGGCAGCTCATCGGCACGCTGCCGTATATGAGTCCGGAGCAGGTGGTGGGCGATCCGGCGGAGGTGGACACGCGGGCCGACGTTTATTCGCTGGGCGTGATCTTGCACGAGTTGCTGACGGGGCAATTGCCGCACGATTTGCGGAATCGGTCGATGCTGGAGGCGGCGCGGATCATCCGCGAAGAGACGCCGGCACGATTGAGCACGGTGAACCGGGCGCTGCGGGGTGACCTGGACACGATCGTGGGCAAGGCGCTGGAGAAGGAAAAGCAGCGTCGCTATCAGTCGGCGGCGGAGCTGGCGAGCGATCTGCGGAGCTATCTGGACGGCGCGCCGATTGCGGCGCGGCGCGACAGCCGCTGGTACGTGGTGCAGAAGACACTGCGGCGTTATCAGTTGGTGGCCGGGTTGGCGGCGGGGTTGCTCGTACTCGCGATCGGATCGGCGATCGCGATGGGCGTGCTCTATCAGCGGGCGAACGCCGCCGCTCAGGCGGCGAAGCTGGAGGCAAAGCGTGCCGGCGAGGCCGAGGCGTATGCGAAGCAGCAGATGAAGCGGGCGGAAGGCGTCAGCTCGTTTATGCAGCATGTGCTGCACTCGGCGGACGCGCGGGCGATGGGGCGCGACGCGAAGATTATTGACGCTCTCAACTACGCCACCGGGAAGATCGACGAACTGCTGGGCAAGGAGCCAGAGTCGAAGGCGGCGGCGCTGTTTGCGCTTTCGCAGACTTATGCGGATTTCGGCGAGTATGAGCGGGCGGCGGGGTATGTGAAGGAGGCACTGCGATTGCAGCGCGAGCTGCAGCCTGGGGTGACGGATCGCACGGCGAACGTGCTGCTTAACATGACGCCGATTTTGTCGAATGCGGGCCAGCGGCAACTTGCGATCGAGGCTTCGGAGGAGGGGCTGCGGATGGCGCGAGAGCTGACGCCGCCGAACCGCGAGTATGAGGCCTGGGCGTTGTCGAATCTGGGCGCGCTGTATGCCGACTCGCCCGAGACGATCGATCGGGGCGAGGAGTATCTGCGGAAGTCGCTCGAGATGCGTGAGACCATCTCGAATGATGATTCGCGGCTCAGCGCCGCGACGGCGGCGAACACGCTGGCCAGTTTGCTCTATCGCAAGCGCAAGTACGAGGAAGCGGAGGCATACGCGCTGCGGAGCGTCGAGCTGTTTGAGGCGTTTGGGCGGGATCAGTTCCATCCGATCTATCCGGTGGCGCTGAACTCTGTGGGCACGCTTCGCGCCGAGCTGGGGAAGTTTGACGCAGCGCGGCCGTATCTGGAGAAGTCGCTCAAGGTCCTCGATGAGAAGTATGGACGCGAGCATCCTCAGACGATGAACGCGCTGGTCGGGCTGGCGCAGTTCGAGCGTGTGCATGGCGATCCGAATCGGGCGGAAGTGCTCTATCGCGAGGCGTTGCAGTATCGCGAGCGCGTCGGGCCGCCGAACCATCCGCAACTGAGCCAGGTGAAGACGGGGCTTGGTGCGACGCTGCTCAAGCTGAAGCGTTTTCAGGACGCGGAGCCGCTGCTGCGTGAGGCGTATGAGGTGCGCATGGCGAGCGCGCCGCGGGAGTTCACGACGTCTCTCACGAAGATGCAATATGGGCTCTGTCTCTATCACTTGGGCCGTCGCGACGATGCGCTGCCGATTCTGCAATCGGGCGTGGAGCAAGCGCGGGCGGCTGAGCGTCATAACACGTTTCTCGGTCACGAGGCGGCGGATGCGTTGATCGAGTTGATGGAGCAGCGGGGCGAGAAGGACTATGCCGCCGAGTTGAAAGCGCATATGCGGTCGCTGCCGCCGATTCCGGGAACCAATGCGGTGTCGGTGCCGGCTGCGTCGGCTCCAGCATCCGCGTCGGCGCCGGCGAGCGCGCCGATCCTGGAGAAGGCGCCGTGAACTCTGCGAGCGGCGAGTTTTTGATCCGGGCGATGGTCGCGGGCGATATCGAAGAGCTTTCGGTCGTTGGCGAGCGGACCTTTCGTCAGACCTTTCAGGACGACCCGGATCACAACGAAGCGAACATGAATTTGTTCGTGCGGCAGTGCTATTCGCCGGACGCGCTGCGCGATGAGTTCGCCGATCCGCGGCTGACGTTTCTGCTGGCCGTGGCGTGGCCGGCGTCGGCGGGTGGGCGTGAGGCGATCATCGGCTATGCAAAGGTGCGTCGGAGCGAGGCGCCGTCGTGCGTGACCGGGGAGAGGCCGCTGGAACTGGGGCAGTTGTACGTCGACTTCGGCTGGCATGGGCGCGGCGTCTCGCATGCGCTGATGGCGCGGTGCGTCGAGCTGGCGAAGGCGGAGGGCTTTCGCACGATGTGGCTGGGGGTCTGGCATCGCAACGTTCGTGCGCAGAAGTTCTATCGCAAGTGGGGGTTCGCGTGGTGTGGGCAATATCCGTTTCAATTCGGAAACGCCTCGCAGAAAGATGAAGTGATGATGCGGGCCGTTTAGCGCGGCGCGGGGGCAGTGGCGGATGGGGTGGCGTGCGGTAAGCTTTCGCCCAGCAACATGAAGTTGTCCTTCTCGGAGTGGCAAGGATGCTGTACGCCGCGATGACGTTTTGGCTGCTGGTGATCATGTTTTCGGCCTGGGGCGTGCACGCGATGTGGAGCCGGCTGCTGAAGCCGCGCGCGGTGAACATGATCCTGTTGCCGGGCACGCTCGTTGCGCAGCTTGGGCATGTGCTGGGGCTGCTACTGACGGGCAACGAAGTGCGGCAAGTGTCGCTGATGGGGTCGGATGAGTCGGGCGAGCCGGAGGTGGCGATGCCCGAGCGGACGCGCGTGCCGGTGATCGAGCCGGTGCTGATCGGCATGCTGCCGCTGATCGCGTGCGGGGCGAGCCTGTACTTCGCGGCGCGGCAGTGGGGCGGGGTTTTCATTCAGAATCTTTCGCCGGATAGCGGATTGGCGCAGAGCCTGCCGACGAGCGTGGGCGGATTCTTCGGCACGTTGCGGGCGATGATCACGCTGGCGGAGCAGATGCTGAGCGCGATCGTCAGCACCAATCTGCTGCACTGGCGTAACGCTCTCTTTCTCTATCTCGCGATCTGCCTGACTGTGCGGATGGCGCCGATCAACGGCAACCACCGCGGGGCGATCGGTGCGACGCTGCTGGCGGGGCTGCTGATCGCGCTGATCTCGTCGCTGATCGGCACGCCCGAAAAGCTGGTCGCCAACAGTTGGCCGATTCTCGGCTTTGCCGTGGGCATGCTGATGCTGCTGATGCTGGCGTCGCTGGTGGCCAGCGGGGTGATCGGACTGATCCGGGTGCTGGCGAAGTCGCGGTAGGGGAGTGGCGGGGCGGTCGACCGGTCGCAGAAGCGTTCGCGGGCGGTTGAGGCGTCCGCGCGGCGCTTCCCTTTTTGAAACTTCCGTAACTTCAGTCGGCTGCGCGTGCCGCGGAAGGGCCGTTTCTCTACAATTTCAGAACTGTCGACGATGCGAACAGCGGCCGAGCTTGGTCGGTCGCGGTGCAGCGAATATCGGGAAGTCGTATTGTGATCCGTCTCGGCGTCGTCTCGTTTCTGAATGCCCGCCCGCTGGTCGCCGGTTTGGCGGCGCGCGGCGATGTGCGGATCGAATACCGCGTGCCCAGCGCGTTGCCCGAGCTTTTGGAAAGCGGCGCGGTCGACGTCGCGCTGGTGCCGATCATCGACGTGATTCGCAGCGGCGGTGCGCTGGGCGTCGTCTCTGATGCCTGCATCGGCTGCGACGGCGAGACGATGACCGTTCGCGTTTTTTCGCAGACGCCGCCCGATCGAATCACGCACATCGCCGGGGACACGCATTCGCATACGTCGGTCGCGCTGGTGCGGGTGCTGTGGCGCGAGATGTACGGGCGAGAGATCACTGTGCAACCCTTCGAAGCCGATGCGCCGGCGATCGCGCGCGAGGCGTCGAAACCGGGCGAGGCGGTGCTGCTGATCGGCGACAAGGTGGTCAGCCCGCATCGCGCCGGGTATGCGTTTGAGATCGATCTGGGCGGGGCGTGGCGGGCGCACACCGGGCTGCCTTTCGTCTTCGCGGTGTGGGCAGCGAAGCGCGATTTGCCCGCGGCGATGATCGCGGAAATGAGCGACTTGTTGGCGACGGCGCGCGACCGCGGCGTCGCGGCGGCGGGAGAAATCGCGCGGAGCGAAGGGCCGGGCCTGGGCTGGCCGGTCGAGTTGGCGGAGCGATATCTTTGTCGCTGCCTGAAATTCACGTTGACCGCCGCCATGCGCAGTGGGGCGGAGCGCTACGCCGAACTGGCGGGGGCGGCCGGTCTGGCGCCGGTCGGAGCGAAGATCGACTGGCCCGCTGCGCGGGCCGCTCTGAGTGCGCAAAAGGTGACTTGAACGATGAGTGCCATCGATACGCCGCTGAAGCCCGCCGCCTCGCGTAGCACCCCGTTTCGCCGCATTTCCGACGCTGATGCTCTGCGGCTCTACTACGAGACGCCGATTCACGATTTGGGGCGGATGGCCTTTGCGCGGCTGATGGAGCTGCACCCGGAGCCCTATCGCACGTACGTCATCGATCGCAACATCAACTACAGCAACATCTGCACCGCCAAGTGCATCTTCTGCAACTTCAAGGCCGACCCCGGCGACGCCGAGGCCTACACGCTGACCTTTGAGCAGATCGGCAGCAAGATCGAAGAGCTGATCGACATCGGCGGCACGCAGATTTTGATGCAAGGCGGACTCGTACCCGATGAGCACGACCCGTCGGGCGACGGCCTGCCGTTTCAGTGGTATCTCGATCTCCTGCAGTTCATTCGCAAGAACTACCCCGAGATTCACATCCACGCCTTCAGCCCGCCCGAAATCTGGGCGATGCACGTCATCTACAAGATGTCGCTGCGCGACGTGATCTGTCGCCTGCGCGATGCAGGGCTGGCGACCATCCCCGGCGGCGGCGGCGAGATTCTCGTCGATCGCATCCGCAACAAGATCGGCCGCGGCAAGACGATCGCGAGCGAGTGGCTCGAGGTCATGCGCGTTGCTCATCAGCTCGGCATGAAGACGAGCTGCACGATGATGTACGGCCACATCGAGACGATCGAAGAGCGGTTTGAGCACATGCGCCTGCTGCGCGACCTGCAGGACGAAGGCGGCGGCTTCACGGCGTTTATTCACTGGCCGTTTCAGCCGGAGAACACGCCGCTGGGGAGGATGAAACAGCGGCCGATCGCCGAAGGCGATCGAGTTTCGAGTGTCGAGGGCAGAGTGTCGAGTGAAGCAGCCGAAGGCAGAAAGTCGTCGGAAGGTCTCTCTTCGACGCGAAACTCTGCACTCGCACCTCGCACCTCTTCAGCGGTCGATGCACCGCGCTTTGCGCGGCCCGACTATTTGCCCGATGGGCAGCATCTGATGCTCGCCGATTCGACCGAGTATCTGCGCATGCTGGCGATCGCGCGGCTTTACTTCGACAACATCCCGAACATTCAGTCGAGCTGGGTGACGATGGGGCCGAAGATCGGACAGCTGGCGCTGTTCTTCGGGGCCAATGACATGGGCAGCGTGATGATGGAGGAGAACGTTGTCTCCGCCGCGGGCGCGACCTATCGCCTCGACGAAGAGACGATCCGCCGGCTGATCACCGACGCCGGCTGGACGCCGCAGCAGCGCGATCAGTATTACAACCCGATCACGCGGGCGAAGCGGGTGCCCACCGTGCGCACGTAGTGCAGTTGGAGGGTGAGAAGTCGCGAGACGCGACGTTTCTCTCCCGACCGGGCGAACGTCGGCCGCCAGACGCTTAAGCCCGTCGAGCTTTGTATCCCGCGAAGTGAGCTATCGCCGTGTTCGGTTGGAGCGCGGTCTTGCCTCATCTCAAAGTTGGGTGATTTCTTTGGAGACGTGGTCGGGCGCGAAGCCCAGGGGCTGAAGCCCCTGGCTACGATCGTGCGCCCTCCGGGCGAGGGAACCGCGGCAATCGCTCGCCGCCTACGCCCTAGCCATCACCGCCGCAATCCGCTCCGCGGCGCGCCCGTCCCATTTATCGGGGATGCGGGCGGCAGTGCCCGGCTTGGCGGCGCGGGCGGTGCGATAGGCCGCGATGATTTTTGCGGTGTCGGTGCCGACGAGATGGTTTGTGCCCTGCGAGATCGTGACGGGGCGCTCGGTGTTTTCGCGCAGCGTCAGGCAGGGCACGCCGAGGATCGTCGTCTCTTCCTGAATGCCGCCCGAATCGGTCAGCACGCTCGCCGCGTTGGCGGTGAGCTTCATGAAATCGAGATAGCCCAGCGGCTCGACGATTTTGAGATTCTTCATCGCGGCGAAGCGCGGCTCGAAGCCCAGCACGCCGAGGTTTTTTCGCGTGCGCGGGTGGATCGGGAAGACGATCGGCAGATCGCGCTCGATTTCCTCGAATGCCGCGATCAGCTTGGCGAAGACCGCCGGGTCGTCGACGTTGCTCGGGCGGTGAAGCGTGACGACGTTGTAGCCGCCGCGCTGCAGGCCGAGGTCGGCCAGCACGGTCGAGGCTTCGGCCTTGTCGCGGCTGTGCTTGAGCGTGTCGATCATGACGTTGCCGACGAAGTGGCAGCGTTCCGCGGCGACGCCTTCGTTGCGGAGGTTCTCCATGCCGCTCGGCTCGCTGACGAAGAGCAGGTCGGAGATCGCGTCGGTGAGGACGCGGTTGATCTCCTCCGGCATGTCGCGATCGAAACTGCGCAGGCCGGCCTCGACGTGGGCCAGGCGAATGCCGAGCTTGCGGGCCACCAGGCCGCAGGCGATGGTGCTGTTCACGTCGCCGACGACCAGCACCCAATCGGGCTTGTGCTCGAGGCAGATGGGCTCGAAGCGGGTCATGATCTCGGCCGTCTGCTTGGCGTGCGAGCCGGAGCCGACTTCGAGGTTCATGTCGGGCTCGGGGATCTCGAGCTGGCGGAAGAAGAGGTCCGACATGCGCTCGTCGTAATGCTGGCCGGTGTGGACCAGGATCGGCTGGATGTTCTTGTGCGCCTTATAGGCCCGCATGAGCGGCGCGATCTTCATGAAGTTCGGCCGCGCCCCGCAGATGTTGACGATCTTGATCATGTTTATCTCATCGGAAGAAAGCGCGTCGAGTTCTCAGCGGCTGGCGAGCCGCAGGCTTCAGCCTGCGCGGACAAAACCGGCGCGGCGCCGCTAGAAATGTACCGGCGACGGCCCCAAAAAGCAGAATCCCGCGCCTTTGGCACGGGACTCGAAAATGCGACGGGTCTGCGACCTGGCCGGGCAAGCGCTAGAACTTGAAGTCTTCCGCCGTGAAGCCCGGTTTCAGATCGATATCGGCGAAGGTGTAGGTGCCCAGGAGCTTCGTGCCGGCCTTATCCGCGAATGAATAGACGGCGGTGGGGACCAGGTACTCCTGATCGATATGAATGACCATTTTGGCGTCGACGTAGGTCACGCCGTCGACCTTTGACTCGGGCAGGTAGCGCTCGAAGACAAAGGTCTTGCGGTTGTCGATCGTGCCCTCGCCGGTGTAGCGATATTCCAGTTCGCCGGCGCGCTCGGCGGCGCCGTTGTAGAGCTCGAGCAGGCGATAGGTGCCCGCGAATCCGGCGTCGGCGATGGTGCGGCGGCTGGCCTTTTTGGAGCGCGGACTGTTGAGCTCGATCATGATCTCGGAGACGAACATGCGCGCCACCGAACCGGCCGGCTCGACCTTGGCCTGCGGCTCGCCCTTCTTATTGCGATATTCGGGGTCGTCGGGGATGTAGAGCACGCGCTTGGCCTGATCCGCGTTTTCCTTCCAGATCATCATGACGGCGAGCGGATTCTTGCGATAGCGCATCTCGACCTTCTGCACTTCGCTCAGCTTGCCTTCGATCAGCTCCTGCTTAATGAGCGTGCAGCGGTAATCGCCGACGTTTTGTTCGGCCTGACGCTTGGCCCAGCGCGAAAAGCCGAGCGGGTCGCTGGCGGCGAACGCGCTCAGCGCCATGCCGGGCGACGGCTCGGGCGTGGCCGGATCGGTGGGTGATGCCGGCTCAGCCGCCGACGCGGCGACCGCGACGGGCGCCGCGGCGACCGCGACGGCCTGCGCCGCGGAACTCGCGACGGGGACGGCTGTGGAAGTGGGCATCAGTACCCAGGTGAGCGCAGCGCCCGCCATCAGCAGGGCTGCCGAAGCCGCGTAATAACCGACACCACGGCGCATGTGCTTCATGAACAAAGCTCCTTCGAGCGTGTAAGGCGTGGCCTCGAAGCCCGAACTCCCAACCCACAAACGGGACTACTAGAGTTATCGGCGAGGCGGCGCTGAACTCTGCAATCGGCATCCGTGCCGAAAGCCATCGTGGATCGACGGCCCGCAAGGCGCAGGCCGCTGGTTATTGGGACCATCTCGCGGACAAAGCCGCGCCAAGTCGCGAGAACGGTCTCCCGGTTCCGGAAACACACTGAGTTTATACCGTTCAGCCGCCGTGTCGAGGCAATTTTGCCGCCCAGTGACGCAACTCCGCTGCGAACTGCTGCCGGTCGGCGGCGAATTCCAGCGTGTGCGCACTCCCGGCGAAGTAAACAATTCGACTCGGACGGGTGGCCACCCGTTCCAACCACGCCGCCGTAATTTTGGAGCGAATGATGCGGTCGTCCTCTGCCAGCAGCAGTGTTGTCGGGGGCAGCCAATCGGCGCGGGTCGCCCGCTGCAGGCGGCGATCGAGGCCCCGTGACTCGATTAGAAACCGTGCCGTGCAGTGCGTTAGCTTCAGGTTGTCGTCAGCGATGAAACGTTGGCCGGCCGGGTTGTCCGTGAAGAGCTCGGGCTCTTGCAGCGGCAGCTTAAAGGGGGCGGAAGGCTCGCGGATCAACGCGATGCCGACGCCGAGTTTCTCGAACCACTTCAGGTCGACCTGGGGGAACATGCCGGGTGCGATGAGCAAGAGGCTGGCGAACTGCGGGGCCTCGGGCGATTTTCGCTGGCAATAGGCGGCGGCGAGCTTTCCGCCCCAACTGACGCCGGCGCAATTAATCGATGTTGCGCCGGATTTTCGCTGGAGCCACGCGGTGAGTTCGGCGACGTCGGCGATCCAGCGGCCTGCCCGCGCGACATCGCCACGAGGCGCCGGGTTCCGGCCGCTGCCGCGCCGATCGGGCATCAACACGGCTCCGCCGGTCTCCGCCGCGATGGCTGACGCCGACCATTCGTACCATCCGCCATGCGACTGGATGCCGTGTAGATAGAGCGTGGCGGCGGAGGCGGGCTGGGCAGGGGGCCAATAGCGGGCGAAACAGACGTATCCATCGCTGAGCTCGATGCTGACGGATTGGGGCGGTGTGAGCGGCGGGTACATCGGGATCGAATCGTAGCGGCGGCCGTGGGAGTGGGGGGATCGAATCAACGTGATGGACAGACCCGGTTCGTGCGCGGGTCTGCTCTGGCGCGGCTGCGGGCGAGCACGCTGACAGCTTGGCGGACGGCGGGCTTACTTGCCCGGCAGCTTAAGCCCCAGAAAACGCATCGCGATTTGCAGATCGGCCCATGCCTTGGCCTTTTCGTCCGGGCTGCGGAGCAGATACGCCGGGTGGAAGGTGGGGATCAGAGTGCATTGGGGCAGGCCGGGCGTCGCGAGGGCGGGTGGCGGGAATGGAAATTCGCGGCCGCGGATTTTGCTGATGGCGTCGGTTGTGGCGAGGAGCGTCTGCGTTGCGGGGCGACCGAGCGCGACGATCAGCTTTGGGCGGATGATGGCGATCTGTCGCGCGAGGTATGGCCAGCAGGCAGCCATCTCGTCTTCGACGGGCGTGCGGTTGCCGGGCGGACGGCATTTGACGGTGTTGGCGATGTAGACCTGCTCGCGCGTGAGCGTCATGGCGGCGATCATGCGCGTCAGCAATTGGCCGGCCTTGCCGACGAAGGGCTCGCCTTGGGCGTCTTCATCGGCGCCGGGGCCCTCGCCCACGAACATCAGCTCTGCCCGCGGATGACCGACGCCGAAGACGGTTTGCGTGCGTTTTTCGTGCAGGCGGCAGACGGTGCAGTTCTTTACGGCGGCGCGGTCCAATTCGGCCAGGGCGGCGGCAGCCTCCTCCACCGAAAGTTCGCGGTCGTTGAGCGGGGCGAGGTCGGCTCGATCGGCGATCGGCAGGGGACGCGGGGCGGAGCGCGGCGGTGCGGTGTCGGCGTCGTCGAACGTGTTTTCCGGCGCGGGGCGCGACGGAGGAGCGGAACGGGGCTCATGCCACGTGGGGGCCGGCCTTGCGGCGGATCGGTCGTCAGGCCCGCGCAGTGGCGCTTCCGTGCGAGCGGCCGGCGGGCGTTGGGGCGGCATGGGGGCTGAAAGATCAGGCGTCGGGCAGGCGTAGTGGGCGATGCCCAGGCGGCGATCATTGCGCAGCCAAGCGGTGATTGCGGGCGGAATTTCGGTTGGAACGGGATTTTGCACGATCAGCAGATTATGCGCGAACGCACTTCGGCTCAATGGACGCTGTCGCCCGCGATGTTGATTGGTTTGATCATCGCGAGCCTGAGCGGCTTTGCGGATGCGAACGAGGCCGAGATCGTCGCCCCGGCGTTCGGTCGACCGGCGATCGTCGCCCCCGGCGAATCCTTCAACATCGATGTCGTGACGGATGGCGCTGCGCCCACCGCGGTGGAGTTGGTTTCGTCGCGACACCAGGACCATCGATACACACTGGCCGTCTCGCATGGGCCGGCGGCATCCACCGGCAGCGGCGGCGCGATCGAAAACGGTGGCATGCATCGGTTGCGGGCGAAGGTGGAGACGAGTGTGCCGGAGGGGCAATATGACCTGGTGGTTTCGGGCGGTGAACAATCCGCGACGCGGGCTCACTGTGTTTCGGTCCGGCGGCTGGGGGCGCGGCTGCGGGTCGTGGTGATCGGGAGCATCGGGGTGGGGGAGCCGTGTGTTCCGCGGTTTGATTCGCGGCTGGTCAATGACATCAACCTGCGCGGGCCGCAGGTCGTCGTGCTGCTCGGGGGCTATGTGGGGTCGAAGGCCGCGAATGCAACAGTCGAGTGGGAGCGGCTGCGCAGTGAGTTGCGGCGAATCGACGCCGCGGTGGTTGCCGCTTGCGGTGCGGCGGATCCGCTGGAGGACTTCAGCCGCGAGTTCGGTCCCAGCCCGATTGGTGCGATCACGATCGGGCCGCACCGGGTCATCGTGGCGTATGACCCGCCGGCCGATGCGCTATCGCAAAACTCGGCGCAGCGTGAGTGGCTGCGCGGGGCACTCACGGCTGAGGCAGGTTCTGCGGACGGGGCGCTGCTGCTGGTTGGTCCGCGGGCGGAAAGCTCGGATTTTGTGCGGTCGCTGGTCGGGGCTTCTCCGACGACGCCGCGCGGCGCAGCCGAAGGAGCGGTCGCCGCGCAGTCGGTCGCGGATGGAAAACCCGTCGCCGGCCTGCTGACGTGGGTGATCGCCGACACGCCCGCGGTTGCTGCGCCGTCGCTTGCGCCGGCGCCACGTTTGGCGCTGGTGCGGTCCATTCCGGCGATGCCGGGTTGCGGGCCGCTCGACTCGGCCGGATTTTCGATCCTGGACTTTGGCCCTTCGTCGGCGGGCGAGTGGCGGGCCGACCTGACTCAGGCGCAGGTGGGGGAGCTGGCGATCGACTATGAGATGGCGAACGACGGCACGGTGGTGCAATTGCCCACGCGGCTGATCAATCGCACGGACCGCGTGATCGACGGCGCTGTCTTTCGTGCGCGGGTGTCAAAGGCCAGCGCCGGCACGCGGCCCTGGGCGGTTGGCGGCCGGTTGATCGGACTCGCCGACCATCACGAGTTTTGGGAGGCGACGGTCAGCGCGGATGTTCCGGCGCACGGGGCGATTCGCGTGGTGGTCGGCAGCGGCGAGCGGCCCGCCGCCAATCCGTAGGGATCTGAGGCGGGGATTGGGGGGATCGGCGGCGGCTTTCGAAGCTCCGCGCGAATCGCGGGGGCAAGTTCAGATTTTTTTGGCGCGTTTGGCACGCGGAGGTCGCGTCGTTTGTCGGGTTTGCCCCCGACCGCCAGCAGAGGGTTGCTGGTGAACGAATTTGCTCTCTCTCTCCACGCGAAGGACTACCGCATGAACATGCCGCGACCGCAATCGTCACGAGCTCGTCACCGAACGAGTCCGAGAATGACCCCCGCAACTGACGTGAGCACGCAGTCCCGCGCGATCGCGGCGGCGGGCGTCATGGTCGGCGTCGCGCTTTGCCAGCCGGCGATCGCACAGAATCGTTCCTGGAACGCGGGGGCCGGCAACTGGGCCACCGCCGCGAACTGGTTTCCGGCCAGCGTGCCCGGCCCGGCCAACGTTGCCAACATCGGCGACGTGTCTGGCGTGCAAAACTCGACCGTGTCGCTCAACCAGAACGCGACGGTCGCGGAGCTGGAGATCAGCGACGGCATGCGGCTGCTGCTCAATGGCAACCGCATGACGGTCAACGGCGTCACGCAGATCGTGGGCCGCAACGCAGTTTCCAATGGCCCCGGGCAATCTGACACGATCTACACGTCGTGGATCCGCGTCGACGCTGCCGTCGGCACCGCGTTTCGCACCGATCACCTCGACCTCGACGGCGGCGGCGCGTTCTCGCTCTATGACAATGCGCTGGTCGACATCGACGACTCACTGTCGATCGGATCGAACGGCCATCTGTCCTACATCGCCGGACGCGGCACGATTCGCCTGAACGGGACGGGCCCGACGCTGATCAACAACGGCGGACTCATTCACGGCGGCGCGAGCCCGGGCCTGACGCTGCAGCAGACGAATGGCGGCACGTTTGATCTGGACGGACAAAGCGGCGACGGTGCGATCGAGCTCAATGGCGACAGCGGGTCGATCCTGCGGTTGATCGGCACGCAACTGGCCGACAACTTCAGCGGCACTATCACTCTGACGCGCGGATCGTATCTCGACATGGACCTGACGAACGGGTGGACTGCTGACGCCAACAGCGGTTTCAACGTGTTTGGCGTGTATGCCGATCAGTTGCCCGCGCGGCTGGTGGGGAGCGACTTCACCTTTGCCGGCACGATGCAGGTGACCGGTGAGGATGCGAGCCTCAACGTTGCAGCGGAGACGACCATTACGCCCGAGGGCTACATCCTCGTCGGCAACGGCGACCGCGCGACGTTTGGCGTGGACGACGCCAACACGACGATTGAGGGCGGCGAGTTTCAGATTGCGCCCGACGGGCTGCTCCGCTTTGCCGGCCCCACGGTGGTTCAGGGCGGCGAGTTCCGCGATACCGCCGGTAATGATCTGGCGCTCGACGTCGACTTTGGCGGCCCGACGACCTGGCGCGGCACGGTGACGATCGACGGCTACGCGCAGCAGTGGGGCGACGCGACTGTGAACGGAGTTACCACGATCGAGGCGGAACACTTCGACATGGATGGTCCGTTTGCGGCGACGGTGTGGAACATCAGCCAGCCGTTCGCGTTGAATGTCGACTCGATCGACAGCCCGAACGCGCCGATGTCTTTCGGCGGAACGCTGAACATCGGCGGCGGGCTGATTGGCGGCATGTCGATCAACCTCAGCGACCCCGCCGCGTCGTGGACCATGGCAGGCACCACCAACCTCAGCGGCGATGCCAACCTGTTTCCGACGCGCATCGGCGGCTCGACGATGCAAGTCACCGGCGACATCAACGTCACCATCGGACGGGTGCAGATCACCGCTCCGACGGTGTTCGCGGCGGCGGCGACGTTGAATCTGCCGACGGCGAATTCGCGGCTGCGGATCAATGCCCGGTCGGTGGTCGACAGCGGCACGTCCTTTACCGGGCCCGGCCTGCTGATCAACGGCGCGAACGGCACGATGCGGCTCGCCGACGGCGTGGCCACCGATCAGGTCGGCCTGCAGAACAATGGCGATCTGTTGATCGCGGATGCGGGCGCGGGTGTGGCGACGGTCAATCGCTTCGAGCAGATCGCGGGCGGCAGCTGGCGCGTCTCGCTCGGCGGCGACGCGGGCGGCAGCGAGCACGACCTGATGGTCGTGTCCGGACCGGCGGTCCTCGCTGGTGCGCTCGAAGTCGAACTGTTCAACATTGGCAACGGCCAGTTTGCCCCGCAAGTCGGCGACGAGTTCACGATCCTGACGGCGGGCGGCGGCGTCACCGGGACTTTTGAGGCCAACCCGATCAGTTGCGCCGAGGAGGATCAGTACAACTGGACCGTGATCTACGAACCGAATGTGGTTTCGTTGCTACTGACTTCGATCACCGCGGGCCACTTGGGCGACATGAACTGCGACTGCTTCGTGACGGTCGGCGACATCGGCGGTTTCGTGATGGCTCTGACCAACCCCGCCGGCTTCGACGCCGCGTTCCCCGATTGCAGCATCCAGAATGCGGATGTGAATCAGGATGGATTTGTGACGGTCGGCGACATCGGCGCTTTTGTGAATCTGCTCACGCAGTAGTTCGGCGGCCTCAGAAGAATCACGATTCCTCTCCAACCGCCGCGCGCGATTTCATATCGCGTGCGGCGTTTTTGCGTGAGAGAAATGCGAGGGCGGAAGGAACTCGGGCAGGGCGGATGAAATATTGGCGCATCGCGCCGGCGGGCTCCGCGTGTCTCTGTGGCCACGGAGATCGGTCGCCATCGCAGCGCCCGAGCCAAGGCCGACGAAATCAAACACAGGAGCAACGACTCATGACTCGAAAGCACAAACCAACCACCCGCGGCGGATTCCGGAAGTTCCTCTCGCAGTCCGCGACGCGCCTCGCGCTGGGCTCGGTCGTCGTGGCGGCGCCGGCTCTCGCGGTCGAACGCGTATGGAATACCGGATTCGGTGTTTGGGGGACGCAGGGTAATTGGAGCCCCGCCGGCTTTGTCGGTTTCGGCGACACCGCCCGGATCGGCAATCTTCCCGCGACCATCGACGCCGTCGTGAACATGGACATCAACTCGACGAACTCCGGCGTCACGATTCAGGGCCGGGCGAGGCTGAATACGGAAGGTCGCCAACTGGTGGTGAATGGCCCGACTCTCATCGACGGTTCGTCCAGTCCTGAATTCACCGACTTGTATGCTCGGCTGCGCGTCACCAACGGCGCCTCCACTCCCGACTACCGCACCAACTCGCTGACGATGGCGAGTTCCGCCACGCTCTTGGGCGTGAGTACGCCGACGATCGCCATCGACGGGGCGTGCAGCTTGGCCGCCGACGCGCGCCTGCTCGGTACGGCCGCGGTCGATGTCGGCGGTGGGTTTGCGAACAACGGAGAGATCTCGGTTTTCAACGGCAATATGACGCTGAGCGTCTCGGGTACGTTGGATCTCGATGGCAGCGCGAACAACGGCCGAATCACGATCAACGACAGCGGTTCTGACCTGATCATCTCGGCCAACGGACTGACTGACGCGTATGACGGCGATGCCTTTCTCGGGGGCGGTAGCACCTGGGACATGCAGCTCGCCAATCCGTGGTCGATCGGGCCCGCCGCACTCATCCAGGTTGCTTGGATTCAATCCAGCGGCAACCAGTCCTTCATCGATGGCGCGCCGCTCAGCATTGGTGGGGAACTTCAAGTCAACGGCACCGAAAACGCGCTGGGGATGAATGCGGCGACTACGTTTCTGCCGACGGCGGACATCGAGACCGGTGTCGGCAACACGATCGACCTGAACGCGAGCGCGACCTTCAACGGTGGCACGTTTCACGTTCCCGACGGCGCCGTCATCAATTGCCACGCGGCCGCCACCGTCAACGCCGGGGTTTTCAACATTGAGTCCGGCGGGCGCGTCGCCTTTTCGGGTCCGACCACTGTGAATGGCGGTCTTTTTCTGGGCGCTCTCGATTCGAGTTCAGTGTCCGTTCGCTTCGATGGTCCCACGACGAACTGGACCGGCGATGTCACGTTCTCCGGCGCAGTTCAGCAGGATGGAATCGCGACGGTGGCGGTGCCGGTGACGCTTCGCGCGGATTACTTCGACCTCGACGGCGTTGCGGGCAGCACGACCGTGTGGAATGTCAGCGCCCCGTTCGTCGTGAACGCTGACCATATCGATCTCGCGGGCTTCGGCGACAACTACAACGGCACGTTTAATCTGGCCGGAGGTCTCATCGGCGGCATGACGATTCAGATCACCGACGAGACCCCGTGGACCATGGCGGGCGTGGCAAATCTCACGGGTGATTCAAATTTGTTCCCGACTCGGATCGCCGGATCTCCGATAATCGTCAGCGGCGACATGAACGTCACCAGCGGCCGCGTGCAGATCGCCGCGCCGACGACCCTCAACGCGTCGGCGACGATCAATCTACCGGCCGCAAACACTCAGTTGCGCTTCAGTGCGCGCTGCGAAATCGACAGCGGCGCGACGTTTACGGGGCCCGGACTCCTGCTGAACGGCGCCAATGGCACGATGCGGCTCGACGACGGCGTCGCAACCGATCAGGTCGGCCTGCACAATCGCGGCGACCTGCTGATCGCCGATGGCGGCGCGGGTGTCGTCACGGTCAATCGCTTCGAGCAATTTAACGGTGCAAGCCTTCGCGTTTCGCTCGGCGGCGACGCGGGCGGCAGCGAGCACGACCTGATGGTCGTATCCGGACCGGCAGTCCTCGCTGGCGCGCTTGAAGTCGAACTGTTCAATATCGGCAACGGCCAGTTTGCTCCGCAAGTCGGCGACGAGTTCACGATCCTGACGGCGGGCGGCGGCGTGAGCGGCGCCTTTGACGCCAATCCGGTCAGTTGTGCCGGCGACGATCAGTACAACTGGACGGTGGTGTACGAGCCGAACGAGGTGACGCTGCAACTGACCTCGATCACCGCCGGCCATCTGGGCGACATGAATTGCGATTGCTTTGTGACGGTCGCTGATATCGGCGGATTCGTGATGGCGCTCACCAACCCCGCCGGGTTTGATGCGGCGTTCCCGGATTGCAGCATTGAGAATGCGGATGTGAATCAGGACGGATTTGTGACGATCGGCGACATCGGCGCCTTTGTGACGTTGCTCACGCAGTAGTGCTCGACCGTTCGGCCGCGGCCCGCGGTACCCGGGCGCGACCGACGCGGAAGTCACTTCTGCGCGCCGCCGCATGCGGATCATGCGGCGGCACTTGCGTTTGTGTCGGTGCGACGGCGTGGGTGGATATTGGGATGCAGCGTATGTCGACGCTTGGTCGAAAGAACTCCGTTCGCGCGATGAGCCGTCCGCGGCAGCAGCGCAGTATTCGTGGCTTTGGTGTGCCGGTGTCGCGTGGTGCGATGGGCGATGATGTGCGGGCATTCTCGCACCCGCGGCACACCCTGCTTCGCACGCCATCGATTACCATCGAGCGATTCGCACCCACGCACGCCGGTTGGAATCCGATGGCTGAATCTTCCGCCGACATCACACTGCTGCTCCGCGCTGCGGCTTCCGGGGAGCGCCGGGATCTCGACGCGCTGATGGCGGCGATCTACGACGACCTGCGCCGCCTGGCGATCAGCCAGATGCGCTCGGAGCGCGACGACCACACGCTCCAGCCCACCGCGTTGGTGCATGAGGCCTATCTCAAGCTGATCGATCAACACGCCACCGATTGGAAAGATCGCGTTCACTTTTTCGCGATCGCGTCGCGCGTCATTCGCCGCATTTTGGTTGATCATGCCCGCGAGCGGCTGGCGCTGAAGCGCGGCGGCGGCAACGCGCGCCTCGCGATCGAAGACCTTGATGTCGCCGCGCCTGCGCCCGGCGTCGACCTGGTTGCGTTGGATCAGGCCATGACCGAGCTTGCCGCGATCGACCCGACCCAGGCGCAGATTGTGGAAATGCGCTATTTCGGCGGGCTCACGATCGACGAGATCGCTGAGTCGCTGGCCATCGGCAAGCGCAGCGTCGATCGCCATTGGTCGGCCGCCAAGGCCTGGCTGTGCTTCCGCCTGGGCGGCGACTCGCGGGATGAGAGCCATGGATGAGTCGCTCGGGAAGCGCGCGCACGCACTGCTCATGCAGGCGTTGGATCGAGAGGGCGCCGAACGCACGGAGTTTCTCGCTCGCGCCTGCGCCGGCGACGAACAGCTTCGCGGCCGCGTGCGCGAGCTTGCGGCGGCGCTAACCCGTTCATCGACATTTCTTGAGCGCCCGGTGTTGGAGTCGCGCGCGATCCGGCCGGCCGACCGTGCGCCGGTCGCGCCCGTTTCCATCCGCGGCTATCGCATCCTTCGCGTTTTGGGCGTGGGCGGAATGGCCACGGTTTACGAGGCCGAGCAGGATCACCCGCGCCGCAGCGTCGCCCTGAAGGTGATGCGCAACGGATTGGGCGAGACGTCCGCCGTTCATCGCTTTCGTTTTGAGACCGAGGTGCTTGCGCGTCTGCAGCACCCGGCGATCGCACAAATTTACGAGGCCGGCACATACGACGACGGCCACGGTCGCTCGATGCCCTTTTTCGCGATGGAGCACGTGGCCAACGCGTCGACGCTCACCGAGTTTGTTCGAGCGCGCGAACTGGCGCTGTCCGACAGGCTGAGGCTGTTCATCGACGTGTGCGACGCCGTTCAACACGGTCATCAACACGGCGTGATTCATCGCGATCTGAAGCCGGGCAATATTCTGGTTGATGCGGCGGGCCGGCCGAAAGTGATCGACTTTGGCGTGGCGCGATCGAGCGACGCCGAGCAGGCTTGGATCACGCGTGACTCGGACCTTGGCAGTCTGGTCGGGACGCTGCACTACATGAGCCCCGAGCAGTGCACCGCGAACGCAACGATCGACGTTCGCACTGACGTTTATTCGCTCGGCGTCGTGCTTTATGAGCTGATCGCCGGCCGCGTGCCGCATGATCTGAGCCGTACGCCGCTGGTCGAGGCGGTTCGCATCATTACTCAGGATCCGCCGCGGCCGATCGCCGCGCACGCGCCCGAGGCTCGTGGCGATCTGAGCGCGATTGTGGGCATGGCGCTCGAGAAGGAGCCGCGCCGTCGCTACGCCAGCGTCGGCGCGCTTGCGGCCGACGTGCGCCGCTATCTCAGCGATCAGCCGGTCGATGCACGGCCTGCGACGACTCTTTATCAATTGCGGAAATTTGCCCGTCGGAATCGTGCGGTCGTCATCGGCACGGCGGCGGTGTTTTGCAGCTTGCTCGCCGGGATCGTATCGACCACGCGCATGGCGATCCTCGCGCAGAGAGCGCAGCGCTCCGCCGAGGCACGCGAGCGCGAGTTGACGCAGGTCACCGCCTTCCAGCAAGCGCAGCTCTCGCAAGTCGACATCGCCGCGATGGGGCGGCGACTGCGGGCGTCGCTGGCGGAGATGCTGACCGCATCCGCGGCGAAGCCCGAGTTGGCGGAGTCTCGACGGCTTGAGTTCGACCGGCTCTTCGCCGATGTGAACTTCACCACGCTGGCGATGCGCAACCTGGACGAGTTTGTGCTGCAGCGCTCCTACGACGCGATTCAGGCGCAGTTCGCTCAACAGCCGCTGATTCAGGCGGCGCTATTGCAGCGGCTGGCGGCGACCATGCAGTCGTTGGGGTTGCCGAATCGCGCGGCGCCGCTGGCGGAGGAGGCGCTGGGGCTGCGCCAGACGCAGCTGGGGCCGGACCACCTCGACACGTTGGAAACGCTGCACCTCCGTGCGACAGCACTGAGCTCCCTCGGACAATATGACGCGGCCATCGCGGCATTTCGCGATCTGCTGGAGCGCAGCACGCGCCTGCTGGGCCCCGAAGATGAGAAGACGCTCATGACGGCGAGCGGCCTCGCCGCGGCGCTGCGGCATTCCGGGGATCTGGACGCTGCGGAGCAGCTTTGGCGCCGCACGCTGGAGACGCAGCGGCGCGCCCTGGGCGAGGACCATGTGGCCACGCTGCGCACGATGAGCAACCTCGGCATCGTCCATGCCCTGCGCGGGCGGACCGCCGACGCCGAGGCGACTTGGCGCGATGTGCTGGAGCGGCGTCGTCGAAAGCTGCCGCCCGATCACCCCGAGCTGCGCGGTTCGCTCGGAAATCTGGGGTTAGTCCTGCACGAGCAGGGCAAGCTGGCCGAGGCTCGCGCCCTTCTGGAAGAAGACCTCGCGATCGCCCGGCAGAGCATGGGCGATGAACATCCCTCGACGTTGGACTCGATGTTGAATCTCAGCTCGGTTCTGCTGGATCAAAAAGAGCTCTCGGCAGCGGAGCAATTGCGCCGCGACTGTCTTGAGGGCCGACGCCGCGTGTTTGGCGTCGAACACCCTGCCACCTGGCGCGCTGAGGGGGCGCTCGCCAATGTTCTTAGCGAGTCCGGCTGCCTGATCGAAGCCGAAGAACTGGTTCGCGCTGCGCTTGCCGGCCAGCGACGAAAGCTGGCCCCCGATCATCCCGACACAATCGAATCGCTGATCAACCTGAGCGCCGTTCTGCGCCGCCGCGAGAATTTGGTCGAGGCCGAATCTTTTGGCGCCGAGGCCGTCGCTCGCGCTCGCCGAACGCATGGCGAGCAGCATCCGATGTTCGCGGCCTGCCTGGTCGGGCACGGTCGGGCACTTTCACACCTTGGCCGCTGGGATGAAGCGGAATCGGCGCTGCTGCACGCTCGTCGGATTCTGGTCGCCGCTTACGCGGAGCAACAGCAGCAAGTGCGCGAAGCCGACGCGGCGCTGTCGGAGCTGCAGGAATTGATGCTGACTGCGGTCGGCGGCGCGAATTGATTGGCGGCTCTCTCGAGGCCCCGCAGAGTCGGCCGTCGAGCTGTTCGCGGCAAACTTGTTTCACGTGAAACAGTTTTGCCGCCGGACGTTTGGACGCGGGGCGCTGCGACGCCGGGCGGGGTGCGTTGGGCGCTGTCGGGTGATAACGATAAAATATCGGCGAAAATCGCGGAAATCGCGTTCAACGTCGCGGCGTCCGGCATTTTGCACCCGTAGCTCAGTTGGACAGAGCAGCGGATTTCTAATCCGCCGGTCAGGGGTTCGAATCCCTTCGGGTGCGTTCAAGTTCGTGCAACTCTCGGCGCGAGAAAGCGCTGTTTTTCCCATAGAAAACTCACGATTTCGGCGCGACGTGTTCTGCGCGTCGCCTTGCACGGCGTTGCCGTCCGTCACCCTAACAAGCACCGGGTTTGTGTGCGCCCGTGTGTGCGCGCCGCCGGGCGACTCGTGCGCCCCGCCGTCAAACGTGCCCGTCGCTCGGACGGATTCGACTTCGCGGCCCGTCGTAGTCGGCAGCGAGTCCAGCGCTGATCGCAACTCACCCCGGACAACGTGCGAGTACCGGTCCATCGTCAGCGTGATGGTGCTATGCCGCGCGAGACTCTGCGCGGTTCGTGGATGCACGCCGCCCCGCGCAAGGTTCGTGATGAATGTGTGGCGCAGCGCGTGGAAGTCGATCGATCGTCCGGCATCGTCTCGGATCGACAGGAATCCCGAGCGCTCCCGGCGATCGCGCTCAGCCGCCGAATCGGCCTCAGCGATCCACGCGGCCCGTGCCGCCGCGAGGTCTTCGGCCAGCATCTCCGCAGTGCGAGCCGCAGCCTGTATCGGAAAGGCCGGCGCGTTCGGCAGCTTGCCGCGCAGATATCCGGCGAGTTCATGCGCGGTCTCGGTCCGGAGCGGCAGCGAATCATCGCGCCGCCGTTTCGAGTACGCCGCCGCCACGGTCACGCCGGGGTCATCGCCAGTCAAAACGAATGATGCGCGGGTCAGGCTGCGCAGCTCGCTGGCGCGGAGTCCGGTTTCAATCGCGAGGCGATAAAGCCAGTACCGCTGTTCGCCGGTCAGGCCGTGTCGCACGTCGCCCGCCAGCGTCATGCTCAGCAGCCGCGAAACTTCGTTATGGTCAAGCGCTCGGCGTTCGCGCCGCCGATCCGTCGCGGCATTCAAGCCCATCAGGTGCGCGAGGGGGTTCTCCGACAACCGCCGCTCGCGCGTCAACCAGACACAAAAGCTCTTCAACGCACGCAGGACGTGATTGCTCGATGAAATCGAGAGTCCCGGCGATTCGTCTGTCGGGCGTCGTCGGTCAGCCAGATAACGGGCAACCGCATTCGCGCTGATATCGGAGAGGCGACGAAAGCCGCAACCTTCGACCACGGCGCGGATGCGGTTCGCCGTTAGAGCCGCGTGCTTTTCGGTTCCGCCGCGATCGCGGAGCGCGTTCTCATAGGCGCTGATATGGGAGGCGACCGACTCGCCCGCCGCAAGCGCCACGCCGCTCAGTAACCCCAACTTGCCAAGCCGCGCTCGCGTCACGCTTGAAAGCCCCTCCAACCAACGGATCGTCGCGCTATCGGGTTGGTCGCCTGCCTCGCGAACAGCCGCGAAGCGTTCGACTCGCCGAGCAAATTCGGCGCTTGCGGCCTTGTCCTTGAACGCGGGCAATCTCGCGAGCCGATCGCCGATTCGAACCTGCGCCGTCCAAGTCGTCGAGCGCTTGACGCCGCCGCGTGCGGAGCGGCGCGAATGCTGAAATACGCTTGCCATCTTTCGATTCCCTTCGATTCGAGCGCGCCACGTCGTGCGCGTAGATCACGTTACCTCTGATTTCCGCTCAGCAGCAAGCCACGGCGGATGAACACCGCGTCGGCGAAGATCGCTCATCGCCTCGACGACGCGCCGATCAACGTCGGGCAACGGCTCAAGTCCGTCGATGTACTTGAACCGGTCAAGCGGAAAGCCGCGTTCGTCTTTGCCCGGCTGCCGCGTCGCCACCGGCTCGGGCGACAGCAGAGCGACAAGCTCGGCTTTGTGTCGTGACAGCTCGCCGCGAGTCTCCGGCGCGTCCATCGAGTCCGGCAACCGGACGCGCAGCCGATCCTCCGCCAGCTCGATCGTCGCACCGTGCCCGCGCAGGTGGGTGAGCAGCTCGGGCGCGGTCACAGTTCAAACTCCGCGAAGCCGCCGCCGTCACCGTCGGGCGGATCGGTTTTCGGCTCGTCTGCACCGTCTGCGTCTGCAAAACCCCCGCAAACGGGGGAGTTACTAGGTTTTGCAGACGCAGACGGTGCATTTAGGACGAACTCGCGTCGTGGGCGTCCGCCAGAAGCTCCGATGGGTATGTCGCGCCATACGCCTTGACCGGCTTCGATAAGCCGGGTCAACGCGGCCTCAGCCGTGCCAGGTTCCTTCAGCGGTCGGTAGTTCGTTTGCACCTCGCGGATCGTCACCACGCCGCCGCGCTTCTGAATCCACTCGATGAGCAGCCGCGACGCGCGATCCTCGACACTCTCACCGAGGATTGAATAAACGCGCCGCGATTCGTTCTTGAACCACTCGACGACGGCAATCGCCCGCGCCATCGCGTCCGCGCTGATATGGGCAATCGCCGCGCCGCCGGATGCGACTTCGACGCAGGTGAAAATCAAAGCGATACGCATGCACGCGCCTTTCAACTTCGCGAAGTGCGCCGCCATCGCCTCATCGCCGATATCAACGGTCTCGCGCGCATGCTGATCGTGCCATTGCACCCAGAGCGGTTTCGCGTCACGCCCGATTGTGATGAATCGTGGGCGGAGCTCGCCGTTGTCATCGACGCCGGGCGGGATCGCGAGCAGCGATTGGATCAGCGATTTCCAGTCGGCGGCCACGGCATCGGGCAGCGACTCATCCGACCATAGGCCCGGTCGATCGGGCGGATACGCGACGAGAATGCGGGCTAGTAGTCCGCTTTCGCGCTCGGCCAGCCCGAAGGTTCGCGCCAGCGTGCCCGGCTGAATCGAGCCGACCACCGAAACGGCGGCGCGGTCGATGAAGTAACTTCCGCCATTCTTGCGGTCGATGATCGTCGTCGCCGCGTCGTAGAAACTCAACCACGCGGGTTGGTCGGAGCCTTTGCCGCCCGAGTATTTGTCGAACGATCCGACCCACGCCGCCAACTCATCGCGCACGAGCAATAGGCCCAGCGGATTCGATTCGAGCAGCTCGCCGAGTTTCTCGATCGTGGTGTCGCTCACGATCGTGCGCTTCTCGATCGGGCGCGTCGGCGCTTCTGGCGGATCGGTCGGCGGTCCTTTTTTCTGTTCGCGCCTCCACTCGTCGAGCCGAATCTTGTAGCGCTCGGCCTCGCGGTCGTACTCCGCCACCGCGTCGGCATATTCGCGGCGCGCGTCTTTGTAGAGTTCAACAATCGCGCGCGTCGCCAACTTCAACACGGGCGATTTTGTCGCGCCTGATTTTCCAACCAGCACGCCCCACAAAACCGCCGGCTCGACCCAGCCGCCTTTGACCAATGCCGCGACGCGATTGCCGATGCAACCAGCAGCGACAACGAGCGCCGCCAGCGCGGCGAATGCGGGGTCGGTCCCCGTCGCCGCCGCTACAGCCTCGACGAATTGGCGCATGCGCTTGGGCAGCGATTCAATCGGGAATGGGCGGAATGATTCAATCGCGCGCGTCGCGCTCTCGGCTTCTATCGCGCACGGCTCGGCAGCGTCGGCCAGCTTCTCGATTGCCGCGCGAATCTCGCCGGGCTCGGAGCCGAGATAGGGCGAATCGGGCGAATGAACCAAGTCCGCGATATCGCCGCCGTCGGGCATCTTCGGCCAAAGTTCCGCGAGCCGCACGATTCGGACAGATTTCGCCCCAGCTGCCGTCGCAAGGCGCACCACGTCATCGGCGTAGCGCTCGCCCGCGCTGTCATGGTCCGGCAGGATCACCACGGCGCGCCCGCCCAACGGCCCCCAGTGGGTCATCTTCGCCGCGTTCGATCCGCCTGCCGAAGTCGCCGCCACTAAGCCCAGCTCGCGCGCGGCGTCGGCGCACGATTCACCTTCGACAACGTAGACCCGCGCGCCGGTCGGCGTCGCCAATAACTCGGGCAGCCCGAACAGCGGGCGCGGCTTCGGCATCGCGGCGATCGCCCAGCCGTCGGGCGTTCGGGCAATCGGGCGAATGTCCTTCGACCCGTCGGGGCGGTCCCATCGCAGGACAGCGCCGACTAACTCGCCGCTTACATCGGAGTATCGCCACAAGCCCGAATTCGGCCCGTTGCGGCCCCGTAGCGACGCGATCGCGGCGTCGAGCGTGTCGAAGGTCAGTCGCTTCGTTGCCGGGCGTGCGGGCGTCGCGGTGCGCCCGTTCGTCGGCTCGAACAAGTCAGCCGTCGTCATGCCGATCGCTCGGCAGACCGACTCCGCCGAGCAGCCCGCAAAACATCGGACTAGCGCGCGACCATCGTCGCCCGCCGAGACGCTCAAGCTCGCCCGCCGGTCGTCGTGAGCCGGGCATCGTGCGATCCAGCCCGAGCCGTTGCGCTTTACGTCGGGCAGAGCGGCGATCACGCGATCGATGGGATTCACTTCGCACCGCCGATCTCGCGCTTCATCGCCTCCCAGCGATCGCGGTCGGGACAGCCGCTTTCGACCCAGCGGGAGAGTTCATCGCTACGCCAGCGGACGCTACGTCCAAGCCGAAGCGGAGCGGGTACTCCGCCCTTCGACACCAATTTCCAGATCGTGCGCGGCGCGACGCCGAGTAACTCCGCGACTGAATTCACGTCAATCAGTTTTTGCATCGCGCACCCCCGTCGCCGTTGCGGCGAGAGGCGTGTCCGCCCGCCAGCCAATCGACAAGCTCGGCACGCGGCCAGCGGAGCAGCTTGCCGACCCGCTTCGGCTCGGGCAATTCGCCGCGCTCCACCATCCGGCGAACGTGTCGGGGGGAGCAGCGCAACTCTCGGGCAAGCTCTTCGATGGTCAGGGTCAGCGGCTCGAATCTCAAAGCATCCATGCAAAATCTCCTTCGTCGGTGTCATTTGCCGACGCGAAGATTCTGGACATGCACGGACCGTGAAACTACCCCAAGTGTTCCCGGATGTTCCCGACAGAATCGCCGGGCGCAGCGGCATGCTTTTGCATTCGCTCGACTGACGCGGCAGGGATGTAGTATCCGCTCCGCGGACCGCGCTTCACGCTCTCAATTAGTCCGCGATTCGCGAGCTGGGTGAGCCTATTTTGCACCGTCTTCAGCGATTGCGTTATTCCGGGCGCGTGTCGAATCCCTTCATCGATTACCTCTGAGTCTGCAACACTCTCCGCGCGATTGAATCCGTCGGCGATGAGGAATTCCAACACCCGCCGGTCGAGCAGGTCAAGGTTCTCCCAGAAAGTGTCATTTGCCTCAGCATCCGCGCTCTCTGACAGCGCCTCCACGTCTGCGCACGAGTGTTGATAGTCTTCGCGTATCGCCGCGATTAAGCATTGAACATCTTGGCCATGTTTCCATTTTGGGTATTCGCGAGTCGGCGGAAACGTCTCGCGTGCGAGGATGGAGTTCGCGTCGCGTCGCCACGCCACCACCCGACGATCCGGCTCCGGCGAGACGGTCAACCCGCCAACATCGTCAGAAAACTTACCATCAGTGACGCGGAACACTCCGCCCCCTTCGCATGCCTCGCGCACGTGCGTCGCGTAGCTGAGAGCTACATAGAGCGCCGGTCCAGCCCTCAGGTGCGCTATCAAGACGTTGCCCGTGCTGTGCCATGCGGTTAACTCACGGGCTCGCGCCCATCGATGCAATTGTTCAGCGGCAACCGAGAGCGAGACATATTGGAATAGCGCGCCTTGCGGGTGTTTGGTTTGTGGCCAATCGGTCGATCGGACTAGCTCATATGCGGAACGAAGCGCGGTCAGCGCAGCATGCTGGATCGCGGCCAGCTTGGCGTCGCACCTTTCGCCCAGCCCAATCGTGTAGCTGAATTGCGAATATGCAAAGTCAGCAAAAGTCTGAAGCGTCGCGTGCCCGAGTTCTACGCCCCACTCGGCTTTGTGCGCCGCCGCGAACGACTTGCGCCGTTTGATTGCCATTGCAGTCCTTCGAATACGGTCCCGCCGCGCGTGCCGTCGAAGGTCGGCATCGCGCGAGCGGAACCTAGATCGCTACCCGTCGGCAGCGATGCGAATCATACAGCGAACAGCCCCCGAACATTAGACTTGTGCAATTCGACCCGCCGCGCTCGTGAACAACGCGACGGGTCAGGCAACGCCATGCGCCTTGCGTGCAAGCAGAAAACTACGACGCGACAGACTCCAGCCAGCGATCGATCGACGTGCGCGACCAGCGAACCATCGACCGCAATCGAAGCGGCTTCGGCAATGCGCCGTCATTCACCAATCTTCGAACCGATGCGACGCTCACGCCGAGTTTTCTGGCAACGCCTTCGATATCGATCAGCGCGACAACGTCGGCGGGTACAGCGTCGTCGGCCACGTCGGGATCGTGAATCTCGATCAGCAATTTCTCGAGCGCGTCGCCGTCTATCGACAGCCGCACCGCAAGCTCATCGACGATCGCTCGGCATCGCGCGCGCTCTTCGGCGGCCTCGCGGCCCGAAAGCTCTTCACGTTGTCGCGCGATCCGCCGAGCGGTCCGCCAACGATCGACAGCCTCGCCGTCGCCCACCCGGTCGCGCAGCTCACGCCGCCCGAGCCGGAAAGCCGCGCCGCCCGGCTCACGCCGCGACAGCTCGACAAGGTACTTGCGAACATCATCGATCCGCGCATCGGCCAGATTCGTCGCCTCAATCGCTTGCATGCTCACCCTCCAGATTCAGCGCGTCGCCCAGCGATTCGCGATCGACTCCGAGCCGCGCGGCGAGCGCCGCTTGAACAACGGTCAACTTCGACGCCGCGTGTCGAACGTCGCCAGAGACAACGGGTCGCTCTCGACGGTGACGCTCGGCCAGCCGCTCAAGTTCGAGCAAGTGTCGCCCGCGCAAGGCTTCACGCTCGGCAGCCTGACGAGCCTCGACGGCTCGACGTTCGTCGCGCTCGACGCGCTCGCGATCCAGCAGCCCCGGCAGCGCCCGAGCCGCACGCGACGCCTCATCGAATGCCGCGACAGCGCGGGCGTCGTCGGCCAGGTCACCGGGCGAGCGATCCAGCGTCGCCACGAGCGATCGCAACTCATCGCAATCGACACTGCCCCCGGCGTTCACCCGGCGTAGCAGCCGGACAAGCTCAGCGGCATCGGCAACGCGCGAGGCTTCGATTTCCACGGCCAGCGCGTCAATCTGATTCGTCTCGACGATCATCGGCTCACCCCCTTCAACCGCGCCAGCCTTGCAACGCGGGTGTTCTCGGCCTCGCGCTGGCGACGGGTCGCACGGCGGAGCGCGCGATAGGATTCGAAGTCGCCCCGGAAAACTCGGCGCAGGCGCGGCCCACTCCGCCACTCGACAATATCGATCACTTCATCGATATCCGCCACGTCGCCGCCGATCATCGCCAACGCCGCCGAGGCCGTCAGACCGGCCCTCGCGAGGATCATCGCGTCGCCCCATTCCAGCCCCGGAATCTCGCGCTGAATCGCTCGGGCGCGATCCTCGACGCTCGGCACGGGAACTACCTTCGGCGGCGCGGTCGGCGTCGCCTTGCTCATCGTCATTCGTCGCGGCGATTGCGTCGCCGGGATCATCAAGCATCTTCGCATCGCTACATCCTTCGCGGCTCATGCCGCATTCGAGAAGCCCCGCCCGATTCGTCAGGCGAGAGAACTATCCAACTTTCGATCGTTTCTGAAAATCGCTCACGCCAAGCGTCTTCTCGCCCGCTTGCCGCGCACCCTTCCGGAAGGACCCACGCGCCCGCACGGTCGGCCCATCAGACCGCATAGCAGCCCCGCCACGCGACGATCGCCGTCGGCCTCGACCGATCGGCCAGCCGACGCCCGTGCGTCGTCCTAGAGCCGGTTGCATCAGCAGCCGTCTATAGCGTCCCATTGTATCCTAGACGTGCCAGACGGTGGAGTATTTCGAGAAGTGCGCCCGTGAGCGCCAATTCCGCGAGATTTTTTGTCGGGGGTTGCCCGGCGGTCCCGGTCGGCCTTTTGTAAAAAATCCGCCCCCATCCCCTCGACGCCGCCCAAGGCCGCCAGCCGTTGACCGAAGGCCGCCAAGTCGCGGGTGGCAGTCTTCGTGTGGCGGTCTTCGGGCGTGTCGCCTCGCCGGTCGGACTAAGGCGTACATCACGCCTGGCTCCCAGCCGCGACGCCCGTCGCGGCTTTCTCTTCGGCCACAGATCAGCAGTCCATCACTTCAGCCGGTAGCTGGCCTGCTCCATGATCTCAGCGGCCACCCGCTCGGGGTTGTAGCCGCCCGAGAGCATGACGCACGGCTTGCCCGCCGCGGCGGCACAGTCCCTCGCTTCGTCTGAGTGCAGGTGCCCGGTGAGCTTGATGATGACGATGACGACGGCCGTGTCCGGCCGGTAGATTGGCGCACGCATCGGTGTGCCGGGGCCGTGCTCGGTCAGCTCAACCCACTCGGCGTCCTTCAACTCGAAAGCCTGCGTCAGGCGCTGCACCGCCTCCGCGTTTCGCTTGCCGCCGATGATCACCATGCGCTTACCGCGTAGCAGTGCCCGCACGCCGAGCACTGACGGGCTCCACTCGCGTTCATCGCCGTTCGGACGCTTCGTGTCTGTCTTGTGGAACTCGCTCTTGAGCGAGAGCGCACGGGCGATCACGTCGGCCATGAACTCCAAGCCTGCCGAGGGCCCTATCCATGCGGCCGCTGCAGCAGACCCAACCGCCTCCGCGACCCGGCGATCGGTCGTGGGGAGGCCCATTTCCCCAAGTCGCTTGACGGCGTCGGCGATCTTCGTCCAATGGGCCGGCGCTTCTTCCGGGCGTCCCTTCGTGAGCTGCCCGGCGTGATACCGGATCTGCCCCAGTGCGTTCTTGACCTTCTTGGCAACGGCCTCGCGATCGTCCAGCCGCTTGCTCAGCGCTTTGATCCGCGTCCTCAGTTCGACGGCGTTCGCCGGGTCTGCCGGATCATCGGCGGTCATATGGCGTTCAATGAACACACGCCGCTCGGCGGTCTCGCGCCGCAGCCAGACGTGCGTCTCGGCTTGATCCCGATCATCGTCGCTGAGCCAGGTGTCAGCGAGTGCGACCCGCAGGGCCGAGTTGGCCTCGGCCAGCAGGTGAAACGCAATCTCCTCATCTTCTGCACGCCGCCGGTCCACAACGGCGTCGATTCGCCGCACGAGCGCGACTGCGTCGGCGTGAGCGTCGTAGCAGTCAGCGATTCGCCTGAGAATCGGATCTCGCCGAGCACGCCCGCGCAACGCTGGAACAGCTCGTAGATGTTCTCTTCGGTGGCCTCGATCATGTACGAAGCAGGCTCATTCTCCAATTTCCAGAGCCCGTACTCGATCGTGAACTCCTTCACCGGTACCTTTGCGGAACCCTCAACGCGAGCGGCCCACTCGGGGTCCTTGCGGAGACGCTCCCGCTGCTCAAGCAGCCGATCGATCACGAATCGCTTGGCCTTGCCCATGAGGCCATCACCGACGCCGTCCATGCTGAGGCGGCGGGCGATCTTCATCAGGCGAGACGTTTCCGGCATACGACGGGGTCGCGTGACCACATACGTTGGCACCTTGGCAAGCGCGGCAAAAAGGTCGTCCTTGCCCTCAGCCTTCTTGTAGAGCACCATCTCGCGCTCTGTGACGACTTCGCCGGTCGCGCCAGCCTCGGCGTCCTCAAGCTTCTTGATGATGTCTTTGACAGCGTCCTCGTCATAGTGCGGGAGGGCCAGCGAGACGCCGTTCAGGAACTCGTTGCTCTCGACGCGCCGGGCTAGGGGCGTCCGCACCATGCGACCGACCAACTGCGCGATGAACGTGCTGTCCTGGGCCGCGCGGAACGACATCATCACCTCAGCCCGAGGGCAGTCCCAGCCGGTCGTGAGTGCCGTCTTGAAGAACACGACGCGCAGATCCGGATCATGCTGGATCTTCGAGGCCTCGACCTTCCTCAGGACGACGGTTCCCGCTGGCACGTCGGCATCGTCCTCAAAGCAGTGAGCGAGGGCGTTCGCGGGCAGATGTCCGACCGCGTCCTGGATGACCTTCAGGCACGTCGCCAGATTCGTCTTCGTGGGCTGTTCCTTGGTGCCGTTCTCCACCTGCACCACAAGCACTGGTGTGATGACTGGCACGATCTGGTACTTCGCGCAGTAGGCCGCCCACTCATCGCGGTACTTGGCCCATTTCTTCGCGGCGTCCGCGAGCATCGACCAGTCGGCCTCGTCACCCTCGTCCGCAACGGCCAGCTTGATGCGGTCCTTGATGAGGCCGGACCCGCGCACATTCTCCGGCTCGACCACGACGGGATGTACCGTGCGAGTCGTGCCTTCGAGCACGCGGTTGAACCGCTCTGGCGTTGCCGAGATGCCAACCACCAGCGGCACCGCTGACAGCGGCGTCGGCGGATCGCCCACGCCCGCGTCACCCTTGATGAACTTCTGCGTGATCGTCAGCCGCTTCGTCTCGGCTGACTTTCGGGCAGCATCGCCGCGCTCGGCATCCTGCATGCCACGGTGGGCTTCGTCGATGATGAGATAGAACGACGCCGGCGCGGCCTTGGTCGTCGCCTCGATGATCTGCCAGATTGTCCGCTCCTGCTTGTCGCCCTGCTTGGTGATGAGGCTCGACACGGCCAACTTCTGGTTGTTCAGGAAGTAGACGTGTCCGGGCAGCAGACGCTCGGGGTTGAACGGGTGCTCGATCGTCACCAACCGATGCGGCGGGATCTTGTCCGAAGCCTCCGCAATCTTCTTCTTGCTCTGCTCGTTCAACTGCGGCTGATCGCTCAGCCAAAGCACGACAGCTTTGGGATCACCCGGCTGCCCGTCGTGCCCGTAGAACACGCGCTCGATCATCTCCGTCGCGATGACCGTCTTTCCCGATCCCGTCGGAGATGACAGCACCACTGCCTGCGGTCGGCCGCGCGCGGCGGCGGGACGAGCATCCAGCAGCGCGGCCATCAACTGGTCCGCAGCAACAATCTGGAAGTCCTTAAGCGTGAATCGCATGGCTCATCCGACATCAACCTCGCGCTCATCGAGAAGCGATGCCGTCTGAAGGCGGCGTCATGTCGGCTGTTCATCGACCGGCTTGCGGCGGCCGCCGATCCGGACGCAGAGCGCGAGGTGCTCGGCCGCCTGAACGACATGATCGCCGAGGCCAAGGCGATGGAGAACTGCTTCCTCTGGGTGTTCTGGCGCGACCAGGCCCAGCCCGGAGAACCTGCACGACTCCTATGCCAACCGCGCTGAGTTCCGCGGCGACATCAACGCGGCCCGGCTGGAGCTCTTCTGCATTGTTCAGGACGAAAAGGCCCTGAAGACCGTCCAGCAGGCGTGTGAGCAAGAATTCAATCGCATATGGCAGGAGCACAAGGATGACATCGCGCTGATGTCCGCGCCGGCGCAGGAGCGATACCGCGACCTTCGCCGCCGCGGAGGCAGCGCCGCCGCCGAGACGATCATCGTCCGCGACAACATCGAGGTTCGCACCGAGAAGCCCATGTGGGACGGCCACCTCTATGTGAACGCGAAGGGCAAGTTCGGCTGGAACGCGAATACGTGGGAGAAGCCGCTGATGGAGACCGAGATGGAACGGCCGGGTTTCGCCGGTTTCCTCCGGAACATGCCGCGGAAGGACTGGGCACTGTGCATTCCGTATGGGGCAGAGAACGACAAGTCGCTGTATCCCGACATGCTGGTCTTCCGCCGCGTGAAGAACAAGGTGGTCATTGACATTCTCGATCCTCATGGAGACCAGTTCGCGGACGCGTTGAGCAAGGCGCAAGGCCTCGCGCACTATGCAAAGGCTCACGGCGATCTGTTCAGCCGGATCGAGATGATCCGCATCGAGAAGGGCAAAGCTGAACGGCTGGATCTTCAGGACGAGAAGGTGCGAGGCAAGGTGCTCAAGGCGACCAGCGCCGAGCAGCTCGCGGACCTGTACGTGGAGCACGGCTGAGGTGGTCATACCCATGGGCGACGCCGACACACGCTACAGCACTGAGGGCTACGCGATCGATTGGGACGAAGCGACCGACGGCCCGATCCCGAACCTCGACGACTCTCGCCCCATCAGCCGACGCACCGCCTCGGCCCGCTCATCGTCAGTCAGTGGCAAGCCCGCGATCATCGCAAGCGCCGTCGCCAGCGCCGCCCCGGTCAGCGGCTCGCCCCCCGTATTCGTAGGTGCGTTTGTGTGCGCTGGTGTGTGCGCGCTTTCAGTATCCTCGCGGGAATCCCTATTTTTGATGGGTTTCTGCGAAGTCGGCAGCGGATTTCTAATCCGCCGGTCAGGGGTTCGAGTCCCTTCGGGGGCGTTCAGGTTTGTGCGATTTGGGGGCGTGGCGGGCGATTTCGTTGTAGGTTGTTGATGATTGCGGAGACCGGTTCATAGAGGGGCTGGCGATACAGCCGCGGCGGAGAACCGACGCGGCCGATGAAGGGGAGGACGAGTGGCGCCCTGGCCCTTGTTGTTAACCGCCACCGACGATCAGGCCGACGAACGTGGCGATGTCGCCGACGGTGACGAAGAGGTCTTCGTTGGTGTCGCCGTTAAGAATGTTGCAGAACGGGAAGCTCGCGATGTAGGCGTCGGGATCGACGAGCGCGAGCACAAAGGGGGAGATGTCGCCGACGGTGATGAAGCCGTCGCAGTTCATGTCACCCAGCAGGATCGGCCAGACGCGCACGGTTGTCTGTGCGCCGGAGATGTCGCCGGTGATGTCGTTTTGAATGCCTGCGCCGAGCACGCGCGTGCGCGCGAAGCTGCCCGACTGGGAGATCAACTGAATGGTTGAAAATCCGAGCTCGGTCCGGGCACGGAAGCGGAAGGTCGCACAGGAGAGATCGGGGGGCACGACCGCCAGGTCCCCCGGCGGGGCGAGCGCGACAAAGAGGGCGTTGCCGTCGGTCAAACTGGCGTTGATGCCATCGGGGTCGGGGAAAAAGCCGGAGGCGAGCCAGAGACCCGGCGACGTGGAAACCGAGAGTAGATCGAAATAGAGCGGATCCCACGTCAGGATGGCGTCGACGGTGGCGATTTCCACGGGCGGGGGACTGGCTGTGAGAGCGATCAGGTCGACATCGAATTCCTGGGTCGGGACGACGGGATAAGCCGCCGGGTCGAGATCGAGATCGACCGTCGGGCCACCGGCGATTGCGAAAGCGGACAGGGAACCGATCGCGGCGCTGAGGTGCGCGGCGTATCGGACTGAAGACCATCGAATGCGAGCACACATAGACAACTCCACCCAAAAAAGGGCCAACTCAACGCCCACGAAAATCCGCTGCACGTTTCTTCGTGAAGCGGATCATCCAAGCAAATCAGCCGGCGTCACGCGCCGGCCGACGAATCTGCGGTGATCCGCATCGCTGCGGCTGCGCCGGCCGATCACCCGCCGCCGGCGAACCGGCGGCGGGTGTCGAGCGGTTATGCCAGGCGGCGGTCTTACTTCCGCGATGAACCGTCGTTCACCTTGACCATCGCCTCCGCGAGCGAGCTCGACAGCTCATTGCCGAGGCCGTTTCGAGTCTCAAAGAGCTCCACGTCCTTGTAATTCACGACGCCATCGCGGTTCAGGTCGACCTTTCGACCGACCGGACCCGGCAACTCGGCGGTCAACACTTCCAGACGGAAGTCGGACGCGCCACTGAAGACATCGTCGATGTCGCTCTTGGGCTTGTCATCGTCGCCGACCGACGCCGTGCAGGGGCACGAGGTGAAGGTCAGCCAGTTGAAGGTGAGGAAGGTGTAGTCTTCGGACCCGACGACGCCGTTGAGGCTGTAATCCGCGTCACGCAGGGCGCTCGTCCACGGCAGGCAGGACGGATTGTTCACCACCGGCGTGCCGAACTGGAAGATAAACCAGGTGATGTCGTTGATGTCGACATCGCTGTCGTTGTCGTTGTCGCCGCTGTTCAGGACGATCGGCGACGCGTTGGCATAGATCGGGCCCGTGACCGTGATCGGCTGCGACGAGAAGAGCGTGTGCTGCTCATCCTTGGCGCAGAGACTGGTCCAGACGCCGCACGGCACATTGAACGAGCCGACACCCGTGGCCGGATTTCCGACGAAGTTCACCTGGGCATACTGCGGCGGAGCGCAGGTCGGGCCGTTCTTGGCGGTGAACTCGATGCAGCGCGTGATGCCCGCGCCCGCATCGACGCCGGCGAGCTGCACCGTGGCGGCGACCTTGTTGCTGCCGCTGACGGTTACGGTTTGATTGCAACTGGCGGTATTGCCGCAGCAGTCGGTGACGGTCCAGGTGATGGTCGTCACTCCCTGCGGGAACGGATCGTCGAGGTCGAGCAGCGGGTTGTCGCTGCGCACCGGGGTGACGGTGTCGATGCAGCAGTTGTCGACGGCGACCGGACCCTGCGGGCCGACGGTGAGGTTATCCCAATAGACGTCGTACGAATCGCCGTTGGGGTAGATGTTGTTCGAGAAGTTGTAGGCCTGAATGATCGTGTTGCCCATGCGGATCGCGCCGAAGGTCACGTTATCCGTGTAGCTCGAGAAGTTGCTGTTCTGGTCGGTGACCTTGAACTCGTACGACGTCGCCGTGAGCTTGATCTCGAGGCGATACCACGTGTCGTACAAGATGCTGCCGCCTGGCGGCGCGAGGGTCACCCAACCGGCGGTCAAGCCGTTGCCGGGGTTGTTATCGGTGTCCTGCGTGAAGATACGGAAGCGGCGCTGAATGTTGGCCACGATGGGATTGGGGTTCAGTTCGTCGCCGGGGTCATTCGCGATGAATCCGACGATCGGGAAGCCCGCGATCGCGCCCTGGCTGTCGAACGTTGTAGCCCAAATGTCGGCGCGGCGAGCGTCGTCCTGCCAGCTCAGCGGGATGTAGAGGTCGATGGCCAGCGTCGTGTCGACGCCCATGTTGATGTCGTACTTGCGGCCCTGCGTGTTGTAGAAAAGGGACTGGAACGGCGGCGGACGGCTGCCGAAGTCGTCGTTGTCGGAAATGCTGTGCTTCAGACGCTTCTGGCCGAGGAAGGTGGCCGACTCGAACGCGGCGGGGTTGTAGCGATCGGTGTAATAGCAGGCCGGGGTCTGCGTGCCGCACAGCGGAACGGCGTTGTTAAAGGGCTCGTTCCAATTCAGCACTGCGGAGCAGGTGCCCGCGTCGGAATCGACGGCAATCGGGGCGGGGCAAGTGATGGTGGGGGCGGTCGTGTCCATCACATTAAAAATGTGCAGGACAGGGGTCGCGTTTCCGCAACCATCGGTGATGGTGTAGGTGCGCGTGATGACGCCCATGCATTCGCCGCCCATCGTGACGACGTCGTTGGAGCTGACGGTGAGGCTTGCCTGCGCCGTGCAATTGTCGTTCGCGGAGGCGCCGGCGAGGCCCAGGAAGTCGGCGATGGTGGTCACGGCCGGCGGCAGCGTATCGCTGCACTGGAGTGTGACCGGAGTGGGCGGCGTCACGATCGGCGGCGTGTTATCCGACACCGTGATCACGTGATTTACGGTGGCGGTATTGCCGCAGGCGTCGGCGATGGTGTAGGTGCGCGTGAAGGAACCGTTGCACTGCGTGCCGACGAACGGGCCCGTGACCGAGCTGATCGCGGTCGAGGGCGCGGGTAGGGCGCAGTTGTCAACGGCGTTGGCGCCGGCCAAGGCGAGGAAAGCGCCGAGCGTTGCGGCGGGCGCGGGCAGGGCCGTCGAGCACTCGATATCGACCGTCGTGGGGGCGGTCAGCAGGGGCGGAGTGTCGTCCAGAGTTACGGCCGGCGTGTTCAGCAGCAGGGTCGGACGGCCGACGCCGTTGAGGCTTAGCTCCGACGGGAAGGGCTGCGTGAGATCGAAGATCACGTCGGGCGGACCGCATTCGACGTTCACGTCGAAGACGAGGGTCGCCAGAAGCGAATCGGCGTTGGTGCCGGGGCTGGCGAAGGCGGCCGAACCATCGAGCCGGATCTGGCCCGGCGAAACCTCGGACGCCGGGATGCCGGTCACGTGCAGCGGGAAAGGGGCCAAGGTGTAGCTGCTGAGCGACGGGCGATAGGTAAGCTGGACGTTGTCATAGTCGAGGAAGGCGGCGAAGCCGGTGGCATTGGGCACCAGATCTCGCATCCAGAGTTCGATCGCGATCTGATAGCCCGATGCGCCGTTCGCGTCGTCCGGACAATCGTCGATTTCGAGCGAGAGATTGTTGAAGCCGATGAAGAGCGTCGCCGGTTGTCCGGAGATGATTACGGCGGGGGGATTGAAGCTGTTGGCCGCGCGCACGCCGGCGAGGGACACCGGATCGGTGGAGAGGTCGTTCGGCGTGTTCACGTTGGCGAGGAACATGTAGCTCGTCGAGCCGGTTTGATTCGAACCATCAAAAGTGTTGCCGCTGATGGTCGTATTGGAGCCGCGGCAGCGTAGCGAGGAGGCGAATCGAGTTGTCGTTCCCGCGAAGGTGTTGCCCGTGATGGTGACGTTTGCTGCGTCGATCGTCACGAGCGTATTGCCCTGCTCCTGCATCAACGGATTCAGCCCGCCGGCAGTGCCGGTGATCTGATTGTTGGTGAATTGAATGCCGGAGGTGCTGGCGCAGTTCGTGCCACAGCCCATCGCCACCAGTTGCCGCGGGCGATTCGGCTGGCTGAACTGATCGCCGAAGCCAACTCCATCCACCGGCGGAACGAACGTCGTGCCAGAGAAGATGTTGCCGTCGATGACGAAGTTCGTGATCGACTGACCGAACTCGGTCTGCAATCCGCCGTCGCCGTTGGCCACGATTTCGTTGTCGCGGATGGTGGCGTTGGAATGCGCGCCTTGGAAGTAGACGGCGGCGTTCTCGATGCCGGGGTTGCCGTTGTCGATGCCGACGATCGTGAAGCCCTTGCCCGCGGTGCCGATCGTGACTCCGTTGGATCCGGGCGCGATCTGAACCGCGCCGAGCGCCCCGATTCCGGAGACGCCCTGGATCGTCGTGACGCTGCGGCCGTTGACCGAGCGGAGAGTGATGTTCTTATTGATTAGTACGTTTTCGTTGTAGGTGCCGTTGCTCACTTCGATCGTATGACCGGCGAGCGTGTCGGAATCGTTGATCGCGGCCTGAATCGTCGCGAAGGGCTCCGACGTGTTCAGATTGGTAACCTGCGCGAGGCTTGGCGAGGCTCCCCAGAGCGCTGCCCCCGTCCCGCAGACGAGCAGTCGTCGCGTCATGGACGCACATGTCATCATTTTCAATCTCCTCCAACGTGAATTGACCGCAACGTGCAAGCGATCGAACGTCGTCGCCTGTCATTCGGACCGCGGCGGACGCCGAGCGCAATTAGCGCCCGGCGTCAGCGCCGTCGGCCCTGTCCAAGTCTTACGGGTCAGCTATTTCGACTGGGCTCTCCCATCGTGCCGCATTCGATTCGAAAGGACGTTTGGCAGCCCGCGCGCGTCCTCAAAGAGCTTTACATCGAGGTGATCCACGAAACCGTCGCGATTCAGGTCGGCTCTTGCCGCAACGTCGGCGTTCAGTGTTCGCGTGCTGATGCGAACGGCGGGCGCGAGTGCGGCTTCAGTCGTTGTGCCGACCGCGAACGCGCTGCAATTGCAGGACGTGATTTGCAGCCAGTTGTTGGTAATGAAGGTGTAATCTTCGCTGAAGACGATGCCGTTGTTGCTGAAATCGGCGCCGCGGTTTCCGTTCCACGGGCAGCCGCCCGCTGCCTCGGGGCCGCCGAAGGTGAATAGCAGGAAGGTCACGTCGTTGATGTCGACGTCGCCGTCGTTGTCGGTGTCTCCGCCACGGAGCACCTGTGTTGCTGCGGCCTGATAGTGGGTTCCCAGGTCGATCAGGCTGATCGTCGAGAAGAGCGTGTGCTGTTCGTCCTTCGCGCAGAGCTCCGTCCATTCGCCGCAGGCGACGGGGAATGTCGCCGTGCCGGTGGCTGGGTTGCCGGTGAAGTTGACCAAGACATGCACGGGTGGGGCGCAGCTCGTACCCGATTTGGCGATGAACTTGATGCAGCGGGAGATCGGCGACAGCGCCGCGACACCCTGCAACTGAACGGTGGCTGTGACGTTATTCACGTTCGACACGGTGACGTCGAAGGTGCACGTGCCGATGTTGCCGCAGTCATCCTGGGCCGTGCAGGTCACGGTGGTGGTGCCGATGGGGAAGAGGCTGCCGCTGGGGGGTACGCAGCCGACCAGCGTCGGCGATGTGTCGCAATTGTCCGTCACCGCCGGGTCGGCGAAGGTAACGACAGCGCCATCGCAGCCGGTATCGGCATCGACCGAGATATCTGACGGACAGACCAGCGTCGGCGCTTCGGTGTCGACGACGGTGATCGTCTGCACGCACTCCACGAATTGTCCGCAATTGTCAGTTGAGCGCCAGGTGCGGGTGATGGTGCCCGTACCCAGGCATCCGCTGAGATTGGTTGCGTCGCTAAATGTAATTGTGGGCGTGCCGCAATTGTCGGTGCCGGTGGCGCTGCCGGTGTTGGCGGGGGCGGAAGATTCGTCGCACTGGATCGTCGCGTTGGGCGGACAGGTGATCGTCGGGGGGAACATGTCCCACTGGAAGATCGACTGCTTGCAGACGCGATCGTTGCCGCAACCATCCACCGCGCGATAGGTTCGCAGGTAGAAGAAGGGGCTGGCGGAGCAGCCGGTACCGCGGATCAGTTCCTGACTGACCATGGTCAGAGAGGCGACCTGGCAATTGTCGGTGACGACGCCGCCCTGGGCCTGGAACGCCAATACTGTGTTGGCAGGCGGCGGCAAGGGGGTCGCACAGTCGAGGTTTAGCACATCCGGGCAGATGATGACGGGGTCGATGGTGTCATTGATGACGAAGAGTTGCTGACATTCTGCGAAATTGCCGCCAATGTCGGTGACGCGGTAGGTCCGGGTGATTGTTTCGGGGCAGGTGTTGCCATCGGAGACATCGCCTTGCCAGGTGACAACCGGATCGGGATCGCAGTTGTCGGCGGCGGCCAGGCACTCCGGGCCGGAGACGTGAAGTTCATACGAACCGGTAGCTCCGCCTGCGCCGGCGACACGAATCAGATAGGTCGTACCCGCAACGACCGCCGCGCTGACCTGAGAGGCGGCGCCGCAGGAATCGTTGTTGCACGCGAGCTCGGTCTGTGGGCTGGCGGGGCACGAGGCACTGTGGATCGACACCACGGTGTCGAAATTAGTACCAACGCCACAGGTATTTACCGTGAGCGTTCCCGCGGAGCCGGGAGTGAACCGGTACCAGACGTCCGGTGAGAAGGACGAAGAGCCGCAACTTGTGGAGCCATCATTGGTTGCGCCCGCCGTGCTACCCGAATATGTGCCGTTGCAGACGACCGCTGCTGACGCGCAGTTGTCGCTGGGAATAACCAGATTGGGGTCGGCTGGAGCGAGGGGAGCTGGCAATTCTGTGATGCATTGGAGCGGCTGATTGGCTGGACAGGTAAGTGTGGGCAGGGCTTCGTCGAGCAAAATGCCGCCCGACGCGATGAACGTGGTGGGAATGGGGCTGCCCTGAAAGCTGACGGCGGTTTGAAACGGGCCGAAAACCCGCTGCAAGAGATCGGCGACTTCGCCGTCGTTGCCCGCGTCGACGGTGAAGCAAAGTGTTGCCAGTAAAGAATTTGCATTGGTAGGAGGCTGTGGAATCGAGAAGTCGATCGAGCCGTCGAGATTCAGTTGGCCGGGGGCAATTTCGGCGGTAGTGATGCCCTGGACATGCAGCCCGAACGGCGAACTGGTGTAGCTGCTGAGTGCACCCTGATAGGTGAGCTGGGTCGGGTCATATTGCAAAAAGGCCTGAAACCCAGTCACGGGTTGCGGCAGATTCTGCATCGAAAGGGTGAAGCAAACAGTATTGCCCGCACCATAGCAGGGCTGCGGATCTTGCACAGCGATGATCAGTTCCGCCGGCGCTCCTCTTCCGGCGGAGACGTCGGGGACGCCGGTTCGGCTGAGGCCGCTGGCTTCGGCGGATAGTCCGGCGGACGACGTGAAAGACGATTTGGCAGACCCGCCGTGCGCTGATAAGAACGCCCCGAGACTGAGCAGCGTGGTCATACAAACGACGCCGCCAACCCCATGATTGGACATCTCGATCTCCCTCCGCAAGCCGACTCTCCCGCCGGCCCAGACTGCGCGCAGAAACGGCGCTCCCTAGCTGCCCGCCTCAGCAACGCTGATTTTCGTCAACCGACGACCACCGCCCACAAGACCGACACGCCTCGTGTCGCACCAAAACGCCGAATGCTCGTCTCCTCACGCAGAGACGCCAAACCCTCGAGTATTCGACAATTAACATCCCCGAACAAATGCTTCCGCCCGCGGGGCAATTTGACAGAGCAGACATTATCGACTCGCTAGGTCTTTTGCAAGCAGTTCTTATAGCGTCTGAGGCTAAGCTGTGGTTTGCACAACAGTTAGTACTACTTATTTTCGCTCGGCCGCGATCCCAATCCGCGCCGCGTCCTTGAGAAGAGAGCTCTCCTTTGCCCCGGCGCGTCCGGCGGCGGCCGCGATTCGGAACCAGTCTTCGCGGCAGTGGCATCGCGTGGCAACTTTGGAGTCAAGCGATTCGCACAGCCCTTCGATGTGGCCGCTGGCCTTCAGAGTGGAATGACCTGTTACCGCTGGCCGGCGAAGGTATTTTTGACGGAGTGATGTCAGGACTTTCGAGGCAGTCCCCTTTCCGATCGTTCCAGCCGGTTCGTCAAATCGCCACCCACGATTTCGCACGGTCGAGGGTCGACATCGGAATCAGACTTCGGCGTAAATGGCGCGAACGGCAAGGCTGACTATCAATCCGTGGCAAACCAAGAAGCGGCGCAAGACAGCAAGGGTGATCGACGACGCCTTGGCGCACGGGGCACCAATCGCGGGATGTGGTTGCGGCGGCGATAAAGGCTGCTCCGATCGGGTCGGTTCTTCGGCTCGACGGTCGTGCTGCGGCCGACGTGCTGGCCGTCTGCAATTGCGCTTCGCGGCGTGGCGAGACCGCTGGCGTGTTGGAAAAGCCGGGAACCGATTGCGGCACGGGAAGAAGTTTTCCGCGATATCGGAGCGAAGATTGCGCGAGGATTCTCGAAAATTGGCGACGCAATCACGCTCGCGGACAGGGGAGGCCGGGATGGGCCGCGAGGGGGGGAAGGGGTCTAAGTAAGCGGGCGAACGGATTCGAACCGTCAACATTCAGCTTGGAAGGCTGACACTCTGCCAATTGAGTTACGCCCGCACGCGACGCGGCGACGACCGTGGCCGGGCGAAAGTCGCGTCGTGCAGTCTGTGAAAGTGTAGGCAATGCCGAGCGGGCGTCAATCGGGCGGCCCCGGCGACACGGGACGGGCGTCGACCGGTTGACTGAGAACATCTCGTCTAAAATGCCGGTGACGGGCAGATAAATGCCCGGACTCGGCAGCGCGCGATCGCGTTGCTGAAATGGCCGGCACACGAGCAGGGGGCCGGCTGCAGATTGCCCGGCCCGCGAGAGCGCAGCGTGCTCCTCGCGATTGAACTCAGTACTGATAGATGGTGAATGATGGGCGGTTCGAACGACCGGTCGTATGCGAGCGGCATCGACGCGAACGGAAAGACCACCGGACGCGGCGGCGGTCACACGCACGGCCATGGGCACGGACACAATGCGGGCGGCCAGCCGGCGGCGGGGCACGGCGGGCATAACCACGGACCGTCGCACGGCCATGGCGGGCACGGCGAGGGCCATCACATTGGCCCGCTGGCACGGTTGCGCCAGCTGACCTGGCCGGACCGAGGCGATTTCGTGATTGTGCTTGTCTTCGCTCTGGCGATCGGCCTGTTGTCGCTGGCGACGCCGGTCGCGGTTCAGGCACTGGTGAATTTCGTCGCCTTCGGCGGTTCGACGCAGCCGGTGGTCGTCATCGGCTTGTTGCTGCTGTCGTTGCTGCTGTTTGTCGGGGCGATGCGGGCGGTGAAGACCGTTGTGGTCGAAATGGTGCAACGGCGCATTTTCGTGCGCGTGGTGGGCGAGATGGCCCACCGTCTGCCGCACGTTTCGATCGACGCCTACGACCGCGGACACGGGCCGGAACTCGTCAATCGCTTTTTTGATGTGTTCACGGTGCAGAAAGTCGGCGCGACGCTCATGCTCGATACGGTGGGCGTGCTGTTGCAGGCAGGGGTGGGCTTGCTCGTATTGGCGTTTTACCACCCGTGGCTGCTTTGGTTTGATCTGGTGCTGGTCGGGGCACTCGCCTTTGTGATCTGGATCCTCGGCATCGGCGCGGTTCGTACGGCCATCGAGGAGTCGCGGGCCAAGTATGAAGTCGCCGGTTCGCTGGAGGAGATCGCCCGCAATCCGCTGGCATTCCGCATCGGTGGTGCGCCACGCCTGGCGCGGCTGCGGTCGGATGAGCTCGCTTCGGAGTACATCCGTTGTCGTAAGAAGCATTTCTCGGTGGTCCTCCGGCAAGTGGTCGGCTTTGTGCTTTTGCAGGCACTTGCGAGCACCGCATTGCTGACGTTGGGAGGAACACTGGTCATTCGCGGCGAGCTTACGCTCGGGCAGCTCGTTGCTGCGGAGCTGATCGTGGCGACCGTTCTGACCTCGGCGGCCAAGTTAGGAAAGACGCTCGAATCCGTTTACGACTTGTTGGCGGCATCGGACAAACTGGGACACCTGCTCGATGTGCCGCTGGAGCGCATGGACGGCGGCGCGCTGCGCCGCGCGCCGGGCGCCGCGACGATCGAGTTTCGCAACATCACCTTCGGCCATCGGCCGAATCACCCGCTCATTCGAGACTTTACGTTGCGCCTTTCCCCGCGCGAGGTCGTGCTGGTGGTCGGGCGACAGGGATCGGGCAAAAGCACCCTGGCCGACCTGGCGATCGGCCTGCGCGAGCCGCAGACCGGCGTGGTGCTTTTCGACGATCTTGATCTGCGCGAGCTTCATCTCGACTCGCTCCGCGAGGACATCGGGATCTTGCAAGGTATTGAGATCATCGAGGGCAGCCTGGCGGAAAACGTCGCATTGCGGCGGCAATCGGTCTCGGATGAAGACGTGCGCGCGGCGCTGGCGATCGTCGGATTGCTGGATGATGCGCTGGGGCTGCCGCGCGGGTTGCAGACGCGGCTGAATTCGCTGGGCGGTCCGCTGTCGTATGGGCAGGCGCGGCAACTGATGCTGGCCCGCGCGATCGCGGGGCGGCCGCGGCTGTTGATCCTGGACGATGGGCTGAATGACCTCGATCCGCAGGTGCGTCCGCGGGTGTGGAGCGCGCTGACCGGGCCGGACGTGCCCTGGACGCTGCTGGCGCTCGTGCGCGATCCATCGGACGCAGGGCCGGCCGACCGCGTGATCTACATGCCCGGCACACCGCAATTGGATGGGCCGCCATTGCTGCCGCGCGAGGTCGGTGCGGCGGGGCGCGGCTGAGGCAGCCGCTCTGTGCAGCCGTGAAAAACAGTGGTGCAGTTTGGAATCGATCGAACCGCGAAATCTTTGATTCGTCTGTCGGGTGACTTTGTGTCATTCGAATTGGGAGATCGCTGAATGGGTCAAGCCTTGAGAGTCGGACCTTCCGCGGCGGCGCCGCCGTTGGCGACGATGGAAATGGTTCGCGCCCCGCGCATCGTCTATGTCTCGGCGGCGATTTGTCTGTTCGCCGTCGCGCTATTGCCGGTCGCGCTGATCTTTGTGCCGTGGCGCCAGAACATTCAGGGACTGGGCGAGGTGATCGCGCTCGATCCGCTCGATCGGCCGCAGACGGTCGAGGCGCCGGTGGCGGGGCGCGTCGCGCACTTCACCATTACGGAGAACTCCTATCTCGCCGAGGGCGACCTCATCTGCGAGATCGTTGACATCGACCCGCTACGGCTGCAACGGCTGGAGCAGGAGCGACAGGCGCTCGAGCTGCAGAAGATGGCGGCGGAGAATCAGGTTCAGCAGTATGAAGGTCAGATTCAGAATCTAGAGTTGACGCGGACCAACGCGGTGGATTCGGCCAAGTACCGCGTCGAGATGGCCAAGCAGCGCGTTCGTTCGTGGGAAGAGGCCGTGAAGGCCGCCGAGGCAACGCTCCAGACGGCGAACCAGCATCTGGTGCGTATGCAGAATTTGTTCAAGGCGCAACTGGCGACGCAGCGCGACCTGCAGATCGCGGAGCGCGATCAGGAGAATGCGCGGGCCGACCTGGATAGCGACAAGGCCCAGGTGGAGGCTTCGAAAAACGAGCTGTCGGCGGCCGAACAGGAAGTGGAACGCACTCAGAATTCGGCCAACGCCACCATCAGCTCCGCGAGCGCGTCGCGCGATGAGGCCAAGGCCAAGGTGCAGGACATCGCGGGCAAACTCGCCAAGCTCGCGACTGATATTTCACGTCAGGAATCGCAGAAGGTTTTGGCGCCGCGGGCGGGCCGCGTGAATCGGCTGTTCGTCGCGACCAACGGGGAAGTCGTCGGCGTGAAGGATCCGCTCATCGAGCTGGTGCCCGAAGCCAAGCAGTATGCGGCTCAGATTTTTGTCAAAGGAATGGATGCCCCGCTGATCCAGCCCGGCGACGAAGTGCGGATGCGCTTCGATGGCTGGCCGGCGGTGCAGTTTGCGGGTTGGCCTTCGGTGGCGGTCGGCACCTTCGGCGGGCGTGTGCGGCTGGTCGATCCGCGTGACGATGGGAAGGGGCGCTTCCGCGTGATTGTCGAGCCCGACACGAATGAGCCGCCCTGGCCGTCGTCGCAATATCTGCGACAAGGTGTGCGGGCGGAGGGTTATGTCTTGCTGCGCGATGTCACGCTCGGTTATGAATTCTGGCGGCAGCTCAACGGCTTTCCGCCGACCGTCGAGCCGAAGGAAACGAAGCTCGATGTGGCCCGCAAGCGCGTGAAGTAGTCGCAGCGAGTGGCTGTTTGAACGGGGCCGCAATTCGGCGGAAAACGGCTCCGATATCGCCGAAGACTGCTTCCGCACAGGCGCGGCTCTGACTGAAGATTTCGATGGGAAGGCTTGCTTGAAGAATCGCTCGAAGTGCGGTGTGCTGCTGGCGGCGACGGTGCTGGCAGGTTGCGCGGAACCGTTCAGTCGCATCGATCCGTCGCTGGAGCAGCGCGTGCGCTCGCAACTGGGCGAGGTACGGCCGATGTCGCTCGGGGCCGTGGCGCAGCGCCCGCCGCAGCCTCCGCCGGCCAGCGCCCCGGCGAGTACGAAGCGTGTCGTTGCGCCGCCGGCGGAGCGGATCGAGCTGGGGGTCGACGACTTTCGCCAGCGCATTTTGAACAACAACCTCGACTTGCAGGTGGTGCAGGTCGACCCCGCGATCGCGCGGACGCGGATCAGCGAGGCCGAGGCGAAGTTCGACGCGACGATCTACGGCTATGCACGGCGCGAAAACGAGGATCTGCCGCCGATCGACGACGAATCGCTCGACACCAACCCGGACCAGCTCAACCGCCGCTTTGCTTACGAAGGCGGCATCGAAGTGCCGATGCTGACCGGCGGAAAGGCCAAGATCGGTTTGGGGGCCAAGAAGAAATCGCTCGACGATCAGGAAAAGGACACCGAGTATCAGGCGGCGCTGAAGCTTTCGCTCAGCCAGCCGCTGCTGCGCGATGCGGGCATCGACCCGAACGTCGCGTCGATCCGCCTGGCCCGATATGGCGCGGCTGTGGTCGAGACGCGCACGCTGCTTTCGGCCATCCGCGTGTTGGCGAACGGGGAGAAGGCCTATTGGCGGGCGTGGGCGGCGTGGCAGGAACTGGAGATTCGCCGCGAACAGTACGACCTCGCGTTTCAAAATCTCGAATTCGTGCGCAAACGGATTCAGGAAGGCGCCTCGGCGGGGATCGAAGAGGTGCGTGCCGATCTGGGCGTGGTCGAGCGCCTGGAGCGCGTGATCGTCGCAGAGACGCAACTGCGTCTGGCGATTCGCGATCTCAAGCGAATTCTTAACGACGATGACCTCGAGCTGAACTCGCCGACGCTGATCGTCACCTCGACCAAGCCGACGCTGCTGAACTACGAGTTTGAGCTGAATGCGCTGACACAGCGTGCGATCGACAACCGGCTCGAACTGCTCGACGTCGAGCTACAACTGGCCGCGGACGCGGTCCAGATCGATTTTGATCGCAATCAGACGCTTCCGCTCTTCGTGCTCGACTATGACTACACGTTCCAGGATCGCGGCAGCGGTTGGCGCGACGCGCTCGAAGAAGTCGGCGACGGCGATCCGGGCGGGTTTGCGGTCATGCTGCGCGGCGAGATTCCCGTGACCAACGAATTGCGCAAGTCGCGTCTGCGCCGCTCGCTGCTGCAACGCGTGCAGCGGCTCGCCACGCGGGAGCAGCGGACGCTGGCGATTCGCCAGGAAGTCGCCGACTCGGTCGACGTCTTGCGGCAAAACTGGCAGCGTGTGCTGGCGGCGCGGCAGAACGTGGTCGTCGCCAAGGTGAACTATGACGCCGAGGTGACTCAGTTCAACGAGGGGCTTCGCACGCAGACCGAAGTGCTTGAGGGCCTGACGCGGCTGGGCGACGCACAGTCGCGCGAGGTGCGCGCGGTTGCCGATTATCAGGTGGCTCAGATCGATGTGGCCTTCGCCACCGGCACGCTGCTGGGCTATAGCAAGGTGGGCATCGAGCCCGAGGCAATCGCGCCGCGTGCCAACCCGACGCTGCAGGAGCAGATTGATCGCGCCAATGACGTGAATTGACGGCGCAAGAGCGGAGACGATTCACGCCGGTCGGCGGCTGGCCGCGATGCCGTCGCGGCGCTACAGTCCCTGCGATTCCATCCCCGGAGCAATTCTCGATCCGGAGTTCGTCCATGGCTGAGCATCGCACTCCCGACGCGCCGCCGATCGATCTCGCCCGACAGCAGCACCTGGCGAACCTCAGCGCCATTCTCGCGCACGAGATCAACAATCTGATGACTCCGATCGTCACGCGGGCCGATTTTGCGCTCGGCAGCGGCGACTCTGCGCTGATTCATCGATCGCTGGAAAAGTGCCTGGCGCAGGCCCAACGGGTTGTTGGGCTGACGCGGCGGCTCTCGGACTATGCAGAGAAAAGCACGCGATCGCCGACGCCGACGACGGCAGCGCCCGTGAGGTCGGCGGTCGATGCGGCTTGCGAATTACTCGTGCGACCGCCGGAGAAGGACGGGATTGAGTACAAGATCGAAGTGGACGCGGCGCTCACGGCGACCTTCGACGCCGACGATTTGGTGAGCGTTGTGCTGAACCTGCTCCTGATCGCGCTGGAGCGCGTCCGACCGCAGCGCGGCTGGGTGAGGGTGCGGGCCGATCGCGGGGCGCTTCGCGTTGAGGATGGCGGCGGCGGTTTGTCGGCCGATGCGATCGCCGGGCTGAATTACGCCATCGCCGCTTGGGAACAACATCCGTCGCCGGTCGACGCTCCCGCGCTTGACGTGCGTCTGCGCGCCGCGGTGCTGCTCTGCAGCCGCAACGGCGCGACTCTCCGCGTCGAGGCCGGATCGGGCCAAGCGCTGGTCGTCACGTTCGGCTCGAATTAGCGCCGCGGCAGGGCGAAGCTCGCGAGGAACAGAAGGCCGAGCAACGCGACGCTGCCGATCGAGATTTTCAGACCTTCTTCCAAGCCGGGCGGCCGGTACTCGACGACTACCGATTGGGCGCCGTCTGTCAGCGGCACGCGCAGGAAGAGCTGCTCGTCGACTTCGATCGGCCGGCCGACCCCACCGGAGTAGGCCGTCCAGCCGGGGATCGCGATCAGCGGCAGTTGCGCGATCAGTGGCGGCTCCGTCGCCTCGACGCCCGGCTTAAACTCGGAATTGACCTGGATGCGGAGCTGGTGGTTGGAAATCCACTCCGCCTGCAAATCGCCGCCCGGTTCGGCGTCGACGAACTGCGCCAGCGGCAGATTCGCGACGGCGTCGTTGCGATAGAGCCGCCAGCCATGCGAAGTCGTGGCGGTCAGCGTCGCGCCGCTCGGCGCGGGCAGGGCCGTATCGCACAAAAGCACCCAGCGCAGGCGGGCGTCGATCATCCAATCGCTGTTCGACAGCAGCTCTTCGGCGCGGGCCGTCTCGCCCCACGGGCGAAATCCGAATTCGCGCACATAGACCCGCGGCTGAAAGGGGCCGTAGTCGGTCAGCAGTTCGACCGGCTCGAGAATGTTTGTGTTGGCGACCGCTTTCAAGGTCGAAAGCTCATACTCTCCGGGGGAATCGCCGCGTTTGGGCGTCACCACCCACAGGCGGCCGGGGTCGTTGGTCACGAAGCCGAGCCACTCGTTGTCGGGGTCGACGTGTGCGGCGCGGCGGAGGTCGACCGGCTCGCGCGGGACGTCGAGCGACCAACCGACCACGCCGAGGTCGAGCGCGAGCACAGCGGGCAGCAGCCACGCAGCCCGCGCCGCGGCGCTGCGCCGGGCGACGGCGGCGAGCGCGCCGACGCTAGTCAACGTGATGAACGTGGCGGCCCACAGCGCCGGATTGAGGGGCGACAGCGCATGTCGAGCGGCGGTCGCTGTTGCGGCGGGGAGCCATGGCAACGCGAGGGCGATGATCAGCAGGGGGGTGAGGACGAACACGGCGACGAGCAGCGGCCAACGCTTGAGCCATTGCTGCACGACCCAGCGCAGCCGCGCGCGATCTGGTGTTGCGGTGCGAACGAGGTCATCGACCGTCGCGGCTGCCAACAGCGCCAGCGCTAGATCTACGAGCAGCAACGCTCGCGCCGGACAGCGGAACAACTGACTCCCCGGCAGCCAATAGAGCAGCGGGCAGAGCGGCCCATAGCGCCCGAGCGCCAGCAGGATCGCGATCAACAGCAGCCACGCCCACGCGCCGCGCTGCGGCTCAGCCCGCCATGGCAGGCGCAGGGAGAGCGCCGCGAGAATCAACGTCAACACGCCGATGTAGCCGGTCTGCTCCGATTGATGCGACGGTCCCCACCACGCATCGCCCATCGTGTTCGGCGTGCGTTGTCCGAGCACAAAGGGCGAGAGCATGGTCAGCGCTGCGGTCGGCAACAGACTATTCTCGGTGAACTGCCAATACGACCAACTCACCCGCTCGCAGACACGCATGTAGCGCCAGGTCGGGATCGCCTGAAGGGCAAATAGCCCGGCGGTGGCGATGAAGATGATCAGCAGAGCGCCGAAGCGGATCGTGCGGGATCGCGACGGAGACTCGGCGGGGCCCGTCGCGCGACGTTGCTCGGCGAAGGTCATTACCACGCAGCCGAGGGCTGTCAGCGCAGCCATCTGCACGTGCCCGGCCAGGGCTTGCAGCGCCAGGCAGATCGCCGCGATGACGCCGGCACGGATGCCGCGCGCGATCGATGATTCGGACAGATGAATCGCTCGCCGCACGCGCCAGATGACCAGCGGCGCCCAGGCAGCGGCCGCCTGCATCGTGAAATGCGCCCGATGCGCGAGCAAAAAGCCGCAGAAAGCGAATGCGATGGCGGCGAAGACCGCTGCGACCTCGCTGCGCCGTTCGTTCCGCGCCAGTCGATAGGTACCATAAAACGCGAGCGCGACGTGAAGCGCCAAATGCAGCGGATACGCGACGTCGATTTTCGTCAGCGCGAAGAGCCAGGTGGGCGGATAGAAGATGGCCGTCTGCGGGTCGGCGAGGAAGGGGCGCCCCAGCCCATTCCACGGATTCAGGAGCGGCCATTCGCCGGCGTCGAAGCAGCGCTGAAACTGCAGGCGCATCGGCCAGTAATAGAGAATGTCGTCTTCGCCCGCGCCGAGGCCTGCGTTGCGCCACAGCGGCAGCAGCAGCAGCGCCGGCAGCAATACCGCCGATAGCGCGATTAGGATGCGTCGAGAGAGCATGGCCGGGAAATGTACTTGCGTCGGGCGAGCAGCGGCAGCGCGGCGCATCACCGAGGATGGCGTGAATCAGCAAGAGCGGATGGTTGAAGGAGTGGTCGCGGTCGTGCGCCGCGACGGGCGTTTCCTCATGATTCAGCGGGCCGAGGGCATACTGGCGGGCGGAGCCTGGTGCTTCGTCGGCGGCTCGATCGAGCCCGGCGAACCGCAGCATGACGCCGTCATTCGCGAGTTCCGCGAGGAGGTCGGCGGCAGCGTCCGCGCCATCCGCAAAGTCTGGGAGGTGACGCGCGGCGCTTCGCTCCGCCTGCATTGGTGGCTGGTCGAGATGGTCGACGAGGCGCTCGAGCCAAACCCCGCCGAGGTGCAGGCGATCCGTTGGTGTACGCGGGATGAGATCATCGCGTTGCCGAATGTGCTGGCGACCAACCTCGCGTTTCTCGACGCCGTCGCCGACGACTTGCTCAGTTTGTAGCGGCCTTTGAATTGCGGGCCGACGCGTGAAGCGCGGGGTCGATGGCGGAGGCCAGGCTCATTGCACATCTCGCTGATCGACGCGGTGCCGGCCTTCGTCGCCCGCAGCCGCGCGCTCTAGCCCTCTTTTCGCGCTGCAATCGCCCGCCAACGCGCGAGTACGATGCGAATCTGTTCGAAAGTGGCGCGACCCTTCAACAGCTCGAAGATCGGCGTTAATCGCCCATCGGGCACTTGAATCGTCGCCTCCGTGATCGCCTGTTGAATCTCGGTCGGCACCCAAGGCGTCAAATCCATCTCCGGATTTCGCGACACCATCTCCGACAGGTAGCCAGCGATCGTACTGACCGCGCGATCGGTCTGATGTGCGACGTCGTCGAGCGACGCTCCATCCATCAACATCTCGATCGCGCGCTGCCTTTGGACGTTGAGTCGCGAAGTGCGCCGCGGCCGAGCGAATTCTTCTTCGTCGTCTTCGCTTGGCGCGGGGAGAGGGAGAGGTTTTTTCTGAGGAGTAAGGCCGTTTGCGTCGCAGTACTCGCGGATAAAGCTCGTGAAGTCTCGCCCGAATTCCTCACGTTTGCGGGCGCCAACGCCGGGAATCGCGCCAAACTCCTCAACCGTGGTGGGGCGCGTACGTGACAATTCGATGAGCACCGTGTCGAGAAAAATCGCGACGGGCGCAACTTTCCGGACTTCCGCGATCCCGCGCCGCAATCCACGCAGCGCCTCGAACAGCCCCGCCTCGGCCTCTGACAACGACTCCGCCGCGTCGCGCGCGGGTGCTTCGCTGGCGGCCGTTGCCGCCTGAGGGACGCTCAGCCAGACGCGCATCTCGCCCTTCATGGCGCGCAGCCCGCTCTCCGAGAGCTGGACGATCGGTCGATCGCCGGTCGTTCGCCGCAGCAATCCCTGATCGACCATCTGATACATGACCTGCGTCAGCACGTCGGCGTTCATGGTCTTTAGCAGCCCGTGCGTGGTCAGCTTGTCATGTCCCAAATCGCGAATCACCTTTGTGTTCTTGCCCAACAGTACGTCGCGCACGTGCCCCAGACCGAAGCGCTGCTGCACCCGCGCGACGCACGACAGCACCTTACGCGCCAGCTCGGTCGCATCGTCCGCGGGCTTCGTCTCACCCAGACAGACATCGCAGGCCTTGCAGTTCGAATGGGCCAGCGTCTGGCCGAAGTACTCCACCAGCCGGGCATGGCGGCAGGCCGGCAGATCGCAATAGGACCGCATCGCGCTCAATAGCTGAATCCCGCCTTCGATCACCGTCTCCGGATCGTTCGCGTTCTCGGCCGACAATCGGATCAGCTCTTCATTTCGAATCGCGTCGCCGGCGCTATAGAAAAGCACGCAATCGGCGGGCAGCCCGTCTCGCCCGGCGCGGCCCGTTTCCTGCTGATAATGCTCCACCGACTTGGGCAGCGACGTGTGAATGACGCAGCGCACATCCCCGCGGTCGATGCCCATGCCGAACGCGACCGTCGCGACGATCACGTCGAGTTGCTCATTCAGAAATCGCTCCTGCGTTTCCTGCCGATCCTTCGCCTCCATGCCGGCGTGATAGTGCGCCGCGCGAACGCGATTCTCCTTCAGAAACGCCGCCATCCGCTCCGTCTCTTTGCGGCTGAGGCAATAGACGATGACGGCCTGATCGCGGTGTCGCCGAATGGTCCGAAGGGTCTGCCCCTCGACGTCGAGCTTAGGCCGCACGCGGTACGTGAGATTCGGCCGATCAAAATGCCCGACCAGAATCGCGGGATCTCGCAGGCGCAATTGACTGACGATGTCGGTGCGTACACGCGGCGTGGCGGTCGCTGTGAAGGCGTTGATCGATGCGTTGGGAAAGACCTCGCGCAGCCGCGCGAGCTGGCGATAGTCCTTGCGAAAATCGTGCCCCCACTGGCTGATGCAATGGGCCTCGTCCACCGCAAACGCGCCAACCCGCGCGCGGTCGCAAAGCGAGAGGAAGGCCGGATGCAAGAGTCGCTCCGGCGCAACGAAAACGAGCCGGTATTTGCCCTCGCCGATCTGGCGCATGATTTCGCGATTGGTGCTTCCCTCCTGAGCGCTGTGCAGCGCAACCGCCGGATAGCCGTTTTCGCGCAGGCCGTCGACCTGGTCCTTCATCAGCGAGATCAGCGGCGAAACGACTACATCTACACGATTGCAGACCATCGGCGGAATCTGATAGCAAAGCGACTTCCCACCGCCGGTCGGCAGAACCACGAGAGAGTCGCGGCCGCTCGCGCCCGCCCGGATCGCTTCGGCCTGCAACGGGCGAAGTGAGTCGTAACCCCAATATTGCTTCAGCACGCGCGCGACGGCCGCGTCGCTGGTCGATGTGGCGGCCGCAGCGCGGGGGACCGGCGCCTCGGTCGCGTAGTTGGATTGCATTTCGCCATTCATCGTGGCGGGCAATATACGCCGTGCCCATGCCGAACCAAATCCGAACGGCGAATCTCGAGGTTTTGTCTCGCAGCGCGGCCCGTCAGGCGGCGTGCGGTCTTAGCAGAGCTGGAACGGGAGACTCGATGCGGGCAGCGACTGGCAAGGCGAGGATCGAGAGCGAGAGTCGCGGCCTCGGCGAAAAACGGCTTACGCCGCGGCGTCGATTCCCAACACGCGCAGACCGAGGATGACCTCGACTTCACCGATGGGCAGACTCGTCCGCCGTGCGATTTCTCCGGGCGGAATGCGTTGGTCGGCGAGGTCGTAGACGGGGGTGAACGAGGAACGGGGTGTTGCGGATGGCGAAGCTGCGAGCGCGACCGTGGCGAGGGGCGCCTCGACGTTTGCCGGTAGCGGCGCGTCGGCGATGACTTCTCTTGTTCGTCGGCGCGGTTCGGGCGTGGGCTCAGTTGAAGCGGCGGTATCGCCTCGCGTCGGGGCCGCGCATAGCGACGCCAAGGCGCGCTCAAGGCCCGCGATTCGCTCGCCCATCGCGGCATTCTGGCGAAGCGCCGATTGCTCGAGCTCTTCGACGAGGCGGGTCAGCTCGGCCAAGTCTTCGGCGAGCGAGAGCGACTCCGGCTCTCCGAGTCGCGGCTGCGTACGCAGGATCGACCGCGCGCGCGACCAGGCGCGGGGCGCAAGCGCGAGCAACGCCAACCCGGACGCGGCGACGGCGATCGTTACGGCAAGAGAGGCCAGAATCATCGTCTCACGGGTCTATCTGAGTCCCAGATTCGTCGGGTCTGTTACGCCCCGTCGAATCGATCGGCCGGTTGCGCGGCGATCACGTCGTCATCGAGTTCGAGCGTCTCGCTTGGCTGTAGCAGGCGGCGATTACGAACCGCCGCGCGCCCGCCAGGCCTTCAAACTCTCCTCCTGCACGACGCGCAGCGCCACCTGATGCGTCCGCGCTGCCGCCGCGCAATCCTCATACTCCGGCGCGGCCTGCAGCACTTCGTTGCCTCGCAGGCCGAGCTTGATTCGAATCTCGCCGAAGCGGGTCGTCACCGGCTCGCTGCGGCGTCGCAGCTTCGACCGTGTCGCGCTCGTCTTGCGCACGCCGAAGGTCGTCGTCTCGGCGAAGATCAGCCGCTCCAGTGCGTCGGCGTCGGCCGGGCTGCAGAGCACGCTCAGCAGCGATCCCGGCCGTCCCTTCTTCATCAGAATCGGCACCAAATAGACATCCAGCGCACCCGACGCGAGCAATCGCTCGGCGGTGAACGCCAGTCCCTGCGCGGGCATGTCGTCGATCTGTGCTTCCAGCACGGTCACGGTGTCGTGCTCCAACTCGCGCGACTCATTCGCGACGCGGCCGAGAAAGACGCGCAAGATGTTCGGGCGCGTCACGCCGCGGCGTGTCCCCGCGCCGACCCCCACGCTCGTCACGTGCATATTCGGCGGCGGGCCGAAGCGTTCGGCGAGCGTCGTCAAAATCGCCGCGCCCGTCGGCGTGCAGAGTTCGCCGGGTTCGTCGCAGGCGGCGATCGGCGTGTCGCGCAGAAGGTGCGCCGCGGCAGGGGCGGGCACGGGCATCAGACCGTGGTCGCATTTCACCGTGCCGCTGCCCGGCGGGATGGGCGAACATTCGACCCGCTCCACGCCAAGCTTGCGCAGCGCCGCAACGTGGCAGACGATGTCGACGATCGCGTCGTTGGCGCCGACCTCGTGAAAATGCACTTCCTCGATCTTGCAATCGTGGACGTGCGCCTCCGCCGCGGCCAGGCGACGAAAGGTCTTGAGGCTGTCGTCGATGATCGAGGCGTCGAGCGGCGCGGCGCGGATGATCCGCTCGATGTCGCTCAAGTGGCGGTGCCTTTGTGATGCGTCCGGCGTGATTTTCACGTCGACATGGAGCGCTCGCAGCCAATGCCGCTCGGTCACGGTCGCGGTCAGCTCGACGCCCGGCAGCGCCAGCTTGCGGACCACGTCTTGCAGATATTCCAGCGGGCAGCCGGCGTCGATCAGCGCGGCCAGCATCATGTCGCCGGCGGCACCGGAGAAGCAGTCGAAGTAGGCGATGTTCATGGGGGAAGAATAGCGAATGCAGAATGAGGAATGCAGAATGCAGAAAGCGCTCGCGCGGGGGGCCTGGGCGGCCTGGCGCCAAGACAGCGAAGAGACAATCATCGCCCATCCGCCCCTTCTGCATTCATCATTCTGCATTCTGCATTTCTTCCACCGCTTACGACCTCGTTCGAATCGCCCCGTCCCCCTTACAATGCCCCCACTATGAGCGCCATGAGCAGTTTGAACCGCGCCGCGGTCGTCGATCGTAACTTCGTCAACTTCTGCAACAGCCCGATCCACCAGGAGCACGTCGCCCCGCGCCGCGCGCTCGACCAGCCGCCTTTCGACGGCGACACGGTCACCGGCCACGAGCTGCGCGAGCTGTTTGAATCGCAGATCACCAGCCGCATGCTCGACCTCATGGCTCGCGAGCTGCGCCGCCTCGGCCGCGGCTTTTACACCATCGGCAGCAGCGGCCACGAGCCCAACGCGGTCGTCGGCCGCGCCACGCGCTTCAGCGACCCCGCCTTCCTGCACTATCGCAGCGGCGCGTTCATGGTCGAGCGTGCCCGCCAGCGGCCCGAGGTTAACATCATTCGCGAGACGCTGCACTCCTTCATGGCCTCCGCCGCCGACCCGATCTCCGGTGGGCGTCACAAGGTCTGGGGCAGCGTGCCGCTCTGCGTTATTCCGCAGACCAGCACCATCGCCAGTCAGCTCCCGCGCGCCATGGGCGCCGCCGCCGCTTTGGCTCGCTCGGCCCGCATGAAGCGGCCGATCATCGTCGGAGATCACGGCGAAATCCCGCACGATTCGATCGTCGTCTGCAACTTCGGCGACGCCTCTGCCAATCATGCCGCGGCTCAGTCGGCCTTTAACACGACCTGTTACGCCGCCCATCAGAATCTGCCCATGCCCGTACTCTACGTCTGCGAAGACAACGGCATCGGCATCAGCGTGCACACGCCCGACCGCTGGATCGAGTCGCAATTCAGCCAGCGCTACGGCATGAAGTATTTCTTCGCCGATGGGCAGGACCTGGCCGAGTCGATGCGCGTCGCCCGCGCGGCGGCGGATTACGTCCGTGGCACGCGCCGCCCGGCGTTTCTGCATCTCAAGGTCGTCCGCCTGCTCGGCCACGCCGGCACCGACATTGAGACCGAATATCACAGCGTCGACGAGATCGCCGCGGTCGAGGCCCGCGACCCGCTGCTCGCCAGCGCCCGGCTCATGATCGACAGCGGCTACATGCTGGCCGACGAAGTGCTGTGCCTTTACGAGAGCGTTCGCAAGCGTGTCGCCGATGAGCTCGCCGCGCTGCCCAAAGAGCGCCAGCTCGCCAGCGCCGCGGAGATCGTCGCCCCGCTCGCGCCCTATACGCCCGACCGCGTCTTCGCCGAGGCCACTCGCCCGCCGACCGACGCCGACCGTCTGAAAGCGTTCGAGCTGGAGTACGTCTACGCCTTCGCCAAGATCAGCGACGGCCGCCCGCGCCTGCCCGAGAATCAGCCGCCGCGACACCTCGCCGCGCTCATCAACTGGGCGCTTCACGACCTGATGGCCAAATACCCCGAAATGCTCGTCTTTGGAGAAGACGTCGCGGCCAAGGGCGGCGTCTATCACGTCACCGCCGGCCTCACCAAGCGCTTCGGCGTCGGCCGCTGCTTCAACACGCTGCTCGACGAAACCAGCATCCTCGGCATGGCGATCGGCGCCGGTCACTTCGGCTTTTTGCCCATGCCCGAGATCCAGTATCTCGCGTACGTGCATAACGCCATCGACCAGCTCCGCGGCGAAGCGTGCAGCACGCAGTTTTTCAGCAAGGATCAGTTCCGCAACCCGATGGTCGTGCGGATCAACTCGCTCGGCTATCAGAAGGGCTTCGGCGGACACTTTCACAACGACAACAGCTTCGCATCGCTCCGCGACATCCCCGGCATCGTGATGTGCGTTCCCGCTCGCGGCGACGACGCGGCCAAGATGCTCCGCACCTGCATGGCTCTCGCCCGCATCGACGGGCGCGTCGTCTGCTTCATGGAGCCGATCGCGCTCTACATGACCAAAGACCTCTTCGCCGATGGCGACGCGAAATGGAGCTTCGCCTATCCCACGCCGGAACAGGCCATTCCTTTTGGCGCGGGGGCGATCTATCGCCTCGACGCTGCGGGCGGGCTAACCGTCGAGGAGGGCGAGGGTTGCTCGGCCGATCCGAACGAGTTGATGGACGCTGTGCTGGCGGCGCGCGAAAGCGGGGAGTTCTCTCGCGCGGGCGCGCGTCACCGCAGCTCCGATGATGCCGCCGCCGAGGACATGACCATCCTCACCTTCGGCAACGGCCTGCACATGTCGCTCCGCGCCGCCAAGACGCTCCGCGAGCAGCACGGCCTGCGCATTCGCATCTGCGATATTCGCTGGATTCAGCCGCTCAATGCCGCGTTTATTGTCGAGCAGGCGCTCGCGACCGGCCGCGTGCTGGTCGTCGACGAAGGCCGCTACAGCGGCGGCATGTCGGAGCCGATTTTGGCCCACATCCACGAACACTGCGGCCCCCGCGTCCTCGCCCGCCGCGTCGTCGGCCACGACACCTACGTCCCCCTCGGCCCGGCGGCCAACCACGTCACGCCGACAGAGGCCGACGTCGTCGCGGCGGCGCTGGCGGTGATGAAGGCCGCGAATCAATCCGAAAACGCGCCCGTGGCCCCGCGCTCAATACCGACTACTCACGCCGCAAGGCGCGCCAAAATCTGAATCCGTAGCACAAGGGTCCGCCTTGTCGCGGCCGCTGAGTGAGTAGATCGCGCGAGCGCGCAGAGGGAATCGTGCCGCCCTGGGGTAGGGTGGGTAGAGCCGCGCCGAACGACGTCGGGATCGCAAGGAATTCAAACGCGGCGAAACCCACCGATTCGCGAGGCCACAAGGGCCCTCCAGCGATTTCGGCGATTTTCGCTGCGCGCTACCCACCGTACCGCCTCCGGACGCTCGGTGCACCGCCTAGCCCTAATCGCCGGTCAGTACGGCAACGAAAAGGCCGATATCGCCGACTTCGACGAAGTCGTTCTGGTTCATGTCGGCGCGGTTGATATTGCAGTCGGGATACTGAGCGGCGTATTCGGCCGCGTCCGTAAGCGCAAGTACAAACCCGCCGATGTCGCCTATTTCAACGAAACCGTTGCAGTTCATGTCGCCCAGCAGGACTTTCGCTCGCTGGTTGAAAAGAACGCTGACGGTGTCGCTGTTGAAGTTCGCGGCGGCCAGGTCGAGGTCGCCGTCGCCATCCAGATCGCCCATGTCGACGCTCCACGGTCCATCGCCGGAGGCGTGATTCACGCGCTCAGCAAAGGTGCCGTCGCCGGCCCCGAGCAGCACGCTTACGTTGTCGCTGTTGTGGTTCGCTACGGCCAAGTCGAGGTCGCCGTCGTCGTCCAGATCGCCCAACGCGACGCTCTGTGGTCCATCGCCGGCGGCGTAGTTCGCCCGCGCAGCGAAGGTGCCGTTTCCGGCGCCGAGAAGCACGCTGACATTGTCGCTGATGTTGTTCGCGATGGCTAGATCGAGGTCGTCGTCGCCGTCCAAATCGCCCAACGCGACGCTCTGCGGTCCACCGCCGGCGGCGTAGTTCACGCGTGCAGTAAAGGTGCCGTTTCCTGTGCCGAGCAGCACGCTGAGGTTGCCACTGATGTAGTTCGCCACGGCCAGATCGAGATCGCCGTCGCCGTCCAAATCGCCCATGGCGACACCGCGCGGTCCATCGCCGGCTGCATAATTCACGCGCATAGCGAACGTGCCATTTCCGGCGCCTCGCAGCACACTGACGTTGTCGCTGAGGTTGTTCGCCACTGCGAGATCGAGGTCGCCGTCGCCGTCCAGATCGCCCAAAGCGACGCTCTGCGGTCCATCGCCGGCTGCGTAGTTTACTTGCGCGGCGAAGGTGCCGTTTCCGGCACCGAGCAACACGCTGACATTGTCGCTGTTGAAGTTTGCCGCGGCCAGGTCGAGGACGCCGTCTCCGTCCAGATCGGCCACCGCGACGCTCTGCGGTCCATCGCCGACGGCGTAGTACACGCTCAGATCGAAGGTGCCGTCTCCGGCACCCCGCAGCACGCTGACGTCGTCGCTGAGGTTGTTCGCCACTGCTAGATCGAGGTAGCCGTCGCCGTCCAGATTTCCGACCGCGACGCTCAACGGTCCATCGCCGGCGGCGTAGTTCACGCGCGCGACGAAGGTGCCATCTCTGGTGCCTAGCAGCACGTTGACGTTATCGACGTTGTAGTTCGCCGCGGCTAGATCGAGGTAGCCGTCGCCGTCTAGATCGCCCACGGCGACGCCATGCGGCCCATCATCGGCGGTGTAGTTCACTGGCGCAGCGAAAGTGCCGTCTCCGGTGCCAAGCAGCACATTGATGTTATCGCTATTGAGGCTCGCCACGGCGAGATCGAGGTCGCCGTCGCCGTCCAGATCGGCCACCGCGACGCTCTGCGGTCCATCGCCGGCTGCGTAGTTTACTTGCGCGGCGAAGGTGCCGTTTCCGGCACCGAGCAACACGCTGACATTGTCGCTGTCGAAGTTTGCCGCGGCCAGGTCGAGGACGCCGTCTCCGTCCAGATCGGCCACCGCGACGCTCTGCGGTCGATCGCCGGCTGCGTAGTTTGCTTGCGCGGCGAAGGTGCCGTCTCCGGAACCCAGCAGCACGCTGACGTTGTCGCTACTAAAGTTCGCCGCGGCCAGGTCGAGGTCGCCGTCGTCGTCCAGATCGCCAAGCGCGATGCTCCACGGTGCATCGGCAGTGGCGTAGTTCACGCGCGCAGCAAAGGTGCCGTCTCCGGCCCCGAGCAGCACGCTGACGTTGTCGCTTCTAAAGTTCGCCGCGGCCAGATCGAGGTCACCGTCGCCATCCAGATCGCCCAACGCGACGCTAATCGGTCCATCGCCGGCGGCGTAGTTCACGCGCGCAGCGAAGGTGCCGTCTCCCGCACCCAGCAGAACGCTAACGTTGTCGGTGTTCACGTTCGCGACAGCCAAGTCGAGGTCGCCGTCACCGTCAAGATCTCCCACCGCAACGCCGTAGGGGCCGATGCCGGTGGCGTGGTTTACGGGCGCAGCGAAGGTGCCGTCTCCGGCGCCCAACAGCACGCTGATGCTGCCGAAGTTGCCGCTCGTTTGGTTCGCGACGACCAAATCGCGGTCCCCGTCGCTGTTGAGATCGCCCATCGCGAGGCTCCGCGGTCCATCGCCGACAGCAAACTGTTGACCCGGGAATAACGGCCCCGTGTGCGCTTGGTTCAGCCGGACGATACCCGCACCCGGCAGGTCATCTGGCGCGATCGGAACACCAACATTTGCGCCAAACCGCCCGGCGAGCGTCGCGCGGATCGTCAGTGCCGTCCCGTCGGCCGGGGCCTCGATAGAGTCGTCTGTCGCAGTTCCACGGCGCAAGAATTCAACGCCGCCGTCGAGCAGTGAGGTCGGCTCCGTGCCATTTCCCTGCCCGCACGTGCCGCCCGCTGAATCACGCCCGCTAGGGAAGTCGGACATGCACCCGCCCAAAGAGCACCCTGCAAGAAGCAACCCATACCGCAAAGCGCGCGTACGCCGCATGACCGGACCCCTGAAAGCAGACCGAACGCCCATCGGAAAGGAGAATCAAAGATGTGTTATAACATTCATTGGGGCGTTATGTCGACATTTCAAGCGTAGCCGGGCGCCATGCCGACGGCTTTCGCGTCGGCATGTGCTTCGCCCGTCGCCGGAATCCGCCAATCTCCGCCACGCCGCCAGCGCGTGGCACGCCATTTGCGTCGCGCAAACGTGTTTCACGTGAAACACGTTTGCCGAACCCGCAGCACGGGTCACGGAGTACCGTGACCCATGCCACCCGCCGCAACCCATCCGACGCGCCCTCTAATCCGTACGACTATCATCTGATTGCCTCGCGATTTTCGCGACGCGCACCAATCGGCGCCGCCGCGCGCCGATACGATGCCGCGCTTCCGCGGGAGCCGCATCATGAATGTTCTGCTCATCTCGCCCAAGACCCCCGACACATTCTGGAGCTTCAGCCACATCCTGCGGATTGTCGGCAAGCGGGCTGCCTTTCCGCCGCTCGGGCTGCTGACCGTTGCGGCGATGCTGCCGCGCGAGTGGTCGCTGCGCGTGGTCGATCTGAATGTTCGCCCGCTGCGCGATGCGGATCTGCAGTGGGCCGATGCGGTTTTCGTATCGGCGATGATCGTGCATGAGGCGTCGGTGCGCGAGGTGATCGCCCGCGCAGCGGCTCATGGCAAGCCGATCGTCGCCGGCGGGCCGCTATTCACGACCGGCGCGGAGCGCTTTCCCGAGGCGACGAGTTGCGTCATCGGCGAGGCGGAGAACGTGATCGACGCGCTGGTCAAAGACCTCGCCCGCGGCACTCTCCAGCCGCGGTACGAATCCGCCGAGCGCGCCGATGTCTCAAAGACGCCGCTGCCGCGCTGGGATCTGATCAACGTGAATCACTACGTCACGCTCTCGGTTCAGGCTTCCCGCGGCTGCCCCTTTGATTGTGAGTTCTGCGACATCACCGCCGTCTATGGCCGCGTTCCGCGCGTGAAGCCGCCCGAGCGGATGATCGCCGAGCTGGAGGCGGTGATCGCGACCGGCTGGCGCGGCGGCGTCTTCGTCGTTGATGACAACTTCATCGGCAACCGCGTCAAGACCAAGGCCCTGCTGCGGGCGCTGATCGAGTGGCGCGCCGCGCGGCGAATCAGGCTGAGCTTCACGACTGAGGCTTCGATCAACCTGGTCGACGATCCGGAATTGCTGGAGCTGATGGTGCAGGCCGGCTTCGGCACGGTCTTTGTCGGCATCGAAAGCCCGCAGCCCGAAAGCCTGAAAGAATGCCGCAAGGTGCAAAACACGCGGCGCGATCTGGTCGCCGCCGTCAGGACGATTCAACAGGCCGGCATGGAGGTGATGGGCGGGTTCATCGTCGGCTTCGACAGCGACACGCCGCGCATCTTCGAGCAGCAGAAGCGCTTTATTCAGGAAGCGGGCGTCGCGACCGCGATGGTCGGCATGCTGACGGCCTTACCCGGCACGCGGCTTTTTGCGCGCCTCACCAAAGAGGGGCGCATCGTCCGCCACACCACCGGCGACAATCTCGACGCCACGCCGAATTTCATCCCGACGTTGAATTTGAGCTTGCTCACCGATGGTTACCGCCGGCTGATCCGAGAGCTATACGCGCCGCGGGCCTATTACCAGCGTGCGCTAACTTTTCTCCGCCAGTACACGCCGGCTCAACGGCAGAAACTGCCGAGCCTGGAAGACCTGAGTTCATTGCTTCGCACGATGTGGGTTTTGGGCGTCGCGCGGCGCGGTCGCCGCTCGTTCTGGCTATTCCTGTGCCGCGCCTGGCTGTCGCACCGCCGGGCATTTTCTCAGGCGGTCGAGCTGGCGATTCGCGGTCACCATTTCCGCATGGTGGCGGGGACGATCTAGGCTGTCTGCGGGTGCGTCCTGCTAATTGCCCAATGTCACCGTCCCCAGATGCGCCGTCAGCGTCATCGGCCGGCTAATCGTCGCGACATTACCGCTCGCCGCCGGATAGTTGCCCGTCACGATCGCGATGGTCGATCCCGACGGGGCGCTGACCGCGGTCTCCGCGATGTTGCGAAACGCGCGCAGCACATGCCCCGTGCGCACCGTCTGCGGGCTGGCGGCGTCGAGCCATACGCGGTTGGGCAGGAAGTTTTGCAGCGTGTTGGAGAGCGGGCCATATCCCAGCCATGTGCCCGCGTTGTCGAAGTCGGAAAAGACCGTGTCGCAGCCGCCCTGCGCATGAATCGCGATCGCGACGTCGATGCTGTTCCAGATGACCGGGCTGCCGGAGTTGGCCGGCATGGTGTCGACGGTGTGTTCGATGGCCGTGCCCGCCAGGCAATCGTCGCAGGAGCCGGTGTCGGTCTGCTGCGTCAGGTTGCGCGAGTTGCAACTGAAATCGCACGTGCCGTCATCGTCCCAATCACAGCAGGGCGCCCCCGCGCCGCCGGTGCCGCTGGGAAAAGGATCGATGCCGTAGCCCGTGACGCGCAGCGTGGTGCCTTCGACCGGCACCGCCGAGGTCATATGGAGAAATCCTTGCGATCGGTGGGGAAACAGGCCGGTGTTGCTGTTGGGCCCGACCGAGAAGACGGCGTAATCCGCGCCCTCGCCGCCCGACTCGGACGCCATCACGCCCGTCACCGGATACTGATCGTTCACGGCCGCCGCGAAGGGCACGCCGTTCGAGCTCGATAGCGGCACGTTGAATTCGATCACGCCCACGATGTTGCCGTCGGGCGTGCCGCAGTGGCCGGCGGTGAGAGCGGCGCCGTTATGCACGAGCCAGCCGGTGCATCCGCCGAAGAAGAGCCGCCCGACGCGCGGGTCGTTCGAGCCGCTGCGATCGTCGAAGTCGCCGCAGATCGAGGTCTCGACCAGAGGCTGCGGCTCGGGGCTGAAGCCGAACGCAAAATCCTCCGGGTCGGCCACCAACAGATGATCGATCGTGAAGTAAACGCCCGCGTCGCCCGGCCCGGCATACAGGTCGATCTGCACCTCGTCGCCGTTGAAGATCGCCGACGTGTTTTGCCAGACCGGCAGCGACGCGGCGTCGAGCCGCTGCGTCTGGCCGTCGAGCGCTGAGGTGAGCAGCAGATAGCCGCCGTCGCCGAGTTGATACTCTGCAAAATGCACCCGCACCCACGGCGTCTGCTGGGTCTTGATGGTTGTGCTGAACACCGGCTGCGCGGGGTTCGCGTTGTCGACGCCGCCGACGGCTGGATCGCTCAGCCCGTCAACCGGCGCGGCAATCGGCCCGTCGAACCGCGGCGACCCGATCGCAAACGGCTCGGCGATCAGCCGAAATCCTTGCTCCGACTTCGCCAACGCCCCGGGCGCCACAAAAAGCGCCGCGATCCCCGCAATTGCCGAGCGGCGAGCATGTCGGATTTGTCTCATAGAGGGTCTGGCTTCGGTTTTTTAGGGGCGTCGGGGGGCCCAATCCTTCGATCGAGGCGGATCCACATCTGCGGAAACGACATTGGCGGGCGAGGCTTACGCGGAATGTCGGTGGTAGCGGAAGAAAGGGCGGGCGACTCCCGCTCGGTCCATCAGGGGGGTTGAGTCGCCCGATAGAGAGATTGCCCTAACACGCGGGTTTTTCCGATGAACCGGGCCGCGCGTGAGCGCATGACGCTGGGACCGCGGCGGGCGATCATCGAGACCGCGCACGTTTTCCCATCCGGCTTCGCTTTGAGAATCGGGGAATGACCATGAACAGATGTGTTGCTGCGTTCGCATTGGGGCTCGCCGCGACTGCTACCGCTCAAAACGCCTGTGAAGCGGTGGTGGCGGACGGGTTCACGCCGCGTGGAATTCGCGGCGGCGTCGGCGCGATGAAAACGGTGGACACGCCGGACGGATTACGGCTTTACGTCGGCGGGCTATTCGACATGGCGGGGGATGTGCCGGCGCGCAATCTCGCGGTCTGGGACGGCGAGCGCTGGAGCCGGTTCGCGCAGAATTCGCTTGCCGAGCCGAATCGCGGCGTCTACGCGATGGAGGAGTTTGAGGGCGACGTCGTCATCGGCGGAGACTTCACCGCGATCGGCGATGTCGCGGCTAACCGCATCGCTCGCTGGGACGGCGAGCAGTGGCAGCCGTACATTGGGAGCGCGGGATTCAATGGTTTCAACGGCAGCGTCTATTCGCTTCTTCCATGGGAGGGTGCCCTATTGGTCGGCGGGTCATTCTCAGGCATGCAGGGCCAGTACGGTGAGAACATCGCGCGCTGGAGCGACGGGCAGTGGGTTCCGATGGGGTCGCTGCCGAACTGGCCGAGCGTGGGTGTAGTAGGTTCGCTCGCCAACTTTCGGGGGATGCCGATCGCGTCTGGGCGAATCACGGTCGCGCTACCGTATCGAACCACCATTGTGCAATGGAACGGTGAGGCGTGGGAGCCTCTGGGCGGCGTCGATCCGATGAATGCATTCGGAGCGTATGTGAACACACTGGGTGTCTACTGCGATGAGTTAGTCATTTGCTCCAAGAGGTCTGTGTACACCTGGGACGGAAAGCAGCTCCATGTTCTGGGCACGGCCGCCGGGACGGTGGAGACACAAGTTGGCTCACTGGCTGTCCACGACGGCGATCTGATCGTCGGAGGGCTTTTTGCGTCGATCGACGGCGTCGCAGCGCGGGGAGTAGCTCGGTGGCGCGATGGTGTTTGGTCGCCGCTCGGCGCTGGACTTGGAGATTCGGACTATGAAGGAGCGGGTTCGTTCGCCCAGCTTCACGGTCGACTCATAGCCGCAGGCGCCTTTGAAAACGCAGGGAACACCGGGTTACTGGACATCGCCCAATTCGACGGCGACGACTGGACTGCGCTGGGTGGCGGCAACGCACCAACTGGTGATGTAAATGTGCTCGCTGTGCATGGTGACGATGTCTACGTTGGCGGCACGTTAGGGTCGGCCGGCGGTCAAGTGGCGAATCACGTCGCGAGGTGGGACTGCGAGCAGTGGGGCGGAATCGGTGTGGGCGTCGGCAGGCCGATCCTTTCCTCTGCGCACGCGTTCGCCTTCGGCGACGATGTGCTCTATCTCGGCGGAAACTTCGTTGAAGCGGGCGAGACGCCATACAGCCGGGTTCAGATGTGGGATGGAAAATCGTGGCAAGCGCTAGACGCTACGTCAGACCCACAATCTCGAATCGTCTACGCGCTCGCCGTGCTGAACGAGCGGCTGATTGCGGGCGGCGCTTTCCAGACCTTTGGCGGGTCGCCGATGAGGAACATCGCCCAATGGGACGGCACCACATGGTCGCCGCTCGGTAACGGAAGCACCGCCGGCACCTCCGGCCCGGTCCGCGCGCTAATGCCGTATCAGGGCGCGCTGCTAGTCGGCGGCTCGTTTTCGGAGGCAGGCGGTGTCGAAACTTGGGGGCCGGCGCGCTGGGACGGTGCTGACTGGACGCCGTTGTATACAGGGAATTCGGGTCGGATCTACGGCGCGGTATACGCGTTCGCGAACTATCAGGGCAACCCGGTCGTTGCCGGGAGCTTTCTCACCGCGGGCGGCGTTATCGTCAACCACGTGGCGCAACTCGTCGATGGGTCGTGGCGACGCTTCGGACAAGGCATCGGCCCGTGGTACGCCACTCAGGTCAACGCCGTGGCCGTCTCGGGACACGAGCTCATTGTTGGCGGCGTGTTTCAGTCTGCGGGAGGGTTGCCGGCGTCCAACCTAGCTCGCTGGGATGGTGAGCGATGGCATGGAAATCAGTGGCATGGGACGGACGGAGAGGTTCGCGCTTTGGCGGTACGCCGTGGTGAGCTGTATGTCGGCGGCGCATTCAGTCGGGTAGATGGGCAAATATCCCACTATTTCGCGATCTTGCGACCAACGTGCGTGAGCGGTGATCTGAACTGCGATGCGTTCGTGACGATTGGAGACGTCGGCGGCTTTGTTCTGGCGCTCACAGAGCCGGAAGGTTACGATGCGCTCTACCCAGACTGCGATCGATCCCTGGCGGACGCCAACGAGGATGGCGCGGTGGATTCCAACGACATCAGCGCGTTTGTCGCGCTGCTCGTCAGCCCGGTGTAAATGGATATTGGCTAGACCTCGGAAATCACGGATAAGCTGAGTACAGCTCATCCGTGCCCCCCGACGCGCTTCCAAGACGAAGCGCGGGCCCTGGTTTACTCCACCACCCAATTCGGCTTCCGCTTCTCCAAAAACGCCCGCAGTCCCTCTTGCCCCTCGGCCGAGACGCGCACGTGCGCCAGCCGGTGGGTTGTCAGGTTTTGGGCCGTGTCCCAGTTAAACGGCTGTATATCGCTCAGAACGCGCTTGCACTCCGCGATCGCCTGCGGGCCGTTTTCCGCGATCGCCCGGCAGACCTGTCCGAGCCACGCGTCCGCCGCCGCTTCGTCCGGCGCGACGTGGGAAACGAGGCCGATCCGCAGCGCCTCGGCGGCGTCGAATTTCTCGGCGGTGAGCGCGTAGCGGCGCGCGTGTGAGCCGATCTTTTCCATGACGAAGGGCGAAATGATCGCGGGCAGAATGCCGAGCTTTACTTCGCTGAGGCAGAAGATGGCCGGGGCGGTGGCGACCGCCATGTCGCACGCCGCGGTGAGCCCGACGCCGGCGCCGAAGGCGGCCCCGTGCACGCGGGCGATCACCGGCTTGGGGCAATCGCGCAGCTTGCGCAGCATCTTCGCCAGAATGTTCGCGTCGGCGACGTTTTCCTCGATCGAGTAGTCGATCATCCGCTTCATCCAGTGGATGTCGGCCCCGGCGCAGAACGATTTCCCCTCCGCCGCCAGGACGATCGCCCGCACCTTCGCGTCGGCCCCGAACTCGGCAAACGCGGTCGACAGCTCGGCCATGAAAACGTCGTTGAGCGCGTTATGCACGTCGGCCCGCGCGAGAGTGATCGTGCCCACCTGACGGGCGACGCTGGTCTTGATGAACTGCGGCATGGAGAGGCTCCGGTTGGGGCTTCAAAAAACAAGGGTCGGATTGTAAGGGGGTGAATCAGTACGGAGGTGGGGGTTGCGAAGAGGGGACGTGGCGACGGTGATCAGTGGCCCGATCGTGCGCGATAAGCGATGTCGCGCGTTAGCGAGGGCGCTGCAGGCCGCCGCTGCGCCAGCGTCAGCACATCGCGATGTACGCCACGAACGTATAAACCGCGATTCGCACTCGCGGCAATTTCCAAAGCCAGTTCACGCGCAAGCCTCCTGGGGGCTTTGAAACGAGCTTAGCCCGCGCGAATGGGTTTCCCAAGCCGATTCGCGCAAATCCGGCCCGCCGCGTCGCAATCCGGCTTCGCTCTCGGAATCCGTGCGTTCCGGCGCCATTTTCTCTCGGACTGGGGGCGATCAGTGGGTGCGACGGGTTGCGCAGCATCGAGCGCCGCGCCATAATGTGGCGAAGCAACTCGTCCGAGAATGTATCGAGGAGCGCCCGATGGCCGCCGTCGACATGAAGCGTCTGCGTCAGCAACTCAACCCTGTTTGCAGCCGGGCGCTCGAGGCCGGGGCGGGGGCGTGCATTCAGCGCACGCACTATGAGATCACCCCCGAGCATGTCCTCGCGCCGCTGCTCGACATGGGCGCTTGCGACCTGCACTGCGTCTGCGACAAGTTCAAGGTCGACATCTCGAAGTTGCGGGCGGCGATTCACAAGACGCTCGAAGAGCTGAAGACCGGCAACAGCGGGCGACCGCAGTTCTCGCCTTTCCTCGCCGGCTGGCTGACCGACGCCTGGCAGGTCGCGTCTCTCGAACTCATGCAGCACCGCATTCGCTCCGGTGCGGCATTGATCGCGCTGCTGCGCGAGCCCGATCGATCGGCGATCTTTGAGCACACCAGCGAGCTGACCAAGATCAACGTCGCCGACCTCGTGCGTGATTTCGCCAAGATCACCGCCGAATCGACCGAGAACCCGGACGCAACGCAGGAGAGCGGCGCGGAGGGCGGCGACGCGGCGGCGGGCGGCGAGGAGGACATCCTCAAGCAATTCACGACCGACCTCACGCAGAAGGCCCGCGACGGCCGCATCGATCCGGTCATCGGCCGCGGCCGCGAAGTGCGTCAGATCGTCGACATTTTGATGCGGCGCTATCAGAACAATCCGCTCATCGTCGGCGAGCCGGGCACGGGCAAGACGGCGATCGTCGAAGGCTTTGCGCTGCGCGTCGCGCAAAACGACGTGCCGAGCGTGATGCAGGGCTTCAGCGTGTACAGCCTCGACGTCGGCCTGCTCTCCGCCGGGGCGAGCGTGAAGGGCGAATTCGAGCGGCGGCTGAAGGGCGTCATAAAAGCCGTGCAGACCAGCGCGGCGGCGGGAAAGCCGATCATTCTCTTCATCGACGAGGCGCATCTGCTGATTGGCGCGGGTGGCGGGGCGGATGCGGCGAATCTGCTCAAGCCCGCTCTGGCGCGCGGCGAGCTGCGGACCGTGGCGGCGACGACTTTCGCGGAATACAAGAAGTACTTCGAAAAAGACCCGCCCTTTGCCCAGCGATTCGGACTGATCAAGCTCGACGAGCCGAGCGTGTTTGAGTGCATCGATATGCTGCGGGGCACGAAGGACAAGTTCGAGACGCACCATCGCGTGCGGGTGCTCGACGAAGCGGTGCAGAGCGCGGTCAGCATGTCGCACCAATATCTGTCGGAGACGCAGTTGCCGCGCAAGGCAGTCTCGCTGCTCGATACGGCCTGCGCCCGGGTGGCGGTGGGGCTGCATTCGACGCCGGGGCCGATCGAAGATCTGCGGCGGCGCGTGCTGCAGCTCGACACGGCGATTCGCGCGTTTCAGCGCGATGCGGAGGCGGGTAACAAGATTGATCGCGATCTGCTGCAATCCTTCGAGCGCGAGCGCGAGGAGCGAAAGACGGAGTGTGCTTCGATCGAGGAGCGCTGGAAGCGCGAGAAGGCGCTGGCCGAAGCGGTGCTGAAGCTGCGTGAGGAACTGGAACTCGCGATTTCGCCGCCGCCCGCCGGCAGCACGCCGCCGGCGTCGGCTGTGAATGTGGCTGCTCCGCCAGCGACTTCGCCGGCGCCGCGACCGGTTGAGGCGATCAAAGCCGATCTTGCGGCGGCGACCGCGGCGCTGGAGAGCTATCTCGCCGGCAACGGGCCGCTGGTGCCGTTGCAGGTGACGAGCGAGATCGTCTCGCAGGTGCTCAGCGACTGGACCGGCATTCCCGCGGGCAACATGGTGAAGGACACGGCTCAGGCGCTGCTCTCCTTCGAGAGCCGCATCGGCGGGCGGATCATCGGGCAGGATCACGCGCTGTCGGAGATCGGCAAGCGGCTGCGCGTCGCCGCGAGCAAGCTGCAGGACCCGAATCTGCCGCTGGCGGTCTTTATGCTGGTCGGCCCCTCGGGCACAGGCAAGACCGAGACGGCGCTGTCGGTCGCGGACCTGATCTTCGGCGGCGACCGCTTCATGACCACAATCAACATGACCGAGTATTCGAACTCGATGAATGTGAGCCGGCTGATCGGCTCGGCGCCGGGCCTGGTCGGCTACGGCGAGGGCGGCGTGCTGACCGAGGCGGTTCGGCAGCGACCTTACAGCGTGGTGTTGCTCGATGAGATGGAGAAGGCGCATATCGACGTGAACCTGCTCTTCATGCAGGTCTTTGACAAGGGCGCCCTGACCGACAGCGAGGGCCGCTCGGCGAATTTCAAGAACACCGTAATCATGATGACCAGCAACGTCGGCAGCGACACGCTGCTCGACCTTTGCACGAAACGCGGCGCGGCGAACCTGCCGCCGCTGGAGGAATTGCGGCGCGTGATTCAGCCGGAGCTGGAGCAGCGCTTCACGCCGGCGTTTGTGGGGCGGACGACGGTCATCCCTTATTTGCCGCTATTTCCGGAGGCGCTGCGGAAGATCGTCGATCTGAAGCTGAACAAGATTCGCAAGCGTCTGCGTGAGCTGTACAAGCTCGACCTGGCGCTCAGCCCGGCAGTGGCGGACGAGATCGCGCGACGTTGTCAGCAGATCACGATCGGCGCGCGGCTGATCAACCTGATCATCAACGAGACGATCCTGCCCGAGGTGGCGCGACGGGTGCTCGAGGTGCTGGATGAGAAGGAAAAGTATTCGAAGGTGACGGTGGAGATGGGGGCGGACGGCGGGTTTGGGTATGCGCTGAGCTAATGCCGGCGGCGGCTCAAAGGTGCGTCGAGGGACGCACCCTACATCGGGGACGCGTCCTGCGTTTGGCGTCGACGGCGCAAAGCTGTTTCACGTGAAACACATTTGCTCGACGCAGAGTGCGTGCCACACACCAGGGATCGCGCGGAGATTGGCGGAGATCGGGCTTCTTCGCGCCGTGGTGACGATCAGCCGGCGGGCGTTGGCGGTGGGCAGAACGTGGTAGGGGATGGGACGCAGACCGGCAGTGGGGGGAAGGGGCCTTGCTCGCGCGGGATGAGTTTGTCGCCGGTGCATGGACCGAGCTCGCCGTTCGGACAGAACATGGATGAGCCAGTCGGCATGATGGTCGCCCCGAAGGGTAGAGAAAGTACGGCGCCATCGCGCTCGCTGTAGGAAAAGCAGCAGAGGCGCGAGGGATCGAGGGTCTTAAAGGTGCATGGCGTTGCGCTGCAACGGCTGCAATCGGCGGTTGCGGAGCAGGGGGCGGTCGACACTCCGGCATTGGTGAAGTCTGTGCTGTTGGTCGACGCGCCGCCGAAGTTTGCGCCCATGATGTAAGCGGCATTGAAGCTCGCGCGATCGAGATTGGCGTTGATGAAACTAGTCGCGACCGCCTGCGCGCCGACGAACGAGGAACTGGTGAGCGTTGCGCCGGTGAAATCGAGGCCGCTGATGATTGCGCCGTCGAAGCGGGCGAGTGTGAGCTCGGCCGACGCGACGCTGGCCTGCGGACCATAAAGATGCGCCCCCGCGAAGCTCACGCTACGACAGTCGGCGGAACTCGTGAACTGCGCATTCGGCATGAAGGCGGATGCGAACGATGCCGCGGGAATGCCGGAGCCTTCGGCGCTGCCGAGTTGGGCGGCGGCGAAGGTGGCTCGGGAAAGATCGCTGAACTCGAACGAGGCGCCGTGGGCTGAGCACTCGTTGAAGTTGCAATCGGGAAACTTCGAGGCTGCGGCGCTGGCGCGATCGAGGATGGCTCGGCTGAAGTTGCAGCCGCTGAAATCGGCGCCGGCCATTCGCGCTCCGCGCAGATCGGCGCCGACGAAGGCGGTGGCGTTTCCGCGACAGATGACGCGTTCCAGGATTGTGCCGGCGAAGATTGCAGCGTCGAGCTGGAGCGGCGTCAGTGTCTTACCGGTCAGATCGGCGCCGCTGAAGTCGACGCGGCTCCAGTCGGTGGTGATTGAATCCATCGCAAAAGGGGTCAGGTCGACGTTGCGCAGCTTCGCGCCCGCGAAGCGCGCGCCGGCGAACTGGTTGCCGGCGGCGGGCCGAAACATGGCCGAGTTGCCACTAAGGTTGGCGCCGTCAAAGTCAGCGCCGTTGAAGAAGCTGTTCTGAATCGTGGTCGTCGTCAAATCGGCATCGCGCAGCGACACGTTGTTGAACGAGCAGTACTCGATCGTGGTGTTGGCCAAATTGACGGCGTTGGGCGTGATCGCGCCGAAGCTGCTCCAGCGAATCGTCGTCCCGTTCAAAATGCAACCGGTCAGAAACGTCGTATTCATGGCGCAGTTGTCGATCGTTGCACCGCTGAGATCGCGTTTCGCGCCGCTGATCGTTCCTTGCGTCAGGGTGCATAACCGCAGCAGACTTGCGCCGCTGAGCGTGCAGCTTTCCCAAGTCACGTTTGCGAGGCCGCAGTTCTCAAACTGGATATTTGTGCCCCGGCCGGAGATGCGGCCGTTGGTGAGGTTGCAACGTTCGAAGCGGGCGTCGTGGGTTTGGTCCTGAAGCCGAATGGTGATGGGCACCGGCACGGTCTGGTCGTGATTCAATCCGACGATCGTCGCGCAACTGAGATCGCCTGTGAGCCAGATCGTGAAGCCGGAGGGACCGGCGGTCGCGGGCGCATCGTTGAGCGCGCCACCGAGGCAGTTGAGCGAGAAGGCATCCCCAGGGCCGCCGGGGTTCCACTCGCGGCGTTGGGCGCGTTCATCGTGCAGCTCGTGGCGGGTTGTGCGCAGGAACATCGTGGCGGCTTCGGCGGCGCCTGCGTGATGAACGCGAATCTTGTAGCGCCCGGGCGGCAGCTCGATCGCCGAGCCGGCGTGGTCGCCGCGGGCGAAGGCAATCGGATTACCGGCGCTGTCGCAGAGTTCGAGCCAGTGGCCGTGGTTTTCGGCGAGCGGTACGCCGACAGACAGTGTTGTGGGTTTGAACAACTGATAGGTGACTTCGTCGACGCCCTCGCCGGCGGTGTCACCGTCGTGAGCGCCGCCGGGTTCGAGGTGAAGATGGACGATTTGGTCCAGTTGCGCGGCCATCTCGGGGTCGGCGGCGAACTCGTGTTCGGAGAATGTGTTGCGCGGTCGCTGCGTGTCGGCGCCGGCGCCGGTGACGGCGACGAGCGGCCATGCGTCGCAGCCACATAGCGTGAGAGCGGCGTAGCTCCACGGCAGGCGCATCAGCAGCTTACGCGTGTGCATTTGCGAACCCTTGGCGGAGCGCGAGTCGTGCCCGCGACGAGCGAATGGGCATGTCGCGGAGGAGCGCGACATGCCCCGAAAGATCACTCGCCTTCGCGGGCGAGGCTTTGAGCGACGCAACACGACCCGCGTGTCACCCGCCGGCCGCTACTGGCTTGGTTACTTGGACTGGGTCGGCGCGGGGCACCAATTTAGCAGGGTGGGCACGCAGGCCGGGACCGGCGGATAGGGGCCGTCGGCGCGGGGCGTGAGCTTGGCGCCGGTGCAGGGGCCCAGTTCGCCATTGGGGCAGACGATCGACGGGTCGGTCGGCAACTGCGTCGCTCCGAAGCTGACGGCGTAGACGGTGCCGTCGCGCTCGCTGAACGAGTAGCAGCAGAGGGCGGCCTGATTCAGGTCTTTGAACTGGCATTCGTCGGTGGCACACTTGCTGCAATCCGACGTGTTGCTGCATGGCGCCGTCGAGACCGCCGCGTCGACGAAGACGGCGCTGGTTGCGACAGCGTTGGTGAAGTCGGCGCCCATGAGATAGGCCCCGACGAACTTGGCGTCGTTGAGTCGGGCGCTCACGAATTTGGTCGCGACTGCCTGCGCGTCTTCGAACGAGCAGGACTCAAGCGTTGCGCCGCTGAAATCCATGCCGCTGATGATCGCGCCGGTGAAGTTGGCGCCGGTGAGCTCCGCGGTCTGCACGTTGGCATTGGGGCCGTAGAGGTGCGCGTGAGAGAAGTCGACGTTTCGGAAGTCGGCCTGATCGGTGATGCGCACGTTGGGCATGTAGGCGTAGGTGAAGGTCGCCGCCTGGGTGTTGCTGCCCGCCGCTCCGCCGAGTTGGGCTGCGGCAAACGTCGCGTTGGAGAAGTTGCTGAACGCAAAGGACGCGCCGTGGCCGCTCATGTTGTCGAGCGTGCAGTTCGAAAAGTTCGCGGCGACGACGCTGGCATTGTCGAGGGTGGCGTGCGTGAAGTTGCTGCCGGTGAAGTCGGCGTTTTCCGCAGAGCACCCGGTGAAGTTATTGCCGGCGAGCGTTGAATTGCTGGTGCAGACGACGTTGTCCAACGTCGCACCCGCGAAGATCGTGCCGGTGAGGTTGAGGGCGCTGAGCGCTTGGCCCGTGAGAATCGCCTTCGTGAGGTCGGCGCTGCTCCAATCGGTCGCAAGCGAGGCGAGCGGTGTATTGGTGAAGTCGACGCTCTGCGCGATGACGCCCGCAAACTTCGTGTTCTTGAAGCTGTTTCCGGACGTCGGCGATATCAACGCCGTGTTGGTCGAGATCGTCGCCTTGCTCAGATTCGCACTGTCAAAGGTGCATCCGGTGACGATCGCCGTGCTGAAATCCGTGCCATCGAGCGAGGCCGATGTGAAGTTGCAACTCTTCACGGTGCAGCCCGGCAGGCTGAACGCATGGGTGTCGAAGATCTGCGAAAGATTGCAGTTTTGCAGCACGCTCGCGCCCGCCAGAGTCGTGCCGACCCAGGTGGAGTGGATGAGCGAGCAGCCGATGAACTGTGCATCGGTCACCGTTCCGCCGAACGCCGTTCGGTCGAACTTGCAGTTCGTGAAGAGGACGCCCTTCGTGTCCCGGCCGAAATCGATCCAGTACAACCCTTCGTAGCAGCAGCGCTCGGGCCGCGAGTAGTCCATCCCGACGATGTTGGCGCAGCTCAGGTCGCCGGTCAGAAAGAGGATGGGGCCGGCTTCGTAATCATCGTCTTCGAGATTCACGAACCCCGTCGTGCCGTTTTCGTCGCAAAAAACGTCGAGATCATCTTCGTATCGATTGGGCGTATAGGTGCGGCGCTGTCCCAGCAGGCTCGAGGATTTCGCGACCATCGATCGCAGGAACATGGTCTGCCCCTGCGCGCCGGCTCGACCGGAGTGATGGACACGCACCTTGTAACTCCCCGGATCGAGCGTCACGCTGGAGGACGCCTGATTGCGCTTGGCCAGCGCGAGCGGCTCGCCCTTTTCGTTGCAAAACTCCAGCCAATGACCATGGTCCTCGTTACCGGGCACGCCGACGGAAAGGGTGGTGCTCTGTTTCAGTTCATAGGGAATCTCGTCAACACCGGCTTCGTCGCCGGTGTCGCCGTCATGCGTCCCACCGGGTTCCAGATGGAGCGCGACATAGTGGTGAAGTTCCGCCGCCGTCGCTGAGCCCTCGGCGAACTCTCGCTCGCTGAACGCGTTTCGCTCCGGCGTAATGTCTGCACCGGTCACGGTGCCCAACTGGAGGTTGTCGCAGCCTGCGAGTGTCGCGCACAGGAGCGACGCACAGGCCAAGCGAGACAAGTTCAAACACTGCGACATGAGAAGCTCCTCATTCTCCCGCCGAGGGCGCGGGGCACCAGTTGAACGGTGAAGGCACACAGGCAGGCACAGCAGGAAACGGCCCGCTGCCGCGCGGCGCAAGCGCGTCTCCCAGGCAGGGGCCAAAGTCTCCGTTGGGACAGACGATCGTCGCGTCGAGCGGTAGCGTCGTGGCCTGAAACGCCAGCGCGAATACGCTGCCGTCGCGATCCGAGAACGAATAGCAGCAGAGCGCGGCCTGATTCAGGCTGGAAAACGAGCAATTGGCGGCGGGGCCGCACGCGCTGCAGTCGGCGGCATCGCTGCAGGGACCGGTTGAGATCGCTGCGTCGACAAACACCACGCCGCTCGCGCCGGCGTCGGTGAAGTCGGCGCCTTGCAGGTAGGCGCCGGTGAATTTCGCATCGGTGAGCGTGGCGCCGACGAATCGGGTTCCCACGGCTTGCGCATTGACGAACGACGCCGACTCCAGCGTTGCGCCGCTGAAATCCATGCCGCTGACGACTGCGCCCGTGAAGTTTGTCGCGGTGAGTTCCGAAGTGGCCACGCTGGCCTGCTGGCCATAGAAGTGGGCGTGGGAGAAATCGACGTTTCGAAAATCAGCCTGATCGGTGATGCGCGCGTTGGGCAGATAGGCATAAGAAAACGTCGCGGGGCGAGCGCTGCCGTCGACCGCGCCGCCGAATTGCGCGCCGGCGAATGTGGCCCCCGAGAAGTTCGAATAGGCGAATTCGCCGCCATGGCCGCTGGTGTTGTCGAGCGTGCAATCTGCGAAATTGGCGGATGACGCCGAAGCGTGGTCGAGGGCCGCGTGAGTCAGATTGGATCCGCTGAAATTTGCACGTTGCAGATTTGCGCCGTCAAAGCTGGCCCCGGCGACGGCCGGGTTGTTGACGCATATGACCTGCGACAGATCGGCACCCGCAAAGGTCGTGCTGGTTAGGTTGCAGGTTGAGAGCGTCTGACCCGGCAGCTTGGCGCGCGACAGGTCGGCCGTGCTCCAGTCCAGCGCCAACGACGTCAGCGGAACTTGCCGAAAGTCGATGTCCTGGGCGATCACGCCGGCAAACAGAGCGCCGGTTAAGGCGTTTGCCGCGGCGGGCAGGAGCATGGCGGTATTCGAAGAGATGTTGGTACTGCTGAAGTTTGCACTGGTGAAGTTGCAACCAGTCACCTTCGCGGCGCTCAGGTTGGACCGTTGTAGGCGCGTTCCCGAGAAATCGCAGCTTCGAATCGTCGCGTCGCCGACGTCTAATCCGCCCAGGCCGTACCGGGTGCGGAGGTTGCAGCCGTCCAGGACGCTGCCCCCGGAGAAAGTGACGCCGTCGTTCCAGCGGCAATCGATCAGCGTGCAGTTGGTGAAGGTGACCGACTGAACGCTGCCCACCATTTCCAGGTCGTAGAAACGACAATTCTCAAACTCGACGTTTCGCGCCCCATCTTTGAACACGAATCTGAAGGATGCCTCGACATCGTGCCACTGCGGCGCCGCGAAGACGAGACCCTTGACGGTGACGCAGCTCAGATTGCCGGTGACCCAAAGCGTGCGCGATTGCCCGCGGTCGAAGCTGAACCGCGGGTCGGTGTTGGTGGGTTCGTCCAACCGAATCGTGCCGGTCGGTGACTGCTGACCGCCACAAAAGAGGTCGATCGGCGTGTTTCCGCGGATTTGATCGCGCGAGCGCGGCTTGGCCGCGCCCAGCTCGTCGGTGACCACAGTGCTGCGCAGGAATATCGACGTGGGGACGGCGCCAACGCCGCCGGCGTGATGCACGCGCACTTTGTAGATCCCGGGCTCCAAGACCAGCTCGGAGCTGGCGTGATCGTCGCGGGCGTAGGCCAGCCGCTTACCGGCTGCATCGCACAGTTCGATCCAGTGGCCATGGTCTTCGCCGAGCGGAATACCTAGCCCGAGCGATGTGGTCTCTGTGATCTCGTAAGGAATCTCGTCGACGCCGTCATACTCGCCGGTATCGCCGAAATGCGAACCGGTGGGTTCGAGGTGCAGCGCCACGATGTGCTCTAGCGCTGCGGATCGGCCGGTGTCGCCGCCGAACTCGTGCTCGGCGAACGCGTTCCGCTCGGGCTCGAATCCGGCGCCGAAGACCTCGCCCAGCGAGAGATTGCCGCAGCCGCCGCCCGCGAGCGCGCACGCGGTCAGCGCCGCGGTGGATGTCGAACGCCACCAGTTTCGCATCTTTTTCACTTCGTTCCTTGCGGCCGACCGCGAGTACATCACTGCGAGCACGCCGCCAGCGCCGCCAGCGCGTTCGGGTCGTTGCCCGGCGGCGTTGAGGGGATCCACTGCGAGACCGACGGCTCGAGCCGCCCGTTCACGCCCGTGATCGGCTCGAAGTTGAGGGTGTAGACGTTGCGCCAATAATCGAGCGCCAGGCGGGCGGCGGCGAGGCCGCGGGTCTTGGTCAGATGGACGCCGTCCTTGGTGTAAATGTCGAGCGCGTAGTGCTCGGGCAGCGATCCGTCGTTGGTGAAGTAGAGCACGAAGAAATAGCCGACGGCGGCTTCGACGGCGAGGTCGAGGTAACGCGTGGCGTCGGTTGCGGTGAGCGCGAAGTAGTTCACCGGGTTGCCGTCGCTGTCGCGGAACACGTTGTTGACGCTGCCGAAGGTGTCGAACGCCTGGACGCGGTTGTTGCCGGCGTCGAGGACCATGACGGCGCCGTTGGGCGAGACGCTGACCGCGACCGGCGCGAGCAGCAGGCCGGGCTGTGAGCCGCGGCCGGAGAGCATCGTGGCTGCGGCGGCGGTGTCGTCGCTCGAGGGCGTACCCGGCAGATGGAGAATTTCCATCTTGCTGTTGGCAGTGTTGACGGAGATCACATGGCCCAGCGGATGAACCGCGAGGCCGTCTGAGGGCAGCGTGAACCAGCCCCAGGCCTGATTGGCGGCGGTCGCGAAGGGGGTCTTGTCAGTAAGCGAGTCGAGCGTCACCGGGCGCACGAAATAGCGATAGGAGGCCACGGTCTGTGTGCCGTCATTGATCGGGCTGTAGACCGGATCGACGTAGACGTGGGCCTTCGCGTCGTTGAAGTGCGCCATCAGCGAATAGGCGATGGCGGGCTTGTCGATGTGGCCGCAGGACGGCAGCTTGATGGCGTCGTCGGGTCGCTGCGTGAGCGAGAGGTTTTGCACGAGCTGCAGCGAGGTGGCCGAGCCGTTCTCGCCGGCGCAGGTGTTGATCGCGGGGGTGCCGGTGCGCCAGGTGTAGCCGACGGCGCCGGCGGCCTGATTGACCGTGATCATTCCCAACGCGTGGAGAGCGTTGTTGCGCGTGCTGTCGACGTTGGCGAGCGTCTGCGCGGGAGCGCTCGACGCCGTCCACTGATGCGCGCCGCCGCTGTAGGCGATCTTCTCTTTGTGAGAGTAGACCGTCGTGGCGGTGAGGGGCACCAGTTGCTCGCGGATGGTGATGTCGACCATGCCCGAGGTCTCGGGGAAGTTGTCGAGCGGCTGCGGCGTCCAGCGTTCGACCGGGGCGCCGGTCTCGTCGGTCTCGCCGGTCGCGACCCAGCTACCTGTGCCGCCCTGACCGACGATCCAGTTGTCGTCGGAGAGGAACCAGACGTCGATCTGCACCTTTCCGCCCAGCGGTACGCCGGTGAAGCTGACCGTGATGGGGTCGGAGCGCGTGGTGGGCAGCGAGCCACAGGTTTCGCGCACGACGGTGCCGTCGTAGGTAGCGCGGACGATCCAGGTTCTGGCGGTCGCGGGGAACTCGAAATCGCGCGGATCGCGATTGACCGTGATGGTGGTGTCCATCGCAAAGCTGACGGTGTTGTCGAAGACGGGCGGGCTGGAGAGCACCTCGCCCAGCGTCTGTGCGAGCTGCGCCACGCCGCCGATGATGCCCAGCGCGCGGCAGGCCCAGCCGACGAAAGGCACCGCGTCGATCAGCTCCTGCGAGGTGGCATAGCCGAGCAGTTTGGCAGAGAGCTTGGGGATGCTCTTGATGCAGAGCGAGATCATCAGCTTGGCGGTATCGATGATCGGGCCGCGGGCGCTGCCTTCGAGCGTGCCGCGGGTGGCCTCGGCGGCGATGAAGACCGGCGCCAGCACGGCGACGACGGCGAGCAGGATTTCCGGGTCTTCCGTAATGCTCTTGAGTGCGCCCGACGCCTGAAGCCCGACGCCCAGCGCGAGCAGGAAGGTCGGGATGCCGATGTTCATCACCAGCGTCCAGGCCATGGGGGCGTGAATCAGGTCGTCCTTGCTGAACTGGTCGCGGTCGCCGACCGACGGGCTGCCGACGCCGAGCGTGCCGAACAGGATGTTGGCGTGCGAGGCGGCGGTGGGAATGGCGAAGTTGAGGGTGGTCTTGCGGAGCGTGCCCTGGTCGAGCAGCGGGATGCCCATGATCGCGTCATCCGTGGGGATGATGGCGAGGTGCTCGGGCTTCATCGGGTTGCCGTCGGTGCCGAGGATGGGCGTCTTCTTGTCGGCTTGCAGATACTGCACATAGGCGTCGCAGAATCGCAGATAGATGTTTTCGACCTCGACCGAGACGTTTCGGCTGTCATCGCTGCCGAGCGTCGCGCTGAAGTCGCGGAAGAGCAGGCCGTGCAGGTTGGAGCCGATGCTGCCGGCGGGGTGAGCCAGGCTGACCTGGAAATTGCTCGATTGCGCGCGGCCGCGAGCCTTGGCGGTGGCCGATGCGCCGCTGGTCGATCCGTCGGCTCCGATCGAGGTGACGCCGGGGTTGGCCGCCGCACGATTTCCCTTGATATCGGGGTCGTTGAAGATGCGGTTCAGAATCTCCTGAATCACCGGCTGAGCGGCGTTCGCAGTCTGGTCGGAGATTTCGTTGCCGTAGATCTGGTTGCCGTTGGAATCGAGGACCGCGGCGCCCTGGGAGTCGACGGCGGGGACGCGCTTCATCCAGCCGCCGGTGGTTGTGGCCGGGCCTTGTCCGGCGATGGCGCAGGCGAGGGCGAGGATCAGGCCGACGTTCGCGCCGGTGCAGGAGGTGGCGGTGCCTTCGAGGCTGTCGATGACGTCGAGCACCTTCGCGGCCTGCGTCGGGTCGAGATTCATGATCTCGGGATGATGGAAGACGACGGCGATCGCGGCGTCGACCGGCGTGTTGATCGAGTTCAGGTCGCTGAGGGTGGTCGGGGTGAGCTGCTGCCCGGCGTCGCGGATTTTCAGGTGCTGAAGCTTGGGATGGACCGCCGCGTTAAGCGGCTCAACATCGCGCCCGGCGGCAGCGGCCCGGCGCTGCTTGCTGCGCACCAGCGAGCGATAGGCGCTGCTGGGAACGTGCAGATGCGATGTCACAATCGAGTCGATGCCGTCGGCGCCTTTGGAGGTGATCCAGTAGTGCTGCAAGGCGTCGGCCGGGAAGTCGACGTCTTCGATGAAGTGGGTCAGTTGCTCGTCCGCAACCTGGCGAAGCAGGCTGTTTTGTCGGCGGAAGCGGGCGCGGGTCTGCGCCGTGTGCGGCGTCAATCTTGCGCGGTGCGACGCGCTGCGGACGACGTTGATCTTGTAGTTGCCGGGTTCCAGGTGCGAGAAATCGAAATGCAGCGTGCGGCGTTCGCGCGTGGTGGACTGGCCTTCGATCTCGCCGGTGGGCAAGAGCGTGCAGCCGGTCAGCCATTGCGGCAGCACGACGCCGGCGCCGAACGTGGCTGCGCCGGCGAGCATGGAGCGGCGCGAGATGTTGGGGGCAAATGTGCGGGCGGACGAGGACGCATCACGGCAAGACTTGCGCGACGACATGCAGCACTCCGAAGATCGAGGGCGCGGACCGACCGCCGGCGCCGGGCTGGCGGTGCAACCTTGCTTATCGGTGGGTGCGGGGTGCGAATTTCGAAGCGACGAGTCGTAATACCGGATGGCGGCGAAAATCGGCAGCGCCGGGTCTGCGCGGTGCTACAACTCGACTCGTTCGGCGTGCAGGCCGCGCATGCAGTTGTGATGGCCGAGGGGGCACTTGCGGCGATAGCAGGGCATGCAGGGAAGAGCGTTGCGGATCACGCGGGCGGTGGGGAGGTAGGGGCCCGTGCGTTCGGGGTTCGTCGGGCCGAAGAGGGCGGTGAGCGGCTTTTGCAGGGCGGCGGCGATGTGCATTGGACCGGAGTCGACGGTGAGCACGTGCGCGGCGGCTTCGAGCAGGGCGGCGAGTTCGCGCAGCGTGGTCTTTCCGACGAGGTTCGTGAGCGCGCGGTGGGGGCCGACACGGGCAACCAGATCGTCGGCGAGCTGGCGGTCGTCGGGGCCGCCGAGAAGGATGCAGCGGCGGCCGCCATCGAGCAGGCGGCGCAGCACCGCCGCGAAGCCGTCGGGAGTCCACTGTTTGGTGGCCCAGCGTGCGCCGGGCAGGACGGCGACGAAGTCCGTCGCGGCAGGGGGCAGACGGCTCTCGCCGGCGGCGCTTCCTTCGGCGGAGTTCTCGCCCGTGGCGGCTGCAGCGAGCAAACGCCGGGCGGCGACGCGCTCTTCATCGCGAATTTCGAGCGGAAAATGGGGCGGGTCGACAGGCAGCCCAATGGAGCGGGCGAGGGCGCGATTGCGATCCACGGCGTGAATGTCGCTGGCGTCGACGCGGACGAGCTTGGTGTAAAAGAGCCAGGCGAATTCGCGGGCCTGGGCGAAGCCGACGCGGATGCGAGCGCCGGTGAACCAGGCCAGCAGGCTGCTGCGGACCAGGCCCTGCAGGTCGAGGATCAGATCGAACTCGCGGCTGCGCAGCTCACGCACGAAGCCGATGAAATCGAGCGCCGAGCGCGGGTCGAACCAGAGCCGGCCGTAATGCTTGCGGTCGAAGATGATCAATTCGTCGATCATCGAATGGCGTTCGAGGAGGGGCGCGAAGGCCTTGCCGATCAGCCACGCGACATGGGCATCGGGGTAGGCGGCGCGAACGCCGGCGAGGACGGGCAGGCCATGGACGATGTCGCCCAGCGAACTGGGCTTAATGATGAGAATTCGCAGCGGTCGGCGCGACGCGGGCGGCTGCGGTGGGAGCACGGAGTCGGAGGAGTCGGCGGACGGCGGCTTCATCGCGGCGGAGTATAGGAGCGGTCGGGGGGCTTTCGTTCGCCTTTGGCGCTCCGACGTTCGCAATTTGCGCGGCGCGGCTATTCTCCCTGCTCAGGAGAACCGATCGATGAACCACCAGACGCAGCGACAGCCAGACCCACCCTCTTCCGATCGTCCGGCGCCGTGCTGCCCGGCGATTCGCGTCATGATGATGCCGCGCGACACCAACGCCCACGGCACGATCTTCGGAGGCGTGCTGCTGAGCTATATCGACCAGGCCGGCGCGATCGAGGCCCGCAAGCACACGCCGCACAAGTTTGTGACGGTGGCGATGAACAGCGTGGAATTTAAGCAGCCGGTGTATGTCGGCGACGTGTTGAGCTTTGAAACGAAGGCGACGAAGTTTGGGCGGACATCGGTGACGATCTCGGTGGATGTCACCGCCGAGCGTTTCACGGATCCGAGCACGAACATTCCGGTCACGAGTGCGGTGTTGGTGTATGTGGCGGTGAATGAACATGGGCGGCCGGTGCCGCTTGGGGTTCATTCGTCCGCGGCGGATTAGGCCGGCGAGACATGTGCGAACGAGACGGTTTCAGGCATCGTTCCCGACTGGATTCGAACCAGTAACCTTTGGCTTCGGAGGCCAACGCTCTGTCCAGTTGAGCTACGGGAACTCGATGTTTCGAAGTCCCGGATTATACCGCGCCCCTTCGGCGTCCGTCGAGGTCGGGGCGATGGCGGCAGGTTCAAACATTCAAACTGCGAAGACGGCGCGCAGCACGAGTAGCACCGCCAAGCCGATCGCGATGAGGATCAGCACCGCGGAGATGATCGCCGCCTTGCGGTCGCGGTTTTCATAGGCGGCTCCGGCGAAGGCCAGCCCCGCCAAGCCAACAATGCTCACAAAGATCGGCTCACAACATCCCATGCGGACGATGGTAGGCGCTGAGAGCCGGCGCTACAGCGCGGCGGCCATCGCGGTGAGACGGGCGACCGTGTTCATGTTGCGGGCGGTGCCGTGCTTTGCGGCGGGGATGACGAGCGTCGAGTCGGCCATGCCGTCGCCGTAGTGGACGTAGATTTCGCGCGTGCCGAGTCGAAGCTGTTCGTTTTTCAGTCCCTTCAGATTTCGTATGGCGTCGGGCGGCGGGGCTTCGTCGAAGAAAATCGCCACCGTCCGATTGGGGGCGGCATCGGGAAAGGGATTCGCTTTCAGGACCGCCGCGATCTCTTCCGCCGTGCGGATGAGGACGCCGACCGGCTTGCCGGCGTATTCGAGGAGCTGCTTTTCGAGCTTCGCCTTCACCTTGGCGGGCGCGTCCTTGGCGGTGAATACGACATTTCCGCTGGCGATGTAGGTCTGCACCTTTTCCCAGCCCGACTTGACGCACATCGCCTTGAAATCGGTCATGGGCAGTTTGCCCGTACCGCCGACGTTGACTGCGCGCAATAGCGCGACGTAGGCCGGCATCTCAGCTTTCCCGTCGCGCGATCTGCTTTTGTGCCGCCTGAACTGTGTTGCGCAGCAGCATCGCCACGGTCATCGGGCCGACTCCGCCGGGTACGGGGGTGATCGCGCCAGCAATCGGGGCGACTTCGTCGAAGTTCACGTCGCCGACGGTCTTGCGCGACTCTTTGCCGTCAGGCGTCGTGACGCGAATCGAGTTGATGCCGACATCGATGACGACGGCGCCGGGCTTGACGTGTTGTGCCCCGATCAAGCCGGGCTTGCCGACGGCGACGACCAGGATATCGGCCTGTTTGGTGTGATAGGCGAGGTCGCGCGTTGCGACGTGGCAGCCCGTTACGGTCGCTTCCTCGTTCAACAGAAACATCGTGATCGGTTTGCCGACGATCCGGCTCTGTCCGACGATGACCGCATGAGCGCCGCGGATTTCGCAATCGCTGGCGTGGATCATCTCGATCGCCGCTAAAGCGGTGCACGGCGCGATGATCGGTGCGTGATAGAACAGCAGGCCGATGTTGGCGGGGTTCACACCCTCGACGTCTTTGTAGGGGTCGATGCGCCACTGCACCATGGCAGGGTCGATGTGATGCGGCAGGGGCATCTGCACGATGATGCCGGTGACCAGCGGATCGCCGTTGAGGCGGTCGATCTCGGCCAAGACGTCGCGCTGCGCGACATCGTCGGGCAGTTCGATGAGTTCATACTGCACGCCGGTCTTGACGCACAGGCTGCGCTGGCGATCGGCGTAAAGCTGGCCGGCGGGGTCGGCCCCGACAAGAACGGCGACGAGCTTTACGGGGCCGTGGTGGGTGGTGTGATAGGCGACGTCGCTGGTGACGCGCGCGCGGACCTCCGTCGCCAGCGCGGCGCCGTCGAGGATGCGGGCCGCCACTAGCGTCCGCCTCCGACGGAGCGCCCCAGAATCGCGATTCGATGGCGATTGGCCAGCTCGATCGTCCGCTCCTTCTCCAGGATCAGTGTGCGGCCGGCCTCGACAACCAGCGCCGCCGCCCGCGCCGCTTTCAGATTTTCAATGGTGTTGGGCCCGATCGTGGGGACGTCGAAGCGCATGTCCTGATTCGGCTTGGCCAGCTTCACCAGCGTCCATCCGCCCTGCGGGCAGAGTTCGGCGGTGCGGCGGATGAGCTTGTCGGTCCCTTCGATCGCTTCGACGGCGATGATCTCGCGCTCCTTTACGGCCACGGCCTGGCCGACGTCGAGGTCGGCGATCTGGCGCGCGATGGGCCACGCGAAATCGGCGTCGTCGCGCACGCTGCGGGGCGGCTCGAAGGCCGTCAGAGTTCCCTCCGTAGCGAGCGCTTCGGGGCAATAGCGCGTCGAGTCGATCATCTCAATCCCGTTCCGAGCCAGCTCATCGGCCACCGCGCCGAGCAGCGAATGATTTCGCCGGTCGCGGACGCGGAAGTACCAGAGCCGAATGCTGGTCCAGTCGGGAAGATACTGCAAATACTGAAGCCAGCGCGGGCCGGCGAACATGGTTGACTTGCGAACGCGGCCGACCATGACCACCTCGCGACAGCCGGCCCGACGCAATGTGCGGATCCATCCGCCGAGCCGAACGATGCCGTGCCAGCGGAAGACGCTCGATTGTTCGCGAAGGGCCGGATCGGCACAGCCGCGCAGGGCGACGGTGACCAGCGTGCGGCCGGCGGCGACGGCATTGCGGGCGATCAGGCGCGGAAGCTCGCCTTCCCCGGCAATCAGGCCGAGGGGCGCGGAGTCGAGCTCGGAATGGGCGGGAGGTGGCAAGTGTCAGGTGTCTGGCGGCGCGGAACGGGCCGACGGTGAAACAGTAGAACCATGACGCGCCCCGACGCCGGAGCGCGTCTCGCACATCTCAGGCAAGCGGATTCACGACCAATCCGCTCGCGAGCTTCGGGAAAAAGAAGGTGCTCTTTTGCGGCATGAGGTCGCCCGCGAGGCAGACCTGGCGCAGCTCTTCCATGGTGTTGGGCTGCATCAGGAACACGCAACCCTTGGTCTCCTTTGCCTCGCCGACCGCCTCGGCCACGTTCTTCACGTAGTGAATCTCCGGCGGCTTGCCGGCGCACACTTTCGGCGTCAGCACGCGATCGATCACGTAGGCATGGAGGAACGCAAGCGCCAGCCGACGCCAGGCGGCGCTATGGTTGGGCTCGAGCGAATCGAGCAAGGCGGGGTCACGCGGCTTGACGCTGAACATCTTGCCATCGGCACGGACGAAGACGAACGCCTGCGGCCCCATTGCCGCAACCGCTTCGAGCGCGGCATCCGCCGAAGGCGCGTTGAGCGGCGCGACCTGAATGCTCGATTCGCCGATCAGCGCGGTCTCGGTGATGGCCAGTCCCGGCATGACGCGATGCGTCGGCAGGATTAGCAGCCCCGCGTCGCTCATCGGGCAGCAGACGCACAGGACATAGTTGGCCGGATGATCCGCGGCGAGCGGGCCGCCTTTCTCCTGCAGGCGGGCGCGATAGTTCAGCCCGGTTCCATAGCGATGGTGGCCATCGGCGATGTAGATCGCCTTGTCGCGCATTGCGGCCTGCACAGCGGCGATCGTCGCCGAATCGGTCACGGCCCAGACGGTGTTGCTGACGCCTTCGGCGTCGCCGGTGAGGATCGGCGACAGCGACGCGATGGCGCGATCGAGCAGGGCGGAGACGGCGTTCGACGGATCTTCGAACAGGCCGAAGATCGGGCTGAGGTTGCAGGCGGTGGCTTGCGTGAGCAGCAGGCGATCCTCCTTGGGGCCGCCAAAGGTTTGCTCATGGGGATAGACCGAGCCCTTGCCGAACTCTTCAAGCCGCAGCCGCACGAAGAATTTCTTGCGCAGGTACTTGCGCCCGGCGTGGGTGTAGGCCTGGTGATAGACGTAGATGGCGGGTTGAGCATCCTGCTTCATGACGCCGGCTTTCAGCCACTCGTCGAGCGTGGTCTTGGCTGCGGCGTAGGCCTCCGGCGGGCCGGCGAACTTGGGAGGCGTGTGGGGCAAGTCGATCTTCACGAAATTCGCCGGATCGCGCTGCAGCAGCGCCCGCTTGTCGGCGTCGCTCAGCACGTCGTAGGGCGGCGCGAGGCGCGGCCCGATGTCCGTGCCCGATTTCGGCGTGTATCGAATTCCCTTCAGCGGTTGAATCTCGGCCATCGCGTGCGTCCTTGTCGTTTCTGCGGGTCGATGAAATCGTGTTCGCGTCTTGCCGTCATCTGCCCCAAGGGGCGAGTGCGGAACGAAGATTACGCGAGGCCGCGCGACGGGGCGAGCCGCCGCCTCGATCGCGCGCGTAGCGATTGCCTATGCCGCGCCGGCTAAAGCTCGAACGGCCCGCGGCGGATCGCCGGCAGAAAGTTCCGTGGTCGTCGGATATTGCGTTCGCAAATAGCCAAGGCCGACCCACTCGCCGCTCTGCGGATGTCGCACGAGCGATGTGATGCGGCCGGCGTCGCGCTCGGCGGTCCGCAGCGGCGCCGGCAGCGCGAGTCCGGCGCCATCCGCCATCGTGAGCTTCACCAGCCGCCGCGCCAGCGAGTTGTAAGCCCGCATGCGCTCGATCACCTCCTGCCCCAGATAGCAGCCTTTGTGATAGCTGATGGCGCGTTCGATCTGGCCGGTCTCCGCCGGCAGAACGGTGTCGTCGAGATCGCGGCCGATCCAAGGAATCCCCGCTTCGATCCGCAACACGTCAAGCGTTGCCCGACCGGTCGGCGCGGCCCCCGCGGCTGCGGCCCGGCTCCACCACGCGCCGGCGTCGGCAAGGGGGACGAATAACTCAAATCCCCGTCCGCCGGCGAGCGCGTGCTTCACCATCGTGGCATCGCCCGCGTCGACGTGAGCGAGGTCGGGAAGCGGCTCGCCATTCAGCAGCCCCAGTCGCTCACCCACTTCCCACGTCTTCGGCCCGACGATGGCGAGCCGCGCAAAGCGATCCGGCTGCAAACGCAGCTTCACGTCTTCGGTGATCAGGTAACGATCGAAATGCTGCATCGCACGCAGGGCCGTGCCGGCGTCGAGGTCGAGCCAAAGGGCGTCGGCCCGGACGAGGATGTTCAAGTCAAACTGAATGCGCCCGCGCACATCACAGGCAAAGGCGTAATTGCCGTGAGACTCATCCAGCGATTTCACCGCGTTGGACACGAGGTTGTGCAGCCAGCTTGCTCGGTCCTTTCCGGTGACCTCGACGATGACGCGCTCCGATCGATCGAGCAGCGCCGCGCCGGCTGTCGCGTCCGCATATTCCGTCGCGGCATCGCGAAAAAGGGCGGGCACGACCAGCTCGCCCAGTTGCAGCGTCTCGGTGGGGCGATAGTCGGACGATTTCGCAAAGGGCGAAGGCTGAGCCATGTGTCCTGTCCTGTCCGCTGGTCCTGCGTGTCGCGGATACGATCCTGCTTATCGGCGATATCCGCCGCGGAGAGAATGGTATGCAAGTCGCGCGACTTCTGGCGATCGGCACGGAGCTGGCGCTCGGTCAATCGGTGGACACAAACTCGGCCTGGCTCGCCAAACGGCTGGCGGAGCGCGGGCTGCGGTCGCAGGGTCATGAGTGCGTGGCCGACGATCTCGACGCCATCGTCGATGCCTTTGTACGGGCCGCGTCCAAAGCGGACGTCGTGGTCGCCACCGGCGGGCTGGGCCCGACCGATGACGACCTGACGCGGGCTGCGATCGCCCGCGCCGCCGGTGTGCGGCTGGTCGAGCGCGAAGAGGCCCTTTGCGACGTGCTGGCCTTTTTCGAGGCACGCCGCCGCGCGATGCCCGAGCGCAATCGCGTGCAGGCGCAGATGCCGGAGGGGGCGCGGGTGCTTCTGAATAGCTGCGGCACCGCTCCCGGCATTCATATCCGCATCGGCCGGGCGGAGGTTTTTTCGCTCCCCGGCGTGCCGCTCGAGATGCGCACGATGTACGAAACCGGGGTCGCCCCCGCGCTGCCGCCCGTTGGCGGCGCGGTTCTGCGGAGCCGAGCGATCCACACCTGCGGTCGGCCCGAGGCGGAAGTGAACGACCTGCTGGGCGAGTTGATGATGCGCGGCCGCAACCCCGAAGTGGGGACCTCCGCGGCGCTGGGCGAAATCACCGTGAAGATCAACGTCGAAGCCGCCTCCGCCGCGGAGGCGGACCGCATGATCGCCGAGACTGAGCAGCTCGTCAGCGAGCGGCTGGGCGATGCGGTCTATGGCCATGACGGCGAATCGCTGGCGTTCTCGTTGGGTTCGCTGCTCAAACGGCGGCGAGAGACGCTTGCGGTTGCCGAGTCCTGCACGGGCGGGCTGCTGGGCGAGTTGCTCACGGACGCGGCCGGAAGCAGCGCCTATTTTCTCGGCGGCGCGATTTCCTATCACAACGATGCCAAACGCGAACTGCTGGGCGTCGATGGCGTATTGCTGGAGAAGCACGGCGCGGTCAGCGCTCCGGTGGCGATCGCCATGGCCGAGGGGGCTGCTCGGCGATTGAACGCGGATCACGCGCTCAGCATCACGGGCATTGCCGGTCCCGGTGGCGGGACGGCCGAGAAGCCGGTGGGGTTGGTGTATGTCGGCGTTGCGGGCAAGACCGGGGTCGAAGCCCGAGAGTTTTTTCTGGGTGCCGATCAACCCCGCGATTTCATCCGTCAGCGCGCGGCTCGCGGCGCGATCAACTGGCTTCGCACGCGATTGCTCCGCGGGCGGTGAATGTCCGGCGCGGGAGAACCCACGCCGCCGCGTCGCCCCGCGCGCGTCGCCGATCGAATGCGAAATTCGAGTAATATGCCGCGCTAGGCCGGTCCCCATGCGCCCCGAGCGGGCTGAGTTCGTCAGGAGAGAATTTCATGATGATGCGCGCGTCGCAATGGTTGCTGCCCACCACGCTGCTCGTTTGCATTGCCTACTCGCAGACGACGCCCGTCCCGGCTCCTCCGGCGGTCCAGCCGCCGCCCAGCGCCGCGCCGACCGGGACCGCGATCCCGTCGGCTCCGCCGCTGCCGGGCGAGTCCCAGCCGCCGACGCCTGCTCCTGCGATTCAAGCGCCGCAGGAGATTCCCAACGATCAGGGCATCCTCCCGGGCCAAACCGTCGATCAGGTGATGCAGGAAGGGATGGCGTTCCGCGCGCAGGCCGAGGCCGAGCCTCCCGGCCAGAAACAGACCATCTACTACGCCGAAGCGGTCAAGCGCTTTGCGCAGGTCTACAGCTCTGACCCGACCAACGTCGAGGCGATGCTGCAGATCGGCGAAATCTCGATGCTGCGCAACGACACGATCAACGGTCGCGAATACTTCGCTCGCGTGATCCGCATTGAAGGCAAAAACTTCCGCGCCAACCGGGGCATGGGCGAGTTTTATCTGCTGACGCGCTATTTCCGTCAGGCCGTCCCGTTCCTCGAAGTCGCGGTCGAAGCCGCGCCCGCCGACCGGCTGGGCGAGACCTACCGCATGCTCGCGGCCGGCTACTACGAGACGCGATACTTCGAAAAGGCGCTGGTGACGATCAATAAGGCCTACGAGCTGATGCCGAACAACGCACTGGTCGCCGACTATCGCACGCGCGTGCTGCTGACGATGGTGAAGCTCGAAGATGCCCGCATCGCCGCGAGCGACCTGATTGAAATCACCCGTCGCGCCGTGGCCGGCAAGGCGCACGACAAAGAGCTCGTGAAGCAGCACATGCGCGCCTTCGATCTCAAGGTCGATGTGCTGACCGCTTTCCACAACTCGCTTCACCTGAAGAACGCCAAGAACGAGGTGACCGATCAGCCGCTGCCCGGCAAGGAGCAGGAGATCGCCAAGGTTCTGAACGAGATTGTCGAGACGCGCGTCGGCCAGTTGCCGATCATCAACACGCTGGCGCTGCTCGATGTCGTGCCGTTGGCGCAGAAGGCGATTCAATACTCCGGCGGCAACCCGGAATACATGTGGACCTTGGCCAAGATCTGCGTCGAGGCGCGTCTCTTCGGCGACGCGATGGGGCTGCTGGAGAAGATCCTTCAGGTAGACCCGCAGAACCAGAAGGCCCGCGAGGCGCTGGCCCAGTTGCAGGCGGAGGTGCAGGCGATGCAGGCCGGCGCCGCGCAGCAGCCGCCGGGCGCCGCCCCTGGCGGTCAACCGCCGACCGGCGCTCCGGCTCCGCGACCCGCCGGCGCCGCGCCGCAGCCCATGCCCGGCTCGCGCCCCTGATCCGGCGAGACCGCACTTCAACAGCACACAGCATCGCGGCGTGCGCGGTTCATTCAGAGCCGTCGCACGCCGCGTGTGTTTCCTGAAGTTGCGCTAGCGAGGGCCGCGGCGCGTCAATCGAGAAGCAACGCCACAAACGCGCCGATGTCGCCAACCGTCACGACTCCGTCGCCATTGGAGTCGGCGTTGTCGATCGTGCAATCGGGATAGGCGGCGGCGTACGCAGTCGGGTCGGTCAGTGCGACGACAAAGGGGCCGATGTCATCGATGGTCAGGACCGTGTCGCAGTTGAGGTCGGCGACCGCGTAGAGGCAGCCGAATTCGGCCACTGTGAAGGCTGCGGGGCTGGCGGAGTCGTTGGACAGAAAGAGCGACCCCGCCGCCATCAGACGATTGCCGCGCTGCGAGAACGCATTCAGGGTCGTCGCCAGGCCCTCGCCGATCTGCTCGCAATGTGTGCCATCCCATGTCGCTGCGTCGATCGCGGTGACGCCGCCAATGTTTGTGAAGCGACCGCCAACATGCAGCACGCCATCGATGACATCGAGCGCCCGCACGGAACCGTTCGCCGCCGGTCCGGCGTGCCACGCGCTTCCATCCCAGCGCGCCAGGTTCGCCGATTCGATTCCGCCCGCCGTCGCGAACGTTCCGCCGACGTACAGTTCGCCGTCAAAGGTCGCCAGTGCATAGACGCCGGTGCTGTCACTCGCTGTTCCGCCGCCGGTTACGCCCTCATTCGCGCCTGCGCCGACCACTTCCCAGCGTGCCCCGTCCCAGCGCGCGAGATTGCTGACGAGACGATCGCCGGCGCGGCCGAAAAACCCGCCGACGTAGAGCCCGTCGTCGAGCACGGCCATCGATGTCGCCTGTCCGCTCAGGCCGTTGCCGAGCGGAAGCCATGCAGCACCGTCCCAGCGCGCAATGAAGTTCATCGGCTGCGAGCCCGCGCTAATGAACTGTCCGCCCACAATGAGCTCGCCGTGAAAGCGCGTCATCGCATCGGCCGGTCCGGAGAGGCCGGCGCCTAGCGCAAGCCAGCCGCCATCACGCCAGATAGCAATGTTCCGCGCGCCCGCGACGCCGGGAATCTCGAACTGTCCCGCGACGATCAGGTCGTCGCCCTCGACCCGCAGCGCGCTGGCCGAGCCCGCCAAGCCGCCGGCGAACTCACGCCACTCGCGTCCATCCCAGGCTGCCAGGCCGCGCGCGAGCACGCTCTCAATCAGCGAGAATTCGCCGCCGGCGATGATCTGTCCGTTGAAGTTCGTTAGGTCGGCAATGCGGTTGTCGGTGTGTGTGCCGAGAGCGGACCAAGATTCAAAGTCGGTCGTTGCGAGATTTGTAACGAGTCCTTCAGGGGAGTCCGGCATCATTGCTGCAAAGCTGCCGGCGACGACCAGCTTGCCTTGGTACTCGACCGCCAAGCGCGTCGAAACACCGGTGCTCGGGGATACCCCGGGTTCCCAGCTCGCGCCATCCCAGCGCAGCACGACGGTGGGCTGACGATTCGGAGCGGGTGATTCATGTTGACCGACTACGACCAGTTGACCTTGATAGCGACTGAGCTTCCATGCATCGCCATAGATCGGTGAGCCGACGGGATCCCAGCGATCACCGACCCAGCGCATGACCGTACTCCACTTCGGGTAGTCGGCAAACGCCTCCTCGACGGCGGCGACGAGTTCGCCGTTGAAGCTCTCGATGTCCATAAAGAACAACCCATCGGAGCCGGGCAACTCGGTCCATGCCGCACCATTCCACGCGAAAATGAACGGAGTTTGAGGGCTCAGAAAATCAGAACCGGCGACGATGAGTTGGCCGGCGTGCGACGTGATCGTCCATACTTCGCGATCCTCGAAGCGTTCGCCAATCGGCTCCCACTCCGCTCCATTCCAGCGCCCGCAACTGGCTACGAAGTGCGGTCCGCCAGGAGCGCCGACCTCGCCACCCGCGATGAGATCGCCGTGGTGAATCGTGAAGTCGGACGCGAGCACGCGCGACTGTCCCATGGGCCTCCATTGCACGCCGTCCCACCGGGCGATCCGCCGCAGTGGCTGTGCGCCGCTGCGGGTGAAGCGCCCGCTAGCGATCAGCTCTCCTTGATATGTTGTTAGCGCGGTCATCTCGGTCGCGCCGGCGTCACCCAGGCCTTCGCCGAGCGGCCGCCAATCGCGACCATTCCACGCCGCGATGCCGGACGTGCGGACGGCGCCGATCCCCGCGAACCGGCCGGCCAAGATCAGCTGGTCGCGGCGTCCATCGTTCCAGACCGTAATGGCTTCAAAATTCGATCCGTCCGGGATGTACCCGCCGCCCCGCGCCGACCAAAGCGTCGGACACTCCCCATTCGCCGCCACGCCGCCCAGCCAGCCGACGACCACTGCCAGCATTGAACAACCGCACATCCAACGTCGCATGTCCAAAACTCCCCATGCTAATGCGGGCGCGGAATGGCCCGCGGCCGACTCTGCCTCACGCCGGCCCGGCGAGACGATCGCCAGAACACCCGGCGCAACGGCCCATGCGCAGCGACCCCGCGGCGGCGCGCTCGCGCCGCCCATCGTCCTATCGACAATTGCCGGAATTCCCCCGCAGGAAAAATCAGACTCCGCGCCGCTTCGACATCGCGGCTCTCATCTGTCCCATCGATGTCGGGCCACCGGACGCCCGTCGTCTACTCGAATCTATGCGTCACCATCGGCGACGGGCTTCTCAGGCCCCGCGCTCAATCGCCTTCAGAATCGCCTCTTTGTTCTGGGCCCATCCCGTGTTGCCCGGCATCGACTTCGGAATCTCCAGCGTGATCGTCGCGATGCCCTTGTCCTTGCCGGCCCAAGAGCCAAAGCTGCCCGGCGTCGGATACCCGATGCTGCCCTTGGCCGCGTAGCTGTTGAAGCGACTCATCAATTGCGCAATCGCCTGGGCCGGGCCGTCGTAGTTGTTGCACTTGGCCCCGTTCGCGATCGAGTGCAGCGAGAAAATCAGCGACGGTCGATGCGTGTTCACCACCTGCGCGATCGCCCGCGACTCCGGCTCGCTCAAAGGCTGTCCGCCGTGTCGATTGCTCCGCTTGAAGTTCGACGCCGGGAAGTTGCGGTTGAGATCGACCTTGTTGATGTTGCCGCGTGTACCGCGCGCCAGGCCGTCCGGATTCGCCCGCGGAATGACGAGGATGCGTCGATTGGCGGTGAACTGCGGATTCGCCCGCAAATGCTCGACCAGCCGCTCGGCCATGACCGAACTATTTTCTTCGTCGCCGTGGATGCCGCCGAAGACGAGCGTCGTGGGCCCGGTCGTACCAAAGGTGTGCATGTAAATCGGCGCGCCGTTGACCGATGTGCCGACCTGCTCGGCCCGCGTGCTCGGCGCGGGCTTGGTCTGTCGCACAACCGCCTTTCGCGGCGGCAGCGGCTCGGGCCGCGGGCCGAGCCAACCCGGCGGCATCGGGCGGTAGGGGGGCGGCGGTGGCGGAGAAGAGTTCATCGGCGGAGGCACCACCAATTCGCGCGGCGGACAGCCGGTGGACATCAGGGAAAACAACACGCAGCCCAGCGCCGCGCAGACAAGCCGCATTCGCCGGCCGCTCTCCCGCGCCGCACGCCCGTCTGCCTGCGCCGCAACACCATCGACAGCAAGAACCGCCGTCATCGTTCGGTCTCCCTACCGCTCACGCATTGGATCATCGGAATCGCCGGACGCGTCGCGCCCGGCTGAATGCACAGATTAAGCGCTCGCCGCCGCCGCTGCACGCAGCTTGCCCAGCGTGTCAAAAGTACCCTGCAGCAGCACCTCATCCCCGGCCTGCAACGGGGTCCGCGGCGACGGAAAGAGCCGTTTCGCACCGCCGACGGGTCGGTGCTCGGTCACGCCCACGGAATAGGCCTCGATCGCCTCGCCGACCGTCTTTCCCGCCAGCGGCCCGCCGGCCTTCACCGCCCAGCGCTGCGTCAAAAGCAGCTCATCGTCGACGATGGCGCTCGCGGCCAGATCGGCCTCCAGGGCGGCAGTGGCAAAAAGCGGAGCCGATATGGCCGATTGCGACAGCGCGACCTTGATGTTGAAGCCCGTCCGCACCTTTTCCGCCATCCGCGGATCGAACATCCGCAGGACGACGCGAATGTTGGGGTTGTACTTGCGCGCGTCCATCGCCGCTTCCAGATTCGCCAGGTCGTCGGTCGTGGCGAGGATGATGGCCGCGGCGTTGGCGATATTCGCCTCGAGCAAAATCTCTTCACGTTTGCCGTCGCCGATGAAGACCGGCGAACCCTCGCGGCGCACATCTTCGACGAATTCGTTATTGGGGTTGCGCTCGATCACGGCCACCTGCTCGCCCAGCCGGCGCAGCAGCAGAAATGTGCGATAACCCAGCCGCCCCAGCCCGATCAGCACGATGTGCTTGTCCATCGCGTGCGTCATCGTCTTGCACCAGCTCCTCTCTTGCCGCTTGCGATCGCGCAGCGTCAGCACAAACTCGACGATCGTCTCCAGAATCAGAATCACCCCCAGGATCGGCACGACGAAAAACAGCGCCTGCAAAGCTCGGTGCTGCGGAAATTCTTCCGGCGGCTCGCCGAAGACGAGGCTCCAGACGCAGTAAAGCGCATGGGTGTAGGTGTGCCGACCCGGCTCAAAGGCTCGGAACATGGCCGCACCGCCGATCAGCACGATCGCGATGACAAGTACGCGCCAGCGCACCATCCGCCAGAGCACGAGCAGAAAGCACCACTCGCGCCAAAAGCGCTCACGCCAGCCGAGTGACGCCGAGCGCCGAATCGCCAGCTTTTCGATCCAGGCGTCAGCCATGGGGAGAGTTTCGAGTTTCGATGGCCAGGTGTCGAGTTGCAACAATGCCCGTCGCCGCGAGTGTTCTCAACTCGAAACGCTGCACTCGCAGCCCGAAGCTCATCGCATGCCTTCCATCAGCGCCGCGATCAGGTCGCAGGTGAGCTTGCCTGTGCGTTTGTCCGCCGCGTCGATATGGGGGTTGTACTCAACCACCTCGGCCGACTTCAGCACGCGCAGTCCGCCCAGCTCGCGTAGCAGTCCGCAGGCTTCGTCCACGCTCAATCCGCCCGCCACTCGCGTCCCGGTGCCGGGCACATGCTCCGCGTCGACGACGTCAATGTCGAAGGACAGATGCACATGGTCGCAGCGCGTCGCCAGCAGGCGGGCCGCATCGACAACGCTCGATACCACGCCCGCCGCGCGCCACTGCGGCATCTCGAACAAATGCACGTCGCTGTCGGTCAGATTTTCCTTCTCGCCCGGATCGATATCGCGACAGCCAAACAGGAAAACGTCCTGATCTTCGACCATCGGGTCATACTCGGCGATGGCCCGAAGCTCCCGATGTCCGCGCCCGCATGCGATCGCCAGGCTCATCCCGTGAATATTGCCCGAGGGACTCGAATAGGGCGTGTTGAAGTCGGCGTGGGCGTCGATCCACAAGATGCCCAGCCGCTTGCAACTGTCGGTGATGCCGCCCAGCGTGCCGATCGCCAGGCTGTGGTCGCCGCCGATGATCAGCACGAAGTCCTTGGCGGTGGCGTCGCGCCACGCGTTGCGCACCGCCGCGTAGGTGTGCCGGTTCACCTGCAGCACCTCCGGCACATTGCGCGAGGCCTCGCCCTCGCCGTCATATTCTGTTTCGTGACCACCCGGCACGTCGCCCAGGTCGCTGACCTCAAAGCCCGCGGTCTGCAGTCGAGTGATCAGACCCAGTTCGCGCAGCTTCGTCGGCCCGTCCTGGGCGCCCGGCTTGCCCGCGCCGCCGCCGCTGGCGACGCCCAGAATTCGAATTCGCTCGATTGCCATCGGATCACAGACCTAGCGCCGCTTTCGGGCGGCGATGAAAGCTCAGAAGCAGCGCCGGCGATTTGCCGGCGATTAATTCACAACGAGCCGACCGCGCTTCGGCGGACCGGCGAACCCGGGCCGCACAACCCGCGATCCCGCGTGTCTAACGATTTCAAACTCGGCCGCGGGTTCAAATTTCGACCCGTCCAACTTAGAATCGTAGTCGGAGCGGTGTCGCGTGGGGAGCGTCGCCACGCGAAATGAGCCGCCCAACTCGATCGTAAAGTGTGTGCCAGTATGAACTTCGATCTACCGGACGATCTCGTCGCCTTGCGCGACAGCGTGCGAAAGTTTGCCGCCGAACGCATCCGCCCCTTCGCTCGCGACTGGGATCGCGACCAATGGATCCCCGACTCCACCGTCCGCGAACTCGGCGAAATGGGCCTCCTCGGCCTCACCACCCCGGTGGAGTTTGGCGGCTCCGGACTCGGCTATCTCGCCAATAGCGTCGTCATGGAAGAGGTCGCCAGGCAATGCGGGGCCACCGCGCTCATGCTCGCCGCCCACAACGGCCTCTGCATCTCCCACATCCTCACGTCCAATGCCTCGGACGCGATCAAGAAAAAGTATCTGCCCAAGCTCGCCAGCGGCGAGTGGATCGGCTCCTGGGGTCTCACCGAGCCCGGCTGCGGCTCCGACGCGGCCGCTCTGCAGACCCGCGCCGAAAAGTCCGGCGACGGCTGGCGCATCAGTGGCCACAAGCAGTTCATCACCAACGGCCAGCGGGCGCAGGTTTACATCATCACTGCCCGCACCGACCCGGCGAAGGGCGCCAAGGGCATCACGGCGTTCGTCGTCGAGCGCGGCGCCAAGGGCTTCGAGGTCGGCCACAAAGAAGACAAGATGGGCATGCGCGGCAGCGACACCGTCACGCTCAACTTGGAAAACGTCTACGTCGGCCCTGAGCAGATCTGCGGTCAGTTCAACATGGGCTACATCGACGCGCTGAAGGTGCTCGAGCGCGGCCGCGTCGGAATCGGCGCTCTCTCCGTCGGCCTTGCCCGCGGTGCCCTGGAGGAATCGATCGCTTACGCCAAACAGCGCGAGGCCTTTGGCAAGCCCATCGCCGATCTGCAGGCGATCCAGTTCATGCTGGCCGACATGGCCACCGAGATCGACGCCGCCCGACTGCTCGTCCGCGAAGCGGCGTCCAGCCTCGACCGCGGCGAAAGCGAGAAGATCAAGGCGTGCGTCGCCAAGCTCTTCGCCAGCGAAATCGCCACCAAGGCGTGCTTGAACGCAATCCAGATTCACGGCGGCTACGGCTACACCAAGGACATCCCCGTGGAGCGATACATGCGCGATGCAAAGCTCTGCGAGATCGGCGAGGGCAGCAGCCAGATTCAGCGGATCATCATCGCTCGCGAATTGCTGGCGAAAGTAGGGGGTTGATCCAGTGGACCTCCGCCTTACCGACGACCAGCAGCAGCTACAGCAGACCCTGCGCGATTTCTGCGATAACGAGATCGCGCCCCACGCGCTCCATCGCGATGAGACCGGCCGCTTCGAAGACGGCCTGATCGGCAAGCTCGCCGAACTGGGCCTTTTCGGGCTCTACGTGCCCGAGCAATATGGCGGCGCGGGGCTCGATGTCGTCAGTTATGTCATGATGGTCGAAGAGCTGAGCCGGGCCTGTGCCGCGACGGGCATTCTCGTTTCGGCTCATCACTCGCTCTGCGTCGACCCCATTCTCAACTTCGGCACCGAAGCCCAGAAACAGAAATATCTCCCCAAGCTCAGCAGCGGCGAATGGATCGGCTGCTTTTCGCTCACCGAGCCCGGCAGCGGTTCCGACGCCGGCGCAGCCCGCTGCAACGCCGTGCTCAAGGACGACGGCTGGCACATCAACGGCACCAAGTGCTTCGTCACCAACGGCGGCGAAGCAAGCGTCGTGGTGCTCTTCGCCGTCACCGCGCCCGATTCGCCGAAAAATCGCATGTCCGCGTTCATCGTTGAGAAGAACAACACCAAGGGGCTGCGCGTCGGTAAGGCCGAAAAGAAAATGGGCATCAAGGCCAGCAGCACCACCGAGCTGGTCTTCGAAGACGCCGTCATCCCCAAAGACGCGCTGCTGGGCGAAGTGGGCAAAGGCTTCAACATCGCTCTGGCTACCCTCGACGGCGGACGCCTCGGCGTTGCGTCTCAGGCCATCGGCATCAGCCAGGCCGCGCTCGACCACGCCATGAAGTACAGCCAGACGCGCCATCAATTCAATCAGCCGATCGCCAATTTCCAGGCGATTCAGTGGAAGCTGAGCGACATGCACACCGGCATCGAAGCCGCACGCATGCTCTGTCGCCGCGGGGCGTGGATGAAGCAGCACAAGCGCCCCTTCGGCGCGCAGGCCGCGATGGCCAAGCTGTTCGCCAGCGAACTCAGCAGCCGCGTTTGCACGCTCGCGGTGCAGGTCTTTGGCGGCTGGGGCTATTGCCAGGAGTATCAGGTGGAGCGCCTGATGCGCGACGCCAAGATCACCGAGCTTTACGAAGGCACCAGTGAAATTCAGCGCTTCGTCATCGCCCGAAAGCTCATGGCCGACGGCGCGCCCGAAGCGTAACGAACGACGGTTCTAACGAGGGTGAAATGCGACAGCGGCCCGCGAATTCGCGGGCCGCTGTGCGTTTGGTCAGTAGTCGGTGGGGCGGTTACACGGGGCGAACACGGGCGACAGACTCCAGCTCGCTCAGCGCGGCAAGCTTGCGCACGTCAATGGATCCGATCAGCACGCGGGCCGCGTTGCCGGCGGCAAGCTCTTCAAAGCCGAGATTCTTCAGCGCTTCGCGCGTCGCGTCGCCGAGATCGTAGAGCTCGATCGTTACGTCGATACGCCAATTTCGAACGCTGACTCCGCCGGCCTCGAGGTCGCCTTCGCGTCCTTCGCGCTCGACTTTGTTCGCGAGATCGCGCAGACGCTCGTCGAGCTTGGCGGCCGGCTCCGTCACTCGGGAGTTCGCGGCATCGGCGTCGACGGCGTCGTCTCTCGATGCTTCCTTCAACACGCGGCCGGTTTCGCTTCGTGGTGCCGCCAACTTACGGGCCTTGTTTCCGATCGGCGCCGGCGCGGGAACACCGCTAATCGTCGGCAATGCTCCGCCTTGGAACAACATGCCACCCTGTCCGCCTGCGGGAGCGCCGCCGAAGACACCTTCGTGGCTCACGCCCGCCGGCATCTCCACCGGCACACGCACGGTCGTCGGCTGTCCGCCGCGCGTGATGGTCATTTCCTCGACCGCGACAAAGCTCGTGAACTGCGTCAGAAGACGGAATTGCAATCCGAGCGCTACGATCTGCGCTTTCAGGCCGGCGGGGAAATCGCCGCGCTGCGCGGCTTCGTAGTCGCTGCGGAGCAGATGCGCGACTTTGGCCCGAGCCCAGAGCGAGGCGATGCTGTCGCGCTGTCCCGAGCGCTCCAGGGCGCCGATCGAGATCGTCTGTTCAAACGAACCGGCGCCGGTCTGGCCGCGCAACCGAATGTCGCCGCGGGCGTCGCCGGTGAGGCGGCCGTGGACGATGATCGGCTTGGCGGCGAAGAGATCGGGCACGCGGGTCGGAAACACGTCGCTGACCGAAAGCCCGCCCCAGTCGATCGAGATATCCGCTAACACCGGTGCCGAGATGCGGTCGGCGAAGCGCGCCACCGCGGCCTCGGGATTCGCGCTGAGCGACACATACTCGACTTCGCCGCGGCCTTCTCGGGCCATTTCGTCGAGCAGGAAATGATTGACGCTATTGCCGATGCCGAAGGAGAACACGCGCGTGGTGTCGGCGAAGTTCTTGACGGCGGCGATGATCTCCATGTCGTTGCCGACATACCCGTCGGTCATGAAGCAGACCACGCGCATCGGTCGCTGCTTGCCTTCGACCACGGCGTCGTCTCGCTCGGGCGACGAGGCGTTGCTCGGCAGGTTCCAGTCGACCGACTCGATCGTCAGCACGCCGCGGTCGCGGTCTTCGCTCCAGCTCCACGTTCCTCGGACGGCGCAGTTGCGGCGGCCCGCCCCGTCTCCGCCGACAGGAGCGTTGCGGAGTTCGACCGGTCCGCGCGACGTATTGACCGCAACGCCGCTCCAGGTGCTGCGGACATTCGGAGGCGGCCAATTCACGATCTGGTCCGACGACAGCTCGATCATCACCGAACGGCCATCGGGCATGAGCCCGGCGAGCTCCTCGGCCTTCATCAGGTCGCTCGTCATCCGTCCCGGACCGCGATCGGTCGGACCGCGATCGTCGGACATGACGCGCGGCTTCGTTCCACAGAAGTTCGTGATTCGCTTCGAAGGACGCAGGGCGGCGTCGATCGCTTTCATCATCTCGGTTCCGCCGCCGCCGTCGCGGTCGGCCAGGAAGCGCTGCGCATCCGCGAGATTTTGTTTGGTGGCCGGGCGCGGCTCGTCCCACAAAATGTTGGTGTCGCCGGCGAAGGTAATCAGGTTGAACGTGTCGTCGGGCCGCAACGCGTCGATGGCCCGCGACATCACATTCTTGGCCTGCTCGATCGGAAATCCGCTCATCGAGCCGCTGGTATCGAGCACGAAGATCAGCTCGCGCGGGACCACAGTCTCCGGCGTGACGCGCCGCGGCGGCTGGAGCACGAGCGTGAAAAACTCGCCGCGCTCGTCGCGATGAGTCAGAAACGCCGGCCCCGGCTCGTCGCTGCCGAGGCGATATCGCAGCACGAAGTCGCGATTGGGGATTTCGTTTTTGCGGCGCAGCGTGATGGTGGCGCTGCCGCGGGCGGCGTCGAGGCTCTGCTCGATGTCGTGCAGTTCGCTGCTGATCTGGTTGGGCGCCATGCGTGCCGAGCCGCCATCGAGGCGGACGGTGATGTCGATGTCATGTCCGGCGCGGCTGCCCTTCGGCGCGACGGGCGGCGTGATCCGCGAGCCGTCGGGTACGCGCGGCGTATCGCGGCCGGTCGTCATCGGGCTCGCGGCGCTTCCGCCGCCGGGGATGTAGCGCGGGCCGACGACCATCGGAAAATTCCAGGTGAAGAGGCCGTTCTCGTAGCTCAGCGTTTCGACAAAGCTGATCTCGATCTCGACCGTCGCGCCCGGCTCGATGTTGGCGAGCGACTGGGTGAAGATGTTCGGCCGCTCCTGATCGAGCAGGCTTGCGACATGCCCAGCCGACTTCGCAGCTTCGTACGCCTGCCGCGCCTCTTCGCGCTCCTTGATATCCGCCACGATCCGCCGTTCGCCGACGATCATCGTCATGCGATCGACGGCGGCGTCGTTGGGCATCGGGAAGACGTAAATCGCTTCGATCTTGCGCGTGGTGGGGTTGGTGAAGGTCTGTTTCACCGTCGTCCGACCGACGTAGCCGGCAATGTTCGCGTCGACCGACGTGTGCTTGAGCGGACACGCGACCTGCGGCTGATCGACCGGCCGATCGGGATCGACAATCCGCAGGCAGCCCTGGCCCTGTTCGGCAACGACCTCGTCGGCGTGAGCCAGAGAGGGCCCCCATGCCGCGACGGTCGCGGCGACAAAAAAGCCGAGGAACAGCTTGCGTGCGGCGACGCACGCGTCGGACTGCAAGCTCGCCTGTCTCATGTTGTTCTCCACGTTTGGTACGTCTCCCCGTCGGGTGGATACACGCGGCGCTCGCGTCGGTTGCGATAAAACCACGCGCGGCTGCCAATCCCCGGCGGTCTATGTGCAGTTGTCGGTCTTACGGAGCGCACACTGCGTCGCTCACTCGCTCTCATGGACGCGACGTGCGCAGCACAGTTCCCGCCGACAGAAGACGACAGAAACGGGGAATACTGGATTCAAAGAGAAGGATCGCACCCGTATCCGACGGTACAAGCCTCGATTGGCTCTTCCGTCCCGCCCCGTCACCCCTCCCGCCCCTTCGCCCCTCCCTAAAAGCACTCCTCCGCCACGCGAATCGCCGCCAGCATGCCCTTGGCCTTGTTCTGCGTCTCTTCGAACTCGCGGCGCGGGTCGCTGTCGGCGACGATGCCGGCGCCGGCCTGCACATATGCCGTGTGCAGCCCGTCGTTGCGCGGCAGCAGCACGACCGTCCGCAGCGCGATGCAGGTGTCCATGTTGCCCGCAAAATCGACATAGCCCACCGCACCCGCATACGGTCCGCGTCGCGTCGGCTCCAGCTCGTCGATGATTTCGAGGGCGCGCACCTTCGGCGCGCCGCTGACCGTGCCCACGGGCAGCGTCGCGCGCAGCGCATCGAATGCCGTCAGCCCCTCCGCCAACTCGCCGACGACCGTGCTCGAGATGTGCATCACATGGCTGTAGTTCTCGACCGCCATCAGCTCGCGCAGCTTGACCGAGGCGGGCTTGCAAACGCGGCCCAAGTCATTGCGGCCGAGATCGACCAGCATGACGTGTTCAGCCCGCTCCTTCTGATCGGCAAGCAGCTCCTCACGCAATCGCGCGTCGGTCGCTTCGTCGCCGCCGCGCGGCCGCGTGCCCGCCAGCGGACGGTTGGTGACGACGCCATCTTCGACGCGACACATGATCTCGGGGCTGGCGCCGACCAAGGTCATCTGCGGCGACTTCAATAGAAACATGAACGGCGACGGATTGATCAGCCGCGCAGCGCGATAAATCGCGAAGGGGTCGGCCGTGGTGCGAGCCTCCAGCCGTTGCGAGAGCACGACCTGAAAGATGTCGCCGGCCTTGATGTATTCCTGCGAGCTGCGCACGGCCCGCTCAAACTCGCCGGGCTGAAAATTGCTGACGAAATGCGTCGGCTGGAGCCACTCGGCGGGCAGTCGCACCGCGCGAAACTCGCGCGGGGCCTGCAGACGGGCGAGAATGCCTTCGATCCGCGCGCACGCATCGTCATAGGCCTCGCGCAGCGGCCGGGAGGCGTCTTCGGCGATGGTCGCGTGCGCGACGATGTGAACGCGCTTAAACACATGATCGAAAATCAGCAGCGTGTCATAGAGATCGAAGCATAGATCCGGCACATTGCGATCGTCGCGCGGGGCATTGGGCAGCTTTTCGTAATAGCGAATCAGGTCGTACGCCGCGTATCCGACGGCGCCGCCGACGAATCGCGGCAGCCCCGGCCGCGGCGCGGCGCGAATGCCGCGAAGCTCCGCCTGCAGCAGCGTGAGCGGGTCGTTGCTGGTGAGTTGCTCGATCGCGCCAGTGCGATGGTCGATCCGCAGCACCTGCTCGCGCGTCGCCGAGAGTGTCCGCGTTGGATCGACGCCCAGAAACGAGTAGCGCGCCAGCTTCTCTCCGCCGACGACGCTCTCCAGCAGAAACGCCCGGTCGGCCTCTTTGGCCAGTGCCGCGTACGCGCTGACAGGCGTCAGCTCGTCGCCCACGAGCGTTTCCACCACCGGCACACGATTGAATCGCGCCGCGTCGGTCGAAAACTGCGAGAAGGTCGTTCGTCCGATGTTCACACGCGCTCCGATGGCCGGCCGTTGGCGCCGGCGAAAGTACCGATCGGCGTGCCGACAAACGCCGCCAGCCGTTCGAGCGCCGGCATCGGCCCGACCGCGACGATCACATCGCCCGCTTTCAAGACATTATCGCCGCCCGGCGCCGCCACACACCGCGCTCCGCCCACGCGAATGGCGGCGATGCTCACGCCGAACGCCTTTCGCACGTCCAGATCGCGAAGGCTGCGACCGTCGGCGTCGGAGCCGGGCGCGATGCGCATCTCCTCCATGACCACGGCCTCGCCCGTCTCGTCGAGCAAAACTTCCATGAAGTCGACCACGTGGGGCTTCATCGCCAGTTGGGCCATCCGCTTGCCGTTCACGCCGTAGGGCCACATCACGCGATTGGCGCCGGCCTTCAAAAGCTTGGGCTCGCTGGTCTGCTCATTCACCCGCGCCACGACGAAAATCTTCGGATTGAGCTGCCGCGCGGACAGAACGGCGAAGAGCGCGTCGGCGTCGCTATCGAGCGTACTGATCAAGCCGGCGGCGCGCTCGACACCGGCGCGACGCAGCACATCATCCTGCCCGGCGTCGCCCTCGACCACGATATGTCCATCGGCCCGCGCCGCTTCCACCGCGCCCACCTCGCGCTCAACAACCACCACGGTCCGCCCCTCGCGGCGAAATTGCTCGGCGACCTGAGTGCCCATCCGCCCATACCCGCAGACGATGAAATGGTGCGCGAGCTGTTGCAACGAACGCTCCATCTGCATGTGATGAAACAACCCGTGAATTCTAGTCGAAAGGACGTAGTTGCTGATGGCCGAGACCACGTACGTAAAGGCCCCGACGCCGACCAGAATCAGGATCATCGCCACGATCCGGCCGCGATCGTCGAGCGGGCGCACCTCGGTGAAACCGACCGTGCTCACGGTGATCACCGACATGTACAGCGCTTCGTTCCAGGTGTAATTCTCGATATAGCGAAAGCAGATCGCGCCAAACGCCAGCGCACCGACCAGCAGCCCGATCCCGATCGCGACTGGAGCCCGCGGCGGACCGGCGAGGTGCGGCGCCTTTCGCGGGCGAGAATGCGGGGGCGGCGGTGGTCGGGGCGGTTTGGGCATCCGAGGTGCATTCATCGCGGGCTACGGGTGATGCTTCACATAGTACAGGATCTGCCGCGCCATCCCGGTCAGCACATCGCTCTCGATCGTGGTCAGATCGACGCGTCCAAGCGTGTGTCGCAGGATGTAGCGCAGGTGCTCCGGGCTTTGTCCGCGGAAAAAATCGATCTTGTCGAGCGCGTCGAAGAGAAGCTCGAACATCTTCTCTTTCCGCGCGCCGACGGCCAGTTCGCGGTTGATCGCCGTCGGCAGGGGGGCTGCGCCGCCCGCCGCCAGTTGCGCCTGCCACAACTCATACATCACCACCGCCGCTGCGGCCCCCAGGTTCATGATCGGGTATTCGGGATTGGCCGGAATGGTGATCACGCGGTCAAATTGCTGCAGCTCACGCGTCAGGATGCCGCGATCCTCGCGCCCAAACGCGATCGCCACCGGGCTGCTCGCACCGGCCTGCACGATCGTCGCCGCCGCTTCGCGCGGCGTGTGGGCCGATTGTCGGCGATAGAGCCCGAGCTTCCCGGTCGTCACCCACGACTGGGTGCAATCGGCCAGCGCCTCCGAAAGCTCCGCCACGACCCGCGCATTTTCGAGAATCGGCCGTCCATGCGTCGCGTAGCCGCGCGATTCGGGGCAATTCAGTTCACACCGCGGCGATACCACCCAGAGCGACGACAGGCCGAAGTTGAACATCGCGCGGCAGACCGCCCCGACATTCGCCGGCCCGCTGGGCTCGATCAAAATGATGCGAACAAGTTCGAGCATGAGGTCCGAACATGGTATTCGAGATCGGTCGCGGCGCTGGAAAGCGCCGCAGGGTCATGCGAGCGCACCTAAAGCCGTTACGAGCGGCCACGCGAAAAGACCACCATGCATCCGGCAGTTCGCCGAATACGTGATGGTCTCAACGCTCTGCCGACCTCACCGACGCCCAGCGCGGATTTACGCATCCGAGTCTTTGGCGTCCGGCGCCTTGGACTCGCCCTCCTTCGGCTTCAGCCGTGCGAAGGCCTTCTTTCCGAAGCGCGGGCTCAGCCGGGCCAGCCGGTCTTTTCGCACGTCCAGCGTCACGTACTTGCCGTCGACGCCGCGTGCCAGCACGAATGGCAGACAGACCGACGCGATCCGCATTGGCGCGGCGTCCTTGGCCGGCTGGCTCCATTGGATGGTGCCGATGTCGCCGCTGGTGAACTCGTTCAGGATTCGGGCGATCCGCGGGTAGTAGGAGACTTCGTACAGCCGCGCGACGTAGTCGCCCGCCCGCAAATCCTCCGGCCCTGGCGCCGCGGCAAGCCTCGAACCGCTCTTCAGTTTCGATCCCATGGTGTTATTCATTTCATTTTTCAGCCGGTGCGCACGCCCAACGTGCCAAGCCCGGCTCGGGTCAACATCTCGGGCCGCGCGACAGCCGCCAATTCGCCAACAGCGAATCGACGGTGACCGCAATCCGAGCAGGTAATCAACGGTGTTTGCAGCGCGTGCGCGGCGCGGGTCAGGCCGCTTTGCGGTCTGTCCACGGAGCGCGGACAACGCCGGAATTGAAGGTGTGTTCGAGTCGCATACGGATTCCCTACTTCCAACTGACGGCCACATTACCCTTGTATTCGACGCCGTCAAGGCGATTTTTCAGCGCAGGTTGTACGAAAGCGTCCGGCGGGCGCCTGCGATCCGAGTCTGAACGCGCGACAACCGCCGCAGCCGCGACGTCGCGTTGCCGCTGGAGCGGGCGGCGGGCATACTGCCCGCGACGAGACGATTGTTCGACACTCTCTTTTTTCGCGAGCACCACCGATGCCCGGCATCCTCTGTGAACATTGCACCGGCGCCTGCTGTCGCTACATCGCGCTGCCGATCGACACGCCCACCAGCGACGCTGAGTTTGAGGACGTGCGCTGGTATCTGCTGCACGAAGGCGTCAGCGTCTTCATCGAGGACGGCGACTGGTACATCAACGTCGTGACCAATTGCCGCCACCTCCAGCCCGACTATCGCTGCGGCATCTACGAGACCCGCCCGAAGATCTGCCGCACCTACACCACCGACAACTGCGACTATCACTCCGGCGATTACGGCTGGAACGAGCACTTCACCTGCGCCGATCACCTCGATGAGTATCGCAAGCGGATCGCCGCGGAAAAGCGCGACAAGAAACCCCGCCGCAAGGAGGGCGGCGAACGCGCGGCCGCGACCAAGAAGCGCATCGGCGGAAGCGGGCGGCTGAAAGTGCACCTCGGAGCCGCCGGCGCCCGACGCCACCGCCGCGATCAACCCGAGCCCGCCTATCGCGAGCCTACCATCTTGCCCGATCGCGATACGCGCGGCGTACCGCTGCCGGTGTTGCGCTCAAATAGCGCCGCTTCGCCGAGCCGCGTTGCCTCGGGCAGCGCCGCTCGACCGAGCCATGGGACGAATGGATCAACCGAATGAAGTTTCAATCTCCGCCGGGCATGCGCGACTTTTATCCCGCCGATCAACGGCTGCAGACCTGGCTGTTTGATCACTGGCGAGCGGCGTCGCTGGCCTTCGGCTGCGAGGAGTACGAAGGGCCAATTTTCGAGTTTCTCGACCTGTACACGGTGAAGAGCGGCGCGGAGATCCTCACACAGCTTTTCCACGTGCGCCACGGCATGTCCGAGGACGCCAAGTTCGCGATTCGCCCGGAGATGACGCCGACGCTGGCGCGCATGATCGCCGCCCGAGCCAACGCACTGCCGCGACCGATCAAGTGGTTCACGATTCCGCGCATGTGCCGCGCGGAGCGCCAGCAGCGCGGCCGCCTGCGCGAGTTCTTCCAGTGGAATGTCGACATCCTCGGCGTCGACGATCCGCTGGCCGATGCCGAGGTGATCGCCGTTGCCGCGGAGTTCTTCCGCCGCGTCGGCGTTTCGGCCGAAGATGTCGTGATTCGCTACAGCCATCGCGGTCTGGCGGCGGCGGTGGTGCGCTCGTTCGGCCTTTCCGTGGAACAGGTCGAGCCGGCCTTCGCACTCATCGACCGGCTCGACAAGCTCTCCTCCGCCGACTTCGCGAAGGCCTGGAGCGAGAAATTCGGCGAGGCATCCTCGCCTGATGCACTGGTGGAGTTTCTGAAAACCGCCACGCTGGAACAAGCGATCGACCGGGCCGAATCGGCAGGGGGGCTGGATGCCGCGAAGGCGGGCGAAGCTACAGCCGTGTCGGCACCGCCGAGTCCCGCGCCGAAGGCCGACGCCCCCGCGCCTCTGACCATGCGTGAGTCTCTGATGCGCTTTCGTCAGCACCTCGTCGACCTCGGCGTCGCCGATTACTGCGCCTTCGACTTCCGCGTCATCCGCGGCCTCGCTTACTACACCGGCACGATCTTCGAGGCCTATCCGCGCAAGATCGCCTCTCGCGCGCTTCTGGGCGGCGGACGCTACGACAACCTCACCGAACTCGTCGGCGGCCCGCGCGTCCCCGGCGTCGGCTTCGGCAGCGGCGACGCCCCGATCCTCGATTTCCTCCGCGACCTCGGCAAACTGCCCGAGACGGCAGCGAGCATCGACGTCTTCGTCATCGACGCCGACGAGCGTTTTTTCACCGCCGCCATGCGCGTCGCGAGCGACCTGCGCCGCGCCGGCGTGAACGCCGAGTTTTCCTATAAGCGCCAGAACCTTGGCAAGCAGCTCAAGCAAGCCACAAGCCGCAACGCGCGGAAGGCGATCATCGTCGGCGAGGAGTTCGAAAAGCAGGGGGCTGTGGTTGTTAAGAATCTGGCAGACGGTTCCCAATCAACCGTTGCATGGAACGACTTGCGCGCGAATGCAAATTCTTTGAGGTAGAGGTAGGGTCGGTAGAGCGCAGCGAAACCCACACCAATCACTACCGCCGCACAGTCAAATCCTTCAACGCCGCATCCAGCGCAGGAAATCGAAACTCAAATCCCATTTCGCGCAATCGCTTCGAGACCACATAGCGACCATAGAGCGCCAGCTCCGGATCGGTCCGCATCAGCAGGGGCGCTCCGATCCGAACCATCCACTCCGTCGCCGGCAGGCCGATCGGCACACCCAGCGCGCGCCGCAGCGTCCGCATGAACTCGCGCTGCGATACCGGCTGAGGCGAACTCGCGATGTACGCGCCTTGCATGCGCTGGTCAACGATCGCCGCGTGAAAGAGGCGGTTCATATCGAGCTCGTGGATCCAGCTCATGCCCTGCGTACCCCGGCCGACGGTCCCTCCCAGCCCCAGCCGCGCGAGCGTCCGCAGCCGGCTCAGCGCTCCGCCGCCCGCGCCACGATCGCGGCCGACGACGAAGCTGGTTCGCAGAAGGACGCCGCGTTGGGTCGCCAGCAGCGCCTCAGCGAAGGCCTTTTCCCACGCCTGCCCGACAATCGGCGCGAGGCCGTACCCGAAGGCCGAATCCTCGTCGCACACGACCGTCGGCGGATCGCCATAGATATGAGCCGTGCTCATCTGCACCCACACCGGCGGCGGGGCGGCCACCATGCGGCAAGCCGCGCCCAAGACCCGCGTAGCCTCGACCCGCGAACGCAGGATTTCATCTTTGTGGTCTGGCGTCTTGATGCAATCAACCGTGCGGCCGACGAGGTTCACAACCGCCGTCGCGCCATCGAGCGTCCGCGCCCATTCGCCGACCGTCCGCGCGTCCCACGTCACATGCCGCCACGGCCCGGCGATCTTGGGCGCGTTGCGCGAGAGGATGACGACCTCGCTCCGCGGCTCGGCCTCGTTCAGATGATGCGCGAGGCTGACGCCGAGAAATCCGCTGCCACCCGCGATCACGATGCGCGGCCCTGCGGCCTGGCTTGCATAAGGCTGTGTTGCCATGCGGGGCATCGTAGGGGGGGTGAGCCGCTCGCGCTATGTCCCGCCGCGCCGGAGGAAACTTGTTTCACGTGAAACAGCGTTGCTGAACGCAAAGGGCGTGCCGAGTCCGACGCGCCGGGCGCATCCTGGCGGATTCTCGCAACCCCTGGCAGCCTTCAGAATCTCGAACCATCCGCCGAGCGGCATTCGCCGCCCGAACTGTATATTGTCCCAAAAGGCCGCAGATTCAGAGGATTGTCTCATCCGCAGGCGGAGGAAATTGCGTGTCTCGTTTGATTCCCTTTTTGCTCGTCACCGCTTTCATCGCGCTTTGCGCAACCGGCGCTTGTCCGCCGTCGGACAGCTCGGATAACGGCAACGCCAACAGCGAGCCGCCCAATGAGAACGCGCCTCCCGACAACCCACCCGACGAGCCGGGTTTTGTGGTGCGTAAGCGGCTGGTGACGACGGCCGGCGGCAAACGCGCGGTTCAGGAGCGCTGGTACTGGGATGGCGAGGATTGGGAGTTCATCTCTCGCGTGCCGATCAGCGGCCCGAACCAGGGGCTGGGCGCAGACTCAAAAGCGGCGGCGACATCGACAGGCCGCGCTCGCGGCAGTCGCGGGCAGGCGAATCTGCCGACGGATGCGGCGCTGTTCTGCGGCGGCGTCTCGTCGGTGACCGGCGAGTTTGCGACCGCGCAGGCGTACTACTACACGCTCGAGGACGATGGCTGGGTCGGGTTGACGATGACCACGCCGCGGACCGGACACACGACGACAACGCTGCTCGACGGACGAATTTTGATCGTGGGGGGGTGGGATGGCCGCGTGCCGATCGCGTTTCAGGCGACGGCAGAGATCTTTGATCCGAAGACGCTGACCTTTACGCCGACGGGGTCGATGAGCATCGCGCGATCCGGTCATGCCGCGGCGCGCCTGGCGGATGGCCGTGTGCTGGTTTCGGGCGGCAATGAAGCGCTCCTGCCCAGTGCCGAGCTCTACGATCCCGCGACGGGTCAATTCTCGCCGACCGGGTCGATGACCGAGTATCGCAGCGATCACGAAGCGGTGACGCTCGACGACGGCCGGGTGTTGATCATCGGTTCGAACAACACGCTGAACGCCGAGGTGTATGACGCGACAAGCGGCGCCTTCACCGCGATCGCCGACATGAATGGTTTCCACGGCTTCGGCTCCAGCGCGACCAAGCTCACGAACGGCAAAGTGCTGATCATCGGCGGCTTCGGCGACATCTTGAGCAATGCAAACAGCATTGGCGGCGTCGAGCTATTCGACCCCGCGACGAACAGCTTTGCGCTACTGGCGCCCATGGCTCGGCCGCGACGCAACCACCTGGCAGTGCTGCAAAGCGACGGGACGGTGCTCGTCGGCGGCGGAATCCTGGAGAACGGCGACACCACCGGCACCGTCGAGATCTTCAACCCGCAGACGAACACCTTCGCCGCCGGCCCGGACATGCCTCGCGGCGGAACCGATCATTCGGGGGTGCAGTTGAGCCTGGATTAGCCATTGGTTCGTTGCGGCCGTTCCGGTAGTTCGATCGCTCAGGGCTTGCGCGACTGCATGCGGCCGATTTGCCCGGAGTGCGGGCACCACTCGGAGCGCGATCGATCTATCGACGCGGGTACAATGCCAGGATGAGCGACGAAAAGCCCGCCGACCGGTTTCGCCTTGATCGGTCGCACTTTGAGGTGCGCGATCTCGACGCGCCGGATGATGACGGCACCTATTGGCTGACAAAGACGCCTGAAGAACGCATGCTGGCGCTGGCGTACCTGCGAAGGATGGCCTTTGGAGACGCGGCTACCGAGCGACTTCAAAGAGTTTTTAGCGTTGCTCGACTCGGCGAGAAATGAGTAATCGTGGTCGCGGATACTGCAATGATCGTTTGACCTGGTTTAGCTCAGACAAAGGAGCGTTGGATGCGCCTGAAGCATGTGGTTTTGTTCGGGATCGCTTCATGCGTTGCCGCGGCGACCGCACCAACGCCGATCGATGATGTTGGGGCTTTGCAGCGCAGAATCGACCAACTCGAAAAGCGGGTGGATGACCTCATCGTGATCATTGAGCGACAAGCCGCTGAAATCACTCAGTTGAGGGAAGAATTGTCGGATCGCGCGAAGAGCGGCCGAAAAGTCGACTTCGAAGCCGCCGATCAGAGAAAAGCGCCATCGGCGCCAACAGACGCAGGTGAAGCTTTAGCCGTTGGATCCATCTGGTCGGGAAATTGGTGGAACAATGGTTTCCCCGGCGAGAAAACGATTGTGATGACCGTCGTGGCGAGGGCCGGCATGGAGTGTGAGGTTTCGTTCCCTACTTGGGATGGCAAAGGCACTGTGCTAATGACCGTGTTGCTCGATAACGATGAACTGACACTCAGCCGAGTTCGACGGCCGGATTCAAGCGTGCCTTACCCATACAACATCAGCGGCGCCGGGCGGATTGACGGACAGGAACTGCAGTTTGCCTTCACCTTCGACATACCCAACTACGCAGGGCCACCCGTCGGAGGACGGATGAAGCTCAGATTGCGAAAAGGATGTGAATGACGTCGAGCGGCTGAATTTGCAGTAACCATCTTCGATTGACCGAGCTGAAATCGACGCACTTTGTGCTGCTCGTCGACCCCCCTTTCGCTATTACATAAAGGACGTTATGTTATATAAGTCGGGCGCGGCAGGGCGGTCCAAACGCCCACAATAGCCACGGGAAATGGCACGGCCAGGATGGTCGACGCCTTCACCCGCCACCGCGCAACTGAAACTCCAAGTTCACCGGCATGGAGGCCGCGAATGTCTGCCAAAACCCCGCCCGACCCCACCCGCCAGCTCGCGCGGATCGGGCTGGAGTCGGTTCCACTCACGATTCGGAACGCCGGACCCGATGCGACCCGGGCCTTTTTCGAATTCTTCACCGCGACGATCCGCAACAAGAACACCCGGATGGCTTATGCCCGAGCGTGTGCCCGGTTTCTCGATTGGTGCGACGGTCGGGGGGTTCGATTGGAGAAAATCGCGCCGATGACCCTGGCGGCGTATGTCGAAATGCTCTCCAACGGCTTGCCCGGCGAGGATGGCACGACCGACGGCGGCGAAAACGGCGGGATCCCGCCCATGGCGCCCAGTTCGGTCAAGCAGCATCTGGCGGCGATCCGGATGCTGTTCGACTGGCTGGCGACGCGGCACATCGTCGACGTCAATCCGGCCCGGTCGGTGAAGGGGCCCAAACACACTGTCGTCGAGGGCATCACGCCGGCGTTTGACGTGAAGCAGGCGCGGCTGCTGTTGGAGAGCATCGACATCAGCAAGCCGCGCGGGCTGCGCGATCGGGCGCTCTTGGCGAGCATGATCTACACGGCGGCGCGCGTCAGCGCGGTGTGCAATCTGCGGGTCAAAGATTTTGCGCAGGATGGGTCGCAGTGGATTTTGCGCTTCGGCGAAAAGGGCGGTAAACGCAGACAAATTCCGTGCAGCAGCGTGCTGGAGAAGATCCTGCGCGAGTACATCGACGCGACCGGCATCGGCGACGCCGTTGATACCCCCCTGTTTCGGACATTTACGAAATCGGGCCGCCCTACCGCCCGTGGCGTCAGCCGGGTCGAGGCTCATTACATGCTCAAAAGCCGGCTGAAAAAGGCCGGATTGCCGGCGAATCTCTCATCGCACAGCTTTCGCGCGACCACCGCGACCGACCTCCTTGCCCAGGGAATTCCGCTCGAAGATGTGCAATACCTCCTGGGCCACGCCGACCCGCGCACCACGCGGCTGTATGACCGGCGGAAAAAGGAGATCACGCGACGGATTGTGGAGCGCATCTCGGTGTAGCGCGGCGAATCGCGTCGCCCAGGCGCCGTGTCGCCCCCCTGCCGGCGGCTCGAAGCGTGTTCTCCCCCCTACCGGCGTTGCGCGAAACCGGTTGCTCGACCGTCCCCAGCGCGGCAGATATACTCGTGCGGAGTCGTTGACCCTGCCGCTTGGCGCTTGCCCCGAGGGATACCGCGCACCCGATGGACCCCAGGAACATTCGAAATTTCTCGATCATTGCCCACATCGACCATGGGAAAAGCACGCTCGCGGACCGGCTGCTGCAGATGTCGGGGGCTGTCGCCAGCCGCGATATGAAGGAGCAGTTGCTCGACAGCATGGACCTGGAGCGTGAGCGCGGGATCACGATCAAGGCCAGCGCCGTGACGATCGACATCGAGATCGACGGCAAGCTGTACATGTTCAACCTGATCGACACGCCGGGGCACGTCGATTTTCATTATGAGGTTTCTCGCAGTCTGGCGGCTTGTGAGGGTGCCCTGCTGGTCGTCGACGCCACGCAAGGCGTGCAGGCGCAGACGGTGGCCAATGCGTACGCCGCGATCGGCAACGATCTGACGATCATCCCGGTCATCAACAAGGTCGATCTCGCCGGCGCGCGGCCCGAAGACACGGCGCTCGAGATCGAGCATGTGCTGGGCATCGGTACAGAGAACGTGCAATTCGTCTCGGCCAAGTCGGGGCTGGGCGTCGACGGGTTGATGAAGGCCATCGCCGAGCTGATGCCGCCGCCCACGGGCAGCGCCACCTCGCCGCTGCAAGCGCTGATTTTCGACTCGGAGTATGACGACTATCGCGGCGTCATCTGCTACATCCGGCTGAAGAACGGCACGATTCGCAAGGGTCAGAAGATCCTGCTCATGGGGCGGCAGCGACACTATGTCGTGACCGAACTCGGCAAATTCCGCCCGCGAATGACGCTGTGCGATTCGCTCTCGGCGGGCGAGGTCGGCTATATCGTCGCCAATATCAAGAGTCTGCAGGAGGTCACCGTCGGCGACACCTTCACCGACGCGACCAATCCCGCCACCGCCGCCCTGCCCGGCTATGAACCGCCGCAGCAGATGGTCTTCTGCGATTTTTATCCGTCGGCGGGTGAGGGATTTGAGCAGCTGCGCGAGGCCTTTGAGCGGCTGAGCCTCAACGACGCGGCATTTACATTTGTGCCGGAACACAGCGACGCGCTGGGCTTCGGCTTTCGCTGCGGGTTTCTCGGGCTGCTGCACATGGACATCGTGCAGGAGCGGCTGGAACGCGAGTGCGGCGTCGACGTCGTGCAGACCGCGCCCAGCGTGACCTATGAAGTGTTGCTGACGGACAAGTCGACGAAGCGCATCGACGCCGCCAGCGACCTGCCCGATCTGAGCGAGATCGAGGAGATTCGCGAGCCGATCGTCGAAGTGCAGATCATCGTGCCGGTCGAGTGCGTCGGCGCCATCATGAAGCTCTCGGAGACTCGCCGTGCGATCTACAAGCGCACCGACTACCTGTCCGAGACGCGCGTGCTGCTGCTCTACGAATTCCCCTTCGGCGAAATCCTGTACGACTTCTACGACATGCTTAAGAGCGCCACCAAGGGCTACGGCACGATGGACTACCACATCAAGGAGTTCCGCGCCGACGACCTGGTGAAGATGGACATTCTCGTCAACGGCGTAATCGTCGACGCACTCAGCGTGATTTGTCACCGCAGCAATGCCGAGCGCCGCGGGCGCAAGGTCATCGAGCGGCTGCGCCAGGAGATCGACCGTCACCAGTTCGAGATCCCGCTTCAGGCGGCTGTCGGCGGCAAGATCATCGCGCGCGAGACGATCAAAGCCCTCCGCAAGGACGTCTTGGCCAAGTGCTATGGCGGCGACGTGACGCGAAAGCGCAAGCTGCTGGAAAAGCAGAAGGCCGGTAAGAAGCGGATGAAGACCGTCGGTCGGGTGGAGATTCCGCAGAAGGCGTTCATGGTCGTGCTGGAGCCGGGGGATTAGGGGCGAAACTCATTCGCGCCCGGTGCGATCGCAGCACCGATTTTCGGACCTTGGCCCGTCGCGCAAATCGACCCGTGTATGACCTTGATTGTTGGGGGCTTTTCGACTTCCGTTTGCTACGCTGAAGCAACGTCCGGACGGAGCGTCTGCCCGCTTCGCCCGGACGGTCTTGCAGACACGGAGCTGGAATGGAAACCGGGATGGCCTCAATTGCGCCGAGGATTCTCTGCGCGCTCCTGATCTCGTCCGCCGCGACACGCCCAGGCCTTTCCGGGCCAACGGTTGATCCGCGCTTTCCGGTTCAAATCTCGCTGAAAGGCATCGGCGGGCCGGGCAGTGCCGCGCAGTTGAACTGGAGCACCACAACGTTTGCAGAGGTGAAGATCGCCGGCGACGCAGACGCCTTCGCCCGCGCGACCGCGAGCTATACGAACGGCGCGACCGGCATGGACTGGTGGCCGGCCGACGCCGGAGCGATGACCGACGTGCTCAGTTGCAACGCTTCGCTGGGTAGATTTCGTACGGAGTCCGGCCCCGACGGGACGTACATCAATCCACAGTGCGTGGCCAAGGGCAAACTGTTCGGCGTGTCGCAACGCGGCATTCTGTACATCAGCCGTGACGGAAACTCGTGGCTGCCGGCGTCGAACGAGCAGCGAGCGACGGGGAGCGTGTTGGCGCTTTCGAGCGGCACGCTGCTGAGCCTGATTCCGGAGGACGGGCGAATCGCGGTGTATCGCAGCGTTGACGAGGGCGCAAGCTGGAGCCCGGCGCTGGAGTTTGGCACGCAGGTGCCGTTCCGCTGGGTGACGAGCGGCGCCTGGCTGGCGCCGTTCGGGTTTCATCAGGCCGCCGACGGCGTCGCGGTAATGGTCGAGTATCAGCTCCCGGAGGGTGGGCGCTTCATCTATCGCTCCGCCGACGACGGCGCGACCTGGCGATTGGTTCATGACGCCGCCGCCGTGCACGCGATGACGCACTTCCACGCCGTCACCAAGCATGTCGGTCTCGACCGCTGGGTCGCGGTGACCGGCGACGGACTGGCGCGGCAACGGATCATCGTCAGTGATGACGACGCGCAGACCTGGTACGACCTGTCGTTTCCCGGTGAGTTCTACACACAGCCGACGTTCCTGTTGGACTACGACCACCCGACGCGGCTGTTGATCGGCTCGGACACGGCGGAGCAGGTCGGCTGGGTCGATGTCAGCGACGGGCCCGATCGCGGGCAGGTGCGCTCGGTGATCACCAGTTGGGACGCGCGCCCGGGCCACGGCTACTGCTTCCTGATGTGGAAGCACGATGACGTTTATTACGCCGGTTCCTACAACAGCAGCGCGACCGCCGGGGCGACGGTCATCAGCGCCAGCCGCGATCTTGAACATTGGGCGACCTATCACCGCTTCTCCAACGGCGAACGCGGCGCTCTGACCTACGCCGGCTACTTCAACGGCTTCATGCGCGTCGGCGTGCAATCCGGTGCGCGGGTCATTCCGCTGGCGCTCCCCCCTGCCGAATTGGCGACGCGGCCGGCCATTCAGCTTTCGTCGGGTGCGACGAACCTGGCTCCGGCGGCGCTGTCGAATTGCGAGTCATTGGCGGATTGGATTAACTCCTGCTCGACCATTCCGGGCATGGGCAATCCGGTGACCTTTGAGGTTGTGAGTGCGCCGCGCTACGAAGGGTCGGGTGCGATCCGCGCTCGCCGCGACGACGGTGGGCAGCTCTCGCTGCGCACCCCGAGCATCGCGGTTACGCCCGGTCAGCCGGTGCAGGCGCGCTTGATGCTGCGCGGTGAGGGAGCGTCATTCATCGTCGGTTGGAGCGTCAACGGCGCGACGCTCGGCGAGGCGCACCTCTACCACCTGCCGCGCGATGGGTGGATTGAGGCGGTCACCCCGACGATCGTTTTGCCCCCGGACGCGACCGACGCGCGGCTGCAGTTCAGCCTCGTCTCGACGCTCGCGAATCGCTGCGAGCTGATCATCGATGCGGTCATGGTCGATGGTGGGCCGGCCAGCAATTTTCATCCGACCGGCCCACCCCGCGGCGCGGACCGCTACATGATCGACATCGGGCCCGCCGAGGCCGACTGGACGCACATCTTCTCGATTCGTCCCACAGCGGCGAGCCATCAGATGGTTGCAACGCACGGCGACAAGATTCTGCGCCGCTATCGGATCGAGCCGACGCCGACCGGTCCCGGTTCGTCCGAAGAGCTGCGACAGTTGGACATCACTTTCAACCCGGCGGCCGGCTTCTTCGGCCTTCGCGGCGTGACGACCGACGGATCGCCGGCGCTGGCCAATTTTCAGCCGACCAAGTTTTGGCGTGACGACCAGTTGCGGTTTGCGCTGCGAAGCGGCAGCGATGGTCTTTCGCTCGCGCTGGCGGACGGCGGCGGCATGGCCAACGCCAAACTCTTCAACAAGCGCTGGGCCGCGGGCCCGCTACGCGCGTATGCCGGTGATGAGAACGGCTTGTCGCAAGTGCCCCTCTTGTTGCACGACGACATCATCTATCCATGGCAGCTCTCCGATGGCGAGCTGGACCACGCCGCCCAAGTGGCCGATGCGGCGGCGTCCATCGAGGTGAACGAAGTCGCCATTGAGCGGAGCGAAAACGGCGGCGCCTTTGCGGAGCTCTGGCGCGGGCCAGCCGCGGCGGCCTCATTCAGTGATCCCGCCGTCTCGGGCATCGGCCGACGTGTCTATCGCGCCCGCGCGCTCCGCGGCGAAAAAGCGACCCGCGTCTCCGCGCCGGTCGCGATCGACGGGCAATTGCCGGCGGATTTCACCGCCGACGGGCTCGTCAATCTCGCCGATGCGGCGGGGCTGCAGCGGGCATTCGGCTCGTGTACCAGCATCGTCAATCCGCCGGTGATCTGGGATATGAATCAGGATCGATGCGTGAACGGCGATGATTGGCTGGCGTGGGCGTCCTACATCGCGGAGTGAGAAATGCCCGCGGGAACCATCCCGCGGGGCCGGCAAATCTGTTTCACGTGAAACAGATTTGCGCGACGCAAAGGGCGCGCCGCGCGGATGCGGCGCTGGGAACATTGGGGGATTTTGGCGAACAAACGACCTGCCGACGCGAGAGCCGTCGGCAGAACACAGAACCCCAAGCGGCGCGCGAGCTCCGCCTCAGCCGGACGGCTACTTCGCGCGGCGGCCGTTCGTTGGGTCGCGGCGGATCGAGCAGAGTCCGCAAAAGCTCGCCATCAGCAGCGCGGCTGCGGACATCGGGCACAGTGCCGACGGGGCCGGTGATTCATCGAGAGGCGAATCGTCAGGGCCGGGCGACGGATCGTCTGATCCATTACCCGGCACATCACCGCCGATCGGGGGATCGGGCTGGTTCGGTAACAGATCGCCGCAGGCGCTGGCCGAGAGATCGCTGGCGGTGCCGAAGGTTGGCGCCGGCGGCGGGCTGCTGCTGAATTCGTCCGCGCCGATATCGAGGCCGGCTCCGGCGGGGCGCGGCGCCGCGTCGAAATCGTCGGTCAATCCGGCCACGCTCGCGCCCGCGTCGATCGCCGGACTGCCGGCCGAGAGATGCAGGTCGGCGGTCAGTTGCGGGTCGGCGATGCGCGAGCCGGCATCGCTGCCGATCAGCGCCTGCCAGGCGGCGAGATCGCCCGACTCGAGTGTCGAACCGGGTCGCCGATCCTGAAACCGCGCGGCGGCGCCGTTTGCGAAGTACAGGTTGTTGCTCATCATCGGCATGCCCGACAACCCCGCCAGATTGCCGAGTTCCGGCTCGAAGAGAAAGCGAATGCCCACGAGCGGCTGCGCGTTCGTCGCGGGTTGCACCACGATGTTGTTGCGCACCTGCACGTTGCGGCTCGCCGGCCGCCCTGCCGCGGGGTCATAGTCCTGGATCGTCACGCCGAAGTAGATCGGCGAGTGCCCCAGCTTTGCCGTGTTCACCACCGTGTTGTTCACCGCGACCGCGCCGTCGGCCGCGAAGAAGCCGATGCCGGAATAGTTGGTATCGCGCACGATGCAGTTGCGGACGGTGCCGCGGATTGCTTCATAAAAGTTAGGGTTCGTCGTGGTATCGAAAAACTCGGGGCTCGTATCGAAGCCGACCAGGATGCCCGCGGCCCCGCAGCGCTCCACGCGCGTGCGCTCGACGACGCAATCTGCCGGGCCGCCTTTGAAGTACACGCCCGTCGTCGCGGTATCGTGGACATAGCAGTCCTGCACGAGCATGTCGTGAGAGTTGACGTTGTCGATGCCCTCGGCGTTCTTGTTTTCCTGCGGCGTACCCGCCGGATAGAGCCGGCCGGAACTATAGACCTCGCAGCGGCGGATGGTCAGCCGGTCGCAGCGCGGCGTGAGCTTGATGCAATCGCGACCGCTGTCGTGGATGCGGCAGTCCTCGATTAGCACATCGGTGGCGCCGGTGCGATCGGGGCCGCCGAAATCCCACTTGGAGCGCAGGTAGACGCCGTAGTAACCGCCGACGACTTCGAGGCGACGCAGGACGGTTCCATCGGCGTCGACGTCGATCATGACCGCGAATCCGGGACGGTCGTTGGTGCCGATCTCGCCGCGAATCATGGCCCATTCGCCGGGCGCGGAGCTCAGGGTGATGTCGGGCGTTCGGATGCGCACTTCCTCGCAGTAGACGCCGGAATGGAGGAACACGACGTCGCCGGGTTGGGCGGCGTTGACGCCGCGGGTCGCGGTTCGCCAGGGCTGCGCGGCGCTGCCGGTTCCGGTGTCGTCGTTGCCGGTCAGCGCGACGTGGAGTTCCGCGGCGTGCAGCGCGGCCGGAAAGAGCAGGGCGGCGGTCAACCGGAGGCCGATGGCGAGCAGTTTGAGATGGCGCGACATGTTCAGTGTCCTTTCGTGGGTGGGAACCCAGCGAAACAGGATGGCGGACCGCCGCGCCCGGCGGGGTAACTGCGTCGGTCCGGCCCCTAAGCGACGGATGGGTGTGGGGATTCACGGGACGTTTCGCCGAGGGTGCCGGAGTAGGCTTGTCGGGGCGGATTTCAGGGGCGCAGAGCCACCACTAGCACGTGTTGCCCATTCGTCCGGGATGAGATGTCGCGCAGGTACTTCGGAACAAAAATGCGGCGCACGGACCCCATCGCCCGCGCGCCGCCTCCGCTGCCAACTCTATTCATCGACCGCCGGTCGCGAGCCCGTGGGTTATCCGCCCGTGAGCAGCGCCACGAAGCCCGCGATGTCTCCCACGCTGACCGTGTTGTCGTTGTTGATGTCGACGTTGTCCGGGTTGCAATCGCCGTAGTCGATTGCATATTGCGGCGCGTTGGTCAGCGCGAGCACAAAGGCGCTGATATCGCCGACGCTGACCGTGTTGTCGCAATTCGCGTCGCCGGTGATGCACGACGTAAAGGCCTTCAGACCCGCTTCAACACTGACGGTCGCGGCGCAGGGGTTGAAGACCACGCAGCGATAGTTTCGCGAGTGCGGCGGGCCGAGCACGCGGCTGTTGCCGGTGTCCGGGGCGATGACCAGCGTCGGTGAATTTTGACCGCTGACGATGCCGCCGTAGCCGGGCACGTTGCCGTCCCACGAATAGGTGAAGCCGCCGGTGAGCGCGACGAAGACGCCCGAGTTCGGGAAGGTCTCGCGCTCCCATTGGTAGGTGTAGGGGCCGTTGGCCGGCGTGGGCGGACCGACGACGAAGGTCGCGGTGTCGCCGGGGCAGGTGTTGTAGTCGGAGGGCTGGCCCGTGAAGGCCGGGGCCTGATTGATGAGCGAGACGGTCGCGATGGCGGTCGAGATCGTGGCGCAGCCCGCCGTCACGCGGCAGCGGTACAAGCCGGGCACGTCGGTCGCCGAGCAATTGGAGATCGTCATGTAGGACGTATTGGTTCCCGAGAAGACGCTGCCCCAAGGCGAGGTCATGTTGGGCAGATCGTTCCACTCGCCGTCGCTGCCGCGCTTTTGCCACTGATATTGCGGCAGGAAAAGCGTGGGCCCGAAGGCGTCGACGAACATGAAGGTGCTGCCGCCGACGCAGGTCACGCTGCCTTGCGGCTGTGCGGTGATGCGCGGGCCGCATACGGGGGACAGGCCGCGCACCACGAACGCGCGCGGGGCAAAGCTGGGAAACACACGGCCCCAGCCGCAGATCGCGGTGCCGTCGGCGCTGATGCCGCGCACATCGTAAAACTGCGCCCAGCCCGAAATGTCCACTCCGCGACCGAGCAGATATTGATCGAGGTCTTCGAAGCCGAAGGTCTCGGTCCAGACGAAGGCGCGCGTCGCGCCGGCCTGCGGACCGATCGTGCCGCCGATAAACGTCCCGTCGCTCGATACCGAGTTCGGCGTGACCGTGGCGGCGTTGGGCGGAATTCCCAGGTCTTCCATCACCGCGCCGTTCCAGCGGACGGCGTGAATGAATGTCGGGAATGCGTAATTTGCTTCGCCGACGACGATCTGACCGTCCGCCGAGCAGGCCAGGCCGCGGGCATAGTTGCCGCTCAAGCCCAGATCGGTCCAGCCGCTTGTGCTCGACCATTTCACGGCGTGATTGGTCGAGCCGAAGACGCCCAGCCCGGAGAAGCCGACGAGCGTCGTGCCGTCGGCGCTGATGGCCGAGCATGCGCCCTGCGTCGTGCCGGGGTAGTTGCCGAGCAGCTGGAATCCGCCGGCGCTGGTCCAGCGATAGAAGCCGCCGGCGGGGTGCGTGCCGGCGATGAAGGTGCCGTTGCCGCTGACGCCGCGAGCCGTGCCCCCGAAGATGCCCATCGAGGTGATGGGGCCGGGGTTGGTCCAGCGCCAGACCTGCTCGGCGAAGCTCTCGCTCGGTCCGGCACCGACGACGAGATTGCCGTTGTCGCTGACATCCCAGGCGACGGCCTCCGCCCCGCCGGCGGCGAGGCCGAGGTTCTGAATGCCGCCGCCGATGGTCCAGCGAAAGGCCTGACTGGCGAGCGTGCCGGTCGCGCTGGCACGGCCGACGACGACCGAGCCGTTGGAGTTCAGCGCGTAGGCGACCGAAATGTCATCGCCCGACGGCGGAGCGCCGAAGGTCGGAATGGTGTGGATCGTCTGCCCAAGAGCGGCGCTCGAAAAAAGCAGCGCCCCGGCCCCGGCAGCCAGGCCGGGCGCTGCAAACCGCTGGAATCGTCGCGTGGCGGAACTCATGCACAACCTCGCCTCGTAAACGGTTACTGAGCCACGATGCAGTCGACGAACGACGAGATGTCGCCGACGGTGACGTAGCCATCGTTGTTCGTGTCCGAGTTGCTGAGCGGGCAATTCGGATAAGCCGCGATGTAGGCCATCGGATCGGTGATGGCCATCACAAAGGCGCTGATATCGCCGACGGAGATGACGCCATCGCAGTTCGCATCGCACGGCAGGCTCGCCCCGGTGTCGCAAGGCGGCAGGTCGATGCACTTTACGACCGAGCAGCAGGTCTCAAGATCGGCCGTATGAATCGTGAACCGCAGGCAGAGCGGATCGACGCCCGGCGGAACGGCGACCGAGAAGTTGAGCAGTTGCGTGCCGTAGAGCGGCAGAACCAGCGGCAGGTAGTTCGGCGTGACCACGACGCCGCTGCTCGGCGGATCGGGAATGACGAACAGGTGGCCCATCGGCGAGTAGGCCAGATTTTGCAGGATGACGGTCAGGTTGTAGCCGCTGCCCGAGGGATCGCAGGTGATCTGGTAACGCGGGAACTGCAGACAGGAGCAATCGGGGAGCGTTACACACAGATCGACGCGGCAGCAATCCTCAACCTTTGCGTCGGCAAGCACGATCGGGAAGCAGACCTCGTCGCCGGGGTTGCCGGTGAGCGTGGTGGTGAAGCAGCGCGTCTCGCCGGGCAGCCACGGGCCGTTTTGCGCCACCCACACAACGGCGGGCGTTTGCGTCGGATAGAGCAGGTAGTGAACCGGGACGCCGGTGTTGTTGGTGAGGCAGTAGGTGTAGCTGTAGGTGCCTGTCGGGCCGGCGGGGCCGATGTCGCAGAGGATGGACTCATCTTCCACCGAGGCGCACTTGACGCAGGAGACGTCGATCGAGCCCAGCGCGAACTTGTCGAACGAGCTCGTGTTGCGATCGATATCGACGTGAATCGCGTTGGTGTAAGTGGTGCCGCCGGTAAGCGGGAAACCGGCAAAGCCGTAGACGAACGGGCCGCCGGCGCAATCGACAGCGCCGTTGCCCATGGCGTCGAACGTTCCCCAGATCGGCCGCGCGGTGGACGGATTGGAGTCGAACGCGACGCCGCCTGCGCTCGAATCCGGCGCGCCGGTAGCGGTGAGGAACTGGTCCGTCGTCTGCGACCAGGCGCCGGCGGCGTCCTGGCAGAACTTCAGCGTGCGGGCGCGGTGTGCGCCGGAGCTGCTGTCGTCGTTCATCACGCGTTCGGCGACGAGCATGCAGCAGTCGTCGGTGAACGAGATATCCGAGACCGGGTTCGAGACGTTGCCCATGTTGGGATCCGGGGGCATCGTGATCTCGAGCTGAGCCGTGCCGGTGATGGCGCCGGTGGGCGAGACGGGGATCGACCAGATTTCGTTGGCGCCGGTGTAGTTTGGCGCGACGCGGTTGGTTCCGCCGAAGAACTGATTCAGGTCTTCGACCCAGACGCTGTAGTAGAGCCGGCCCTGATTCACGCCGACGGCCCAGACGCGCTCGCCCAGCGGGCACCAGCCTGGCGGGTCGGCGGACTCCGGCGCGCTGCCGCCCCAGGGCGTGATCGCGCCGGTCGCGTGGTCATAGCTCTCCACGATCGCGCCATTTTTGGTGATGCGATAGACGCGGCCGTCTTCGAAGTTGGAGACGAAGAGATTCGACGAGCGGCAATCGAAGCAGATGTTGCCCAGACCCGGATAGAGCTCGCTCGCCGGCGGCACGTTGACGAACTTCGTGGCGGGCGAGGCCTCGAGGAAGTTCGGCAAGCTGACGAGGTGACTCGATACGCCGGTGTTCGTGTTGATCTTGTAGATCGCGCCGGCGCCCTGCCCGACAGGAGCGCGGCTGCCGAGTACGTCGTGGATCGGCGCGGGGAAGACGACGTTGGGGCCATAGATGCTGGTGTGCGTCAGGTAGATACTGCCGTCGTCGTCGAGCGTTACGCCGAAGACCGTGCCGACGTCCTGAACCGTCCAGCCCTGCGCGGCGCTGGGCAGGTAGAAGGGCGCACCGCACCAGTTCGTGCCGAGCGGCGCGGAACCTTGATTCGAGATGTCGATCAGATCGACGGCGTGGTCGATCAGCAGCGGGTCGCCGGAGCTGCGCTCCTGCGTCATGACGGCCACCGTGCCGGGGAAGCCGCTGAAATGCGGCGTGGCAGCGCAGCAATCTTCGCAAACCGGCGGCTGCGGCGGCGGGCAGGCGACGGGGCATGTGATTGAGAACGTGCCGCCGCCGACGCCCAGCGCGCCGTTGAAGTTGCGATCGGCAATGCGAATCATGTATTGCTGGCCGCAGACGACGTTGCAGGTCACTTCGCTCTGCGGAGCGCAGCCGGGAGTGCCCGCTGTGCCCGGAGCGTCGTCGTTACAACAGAGAAGGTCGGGATTGGGCACCACCGAGCTGGGGCAGCCGCAGCCGGCATAAAGTTCGATGAGGGTGTCGAGGTTGGTCTGACCGCAGGTGCTGATGGTGATCTGTCCATCGCAACTCGCCGTCCAGCAGAACCAGACATCGTGAGCGATGTCAGTGCCGCACGCCGGACGAGGCGTGAACGCTGCACCTTGCATGGTGAAGGTGAAAGGGCCGTTTCCGGTGATCGGGGTCGGGGTGGAGCAGTCATCGTTGGGCGGCATGGCGCCGGCCGACACGACGATGCAGCCGAGTGCGGCGATGAGCAAAGTCCGCCGTAAGAATTTCTCACCGGCGAAGCCGCGTGTCGGGACCGGGCGATCGAACGATTCGGAACGATTTCCAGACGTGAACATATGGTTCTCGCTTTTTTCGGGCGATCGTGTTCGATCGGCCAGCACGGCGAATCCCGATGGGGAGCCACGCGCCGTCCCGATAATCGGTACGGAATCGGTGCGTGCGGTCTAGGTGCATCCGCGGGGACTGGCGAAATCTCCAGGTTCGGGAGCGAAAAAAAAGAAAATCTCACCGCCGCCGGCCGCGCGGGCCGCTCGCCCGACTTCCATTTCGCTTGGAGCGGCCTCCCCCGCGAGCTAGGATGACCGTGTAACCCCCTTTGGCGAGCCATGAACGCAACCGGACTCACTAATACAACAACTGAACTGCTTCAGGGGCTGCACCAGTCCGGCGGCTCGTGGGCTTGGGACGAATTCGACCGCCGTTATCGGCCCATCCTCTTCGGCTTCCTGCGGCATATGGGGCTGAACGAGACCGACGCCGCCGACGTGGCCCAGGACACCCTCGCCTGCTTCGTGAAGGACTACCGCTCCGGCAAATACGACCGGGAGCAGGGCCGCCTGCGCACCTGGCTGATCGGCATCGCCCGCTGTCGCCTCGCCGACCTGCGCCGCGTCGAGGTTCGCCGCCGCGAAGCCCGCGGTGAGTCGGCCATTCAGGACATGTCCGATTCGATCGATATCGAGGCCGCTTGGGAAGCCGAGCAGCGCCGCGTCATGTTTCATCAGGCCATCGCCGAGCTCAAACGCAGCTCGCGCTTTGAGGAACGCACGATCGAGGCTTTTGAGCGGGCCGTGCTGCACCGCGAGCCAATCGACCGCGTTTCGGCCGATCTGGGACTTTCGCCACAGGAAATCTACAACGCGAAGAATCGCGTGGTCGAACGGCTGCGCGAGATCGTGAAGCGTTTTGAAGAGGGTCCCGGCGGCGAGTCATAGATGGCGGAAACCGGCGTGGCTTGCCCACCCATGGAGCAGCTCGAGCGCTTCGCCGCCGGCGAGGCGGTCGACGCGCCGGTGCGCGCTCACATCGCCGACTGCCCGCTTTGCACAAACGCCCTGACCCGAATCCGCGAGAACAACGAATTCCTGGCGGACTTTCTGGTTCACGGGCGCCTGACCGCTCCCGCCCCGCTCGATGGCGACAGCACGATCGCCGTGCCCGGATATGAACTGTTGGGCGAGACCCATCGCGGCGGGCAAGGCGTCGTCTATCAGGCGCGCCAGCTTTCCACCAAGCGCGACGTCGCCATCAAGGTGATGAAGCAAGGGCCGTTCGCGACGCTCGCCGATCGCTCGCGTTTCGAGCGCGAAATCGAGACCCTGGCTCGCCTCGACCACCCCAACATCATCGCCGTTCACGACGCCGGCGCTGTCGCCGGGGTGCACTACTTCGTGATGAACTATGTCGACGGCCTGCCGCTCGACGCCTACATCGCGTCGCTCGACGCCGAAGGCCGCTCGCGCTATGCCGATCTCGCGGCCGCTCCGAGCGACGAGAGCAAGCCCGACGCCGCGACTCGCCCGATTCGGCGCGGCTTGTCGCCCGTCGCGGCGACCACGCTTCAACTGATGGTGACGGTTTGCGAAGCGGTCCATGCCGCTCACCTGCGCGGCGTGATTCACCGCGATCTGAAGCCGAGCAACGTCCGCGTGGACCGCTCGGGCGTGCCGTTTGTGCTCGATTTCGGCCTGGCAAAGACCGACGCCGGCACCGATGAATCGGCGATGACGCGCACCGGACAGTTCGTCGGATCGTTGCCCTGGGCTTCGCCGGAACAGGTCGAAGGCGGCGCGGCGAAGATCGATCTGCGCACCGACGTCTATTCGCTCGGCGCAATGCTCTATCAGCTCCTCACGGGGCAACTGCCTTTCGACATGGGCAGCAACCTGCGCGAGGCACTCGACAAAATCCTCTTCAAAGATCCGGTTCGCCCGAGCAGTCTTCGCTCCGGCAGCGTCAGCCGCATCGAGCACCTCGACGACGAGCTCGACACGATCGTGCTGAAGTGCCTCTCGAAAGATCGCGAGCGCCGCTATCAAAGCGCCGGCGATCTCGCCCGTGACCTGCGCCATTACCTGGCCGGCGAGCCGATCGAGGCAAAGCGCGACAGCGCGATGTACATGCTTCGCAAGGCGCTGCGGCGCTATCGGCTGCGCTTCATCGCGGCGGGCATGTTCTTGGGCCTGCTCATCGGTTCATCGATCGTGATGGCCCTGCTCTATCGCCAATCGGTGCGGCTGGAGCAGGCGGCGGTGCAATCGGCCGCGTCGCTGGCCGAGTCGCTCGCCGCGGGCAATATCGAGCAGGGCCGCATGGCGGCAATGCTCGGCAATCTGCAAACCGCGGAGGATCTGCTGTGGCGCGAGCTCCTGCTGGCGCGGCGCACGCAGGCCACCGATCCGCTCGTTGCATCCCCCCCACCGGGCCCGCCGGAGCCGCGCTGGGCGCTGTGGGAGGCCTATCGGCGGCGTCCCTGCCTGCGCACCATTGTGCCGTTGGGTAGCAAATTCGGTCTGGCCCGCGTCGCCACCGCTGGCGATGGAGTGTGGTGGTACGCGCCGGGGCATGGTCTACAACGCATCGACGAAAGCGGCGACGTGGTTCGCCGCGTCGCGCTCCCCGAGCTTCCGCGGGATGCCACGCCCGTGATCCATCCCGATGGCGTCGCCGTGCTGCTGCTGGGCAAGGACGAGTTGCACTATCTGACCAGCGTTGATCAGCCGCCGATCGTCTTGACCGCTGCCGGCATCCGCAACACCGACTACGACGTGGCGACGATCTCCACCGGCGGCCGCTGGATCGCGGCGCCCGCCGATGGCCGCATCTTTGTTTGGAGCGCCGCCACCGGCGCCGAGTTCGCACGTTTTCGCGTCGCGGGGGAGGAGCTCGTTTCTACCGCCATCACCAGCGACGAGCGGCTGCTCGCCGGGCGCGACAGCGCCGGCGCGATCTACATCTGGGACATCGAGACGCGCGAACTGCTGGGGCGATCGGCCGCGGCGTCCGCGCCGGCGGGCACGCCCAATCGCGGCGGACAATTGCTCTTTTCTCGCGACGATCGGCTGCTCGCCGACGGCTGGTTTCAATCGCCCGGACGGGTGTGGACCATCGAAGATTCGCGCCCGACGGGCGTCGTTGAGCTGAGCGTGCGCCCCGGCCTTCACAGACACCTGGCGCTGAGCGGCGACGATCGGCTGCTCGCGATCGGCGACATGTCGGGCACGGTGCGCGTATTTGACACGGCCACAGGCGCCTGCCGAAACGAGTTTGTGGCTCACGATGATCGCATCCGCTGCGTCGGCTTCACGCGAGACGACGGCGCGCTTTGGACCGCCTCCTCGAGTGAGATTCGATTGTGGGAGATGCCGGCCGACGCCGGCGTTCGCATCGTGCGCTTCGACGGCGAGCCGCTGCACAGCGTCGACGTCAGTCCTGATGGCGCGTGGCTGGTCGCCTCCGGCCAGAGCGGCAAGCTCCATCGCTACGACCTCGCTCGCGGCGTGCACGAAGACTTTGGCGGTGACGACGCCACCATTTTCAGCATCGCGGTCTCGCCCGATGGCAAGTTCGTCGCCGCCGCTACCGGCGACTACGCGCTCATCTGGGCCGCCGACCAGTTGGCCGAGCCGCTGCGACGGCTGGCTCACGCGCATCAGGTGACGCACGTGAGCTTCAGCAGCGACGGAACCGCCCTCGGTACCTGCGCGGCGGACTACGTCATTCGGGTCTGGAACGTCGCCGACGGCAAGCTCGCGCTCGAACTCACGGGGGCGCAATCCCGCGTGCCGCAACTCAGTTTTGATCCGCGCGGCGGGCGGGTCGCCGGCGGCTCGCGCGTCGGCAAGCTGCACGTCTGGAGCCTGACCGATGGCGCCGCCGAGGAGCGCGTCGCGCCGTCGCCCCTGCGAGCCATCCGCTTCTCGCCCGACGGGCGGCTGCTGATCGTCACTGCAACCGACCGCACCGTCGGCATCTGGAATGCGGAGACGCTGGAGCCGCTGCAGACGCTTTCCGGCCACAAGCAGGACATCTACGCACTCGATGTGCGGGCGGACGGCGAGTATTTCTCCACCGGGGACGCGGGCGGCGTGATTCAACTCTGGCATCTGCCGACGCGCCGCCGACTCGCCACGCTCGAAGGCCACGGCGGCGCGATCATGAAGCTGCGCTTTGTGCCGCGGACGTCGCTGCTGGCGTCGGTCTCGCTCGATGGCACGCTGCGACTGTGGGACCTCAACTATTACGACCGACATATCGCCGGCCAGGTCGACGCCCAATTGAAGCGGCTGCGGCTCGACGAGCACGATCCAAAGGGCGCGGCCGCCTGGCGCGCCTGGGCCGATCAGCACACACGCCCGCGCACGCCGTAGCGACGCGCGCCCCGCGGGTCGCCAGGGGCAACGGGCCGAACGACGCCCTTGGTTTGACACACTCCGACGCGCCGCGTCCAATGACGCTGCGCCGGTTGCGGCAGGCGATGTTTCGCCGCCGCCTTCCGCCGGTGCGACCTTGCAAAAGGCGAGTTCCATGCTGTTCATCGGCGATGTTCACGTTTACGTCAGTGATTTCGTGGCGGCACTGCGGTTCTGGTCCGACGGACTCGGATTGGAGGTAGCCGAGAAGGAAATGACCGAGAATAGCGCTTACGCGCAACTCGACTTTCCGGATGGCGGCTCCGCGCTACGGCTCTTTGGCCCGACCGGCGCCTGGGAACAGGACGAGCGCCCGCCGCTCGGGGCGCGGCCGACGATTCGCTTTGACATCGCGACGACCACATTCGACCAGACGCTCGTCCGCCTGTTGGAGCACGGCGGCACACAGGTCGACGAGATCGAGACTTACGAGGGGCTGCGCACCGTCACGGTCGAAGACCCGGACGGCAACTCGTTCGAGCTGTTCGAAATCCTCGAAGAAGAAGCTCACGACCACGACCATTGATTTCAGATTGATTCAAACCGCCGCAGGCTTCGGCCTGCGCGGTTCCAAATCCTGCTGATAGCCCCCCTACCTCGCATGTCGCCGCGGAGCATCCGTTGAAGGCCCACAATCAAATCTTCCTCGGCATGCTTCTGGGTGTCGTTGGGGGTCTGCTGCTCTGGCAATACCGCCCGCAGCCCGGTGTCGACGCGACGCTCTTTCGCGGCGCCGTCTGGTGGCTCGACCTTTTTGGTCCGGTGCTCTTCATTGGCCTGCTGAAAATGCTGGTCGCGCCGCTGATTTTGGCAAGCATTGTCAGCGGCATCACGAGTCTGCCAGACCTGCACGAACTCGGCGCGATCGGCCGCAAGTCGCTCATCTACTACGCCATCACCACTTCTCTCGCCGCCCTGCTGGGCCTGATCCTCGTCAGCGTCATTCAGCCCGGCCGTTCCGCCGGGTCGTTGGCGTTGCGCGAGTCCTATGAGAAGCGGCAGGCCGAGATTCAGGCCGCCTTCGAGGCCGATAGCGGCGGGGCGGCGCTCGACGCGGCGGGCAAGCCGAAGGTCGAATATCTGATGCGGCTGGCGGCCGCTCGCGGAGAACAAGCCGCCTCGCTCGATCGCGCCAAGTTCGAACGCATCGCCGCGGCCGGCAAGCAGACTCCGCTCGAGGCGCTCAAAGCGACGGTGATCGAACCACTGCTCATGAACCCCTTCCAGTCGCTCGTCTCGATGAATTCCCTGGGCATCATCTTCTTCTCCGCCCTGCTCGGCATCGCGCTGGTCGCGAGCGGCCCGAGCGGTCGCCCGGCGGCCTCATTCTTCGAAGGGCTGAATGTCGCCGTGATGAAAATCACGCGCTGGCTGATGCGCGTCGCGCCGATCGCGGTCATGTGCATCATGGCCAAGTTCGTCGCCGAGAGCGGCCCCGACGTCTTTCGTTCGCTCGGTTGGTATTGCGGCACGGTGTTGCTGGGCCTCGCGCTGCACTGCATTGTGCTCCTCGCGATCGCCTGGGTCTGGGGCGCGACCTCGCCGGCCAAGCTCTTCTTCGGCTTTCGCGAGACGCTGCTGACCGCGATCAGTACGCGCTCGGGCATGGCCTCGCTACCCGTGAACATCGCCAATTGCACCGAAAATCTCGGCGTTTCCCCCAAAATCGCCAACTTCGCCCTGCCGCTGGGCACGACGATCAACATGAACGGCACCGCGCTTTACGAAGGTGTCGCGGTCGCCTTCATGATCCAGCTATTGAGCGGCCTGCACGATGTGCCCGTCACGCTCACATGGGTCAACGGCGGTTTGATCTTCCTGACGGCGGTTCTCGCGGCGGTCGGGGCGGCGGCAGTGCCGAGCGCAGGATTGGTGACGATGGCGATGGTCGCGGCGGCGGTCGGCGTGCCGGCCCACTACATCGCGATCATCCTCCCGGTGGATGCGTTTCTCGATCTCTTCCGCACGCCGACCAACGTACTAGGCGATGCCGTCGGTTGCCTCGTCGTCCAACAGGCGGAAGGGCCGCGCCTCGCGGCGCTGGAGGCCCAGGCAGAGGCGGCCGAACGCGCGCGGGCATAAGCCATGGCGAAGCGACAACCCTTCGATCCCAGCCGCGTGAAAGTGCCCGATGCCGAATTGGCGCGTGCGTCGGGCGCGGGCGGCGCGGCCGATCGCAATCTCACCGTTCGCGAAGTCAACGAGCTCATTAGCGGCGCGATCGCGCGCCACCTGCCCGCGACGCTGCACGTCGTCGGCGAAATCGCCGATTATTCGCGCCCCGCCAGCGGTCATATCTACATGACGCTGAAGGACAGCGAGAGCGAGCTGCGCTGCGTCATGTGGCGCAGCAGTGCCGCGAGCCTCAAGTTCCCCCTGCAAGAGGGGCTGCGCGTCGTCGCCACCGGCAGCATCGAGGTCTATTCGCCGCGCGGGTCTTATCAACTGATCGCTCGCCGCATCGAGCCGGTCGGGGCCGGCGCGGCGGAGTTGGCCCTGCGCCAACTCAAGGAGAAGCTCTCCCGCGAGGGGCTGTTCGACGGGGGCCGCAAGCGCCCCCTGCCGCTGGTGCCCGAGCGCGTCGGCGTCGTCACCAGTGCGACCGGCGCCGCCTTTCAGGACATCGTCCGCACGATTTCGCGGCGCTATCCCGCGCTCACGGTCGACCTCTTTCCCGCCCGCGTGCAGGGAGATGGGGCCGCGGCCGAGATCGTCGCCGCCATCGCACTCGCGCAGCGCTGGTCCGAGCACGGCGATGGTCTGGATGTGCTCATCGTCGGCCGCGGCGGCGGATCGAGCGAAGACCTCTCCGCGTTTAACAACGAGGCGGTCGCCCGCGCCATCGCCGCAAGCCGCTTACCCGTGATCAGCGCCGTGGGACACGAGATCGACGTGACCATCGCCGACCTCGTCGCCGACGTCCGCGCTGCGACCCCCACCGCCGCCGCCGAGATGGTCTCGCCCGATCAGTTTGCGCTGCGTGAGCGGGTTGACCTCGCGCAGCGCCGGGCGCGGCGCTTCGCGCTCGACGGCGTGGAGCGCGGCCGCGCGGCGCTGGAGCGGCGAACCGCGCGCGAGTCGCTCGCTCGCCCCGAGCGGCGTCTGCGCGAGCGGGCGCAGTGGATCGACGATCAAACCCGATTTCTCCGCGAGGCCTGGGCCGATCGCCGCCGCGCGATCGAGCGCAAACTCGACCGCGCCGCGCAGACGCTGGCACAGGTCGCCGCGGGGCAGCACATCGAGCGCGCCGCCGCCAGGCTCGACCGCCTGCGCGAACGCGCCGGCGCGAGCGTCGCATCGCGCTTGTCCTGGCTCCGCAAGCGCCTCGACCGCGCCACAGCGAGCGTCGAGCGCGACAGCCCATCGCAACAGTGGGCCCGGCTCGACGAGCGCCTGGCGCAGCGCTCGCAACGCATGCACTCGATCTGGATGTCGCTGCTGGCCGCCCGCCGGGCGACGCTCGACACGGCCCTCGCCGCCCTCCGCGCCGGCGAACACCAAACCCTCCTCCGCCGCGGCTACGCCGTCGTCCGCGACGCGGCGACGCGCGACGTCATCCGCAGCGCGAAGGACGTAAAGCGCGGCCAGCGACTGCTCACCCAACTCGCCGACGGCGAAATCCGCAGCACGGCGGACGACCCGCGCCAGGGCCGGCTGTTTGAATAGATGGCGAATCGCGAAGCGCGAATTGAAGACAAAGACAGAAGCGCGGCACACGGGCTCCGCGACTTGGCGGCGCGGCGCAACGTCGGGTGGCACGGACTTTGTCCGTGTTTTCACTTGCCGAGCCGTGCGCCCCCGCCCCAAGACACGGACAACGGAGTACCGTTATCCGTTCCATTCACGGTCACGATTGTTACCGTTGTCCGTGCTACCCGACGGACCTACGATCCCCGCTCGGGGATCGTTTTCGTCTCGGTTTTCGGAGTGAGGATCGCATGAGCTTTCGCAGCACGATCAAGACAGTCGCCGTGCTTGGCACGGGGCAGATGGGCAGCGGCATTGCGCAGACGTTTGCGACCAGCGGCCGCGCGGTGGTGCTTTATGACAGTCAGCCCGGCGCGACCGACCGCGCGGTGAAGTCGATCGGCGATTCGCTGGGCAAGTTTGTCAGCAAGGGCAAGCTCGACGCGGCCGTCGCCGACAAGGCCAAGGCGGGGCTGCGGCCGGGGACGCTCGAGGATGTCGAGAAGTGCGACCTCGTGGTTGAGGCGATCACCGAAGACCCGGCTACGAAGCAATCGGTCTGGCGGCATCTGGGCGAGAATGTGCCCAAAGATGTGATTTTCGCCAGCAATACGAGCAGCATCTCGATCAGCCAGCTCGGCGCGGTGAGCGGGCGGCCGGAGCTGTTCATCGGCATGCACTTCTTCAATCCGGTGCCCCTGATGGCACTGGTCGAGGTGGTGTCGGGCTTGCGGACCGATCCGGCGGTGACCGATCTGATCGTCAATCTCTCGAAGGAGATCGGCAAGACGCCGCTGCGGGTCAAGGATCATCCGGGGTTCGTCAGCAATCGCATTTTGATGCCGATGATCAACGAGGCGGTCTGCTGCTTCGCCGATGGCGTGGCGGACGCGGAGACGATCGACGGCGTGATGAAGCTGGGGATGAATCATCCGATGGGGCCGCTGGCATTGGCGGATTTGATCGGGCTGGATACGTGTTTGTTCATCATGGAAGTGCTGCATCGCGACCTGGGCGACAGCCGCTACCGGCCGACGCCGCTGCTGCGGACGATGGTGCGGGCGGGGCTTCTGGGGCGCAAGAGCGGCAAGGGCTTTTACGACTACAGCAAGGCCGGCGCGTGAGAAGCGGTTCCTTCTTTCCCGCGGTCGCGTTTGCGACGATGATCGCGGGCTGCACGGTGACGCCGCGATCGTTTCCGCCGGCGGCGATCGAGACGGTGCGCGAAGGCGGTCGGGTCGTCGAGCGGCGGTATGACGTCGATGGCGACGGGCGGGCCGATCGGGCGGAGACGCTCGATCCGCAGTCGGGCGGTGTGCGCGCGATGGCGCTCGATGCCGACGGCGATGGGACGATGGAGCGGCGGGTGGAGGTGCGCTACCCGCGTGCGAGTCGCGTGTCGGATGCGCCGGATTTGAAAGACGGGGAGACCGGTTCGGAGCCGGTCGCACAGCAACCAGTCGGGCAACAGCGACAGCCGAAGCGGCACCTCTTCATCATCAGCGACAGCATTCCGCCGGACATCGTTGCGGATTTGCACGCGCAGGGGCGCTTGGCGTACTTCCATCGACCGACGCGCATCGTCAGCCCCTTTCCGGTGATGACGGATCCGTGTCTGGCGGAGTTCTTTGGGGTCTCGCCGGTGCCGGGCGTCGAGGCGCAATACTTCGACGGGCAGCGCCTGAGCGACGCTCCGAATCTGTATTTGCGGGAAGGCAACGCGCCGTGGATGAAGTGCGTCGATTATCACCTGCCGATCAGCGACCACGCATTCGCGTATGTCTATCCCGATAAGTGGTTCAAGCACGGGCTGGGCAAGCTCCAGGAGGCCTTTGAGGCAAGCGACCAGGAGACCTTTCTGGTGTACATGGTCGGCACGTCCTGCACCGGCTCGAAGCGCGGCAGAACCGGCCATGTCGAATCGCTGATTCAATATGACCGGCTCTTTCAGGAGCTGATGTTCCGCTACGAGGGGCGGCTGGATATCACGCTCATGTCCGATCACGGACACCACTGCGCCGACTATCGGCGAATGTCGATCGTGCGCAATTTGGAGCGGGCCGGATATCGGCCGGGCGCGACGCTGAATGGCCCGCAGGATTTGGTCATTCCGGAGTGGGGCCTGGTGTCGATGATCGCGATCTATGCCCAGACGCCGGCGGTTGCGGCGGATGCGGTGAATCTGGGCGGCGTGGAATTGGCGGCTTTTGTCGATGGCGACGCGGTGATGGTACTCAGCCGCGACGGACAGGCGCGGATTTCGCGCGACGGGGCGCGTTATCGCTATGAGATGCTGCGCGGCGATCCGTTGCAGCTCGAAGCAATCGCAAGCGCTCTGCGGGCGGGCGGGCAGCTCGATCCGAGTGGGTTCGGCGACGCGGATGCGTGGTGGAACGCGACAAAAGAGCACGTGTTTCCTGATCCGCTGGCGCGGCTGTGGCGGGCGTTTCATGGATTGTTTCAGAATGTGCCGACCGTGCTGCTGTCGCTCGAAGATGGATTCTCGGCGGGCAGCCCCAAATTGGACGAATTCATCGACATGGCCGCGGTTCACGGCAGCCTGCGCGCTCCGAGCAGCGAGGGCATGATCCTCAGCACGCTGACCGAATTGCCGCCGATCGTGCGCATGGCGGAGTTGCGGGGAATGTTGAAATCACGCGAGGTGGCAATCGAGCCGCGAGGCGCACGTTCTGACTGATGGCGTTGTGCGCGGTTTCGCTGCGGCGGCTCGCGCAAGGGTGCGGAAATAGCACCAAAAGAGTGGCTTTCAGCCGCGATATTTTTGGCACCATTCATCTTCCGCGATTGAAGCACGCGGCGCGCCGATATACAGTGACGCTATGGAACGGGCTCGTACAACCCGCCATTCTGATCGATTCGGCAGCGGTTTCGCCGACCTTGCGGCGCGCGCTTTTTGGCTGGTGCTGCTGATTGGTCACATGCCGGCGCTCTTCAGCGCTGTCGGCGGCGTGGCGGCGGACGTGCAATGGGGCGGGATTCTTCGGCTGTCGCTTCTGCTCGGCACTCAAGCGCTGTGCCTCCTGAAGGTCCTCGACGTCGCCTGGCTGCGATTCCCCAATACGACCGCATTTTGGCTGCGCTTCGTCATCATTGTCGCGCTGCTGCACTCGGGCGTGATTTGGGACGCCGATTTCGCGATGTTGCAACATTCGCTCAGCGCCGCGTTCAACGAGGCGCCGCTGATCTCCTTCGTCGTCCTGGCGCTTGCCGCTGTCGCGAAGATCGTCGCTCGGCGATTCTCGATCGCCGGTCGTCATTCCCGCGCGGCTCAGCGGCGGCTGCTCGATGCAGCGGTCGTCGAGCGTCTGCTTGCCTCCCTTCGGTCTCGTGCCCACTTGCTGGTCGCGCCGGACCGTGCCCCTCCCGCCTGCGCTTAATCGCGCTCCCGCATCGCGAGATTCAAAACGCTGATTGCGCCCGCCCCGGGTGAAACGTTTTGCGCGTCGCGTGAGCATTTCGCGCTATTCCTACAAATACCCGTGTCGCGGCTGTGTTTTGCCAAGCCGCGTGAACGTTGAGAGATGCCCTTTTGGGGAGTGCGGCCCGCGAGGCTGCCCCCCGCGCCCAGATTTCTATTTTTGGAGATGTGAGATGAAGCGATTCGCCCTGAAGTCCGTCGCCGCGGCCTTGATGCTGGCCGTTGTCGGCGCGAACGCCGCGACTGTTCCGTTCACCGAGACTTTTGCCGCCGACAGTGCCAACTGGTTCAATTCCGCCGGAAATGGCGCGCTGAACTGGTCGGCGGCGGGCGGGCCGGGCAATTCGAGCCACGCCAGCGGCGGTTTCAATTTCGCGACCTCGGCCGCCAACGACACGCCGGTCATTTTCCGAGCGCAGGATGATTTCAACTCGAGCGGCAACGCCTTTGTGGGCGACTGGATCGCGCAGGGCGTGACGCAGTTCAGCATGCAGGTGCGGCACAACGCGACGCAGCCTCTGAACTTTTTCGCGCGTTTCTCCGGCCCGTCGAATTTCCCCGGTGCGACGGCGGTCTTTTTTCAGCCCGTCCTGCCCGGTCAGTGGACGACGCTGAGCCTGGCGCTGGAGGCGACCAACCCGCAGTTCATCTCGTTCGAGAGCCTGAATTTCAACGCCGTCTTTGGAGCGAACAGCTTCAACGGCTTTGTGGGCATCGGCCATATCCAGATCGGCGTCAGCGTCCCGACGGGGCTGGCGGGGTTGAACCAAGGTTTCAGCTTTGACATCGACAACGTGAGCATCGTGCCCGAGCCGTCGGCGCTGGCGCTGCTGGCGGTCGGGGCGTTGGCCGCGGTGCGTCGTCGCTAATTCGCGAAACATGCAAGGCGAGAATCGACAACCATGAAGATCACAAAGCAACTCAAGACGATCATCGCCGGCGGCGCGTTTGCGTCGCTGGCGGCGGCGCAAAGCTTTACCTTCGCCACGCCCAGCGACGATCGCTGGCACTATCCGTTCAACTTTCAGCCGGGCGTGCGACCGACGGCGTCGCTGTTCGGCACGACCGGCCTCTTTGGCTTCAACGACCGCGACGGCGTGATGCTGGCGGCGTGGCGGACCGATTCGCAGATCCCCGCGAATCAGGGCGCGAATAGCTACGACGATCTTGAAACGATTCGCATCACCATCTTCAACCGCAGCGGCGCGACCTGGTTGATCGATACCAGCGCCGACGAGTGGTTCACCTACGACTTCAATGGCGACGGCACGGTGAACGCGGACGGCGTGGCACGCGGATTGCCCGGCGATGTCGATGGCGAAAGCAGCGACAGCGATCCGGGTCGGCCGATCGAGCTTTTCGGCGTCGGGTTTGGTCCGACCACCGTGGAAACGACCTGGACCGAGTTCACGCCCTACATCGGCGCAACCAGCACGGCGAACGCGGCACGTGACCCGTTTCCGATGACATATGGCGCGGGCGGCGTGCAGCTTCATTGCGAAGACAGCGTGAAGGGGCTGCACAACGAGGCCGCGGGCGTCGGGCGCTTTACGCCGGCGCCGTGGGCGACCGGAGTGCCGCAGGGTTACACGCCCGGCGCGAGCGCCCCGCCGTTTGCGGTCGTTTTTGAGATCGATGTCGCCGCTGCGAATCCGCTGATCCGCCAGTACTTCCTTGAGCAACTGAATCGCGGGCGATTGATCGTCGCGATCACGTCGCTTTCGGAGACGGTGCAGATGGGCGGCACGTCGGCGCTGCCGAACTTCGTCACCAAAGAGGGTGTGAACGCCGAGCCAGGGCTGGCCGCACCGAAGCTGGAGCTGATCTTTGCCAGCGTGATCCCCGGCGACACCAACTGCGACGGATTCGTCACGGTGGGCGACATCGGCGGCTTTGTGCTGGCACTCACCAACCCCGAGCAATACGCGATTCAGTTCCCCAACTGCGACCCGACCGCCGCCGACACGAATGGCGACGGTTTTGTCACTGTGGGCGACATCGGCTCGTTTGTGGCCTTGCTGACGACCAACTGATCGAAGGATTCATGTCCGGGAAAAGGATGACAGACATGACTCGCAATCGGACTCAGAGATCTGCGTTCACGCTGATTGAGCTGCTGGTGGTGATCGGCATCATCTCGCTGCTCACGGGGCTGCTCCTGCCGCATTTGTCGGCGGCGCGCAACTCGGCCCGCAAGGTGGTCTGCCTGAACAACCTGCGGTGCATCTGGACCGGCGTGCTGACCTACAGCTACTCCAACGCCGACCGAGCGCCGTTCATGGAAGATGTGAATCGGCTCGGTTCGACCGTTGCCGGCACCGGGCCCGACGCGGACCCGTTCAACGAAAACTTTCCGACGACGGTCGGCGTGGTGCTGATGAAGTATGTGCAGCCCGGCAGTTGGCGCTGCCCCAGTGCGACGGCGGGTTTTCCGGTCTCGGCGGGCGAAACGGGCTGGAAAATGACGTACTCATTCAGCGCCGCGGGGGCGATCGGCCGCGGAATGCCGTATGACAGCGTGCCGGCGCGCGGCAGCCTGGTCGATCCGGCGATCAGCAACTACGTCCATTTCGATGGCCGTCCACTGCGCATGATCGAAGGGCGACGGTATGTCACGAGCGGGCTGAATCAGAACCAGCGCGGGCAGTGGAACGTGCGATTTCCGATCATCCGTGACTCGGTGGGCGGCACGGAATCGCCATTCCGCCCGAAGTATCCGCATCGCGGACAACTGGCCAAGCGCAACGATCTCGAAAACGCGATGGACCAGTTTGAGCGCAACACAAACAGCGCCGGCGCGAAGACGGGATATCACGAGCTGCACGCAGATGGCGAGCGGGCGGAAATCCTCTTCACGCGCTACTACGAGCAGCACTGGCCCGGATTCTGATCGCTTTGGAGTGCCGCGGACATCGGTCCGCGCGGTCCTGCGAAACGCGAAGTCGCTCGAATCGTCGACGCGGCGCTGGCGGATGCGGGACCGCGCAGGCTTAGAGCCTGCGGGGCTTCGAGGATGCGCCGCTTCCGCTTACCGAAACTCCACCTCGCCCTGCCCCTTCTTCACGCGCCCGATGGCGAATGCTCGCTCGCCGGCTTTTTCCAGCGCTCGCTGCACCCGCGCCGCCGACTTGGGCCTCACCGCGAGCACATAGCCGATGCCCATGTTGAAGACGTCGTACATTTCCTGCTCGGCGACGCCGTGATGCTCCATCAGTCCGAAGATCGGGGGAATCGGCCATGAGCCGCGCTCGATCAGTGCGTTGCAGCCCTTCGGCAAGAGGCGTGGCACGTTGCCGGGCAATCCGCTGCCGGTGATATGGGCCATGCCGCTGATGGGCGGCGCGGCGCGATAGCTTCGCAAAAGCTCGCAGATCGGGCGGACATATATGCGCGTCGGCCGCAGCAGCGCATCGACGAGCGGTTCGCCCAGCGAGCGCACCTCTTTGTCGAGCGGCAGGCGGGCATGTTCGATCAGCACGCGGCGGGCGAGGGCGTAGCCATTGGAATGAATGCCGTCGGAGCCGAGGCCGATCAGGATGTCCCCGACTCGGACGCGCTTGCTGTTCATGATGCGGCCGCGCTCGACCACGCCCACGGCGAAGCCGGCGAGGTCGAAGTGGCCGCGCGAGTACATCGAGGGCATCTCGGCCGTCTCGCCGCCCAGCAGCGCGCAGCCCGAGATCTCACAACCGCGGGCGATGCCGCCCACGATCTGCGCCACGCGGGCCGGGTCGAGCTTGTGAACCGCGATGTAGTCGAGAAAAAAGAGCGGCTCGGCGCCCGTGGTGATGAGGTCGTTGACGTTCATCGCGACAAGGTCGATGCCGACCGTGTCGACCCGCCCGCTCTCGATGGCGACCAGCAGCTTGGAGCCGACGCCGTCGGTGCAGGCGATCAGCACCGGGTCGCGATAGTTGCGCTGAAACAGCTTTTCGTCGTAATCGAGCCGAAAGGCGCCCGCGAAGCCGCCGTGGCCGCCCATGACGCGCGGCCCGTAGGTTCGCCGCACGAGCGGGCCGATGCGATCGACGAAGTCATCCGCGGCGTGTATGTCGACGCCGGCGGCGCGGTAGGTGAGGTTGCCGTTGCCTGCTTTTCGAGTGCCCATCGTTGCGGTCGTGATACCGCAAACCGGCGCGGGCTGGCAAATCCTGTGCAGGTCGAGCGGTGGCTTCGGGAGCGCTGGGGCGGGCGAGCGAGAACGTCGCAATGGCGCGCACGCCAGCGCGCCGGTTCGCCGTCCGCGAGAATCGTGAAGGCTGGTCTGACGGCGCCTTCGGCCGGCTTCGCTCATGGGCAAACGGCGGATGTCCCCGTAAGATGACATTGTCGAACGAAGTGCGAACCGTTTAGGAATTTCATGCAATCGAAGTACAAACGCGTGCTGCTGAAGATCAGCGGCGAGGGATTTTGCCCGCCCGGAAGTTGGGGCATCCATCGTGAAGAGCTCGATCGCACGGCGCGCGAGATTTGCGAGGTCGTCGATTTGGGGGTGCAGGTCGCCGTCGTCTGCGGCGGCGGAAACTTCATGCGCGGCGCCACGTTTTCGAAAGATCTGGGCATCGATCTTTCGACCGCCGACTACATGGGCATGCTGGCTACGGTGCTGAACGCGCTGGCGCTGCAGGAAGGGCTGGAACGAGCGGGCAAGGACACCCGCGTTCAGAGCGCGCTCGAGATCACGCGCGTTTGCGAGCCGTTTATTCGTCGCCGGGCGCTGCAGCACATGAACCGCGGCCGGGTGGTGATTCTGGCGGCGGGCACGGGGAACCCGCACGTCACGACCGATTCGTGCGCGGCGCTCCGGGCAGCCGAGCTGAACGCCGACGCGCTGTTGAAAGCGACCAAGGTCGACGGCGTGTACGACAGCGATCCGAAGAAAAACCCCGACGCAAAGCTCTATGGGGCGCTCAGTTACAAAGAGGTGATCGATCAGCGGCTCAAAGTGATGGACGTGAGCGCGATCGACGTCTGCGAGCAGCACCGCATTCCGATCGTTGTTTTTAATCTGCTGAAACCGGGCACGATGCGGCGCGTCATCGTCGGCGAAAAGGTCGGCACCAGCGTCGGAATGGAGCGCTAATGGCCGCTGGCGCACGAGCTCAGGCGAACCAGGCCGCGCTGAAGACGGCCCCGCGCCCGCGTTGGATGGAGCCGCAGCAGTGGTGGCTCTGGCTGCAGGGGCTGGTCGGGGCGCGATATGACGGGCTGGCGCATTTCAGCGTGGTGGCGCCTGGCGTATTGCTGCGCAGCGGACAGCCGCGCGTGGCCGATCTCGAAACCATCCGACGCAAGCACGGACTGGGCACGATCGTCTGCGCCCGAGGCGGCACGCGACACCCCCTGCGCGGCCGATGGTTTCGCAAGGAGCGGGCCTGGTGCGAGTCGAACGGCGTCGGCTTTGTGCATCTTCCGTTTTCCGACGAGCGCATGCCGCCGGCGGACGTCTTTGAGCGTTTTCTGCGGGTGTTCGACGAAGGCGGCGGCCCGGTGCTGGTTCATTGCGAGCAGGGTTTTCATCGCACCGGCGTGCTCTGCGCGGCCTATCGGATCGCGCGGGAGGGCTGGCCGTTGCAGCGCGCGCTGGACGAGATGGATCAACTGGGTTTCGAAAGTTATAAGCCCAAGCGACGGCCGCTGATCGAGGCGCTATCCTCGTGGGCATCGACGCGGTCGAAGTAACCCGTTGAGGGACGCATACATCCTGAGTTCTATGTAAGCGGAGAAGGAGGCAATCGCATGAAGGTGTCGATCACCTACTGCACGATGTGAAACTATCTGCCCAGAGCCGCCAGTTTGGCGGACGAGATCAAGGATCAGTTCGGCGTTCAGGCGGAGCTGATCAAAGGCACCGGCGGAATCTTCGACGTCGTTGTCGACGGGAAGATGATTTACAGCAAGCATCAGACCGGTCGCTTCCCGGAGAATGACGAAGTCATTTCCACGATGGAAGCGATGAAGAAATAGTCCGGTCGCGGCGCTTCGGCGAAGGCCCGCGGATTACTTTCGCGGGTCTTCTTTGCCGGCCACCGATTGCGACGTTACGACGGGCTGAGGGGCGGGGAAGTCGCCAAATCCGTCAGGCCGCTTCAGGCGGAAGGCGTCTTCGGCCAAGGTCGGGTTCACCTGGACGTTGGTCAGAGTCGTCGTGCCGACGACGCGACCGTTGGCCCCCTGATCCGCCTCGCGGACCATCTTGCGCGGCAGGAAATCGCTCTTGCCGATCCAGAAGCGCGTCACCAGCGAGCCCTGCGGATAGACCACTTTCAGCACGTAGCAATCGACGCCGCCGATTGCCTCACTCGCTTCGAGATCGACGCTGCCCTCAAGCTCGGCCTTGAAGGGCTGGGTGTTGCAATACTCGTGGGCGATCGCGATCGCGGTCATGTCGACGATCGGCCCGAAGTCCATCGGGTTGCGCGAGACGCCGTACATCCGCTCCGATGCATTGATCGTGCTAAATTCCTTGCGGTCGTAAGCGATTTCAAGTTCCTTGCCCGGGACCGGATTGCCGGCGGCATCGCGACCCTTGGTGGTCATCGATCCCTTCACGCGAAATCGCGGGAGACCGCGGTCGACCTTGTCGGCGACCGAGCCGCTGCCCGCAAACTTGACCATGTCGGGCGCCTGCACCGGTCCGGCGAAAGCTTCGACATCGTAAGTCGCGGCCGTGATGGACTTCAGCACCGCATCCGACTTCTCAAGGATCCGGCGGCCGCTGGTCAGCTCCGGTTGCGCGGCGGGCGCCGGCGCAGCCGGCGTCTGAGCGGTAGCGACCGCGGCACCGAACGAGAGAACGCAAAGAGCGCGAAGCAAAGGCGAGAATTTCATCGGAAATGGTCCTTTATTTGCGGTGGCGCCGGCGGTCGTAGCGCGGGTCACCGCAGAAACGACTTGCCCAGAAGGCGTCGAATGAGCGCGATCTGGCCGGCGTGAAACGCTTCGTGGCGAAAGCAATGGGTGACGGCACCCAGCTTGTCGCGATAATGAGGATGCGCAGCGCCATCCTTGCCAAACGCCGGCTCGCGGAGCAATGCGTCGCTCATCTCGCGAATCGCCGCGACCGTCTTGGTCTGCATGCTCTCCATGACGTCGAGTACGGCTTTGGGTTCTGGAAATTTGTGTTCGACAGCCGAGGGGATCGGCCCGCCCATCGGAAAATGGGCCGAGAACGCCTCGTCCAAGGCACTCTTGCCGAGGCAGCGTTGAAAAACGAGGACGTTCTGCGAAACCGCGAGATGGCCGCAGGTCCAGAGAATGTGGCCGATGCCGGCTTGGGGTTGAAAGGTCCAATCCGCCCCGCTCACGTCGGCGAGCAGCCGCCGGGTCCAATCCCTCGTCCACTCCATCTGCTCGGCCAGCACCGCCCCGAGGCCGGTCATTCCGCTGCTCACCGCTCCACCGGTTCCTTGGCGGGTGCGTTTTCCTTCTGAGCGACGGTGGGGTCGTTGGGCGGGCTCAGCCGGGCGGGAGGCTTGTCGCGCAAGTTATCGTCCACCTCGTGCATGCCCTTTTTGAACTCGTTGATCGACTTACCCAGCGCCCGCATGACCTCCGGCAGGCGGTTGCCGAAGAGCAGCAACGCGACCAGCCCGATCACCAACAGGTGCATGGGAGAGAGGCCGTTGATAAATCCGAGCATCATCGCAAACCAGCCTTTCGTCGCCCCGAGCGACCTTTCGCCGGCGTGTCGGGCGTCGGCAGAGTCCGCAACTGGCGAACTTACACTATTTACGGATTATCGGTTGCATGCGCGGCGCTGTCAAAGAGAATCGTAGTCAGTCGCGCGGCAAACGCGCGTTTGCGGCGCTTTTGCCGTAGGATTCGCGGCGGAAACACGAATTGACGATGCGAGCGCTGTTCGATTTTCTCCGCACCGCCGACCTGCCCTACCTCTCCCGTTTGAGTTATCGGCAAGAGCTTCGGCATCTCCTGCTGTGGGGTGCGGTGGTTGGGGCCGTCGAGGGAGAGATCGCCAGCGTCATCGCCGCCAAGACGTTTCACGGATCTAACTTTCTGGTAACGGTGACCTGGGGCGTCCCGGTCGTCGTCAATCTGTTCAACGTTCTCTGGGGCGTCTTCTTGCGAGGCCGCGGGCGGGCGCCGATGTATCGCGCCATCGCGATCAGCGCCTGCCTGACGCTCGCCTCGATCTTCTTCACGCCGTCCGAACCGGCCTGGGGTGGCTGGCTCTTTGCCGCCCAGATCGCGTTGGCGAATTTTTTTCTGTCGGGCTTGGTGACGCTCCGCACCACGATCTGGCGTGCGAACTATCCCGTTACCCATCGCGGGCGAATCGCCGGACGGCTATCGACCGTGCGGCTGCTCATTGCGGCGATCGCCGCGGGCGTGCTTGGGCTCGTTTTTGACTGGAACGAGCGGGCCTACGCCTGGGGGTATCTCGCGGTGGCCGGGTGCGGATCGCTGGCGCTGCTTCCGCTGCTGCGCTGGCGGGTTCGCGGCGAACGCAGCGAGTTTCGTCGCACTGCCCGCGAGCTTGCCGCGCGACGCGGCGCGCCGCCGCCCGATGATGATGACGACGCGACGGCCTCCATCGACGACGAACTCTCGAGCAACGCACCGGTGCGCGCCCGCGGCGGCGCGCGGGCCGGCCTGGCGGAGTCATTCGCGATTCTTCGCGACGACCGGGCCTTCGCCCGCTATCAGGTGGGCATGTTTCTGCTGGGCTCCGCCAATTTCTTCACCGGCCCGGCGGTGACGAGCACCGTCGCGAAGGACCTCGGGCTGAGCTATTTCTGGTCGGTCGTGCTCCTAGTGCATATCCCCACTGCGCTGAAATTCATCGTCATCCCGTTCTGGACCCCCTACTTCGACCGCGTCGGCGTGGTGCGCTATCGCCTGACCAACTCACTCTGCTGGATCAGCCACTATGTCTGTCTTGCGGCGGCGATGGTGCTGCTGAAGCTGACGCTGCCCTTCGCGGTGGTGGCCGGCTTCGTGCTGCTGGTCGTTGCGCGGGGGCTTTACGGCGTCTCGCATGGCGGCGGGCAGATCGCCTGGAATCTAGGCCATCTGCATTTTGCTCCGGAGCATCAGACCGAGCTCTACATGTCGGTTCACGTCGCGCTCACCGGGGCTCGCGGCCTGATCATGCCGCTGTTGGGATACGTGGCGTATCAGCATCTCGGGGTCGGTGCGTTCGTGATTGCGGCCGGGCTGGCGGGGAGTTCGTATTTCATTTTTCGTATCGCCGACGCGTCGGAACGCTCGCGGGCGGCGGCGATGCGATTGACCATATGAACAACGGCTCTGTCGCTGCGGCCGGGCCCCCCGCTTGGTCGCAAAGGCGAATACACTTACAAAGCCGAGAAACGCTGGCCGGCCCCTCAGGCCCGAAATGCAAGGATTGTGAACCTTGAAACACTCGCTGCTCAATCATTCGCTCGCCGACGTCGACTCAAAAATCGCTGGGCTGATTCACGCCGAGGAGGAACGGCAAGAGACGACGCTCGAGCTGATCGCCTCGGAGAATCATGTATCGCGCGCTGTGCGGGAGGCCGTCGGCTCCGTTCTGACGAATAAGTACGCCGAGGGCTATCCGGGCAAGCGCTATTACGGCGGCTGCGTCCATTACGACGTCATCGAAGACCTGGCGCGCGAGCGGGCGAAGCAGATGTTCGGCTGCGCTCATGCGAATGTGCAGCCGCACTGCGGCGCGAATGCCAACACCGCCGTGTTTCTTGCGGCGCTCAAGCCCGGCGACACGATCCTGTCGCTCGATCTGGCGCACGGCGGGCACCTGACGCACGGGCTGAAGGTCAACTTCAGCGGCGCCTATTTCAACGTCGTGCACTACGGCGTCGACCGCAAGACGGAGCGTTTCGACATGGCCGAGGTGCGCCGGCTGGCCCGCGAGCACAAGCCGAAGCTCGTCATCTGTGGCGCATCGGCGTATCCGCGCACGATCGACTTCGCGGCATTTGGCGAGATCGCCCGCGAGGTCGGGGCCCTGATGCTGGCTGATGTGGCGCATATCGCCGGGCTGATCGTCGCCGGCATTCATCCGACCTCGATCGGACACGCGACCTTTACGACCACCACCACGCACAAAACGCTGCGCGGCCCGCGCGGCGGACTAATCTTGTGCGACGCTGAGCGCGGCCCGCTGGTCGACAAATGGGTCTTCCCCGGCTCGCAAGGTGGCCCGCTGATGCATGTCATCGCCGGCAAGGCGGTGGCCTTTGGCGAGGCTCTGCGACCGGAATTCAAGGAATATCAGAAACAGATCGTGGTCAACGCCCGCGCCTTGGCAGAGGCGCTCGCCGCACGTGGCTATCGCCTCGTCTCCGGCGGCACCGACAACCACCTGATGCTGGTCGACTTGCGGCCGGCCTTTGCCGACGTGACGGGCAAGGATGCCGAGGCGTGGCTGGAGCAGGCCGGCATGATCACGAACAAAAACATGATCCCCTTTGATGAGCGCAAGCCGACGCAAACCAGCGGCCTGCGGCTCGGCACGCCGGCGCTCACCACGCGCGGGCTGGGGCCGGCGGACATGTCGCGCGTTGCGGAATTGCTGCACGCCGCGCTCTCGACGCGCGGCGAGGCATCGGGCCTTCAGCGCGTCCGCGAGGAGGTGCGCGAGATGTGCAAGCAATTCCCGCTGGCGGGATAGTGGCCGATCGGCGCAGTGATAGACATGTCGGGGGGCGGCATCCAATTCGCGAAATGCGCAGTCGCTGCGCGAGGACCGGGTCTGCCCCGGGGGCGACGGTGAAGCGAGCCGATGGTCAGAGATAGCGCTTCGCAACCGGGCGATGCACCCCGGCCGCGACGCGGCGACCGACAGACCACACGCCATCGCTCAATCGAAACCGCGAAAGGTCCCCGGATGAACACTCGCAGCGACGCATGGAACGCCAGCTACGAACGCGGCGAGAACTACGCCTTCTATCCCAAAGAAGAGACGGTCAAGTTTCTGAACCGCTCGATCCGCAAGCGCACCGGCATCGAGACCTTTCGCGACATCCTGACGCCGCCGCCGGGCCGCACGCGCTTGCGCGGGCTCGATTTCGGCTGCGGCATCGGTCGTCATGTCGCTCTATTTGAGGAGTTCGGCGTCGAGGCGCATGGCGTTGAGATCTCCACCGCCAGCCTCGACGTCGCTCGGCGCCTGCTCGCCGCCGCCGGGCAGACCGCCGCGATCGATCGGCTGCGGCTGGTCGACGGCGAATCCCCCCTGCCGTTCGAAGCGGGATACTTTGACTTTGCGACGGCTTGCGGCGTGCTCGACAGCATGCCGTTTGCACTCGCGCGGCGCTGCGTGGGCGAGTTGGACCGCGTGGTTCGTTCCACGCTATTCGTCGATCTGATCAGTGGCGACGACAGCAATCACCATCGGGAGTTCGCCGGCGAGACAGTGGTCGAAACGCCGCACGAACGCGACACAATCCAGAGTTACTTCAATTTCGAGCGGGTTCGCGAGCTTTTTGCCGGCACGCGCTTCGAAATCCGCTCGGCGCGGCTCATGACCGAACAATCGTTGACCGAGCGATTTCGCTATTCGCGCTATCACGTCACCCTCGAAAAACGCAGGTAGCGGTTAGGGCCCCTACCGACCCCGTTCGACCGCCGCGGTCTGCGGCTTCCGCGACGGAGCGACTTTTCGGCAGTCCGAGATCGGTCGCACCCGTGGTAGGATGATTCTCGCAGCCGTATGAGCGAAGCCGAATTGATGCAATCCGCCGTTGCGGGCGATGTCGCCGCCCTGTCGGAGTTGCTCCGTCAACACGCGCCGCTCGTCCGCAATCAGCTCTCGATCGATTCCAAATGGCAAAGCGCCATCGACGCCGACGACGTGATTCAGGTGACGCTCCTGGAAGCGTTTCTGCGGATCGACAGTTTCTCGCCGACCGGGGCGGGCAGCTTTTATCGCTGGCTCAGCCGCATCGCCGACAACAACCTGCGCGACGCGATCAAGGGCCTCGAGCGGCTGAAGCGGCCGCCGCCGGCGGTGCAGGCCGCTCGCGGCGCGGATGAATCCTGCGTCGATCTGATCGCCTTGCTCGGTGTCACTTCGACCACTCCCAGCCGCGTCGTCGGCCAAAAGGAAGCCCGCACCGCCCTGCACGCCGCTCTCGCCGCCCTTCCGGAGGACTATCAGAGTGTGGTGCGGCTTTACGATCTGGAGGGCCGGTCGATCGCCGATGTGGCGCAGGCGATTGGTCGCTCGCCCGGTGCAGTACACATGCTCCGCGCTCGGGCGCACGCGCGGCTGACCGAAATCATGTCGCCGGCGGAATTTTGGAGCACGATCGCGTGAAGGCGGCGGCGCGTTCGTCGCTCAGATGGCACGATGCGGCGGAGCTGCGTTCCGCGGCGGCGGCGAGCCGAGAAACGCCCCCATGAGCGACACGACGCGCTATCGGAATAGGCAGATTTCATCGTGAACCCAGGTTCCTCCAACCGCCCGCTCGACGACTGGATCGCTCTGGCCGCCAACCAGGTCGCCTCTGCGCGGCGCGGAGCGGAGCAGTTTCGCCCCATCAGCCCCACCGCCCGCCTCGGTCCCCCCGCCATTCCCGGCTATCAGATCCTTTCGGAACACGCCCGCGGCGGGCAAGGCGTCGTGTACGAGGCGATGCAGCTTGGGACGCAGCGGCGCGTGGCGATCAAGGTGCTTCGCGGCGCGGCGCCGGGCGACGCGAGCGCCACCGCCGCCCGCTTCGAGCGCGAGGTCGAACTGCTTGCGCAGCTCCGCCACCCCAACATCGTCGCCATTCACGAAAGCTCCCTCGCCGGCGATTCGTGTTATTGCGTAATGGAGTTTGTCGACGGTGCGCCGCTCGATCGCTGGCTGGCGGCGCGCGCCACCGATCGCCTCTGGTCGATCGAAAGCACGCTCGCCCTCTTCACGAAAATCGCCGACGCGGTGCAGGCGGCGCATGTGCGCGGGGTGATTCACCGGGACTTGAAGCCCGGCAACGTGATGATCGACCAGTTGGGCGAGCCGCGCGTGCTCGACTTCGGGCTCGCGAAGTTGCAAGGCGCAAATGGCGCGGAACATCTCTCGCAAATGACGCAGACGGGCCAGTTTGTCGGCTCGCTGCCCTGGTCCAGCCCCGAACAACTCGAGGGTCGCCAGACTGAGATCGACACCCGCAGCGACGTCTACTCGCTGGGAGTGATGCTCTACAACGCGCTCACCGGGCACATGCCACATCCGCTCGGGGCCGCGCTGCCGGAGTTCATACGCCAGGTGCGCGAGGTCGAGCCGCGCGATCCCCGGTCGCTGCAGCGCGGCGTCGACGATGAGCTTTCGACCATTGTGCTGAAGTGCCTGCAGAAGGAACCCGCTCGGCGATATCAGACCGCCGGTGAACTGGCGGCCGATCTTCGGCACTACCTCGCGAACGAGCCGATCTCGGCCAAGCGCGATTCGCAGGTCTACCTGCTGCGAAAAATGCTGCACCGTCATCGCTGGCCCGTGCGTGCCGCGGCAGGCGCCGCGTTGCTGCTGCTTGCGACTGCGGGAGCGTTGGCGTGGATGTATGTCGACCAGGCTCGGGCACGACAACAGGCCGACGCGGCACGCGAAGCCGCGGAGGCCGCGCGCGAAACGGCCATCGCCGCCAACCGCGAGGCCGCCCGCCGCGCGGCACAGGCCGAGGCGTCGCTCGATTTTCTGCGCGATCAGGTCCTGGGCGCCGTCGACCCAGCCCGGGTCAGCGGCCCCGTCACGCTCGAAGCGATGTTGGCCGATGCGACAGAGGCGATCGAGGAAGGGGCGCTGACCCATGAGCCTCTGGTAGAGGCCAGCGTTCGCGAAGCGCTCGGCAGCGCCTACATCAATCTGGCCGATTACGACTCTGCGGAGAAGCAGTATTCCGCCGCGCTGGCCCTGCGTCAGGCAACCGACCCCGGCGACGAAATCGCGCTCCGGTCCGCCTTTTCCGGCCTGGGCGAAGTGCTCGAAGGTCGCGGCGACTATGACGGAGCGATTCGGCAATTCACCGCCGCGCTGGAGCTCGCGCGGCGCGCCGGCGCGGAGACCGGCGAAGCGGTGGCGCGTCAACTATCCAACATCGGCGTCATGTATCGCGGCAAAGGCGACTACGCCCGTGCCGAGGAATACTTCCGCGCATCTCTCGCCGCGCGCGAGTCTCAGTCGAAAGCCAGCGGCGAATACGCGGGCACGCTCGCGAGCCTCGGCGGCTCGCTGTTTGATCGCGGCGACATTGCGGGCGGGACCGAGAGTTTTGAGCAGGCGATCGCCATCGATCGTGCGGCCGGCGCCGCGCGCGAGTTCGGGCTGGCGTCCACGCTGGTGTCATTCGGAGGCTATTTGACCAATCAAACGCGCGAGTACGAGAAGGCCCGCGCTGTGTTGGAGGAAGCGATCGAGATTTATCAACGACACGTCGGCCCGGAACATCGCTATCTGCTCACGGCGCAGCAAAATCTGGCCACGGTCCTCACCCGCCTGGGTCGGCGGCCGGAGGCCGAGGCGCTGCTTCGCGAATGCGTACGCCTGCGCCGCATCCAGTCGCCGCGACACATGGAGTTGCGCGGCGCGCTGCATAACCTCGGCTGGTTTCTAGGCGAGACCGGACGCTACGCCGAGGCGGTCCCGATCATGGAAGAGTCGCTGGCAATCGGCGAAGAGCTTCAGGGGCGCAACCACCCGGCCTGTCAGAGCACGGTTGATGCACTCGGCTATTACATGGTTCGAGTGGGCCGCTGGACCGACGCGATCGCGCTGCTCTGCGAGCAGCATTGCCGCCAACTCTCGGAGACTGATTTCGATTTGCCGATCGATCCGTCGGACGACGCCGCCCGGAAGACACGCTTGTCGCTCGCGCAGACAGCGGGATTGCTCGGCCGCGCTTTCGTTGAAAACGGCGACCCCGCGTCGGGTGAGTCGCTGATTCGCGATTGCCTCGAAATCCGCTCTGCGCTTCTGCCGGCACAAGATACGAGCGTAATCTCGGCGCGGTGGATGCTCGCCGACTGCCTGGCCCGCGCCCGCCGCAGAATGGATGCGCTCGCCATCGCCGATGCGACAGTCCCGCTGATCGCAGGCGAAGGGCCCGCGCAGGCGGATTTTCGAGCGAAGTTTTGCTGGTTGGTGGAACAGTTGGAACGCTAGAGCCGACGGCCAGCACTCCTTACTGATCACGGCTACGATAGGTCACAATGCTCCGCGGGCCGCGTGATCATGACTGTTCCCCACACTCCTTCCGGCTTCTGTCCTCGCTGCGATTACCCGATCGATCCTGGCGTTTGCCCCGAATGCGGGACGTCCGTAGCCACGCCTGCCCCAAGCCGGCGCGCGCGGCGGAACCGAATCCTGCGTCGAGTGGGGATCGCGCTGATGACGCTCGGCGGAGGAGCCGCGTTTGCGTATTGGGGACTTCCATTCGTGCTGGCGCGCGTACTACCGACTGCGACGCTCGAATCACTTTTCGAGTCTTCGTGGAGTGGCAATCGCTTTGCGAGAGCGATCGCGGATTGGGCGGGCGATGTCATCTGTTCTCGTGCGCACGCGCGCCGTCGCGCAATCGAAGGCGAACTTGAGTCGCTCCGAGGCCACCCTTGGGCTGGACACTATGAAACGTGGGGGGTGATGGATGCTGGCGGGGAGTATGAGCTGGCGCCGGGCGGCGGGTTCACTTGGCACTCGCATAGTGGATGGTCGCGAGTATTGCCGAAGTTCGGCTCAATCGAGGTAATCGGTGAGTCGCGCCTCCGGCTTACTGCGATCGGGAAGAACGACCACGAAGTTAGCGGCGACTACTTCGTCGTTCGCTACAGGAATGCTCGAGGCTTGGTTCCGGAGTCAGAAATGCCGCGATTGCTTGCCACATGGAACGGATGCGGATCGTTCGCCCCGGCGTACACGGACGCAACTTACTCAGAGCTACCCGGCGCGAGCGTTGAATTTCCGCCTCCGTACGGCGCCCTGCTCCTTGATCAACCTATCGAAGGGGCGATTACCGAAGTTCGGGTTCTGCCGCCCGAGCTCCGCGCAAATGATTCCCAATACTCGGGCGAGCCCTGGTTTTTCCCAATCCAGGTCATCTTCAATCGTGGCGACAACGATGGCGTTCGCGTCGGGCACCAGTTTTTCGTCGTCGCCGCCTCCGCGCGCCGTTGCGACTTGTTCGAAGTGATCGAGGTATGGGAGCACAGCAGCCTGGGCCGCTTCATTCAGGCGACCGATTCGCCCAGCCTCGATCAAATCGCCGTGGATTGGGGAATTTACCCCGGCGCGCAAGTCAGTACCTGTAAGGTTAGTCGTGACTATTTCGACTGTTGCGAGCTTCTATCCGACGGCTTCTACCGGTAGATCTGAATGTCGAGAATCGGCGGCCCGCGAGCCGCTCCACACCGCGCGATTCTCATCGTGCGGCGCTCGCGGCCCGCGGGCATCTTTCTCACCCGCGCGGCCTGGCCGTCGTCGTCAGCCCGCGCATCTGCTCCAGCACATCCGCATTGCCGAAGACGAACGTCGCGTTTGATCCACGCAGGATTTCCTGCAGCAGCTCCAGCTCGCGCAGTCGCGCCAGTTGCGGGTTGTCCTGCAACAGCTTGGCCGTGTTCGCCTGGCTTCGCGCGGCGGCGGTCTCTTCGCGGCGCTGGATCAGGTTGGCCTGGGCCTGCTTTTCGGCCTCGATCACCCGATTCAGGATCGCCTTCATATCGCCGGGAAGGATGATGTCCTTCACGCCGACGCTGCGAACCTCGACGCCGATCGCCTGCGCCCGCTCCGAGAGCGCTGCGCGGACCTCGCCGCCGATGGCGTCCTTGTCCGCCAGTAAGTCGTCGAGCGACCGCGCGCCGACCGCCGCCCGCAGCGCGAGCTGCGCCTCGCGGTAGAGCGCCTGCGAATAGTCGGCGACGCTGGTCGCGGCGCGCTCCGCGTCGATCACGCGATACTGCATCAGTGCGTTCAGCCGCAGCGTGACCTTGTCGCGGGTCATGATCTCCTGACCCGCAACGTCGGCCTGCTGATCGCGCTGATCGACCGTGCGAATCGCGACCTTGCCGGCGCCGCTCCAGTAGAGGTAACGGCCCGGGCCCAGCGTCTCGACCAGCTTACCGTTGCGCAGCAGCAGCGCCCTCTCGTGCTCGGCCACGTCGATCGCGTTGAGCCAGCGCGAGACTCCCGGCAACGCCGCCACCGCCTCAACATCCGCCGCGGGCAGATTCAGCCAGAAGTCGGCGATGTTGAAGCGCTCGATCCGCAGCCGATAGGGTGAACGCCAGAACGCGTGGCGACCCGGCCCGAGCACGGCCCAGGCGCGATCCTGCCGCCAGACGACCGCCCGCTCATGGTCGGGCAAGTCGACGACCTCCAGTTCTGCGCGCAGGCCGGCGTTTTCCAACATCACGTCGAGCCGCGACGCGTCGAACCGCGTCAGCAGCGTGTCGACAATGTCCACATGGTCGCGCTCGCGGCTCCACAGCCGGCTGAAAAACCAATAGCGCCCCGGCTGCAGCAGGCCGCGGAACTCGCCATAGCGATAGTGCAGGCCGCGCTGCGACCGCAGAACTCGCGTAATCAAATTCATCCGCATCATGCACCTCCCTCAAACAATGAATCGCCGACAGTTGTTTCTAATCACGAGCCGCGGGCTTTAGCCTGCGCGGTCGCGAATTCGCCGGCGCCGCGATCCGATCACTGAGTGGTTTCGTTTCGTCGCAATATCCAACAAATCCAAGATCCAACAAATCCAATGTCCAACAAGAAAAACCGCGAACCGGCGGACGACCGCGCCGTCGACCCCGTTGTCGCCGACGGGATTCCGCGCTTCGCACACTCCCGGCTCGCCGGGCGTCTGATGCCTCCCCGTCATCAGACGCCCCGCACGGGCCGTTTGCAGGCGAAAATCGCGGACTCGCAAAGTCGCGCAGCGTTGTCGCAATCACCCGCGGTTTGTCGCGATCGGCAGCCACACCCGCGGCGCGACCACTCTTCGACGAAACCACGAGCCACAAATTGCGACAGGTTTGCGGCGCCATCGCGCCGCCGGTTCGCATTCAGTTGCCTTTCGGCGGTTCTCAAGACGATTTTGCGATCGTCCTGGAGAGGGGGAGTTGGGCGAGGTTCGAACTCGCACGCACAGATTCACATATCTGTTGCTCTGCCAATTGAGCGACCAACGTGCCCGTAACGCACCGTTCCGATGCCATGTCCGGAACACGCCGCCCGAACGACCTTAAAGCCGCAGACGGCGCGCCGCTGGCCGGCAACGCTACAGCCAATTCACTGCTTCCCTACAGATCCATTCGAGCATCACCCGAATGAGTTTTTCCACTTCCATCATGATTCACCATCAATTTCTAACAGTTTCACGCAAACTACTCTGGAACCGGATTTCGACCGGTCCTTACCTGTCCGATGCACGGCTCTTCAGACGCCAACCGTCCCTACGGGAACACCCGCCGGGTCAGCGCGCGCGGGCCCCGTCGCCGGCCCTGCCGGCCGCGTTTCAGATCGCCAAAAGCGAGAAGAGCTCCGAAGGCCTTCGCCTCCGGAGCTCTTCGCCGAGAAAACTCGGTGAATTTGAGCTATTAGGGAGGGTCGGACCCGCGCACGAACATTTCGTTCGCGTGAAGCGCTTCTGCGCCGGGCTGCCGCACTCGGTCTATCGCTCCAAAATCGCAGGAGATCGGCCCTAGATTGGCCACTCCGAGCGGTCGGGCGGTCGATTGACCGGCGGTTCGAATGTGAGTTACGCTTTTCACGTCATGGTTCCATGTCGGCGCGGGACACCCCCGTCGCCAAGTGAAAGGAAGTCTACCTCATGTTTGCACCATGTCAACACAATTTTCGCCGATTTTGTGGTGCTTTTGCCGCGACTTTGTGGCTTTCTGTTTGCATACTCAATCAACCGGCAATCGCACAGGCCGCGATTGAACCATCAAACAACCCCGTCGCCGACCCCGCCGCCGTCATTACTCTCGGTCAGGCGCGGTTTACCGTCCTGAACGACGGGCTCATGCGTCTCGAATGGTCGCCAACGTCCGCGTTCGAAGACCGCGCCTCCTACTTCGTCGTCAATCGCCGCTTGCCCGTGCCAAAATTCACGGTCGAGAAAGCGGGCGACGCACTATCGCTCAAGACCGATCACATTCACTTGCTCTATCGACCGAACGGCAAGCCCTTTGACAGCGACAACCTCCAAGTCGATCTGCTGATCCCGCCCTTCGGCGTCGACGGCGCGGGGCCGCCGAGCCCAGTCCGCTGGAAGACCGGTGAACCGGCGCCGCAAAACCTGCTCGGCACCTATCGAACGCTCGATGGAATCTCCGGGGCCGCGGACATGGAGCCCGGCATCCTCACGCGGAGCGGCTGGAGCTTCGTCGACGATTCGAAGCGAATTCTATTTACGAGAGAGGAATGGCCCTGGGCCACGCCGCGCACCAATCCTGCTTCCCTCGATTGGTATCTGTTTGTTTTTGGCAAAGACTACACCGGCGCGCTGCGTGATTTCATCTCCATCGGCGGACGGATCCCCATGCCGCCGCGCTGGGCCTTTGGGGCCTGGTGGTCGCGCTATTGGGCGTATAGCGAAGCCGAACTTCGCGAACTGGTCGCCCAGTTCGAAGCTCACGGCGTACCCCTCGACGTGCTCGTCATCGACATGGATTGGCACCTCGACGGTTGGACCGGCTACACGTTCAACCCCAAGTATTTCCCCGACCCCGATGGCTTCATGAAGTGGTGTCGCGAGAAGGGTCTGAAAGTCACGCTGAATCTCCATCCGGCGGACGGCGTCGGCAAGCATGAGGCCGCGTTCGCAGATGTTTGCAAGGCGGTCGGCGTCGATCCGGCGACGACCGATCGTGTGCCCTTCTCCTGTATCGACAAGAAGTACATGCGGGCCTACTTCGATTTGTTGCATCGCCCGCTTGAGGCCCGCGGCGTTGATTTCTGGTGGATCGACTGGCAGCAGGGCGTCGACAGCGGCATGGCCGGCCTCGATCCCCTACCGTGGCTCAATCATCTGCATTGGGAAGATTGGACCCAGAACCCGGCTCGCAACAAGACCCGACCGATCCTCTTCTCGCGTTGGGGCGGGCTCGGCAACCATCGCTATCAGGTCGGTTTCTCCGGCGACACGTTCTGCGATTGGCCGTCGCTCGCATTTCAGCCCTACTTCACCGCGACCGCCGGCAACGTGGGCTATGCCTATTGGAGCCACGACATCGGCGGCCATCAGCCGGGGCCGGTCGAGCCGGAGCTGTATACGCGCTGGATTCAGTGGGGCATTCTGAGCCCGGTCCTTCGCACACACACCACGAAGAATCCGCTCGCGGAGCGCAGAATCTGGGAATTTCCTAAGGAGTACTTCGAGGCCATGCGCGATGCGTGGCTGCTGCGCTATGAGTTGATTCCTTATCTGTATACGGCAGCACGGCAATGCTACGGCAGCGGCATGCCGCTCTGTCGGCCGATGTACTACGAGTGGCCGAACATTGAGGAAGCCTATAGCTACACGCACGAATACATGCTTGGCGATGATTTGCTTTGCGCGCCGATCACCGCGCCGCGCAACGCTTTCACGGGCTGCGCGACCGCGAAGGTTTGGATTCCGCCCGGCACATGGGTGCATTGGTTTACGGGCCAGCGCTTCACGGGGCCGCAGGAACTGCGTCTGCCCACGCCGCTCCAGCAGATTCCGCTCTTTGCGCGGGCAGGGTCGGTGATTCCGATGGATGTCACGCGTCGCGCACGGCCGGGCATCAAATCACAGCCGAACACGACAGCCGGCGCCTCGATTGCGGCTCACGTCGTCCCCGGCAAGGCCGGCATGGATTTTCTGTTTGAAGACGACGGCGTCTCCGTTCCGGATCCGTCCGTTGGAGAGGCGCTGACGACTCTGCGCATCCTGGAAAGCACAGACAACGCGCTCACGATCCAAGTGGCTCCTCGGCTTGGCAAAGTTGTCGGACTGCCTGCGGAGCGTTCGGTCGAATACGTCATTCACGGCATCGCCAAGCCCGACGAAGTGGAATGGTTTTCGGGGGCCACCGGCGGCGGCGAAGGAAAGCCGGTGGCGATCTCGCTTTATGACGACGCTTCGCGCACCTGCACCGTCATGACGCCCTCGGCCAACGCCGAGCACTACAACGAACTGCGCGTGACGCGAGCGGCGGGCCTTTATCAATTCGAGGCAGCAGCCGGGCGGCCGATCGGCGAACTCGTTCAGGCAAGCACATCGGCAGCCGAAGCAGCTTCGGCGAGTACCGCGCGGCTTGAGCTGACTTCGCGCCTCGGCCTGACGACCGAGTTCGAATTCCGCGGCGGCGAGAAGCCCGGCCTCGACCTCGTTGTCGGCGTCGCGCCTGCGGCTGCGGCGGATACTCCCAACAAGCTCGCCGTGACGTTTGAGCCCGCCGGCGCCGCCGCCAAGTTCGAACGGTCCGACGACAAGACCGTCGGCGTCCATCGCGTCGCGATCGACTCGGCGAGCCTCGTTATCCCACAAACTGGCGACACGCTGCCGCAGACAACGACGATTCAGGCCGCGATCCAGCTCGCGCGCGAGGGCGGCGCCGATCCGGCGGGCCGCTGGACGGCGACGATTCCGGTCGAGCAGTCGATCCTGCCTTCGATCAACGGCTGGTGGATCGCCGGCCCGTTCGAGGCCGACGCTGCAAAGACGCACGATTCGGCGATGTCGGGACTGACGAAGCTCGACACGACGCAGACCTGGCCCGGCCGAGACGGCAAGCCGGCGCAGTGGCATCGCACCGTGCGGAAGGTGGACGCGACAACGGATCTCACCAGCGAGTTCTTCGTGAATTTCCGCGATGTCTTCGGCTGGCGGCCCGACAGCGCTTGCGCCTATTGCGTCGTCTTCATCGACGCGCCCGCAGCGCAACCCGCACAGCTCGCCCTCGGCAGCGATGACGGCGTGACCATCTGGCTCAACGGCGCGCAGGTCTATCAGAAGATCGTCGGCCGGCCGTACACGTCGCGCTCTGACCGAGCGCCGATTCAACTCAAGCAAGGCCGCAACGCGCTCGTCCTGCGAATCGATCAGGGCACGGGCGACTGGGGCTTTGGCGTACACGTGGAGACGATGGATGGTCGCCCGTTGCCGGGCATCACGTCGAAACTCGACTAACGAGTACGGCCAAGTGGCTAGGTGTCATTGCCGAGCATCGCGTTGAGTCCCGGCGTATCTCGCAGGTCCGTTTTTGTCAGATTTCTGTCGCCGACATCTGGTTGGCGAGTACTATCGGTTTGCTGAAGCAGCCGAACGCCATCGGATCACCATCTGATGGCGGCGGGGAACCCAACTGCGTCGCGAGCAAATTGACTGCTCGCGACGCCGGGGCGAATTCGGCGATGTCGCCGAACGCGGATCAAGCACCGCGAGCCCGTCAGCTAACCTCGCAGGCACTTGCTGGAGTTTCCGCCATGCGGCCCAAGCCTCCTCCCTAAGCGTTTTCACACGCTCAACACAACTTTTTCCAACCCCACATCGACTCGTCAGGCGATGCGGGGCCGTTCTGCGTTTGCTCGATCCTGAGGCTCCTTCCGCGCGGTCCACCGCGCTCGGGGCCCCGGGTGGTCGTCGCGCTTTCCAGCGGACGCGGCGAGAGACGCAGCGTTTTGACGTGAACGCAAGATCAAGAAAGGAACGCCGGTGGCAAAAACCGAGTTTTACGATGCGGCAGTGGCGATGGGGTTTTACGGCCGCGACGAGAGCGGCCTGCACGGCAAGAAGGACTACACCCGAAAATTCTGGGAGGACACGTGCACCAAGCTGACCCTGCGCCCGGCACTCGAAGCGCTGCTTCGCCAATCCCCCAAGCTGCGCGTGGTGGACCTCGGCTGCGGCGCGGGTGAAGGGCTTCATCTGATCACTCACGTCCCGGTGACCAACGCCGTTCGCCAGCGCGATCGCACCTTTGTGGCCATCGAAGATGACCTCGAGTGCTATACCGGCGTCGATATCTCAGCGGGCATGGTCACACAGGGACGGCGCAACTTCGCCGATCGCCCGTATGTGCGTTTCGAACAAGCCGACCTCTCCCGCGGCTTTCCTCTCGCCGATGAGCCGAGTTTCGACCTGTATTACTCGTCCTACGGATCTTTCTCGCACCTGAGCGAAGGCGAACTGACGCGACTGATCGGGGACATCGCGCGACACGCATCGCGCCCCGCGTTTGTCGTGCTCGATTTGCTGGGTCGCTTCTCGCCCGAGTGGCCCAAGTACTGGTCGCGCGGCAGCGGCGAGTATCTGGAGTACCACATGGGGTATCTGGTCGACCAGTCAGCGGTGGACGAAGTGGAACGATTTCGCTGCACGTTCTGGAGCGGCGACGACGTTCGCCGCGTCGCCACGCGCGCCAGCGAGCAAGCCGGCATCGCGGTTCGAGTCTGCGATCTGCGCGACCGGTCGATCCTGATCGGCCGGCACATGGAGATGGGCACCTTCAACGCCACCCCGCGCCCCTACCGATCGTTGATCAACCAACTGTTTCACCAGGACTATCGCTCCGACTTATCGAATCTGATCGTCGACTTGCCGATGCTCGACAGCTTTCGATTGACGCACGCGGCGCAGGCGGCGCGGATCGACGGCTACTGTCGCGATTGGAACGCCGTCGTCCGCCTCGCGAGATCGCTCATGGATCACGATGACGCGGCGGTCCGGAGCGCGATCGAATCGGCTTCCGGCGTGTTGGCCGACGACCTGCGCATGCTCGCGTGGCTCTATCGCAACGCTGATCGATTTCCGGTGGTCGATTTTTGGGCAAGCGTCATGGGGCCACAGGTCGCCTGCGTCTTGCGCAACCTCGAGTTTTCGCTGCCCGAGGGACTGGGTTGCGGCCACGGGTTGGTGGCGCTGCTGGCCGTCCGCGGTGCAGAGCGGCTGCTGGGCGGTTAGCGGCGCTGCGCGGCGCGGGTGATCGGCCCGGCCCGTTGCTCCGGTTCGCTCGCCGCGGGGGCTCGCCCGCGAACGACATCGCAAAGGGCGCTGGTATGCCACCAGCGCTGCGATGCGCGTTACTATCCGCTCCAGTTTCGGCGTAAACAACGAAGTCCCAGCGGAGAGATCGTTCATGGTCATCGGCGTGCCCAAGGAAGTGAAGTCGGATGAGTATCGCGTCGCCGTCGTGCCGGCGGGCGTAGAGCAATTGCGTCGTTCCGGGCATACGGTGCTGGTGCAGCGCGGCGCGGGCGTGGGGTCGGGCATGGTCGACGACGAATACGCGGCGCTGGGGGCCGAGATCGTCGCCTCGGCGGACGAGGTCTGGGCCCGTGCCGACCTGATCTGCAAAGTGAAGGAGCCCCTCGCTCAGGAGATCAAGCACATCCGTAAGGGGCAGGTGGTCTTCACCTATTTCCACTTCGCCGCCAGCCGCGAGCTGACGGTCGGCTGCCTCAATTCAGGCTGCGTCGCGATCGCGTATGAGACGATCGAGGACAAGACCGGTCGCCTGCCGCTGCTGACGCCGATGAGCGAAGTCGCCGGCAAGATGAGCATTCAGGAAGGCGCGAAGTATCTCGAAAAGCCGATGGAGGGCCGCGGCATCCTGCTCGGCGGCATTCCCGGCGTCGAGCCGGCCAACGTACTGATCATCGGCGGCGGTGTGGTCGGCACGGCGGCGGCCAAGGTCGCGGCCGGCTTGGGCGCGAATGTGTTCATTCTCGATACGAACCTCGACCGCCTGCGCTATCTCGACGACGTGATGCCCGCCAACGTGACCACGCTTTACAGCACGCCCGAGGCGATTCGTCGACATCTGGCCGAGGCGGATCTGGTCGTCGGCGCGGTGCTGGTGCCGGGCGCGAAGGCGCCCAAGCTCGTGCCGAAGAACTACCTGACGCTCATGAAACACGGCGCGGTGATCGTCGATGTGGCGGTCGATCAGGGCGGCTGCGTCGAGACGATCAAGCCGACGACGCACTCGAGCCCGACCTATGTCGTCGACGGCATCGTCCACTACGGCGTGGCGAACATGCCGGGCGCGGTGGGGCGTACGAGCACGTTCGGCCTGACAAACGCCACGATTTCGTATCTGCTGAAGCTTGCCAACGAGGGCTATCAGAAGGCCTGCGCCGCCGACCCCGGCTTCGCGCTGGGCATCAACATGGCCCACGGCAAGGTGACGTATAAGCCCGTGGCGGAGGCGTTTGAGCTGCCTTACACGCCGTGGACGGCGTAGTTTCGAGTTGCGGGTGCAGAGTTATGAGTTGAAGAAAACGCCATAGCGCCGCCTCTTGAACTCGACACTCTGCACTCGCACCTCCAAACTCGCCGCCGCCGCCGCTGGGATTGTCAGTTTTTGTCCCGCCGTCCCCGGCAGCGGCGCGATCGGCGTAACCTTTATTGAGCGGATTTCGTGCGGGCAGAGTGGCCGCATTTCCCCGGCGTGATTCGAACAGACTTTCCGCTATCGCCTTGACCGACTTCGAGCGACTTCGGGAGCTGCATGAACAAGTGGTTGCTGTTGCTGGTGTTCCTTCTGATCGGGGGCTTCGGCTGGTACTACGTCCGCACCAATGTCCGCATGCCCGCGCCGTGGCAGCAGCCGAAATTCGGCGACGTCACGCGCGGCGACATCCGTGTGCCGATTACGGCGTCGGGGCTGATTCGGCCGAATCAGGACATTGAGATCAAGCCCGAAGCGTCGGGCCGCGTGATCGAGATTCCGGTCGTGGCGGGTCGCTACGTCAAGCAAGGCGACCCGCTCGTCAAGCTTGATCCGGAAGATGAGCAGCGCAGCGTGGATCGCGCGCAAACTGACGTCGATCGCCTCAGGTTGCAGGTGCGCCAGGCCGCGAACGCCATCGAGACGGCGAAGGCGAATGTCGCGATCGCCAACGCGGCGATCATCGAAGCGGAAGCGACGCTCGAAGTCCGAAAAGCCGACTACGAAAACATCGAAAAGCGTGCCGGACTCGGGGGATCCAGTCCGTTTGAAGTCATCACCGCGAAGAGCCAGGTCACGATTGCCGCGGCGAGTCTGGATCGCGCCAAGCAGCAACTGATCTCTCAAACCGTCGCGGTGGCCGACGCCGAGAACAACAAGCAGATTCAGGAACAACTGCTCAAGAGCGCCGAGACGACGCTGGGCGATGCGAAGGAGCGGCTGGAAGAAACGACCATTCGCGCCCCGCAAGACGGCATCGTCGCCACCATCAAAATCGAGGTCGGAAACGTCGTCCAGTCCGGTACGCAGAGCCTGACCGGCGGTACCGTCGTCGCCACCGTGGCCGACGTTGCCAAGAAGATCGTCATCGCGCGCGTGGACGAATCGGATTATGGCCGCGTGCTCGATATTTCCCCGGTGGATTCGATGCCCGAGATGCCGGGCCTGCGCGAAGCGGCCGAAGCGGAGGCGGAGCGCCTGAAGTCCCGAACGGGCGATGTGCTGCTCAATGTCGACGCGTTCACCGAGAAGCGCTTCAAAGGCCGCATCCTGCGGGTCGAGCCGCAAGGCAAGCTGAACGTCGGCTCGTCGATCATTCAGTATGACGTTTATGTCGAAGTGACCGACCCTGAGGCCTACAAGCTCCCGCTCGGCTCGCAGGCCCAGGTCGAGTTCACCGTCGAAAGCGCCAGCGGCGTGATGCGCGTGCCCAGTGAGGCGGTAAAGGCCGAGAGCGGGCAGAAGGGTGTTTGGGTGAAGACGCCGCCGCCGCCCGGCTCGGCGGACCAGGCCGGCAAACGGTTCGTGCCGTGTCAGTTCGGCATCACCGACGGCGAATTCACGGAAATCGTCCGCACACTTGGCGACGAAAAGCTGACCGAGGCGGACAAGGTCTACACCAAGCTGCCGCCGGAAGAAGATGGCGATGACGACTAGCTCCACCGGCAGGAACGCGCGCGACCGGAGCCTGTCATGGCGCTGATCGAAATCCGCGGACTCGCCAAAGAATACAAAATGGGGCCGGTGACGGTGAACGCCCTGAACGGCGTGGACCTCGACATCGAGCGCGGCGAGTTTGTCGCCATCACGGGCGCTTCGGGCAGCGGCAAGAGCACGATGATGCACCTCATCGGCTGCCTCGACCGCCCTACCCGCGGCTCCTACATCCTCAACGGCCGCGATGTCAGCCGCATGAGCGATCGCGAGCTGGCGATCATCCGCAATCGCGAAATCGGCTTCGTCTTTCAGACGTTTAACCTCATTCAGCGCACCTCGGCGATCGAAAATGTTGCGGTGCCGCTCTTCTATGCCCGCAAACTCGGCACGCGCGGGCTCGCCATGGAGGCGCTAACCCGCGTCGGCCTGGAGAAGCGGGCCCATCACAACCCCAACGAGCTCTCCGGCGGTGAGCGACAACGAGTCGCCATCGCCCGCGCAATCGTGAACAAGCCCTCGCTCGTCCTGGCCGACGAACCGACTGGAAATCTCGACTCGCGCACCGGCGAGCAGATCATGGGCGTGTTTCACCATCTGAATGAGCAGGGCGTGACGATCGTGCTCGTCACCCACGAACCCGATGTCGCGATGCAGGCCCGCCGTGTGGTGCAGATGCGCGACGGCCGCGTCCTGCGAGATGCACCGACCAGCGAGGTCTATGGCGATCGAGCGGGGCAGCGATTGAAGGTGGGAGAGAATGTGGTGACGGGGTGAATGGCGAGTTGCAGGCAAAAATGCAGAATGCAGAATGAAGAATGCAGAAGGGGTTCGTGGGGCGGAGTGACGCCGGAGAACAAGGCGCCGCCTTGTTCGTTTTCGACATTCACATTTCCAACTTGCGCTCGCGCAACGCAGAGCGGTGCGCTACGGGCGATTCCCACCCAGGCGCCCGCGTAACTCGTTGGCGTCCGTGATCGGTCGCTCACAGACGTAGTTCCGGCAGATGTAGACCGTGGGTTTGTTCGACTGAATCGGCCGGTCGCGGAGCAGCGGATAAGACGATGCCGACGTGGCTGCGGGGGCCCACATTAGCGCCCGATTCGGCAGGTATGCCGCGTGGATCACGCGCAACATTTCCCGCGTCGCCGCATCTTCGCGCGGGCCGATCAGGGCGATCTCAGTTGCGCCGTGGGTTGCGAAATCGAACCCGCTCAGGAATCGCTCGGCCCCCTGCGGCGCAGCGGCGACCAGCGGCGTGAAGGCGGAGATCAACTTTTCGGCGCGGCGCTGATAGACCTCGTCGCCCGTCAGCGTTGCCAGCCGCAAAAGATTCATCAGCATCATCGAATTGCCCGAAGGCGTCGCGCCATCGCTCACGTCCTTGGCGCGCGTGATCAATTGCTCGTGATCATGCGACGACTGGAAGTATCCCCCCTGCTTGTCGTCCCAGTGCCAGCGATCCGCCGCCGACTGTAATTCGAGCGCCCGCTTCAGCCACCGCTCTTCAAATGTCGCCTCGAACAACTCGATGCAGCCTTCGATCATCGCCGCGTAGTCGGCGAGGAATGCGACCGATAGCGTGCGTCCGCCGCGCCAGGCGCGTAGCAGGCGCCCGTCGCGCAGTTGGCGTGTGAAGATGAAGTCGGCGGCGCGAATTGCGGCGTCGACATAGCGCGGCTCGTCGAGTTGCGCGCCGCCGCGAGCGAGGCTGGAAATCATCAGCCCGTTCCACTCGGCGAGAATCTTGTCATCCAGCCCGGGCGCCACGCGCTTTTCGCGTGCCGAGCGCAGCAGCGCCCGCCCGCGCGCGATCCGCGCCCGCAACTCGTCGACCGAGATGCGCAGCATCTTTGCTGCTTGTTCTTCCGTATGAACGACTCGCAGCACGTTCTTCACGACATCCGGCTCGTGCGGGTCGCTCCAATTGCCCGTGTCGCTGATGTCGAACCATGTGCAGACCGCCTCAGCGACCGGGGGCTCGCAGATCGCGCGGACCTCGGCCTTCGTCCAAACGTAGTACTTGCCCTCGATGCCCTCGCTATCCGCGTCGCGCGTGCTGAAAAAGCCGCCCTCGGGCGATTGCAGGTCGGCGAGGGCGTAGTCGAAGATGCCGCGCGCGGTGGCGGCGAGGGGCGAAGGGGTGGAGGGGTAAAGGGGGGGTGCGTTGGTTGCATTTGCTGCGGGGGTGCCACGGCTCTGCGAGCCGTGCGCTTCGGTCGGCGCAGGCGCGTTCGATGTGCCGAGCGAAGCGGTCCGCACAGCAGACCCTGCCGGCTCGCCGAAGTATGCCGATGCGTCGAGATACATGCGACTGACGAGCGCCTGGTCGTAGAGCATTTTCTCGAAGTGCGGCACATGCCATTCGACATCGGTGCTGTAGCGCGCGATGCCGCCCGCGAGATGGTCGTAAATTCCGCCGCGCGACATGCGGTCGAGCGTCAGCCGGACGGCCTCTTCCATCCGACGACGAGCGGGGTCGTCGCTTTTCAAGCGCCGCGAGCTGCGCAGCATGAGGTCGATTGCCATGTGCGGCGGAAACTTGTTCGTGCCGCCGCCGCTCATGCCGCCATGCTCCGAATCGAAGCGGCGCGCGAGCGCGTCGGCGAGACGGTCGATCAAATCGGACGCGAGCGCCGCCGGAGCCGAGTCGCTCGCGCTGGGGCTCGACATCTCGCGAATGGCGTTGGTCAGCTCCTCGCTTTGCGCGATGAGCTGCGCTCGCTCCGGCGAAGCCCAGAGTTCGCCGATGCGCTCACAGACCTGCCGAAACCCGGGCCGGCCCCAGCGCGACTCGGGCGGAAAGTAGGTGCCCGCAAAAAACGGGCGGCCGTCGGGAGTGAGCCAGACGCTCATCGGCCAGCCGCCCTGTCCCTGGTTCATGAGCTGCGTGGCCTGCATGTAAATGTCGTCGAGGTCGGGCCGCTCCTCGCGATCGACCTTGATGTTGATGAAGTGCCGATTCATCACCGCCGCCACCGCATCGCTCTCAAAGCTCTCGTGCGCCATGACATGGCACCAATGACACGCGGCGTAGCCGATGCTCAGAAAGATCGGCTTGTCCTCCGCCTTCGCCCGGGCCAGCGACTCGGCGTTCCACTCGTGCCAATCGACCGGGTTCGTCGCATGTTGCAGTAGATAGGGCGAAGTCGCGCGGGCAAGAAGATTGAGCTTCGCGGCCTGCGAGCTGCTGGGCTTCGACGCGGGTTGCATGGACGAATCCTCCGATGCGGCAGCAAAGATCGGCAAACATGCGATTCCGATCGCAATCTGAAGCAGAAGCCGGACCAATGGCTGCGACGAGCGCAAGCGGCGCCGCGGGCGGACGACCGCGCAGACTGAACCCTGCGGCTCTTCGTCTCCGTCGCTTGGCGGCTCCGTGGCCCCGTCGCCTCCGCCCCTCACGCCCGCGAGTCCCAGGTCGGGTCGGCGACGCCCGACTTCGCATTCTGATAGCGCGCACAGACAAACAGCGCGTCGGACAAGCGGTTCAAATAGGCCACAATGTGCTCGCCCACCGGCTCGCGCTCCGCCAGCAGCAGGACCTCGCGCTCCGCCCGGCGACAGACCGTGCGCGCGACATGAAGCTGCGCCGCCCCGAGCGTTCCGCCGGGCAAGATGAAATTCTCCAGCGCGGGCATGCTCTCATTCAGACGATCGATCAGCGCCTCAAGCCCGTCGATGTGCCGCTGCTCGATCTTGGGCACGGGCATCGTCGCCTTGTCCGCTTCGGGCACGCATAGATCAGACCCGGCGTGAAACAGCTCGTTCTGCACGCGCCGCATCGGCGCCATCAAGTCCGCGACGAGGCCGCTCGCCAGCGCGACGCCAAGCTGCGAGTTCAGCTCGTCCAGCGTTCCATAGGCGCAGATGCGTTGCGAAGTCTTCGGCACGCGCGTGCCCGTCCCGAGTCCGGTCGTGCCGTCGTCGCCGGTGCGGGTGTAGATACGGGTGAGACGAGGCATGCGGACGCTCCGATCGAAATTTCCAGCGGCAAGAATGGCCGGCGAGACAGTGCATCCGTCAAACCGTGAACCCCAGAAACGCGAAGTCGCACGCGGCGGCCGCGGTTCCGTGGGTTCCCTGTTTCACTCTTGCACCAGTTCACGCAAAGCAGCACGGTTTTTCGGTTTCATGCTGGCTCGGCCAGCGGACATGCATTCTAGGACCGCCCTGCGGATTTCGCCGCGATTCGCACCGAAATTGGCCGCGCCCTCGCGCGATTCGTAGGCTTCTCTTGGCAATCTGGGTAACAGCTCGCAGACCCCGCGGCGAACGGTACGCCGTCGACGGGCGCGACACGACACCGATTTCACCGCGAGGTCACACCGATGGACGGCAACTGGAAGAAATCATTTCTGGATCGCCTGAACCAGGCCCAGACCAACTGGGTCCGCGAGTTCGAGGAGTCGGTCGAAAAGGCCGTCGGCCCCGCTTTCGACGAGATGCGCGGCTTCCTCGCCGAAAATGGTTTCCGCGTCTCCAAGCCGCTGCGCGAAGAGGGCCGTCGCTCCTTCAAGTTTGAGCTGGCCGAGAACGCCTATCTGCTGGTGCTCTTCCGCTCGGCGGGGATCGGCGAGTTTGAGATTCGGGCCGAGTGCTTCGTCCCGGGCCAGCAGCCGCTGCTCACCAAGGCCATCGCCCGCAACAAGGACCTCAACCCGACGTGGGCCCAGCAGCAGTTCGAAACCGCGCTCGACAACTTCGTCGGCCTGCTCGCCGGCGAACAGATGGAAGCGCCGCAGGAAGAGCTCGTCGGCGTCTAGAGCGCGACGATCCACGCCGTAGCCCCGCAACGGGCTACAGGCTTCATGTGTCAGGGTAGGGCTCGTGAGCGGGTCTTGCCCTGACACATCTCATTCCTCTGGTGCGTCTCAACGCCGACGGACACCCGCGCGTCATCGCCGCGCGCCCGATTCAATCCGACCCGCCTTTGAGTTAAAATGCCCGGCAGAGGGCAACGCATGTCGGCCGGCGAACGCACTTATCAGCCCGGAGAGTTCATCGACGCGCCGCTGCGCAGCTATCTCGCGCAGCTCGCCTCCGAGACGCCGACGCCTGGCGGCGGAAGCAGCGCGGCGCTCGTCGCGGCGCTAGCCGCCGGCCTGGGGGAGATGGTCGCCGCGTTCACCGTCGGCCGCCCCAAGTTCGCGGCCGTCGATGAAGACGTCCGCATCATTCGCGAACACCTCCGCCAGGCGCGCGAGATGCTGCAGCGCCTCATTGACCAGGACGCCGAGGCCTACGCCGGGCTTTCTTCGGCATTCAAGCTCGACCGCACCGACCCCATGCGTGGCGGCAAGATCCAATCGGCCGCGGCGATCGCGGCCGGTGTGCCCTTTCAGACCGCGGTGCTGGCGCGCCGCGTCGGGTCTGATCTGCAAACGCTGCAATCGATCGCGAATCCAAACCTCATCACCGATGTGAAGGCGGGCTTGGCCTTTGCTCAGGCCGCCTTCTCCGCGGCCATCGCCAACACGCAGGCGAATCTGCCCTACATGGAAGCACGCGACGCGGAGCGCATGCGCGGCGAGCTGCGGGCTATCGGCGTCGGCTGATGGTTTCTGTAACTCGCGGCTCTGCCCCCGCAACGCGCAACTAGTCCGTCAGCCCCGCCACAAACGCGCCAATATCGCCCACGCTGACCACTCCGTCGCCATTCACATCCGCCGCATTGATGTTGCAGCCCGGATTGATGAACGCATACGCCGTCGGATTTGTCAGCGCCAGCACAAACCCCTGAATATCGCCCACCGTCACAAAGCCGTCGTAGTTCAGATCGCCCACCAGCGGCTGCGCGACGACGCGGCTGAAATTGCGAATGTCGTCGGTGATGTCGTCGACCTGCGCCAGTTGGTCCGGAACGAGGAAGACGCCGTAAAGCCCGAGCGTGGGATTGACCCAAGGCGTCGTTCCAAATGCGCCGGGGCTGGTGAATTCGAGCGGGGCGTTGCTGGTCGCATCGCGCAGCTCGATCCAATTGCCGATGCCGTAGCCGAGATACAGGTCAACGCCGTCGGGCACAGATCCGACCGCCGCCCCATTCGTCTGGTCGGCAAGGATCGTCTGCACCGCTTGCACCGATAGCACCTGCACTCCCTCATACACGCCGCCATTCGCCAGCATCTCCAGCACATGAGAGAAATCTTCGACGCTGCTGCGTGCGCCACCCGCGATGCGCGGGTTCGTCGGCACTCCGATCCCGTCATACGCGGTGCCCGTCAGAGCGAGCGGCGTTGCGACGCGCTCGTTGAAAAGCGTGACCCACGACTGCCCGGTCACCACCTCAGCCACCCGCCCCGCCACATGCATCGAGACGCCGCCATAGTTGAATTCCGTCCCCGGCGCAGCGATCAGCGGCGTCTGCGCGCCGATGCGCCGTACTGCTTCTTCGAGCGTGATCGTGTTGTCCGAGATGAACGGCGACGAGCCGGGCAGGCCCGCCGTGTGCGAGAACATCTGTCGCACGGTCATCGAACCCTTCAGCGTGCCCGCCGGAAACTCGATCGGCAGATAGGTCGAAACCGGTGCGTCGAGATCGATCAGTCCGTCGTCCACGAGCGTCATGATCGCGATGCCCGACAGCAGCTTGGTCGCCGACGCGACGGGAATGGATGTGTTCTCGTTGAAGCTCCGCCAATATTGCTCGTGCAACACAAAGCCGCGCTGCACGACGCGCAGGCCGACGCCGCCGACATTCGGGCGGCTCTGCAAATACGCGGCGACAGGGTCCGTGACGGGCGAATAATCGCAGGCGGCGGGCTGGCCGGCGGGAGCGACGGCGGCGAATGCGCACAGGCTGATCGCGGTGAGCGTGGTTCTCATGATCGGGCTAACGCCGGGGTAGAATGAGTATTGCTATCGGGAATGTTTCAAACATTTCCGAAAATCTTATTCTCACGATGATGGGGATGCCGATGTACCCGACCAAACTGTTGCTTGTCGCAACCATTAGCGCAGCGCTGCTTGTTGGATCGGTGGCGTTAACACCCGCACCGAGTCTCGACCAGGCGCTTCCCGATCGCCGAATCGCGGCCCTACAGCGCGCGTGGCGCGCGCGCACGCTGCGTGCGGTCGACGAATACCGTCGCTACGACCGCGTCTCGGACAACCCGAACCGATCTCCGCTTAATTGCATGATCCTTCCCCTCTTTGGTGCTCACAGCAGCCGAAGCGGCGACGCCGCGACGCATGGAGAGAAGCTTTACTACCTATTCGCGAAAGACGCTGAAGCGTATTTCACGGCGACGAAGTTCGGCATGTACGCGTTTGACCCACCGATCGACGCACCGGATCAGTTTCTCGTGAAGGAATCCTGGATTGCGGAGAAATGCGCGCCGCCGCCGCCCGGCCCGGACAGTTGGTGGCGGCCGGTACCGGAGGAGTACACGAGAAGCGCCGACGGTTGGCTACGCACTGGCAAGTTTCACGGCCTCTTCCTGATGCTTCGCGTCTTGCCTTCAGCCACGCCCGGAACCGATGAGGGCTGGGTCTACGCAACCGTGGATTCCGATCGAAAGACCATCCTCGAATTCGGTTTAATCGAGTCGTGCATGAAGTGTCATGAAGCGGCGCCGCATGGCCGCTTGTTCGGGCTTCCGCAGGGAAGGCCGACGCATCCGCGGCCGGAGGGGTATCCGCGGCGAATGCGCACAGGCTGATCGAGGTGAGCGTGCTTCTCATGTTGGGGCTAACGCCGGGGTAGAATGAGTATTGCGATCGGGAGTGTTTCACGCATTTCCGAAATCTCCATTCAGACTCTTGCTCACTGGGGATCGAGATGAGTTCGTCCAAGGCATGGCTCGTTGCGGCTTCTGGCGCAGCGCTGCTGATCGGCGCGATGGCGTTCATACCCAGACCGCGGGTCGATCCGACGCCGCTCGATCGGCGTGTCGCCGTGCCGAGGGACGAATGGACCAATCGCGTTCGAGCCGCGATGGCCGAATACGCGACGTGGGAACGCGTGTCGGACGACCCGAACATGGCGCCGATGGGATGCCGCGATCTGCCGCCCCATGGCATTCACCAGAGCGCCAGCCGCGATGATTCGACTCACGGCCGGAAGCTGTATTACCTCTATGCGAAGCACGGCGCGGCCTACAAATCGGCCACAGACTTCAGCGACGAGTATCGAGAACGGCCTGTGATCGCTAACGACCAGATTCTCGTTAAGCAATCGTGGGCGGCAATTCCGTGTGCGGACTCAACACCCGAGACCGACATGCCAGTCTCAGTGTTTGAGACCCGAGCCGACGTCTGCCCTCCGCTCGCGCGGGAAGCCCGACCCGACATTCTCCAGATCAACGGTGAGTATTTTCGAGCAGGCGAATTTCAAGGCCTATTCATGATGATGCAGGTCGGTCCGCCGGGTACCCCAGGCACCGATGAGGGCTGGGTCTATGCGAGCGTCGCCGCGGATCGTCAGACGATTCAAGAAGTCGGCTTGATCGAATCGTGCGTGGAATGCCATCGATCCGCGCCGCACGGTCGCCTGTTTGGCTTGCCGCAGGGGATGGGAAGACGAGTCGCGCCGTGAGCAGCCTGGAAGGCGACTTGGCGGACGATGGGGAGCCACCGCTGTCCCATTCTGCCGCATGAAACACGGGTCACGGCGTACCGTGACCCATGCCACCCGAGAAGCTCCGCAAAACCAACACCGAGAAAGAACGACGCGATTTACGGCCGAATATCCGGCGCCTCGTTCACATGGTTGCGATACAGCTCAATCAGCCGCTTGCTGATCGGCCCGACCTTGCCGTCGCCGACCGGGCGATTGTCGATCTTCGTTACCGGAATGACCTCGGCGCCGGTGCCGGTCAGGAACATCTCGTCCGCCGAGTAGAGGTCGAAGCGCTCCAGCACGCGCTCCGAGACTTCGATCCCCTCGTTCCGGGCCAGCTTCAGCACCGTCCCGCGCGTGATGCCTTCGAGCATGCCCGAAGCGACGTGCGGCGTGCAGATCTGCCGATCGCGAACGATGAAAACGTTGTCGCCCGTCGCCTCGCCCACATAGCCCATGTGGTTGAGCATGATCGCCTCACCCGCGCCGGCGTCGTGCGCCTCCAGCTTGGCGAGGATGTTGTTCAGATAGTTCAGGCTCTTGATGCGGGCGGGCGTCGCGTTCGGGTGGTTGCGCGTGAAGGAGCTGACGATCACCGCCATGCCGTTCTCGTACATCTCCTTGGGATACATCGAGATGGTCGAGGCGATGACGATGACGCTCGGCTTCCAGGTGCGCAGTGGCGAAATGCCCAGCACGCCGACGCCGCGCGTCGCGACGAGGCGGATGTAGCCCGTCTTTCCCGGGCCGACGATGCCGTTGGCCTGCAGCGCGGCGTCGAGCGCGTCGCTCAGGCCCTTCATATCGAGCGGCAATTGCAGGCGAATCGCCTTAGCGCAATCGAGGAAGCGCCGCAGATGGGCGATTCGTTCAAAAATCTTGCCGTTATAAATGCGGATGCCTTCGAAAATGCCGTCGCCATAAAGCAGGCCGTGATCGAAGACGTTCACCTTCGCATCGGGAGCGGCGACGATCTTGCCGTCCATCCAGATCTTGAGTTCCGGATTCGGGTCGTAATTCTCGTTCTTGTACCAGCTTTGCGACATCGTTTTCGCTCCCGATTCGCCGGCGCACCGCGCCCGCGATGATTGCCGATAAACAGCGACGCCCGCGGCTTCACGCGGGCGAACGCTCTATTGCTCATGCATCAGCCGGAGGATATTCGGCGCGGCGAGCGCGGGCAAGCCGCGACCGCCGGCCACTCCTTACCCGCCGGTCAACAGGGCCACGAATCCGCCGATATCGCCGACCGTCACAAAACCGTCGTTGTTCACGTCGGCCAGAAGAGCGTTGCAGGTCGGATACTGCACCGCGTAGGCCGCCGGATCGGTGATCGCCAGGACGAAACCGGCGATATCGCCGACCGTGATGAACCCGTCGCAGTTCATATCGCCGATCGGCGAACTACTCGTGCATTGCACCGACGAAACCACGACGTCATCGATCGCGGCCTCGGCCAGCGACGCCGGTGCGTCGTCGGTCATCGTGAATCGGACCCGGACGCTCGTCGCGCCCGGCAGATAGTCGGCCACACGCAGCTCTACGAAGTTCCACGCGCGATTGTTCGGCACACTTTCGACCGTCACCCAATTCGTGCCATTGGCCGAAACCGCAACGTTGAGCGTGTCGGTGCCGTTCGAGGCGACCCAGCGGTAATAGCTGAGCCGCGCATCCATAATTCCGGTCAGATCAAAGACCGGCGAGATCAGCCGCGTCGAACCGCCGTCGACATCCTGCGCCCCGGCCGCGCCGCCGGGCGTGCCCTGCCCCGTGACGTAGCACTGGGTGCCCGTGCCGGCGGGGTTGTCGTCTTCCGGCTGAGCGGGGCCGCCGCTCGTCGTGCCGACCGGATCGCCGCGGACCCAAGCACCCGAAGTCAGCGACGGATCGTTGCTGACGGTCCAGCCCAGGTTGGTTTCAAAATTATCGCGGAAGGTCTCGATCTCTTCGCCCACCGGCAGCGTGAAGAAGCCGCTGGGCGCGTTCAACGGGGCGCCGGCGGTCGCGCCGGTGTTGCCCGCAGCCGTCACGTAGAACTCCGTCGGCGCTCCGCAGCCGCGGCCCGGCAACTCCGCCCGATAGAGGTCGCCGCCGAGCGAAGTGAGCGTGTATTCGTTCAGCGGCAGTCCCGGCCCGCTTCGCGCGAAAAGCCGCGGCGAGGCGGCGTTCAGCGTGTCCGCGATATTGCTGATCCGCACGTCGAACTGCGTCGCCACGCCCGGCGCCGCGAGGCTCGGCAGACCGTTCGGGAACGTGATCCGCACCGGCGCGCTCCGCAGTTCGGCGTGACGCAGGAAGGTCGGGAAGATCTCCTGAGCAGTCGGAAGGATCTGATCCGGCGGCAGCACAAAGCCGAACTCGCCCGTATCGCGCAGCTCATACGAGAATGCGATGATGCCTTCGGCGCCATAGGCCCAGTCGATCGAGCCGCCCGAGGCCGGGTAGATCGTCGTGTTGATCGGGCCCGGCGTGTAGTTCCGCCCGCTCTGCGCGCGGATCAGATCGACCATCTGCGTGCCGATGAAATCGAACTCCGCCTGATCGGGCGGCAGCACATCGGTATATCCCCAGGGCCAGAGCAAAAGCTGCGAATAGGAATGCACGTCGTTATAGGCGACGATGTTGGGCCGGGCCAGGATGAAGTTGCGAATGGCCTGCGTCTCAGGCTCGCTAAAGGCCGACGGGCCGCGATAGGTCAGGTCGCTCGGGATCGTGCTGGCGCCGTCGCCGCCCCAGCCGAAGCCGAAGTTGCGGTTCAGGTCGACGCCGATGCTGCCGTCGCCATTGGGCCGGCGGTTTTTCCGCCAGAGCCGCTCAACATCCCACGAATGGATGTAGCCGTCCGGATTCATCACCGGCAGCAGGAAAAACTCACAGCGGTCGACGAGGGCGCGAATCTCGGCGTTGGTGTCATAGTCGCGGACGAGGCGATCGGCGGCCCAGAGCACCGTCGGCACCGTGATCCACTCGCGCGCGTGAATGCCGCCATGATAGAAAATCGCGGGCTTCGCGCTTCCGCCCGGCCCCGTGCCCGGACTGCTGATGCGGATCGCGGTCATCGGCCGGCCTTGCAGCGATGTGCCGACGACGACGATCGACGCGAGGTCGGGACGCAGCGCGACCAGCGTGTTCAGATAGGTATTGACCTGTTCCCACCGCAGATAGTCGTCGAACGGATTGGCGAGGCCCTGCTCAACGCCGCGCGAGGCCAGACGCGCATCTTCCTCGTCGAGCTGCGCTTGCAGGTCCTCAATAAGCACGGTGTACGGCAGTCCCGACACCTCAAGGTTCGCAAACTGCACCGGAGTCATCCGCACGTCGATCGAGCTGTCGGCGTCGACATGGTGGCTCCAGACGTCGTCGGTGAGCTTCAGCAGCGTTTCGAGCTGTGCCTCATCGGCGACGGTGACCCGAACGACGCGATCGCCGTCGTGCCGCACCTTGTCCGCCGCACTCGCGCTCGCGACGCAGCCCGCGCCGATGCCGATCGCCGCGAGTGTGGTTGTGTTTTTCCAGAACCCGCGAGACAGACCCCTCACGAAGCGATCGAACAGCGGCATGAAGCACCTCAACTAGGGGGAAAGCGACGAAGCCACAGAGCGGCGGAGCGACCCAGCGGCTCCGCCGACGACCGGCTCCGCAATAACCAGCGCACGGACGCCAGTGTAACCGCTTACAACCGCAAATTGGCAGGGTTCATTCCGCAACGATTATCGGCTTTTCCGGACCGATCTGTCCGCACGTAGGGCGGGTTCCACCCGCCTCTTACACCGGGCCCCCAGTTACAATCACGTCCAAATGATCATCGAACGCACCCACGTCTCCGCCGACGAATTCCTGGAGATCCAGACGCCGGACACGGTGCGCCTGGAGCTCGACGAGGGGAACCTGGTCGTGTCGCCCCACAACATCTTCCCGCATCAGTACACCGCGCGGCGGCTCGAAAACATCCTGGCCGAATGGGCCGAGAACCACCGCGCCGGCATCGTCGTCCACGAGATGGACATCCGCCTCGGCGACCGCACCGTCCGCGCTCCGGACATCGTTTTCATCGCGACCGAACAGAAGCACATTCTCAAACGCCGCCGCATCATCGGCGCCCCGAAACTCGTCATCGAAGTGCTCAGCGAATCGACCGAGGCCACCGATCGCGGCGTGAAGACCCGTCAATACGCCGCCGCGGGCGTCGCCCACTACTGGCTGGTCGACCCGATCGCCCAGACCTTCGAGCTGTTCGAAAATCGAGCCGGCGTCTTCACCCCCACCGGCCGCTTCGCCGCCAACGCCGAAATCTCCCCACCCGCCTTCCCCGGCCTACGCTTCTCCGCCGCCGCACTCTGGCTGACCGAGCTTCCGCCGGACGAGTGATTCGATTGGGTAGGACAGGTCGCGGTACTCCGCGCCCTGCCTTGGCCGTTCTCTAGTGACGAGCCGCAGGCTTCAGCCTGCGCGGTCGCGCATGGAGCCAGCGCCGTACAGGGGGCTTCCCGGCAAACCTGTTTCACGTGAAACAGATTTGCGCGACGCAAAGGGCGTGCCGGGCGGGGGCGGTGTGGCGGACATTGGCGGATACTGCCGGAGAGGCGGAGACCGGTTCTGTCTTCATGTCGTCAACGCCGTTACGGGCCCTGTTTCGCGGTGTAGGATCGCGAAAAATGAGGTGGTTTGGCTAATTCAGTCGCAGGTTCAAAAAGCATGGTCGCAAAGAAACTTGAGCGCGACGACGGACCGGACGAGAGAGATTTTCTTCGCCCCCTCGACCGAGACGCGTTTCGGCCACTCGAACCGACGGTTGAAAAGGTCTCCGTCGGATGTTCACTGAAACCGCGAGAGTGGGAACGGCTCGCGGCACTCATGAGTGAGCGCCCCGCGGTTGATCTCCACATATGGAGCGACGCAACTGCCGGGGATCTTAAGTTTCTGCAACTCTTTCCATTTCTGAAGCGGCTTCGCGTTGAACTCTATTGGAACACTGTCCGCAGAATTGGCGAGCAATTGCCAGCGAACCTCCAATGGCTCTGGCTGGTAGCCCAACGCAATTCACGAATGTCGATGGCCGAACTGTCGGCTCTTGGAAAGCTCCGCACATTCGCTCTTGAGGGGCAGGTCAAAGAGTTTGAGCGGATTGCCGCATTGCCGCGGATTGAGCGACTTTGGATTCAGAGCGTGACATTGCCGAATCTTCAAGCTCTCGTTCCGCTGTCAAAGTTGAAATGGCTCGCGATCAAGCTAGGCGGCACTTCCAACCTCGCTCATTTGGGCGACTTGCGGCGGCTCGAGTATCTCGAACTGTGGCGAATCAGCGGGCCGACCGACCTGTCCGAACTTGCGCGCTGCGCGGCGCTGCGCGAGGTCTTTCTTGATCAGTTACGGCATGTGCGAAAGCTGCCGTCGCTCAGAAATTGCGAAAACCTGACTCGGTTCTGCATGAATGGCACGACCAATCTGCTCGACCTGCGCCCGTTGACGACGGCTCCCAACCTGCGCGAATTCGAGCTCTCTGGAGACGCGGGCTTGAACGCGGCCCGCCTGCGCCCTCTTTTGAAAGTCAGGAACTTGTCCAGAGTCACCATCCACGCTCGCAGCAAGGAGCGCGCCATGGTTGCCGAACTGCTGCCGTTTCCGGATGTGAGCCAGAAATCTTTGCGTAACCGATTCTGGAGGTAACACAAACCGCACGGCGAATCGCTGAATCCTTGCGTTTCGAGATCGCTCGCGCCTCGAAACGCAGAGGCGCCGCCCCTACCGCGCCATGTAATATTGATGGAATGATCCTCTCCCCCGGCACGCAGATCGTCACACGCATCGCCATCGTTCCCGTCGGCGGCGGGCGGGCTCACCCGGCGGGCGCCGTCGCGGTGATCGTGAAATCCCCCCGCGACGCTCAGCACTCCTACATGGTCCGCTTCGCCGACACGACTTTAGCCCAGTTGCATCGCGATGAACTCGCCCCGCTGAAATCCCTGCAGCGCGAGCAAGCCGGCCTGAGACCGCACGACGCGGGAAACGACCTTGCCCCCACCGTCGACGAACACGATTTGCGCCGCCATGTGATCTTTCGCTGCGTCGTCGGCTCGCGCGCCTATGGGCTCGACAGCGAATCTTCGGATGTCGATCTGCGCGGCGTGTATCTGCCGCCGGCCGAGCGGCATTGGTCGCTGGCGGGTGTGCCGGAGCAACTCGAGAACGACGCCGCCCAGGAGTGTTTCTGGGAGGCCCAAAAATTCCTGGTGCTGGCGCTGAAGGCGAACCCAAACGTGCTGGAGTGTCTGTATTCGCCGCTCGTCGAGCACGTGACGCCGTTGATGAGTGAGCTGCTCGCGATCCGCGAGGGCTTCCTCAGCAAGCTGATCTATCAGACCTACAACGGGTATGTAATGAGCCAGTTTCGCAAGTTGGAGAGCGACCTGCGAAATCGCGGCGAGGTGAAATGGAAGCATGCCATGCACCTGATCCGGCTGCTGCTGTCGGGGATCACAGCGCTGCGCGAGCGACGCGTCCCGTTGCGCGTCGACGACCAGTGCGATCGATTGCTCGCCATCAAGCGCGGCGCGATTGCCTGGAACGAACTCGATCATTGGCGGCTCGCGCTGCACGCGGAGTTCGAAGCCGCCTACGCCGCGACGACCCTGCCGGATCGCCCCGATTACGAAGCGGCAAACGCGTGGCTCCTTCGGGCTCGTCGTAGCGCCGTGGGGGATTGAGCTGCGCGGCGCGCTCCGCGGGTGTGAATTACACTCTGCTCGATGTCGAACCCATGGCTGGAGAAGGCGCCCGGCTTCCGAACGCGCGAGCAGATCGCACAGAGCCGTCGCTGCGGTTGCTATTACTGCCTCAACACGTTTCGGCCCGCCGCGATTTACGACTGGACGGATGACGGCCAGACGGCGCTGTGCCCTTATTGCCGGCTCGACTTTGTGGTCCACGACGGCCCCAACGGATTCCCGCTGGACCTCGATCTCTTGCGATCACTTCGAGATCGCTGGAATCCGGAACATCCCGATCGCGACGCGACTCCGACGGTCGGCGGCCCCGACGCGTGCGCTGCGCGGCCCACCTACGATCCCATCCGGCTCTCTCGCCCCGTGCTCCAGCAGTTGGTCGCCGAGCAGCCCTACCCGCTGCTCTTTGCAACGGTCAGCGGTGCGCACCTCTACGGCTTTCCGTCGGTCAACTCCGACTACGACCTGCGCGGCGTTCATCTTCTGCCCGTACATGAGGTCATCGGACTGACTGAGCCGCGCGAGACGATTGAGGTCTCGACGGATCGCTTCGCTGCGCTCGACGCGTCGGGCTCTCCAGCGCCCGAGAATCTCGGAATCCCGCTCGAGATCGACCTGGTCACGCACGACGCCCGCAAATATTTCGAGATGCTGCTGAAGCGAAACGGGTATGTGCTGGAGCAGCTCTTCTCGCCGCTTGTCATACATTCCGGCCAGACGCACGCCCGGCTGATCGACATCGCCCGAGATTGCATCACGCGACATCACGCGCACCATTACCTGGGCTTTTCGCGCAAACAGTGGGCCCTCTTTCGCCACCGGCCGCGCGTAAAGACGCTGCTCTACACCTATCGCGTATTGCTCACGGGAATCCACTTGATGCGCAGTGGCGAGATCGAGGCCAATTTGATGCGGCTCAACGACCACTTCGACCTTTCGCACGTCGACAAACTGCTGGCGCTCAAACTGCGCGGCGAGGAGCACGCCGCCCTGCAGACGGCAGATATCAAGGAATTCGAGTTTCACCGAAACGAATTTGAGCGGCTCACACGGGAACTGGAGCTCGCGCGAGATCGCAGCTCATTGCCCGACAATCCCACCGCGCGGCATGCGCTTTCCGAACTGTTGGTTGATCTGCGGATGAATGGCGTCCGCTGATCCATGATTGCTCTGATATCTCGGTCCGGCCTGCCGTCGAGTCTCGTCGCGCCTTTGCCCCAACGGCGTGCGCTAAAGTTCGCCCCGCGGAACCCGCTCATGTCCCCCGAATTCATAAATCACTTTCATTCACTCACCCCCGTTTTCCCGTCGTTTTCCATCAATTGCTGCCTCCCCGCTGGCCCTCCTGCGTAAGCTATGTTTGGCGGTCGTGCTCCCTCGATTCGGCCGCGTGGAGTGAGGCAGCGATGCGGATTCTGTTGATTGCGATGAGTGGGATACGCGCGTTCAGCGAGGAGCTGAACGCCGCCGGGCTGACCATGCCCGGCGTCGTCGAGCGGAGCAAGGTGATCGCCTCGATGCCGAGCCTTGGGCTGCTGACGCTGGCGGGGCTGACGCCGCCCGATTGCGAGGTCGAATATCACGAGATCGCCGATCTGCGTAAGCAGCCCGACCTGCCCCATGGCTTTGACCTCGTGGCGATCTCCTCCTTTTCGGCACAGATTCATGACGCCTACGCCGTCGCCGATCGCTATCGCGCCCGGGGCACGCGCGTGGTATTGGGCGGGCTGCATGTCACGAAGCTGCCTGACGAAGCCGCGCAGCACGCCGACGCGATCGTCATTGGCGAGGCCGAGCCGCTATGGCCGCGATTGATCGACGACGCCCGCCGCGGGCAACTGAAGCCGCGCTATCAGGCGCGGCCCGGCGAACACTTTCACCTGGTCGATGCCCCCCTGCCGCGCTTCGATCTGCTCGACGTCGATCGCTACAACCGCATTCCGCTGCAAACCAGCCGCGGCTGTCCGCATCAGTGCGACTTCTGCGCGAGCTCGATCCTGCTTACGCCGCGCTACAGCGTGAAGCCGGTCGAGCGAGTCCTGGCGGAGCTGCGGGCGATCAAGGAAATCTGGGCGCAGCCGTTCATCGAGTTTGCGGATGACAACAGCTTTGCGCAGAAGAAGCACTACAAGGAATTGCTCCGCGCGTTGATCCCCGAGCGCATCAAGTGGTTCACTGAGGCCGACATCTCCATCGCCGACGACCCAGAGCTGCTCGATCTGATGCGCGAGGCCGGCTGTCGCCAGGTGCTGATCGGCCTCGAAAGCCCGGCGACGCGCGGCCTCGACGGTATCGAGCTGCGGCGCAACTGGAAGCTGAAAATGCACGACCGCTACGAGGCCGCGGTACACGCGATTCAATCGCGCGGCGTCACGGTGAACGGCTGCTTCATCCTCGGGCTCGACGGCGAAGGCGAAGAGGTCTTCGACGCGATCTACGACTTCGCCGATCGCACCGCGCTGTTTGAGGTACAGATCACCGTGCTCACGCCCTTCCCCGGCACGCCGCTCTATGACCGGCTGCTGGCGGCGGGGCGCATTCTGCACCCCGGCGACTGGCGGCGCTGCACACTGTTTGACGTGAACTATCGCCCGACCAACATGCCCCCCGAGCGATTGCAGAGCGGCATCGTCGAGCTGGCGAAGCGGCTCTACGACCCGGAGTTTGTCGACCACCGCCGCCGCCGCTTCTTCGAGAACCTGCAGCGCTGCGGCACGCCGCGCGGGCCGGGCTTGCCGGAGTTTGTGGCGAGAAATTGAACGCTGAAGTCGAGTCCGCTGGGCGCTGTTGCTTCGCCGCCTCTAGTGAAGCGGTTCGCACGGCGGACCCGACGAATAGACCGCAACTAGCGCGCCACTTCCAGCACCACCCGGTAGCGCGCCTTGCCCGCCTCGAGATGGGCGATCGCCTCGTTGACCTTCGCGATCGGAAAGACCTCGACCGTCGGTTCGATCTTGTGCCGTGCGCAGAATTCGAGCATCCGCCGCGTCGTGTTGGGGCTGCCCAATGGCGAACCCGAGAGTTGCTTCTGACCGACGATCATCGGAAACGCCGCCACGCCGATCGGCTCGGGCACGGCGCCGACCAAGTGCAGCCGGCCGCGCGGCCGCAGCGTGCCCATATAGGCCTCCCAATTGAGCGGCACATTCACCGTCGACAAGATGAAATCGAGCGAGCCGGCGATCTTCGCCAGCGCGTTGGCGTCGCGCGAGTCAACGATGTGATGCGCGCCCATCGCGCGAATCTCGTCGGCCTTTGCCGGGTTGGATGAGAACGCGGTCACCTCGCAGCCCCACGCTTCGAGAAATCGCAGCGCCATATGCCCCAGTCCGCCGATGCCGATCACGGCCACGCGATCGGTCGGGCGAACGTCGAACTGCACCAGCGGATTAAAGACCGTGATGCCGCCGCAGAAGAGCGGCCCGGCGCTTTGGAGCGAAATGCCAGTGGGCAGCGGTGTCGCCCAAGCCCCGTGGCACCGCACCCGATCGGCAAATCCGCCATGCCGCCCGACGATGGTCTGCTCGTTGGTCGTGCAGAGGTTGAAGTCGCCGTCGTTGCAGAATTCGCAGCTGCGACAGGAACGCGAGAACCAGCCGAGGCCGACACTCTGTCCGATCGCCAGGTGCGCGACGCGCTCGCCCTTCGCGGCGACGCGCCCGACGACCTCGTGTCCCGCGACCAGCGGATACGCGCTCATCTGCCAATGGTTGTGGAGCATGCTCAGATCGCTGTGGCAGATGCCGCAATACTGCACCGCAATCTCGACGTCTTCGGGCCCGAGCGGTCCCGGCTCATATTGGAATGGCTTCAGCGGCGTGTTGGGCGCGTGAGCGGCGTAAGCGTGAATCATGGTTCGCGTTCTCCGTGTGTGTGTGTGTGTGGCGTTGAAGCGGTGGCGAACATGATAGTTCGTGCGAGGCGGGCTGTGCGCGCTTCCGCGTGGGCCCAAAAGCGATTGCGCCCCGGCGCTATTCCGACACGCGCGATCGAAGACACCCCGGCCCCTGCCGCCGGAAAGCGGGGCTTTTGAAACGAGTTGTCCCTTGCAAGCTGCGCCGCGCGATTCGTATACTTCCGCTCGCATTTCTTGCAAGAGCCGTCAACGCGACGGCTGTACACACACACGGCGGCGAACGCGATTCCGCGCGCCGCGAAGCAGGAGCCACTTCATGTTTCGACGTCTGCTGGGATGCGGGGGTGCTGGTGCGCTGACATTTGTCCTGATCGCCGCCGCGCCGCAACCGGCCGGCAATCCAAATGCCGCGCTTGGTACCGACTCCGGCGCTCCGGCGATCGACGAAAAGATCGTCATCGGCGACACGGTGTTTCTGAACAATGACGATTTCCTCGCCTCGGGCGGCCGCTGCGCCACGCTCGAACCCCTGCCCGAAGAGATCGATCTGATCGAAAACAACCCCGCCAATGTCGACGAGCAGCGCGACATGATGGACGAGACCTACGGCGCCGGCACCGTCACCGTGCAGGTCTGGGTCCACGTCATCAATCGTGGTAGCGGCATCTCCAACGGCGACATTCCGCAAACCTGGATCGACAACCAGATCGCAGTGCTCAACAACTCCTTCAGCGGCGCGACCGGCGGAGTGAACACCATCTTCCGCTTCCAGCTTGCGGGCGTGACCAGGACCACGAACAGCACGTGGTACACGATGGCCGACGGCTCCTCGGCCGAGGCTCAGGCCAAGGCCGCTCTCCGCCGCGGCGACGCGACCACGCTCAACCTCTATTGCGCCGCGCCCGGCGGCGGCATCCTCGGCTGGGCGACCTTCCCCTGGTGGTATGCCGGCAACCCGACCGACGACGGTGTCGTCATCCTGAATAGCAGCATGCCCGGCGGCTCGGCCTCGCCCTACAACCTGGGCGACACGGCGACGCACGAAGTCGGCCACTGGCTCGGCCTTTATCACACGTTCCAGGGCGGTTGCAACGCCACTGCCGGCGACTACGTCAGCGATACGCCGGCGGAGCGCTCGCCCGCGTCGGGCTGCCCGACAGGCCGCGATTCGTGCCGCAACCTCTCCGGCCTCGACCCGATCACTAATTTCATGGACTACAGCACTGACTCCTGCATGTTCCGCTTTAGCGCCGGCCAGGCCGCGCGGATGGACGCGGCCAGCCTGCAGTATCGCGGTCTCTAACGCGTGATGGAGTCCTTGTGCGGTTGAATTGATTTTGCACGTGCCGTCGGCGGCGCGGGGTGATCTCTGCGCATCGGATGGGCCCCGCCGCCGCCGACGCACTGCATGGGCTAAGTCGCGCGCCGGTCCGACGCCGACCTGACAGTCGCGACGGAACGCCGTATACTCCTCTACAGTCTTTTAGCGCGCTCGTAGCTCAATTGGATAGAGCGTCGGTCTTCGGAACCGAAGGCTGGGGGTTCGAGTCCCTCCGGGCGCAGTCGCAGTGTCTGATGGATCAGGGGTTGGGGGCGGGTTCGCGCGCGAGCTACTTCGACATTTTGCCTGGGGCAAACGCAAGATCCGCGTTGGCGGTGGCCCCATCGCCGCCGGCCGTCGAAACAACGCGCACACAACCACGACCATCGCGCTTCGCGCCGTAGAGCGCGTCGTCGGCGATGGCGATCAGCTCGCTCACGGCCGCCCCGCGCGCCGCTTCCGCGCCGCCGATGCTGGCCCCGATGAGCGGCTTTCCGCTCGCATCCTGCTTTTGGCGCAACTGATTCAAAATTCGCTCCGCCGCGAGCCGCGCCCCTTCGGCATTGGTCGCGGGCAAGACGACCAGAAACTCGTCGCCGCCGAGCCTTCCGGCACAGTCCGATTCGCGCAGCATGGCTTGCATCCGCGCCGCGGCGTGGCGAATCGCCTCGTCGCCGGCGGGATGACCATCGCGATCGTTGATCTGCTTGAGGCCGTCCAGATCGACCATCAGGATGGACAGCGCGGTGTGATAGCGTGCGGCGCGGCGCAGTTCGATCTGCAGTCGCTCTTCGATCCCGCGGCGGTTGTATAGGCCGGTCAACGCGTCGAACCGCGCATCGCGATCGGCGCGTGAAAATCGCAAGGCGTGCTGCAGGCAACGCGCGCAAAACTCGAGCAGCGGCGCGATGCGCCCCGGCTCGCGACACGCGCCCGCGAGCGGCTCACTGCACTTCAACACCGCCACGATTTCCCCCGCCGTCGCCAACGGCAGAAAAGTCGCGAATGAATCCTCGCCGCCGATCGCATCGGACGGCTCATCGACCATTGCGTCGAGCCGGCGGATCGTGTCGCGCTCATCGTTCATGCTCTCGACTTCGGAGAGCGGGCTCGATGCCGCCAGCAACCACGATTCGCCGATCGCCGGGCGCAGGTAAAGCGCGGCGCGGTTGTAACCCAGTTGACGCGGCAGGTGCTCCACCAGCAGCGTCTGCAAGCGCGGCAGGTCGAGCGTCTGGTAGGTGGCGACCCAGATCGGCAACAGCCGCCAGGGCGCATCGCGATCTTCGCGCATGGCCTCGGCCCAAAGCACCGAAATGGCCGTCCGCGTCGCCGGATTCGCCACGAGCAGCCCGGTCGGAAACACGCGCGGCAGCTCCGCCCCGCGCCGCGCGAAATAGACGTACCGTGCAAAGGGCCCCGCCGGCGGCACGGGCGCCGTATCCAAATCAATCCAGCACTCGCTCGCAGTCCCCCAATCGAGCGCGCCTTCGCCGACGGATTCCGCGCAGCGCAACACCCCCGTGCGCGGCGCCGCCGAGGCCACGGCCTCGCGAAGGGCCGCGTCGCGGGTGATCAGGAGGACACGCTGATGGGGCGGATTCGGCATCGAGGTTCCGTCGGCAATTTTCGCCACTACACCCTATCGGCCGGGTACACCCGCCCGGTTCAGGTCGCCGGGGCGATCCTCATTCGATGAATAGAGGGTAGTCCCGTCCGCCGCTTTGGGGCGCGAAGTCGGCGCGGACGGCGCAAGATCGATGGGGGAAACCAGCCGGACCTACCGATAGCAAAGGAACCGGCGTGGCGGCGTCCGCCGCGGGGCCGGTCCGCGCACGATTTTCGCGGCGCGGAGTGGGTTCGTTCGACTGGCGGCTGAGATTTCCATGTTCGGCGCGATTTCGACACTGCTGCGCGGCCGTTGGCAGATGCCGCTCGCCGTCCTTGCGACGGGAGCGGCGGCGGTGGCGCTCATCCGCCTGACGCCGGCCAAACGACCGGTCGCCTATGAGGCGATTCGCGCCAGCCTCGAAGAGCTGAAGAACGCCGGGGGCGCCCTCGACGCCGCTGACGCTGCCGCAAACCTGCTCAAGCTCGACCCCGCGCCGCCGAAAACGGCACAAATCGAGCTGCATCGATTTATCGCTCAGATCCTGCACGAGCAGCTCTCGCAATCGAAGAATCCATCAAAGCCAAACGCCGAAAAGCTGCTCCACCACCTCGACAGCGCCGTAGCGCTCGGACATCGCCGCTCGGCCCAGGACACCCTGCAGATCGCCGACGCGCTGCGCTGGATCGGCGACGCCGGCGACGCCGCCGACGGCTATCGCTCTCTGGTCGCTCAGGACGTCCCCACCGGGGTGCGCCGCGCGGCTCTGCGGCGGCTGATTGATCTGCTGACGGCGACCCAGAGCAACTCCGAAGAGCGCCGCAACCGGCTCGATCAGTTGCTGGCCGATCGCGGCCTGCCCATCGCCGACGCCTGGCGAGCGCTGCAGGAAGCGATGCGGATCGCGCTCGACCAGCACGAAGCCAACCGTGCCCGCGCCCTCCTGGACGAAAACCGGGATCGCTTCGGCGGCGTCGAGCTCCGCGGCTTCCTCGACTACCTCGATGCACTCGTCATGGTTCATGAGGGACGCACGACCGAAGCGGCGCCGCTCATCCCCTGGATCGACGAGTGGGCGGTGCGAACGGCGCCCAAATTCGAACTCGATGCGCAATTCGGACATCTGCCGGCGATGACACGCTGGCTTCTGGGTCGCATCGCGCTCGAGATGGGTGAACACGCCGACGCACTGGCCCATTTCGACGCCGGAATCGGCCTGCAGCCCGTGGGCCGAATGTATTTCACGATTGCCGCCTCACGCGCTCAGGCTCAGGCGGCGCTCGGCCGACACGCCGAGGCGCTCAGCGAACTGCGCGAAACCGCCCGGCGGATCGAGCGTGGCGAAGAGGGCGCGGAGTCGCGTCGCGAGTTTCGCGAAACGCTTCCGGAGCTGGCGGCGCTGGCCCGCAAGCAGGAGGCGTGGAACGACATCGCCCCTTATCTCGAATATGCACTGGAACTGACCCCCGCCGACGACTCCAACGCGCGGCTCCCGCTGCTGCAGGGCCTCGTTGCGGCCTATCAATCGGCGGCGGAGCGTACGCAGGACGATCGGAAGCGGCAGCGCGAGTTGCTGGCTCGCGCCGGAGAAACTTTGGCGCAGGCGGCGCAACTGGCCGTCTTCGACGAAGAGCGCCACGGCGCATTGCTCTGGGCGGCGGCGGAGACGTTGGACCGCGCGGGGCGCATGGCCACGCTGCAACGTACGCTGCGGCATTTCATCGACACGCGTTCCGAAGACCCGCGCCTGGCCTCGGCCCTGCTGCGGCTCGGTCTCGCTCACGAAGCCGTCGGCGAATTCGACACCGCCACCAACCTCTATCTCGAACTCATCGCGCGTTTCCCGCGGCTGGAAGAGGCCTCAAACGCGCGGCTGCGGCTGGCCGCGGCATATCTCGCGATCGGTCGCGAGCGCGCCGCCGACGCCGAGCGTGAGCTCCAGGCGATCCTGGGCGACGACTACATCACGCCCGATGCGAAGGTGTTTCGCGAGGCGCTGCTGGGCCTCGCGGAGCTATGGCTGGACCAGGGGCGATTCAGCGAGTCGATCAGCCGCTTCGAGGATTTCCTCGAGCGCTACCCCGATGACGACGATCGCGTTCGCGTTCGCTTCGAATTGGCCAACGCACTTCGCGAGAGCGGCTTTGAGCTGGTTCGCGAGGGCGGCGCGCCCGGTGCGCGACAAAACGCCGCCGACGAAGGAGCGCTACGCTTGCGCGACGCGGCCGAGCGCTTCCGCGCCTTGCGGGCCGAATTCGGCGATTTGCAGGAAGTCGACGCCGAAACGGCCCTTTTCCGGCGGCTGACGCTCTTCTATGAGGCGGACTGCCTCGCCGCACTGCGCGAGCCCGAGGCCCAGGCGGCCGCGATCGCGCGCTATCGCCAGGCAGCGGTCGAATATGAGCAAACGCCCGCAGCGCTCACCGCGTTGCTGCAACTCGCGAATCTGCACCTGCGTCAAGGCGAGGTTTTGCCCGCCGCCCGCTCGCTGGAGCGCTGCCGCTGGGTGCTGAGCGCCATTCCCAACGATGCCTTTGCCCAGGCCGACGACGGCATGACCCGCGCCGACTGGGATCGCTATCTGCAGACGCTTTCCAACGCACACCTCTTTCGAAACGTGTTCAACGCCCAATGACCCCCTACCCGGAGACCCGCGCCATGCAGTTTGCCTCCAACGCCTCAGATCAGGCCTCGCTCGCCGCCGCGCTGAGCGCGCCGTCGCCCGGAAATGGGAACACCGCCCGGGAGGTGGTCACGCTGCTGACCGTCCAGCGCGACCTCTACGCCCGGCTGCGCGGCCTGGCCGAACAGCAGCGCTCGGTCATCCATGACGACCGCCCCGAGGTCCTGCTGCACCTCCTCACCGAACGCCAGACCATCGTCAACCGCCTGGCACGGCTCAACGCCCAGCTCGCCCCCCACCGACGTACCTGGGATGTCACCTACGCCGCCCTGCCTCAGCCCCAGCGCGAGGAAGTGACCCGCCTTTTGGGCGAAATCAACGGATTTTTGCGCACGATTTTGACCACCGACGAAGAGGACAGCGCCCTGCTCGCAGCCCGCAAACGCCTCGTGGCAGACGAGTTGGCGGCGACCGGCCAACAGCGATTTGCCGCAAAAGCTTACGCCGGGGCGGTGCGCCCGCACGCCGAAAGTGCCGATCTGGAAGGGTAAGAATGACCTCCGCACCCGCAACAACCGCGCTGCCCGCTTCCCACGCCGGCCCCGACCTGCTGGCCGGCGTCCTGCGGGAATACCTCGACGCCACGTCTCGGCTGCAAAGCACGCACGAGACGCTGCAGCGTGAGGTGACGCGCTTGCGGGCCGAATTGGAATCCAAAGATCGCGAACTTGAACGTCGCCGCCGTCTAGCCGCTCTGGGCGAGCTGGCCGCGGGTGTGGCCCACGAAGTCCGCAATCCGCTCGGTGCCATCCAGCTCTACAGCGGCCTGCTCCGCTCAGCGGTCGGCAAGCTCCCCGATGCGCAAACGCTGCTCGACAAAATCGAGTTGGGCGTGCGCGCCATCGACGCAGTCGTTCAGGACACGCTGGCGCTGGCCCCGCGTCCGCGCGATCTGGTGCCGCTCAACGTCAAAGCCCTCTTTGACGCCACGCTGGAGCTCTGCTGCGAAAAGCTTGAGCGTCAGCAGGTCGATGTCCGCCTCACCGTCGCAGACCCGAACTTGCGCGTCGTCGCCGAGCCCGAGGGGCTGCGGCGCGTGCTGATGAATCTGGTCGTCAATGCGGCCGAGGCCTCGCCCGCCAGCTCGTTCGTCGAACTCGTCGGCGAGCAGGCCGGCGAACGCGTCCGCATCTCGGTGCTCGACCGCGGCAGCGGCCTTCCCCCGGACGCGATCGACCGCATCTTCGACCCCTTCTTCACCACCAAGCAACACGGCACCGGCCTCGGTCTCACGATCGCGCACCGGCTGCTCGAAACCTATGGCGGCGAGTTGACCGCCGCGAACCGGCCCGGCGGCGGGGCTGCGTTCGTCCTGACATTGCCGCGAGCCGAAACCGAACAACAGACGCACACCCCGACCCGTTCGCGGCGTGAGCGGGTTGCCTGAGAAAACGACTGGGAACGAAAGGAAGCGCTCCATGGCACAGGTATGCATCGTCGACGATCAGGCCCTTCTGCGCGACTCGCTCAGCAGCGCCCTCACCAAGCAGGACCACACCGTCTTCTGCTTTGACAACGCGCAAGAGGCGCTGACCCATATGCGTCAGCAGGAGGCCGATGTCGTCGTCACCGACCTGCGCATGCCCGGCATGGACGGCATCAGCCTGCTGAAGGAAATGCGCCGCCTGGGCCTCGATACGCCGGTCGTGCTCATGACCGCGCACGCCTCGGTCGAGACTGCCGTCGAAGCCATGAAGCACGGCGCCTTCGACTACCTGACCAAGCCCTTCAACGCCGAAGAGCTGTCGATTCTGATCGAGCGATCGGTTCGCGAGCGCAACCTCGTCCGCGAAAACGAGGCCATGAAGCGCACGCTGGAAGATCTCCAGAAGCCGATGCAGCTCGTCGGCCGCTCCGCCGCCATCACGCCCGTCTTCGAAAAGATCGAACGCGTCGCGCAGAGCACGGCGACCGTGCTCATCAGCGGCCCCAGCGGCGTCGGCAAGGAGATGATCGCCCGCGCCATTCACGCCGCCTCGCCGCGGCGCGACAAGCCGATGCTGGCCGTCAACTGCGCCGCGCTGGCCCCCAGCCTGCTCGAAAGCGAACTCTTCGGCCACGAAAAAGGCTCCTTCACCGGCGCCGACCGCACCCGCAAGGGACGCTTCGAACTGGCCGACGGCGGCACGCTGCTGCTCGACGAAGTCAGCGAACTCGACATGAGCCTGCAGGCCAAGCTGCTGCGCGTCTTGCAGGAGCGCGAGTTTGAGCGCGTCGGCAGCTCGGTCACCCGCCGCGTCGACGTGCGTGTCATCGCCACCACCAACCGCGATCTGCGCGACTGGTGCGCCAAGGCGAAATTCCGCGAAGACCTCTTCTATCGCCTGAGCGTGCTGCCGGTCGAAGTGCCCGCGATTCGCGAGCGCTCCGACGATATCCCCCTGCTGCTCGAACATTTCATCGAGCGCACCAGCCAGCGCGAAGGCAAGCCCCGCCCGCAGTTGACCGCCGACGCCCTGCGAGCGCTGGTCGAGTACCCCTGGCCGGGCAACGTCCGCGAGCTGCAGAACTTCTGCGAGCGCATGTGCGTGCTCGAGGCCGGCCGCACGATCGACCCCGACACGATTCGCCCCATGCTCAACGGCCTGATCAAGGTCGCCAGCAAGCCGGTCGTGAACCTGACCTACCGCGACGGCTCGATCCTGGCCGACGCCGAACGCGACCTGATCGAACGCGCCCTGGCCCGCTTCCACGGCCATCGCGAGCGCACCGCCCGCGCGTTGGGCATCGGCCTTCGCACGCTCGGCTTGAAGATCAAGAAGTGGCGCGAGGAAGGCACCTTCCAGGAGCCCTACCGCCGCAACGGCGCGTTCGACGACGACATGAGCGACGACAGCGCGCTGATCGATGAAGGCGCAGATTCGGCGCTGCAAACCGCCGGCGTCTGAAGCGGCATGAGAATTGCGAGGCGGGAAACCGCGAAGGAGAGCGACGCGCGATGATGATCGATCGACTCTATCAGGATCGAACACTCGACGCGCTGTCGCTCTCCCTGCAGTTTCGCGAGCAGCGCCACCGCGTTCTGGCCGAAAACGTCGCCAATATCGACACGCCCAATTACCGCACGAAACGGCTCGACACCGCCGGCTTTGAGCAGACCCTGAAAGAGGCGATGGACGCCACCGCGCCGGATCGGCGCTTGCAGCCCCTGCGCGGGGCGCAGGTCGAGTCGACCCGAACCGGCCGTCTCATCGCAAAACCAGAGCTCAATCCCGACGCCAACGCACTGTTTCACGACGGTACGAACGCCCGGCTTGAGGATCTGATGGGCGAGGCGGCGACCAACCAGCTCGAACACAATCTGGTCTCAAACTTGCTTCGTGCTCGTTTCGATCTGATGTTGACCGCGATTCGAGGACGCTCCGCTTGATTCACTCGCTAGACGTCAGCCGTTCGGCACTGACCGCCCAGCGCGTCCGATTGGATGTGATCGCGGGCAACATCGCCAACGCGTTCACCACGCGCCAGGAAGACGGCACGGTCCTGCCCTACCGCCGCCGATTCGCGACGCTGGTGAAGTCCGACATGGCCGGCGGCGCGGGCGTGCGCGTTTCGTCGATCGAACAGGATCAGGCCGAATTCGTCCGCCGATACGACCCCGGCCACCCGGACGCCATCCGCGAAGGCCCCCTGGCGGGCTATGTGCAGTTTCCCAACGTAAATATGACCATGGAGTATGTCGACGCGCTCAACGCCAGCCGCGCCTACGAAGCCAATCTGGCGCTGATGAACGTCACGCGCACCATGCTCGATCAATCGATGCGGCTATTCGCCTGACCGGCGCAGCCGACCGATGCTACTCGCACGACGCGAACGAACGACCGCTAACGGAACGATATGCAGCCGATCTCCAACAACCCAGCCTCCCTGCCGCCGATCGGCCTGACCCCCGGCGTCGGCGGCCCCGCAAAGGCCGAGAGCGGCGGCGACTTTGCCAATCTCTTCCTCAAGCAATTGCAGGAAGTCAGCGAGGCGCAGGCCGCCGCCGACGACGGCGTGCAGCGCGTGCTCACCGGGCAATCGGACAACCTGGGCGAGGTCTTCGTCGCCACGCGCAAGGCCGAAGTGGCCTTCTCCCTGCTGATGGAGCTGCGCAACAAGCTGGTCGATGCCTACGAAGAACTGCGTCAGTTGCGCGTCTGACGCGCATCGTTCACGCCTTGGGCGCATTCGCCGCCATTCTCCACCGATAGAAATAGCTGGCAGAGAGCACCGCCGATCTGTCGGGCTCGTTCGCTCGTCGTTTGAGTGAGGCGAAATGGACTTCTTGCAGCGCATCCTGGGTGGAATCTCCAAGGGCTTCGAGCAGCTCAATGCCTCGCAGCGCGTCGCCATGCTGCTCGGCGCGGTGCTCGTCGCCGGCTCGCTGGCCTGGCTGGCGCAATGGGCCGCCAAGCCCGAGTTGACGCCGCTGCTTCAGGGCCGCCTCTCTTCCGAAGACATCGCCGGTGTTCGCAGCGGGCTCGAAGCCATGGGCGAAACCTACGAAGTCCGCGGCGACACGGTCTACGTCAGCGGCGCCGCCAACCAGCACGCGATCCTGGCGCAGCTTCAACAGATGAACAAGCTGCCCACCGACATCTCCTCCAGCTTCGCCGCGCTGATCAAACAATCGAACCCCTTCGTCTCTCAGGCGGAAAGCGATCGGCTCTGGACCGTCGCCCTTCAGGAAGAGCTGCAGAAAACCCTCGGCCTCTACAACGGCGTCGAGAAGGCCAAGGTTTTCCTCAACCTCAACGCCGAGCGCCGCGGATTCTCGCGCAATACGCCTCCCTCGTCCGCGAGCGTCACGCTCTTCATGAAAGGCGGAGAGCCCGTGGGCGAAAGCCTGGCGAAAGCCGCCGCCCGCATGGTCTCGGGCGCGGTTCGCGGTCTCGCCCAAAATCAAGTCGCCGTCAACGACGGCAGCGGCAACAGCGTGCTCGATTGGGATCAGATCGGCCAGCCCGGCGACGCGCTCTCGCGCGCCCGCCTCGATCAGGAGCGATCGATCCGCGAGAAGATTCGCAATCAGCTCGCCTTCGACCCGCGCGCCATCGTCAACGTCCGCGTCGATCTCAACTTCGCCACCGAGACGGTCCAGAGCGAAAAGCCCGAAGACCCGGTCGACATCTCCGAGGAAATCTCAACCGAGAATCGCGTCCGCGATCGAGAGGCTCCGCCCACCGGCGCTCAGGCCAACGTCGGCGTGGCCGTCAACGGTCCCGGCGACAACGAACAATCCACCGTTCAAACGTCGCGCGTCGAGCGCCAGGCCGGCATCGTCCGCACGACGCGCCAAACGCCCAGCGGCGACACCTTCGCGATTTTCGCCGCCATCAGCATCTCGCACACCTATCTGGAAAGCATCTATAAGCGCTTTAACCCCGACGCCCCGGCTCCGACCCGCCAACAGATCGACGCGATGTTCGAGCCCGAGCGCCAGCGCATCGTCGACCAGATTTCGAAGCTGGTGAAGGCCACCGACGATCGCAACGTCACCGAGCAGATCTCGGTCACCTACTACTACGACGCCGCCGAAACCGCCCCTGTGAAGGCTGGCGGCGCGATGGATCAGGGCTTCGAACTCGCCACCCGCTTTGGTCCGCAGGCCGGTCTGGGCGTCCTGGCCCTGATCTCGCTCATGATGATGTTCCGCCTCTCGAAGAAGTCGGATGGCGTTGAGTCGCTGGGTCTCGAGCTGGGCCTGCCCAAAGAAGCGATCGAGGCCGCCCGCACTGCCGCAGCCGATGTGCAGCGCATCGCCGCGCGGCCGGGCGCGACGGGAGCCGCCGGCGCGGGCGGCGGCGGCAGCGGTGGCGGGCGTCGTCCGCCGCCGGTCAAGGAAGAGCCCAACTATCCGACCACCAGCGCCATGGAAGGCGTGCTGGTCGCGCAAGAGGTCGATGCCTCCATGGTTCAGGTCAGCCGCATGCTGGAGGAGGTCGACGACTTCGTGAAGGCCGACGCCGAGGGCGTCTCCGCTCTATTCGAACAGTGGATCGACCAGACCGAAAAGGTCCGCACCTGACGGGGTGAGCCATGTCTCGGGCGCAACGCGGCGGTGACATCAACACGTTGGAAGGAATGAGTGGCTTGCGCAAAGCCGCCGTTCTCATTCTCGCGTTGGATCAGGAGGTCGCGGCAAAGCTGCTCAAGGGACTGCCGCGCGACCGCGTCGAAGAAGTCTCGCGCGAGATCGCCAGCATCGACAAGATCTCTCCCGGCGTGCGCGAGCAGATCGTCCGCGAGTTTTACAACCTGGTCCTCGCGCGGCGATATGCCGACAGCGGCGGCCTGGCATTCGCCCGAAACATCCTCACCAAGACGCTCCCGCCCGACGAAGCGCGCCGCATCATTTCGACCATCGAACATCAGGTACAGGCGCAGCCCTTCAGCTTTCTGCAGAAAACCGAGAAGGAAAACCTCATCACCTTCCTGGCCGATGAGCACCCGCAGACGATTGCGCTCATCCTTTCGCACCTGCCCTCCAGCATGGCCAGCGAGATCCTCGTCGGCCTGCCCACCCCGCGCCAGGTCGAGGTCATGAAACGCGTCGCCCATATGGACCAGACCAGCCCCGACATCATTCAGGAAGTCGAGCGCGGCCTCGAAAAGCGCCTCGCCGGCCTCGTCTCCGAACATTTCGAGCGCGTCGGCGGCGTCGACCATGTGGCCGAAATTCTCAATACCGCCGGCCGGGCCGCGGAGCGCGGGATTCTCGAAGGCCTCGAAAACGACGATCCCGAGCTGGTCGAAGAGATTCGCCGCCGCATGTTCGTCTTCGAAGACATCCTGCGCGTCAACGACAAGGGCATTCAGGCCGTGCTCAAGGAAGTGGAGAACGACGCCCTCTCGCTCGCGCTCAAGACCGCCAGCGAAGAGCTCAAGACCAAGATCTTCGGCAACATGTCGGAGCGCGCGGCGCAGCTCATCCGCGAGGAAATGGAGTTCATGGGCCCCGTCCGCGTCAGCGATGTCGAAGCCGCACAGCAAAAGGTCGTCGACATCGTCCGCCGACTCGAGGACGCCGGCGAAGTGGTCCTCGCGGGCAAGGGCGGCGAAAGCGACCTGATTGTGTAAGGCGAGGTATGCCCAGCAGCGGCCTGCGGCTCGCAGGCCGACGAACGACGCGCCAGCTCGCCCCGAATTGCCCGACGCCGACAACGCAACACTCGTCGGCCGGCGAAGACGCCGGCCGCTACAACGCGAATCCGCCGCTCGGTAAATCGCTGGCGGCCGCAACACCGAGGCCCCATGCCCGACGTGATCCGCCGTGAAGACCTGCCCGCCGTCAGCAGCTTTCTGCTGCAAGACGTCGCCCGCGACGCCGAGGCCATCCTCGCGAACGCCCGCGCCCAAGCGAGCGCAATCCTCGAGTCGGCCCGCCGCGAAGCCGTCACCATTGCTCAGACGCAGGCCAAGCGCGCCTATCAATCCGGACTCGAAGAAGGCCGCGCCGCCGGCCGCGCCGCGATCATCGCCGAAGCCCGGGAAAAGACTCTGGCCGAACAGCGCGCCCGACTGAGCAGCGCGATCGACGGCCTGCAATCTCTATTGACCGCGCTGCATTCACAGCGCCACGCTCTACACGCCACCGCCGAACAAGGCGTCGTCCGCCTCGCGATCGCCATCGCCGAACGCGTCTGCAAAACCCACGTCGCCGCCGCCAACGACGCCGCCCTCGCGAACATGCGCCATCTGTTGGAGATGGTCCGCCACGAGCCGCGCATTCAACTTCATATGCACCCCGACGACTTGGCCGACGCCCGCGCGCTCGCCGAAGCGTTCTTTGTCAGGATCGAAAAGAACCCGCAACTGCGCTTCGTCGAAGACGCCGCCGTCGGCCGCGGCGGATGTCGCATCACCACCCGCGAAGGCGCGCTCGACGCCACGCTGGAAGCGCAGATCGCGCGCGTCGCCGAGGCCCTGGGCATCGCTCGCGTTGCGCCGCCGCCGGATGAGGCAGCAGGACACGCCGTCGCCGGCCCGCCCGCATCCACCGCACCCGAGCCCGCGCCCTCGGGCTTCCGAGAAGGCGTCGCGCCATGAGCGAGCTCTTTGACCAACTGCAAGAGGAAGCCGGCCTCGCACTGACCGAGCGTGCCATCGGCCGTGTTGCGGCCGTCCGCGGGCTGTCGGTCTTCGCCAGTTCCCTGCCCGCGCCAATCGGCGCGCGTTGTCGCATCCTCACCCGCCGCCACGGCGTCCGCGCCGCCGAGATCGTCGGCACCACCGGCGACCGCGCGGTCCTCACCGTCTACGGCGAAATCACCGGCGTATCGCCCGACGACCCGGTCGAGTGTGTCTCCGGCCCGCCGCGCGTCGCCGTCGGCTGGGACCTGCTGGGCCGCGTTCTGAACGCTCGCGGCGAGCCGATCGACGGCCGCACCGCACCGCTGCTCAATCGCCGCTATCCGCTGGAGCGCGCCGCGCCCGCGCCGCTCGACCGCCGCGAAATCGACGAGCCGCTCGCCCTCGGCGTGCGCTCGATCGATGGCCTGCTCACCGCCGGTCGCGGCCAGCGCCTCGGCATCTTCGCCGGCGCGGGCGTCGGCAAATCGGTGCTCATGGGCATGATCTGTCGCAACACCGCGGCTCAGGTCAACGTCGTCGCCCTGATCGGCGAACGCGGACGCGAAGTCGGCGATTTTCTCCGCCATCAACTGGGCGAGACCGGCCTCGCCCGCAGCGTGGTCGTGGTCTGCACGAGCGACGACGCGGCTGCCGCACGCATCGAGGCCTGCTATCGAGCGCAGGCGATCGCCGAGTTCTTCCGCGATCAGGGGCAGGATGTCTTGCTGTTGGTCGATTCGCTGACCCGCGTCGCAATGGGCCAGCGGCAGATCGGCCTTGCCGCCGGCGAACCGCCCACCTCGAAGGGCTATCCGCCCAGCGTCTTCGCCCTGCTGCCGCGCTTACTGGAACGAGCCGGCCGCACGCAACAAGGCTCGATCACGGGCCTCTACACCGTGCTGGTCGAAGGCGACGACCTCGACGACCCGCTCGGCGACGCCGCCCGCAGCATCCTCGACGGCCATATCGTGCTCTCGCGAAAGCTCGCCAACCGCGGCCACTTTCCCGCGGTCGACGTCCTCGCCAGCATCAGCCGCGTCGCGACCGATGTGCAGAGCGCCGACCATCGCAAGGCGGCCGGAGCGATTCGCCGCCTGATCGCCGACTGGCGCGAGATCGAAGACCTGGTGAGCATCGGCGCCTACGCCCCCGGCTCGAACCGTGCTTACGACCTGGCCTTCAAACTCCGCGACGCGGTCGAGATGCTGCTGCGCCAGAACCAGGACGATCGCTGCGAGCTGGCCGAGACGCTGAAGGCGATGGGGGCGCTGGAGGCGGCAACGCGGGCGTAAAAACCCCACGCGATTCCCCTCCGGCCCCTACCATCTGCTCTTATGCAACCCACCGTCATCGTCCTCGGTGCCTCCGCCGATCGCTCGAAGTTCGGCAACAAAGCCGTCCGCGCCTTCGCTCATCGCGGCTGGCGCGTCATCCCCGTCAACCCCCGCGGCGGCATGATCGAAGGTCTCCCCGTCGTAACCAACCTGACCGAGGTTCCGACAGCGGCGAACGTGAAGCCCCCGGTCGACGCCATCACGGTTTATCTCCCGCCGGAGCGGTCCATCCCGCTCCTGCCCGGGATGGCCGCCCTTCACCCGAAGACGATTTGGTTCAACCCCGGCGCCGAGTCGCGCGAGCTGCTCGATGCCGCGGCCACGCTCGGCCTCCCCGTCACCGCCGCCTGCAGCATCGTCGCCATTGGCCTATCGCCCTCCCAATTCCCCGATTGAGGAACCCATAAAGATGCGCGCCGCGATCCTGATCACCCTCATGGGCGGACTGGGCAGCCTTACCCGCTACGGCATCCAGCTCGTCGCCGAGCGAATTCATCACGCCCTGCCGTTTCAGTCACCGGCGGTCGGATTATTATCGGGCTATCTGGCGGCCAACGTGCTCGGCTGTTTCATGATGGGATGGCTTCACTCCCTCGCCGCCGCCAAAATGGATTGGCCCATCGAGATCCGGCTCGCCATGACAGTCGGGTTTCTTGGCGGCTTGACCACCTTCTCGACGTTCGCCAGCGACACGCGACTGATGCTCGACCAGCGACTCTGGCCGGCGGCGATCGCTAACATCTTTCTCAACAATGGCTTATCGATCCTCGCCGTCTTTGCGGGCATTGCCGTCGGGGGGCATCGACCGCTCCACTCTTAGAAATGCCCCCTGCCCGACAAAACCGCTCGGAAACCTGCGACGAAGACGAATTCGCCCGCCGCCGCGCGACCCGCCCCAACCGTCGGCATCGCGCGTAAGTACCACTCCGGAACGAACTTTACGAAAACTTCACCGGCGGCTACTTGCAAACGGCGCGCCAGCGCGATATTCTCCGTGGTTCGCTCATGGACGAAGACTTCCACCCACGATCGACCGGCGCGGTTCGATCAAAGTCCGGCCTCGCCCATTCTATGGAGAGAGTGCGCGCACTGTGTGGAAAATACCGTCTGAACACTGTGTCAGCGACGCTTTCTCCGTGTCCTATCGGCGGCGGAGTCGCAGGTCGCTTCGTTCCAGAGCATGATTTTCGGGGGTTCGACATTGGCACCTTGGCCGGCATGCCCGCAAGCGTGAGGGAGGCTCGATGCAGCCGTTGAAGCTCAAGATCGAACAGGTTCGCGATTTCAGCCGCCATGGCGACGCGCTTCAGATTCCCAATCTGATCGAAATTCAGACGGAGTCGTACAAGCGCTTCCTTCAGCAGGAGATTCCCGCAAAGGAGCGGGCCGCTCTCGGCCTCGAAGGCCTCCTGCGCGAGGTCTTCCCGATCTTGAGCTATGACGAGTCCATGCGTCTGGAATACGTCGATTACGACCTCGACGCCCCGCGCTACACCTCCGACGAATGCCGCGAGCTCGGCCTGACCTATGGCCTGCCCTTCCGCGTTCGCGTTCGGCTCCACCGCAAGGACGTCGAAGAGGTCAAGGAAGAGGCCATCTACCTCGGCGAAATGCCGATCATGATCGGCGGTGGCGAATTCATTATTAACGGCTCCGAGCGCGTCATCGTCTCGCAGCTCCACCGTTCCCCCGGCGTCGACTTCGTGAAGGAGTCCGCCGAGGGCGACCGCGCCCTTCACGCCTGCCGCATCATTCCGGAGCGCGGCTCGTGGATCGAGATCAACGTCACCAAGAAAGACGTCTTCGCGGTCCGCATCGACCAGAGCAGCAAAATCCCCGCGACGACCTTCCTCCGCGCCATGAACGAAAAGTACGGCACGGACGAAGCGATCATCCGCACGTTCTATGAGGTAAAGACGGTCAAGGTTTCGGGCCTGAAGCCCGACATGTGGACCGCCGCCCCGATCATCGCGCCCGAAACCGGCGAAGAGCTGGTCGGCGCCGGCCGCCAGATCGGCGAAGGCCTCAACAAAATCCGCGAATCGGGCATCAAGCAGGCCGACGTCATCGCCAAGATGACCGACCCGATCGTGCTCAACACGCTGGCCGAAGACGCCAGCCACACCCACGAAGAGGCCCTGCAGCGCATTTACGCCCGCCTGCGCCCCGGCAACCCGGTGCAGCTCGAGAAGGCCAAGAAGCTCTTCCACGAAAAGTTCTACGATGAGAACCGCTATCGCCTCGGCCGCGTCGGGCGCTTCCGCCTCAATCGCAAGTTTGAGCAGGGCATCCCCGAAAGCGAAATGGTCCTGCGGGCCGAGGACTTCGTCAGCTCGCTGCGCTACCTGCTGGCCCTCCGCTCCGGCGACGGCGCGGTGGACGACATCGATCACCTGGGCAACCGCCGCCTGCGCACCATCGACGAACTCGCCGCCGAAGAGCTGCGCAAGGGCTTCCTCAAGCTCCGTCGCACCGTGCAGGAGCGCATGAGCCTGAAGGAGCCCGATTCGATCGGCAAGGTCGCCGAGCTGGTCAACACCAAGAGCATCAGCAGCGCGATCGACTTCTTCTTCGGCCGCAGCGAGCTGAGCCAGGTCGTCGACCAGACCAACCCGCTCAGCCAGCTCACGCACGAACGCCGCCTCTCGGCCCTCGGCCCCGGCGGTCTCAATCGCAAGCGCGCCGGCTTCGAAGTCCGCGACGTGCATATTTCGCACTACGGCCGCATCTGTCCGATCGAAACGCCCGAAGGCGTCAACATCGGTCTGATCGCGTCGTTGGGAATTTTCAGCAGCGTCGATGAGTACGGTTTCCTGACCACTTCCTACCGCAAGGTGGAGAAGGGCAAGGTCAACGGCCAGCTCGTCAAGCTCCGCGCCGACGAAGAAATGCGCAGCACGCTCGGCCCGCCCGACGTTCTCGAAGACCAGAGCGACGGCCACACGCTGCCCGCGCTCGAACCCAAAACCGAATATGTCCAGCGCAAGCGCCGCGGTCCGGAGCGCGAGTCCACTCCGCTCAAGGAAGGCGCGCTGCTCGCCCGCGAGCGCGGCGACATCCAGCAGGTCACCAAGGCCCAGATCGACTATGTCGACGTCTCGCCCAAGCAGACCGTCGGCGTATCGGCCGCACTGATCCCGTTCCTCGAGCACGACGACGCCAACCGCGCGCTCATGGGATCGAACATGCAGCGCCAAGCGGTGCCTCTGATCATCTCCGATCCGCCGATCATCTCGACCGGCATGGAGCGGGCCGTCGCCGAAAACAGCGGCATGGTCATCCACGCGCGGCAGAACGGCACCGTCACCTATGTCGACGCGATGCGTATCGTGATCGACGACACCGATGAATACGTCCTCAGGAAGTTCGTCGGCCTGAACGAGCGCACCTGCCTCAATCAGCGCCCGATCGTCCGCCCCGGCCAGAAGATCAAGAAGGGCCAGATCATCGCCGACGGCGCCTCGACCGAACACGGCGAACTCGCCCTCGGCCGCAACGTCCTCGTCGCCTTCATGACCTTCGACGGCTACAACTTCGAAGACGCCATCCTCATCAGCGAGCGCCTGGTCAAGGCCGACACCTTCACCAGCATCCACATCGAATCTCACGACGTGGAAATCCGCGAGACCAAGCTCGGCCGTGAAGAGTTCACGCGCGACATCCCCAACGTCAGCGAACGCGCCCTGCGCAACCTCGACGAGCGCGGTGTCGTCCGCGTGGGCACGCGCTGCAAGGCCGGCGACATCCTCGTCGGCAAGGTCAGCCCCAAGAGCAAGACCGAGCTTTCGCCTGAGGAAAAGCTGCTCCACGCCATCTTCGGCCGCGCCGGCGAAGACGTGAAGAACGACTCGCTCGAACTGCCCGCCGGCCAGGAAGGCGTCGTCATCGGCACGCGCCACTTCAGCCGCCGTACGCACCTGACCGAGGAGCAGAAGAAGGCCATCGAACGGCAGATGAAGACCTTCAAGGAAGAGAGCGATCAGAAGCGCATCGCGCTCTTCAAGCAGATGATCCACGCCATCGAGAAGGCCTCGGGCAACGAGATCATCGACCCCAACACGCGTCAGAAGGTCGGTAAGAGCGACAACCCCGAGATTCTGCTCGAGCAGATCAGCACGTTTAACGTGAAGTGGGTCAAGCCCGCCGAGGCCCGCGAAAAGGCCGCCGAGATCGTCGCTCAGTATTCGCCCAAGCTGCAAGGCATCGAAACCGAGTGCGAGCGCCGCCTCGGCCACATGAAGCGCGGCGACGAGCTGCCCAGCGGCGTGCTGGAGATGGTCAAGGTCTACGTCGCCACCAAGCGCACGCTGAGCGTGGGCGACAAGATGGCCGGTCGCCACGGCAACAAGGGTGTCATCGCCCGCGTCATGGCCGAGGAAGACATGCCGTTCATGGAAGACGGCACTCCGGTCGACATCTGCCTCAATCCCCTGGGCGTGCCGAGCCGTATGAACGTCGGCCAGATTCTGGAAACGCACCTGGGCTGGGCCGCCGCCGTGCTGGGCTTCCAGGCCATCACGCCCGTCTTCGACGGCGCCACGGAGCACCACATCCACGCCGCCATCAACGAGGCCAACGCCCACGTGAAGAAGCGCCGTGAAGATGTGCAGGCCGTGCAGAACGCCGGCGACACGCGCGAGCACCTGGCCTATATGCCCCCCACCGGCAAGGTCACGCTCTACGACGGCCGCACCGGCGACCCCTTCGATCAGAAGATCACCGTCGGCTACATGTATCTGCTCAAGCTGCACCACCTGGTCGACGACAAGATCCACGCCCGCTCCACCGGCCCCTACAGCCTCATCACCCAGCAGCCGCTGGGCGGAAAGGCCCGCACCGGCGGTCAGCGCTTCGGCGAAATGGAAGTCTGGGGTCTCGAAGCCCACGGCAGCGCCTACATCCTGCAGGAACTGCTCACGGTCAAGAGCGACGACGTCGAAGGCCGCACGAAGATCTACGAGAGCATGGTCAAGGGTACGCACACGCTCGACGCCGGCACGCCGGTTTCGTTCGACGTGCTCTGTAACGAAATCCGCGGCCTCGGTTTGAACATTCAGTTGGAGAAGCGCCGCCCGATCTGACGCTGATCAAAGCCGCATCCGAAAGGAAGCGGCTTTGTCGTTCGCGATACGTGCTTCGCCCTCATGTTTGGGAGACGACCGATGTTCAACATTCAGTACGCCGACGCCAAATCGCTGAGGCCCGATGAACTGCTGGCGTTCTATCGCTCGGTTGAGTTTTCGCTCGCCCCCAGCAGCGATCAGGTCGCCCGCATGCTCCAGGACAGCGACGCGGTCGTCACCGCCCGACACGACGGCCAGCTCGTCGGCGTCGCCCGCGGCGTTTGCGACGGCGTGCGCGGCTTTCTCACCGAGTGCAAGCTGTCGCCGGCCTACCAAGGCCCCGCCGCGGTCACTCGTACCGACGGCCGCATCGAACATGACGCCCACGGCATCGCCAAAGAGATGGCCGGCCGCGTCATCGCCGGCCTGCGAAAGCTCGGTGCACAGCGCATCGACGCCTTGGCCTGGAACACCGAAACCGACTTCCTGAGCGAGCTGGGCTTCCGCAAGCCCGGCGGACTCGTGGGCATGACCCTGCCCACCACCACCACGAACGCGACGCCGGCGAGAGAGCTCGCCGCGAGCGCGGTCTGACAAAACGCGATTTTTTGGATTGCCCGCACACCTGACCGGAGGTTGAGGTCCGATGGGTGAAACTGTCTACGAAAGAATCAATGACTTCACGGCGGTACGCATCTCGCTCGCCAGCCCGAATGACATTCGGAGCTGGTCGTTCGGCGAGGTGAAGAAGCCGGAAACGATCAATTACCGCACCTATCGCGCCGAAAAGGACGGCCTGTTCTGCGAGCGCATCTTCGGCCCCGAGCGCGATTGGGAGTGCTTCTGCGGCAAGTTCAAGGGCACCAAGCACAAGGGCATGATCTGCGATCGCTGCGGCGTCAAGGTCACGCACAGCCGTGTCCGCCGCAAGCGCATGGGCCACATCAATCTGGCCGCCCCGGTGCTGCACATCTGGTTCTTCAAGGCCATGCCGAGCCGCCTGGGCACGCTGCTGGACATGAAGACCAGCGACCTCGAAAAGGTCGTCTACTTCCAGGATTACGTCGTCGTCGACCCCGGCGACAGCAAGCTCGAGCGCAAGCAGCTCCTCACCGAAGAGGAGTATCGCCGCGCCATCGATGAGTACGGCGCCAGCGGCTTCCGCGCTCTGATGGGCGCCGAGGCCGTGCGCGAGCTGCTCGCCCAGACCGACCTCAAGAAAGAGGCGGCGGCGATGGTGGACGCGCTGAACAAGACCAACAGCAAGCAGAAGATCAAAGACCTCTCGACCCGCCTCAAGCTGGTCGATTCGCTGGTGAAGAGCACCAACGACCCGCAGTGGATGGTGCTCGAAGTCATCCCCGTCATCCCGCCCGACCTGCGCCCGCTGGTCCTGCTGGAAAGCGGCAACTTCGCCTCCAGCGATCTCAACGACCTCTATCGCCGCATCATCAACCGCAACAACCGGTTGAAGAAGCTGATCGACCTCAACGCCCCCGAGGTCATCATTCGCAACGAAAAGCGCATGCTGCAGCAGGCGGTCGATGCGCTCTTCGACAACGGCCGCTGCCGCCGCCCCGTTCTGGGCAGCAGCAACCGCCCGCTCAAGTCGCTGACCGACATGATCAAGGGCAAGCAGGGTCGCTTCCGCGAAAACCTGCTCGGCAAGCGCGTCGACTATTCCGCCCGCTCCGTCGTCGTCGTCGGCCCCGATCTCAAGATCTGGCAGTGCGGCCTTCCCAAGAAGATCGCCCTCGAGCTCTATCAGCCCTTCATCATCCGCAAGCTGCGCGAGCGCGGCCTGGCGGACACGATCAAGAGCGCCAAAAAGATGCTCGAGCGTCGCGATCAGCAGATCTGGGACATCCTCGAAGAGGTCATCTATCAGCATCCGGTGCTGCTCAACCGCGCACCGACGCTCCACCGCATGGGCATTCAAGCCTTCGAACCCGTGCTGGTCGAGGGCAACGCCATCCGCATTCACCCGCTCGTCTGCAAGGGCTTCAACGCCGACTTCGACGGCGACCAGATGGCCGTCCACCTGCCGCTCTCGATCGAGGCCCAGGCCGAAGCCCAGATTCTGATGATGAGCACGAACAACATTTTCGGCCCGGCCAACGGCTCGCCGATCATGTCCGCGTCTCAGGACATCGTTCTCGGCATCTTCTATCTCACCTGCACCAGCCCCGATACCAGCGGCAACGCCGCCGAGGGCAAGGAACGCCGCTTCAACTCCTTCGAAGAAGCGCTCACCGCCTACGCCCATCGCCAGATTCACATGCACACGCCGATCCGCGTGCGCCTGCAGCGCGATTCGGTCATTCTTTCCGCCTCCGAGGGACCCACGCCCATCCCCGCCGGAAAGCCCGTGCTGACGACCATCGGCCGCTGCCTGTTTAACGACATCCTTCACCCGAAGATGCCGTTCTACAACTACCCGCTCTCCGGCAAGGGCGCCGCCCGCGTCATCGCCGATTGCCACGCGCAGCTCGGCCGCAGCGAAACGATCGCCCTGCTCGACCGCCTCAAGGAAGCCGGATTCCGCCAGAGCACGCTGGCCGGCCTCTCCTTCGGCCTGACCGACATGCGCGTCCCCGAGGGCAAGGAAAAGATCCTCAACGACGCCCAGAAGCAGGTCGACCGCGTTCAGAAAAACTTCGACGGCGGCGTCATCACCCCGATGGAACGCCACAACCAGCTCATCGACATCTGGGTCGGCGCTCGCGAGAAGGTCACCAAGGAGATGATGAAGCAGCTCGCCGACGACTGGCGCGACGAGCGCGGCCTCAACACCAAGGCCGGCTCGCCCGGTGCGCGGCGCTATCTCAACCCGATTTACCTGATGACCGACTCGGGCGCCCGCGGCTCCATCGACCAGATTCGTCAGCTCGCCGGCATGCGCGCTCTGATGGCCAAGCCCAGCGGCGAAATCATCGAAGCGCCCATCAAGGCCAACTTCCGCGAAGGTCTGACCGTGCTCGAATACTTCAGCTCGACTCACGGCGCCCGCAAGGGTCTGGCCGACACCGCGCTGAAGACCGCCGACTCGGGTTACCTCACCCGCAAGCTCGCCGACGTGGCTCAAAACGTCATCGTCCGCGAGTACGACTGCGGCACGACCCAGGGCGCCACCAAGAGCACGATCTACAAGGGTGAAGAAGTCGACGTGAAGCTCTCCGACCACATCGTCGGACGCGTCGCGCGCGACACCATTCACGACCCGCGCACCGGCCAGATCATCGTCGAAGAAAACCAGATGATCAGCCGCTCGGTCGCCTACAAGCTCGAAGCCAAGCCCGACAAGGGCGGCCTCGGCCTCGACAGCATCCGCGTTCGCAGCATACTTTCCTGCGAAAGCCGCACCGGCGTCTGCGCCCTCTGCTACGGCGCCGACCTCTCCACCGGTCAGATGGTCGAGGAAGGCATGGCGGTCGGCATCATCGCCGCCCAGTCCATCGGCGAACCCGGCACGCAGCTCACCATGCGTACCTTCCACACCGGCGGCGTCGCCGACCGTACGGTCGTCGAAAACGAAATCTCGGCCGGCATGCCGGGCATCGTGCGCTACCACAACCTCAACGCCGTCCACATGCAGGACCTCGAAACCAACGACATGATTTACCGTGTGCTGAAGCGCAACGGCGAAATCCTGATCGTCGACGAGAAGGACCGCGAGCTCGAGCGCTACAAGGTGCCCTATGGCGCCGCCGTGCTCGTCAAGGACGGCGCGACCGTGAAGGTCCGCGAGAAGATCGTCCGCTGGGATTCGCACTTCACGCCGATCTTGTCCGAGGCCGCGGGCTTTATCCGCTTCCAGGACATCATCGAAGGCGAAACCGCGCGTCAGGAGCAGGAAGGCCGCGCCGGCAGCAAGCTCATGGTCATCGAGCACAAGGGTGAGCGCCACCCGCGCCTGATGATCGAAGACAAGAACGGCGCCATCCTCGACTTCCACCACCTGCCCGCCAAGGCTCGTATCGAAGTCGCCGAAGGCGCTCCGGTCACCCCCGGCACCCTGCTCGCTCGTCAGCCGCGAGAAATCTCCGGCACGCAGGACATCACCGGCGGTCTGCCCCGCGTCACCGAAATCTTCGAAGCCCGCAAGCCCAAGGAGGCTGCGGTCATGGCGGAGATCTCGGGCAAGGTCGAGCTGCATACCGACAAGCGCCGCGGAAAGATGACCATCGTCGTCCGCTCCGAGTCGGGCATGGAAAAGGAACACCACGTTCCGCAGGACAAGCACCTGATGGTCCACGCCGGCGACTACGTGGAAGCCGGTACCGCCCTGATCGAAGGACCGCTCATCCCGCACGACATCCTGCGGATCAACGGCGAAGAAGACCTGCATCGCTACCTGCTGAAGGAAGTGCAGGGCGTCTATCGCCAACAGAACGTGAAGATCGACGACAAGCACATCGAGGTCATCCTGGCCCAGATGCTGCGCAAGGTGAAGATCGACAGCGAAGGCGACTCGCGCTTCCTCCCCAACGAGGTCATCGACAAGTTCGCCTTCCGCGACGAAAACACGCGGATCTCCAAGAGCGTGAAGGTCGTCGACCCCGGCGACACCGACTTCACCGTCGGCCAGATCGTCGCCAAGGAAGTCTTCGCCGAGAAGAACGACGCCACCGAAGCCGAGGGCGGCGAACCCGCCAAGGGCCGCAAGCCCAAGCCGGCTACGGCCAAGGTCCTGCTGCTGGGCATCACCAAGGCCAGCCTGCAGAGCGAGTCGTTCATCAGCGCGGCCAGCTTCCAGGAAACCACCAAGGTGCTGACGCAGTCGTCGCTCGGCTCTCAGGAAGACAAGCTCGTCGGCCTGAAGGAAAACGTGATCCTGGGCCGCCTGATCCCCGCCGGAACGGGCTTCCAGACCTATCACGACATGAAGCTCGACTACGCCGGCATGCCGCCCGAAACGGCGACCGCCTTCGTAGAGACAACCGGCGACATGCCCATGCCGCTGCCCGGCCCCACCCTCAGCGGCGGCCGCGGCACTCCACGGGTCAGCGCCGGCGAGAGCAACTAGCGCCGCAACATCTTGGGTGCCATGCCGACGGCTTTAGCGTCGGCATGTCTTCCACGATCGAAAATAGGGCAGGCCGTGGTTCGCCGCGGCCTGCCCTCTTCATTGCACCATTTTCCTCTGTACCTTCCCATTCCCCACGCCGCGTCAGGTCAAAAAGGCGGCGGATCGCGTGATGGCGACGCTACGATGGGCCGTACATCGCCAAGTTCGACCATGAGCGTCGAATTGCTTGCGATAGCAGCCCAAAATTTCGTACGAGCATGTGACTCTGTGGAAACGCGTTCCAATCCATTAGCCGACGAGGTGGCTGTTTCCGTCGTGCCCCATCCGCGTTACGGGTCGACACCGCACTGTTCGGGGCAAGTCGCATCGTCGAGCGAGCTACTGGATCGACATTGGTCTGCGCGCGGGAAAATCGCGTTTCGGCGGTCGGCGATCCGCGCGACGGATGACAACACATTTCGGGGCTACAGCAAACGCCTCTGGTACGTCGACGAATTGCATCAATGTTGTGACTGCGGGGGCCTCTACATCTTCTTCGCGGTCGAGCAGCAGTACTGGTACGAAACGCTTCAGTTTTATGCCGGGTCGCAGAGTCGAAGGTGCCCGCCCTGCCGCGCTGCCATCCGCAGTGGCATCCGCGACTCTACGGCCCGCCGGCAATATTACTCCTCGATCGTTTCACGTCCTGATCTCGACGAAAAGCAACTTGTGGAACTGGCGTCCTGCGCGATCGATATGCTCCGCCGCGGCGAGCTCGCGCCAAGCCAAAAGCTCAACGAACTTGTCCATCGTCTGACGAAACGGCAGGTTGATCAGGAGGTCACCCGCTCGCTTGCATCCACGCTGGCCGAAATGTCGGGCGAATGCGGGAGGGCGCTGCGCCGTCGCGTTAGTCAAAGGTCGCGGGGCGGGTCTCAACCGCATCTTTGGTCCGGGCCCGAGGTCGTTCCGGCGGGCAGCGCGGCGTGCGCCGATTATGTTTTGCGGCCGCATCCCGTTTACGGTCCGGCTCCGCATCGCACGGGCGAACAGCTCCCCGAGATCGTACGTGTGGGCGCGCGTTACGATGCGATCGTCTTCCCTCAGTCCGCCACGCCGGTCGGCGTTCAATCGAGGCCCGCGAGATTCTGGCGTTCTTCCTGGTACGTCGACGAGCTGCGGCAGTGTTCACAATGCGAGACGCTTTACATCTTTTTTGCCGCCGAACAACGGTACTGGTACGAAGAGCTGGGCATCTCTGTCGACGAGAAGCCGTTCGATTGCTACCCGTGTCGGTTCATTCGGCATGAAGTCAACGAACGTGTCGAGCGATGGGCGAAGCTGGCGGCCGGGCCTGACCTCACGAAGGATGAACTTCGAAATTGTGCCCGCCAGGCAATCGAAATGATCAGCGCCGGCGAAATGCCCCGATCGGAGGCGCTTTCGAGCTTTGTCGGCCGCGTTCGCAAACACCTGAAGGGCGAACCGATTCGAGATCGGCTTGTGGAGGAATGGACTCGAATGTGAAGCACAACCAATCGTCCGGTCTTCGCGCGAATCCTCTCGCGTAGCGTCTCTCGACCGCGCCCCGCGACGCTGGATCCGTTGCCAATCCCGGCCCCGCCAGATCACGCAACTATCTAACCAGCGATGGTAGAATCCTCGGTCAGAGATACGCAAAAGGGGTGTACGCCGTGCCGCTCTCGTTCGCCATCGTCCGTCCGCGCGTTCGCCTGCCCGGCGGCGACGCCGCGATCCCGCTCGATCGTGTCGTACGCGATGCGCTCCGCAAGACCGGCCTCCAAACGATCGGCCTTCGTCCCGATGCCTTCGGCGGCACTACGTCCGCGATTCGATATGTCGAATCGGAGTTCCGCAACGAAGCCCGCGTGTTCTGCTTCCGAAAAGGACAGCGCGTTAGCGTTCCGCCCGAGTCGCATGATGCCGTCGTCGTAGCCTCGTGGGATTGTTACCTTTGTCTCAGCCGGGGCCCTAGCCTGCTGCTGCGACTCGTCGGCTGGACCGACGACGACCTCGCCGAGTATCTGCTCGCCACCGAGCGCGCACGCGTCGCCGAACTCATGGCCATCGTAAAGTCGATGCCCGATCGTGCCCGGCTCGACGGTCGCCCCCGGCTCTGGCGTTTGGTCCTCGATGAGCTTCGCGTGGCGCCCGCGCCGAGTTCGCCCTCCGCCGTCGCCACCCTGCTGGCGGCGTTTGATCGTCGACTCGCAGGTCTCCCGCCCGAGTTGAAGGCACGATGTTGTGAACGAAAACACCTGACCGCGACGAGCAGCCATTCGATCGTTTGGGCCGCCCTCTTCGGCCGCGACCACGCATTCCGAAGCGCCGCTCGCGACGACCGATTCGTCACGTGCTGGAATACGCGCGCCATCGTTCATGCGATCGCGCGAGGTGAGAACTTCACTGCGCCGACCGTGCTCACCCAGACGATGGTCACAGATATCGCAGACCTCAACCGATGCGAGACGTCAATCGAGTCTGCTGTCCGATCGCGCTGGGTGGAGGGCATGTCCAGCCTCGCGCAACCGTTGTTGGCGAGCGTGCTCGCGAACCTCGACGCAGATTGGCGCCCGATCAACCCGCGCCCCTCCAACCTCGCCCGCGCTAGCCTCCGCGGCGTGCATTGGCCCGGCGTTTCGCTGGCCGTCGTATTCGCGCCACGCGCCGACTTCGCCCACGCAAACCTTCAGAAAGCTGATTTCTCCGGGGCCCGGCTGGAGAACGCCGACTTCTCCTCCGCCGACCTCCGCCGCGCGAAGATGTCAATTGCTCAGCTCAGCGGCGCGGTGCTTCGCGCGGCGAATTTGCAGGAAGCCAACCTCTCTGGCAGCACGCTCTTCGCCGCCGACCTCGAACGCGCCGACCTGACCCAGGCCGATCTCTCCCAAGCCCGGCTCTGGCTGGCGTCCGTGCGGGGCGCGTGCTTTCGCCGCGCGAATCTCACCGCCGCCCAGTTCCATGGCGAGAGCCACGATGACCCCGACGCTGACGGCGTGGTGCGGCGGGCATTCATCCGCGTGCCGCTGGGCGTTGAGCGGCCGAAAGTCGAAGACCCACTCGACGACGCCGACTTCCGCGGCGCAATCCTCCACCACGCCTTCCTCCGCGGCATGGACCTTCGATCGGCAATGTGGGACAGCGCCGAGTTTGACCACGCGACGCTCTCGAAGTGCAACCTCACCGAGATGAAACTACCCGGCGCGCGGATGCCCAACGCCAAGCTCGACAGCGCCGACCTGACGGCGGCGTTTCTACCCGGCGCAAACCTCCAAGGTGCGAGCCTTCGCGAAGCGCTGCTCGCCGACATCAACCTCGAACGCGCCGATCTTCGCGGAGCCGACCTCTCGTTCGCCGTGTTCCACATGGGCAGTTCGCGCAGCGGCCTGGTCGACAGCCCGATCGCCTGCGAAGGCTCGAAGACCGGCTTCTACGACCAACCGACCTTCGACGAGCAGCGCATCGACCCGGAGAGGGTGCGAAAAGCAAACCTCCGCGGCGCAGACCTGCGCGGAGCAAAGATCGACGGCCTCGATTTCTACCTCGTCGACCTGCGCGACGCACTCTATGACGCTGATTTGGAGCCGATCCTGCGGCGATGCGGAGCGATACTCGAATCACGGGTTGAATAGTCTCCGCCAAAGCTGTGCCGCCGCGCCGATGCCCATGCCGACGGCGTCTGCGCCGGCACGCGCTTCACCGGCTCACGTAAATCCGCCAATCTCCGCGATGCAGCCCCCGCCCGGCACGCCGTTGCGTCGCGCAAATCTGTTTCACGTGAAACAGCGCAGCGCGACCCCCTTCGCCCCCTGCCCTAGAACGTCGTCTCGCGGTTCAGTTTGCCGGCGATCTGCTTGGCGTTCTGCAGCGGGATGTAGGGGTCGTCGCTCAGCTTGGTCACGGTCAGCGGGCTGCCGCCCACGATGTTCCACGTCGCCGACGAGTTGCCGCGCTGCGAAAATGCTTCGTGCGGCAGGCGCAAAAGATGCCCGCTCCAGTCGCACAGATATGCGCCGGGCGTGGGGATTGCGTCGATGGTGAAGGACATGCCTACGTTGCTCATGCCGGCCGCTGCGGTTGCGCTGCTCATCCGTCGTCCCGTCCAATCCATGTTGCTGGCTGACCAATGCTCTCGCGATCGCGCTGTTTCGATCGCACCATGCAGCACTATCGGAAGCATTCCGAAATCGGTTTACCGGCGGATCGCGGGAACTTTTCGCCGCGCCTGGCGAGGCGCGGGTTCGTGAAAAAAACACCCTACGATCCGAAAGTCCGCAAGCCGGGCAAAGCGCCATCGGTCCGTCCAGCACCGGCCCAGAACGCGGCACGAGCCGACGGCGATTCCCGCCCAGCCGCCACCGCCGCCGCAACGCTCTCGCCGCGGCAACTCTTTGATCGAAATATCGAATGTCTGCGATCGATTGATGCAGAACTCGCCGAGCGACTGCGCGCGCTAGTGGGGCAAACGACGCCGCTCGAACCCACGGCCGACGGGCGATGGACGGCGCGCGTCGTGCTCGACGATGGGCGCACCACCCACATTCACAGCCAGCGCGACCCGCGTGGCGAGGCGGAGCGCTTCATCGCCAGCCGGCTGGCCGAGCGCCGCGCGAGCCGCACGCCCGCCGCAACGCCGCCATCGGCCGCAGCGCCGGCCATCGCCGCGGAGCCGCCGCCAGCGGAAGACGCCGTCTACCTCCTGCTCGGCATGGGGCTGGGCTATCACCTGACCGCACTCGACGAGCAGGCCGATCGGCCGCTGATGATCGTCTTCGAGCCGTCGCTCGAGCTACTCGCCGCCGCCTTTCACGTCACCGACTTCGCGGTGCCGCTGCTTTCGCGGCGGCTGATCATCCTGACCGACCCGGCGCGGGTCGCGGTACAGGAGAACACGCGGCGATTTCACACCTATCTGATGCTGGGCGTGTGCCTGATCGCCACTCCCAGCTCGCAAAGGCTGCGGGCGACGGAACATCGCGAAATGGCCTCGTCGATCGCAGAGGTCGTGCGGCTGCTGCGGATTCAGTATGTCACGCTGCTGAAAGTCAATCGCACCACGTTCGAGAGTCTTCTGAAAAACCTGCCGCTCTACGTCTCGCAGCCCGGCATCGGGCCGCTGGCCGGCGCGGCGCGGGGCTATCCGGCGATCGTGATCGGCGCGGGGCCGTCGCTGGCGGGGCAATTTGATGCGCTGCGTTCCCTTCAGTCGCGCGCGGTGTTGATCGCCGTGCAAACGGTCTATCGCACCCTGCGTGAACAAGGCATCACGCCGCACTTTGTCACGAGTCTCGACTATCACGAAATCTCGCGGCAGTTTTTCAGCGGGGTGGAGGCGGCGGGCACGATCCTCGTGGCCGAGCCGAAGGTTGCGTCGAGCGTGCCGCGCGCGTTCGCGGGTCGCAAGCTGCTGCTGCACGCGCGGATGGTCGACGATCTCCTGCAGGATGCGGCGCCGGCGCGAGCGGCGCTTCCGACAGGCACGACCGTCGCACACCTGGCCTTCTATCTGGCGGAGCATCTGGGCTGCGAGGACATCTTGCTGTGCGGCGTCGATCTCGCGTTTTCTGATGGCCTTTACTACGCGCCGGGCATGCCGATCGAGCGAAGCTGGACGCCGGAGCTGGGACGATTTCGCACGCTTGAGATGACGCAATGGGAGCGAATCGTTCGGATTCGGCCGATCCTGCACCGCGTGAAGAGCTGGGATGGCATCGAGCTTTTCACCGACGAGCCGATGTACACCTATCTCCGCAAATTCGAACAGGACTTCGGCAAGAGCAAGGCCCGGATTTTCGCCGCCGGTCGGCGCGGGGCCGCATTGGCCGGCGCGACGCCGATCGACATGGCGGAGTTCATGGAAACCCGCGCGAACCGCGAGCTGCCGCCGGGGCTTTTCGACTCGGCGGATGCCGCGACCGGTGAAGCGCTGAGCGCAGAGCGCGAGCGCGCGATCGCCGCGCTGAAGACGCGCGTGGAAGAGATACGGCGCGTGCGCGAGATCGCGGCGAAGACGCTGGACGAAGTGCGTGGCATGGCCGCCCTGCTCGACCGACCGGCGGAGTTCAACCGGGCCGTGCAGCGGGTATACGCGCTTCGCGATGAATTTCAGCCATTTGAGCACACCTATGGCCTGGTGATCGCGGTTTCGCAAAACGCGGAATTGCGGCGAATCGACGCCGACCGTCGCATGCGCGGTGACGGCGCGGGCGAGACGCCGGCAGCGGCGCGGCGGCGGCTGGAGCGCGATCAGCGCTTCGCGACCGATTTTCTAGCCGGGTGCGACTATCTCCTGCAGCAACTGCCGCCGGTGGTCGCCGCTTTCCAGGCGGAGGCGTCATGAAGGTCATCGCAGCGATCTGTGTCGATTTTGAGCGGTCGCCGCTGGGCGGCGCGTCGCGGCTGGGCGAGGGGCTGGCCGGGCGGCGCGTGATCGATCACGCGCTGAGCCGCTTCGCCCGCGTGGCCGGCGCAGATGAGCGCTGGATGGTCGTGCCGCCGGAGCAGGCAGAGGCCGCGACGCGCGTCATCGCCGAGTGCGGTGTGTCCATTCGCGTTGCGCCGATCGCGCAGGCAACGCCGCGACGGCGGCTGATCGAGATCATCCGCAAGTGCAGCCTGGAGTCGTGGCGCGGCGGCCCGATGAACGGCACTTGGTTCGACGAGTTCGTCGAGCCCTTTGCGCTGGCGCGATTGCTGGAGAGCGCCGGCGCCGACGCGGCATTTCTGTGCGAAGGCCATCAGGCCGCGCTCGACCCCGCGCTCGCTTCGGCCCAGATTGCGGCGATTCGCGAACGGGCCGAAGCCGCGATGATCTTCAGCCCCGCCCCGCCGGGCCTCGGCGGCATCGTGCTGCAGCCTTCAGCGGTCGAGACGCTGACCAGTCACAACCTGACGGTCGGAATCCTGCTCACCTATCGCCCGGAGTTTCCGAATACCGATCCACTGATCCATTCGACGTGCCTGCACGTCGACCCCGACATCGCCGCGACGACGGGGCGCTTCTGCGCCGACACGCGCCGCGGCATGGAGCGGCTCAGCCTGCTCTTCGAACAGTGCGGCGTCGAGGCCGATTCGGCCGCGCTGACCGCCGCGCATCGGCGACTGTTCGATCGAGCGGTCGAGACGCTGCCGCGCGAAGTGGAATTGGAGCTGACGACGGATACGCTCGCGCCGCGGTCGAAGCTGCGTCCACCGCTGGCCGGCGAGTCGAAGCGGCGCCTGGACGATCGCGGTGCGCTCGCTGCGCGACTGGCGGAACTGGCGGCGTACGACGACGCGCGACTGACGCTGGTCGGCTGTGGCGATCCGCTTCGGCATCCGCGGTTCGCCGAGATCGCCGCGCAGATCGGCGGCGCGGGCATTTTCGCGACGACGCTGGTCTCGCCGCTGCATGAGCTCAGTGACGAGCAACTGGCGGCGCTGGGCTCAGGATCATTCGATTTCGTCGAAGTTCCGATCGACGCCACTTCGCGCGCGACCTACGCCGCGATTCACGGCGTCGATCTGTTCGATCCGGTGCTGGCGAACATCGAACGCATCGAGCAACAGCGGCGCGACACCCGAAACCCGCGGCCCGTCTTAGTTCCCACCTTCACCCGCTGCGCGGCGAACGCACACGAGATGGATGCGTTTTACGATCATTGGATTCAGCGGGTCGGCTCGGCGGTGATCCGCGGTTACAACGAATTCGCGGGTGCGCTGCCGGCGGACACGCTGCTCCACGCGGCCTCGCCGGTGCGTCGATCGTGCGGCCGATTGTGGTCGCGAATGACGCTGCTGGCCGATGGACGTGCGGTGCGCTGTGAACAGGATTTCCAGGGTGCGTCGGCCATCGGCGATTGGCGGTCGAGTTCGCTGACTGACCTGTGGCGCGGAGCCGCCATGAGCGAGTTGCGCGGCGTGCATCGGTCGCTGGACGTGTTGAGCAACGGGGCGCCGCTCACCCAATCGACGCGCCCGCTCGCGACGCTCTCGATGTGCAACGCCTGCCGCGAATGGTTCCGTCCGTAGCACGGCGCGAGTAGATTTCCGGCTCCGAAACCCCCGCGGAGCCTCGCATGCTGTTTGTACGCCGGCGCAACCCCGTTCGATTCCTCCCGCTGATCACCATCGCGCTCGCACTGACCGCCGTTGCGGTCGCGCGATGGGCCGCGCCCGGCGCGGGCCCGAACCCGTCTGCGGCGGCGACTCCGAGCATGAGCGCGGCACTATCCGATACGGCGTCTGCGCCCGCCGACGATCACGGTTCGCCGAAGTCGAATCAGAACGCCGGGCACAGCGATCCATTCGCCGACATCGTGATTGTGCTGGCGGCGATCGTCTTTGCCGCGGCGGCGGGGCGCTGGCTGGCCGAGCGCGTCGGTCAGCCGGGAGTTTTGGGCGAAGTGCTGGTGGGCATGATCGTCGGCAACATCGGAGTGCTGGCGCTGCAACATCCGGGATTTCTGCTGATCATGAATCTGGAGCGGGCCGAAAAGGTGATGGAGACGATCCTCACGGAGCACGTCTCGGTCGATCAGGCGGTGAAATCGGTGTTCAAGCCGGAGGAGCTGCTGGAAGGCCGCGTGGGGCATCAGCTTGCGCGGGCCGCTTCGGGGCATGATGCGCCGCGCTATTTCCTGATCGCGACCGCTGTGTGGATCTTCTCGAACCTCGGCGTGATTTTGCTGCTGTTTCTCGTCGGTCTCGAATCGACCGTCGGCGATCTGCTCAATGTGGGTCCGCGGGCCACGCTGGTCGCGGTGGTCGGCATGATCGCGCCGTTTGTTCTGGCCTGCGGCGCCGGCCTGCTGCTGATTCCCGGCATCACGATGCCGCCGCTGATGTTCCTGGCGGCGACGCTCTGTGCGACGAGCGTGGGCATCACGGCCCGGGTATTCAAAGACCTCAATCGGCTGCAGACGTCGGAGGCGCGCGTCATCCTTGGCGCGGCGGTGATCGACGATGTGCTGGGGCTGGTGGTGCTGGCGGTGGTGATGGGGATCGTCGTCAAAGGCGGCGTCGATGTCATGTCAGTCCTGCAAATCGTCGGCTTTTCGACGCTGTTTCTGGGCGGTGTGATGATCTTTGGCGAGCGGCTTGCGCGGATGAAGCTCGCTTTCTGGCGCGGTCTCGACCCTCACAACTATGTGTACCTGTTCCCGCTCACGCTCGCGTTTCTGCTGGCTTGGTTCGCGGTGCAGATTCAACTGGCGCTGATCGTCGGCGCCTTTGCCGCGGGGCTGATCATCCGCCGCGACATGTTCCCCGGCATGAAGAGCGACCACGATCTGAACCACGCGTTTGCCCCGCTCGAAAAGCTCTTCGCCCCGATCTTTTTCGTGCTGATCGGCATGGAGGTCGACATTCAATCGATGCTGAACCCGCAGACGCTCTTCGTGGGCGGCGCTATCACGATCGCCGCGATCATCGGCAAACTGGCGTGCGGCCTTGTCGCCGGGCGCGGGGTTGACGCCATTTCGGTCGGCATCGGCATGGTGCCGCGCGGCGAAGTGGGGCTCATTTTCGCCAAGATCGGCAAGAGCCTGGGCGTCGTCGATTCGGGCCTGTTTTCGGCGCTGGTGATGATGGTCGTGGTGACGACGATCATCACGCCGCTGGGGTTGAAGTGGTCGCTGGCGCGGGTCGATGGGCGCGCGGCGCGAGGATGAGCTCGGCCGCTCAGACGCGCGCCTGCTGCTCCTCGGGCGCCGGCGCGAAGCCGCGACGCAGCGTGTTTTCGGTAATGGTCCGCGGGATCGTGAACTCGCGCAGATAGTCGGGGCCGCCATAGCGGGCGCCGTCGCCGGAGAGCTTCACTCCGCCGAAAGGCTGACGACCGACCTTTGACCCGACGATTTTTCGATTGATGTACAGATTGCCGCAGCGACACTCGCGGCGAGCGAGCTCGATGTTGGCCGGGCTGCGCGAATAGACGCCGCCCGTGAGGCCGTAGTCGGTGCTGTTGAAGATGCGGATGGCGTCGGCCATGTTCGCGGCGCGAATCAGCGCGACGACGGGGCCGAAGACTTCTTCACGCGCGATGCGGGCGCTTGCGGGCACGTCGTCGAATACGACCGGGCCGACATATTGCGCGCCGCTGGCCAGCAAATCGGACCCCGGCAGCACTTCGAGCACGCACTTGGCCTCGCGCTTGCCGATGGCGATCCACTCGCGCACGCGCTTTGCGGCCGCGTCGCTGATGAGCGGTGGGATGGACGTTCCCGGAGCGTCGGCCGGGCCGAGCGACATGGCGCGGGCCGCGTCGACGAAGCGTTCGCGGAAGCGATCATGCGCGCCGCCAACCACGATGATCCGCGAAGCGGCGGTGCACTTCTGACCGGCGTAGCCGAAGGCGCTCGCCAGCGAACCCTGCACCGCTTCGTCGAGGTCGGCGTCGTCGTCGACGATGATGGCGTTTTTGGCGGAAAGTTCGAGCAATACCTTTCGCACGGCCCGGCGGCGTGTGAGCGTTTCGGAGGCGGCGCGATGCAGCGCCACGCCCGCTTCGCTCGTGCCGACGACCGCGAGCAGATCGACGTCTTCGTGCCGCGCGAGCAGCGGACCGAGCGTCTCGCCGGGGCCGCAGACGACGCTGAGAACACCCTCGGGCAGGCCGGCCTCGCGCCAGAGCTGGACGAAATAAGCCGCAATCACGGGCGACTCGCTCGCCGGCTTCAGCACGACCGTGTTGCCCGTGCCGATGGCGGCGGAGACGACATTGGCCACGAGCGCGAGCGGAAAATTCCACGGGCCGAGCACGGCACAGACACCACGAGCGACGTGCTCGACGCTGTTGTCCTCGCCGGCGGCGTCGATCGGCTCGATATGGGTCGCGCCGCGGCGAATCTGATGGGCGTAGTAGTTGATGTAGTCGATCGCCTCGGACACTTCGGCATCGGCCTCGCGCCAGGTCTTGCCGACCTCGAGCACGACGCGGGCGGCGAACTCGGCGCGGCGCGCCTCCAGGCGGGCGGCGGCTTCGAACATCGTCGCGGCGCGTTCGCGTGCCGGGCGGCGGCTCCAGCTATCAAAGGCCCGCGCGGCGGCGGCGATCGCGGCGTTGGCTGCGCCGGCGTCCGCGATGGGGACTCGCGCGATGATCTCGCTCGGACGCGACGGATTCCGTGATTCGATGAATCGCGGCGGGGATGAATGTGAGCCGTTGCTCGACGCATCCGACGCCGCGACGAGGCCCGGCACAGGCTGGCCAAAGGTCGCACGGACGGCCCGCAAGGCCTCTTCGAACCTCGCGCGGGCCGGCGGCGAGGCAAAATCGGTGTCGGGAATATTCACAAAATTCTCCCGTTGCGCACGTTCGATGGTGACGACGGACCAATCTTCCGGCGGCGGCGGATCGCTCTCGGCCCAGCTTTGCGGCGCCCGCAGCAGCCGCTCGGCCGGCACATCCGCGTCGGCCCCCTGCCGCAGGAAACTCTCGTTCGCCGTGTTTTCGAGCAGACGCCGGATGAGATACGCCATGCCCGGCAGCACGTCGCCATAGGGCGTGTAGACGCGGCAGCGCTCCTTGCGCGCCGCGAGGGCTTGTTTGATCGGATCGCCCATGCCGAAAAGCATCTGCAGCTCGAATTCGTCGCCGGTCGCGCCGAAATGATCGCGCAGCGCCATGGCGTGGGCGAGGCTGCGAATGTTATGACTGGCGAACGCCGTGCGAATGTGCTGGTGGTTCTCGACCAGCAACGCGGCGCAGCGCTCGTAGCACGCGTCCGACTGCCACTTTTTCATCCACACCGGGCACGGCCGCCCCTCGCGCTCGGCGCTGGCCTTTTCACTGTCCCAATAGGCGCCCTTCACGAGGCGGATCCACATCGGCGTGCCGCGGCGCTTGGCGTAATCGATCATCGCGGTCACATCGCGCTCGCCGTCGCGAAGGTACGCCTGAATGACGACGCCCAGATGGGGATAGTCGCGGAACTCGGGCTCTTCGAAGAGCTCGCGAACGAGTTCGAGCGTGAGGTCTTTGATCGAGTAATGCTCCATATCAACATGGAGATGGGCACGCGCGCTCATCGCCTTGCGCAGCAGCGGTCGCAAAAACTCCTTGGCCCGTTCTTTCGCCCGCGGCGCGACGATCGGGTCGAATCCGGGGTAGATCGCAGTGATCTTCACCGAGACGTTGATTCGCGGCGGGGCGTTTGGGCCGTCGCCATCGATTTGGCGAACGGCGGGCCAGCGTGCGGCGCGGCGCGGCAGCTCATCGAGCAGATCGAGGTAGAGCTGGTGATAGTGCTCGCCTTCGCGGGGCGAGAGGGCCGCTTCGCCCAGCAGGTCGATCGTGAACGCGAGGCTTTGCTTGCGCATCCGCAGGATCGCCCGCTCGGCTTCGTCGATGTTGGAGCCGGCGATGAAGCTGCCCGACATGCCGAGGGCGGCCTTTTGCGCAAACCACGCCGTGACGCGCGGCCGCCAGCCGCGGTCTTCGCTCCAATCCATCCAGCGGCCGGCGAAGCGGGTCAACGAAGAGACACGCGGCCGCGATGCCGTCGCGACGGGCGTGGGATTCGGTTCGCCATCGAAATCCGCCTCCGCGCCGTGTGCGGAATCGAGATGCCGCTGGAGGTCGGCGGAGAAATATTCGCGCAAGTGGCGTGCGACCGCGGCGGAGGTCGACATCGCCGGTAAAGCGTCGATGAACCGGAACGCCTGCACTTTCAGCCATGGGTCGGCTTGGAATTGGCGGAGCATGCGCTCCTGCACCCAGGCCGGTTGCAGGGGCCAGGGCTGCGCGGCGCGGAGGCTCTCCAGCAGCTCGCGGCCGATGCGCTGCGTGTTCTGTTCGATCGCGTTGGCGGCGGAGTGGGACATCGAGACACATTGTAGAGCCCCGCGCCGAATGGGGGAGTAGTTGCGAGTTTTGAGAGCAGAGTGTCGAGTGCAAGAACCGGCCCATGCGCGGCTGATCGCTCTCAGGGGCCGCCGCGTTATCACTCGGCCCTCTGCACTCGAACCTCGAAACTTCCCCGCCCCGTCGTTGGAATCAGCCGGTTCGGGCGCGTGCCGCGTCCTCATGGGCGATGCCCAGGATCAGCGCAACGCCGACACCAAGCACGGTCAGCACCGTCTCTTCGCTCACTTGCGCCCCTACCTGGGCCGCGTAGGCCGTGATGATCGTGGCGATCGCCACCTGCACCTTGCGGCTGCGTAGCGGCCAGAGCCAGCGCTTCCAGTCGGATGCCAAGTTACTCACTGACCATCCTCCTTCTCGGGTTCGGCTTCGGGCGGCGGCGCGCTCTCCGCCACGCCGGCCGCTGCTTTTGCGCCGGCTTCGGCGGCGATGGCCTGCTCGAGCCGCTTGGTCTTGGTTTCCAGGGATTTCCAGAGCAGATCGACGACGGCCTGCTCGCTGTAAAGCTTTGAATCGACGCCGACGCGACGCAGCCCCAGGGCGCGTTCGTTTTGCAGCGCCCAGAATTCGACCAAGTCGCGTTCGTTCCAGACGGTGTTGAGTGTGGCGACCTGATCGTCGCTCAACTCCGCACCGCTATCGCGCATGCGGCGGACCATGTCGCGAAAAAGCAGCACGCGCAGACCGTCGTGCTGACGGTCGACGACGCCCTGCTGAATCTCATCGACGCGCTGCTGCGTGTCGATGGCAATGCGGGTGGACTCCGCGGTGCAGCCGAACGCGATTGCGCCGGCCAGGATGCAAAAGGTGGTTCGTAAACGCATCGATCATCTCCTTTTCGAGGGTGCCACGCGCCCGGCGACAGGCGGCAGGAAGAGGACTCAAGTCTGTAAGTAGGTTGCGAGACGATGAGTCCCCGACTGACGCCTGTCGCCCGGCGTGCGACGCCCCCGCGTGGCCATAAGCCGTGATTTCTGGAACTCAGCCCCCGAACGCCCGCAGCAGTCGCACGGCGAAGATCGCACCGTCGATCCAGTTCTCGGCGGCGATGGCCTCGACCATCTGTTGATTGACGCGATCCACCTCCTCGCGCGAGAGCCAGCCGCGGGCCGGAGCGGTGCGCGATAGCCCCGCGGTCGTGTAGTCACGATCGCCCGGCGGCGCCGGTTCGGCGGCGGGCCGTCGGGCCTCGATCATGAGTGCGTCGATCACATTTCGCGCGCCTTGCACAAACGCCCGCGCGCTGGCGGGGTCGAGGCGCTTCAGTCCTTCGATCCAATTCATATCATGCCTCCCGATCTAGTTGCGAGTTGCGAGTGCAGAGTGTCGAGTTGAAGACAAGGGACCAAGCCCGGACACACCGAGTCCACAGTCCGGACCTTTTCAACCCGCAACTCTGCGCCCGGCACTCGCCTGTTTACGCCGCATCCGACTTTCGCGTCCCGGGCGCGATCCGCTCCACCTGCTGGGTCAGCCGGCGGATCCAATCCGCCTCGCTGGCACGGTGGGCGCGGAGCTCCGCCCGCAGTTCCGTGATGGCCTCGGTGTTGGCCCGCACGACCCGCAGCAGCTCCTCGCTCAGTCGCTCCACCCGGGCTTCGGCCTCGCCGGCGTCGTCGAGCCTCTGCGCCTGCTGGACTCGTTCCTGCCGTTCATACCACCACATCACGAAGAGCAGGCCCGCGATGCCGAGCGAGGACAACTGTGTCAGCAGCTCGGTCGGCATCACTGCACGTACTCGTACCAGACCATGACGCCGTAGTTTCCCGCAGAGGATTGAAAGGACGTGTTCAACCCGAGCGCGCGGCCTCGTTCCGTCGTCAGCGCGTAGGGCTTCGGGAACTCGAATACGCCCAGACCGCCGGGCGAGTAGCGCAGCGTCGCCGATATCGCGGCTTCGCCGACGCCGCCCGGGTCTGACACGAGCGTGATGGCGACTCCGACCCAGGAAGTGATAATGAGCCGCTCCACGCGGATGATTCGATCCGGCTGCGCCGCGGCGAGCGTCTGACCGGCCTGCGCGTCTGAGTAATTGAAAATGGCCAGAGCCATGCTGTCTCCTCCCATTGGTGTTTGTGTGATCACGACACAGTCTCCTTTCTAGAGACCGTCCAATTGTTCGGCCGTAAAGGTTCTGCCGCCGCCCGCGTCAAAGCGGACCTGCGTGCTGTTCGCCGCCGCGGCTTCGACGGTTTGCAGCGCCGGCAGGTCCAAGCGCCCCTCGGACACCGCCATCAGCCATACCAGCGCCTGCGCGTGCATCGCTTTCACGCGCTGCGGCAAGTCGCTCACGAACGGCGAGCCGCGCCACGCGAGATACTCGGCGATGTCGAGCGTTCGCGCCTCGAGCACCTCGGCCAGCTCGGGCCGGGCCGCGAGATCGACGGGCGTCTGATAGCGTCGCGCCAGGTGCGCATTCACCTCGGCGTCGGCTTCGTTCAGGATCTGTTGTGCCACCGTGGCGTCGGCGGTCGCTCCGGCGACGCGATCGGTGAGCCTTGCGTAGACCGAGCTTCCCAGTCGCGCCTGAAGGGCGCTCGTCGTCGTGTATGCCATTTGAGTTCACCTCCGCGGCGCGAGGCGCGGCGGTCGCCCGCCGCACCCCGCTCTCCGCACCCCGCGCTCCGACTCGAGCATCCCGCGTGAGGCGTCAGCGCAAGCTCACGCGCAAGATCGCTCACTAGGTCAGGGTGACAAGGCAGCCTTGTTGCCAGAAGCCGAAGCCGGCCTCGTGAATCGCCTTCACGCCGTACTGGTGCTGGTTTTCGTTGATCTCAAGCTCGCTGCCCTCGGCCAGCGCCTGCACCTGCACAGGCAGCTCTTCCTGAAAGATGAAGGGCCGCGCGTCGCCGTCGATGCGGAAGGTCGCGAACTTCGTGGTCCACGTCAGCCGCGGATTTGCGACCCACTCGATGGAAAAGGGACGCCCCGCGGTGAGCGGGTTGTCGGTGGAGTCGAACATCTTGGTCGACAGCGCGATGAGCGTCGAAGAGAGCAGCCCCATGGGTACCATCACGAGAAACTTCGACGCGCCCTCGTTGATCGGCTCGCCGTGGTCGTCCTTGAGCCCCATGAGCTGGCCGATCGAACGCACAATGGCGGTGTACATCTCCTGATCGGTGGGCGCGCTGGGCGTGCCGACGTCGACCGTGATGGAGTTGCTCTGATTGCCCGACGCGCCCTCGGAGTGAGAGATGCTGAAGTAGGTCGCGCCGTCATAGCTCGACGCGGTTTCGCCGCTGAGAATCAGCGAAGTGAGCAGCTTGTTCGGATGGGTCGCCACTCGCCGCGCCAGTTCGTTGATGCGAACCAGGATCTGGCCGCTCTTGTCACGGCGCATTTCGTCGGCGTCGACGCGCACGGTCGACTCCCAGACTTTGTTCACGATCTGGGTGCCGCTGGAGCGCAGCGGCTGGACCAGTCGGCCGCCCTTCCACTGCCGCACCTGCGGCACCATGCCGAGCCAGCGATAGGTTTCGGATTCCTGGCTGCTGCTGAACTGCATTGCCAGCTTGGTCCACCACGCGCCCTGCGCCAGCTCTTCGAGCCGACGATAGAAGCGCCCGATGACCGCCTGAGAATTCAGGCCCGTATCGACCAATACTCCCATGATTCATTCTCCAAGTTAGACGCCCCTGCGAGCGTCGAGTTTTTCGTATCGCGGCCCGTGCCGAGGAGCGGACTGCGTCCGATCAGGACGACGAAACCCGCAGCGATCGACCCGAGCCGGCTTGCCCCACGGACCATTCGTCGGCCGGCGAGAACGTCGGCGGCTACTGCGCCGATGGTCGTTTCGCGCGCGGCTTACGCGATGTCGCGGCTGAGGACGATCCACTGCGAACCCGTGCACAGCAGCAGCGCCGTGTCGTAGATGGCGTCGATCGTGGCGAGCGTCGTGGCGCCGTCGATCGTCTCGGTGCCGCTGGCGTCGAGCGTGATCGCCGCGACCGCCGCGCTGGTCTTTACCACGCGAATCCACGCGCCCGGGCGGCAGCTTGCGGCCGCCGGCAGGTTGATGGTGCGCGCAACGGTGTTGCCCATCAGCAGCACGCAGTTCACGTGGTCCAGCGAGAGCGTGACCGTGGCATCGGCGAGGTTGCGCACGCAGAGATTTGCGCCCGCTGGCGAGACGACGTTGGCCGTTTGCAGGCGAATTCGCGCCTGGCCCGCGCCGGCAAGCGCGACAATTCGCCCGACGAACGAACTGTCCGCACCGGTGAGCGAAAGCGTCTCGTCATCGGTCGCATAGACCTCGCGACCGATGTCGCCGGCGGCGACTCCGCTCACCGTCGCGACGATGTCGGCGCTCTGCAGCACGCGCGCATCGAGCCCGCCGGCGGTGGCGCCGGCGACGGTGTTGTCGGCGGCGCGATAGGCCACGCCGACGAAATCATCACCCGCGACGAGTGGCCGCATGAAACCGGTGGTGCGATTTCGCCCGACGTAGGAGCCTTTGAAGATTCGCACGTTGAGGTCGATCGGCAGATCAATCAGATCGGCCGACGCGAAGAAATCCAGCTCTCGATCCTGTGCAAGTGGCATGTTTCTCCCCGAAACTGGCTGTGGAACTCCGAAATCCGACTACAACGACTTCACCCGATTCGCACCCGCCCGGCCGCCCGCGCCCGCTCAAACGCGGCGAGGTCCGCCGGCTCGACCCCCGTGGATCGCGAGGCGGCGCTGCCCGGCGCGGCGGGCGCATCGCCCAACGACAAGGCCCGGCCGCGCGGATCGACGCTCAGCACGCGGCCCGGCGGTCGCAAGACCGGCGCCCGCGAGAGTCGCACCTCGGCCGCCTGTGGATCGCGGCGATAGTCTTCGCGCCAGTCGATGCTGGTAGCGTCGACGATCTTGCCCAGCCGCATGCCGCGTTCGACGAAGGCGTCGGCCGCCTGCGATTGCAGTTGGCGGCGCAGGTCGTCGATCTCACGCCGTGCAGCGGCCAAGGCCGACACGCCGTGCATCGCGGGATCGTTGGTGAGCGCGACGGGGCCGAGCGAGATGAGTTGCGAGTACTCCTCGTCGCTCCAGTAGATCACCGGAGAAAAGAATCGATATTCGCCGCTGCCGATGAGTTCGGCGGCGCGGGCGGTCCAGCGCACATCGGTGGCCCAGAGTCCATCGGAGCGTGTTTCGAGTCCGCCGATCCACCCCGCCGCCGGGCGCAGGCCGTCTTCGCGCGTGTTAAAGGGACCGATGCTCTGATGCTCGTAGTCGATTGCCAGCGGTCGCGCGAGGCCGGCGAACCAGGCGGTTGCGGCCTCGGCGTGATCGCGGGTGAAGTGGAAGCTTCGCCCCGCCAGGGGCCGCTCGACCATCACTTCGCCGAAGGGAATGAGAAGAAACTCGTTCACGGGTGCGCCAAAATCGCTCGCGAGCGCAGCACGACCGCTGAAGGCGGTTTTGGCGTGCACGTCGCATTGCAACGGCTCGTCCGTCAGCGCGCCATCTTCGCTGCCTTCGGGCTCCGCGGGGGGCGCGGCCTCGGCGACGGCGGCTTTGCCGTGCTGCCGCGCCGATACCAGCGCCCCACCCACCACCTCGCCCACAGTCCGACAAGCCGACACGCGATCCAGCGCATCGCGCAGCAGTTCGCTGAGCGCTTCGCAGTTGCCATCGACTCCCGCCCGCGCCAGGCGCGTCGCCGAGCGCAGCCGCTCGACGATTCGCGCCTGGGCCAGCGCGTGCAGTGCGGATACCCCTGCCGCACTGTCGCAAGTTCGCTTTCGCTTCATCGCATCACTCCTCGGTTGAAATCCGTCGGTGTCGATCGTTTCGGTTGCTCCGGACCCTGTTCAGCTCGCGCGGCGATTTGCCTTACGCCGCCGCACCGGGCCGGTCGCCAGCGGTGTTCCTGCGGGCGCGGCGGCGCCTCCCGGTTGTCCGGCGTTCGCCGGTGGGCCGCCGCGCCGCATAAGTTCGATGTTGCCCTTTTCGTTGAACTGGCCGGTCGATTGGAATCCAAGACCTTCATAGAAGCCGCGCGGATCGCCGCTGCTCATATCGATCTTTGCCCGCACTTCGGTCGCGCCGGTGGCCTCGATCAGCGCCTGGCCAATCCGGAGCCCGCGGTAGGCAGGGTGGATGAGGACGTTCACAAGACGGGTGCCCTGCGTCTTGATCGCGATCCCCACCAGCACCCCGCCCAGCTCCGCCACAAAGACGTCGTGATAGCGCCCCAGCAGCAGATCATCGAGCTGGCCGCGACGGACGAAGTAGTCGCGTCGCAAGGCGGTGTCGAAGAAGAAGCGGATCGGCTCACGATCGACGATGGTCGCTCTGCGCATCCGCAGTTCGGCACGCTCGATCGGCCGCAGCGTCGATTTTGCGGGCTGAAACGCGTCGATTCTATTGGTCGCTTCGCGCGGGCGACGCATTTCGCTCGTTACTGCGTTGCTCACGCCGTCACTCCCTTCTCGATCACCGCTTCGCCGCCGCGGGCCTCGGGGATTCCGAGCGCTGCATGGGCCCAGCTGCGCGGCACGCGCAGCCCGATCTTGCCTACCGCCGTCGCCAGCGTGTCGGCGAGGACGCGGGTGTCCACGGCCTGGCTGAGCGCCCGTCGGAAATGCGGGGTCGGCACGCCGGCGCCGAAGCGGGCCTGCACGATCGGGGTCAGCAGATCGCGCTCGATCGTCAGCGCCTCATCGGCGATGTCGTCGATCAAGAGGTCTTCGCGGACGCGATCGTGAATCTCCGCCGCTGCGCGCGACCCGCTCTGGCGAATGTCGGTGGTCAGGTGTTGTCCGAGCCACAGAATCGTGACTTCGGTGTTGCAGTGTTCCTGCAAGCGCTGATAGAGGCGATCGTTGATTCGCGGCGCGGCGACGATCTTGAGGTCGACGTTCTTGCTGAGCGCCGCAACGGCGTCGGTGCCGAGCGATTTCAGCAGCGTCAGCAGCTTTTGCTGCTCTTCTTCTGAAGCCGTCTGATCGAAATGGGCCACGCGCAGGGGCATGCCGGCGATCTGGGAATAGATCAGCCAGTCTTTGAAGCTCAGATTCTGGGCGAGGTACAGCATGAGACTCGCCCGCAAGAGTCCGCCCGCAAAGGGCCGCGCGGGCGTCGTTCGCGGCTGATGCACAAGCCACTTCGCGGGCTGCTCATCGAGCGCGATCCCCACCGTCGCGCTCTCCTCGGTCTTCAGCCGCAATCGCCATGGCTCGTCGGTCGACGCGAAGAGGCGCCCGTATGGCGCGGCCACCAGGTCAACCAGACGACCTTCTTCCCAGACGAGCTCCGCGACGCCGACGCCGTGGCCGATCGCAGAAGCGAGGAAATCGAGCGTGTTACGAAAATTCGGGAGTGATTTGAGCGTGTCGCGGCAGTATGCGGCGACTTCGAGCGGATCGGGGCCGGCGGACGCCGCCGATAGCGCGGTTCGCGCCGGTTCGATCTGCCATTGCAGCCCCGTGAGCGCCAGCCGCCGCGTGTGCTCCACCGCCGACAACCGCGGCCAGCGCTGCAGCATTTCGGAGAACAGTTCGTAGAGTGATCCCGGCTGACCGGCGTCGGCGGCGTGGAGCAGCGCGAGTGTGCGCTGCGGCGTGAGGCCGACGGTCGGATGTTGGGCCGTCGCGTCGGACCGAAGCGGACGCAGGAAGCGCCCGGATCTCGCGCTTGCTGCGCCGCGGGAAAATCGCGGCAGCAGCGATCCAAGTCGTTGAAGCCAGTGTCGCGCAGAGGCGTGAACCTGCGGCATGCCGCTACCCCGTATGGCGTTCGTTGGTTTCCCGGATTCGACCCGCATGCGGCCCGTCGCCGCTTGCGTTCGTCACAAGAAACTTAGACGCGCCTGGCAGGCAAAGCGAGGTTTCCTAGAGTTGCAAGACCCCGTGTGTTGGATTCTGGCGGCGGGTGGTGGAGTTGCGCGCTAAGTTGAACCCCGATTCGCCGATCATCGCGTCGACCAGCCCCGGCGCCGCCACTCGTGCCGCCCTGCTTTAGCCGGAAACCGGCCCCGCTCCGTGCTCCACTCAACACTCGGCCCGCGACACTCGAACCTCCCCGCTGACCTACAATGTTTCCAATGAAACGCGGCGTGCTTCTCCTTTCCGGCGGTCTCGACAGCGCCGTCACCGGCGCTATCGCCAAGGCTGACGGCTTCGACATCATCGCGCTCAGCATCGCGTACGGGCAGCGCCACCGCTGCGAGCTCGACGCCGCCCGCAACATCGCACGAGCTCTCGGCGTGCGCGAGCACCGCATCCTCGAACTCGACCTGCGCGGCGTCGGCGGTTCGGCGCTGACCGCCGAGATTGCAGTGCCGAAGGACCACGATCCGGCGGCGGCTGAGATCCCCGTGACATACGTCCCGGCTCGCAACACGATCTTTTTGTCGCTGGCGCTGGGTCTGGCTGAAGCGCGCGAAGCACGCGACATGTTCATCGGTGCAAACGCCGTCGATTACAGCGGCTACCCCGACTGTCGCCCCGAGTTCATCGCTGGTTTCGAGCGGCTCGCGAACCTCGCGACGAAAGCGGGCGTCGAGGCGACCAAGACCCCTGACGTGCGAAGTTCACCGGCTCGCAATGCATCAGGCCCAACCGACGAGGATCGTTCGGGCTTCCGGGTCCATGCTCCGCTCATCGCGCTGACGAAGCCCGAGATCATTCGCCGCGGGCTGGACCTGGGCGTCGATTTCTCGCTCACCCGCAGTTGCTACGACCCCGACGCCGCCGGCCGCGCGTGCGGACACTGCGATAGTTGCCAACTCCGCCTGCGCGCGTTCGCGGCGATCGGCCGCAATGACCCGGCGCCCTATCAATGAGCGCATCGCCGGAACATCCGATCGCTTTTGAGAGCGCTTCGCCGCGCTGCCCGCGTTGCGGCTACGACCTGCGCGGCGCGGTGGAGCTTCGCTGCCCGGAATGCGGTCACGCGTTCACCGCCGAAGAACTCGCGCGCGGCGATCTGCGGCTCAATGCACCGCTGCTGAGCGATGCGACCGATTGGCGCCGCCCGCTGTCACTACTCGCGGCCGCCGCCGCAGACGCGTTGCACGCCATTACGCGCCCGCGCTTTGCCTTGCGAGAACTGACGCTCTCAGGGACGCCGAGCGGCCCCGCACGCATGTTGATCGGCGCCGCGTTGGTCAGTGCGATCGCCAACATCGTTGCCTGCACCGTTGCGATCGAGCGTTACATCGGCAGCTCATGGCCGGCGGCGTTTCGCACCGCGTGCCTGATCTGGACGCCACTCATGATCAGCCATGCGGCGATCGTGGCATTGTCGGGAGCATGGTGTGTGCGGCGCATCATCGCCGTGCGGCACGCGCCAGCGGGCGCGGTTCGCCCGGCGTTGGTGTGGGCCGGAGCGCTCATGCTGCTCCAGACTCTGACATTTGACGGGATGGTGCTGGTTCGCCCCGATCTGGCAGTGAGCACGACCTGCCTGCACTCCGGCTTCGCAGCGGCCTATTCGTTGCTGGCGTGCGCCCTAGCCGCGAAAGACCGCCGCTCGCTGCTCTTCATCACGGCGATCCACCTGCTCGCCGCCTTCGTCGCTCCGCAACTTTGGCGGCTCAAGCCCGCCGACGGGCTCGCGCCGCCGATGTGGATTTATGGCGTGTAGCGCGAAATGTCTGATCGCTCAAACGAACGAGCAAACCTTCTTCGCCGCGTCGGTCAGATCCGTCGCCGCATGAAGCTGCGGGATCGCCGCGTCTTTGAGCATCTTCCGCGCGATCTCGACGTTCGTGCCCTCGAGCCGCACGACCACCGGCACCTTGAAGCCGACCTCTTTGGCCGCCTTGATCAGCGCATCGGCGATGACGTCGCACTTCGCGATGCCGCCGAAGATATTGACGAGAATTGCCTTCACGCGCGAGTCGCTCAGGATGATGCGGAACGCCTCGACCGCGCCTTCCGGCGTCACGCTGCCGCCCACATCCAGAAAATTCGCCGGCTCGCCGCCATGCAGCTTGATGATGTCCATCGTGGCCATGGCGAGGCCCGCGCCGTTCACGAGACAGCCGATATTGCCGTCTAGCGCGATATAGCTGAGGTTGAATTCCTTGGCCCGCAGCTCGTTCGGGTTTTCCTCCGCCGGGTCGAACATTTCCATGATGTCGGCATGGCGGAAGAGGCCGTTGTCGTCGAAGTTGAACTTGGCGTCGAGCGCGAGGATGCGCCCGTCCTTCGTTTCGACCAGCGGGTTGATCTCGGCGATGCTGCAATCCTTGTCGAGGAAGAGCTTGCCGAGCTTGAGCATGATGTCGCTCGCGGCCTTGGCCTTGTCGCCGCTGAGGCCGATCTGGCTCGCGAGAGCGTCGGTCTGAAATTTCTGCAAGCCCAAATGCGGATGGAACCAGGCCTTCTTGATTGCGTCGGGGTGCTTCTTGGCGACTTCTTCGATTTCGACGCCGCCCTCGGCGCTCGCCATCAACACGGGCACGCGCTTGGCGCGATCGAGGACGACGCCGAGGTAATACTCCTTGGCGATCTCGACCGCGTCCGCCAGCAGCACCTTCCGCACTTTCACGCCCTGTGGCCCGGTCTGCACGCTGACCATCGGCTCGCGCAGCATGCGCGTCGCGTGTTGCGCGGCTTCGTCCGCCGTGCCGACCAGCTTCACGTAGCCCGCCTTGCCGCGACCGCCGGCGTGAACCTGGGCCTTCACGACGACCTGCTTCGAGCCGATCTTCTTGAAGACTTTCGCCGCGTCTTCGCCGCGATCGACCACCTCGGAGGGCGGAATCGGAATGCCGACGGCCGCCATGATCGATCGAGCCTGATATTCGTGAATCTTCATGCAGGATGCCTCGTGCTTTTTTCTTTTCCGTGCCGCGCCCGTCCGGAAACGGTCTTCGGGCGATGAACGAGCGAACAGAGTAATATCGCGCCCCCCAACCGACCAGCACGCCCATCGGGGCAGCACCGGCTCGTCGCCGCCTAGTAGCTCACCATCGGCTTAAACCCGCCATAACCCATTCGCTTGCAATCAAACGGCGGGTCCTTGGGGTCCATCATCGCCGCGATGCGCGGGTCCGTCATGATCTTCTTGTTCACGCTGTCGCGATGTTTCTTCGACTTGTACACGATCCACGAGAACACGACCGTCTCATCCGGCTTGCACTTCGCGGACTTCAGCAGCGACATCGTCGGCGGAATATTCAGGTCATCGCCGAGGCACTCGCAGTATTCGAGCGCCCCATACTCCTTCCAGATCTTGCTCGCCTTGATCGCCATCTTCCGATAGGCCGGCAGGTTCTTCTTTTTGATCGGGATCAGGAATCCATCGACGTACGCCATGAGCGTTCTCCATGAAGGGTTCGCGCGATCGTAATCGCTTTGTAGCGACCGGCGGGTCATCGGCCAACGGGATGTAGGGCATGCCTGCGCGTCGAAGGCCGGCGACTCTGGCGCTCGCATGATCGCGCCACGGTGCAAGGCTCGCGCCGATAGATTACGTTCTCTCTTATGTTCATTCGACTGTCCGCCATCCTGGCCGGCCTCGCGGTCGCGGCCGGCGCGTTCGGTGCCCACGCCCTCAAAGAGCACCTCACGCCCGACATGCTCGCGATCTTCGAAACCGCCGCCCGCTATCAGATGTATCACGCGCTCGCCCTACTCGCCGTCGGCGTGCTCGACGCGGCCCTCGGCCCCTGCCGCACGCGCCGCGCGGCCGGCTGGTGCTTCGTCGTCGGGGTACTCATCTTCAGCGGCAGCCTTTACGGGCTCTCGCTCAGCGGCATTCGCTGGCTGGGCGCGATCACGCCGATTGGCGGGGCGGCGTTCCTGCTTGGCTGGGTTCTGCTCGCCGCGAGCCGCGCGGGGCGGATCCGCGCGTAACGCGAGGCTTATGCCTTGCGCGTTAAACGGAACCCCTCCCAGATCGATTCCGATCAGCGCTGTGCCCGTAAGCGACTGGTCAGCGGCGAATCAGAGGCCGCATAGATGCGAGGTTCTAAACAAACAGACGAACCGCCGCCTCGTCTCCCTTCGGCGTCCACGGATCCGACCGTTTCAACCGAATCCCCGACTACACTACGCGGCAACGAGAAAGCCCCAACAGCCCAAGGACAGCCCAATGGCCACCTTCTTCGAAACGCATCGCAAAACTCTTGACCAGGCCCTCGAAGCAATCCGCACCCGCGGCTATTTCAGCGCCTATCCCGAAGTGCCCAGCGGCAAGATCTACGGCGAAACCGCCAAGGACGACGGGGCAGCCGCGTTTCAGGGCCGGCTCAACAGCACATTTGAGATCAAGGATCAGCCCGGCAAGACCGGCACCGTCGGCGACGAGCGCAGCCCCTTCGGCCTTGCCCTCAATATCAAGTATCCGAAGACCGACCTGAACACGCTGCTGCCCGCGATGCAGAAGGCCATCCCCGCCTGGCGCGACGCCGGCATCGAGGCCCGCGTCGGCGTCTGTCTCGAAATGCTGCATCGCCTTAACCGACGCAGCTTCGAGCTGGCGAGCGCCGTCATGCACACCACGGGCCAGGGCTTCATGATGGCGTTTCAGGCCGGCGGCCCCCACGCGCAGGACCGCGGGCTGGAGGCCGTCGCCTATGCCTACGCCGAGATGACCCGCACGCCCGCCGCCGCGACGTGGGCCAAGCAGGTCAGCAAGACCGACACCGTCACGCTCAAGAAGACGTATCAAATTCTGCCGCGTGGCGTCGCCGTCACGGTCGGCTGCTCGACCTTCCCGACCTGGAACGGCTACCCCGGCATCTTCGCGAGCCTGGCGACGGGCAACGCCGTCTGCGTGAAGCCGCATCCGCTGGCGGTGCTGCCGCTGGCGCTCTCGGTCGAGATCGGGCGGCAGGTGCTGCGCGAGGCGGGGTTCGACCCGAATCTGTTGACGCTCGTCGTCGACAGCGCCGATGCGCCGATCACGAAGGAGCTCGTCACGCGGCCTGAGGTGAAGATCGTCGACTACACCGGCTCTTCCGAGTTCGGCACGTGGATCGAGCAGAATGCCAAGCAGGCCATCGTCTTCACCGAGAAGGCCGGCGTGAACTCGACCATCGTCGACAGCATCGCGGACCTGAAGGCGTTCACGGGCAACCTCGCGTTCTCGCTTTGCCTTTACTCGGGCCAGATGTGCACGACGCCGCAGAACATCTATATCCCGCGCGACGGCATCACCGTCGGCGGCGAGAAGAAGAGCTTTGACGAGGTGGCGGGCGCGATCGTGAAGGCGGTCGATTGGTTCCTGAGCGAGCCGGCCCGCGCCAGCGAGGTGCTCGGCGCGATTCAGAACGAGCGCACGGCAGCCCGCATTCAGCAGGCCCGCGGCGAAGGCGGCACGGTCGTGCGCGATTCGACCGCTATGAAAAACGACGCCTTCCCCGAGGCCCGCGTGCATTCGCCGCTGATCGTGAAGCTCGATGCGTCGAAGGACGCGAGGCTCTTCAGCCGCGAGCTGTTTGGCCCGATCACCTATCTGATCGCGACGCGCGACACGGCGGAGAGCATCGCCCTGGCCGCCAAGACCGCCCGCGACCATGGCGCGATCACCTGCGGCATCTACTCGACCGACGCGGCGACGCTGAAGCGGGCACAGGCCGAGATGGCCGACGCGGGCGTGGCGACGAGCTGCAACCTGACCGGCGCGATCTACGTGAATCAGGCGGCGGCTTTCAGCGATTTCCACGTCTGCGGGGCGAACCCGGCGGGCAACGCGACGCTCTGCGACGGGGCGTTTGTGGCGAATCGCTTCCGCGTGGTGCAGAGTCGCGAGATGGCGAGCGTGTGAGCGGCGAAGACGCAGTGACGACGCGCGAATTGGCCGACGCCGATCGCGCGTGGGCCGTGGCGCTATTCACGCTTCATTTCAGCGACGCCGTCATCGGATCGCGAGGGGCGTGGTTTGATACGCGTCTGCTGCCCGGATTCGTTGCCGCGTATCAGGGCAAGCTCGCGGGCGTGCTGGTGCATACTCCGCTGTGCCGAGGAACCGATTGCGAAATCGTCGCGCTGGTCAGCGAAATCCAGCGCGTCGGCGCGGCGACGGCCCTGCTCTCCCGGTGCTTGGCCGCAGCGCGTATGGCGGGCTCCGGGCGCGTTTTTCTTACCACGAGCAACGACAACATCGACGCGCTTCGCTTCTACCAGCGGCGCGGCTGGAGAGTCGTCGCCGTACATCGCGATTCGATTTCTCTGGCGCGGGCGGAAAAGCCGTCGATCCCGCTGGTCGGCCACCATGGGATTCTCATCGCCGATGAATTGGAGCTGGAATACTTCGGCGAGATCGTCGGCTCCGCGATCACACCGACTCACGCTTGAGTTATGGCGACGCCGCAGCCGCGGCGGCCTCTGCTATACTTCTCGTTTGAACGCCTAGGGGCGGTCCGCTGCGGCGGGCCTGAGATGTCGGCGCGGACGCCGGCAGACCCTTTGAACCTGATCAGCGTTGAGCTGCGCCACGGCTCTTGGAGCGTGGTGTGTCACTGCTCTGCGAGCAGTGCAATTCGCGAGCGAGCACGATCATCGTGCCGCAAAGCGAGGCAGCCGGCTGCGTAGGGAAGGATCTATGAACCCGCCAAGTCGCAATCAGCTTTCTCGCATCCTGCTCGGCCTTGCCGCATCCGCAGGGATTGGCTGTGCGATCGCCGCTCTTGCTCCGGCTGACGCGGGGAAGCACTCTGACCAAGCCCCGGTGCTGGTAATCTGGCACAACCCCGGCAACAGCATCAATTCAGATCGAGGACTGGAGCTTGCCATCTGGGAGGATGGCGGCATGCTCTTTTCGGCCGGCGGTTCGTGTTCTCCGGGAAAGTACCTGTTAGCGGGAAACTGCGAACCTTCCGATGTTCGTGAGCTTCTCAATGCCGTCCACGCCACTGGATTCGCTGACTTGCAGCGGGATTGGGTTGTTCCATGCTCGTCTTCGACCACGATCGTTGTTCGCTCTCAGAGTCGTGTTACGCGGCGAACCTGGCACGAAAACCTGCGGCCGGGCTTCGGCGGCGACATCAACGACGACGCCGACTATCGCAAGTTCATTAGCTCTTGGAAGCGCGTTCGCGGCGCGGCCGCGTCTGTTGCGCCAAAGGAGGTTCATGCGATCGCCGCAGATGCCGCTGGAGAGGTCTATCGTGGCTACAACATCACCGAGCCTTATCGAACGAAGTGGTGGCGTGAGTAGAGGCCGCCATAGCGCCGTTGTCGCTGCTCGTCGTTTCTCGCTGCGGTTTCAGCCGGGCGGCTGCGTAGCTGTTGGTATGAGCAAACGTCAAAAGCCTTGCGAGGCACGCGCGATCGGGTTCGATAACGAAATCGACTCAAACAGCTCGATCATTAAGGCGCGGCCCGAGATCGTCTTCGGCGACCTGCTCGACCAACCGGTCGACGTGATCGTCAACCCCTGGAATCGCAACGTCATTCCCTGGTGGCTATTGCTGCCGCAAGGCGTCAGTGGCGCTATTAAGCGACGGGCCGGTCTCGCCCCCTTCCGCGAACTCGCCCGCACCGGGCCGCTGCCGCTGGGCCACGCGCGCCTGACGGGAGCCGGGCGGTTGCCGTTTCGCGGGATTATCCATGTCGCCGGCATCAACATGTTTTGGCGTGCGTCGCCTGAATCAGTATTCAATTGCGTCCTCAATGCGATCAAGCTGGTTAACGAACACGCATTCGCATCGGTCGCGTTTCCGCTGATCGGAGCGGGCAGCGGCGGAATGAACGAGGAACGATCGCTCACCGCGATGATGCGGGGATTCGGATCGTGTTCTTCGAAGGCAGCCGTTTTGGTAGTGCGATGGTCACGATAACGGACGATGCATCATGTAACAGGGCGCGACTGAATGCACAGTCCGTAACCCGACCATCGCATAAGGGCCTTGCCATTCAAAAACAATGGAGCCTTGTGGTGAAGTGTCGAGTAGCAACGGCGATTGCCTCGTGCCAGCGGCCGCACGCCGCGTCGAGATGTGTCTTTCGAAGGCTGGCGCGCGTCCTATTCGTCCTGATGCCGTGCATCGGATTTGGCCCAACCATCGGCTGCCGCGGGCCCGACCCGAATGATCCGAACATTAACCCGAAGGCACGCCATCAAATCATGACCATCGCCGCCGGTGGCGCGCTGGCCAGCTGCGCGGAGCAAGCCTATGAGCGCTCCGAAGTGCGCCGCCGTAACCCACAGACTGGCATTCTTGAAGTCGTATGGACCTACGAGCTCCGGCAGCCGCTGGTGATGCCAAAGCGAATCGAGGTTTCGTATGACAGTGTCGCGCGAGTTGCGCGAGTTGATTAGCCAAGAACCGAAATACCACGTCGAACGATTTGATCGACATGAGGAACTGATATGACCCAGCTCGAACTCGCCCGCAACGGCGTCATTACCCCCGAAATGGTCCGCGTCGCGATTCGTGAGAATCAGACGCCCGAATTCATCCGTGACTGCGTCGCCCGCGGGACGGTCGTCATTCCCGCCAACATCCGCCACCTCGCGGGTAGCGGCGGCGCGGCGCCATCGGCCGAGTGGACCGCGCGTCGCGAGCGATTTTGCCGCGAGTTCGGGGTCGCGAATGGGCAAATGCCGAATGCAGAACTCAAAAAGCAGAACGGCGCTGGCGCATCCGCCCGCGCGAACGGTAACGGCAACGGCCACACGAACGGCAACGGCCGGTCGCTGAATCTGCTGCAACCGGGTGCGGCGAAAAAACGCCCCAGCTCCCCCACCGCCGGCGGCTTCGGCGTCTGGTCTTCCCAATCGCTGTTTGCTGTTCGCAATTCGCCATTCCCCTACCCGACGACGCTCGCCGGCCACCCAACGCACACGCCCGGCTCGGCGTATTGGGTCAATCAGACCGTCGCCCAACGCCGGGCCTGGCTGGAAGACGCCGCGCACTGTCGCGGCGAGCGCGCCGCGAAGCATCTCGACCCGACCGGCATCGGCCGACCGATTACGACCAAGATCAACGCCAACCAAGGCGCGTCGCCCGTCAGCAGCGACACGCGCGAGGAGCTGGTGAAGCTGCGCCATGCGATTCTCTACGGCGCCGACACGGTGATGGACCTCAGCACGGGCGGCAAGCTCGACGAGTGCCGACAGGTGTTGATTGACAACAGCACCGTTCCGGTCGGCACGGTGCCGATCTATAGCATGATCATTGGCAAAAAGATTGAAGACCTCGACTATGACACGATTCTGAAGACGATCGAGCACCAGGCTCAGCAAGGCGTCGATTACTTCACGATTCACGCCGGCGTATTGAAGGAACACCTGCCGCTGATCCGCAACCGCGTCTGCGGCCTCGTCAGCCGCGGCGGCAGTCTGCTGGCGAAGTGGATGATCCACCACAACAAGCAAAACCCGATGTATGACCTGTTCGACGAGATCAGCGCCATCATGCGGCAATATGACGTCACCTATAGCCTCGGCGACGGCGTCCGCCCCGGGGCGTTGGCCGACGCGAGCGATCCGGCCCAGCTTGCCGAGCTTCACGTTCTCGGCGAGCTGGTGCAGCGGGCGCGCGAGGCCGGCGTGCAGGTGATGGTCGAGGGACCAGGTCACGTGCCGCTGCACGAAATCGCCTGGAACATGGAACATCAGCGATCGGTCTGCGACGATGCGCCGTTTTACGTGCTCGGCCCGCTCGTCACCGATGTCTTCCCGGGCTATGACCACATCACCAGCGCCATCGGCGCCACCGAGGCGGCCCGCGCCGGCGCGGCGATGCTCTGCTATGTCACGCCGAAGGAGCATGTTGGCCTGCCAAAGGCTGACGACGTCAAGGCAGGATGTATTGCCTACAAAATCGCCGCTCACGCCGGCGACATTGCCCGTGGCGTCAGCGCCGCGCGGCAATGGGACGACGACCTGAGCAAGGCCCGCGCCGCCCTGAATTGGCCCAAGCATTTCGAGCTGGCTTTCGACGGCGAGACGGCCCGCGCGTTGCACGACGAAGACCTCGAAGTCGACACCGATTTCTGCGCCATGTGCGGCCACGACTGGTGCAGCATGCGCATCAGCAAGGAGATCGTCGATTGGGCCAGCGGAAAGGCCGACGGCTATGTGCCGGAGAAGGCCGCGGCGAAGAGTCCGGGCATGACCGAAGAGGGACGAAAGCTGCTGGCGCAACGGGCGGCGGCGGCGGGCCTCGACGCCAACGAACTGACGCCGGAGCAGATCGCGATGCTGGCCCACAAAGGCAAAAAGCACGATTGCCACAGCGACAAAGTGTCGGACGCGGCGGAGGCGCGGCGGGTGCAGTCGGAATTGCTCGAACGAGCGTAGTTGATAGACTCACCGCCAAATGCGGCGGCCGACATCTGGCGATGGCCGGCCAGTGGGACGACGGCCCACTCGCGGGCGCATCTGCTACGTCGACGTGGACCCGGTCCACGCCGCCGGCCAGCCCATCGCCGACGGCTTTTTCGATCTGCTGGAGCGTTTTGCGAAAGACCCCGCAGCGTTTCTAGAGCACATCAGCTCAACGTACATTGCGAAAACGCACAAGGGCATGTGGGGTGACAGGGCCGATCGGTATTTGCCCGATTGTCGGGCGTGAAAGTCGCTTGCGATGGGGAACATCCACATGTCAAACATGAATCTGGGTCACAATCAACTCGCCGAAAAGCTCGGCGATCTCCACTTTACCGCCGAGGTGCGCCGTCTCGATCAGGTGCTGCACGGTTGCGGCGTTGAATCCGGGGCCACGCGAAGCGAGATTTTGCGCGAGTATTTCTCCGCGACCGGCTGGATGCGCAGAAGCGAATGCGAGCCGGTCGAGGTCGATGGCCGCACTTATCATCCGCGAATCGCGTTTCAACCCGCCGACGGTGAAAACGAGTTGGTTGTTACCGACGGATATCACAACTCAGCCCGCCGCTTCGGCGTGATTGAGTCATCGCCTGAGTCGCCAAAAACACGCCGTCAGGAACCGAATCGCTGGCCGGTCGAGTTCCGTTGGTGCGGGCAGTGTGGGGCGTGCGTACCGGTATTCATCAAGCTCGCTCCGCCCGAACAGGCGATCCTCGACGGCTGGCTGAATGCGGAGCGAGGTCCTTTCCCTTCGCAGATCGCCGCCGAAACTGGCCTCTCGCCGGGCGACGCGAAGATGTTTCGCCTTCACATTCGGAAGCCGATCGCCGAGAACGGCCCGAGTACCTCCACACCCTGCCCAAATTGCACCCGCTGGCTCCGCACTCCCAACGCTCAGCAGTGTTTCCACTGCGGCGCCGATTGGCACCCCGCAGAACCCGGATGAGCGGCATCGCCAGGCGCGCGACAATAGAGAAGCGCAAATTGTTGCACCGAACCGCTGCCGCTCACCGGCGATTTTCGTAAGACCTCGACGGAGCAGCATGCGCGAAACCCCGCCCCAACCCTGCGACTGGTGCGGCTATGACCTGACGGGCCTGCCGGCGGGGCATCTGTGTCCCGAATGCGGAACGTGGCTGACGAGGAAGTGTTGCAGGCCAACGCAGAAAGATGGTTCGCGAGCCACCAAGATCTCCTGCTGTTGGCGCCGCCGCGACAAGTGCTCGCGCGAATTGGCAATCCGGCCTGTTCGCGCATCGCCCTGCGGCGCTATCTGCTCCGGCTCGTGCTGCCATCGGTTTTCTACCTGGCGTGGGTCGCACTCTGGAGTCAGTTCTCATTACGCGCCACTTACAATCGCTGGTGGGAAATGAACAACGAGCCGGGTGTTCGGCGTGACGTCGACCAGACCCACGGATTCAGCCTTGCGCTGGCCGACCCGACCGATCGCGACCAGCCGTATTTGCCGACTCAGACGTTTACGCCGTGGCACGATCGGCGGTTTCACTGGGAATTCGCGCGCATCTCGCCCGCATGGCGACCGCACTGGCCACGGGCCGACGTACTCGCTGCGCCGGCGCTCCTACTGGCGCTTTCGACGGCGCTCCGAATCGGCCTCTACTGGTCGCTCGCGGCCTGCTCCAAGTTATCGACGCCCGCCGTTCGCCGAGCCCGACATTTGCAAGGGGCGTGGAACTTGGCGACCTCTCACACGTGCGCGTACGCGATTGGCATCGGAATCTTCAGCGTCGCCGTCGCCGCCGCCGCGATCATGGGGACATATTTGCGCGGCCCGGAGCTCGCGGCACCGCTCATCATCGCACTGATGATCGGTGCTTTGTTGCAACTGCTATGCTCGGTGTATCTGTCGGCTGCGATCGGAAGCTCGTGCGGCATCTACATATTCCGTACTCGGTGGCGAACGTTCGCCGGGGCGCTGAGCCTCGCGTTCGCGAGCATCATTCTCGTCGCGGCGGTCGCGGCGGCCATGTGCATTGACGCCTTACAGAATGCGTTGCTCCAGTGATAGATCACGATACGCAAAGCCTCGCGGCTTCCTCTTTGTCTCAGCACGGGCGCGCGGTCGACGCGATGCACCTCAACCAGTTACCTTGCCGCGTGACATGGCGAAGAGACCCAAAGATTCCGGACTCGTGCAGCCCTTGCTTTTCGACAATTCACCGAACAACGTCCCGGTGCCGGCGAGCGAGGGCGCGCCACGGTCGGTCGACGATCCCATCGCCGTCCGACCCGCTCCGCTCGCTCACGACCTCGCTGCCGTTTCCGCCGCACTCCCGCCCACCGTCCACCTCGGCACGTCGAGTTGGTCCTTCCCCGGCTGGGCCGGCATCGTCTACGCCGACGCGGCGAGCGAAAAAGACCTCGCCCGCGAGGGCCTCCGCGCCTACGCGAAGCATCCGCTCCTCCGCGCCGTCGGCATCGATAAGGCCTATTACGCGCCCGTCTCCGAAGCCGAGTTCCGCCGCCTCGCCGAGCAGACACCGCCAAGCTTCCGGTTTCTCGTTAAGGCGTTCGACGGCGTCGTCTCGCCCACAATTCGAAACTTCAGCAGCAAGCGACAGTCGCCGCCAAAACCCGCGGAACCAAACCCGCGCTTCCTCGATACCGCCTATTCCATCGATACCGTCGTCGAGCCATACGTCCGCAGTCTCGGCGAACGCGCCGGTGTGCTTGTATTTCAGTTCTCGCCGCTCAGCTTGCGCGCCCTCGGCGGCGTCGGAGGCTTTCTCGATCGCCTCGCGGCGTTTCTTTCCGCATTGCCGCGCGGCCCGGCTTATGTCGTGGAGATCCGCAATCGCGAGCTTTTCACGACCCAATACCGCGACATGCTGGCCGCCGTCGGCTGCGGCCACTGCTACAACGTCCACCCCTCAATGCCTTCAATCGTGAAGCAGGCCGAGCTGATCCCGATCGAGCGAAGAACGCCGACGAGCAACACAGACATTCCTTCGAGCGCCGGCCCCATCGCCGTCCGATGGATGCTCCACGCCGGCGAACGCTACGAATCGGCCCGGGAGAAATACGCCCCGTTCGATCAACTTGTCGACGAAGACCCGCACAGCCGCGCCGCCATCGCCGACCTCGCGAAAATCGCCGCCGGCCAAGAGCGGCAAATCATCGTCATCGTCAACAACAAGGCTGAGGGCAGCGCGCCGCTTTCCTGTGTCAAGCTGGCGCGGGAGATCGTCGGCGACCAGCGCGATCGCGGGGTGCCCCCGCACCCGCCGACGCGCTAAGTGTTGGGCTTCGTTCGAGCTTCCCCTGAACGTAAAAATGCTCTGCCGCGCCGAGCACGGCGCGGCAGAGCCGCAATCCCCGCTGCACAACCGGCCCAATCACGCGCCCGTAAGAAGCGCGACAAAGGCTCCGATGTCGCCGACCGTTACAAACCCGTCACCATTGGTGTCGGCGTTGTTGATGTCACAATCCGGATACTGGTTGGCATACTGCGCCGGTTGCGTCAGCGCCAGCACAAATCCGCCGATGTCGCCGACGGTGACGAAGCCGTCGCAATTCATGTCGCCGATCAGCCCGTCACACACATCCGGGATGCCGTCGTTATCGCTATCGGGCAGCGGAGCGGCGGTGGCATTTAGGTAAACTGAGACATCGCCGCTATTGCCATTGCTGACCAATAGGTCCGCCGGCCCCGCGCCGTCCAGCGACGCGGCCACCAGGTCGACGGGGAACAAGCCGGCCCGGCGCTGCGAGGTGCGACGCCATATGCCGTCTGGGAATTGCGTCAGGATGGCAATCTTGTCGCCGGCTAGCTCGGCGACCGCGAGATCAACGCGTCCGTCGCCGTTCAAGTCGGCCGCGGCGATCCCGATCGGCAAGATGCCGGTGGCGATCAGCGTGGCCGGGGCAAACGTGCCGTCGCCGTTGTTCGTCAAAACGCTCGCCGTCGGGCCATTGAAGTTGGCGGAGGCAACGTCCAAATCGCCGTCCAGATCGATGTCTACGGCCTCAAGATCGATGGGCGTCTCCGCCGGGCCGTAGCCGATCGCCGGTGCAAATGTGCCGTCGCCGTTGTTTAGGTGCATGTCGACGCTGTCCCCAAATTCAAAGCGCGCCACCGCCAGATCGGGACCGTTCACGCCGTCGAAGTCGCCGCTGACGACATCCTGCAATGACGATGTCTGCGGCAAGGCGCCGAAGAAGGCGAGGTTGCCGCCGGTGTTGCGATAAAGATGCACGGCCTGCGTCGTGCCCAAGTGAAGCACCGCGAGGTCTTGCAGCCCGTCGCGATCAAAGTCGGCCACCGCCATCGACATCGGCGCGTCGGCAACATTCAGGATCCGCTGAAACGCGATCGCGCCCGTGCCGTCGTTAATGAACAGTCGCAACAGATCGTCGCCCTCGATCGACAGCGCCAGGTCCGGGCCGTTGACGCCGTCGAGGTCGATCGGCTCGACGTCATTATGGAACGGGCCGGTCCCGTAGAGCATCTCCGACCCAAACTGGCCGCCGCCGTTGCCGAATCGAACGGACAGGACCTGTCCAAACGCTCCCGCTACACACAGATCGAGGTGGCCGTCTTCGTTCATATCCACGACCGCGACTCCGTTCGGCCCCGTCCCCTGACCGGAGCCAACCAGATAACGCGTTTCCGGGCCGTATGCGGGTGCCGGGAAAATCTCGCATTCGTCCGGAATGTTGTTGCCGTTGCAGTCGTCGCTCGTGAAGAAAACGTGAATATCGCAATCGTCCGGGAAGCCGCTGCCGTTGCAATCGTCGTCGCAGCCATCGGGCACGCCGTTCGCATTGCAATCGGCCGCGCCACTCGCGATGTCGCACGAATCCGGAATGCCGTTGCCATCGCAGTCTGTCGCGGTTCCGTCGCGAATGTCGCACGAATCGGCGCTACCGTTCATATTGCAATCCGGCTCGCATTCATCGGGCACGCCGTTGAACGTGCAGTCGCTGCTCGTGCCCGACGAGATATCGCACTCATCCGGAATTGAGTTCTGATTGCAGTCCTGGCTCGTCCCCATCGAGATGTCGTCGGCGTCGGGCACGCCGTTCTGATTGCAATCGTTGGCGCCCTGGCATTCGTCCGGCACGCCATCGCCGTTGCCGTCCTGGCTGATGCCGTTGAGGATGTCGAGGAAGTCGGAATCTCCGTTTTGATTGCAATCGGCGAGGTCGCATTCATCGGGAACGCCGTTGATGATCACATCCGAACTTGTGCCGTAATAGATGTCGCAGATGTCTGGGATGCCGTTCATGTTGCAGTCGTTGAACGGCGTCGCGTAGCCGCATTCGTCCGGCTGACCGTCGCCGTCGCAATCATCGCTCGAAAAGAAGACGCCGATATCGCACTCATCCGGGATGCCGTTGCCGTTGCAGTCCTGACTCGTGCCGAAAAAGATGTCATCGCCATCCGGCACGCCGTTCTGATTGCAATCTCCCGGCGGCGGACCGGCCAGGCTTGTGGCGCCGGCCCCCGCGACCATCAAGATCCCGATTACTAAGTGATTGCGGCGCATAGACATAGCTCGACTCCTCCGAGGTGGACCGGCGCGGCTCGCGCGACCGGCGACCCTCTCCCGAGTCGCTCGCAGGATGTGGCCGCGCAGCCCTGCTCCACCCCCCGTATCGCTCACTCCGGGGAGTTCTGACAAAATCGGTCCGGAAAAACGTCTGGCTCATCGCGGAGCCGACGCGCCGCCGCCCGGCATTACATAGCCTGCACCCCGCGGCCCGATCACAATCCGCTCCCATGCCGCCGCTCTGGCTCGGCCCCATCCTCTCTGCGACCGCCGTCGCTGCGCTCGTCGCGGCCTTCGTAGTTGGCCGGCGGCGGCCACGCACTGCGCTCTGCGCGATTCTGATCTTCGCTGTAACGCTGCGACTCGGCGCTGCATCGCGCCCGGGCTTGAACGAATGGGACGAGCGCTATCACGCCCTCGTCGCGAAAAATCTGCTCGAAGATCCCTGGTCACCGCGGCTCTACCCCATCGCTCCGCTCGACTACGACTATCGCGACTGGCACGCCAACCATTTCTGGCTCCACAAGCCGCCGCTCGCGCTCTGGCTCATCGCGCTCAGCCTGAAAGTCTTCGGCGTTCACGAGCTCGCCGTGCGGCTTCCCAGCATTTTGCTAACATCGATCGCGACCTGGCTGACCTACGACATCGGCCGCCGGCTGATCGGTCGCCGGGTCGGGCTCACCGCCGCCCTGCTCCATGCCGCCAACCCGATGATCGGAAAACTCGCGACCGGCCGCATCGCCACGGATCATGTCGACGCCATCTTCTCATCGCTCGTCACGCTCGGCGTCTGGGCGATTGTGGTTCTAGCGAGCCGCGGCCGCTTCTTACGCGGCCTCTCCGTCGGCGTCGTCGCGGGCCTGGCGATTCTCACCAAGTGGGCGACCGGTCTCCTGCTGCCCGTCCTCCTGCTCATCGGGTCGCAGCGGCGTCGGGCCACATCGAAATCGCGAAGCGGATTAACGATCGCATTCCTTCCCGCGCTGCTCGCCGCCGCAATCGCGATCGGCATCGCCCTTCCTTGGCGACTGCACACGCAATCGCGCTTCCCCCGCGAAGCCGCGCACGAATCAGCCTACAACTGGGAGCACATCTGGACCGCTGCCGAGGGACATGTCGGCGGGCCGCTCTTTCATTTGATCCACCAGCCGCGCTTCTTCGGCGAGCTGATCTGGCTTCCTCTAGCCTGGCACGCTTTGGCACTGCTGCGCCGCCCGCGCTCGCCCCGGGGCGGGTGGCTGCTGCTGGCCTGGTGGCTGATCCCCTATCTCGCGTTCTCACTGGTCGCGACCAAGATGAAGGGATATGTAGCGCCCGCCGCCCCCGCGATCTGCCTCATCGCCGCCCATCATTGGTGGTGGCTGCACAACAAAACCGACCGCCAGCTTCGCCGTACGTTCGCGCCGCTGCGCGCGTTGCTGCTGATCGCGCTCCTCCTCCTGCCGTTGAAGCAAGCCGCATCGCTGCTGGAGATCGATTGGCTCACGCCCGATGCAGCCGGGCGGCGGGCGGCGATCATCGCGGTCGTTCGCCAATGCGAGCCGCGTCCGACGGCGCTCTTCAACATGCCGCTTCCGATCGAGGCGATGTTCCACGCCCGCTCGCCGCTGATTGCGTATCCGCATGCGCCCAGCGATTCAGACCTCGGTCGCGTCCGCGCCGCCGGCTTCGAACCCGCGATCCTCGACCGCCCTGGCGAGCCGCCGACGCGGCCGGATCTGGCCGGCGTTCGGCGGGTGCGCGTCGAGCCGCGGTAGGGAAAGCGGGCCCTGCCCTTCGAGAACTTGCTCGATCCGAGTTGTCAGTTGCGGGCACGCTGCCTAACGTGGCGGCTCGATGTTCGCACAATGGACATCCAGGGTTCTCGCGCCGCTGGGCGGCGGCTACGGCCTCGTCGAGGTGCTGATCGAGCTATTGCTCATCGGCATCGCGGTGCATTGGTGCGCCACGGTGCTGCGCGGCACGCGCGGCACGCGTCCGCTGCGCGGGCTGTTGCTGCTCCTGATCGCCGTCACGCTGCTGGTGCGCGTCCTCGCGGCACGGCTGGGGTGGACGAGGCTTGAGTTCCTCTACCAATACTTCGTCATCGGCATGGTCTTCGTCGCGCTCGTGGCGTTTCAGCCGGAGCTGCGGCGCGCCCTGCTGCGCTTTGGCGATGTCCGCGTCGCGCGGCGCGAGCGTCCGCGGGCGAAAATGATGGGCGCTGTGCTGAAGTCTGTGGGGTATCTGTCCAAAAATCGCTACGGCGCCCTGATCGCGATCGAGCGCGGCGTGAATCTCCAGTCGTGGGCCGACACCGGCACCCATATGAGCGCGGAGTGCACGAGCGAGCTGCTGAATTCGCTATTTTTCCCCAACTCTCCGCTGCACGATCTGGGCGTGATCATCCGGCAAGATCGGATTCTGGCCGCGAACTGCCAATTTCCGGTGGCCGAGGGCGACGAGATCGATCCGACCCTCGGCAGTCGACACCTGGCCGCGGTCGCGATGAGCTATGAGACCGACGCGCTGATTGTCATCGTCAGCGAAGAGAGCGGCGCGATCTCCATCGCCGACAATGGCGAATTGAAGCGATTCCTGTCGCTCGACGAGCTTGATGCGGAGCTTGGCGTCCGCCTGGACGCGAGCGGCGAAACCGGCGCCGCGGGCGGCGGCAGGCGTGTTCTGCGCCGTATGCGTCATGGCGCGGTCGTACTGGCGCTCACAGGGGCGATCTGGTACGTAGCGGACCAGGCCGCACAGACGCAGGTCGACGGCGCGAAGATCGCGCTCACGATCGAGCCGCGCAACGCCGACCGGCTGGTGGACATCATTACGCCGCAGCCGGCGGTCTTCAGCGTGTCGTTACGCGGCACGACGCGGGCCGTGAGCTGGTTGCGCACCGCCACCTCGGAAAGCCCGCGCGAAGTGAAATGGCTGCTCAGCGAGGATCAGGAAACAGGCGAACGACGCGAATCCGTGGCCGAGATCCTCTCGCGCTCCACCGACCTCACCAGTCGCGGATTGCAGGTGATCGACGCCAACCCGCCGGATATCGAGTTCGTCGTTCACGAGATCGTTTCGGCCCGCTTGCCCGTCCGCGTGATCTCGCCCGATGCGGAGGTGGCGGATATCGCCGTGGAGCCGGCCGAAGTTTCGATCACGGCACGAGCGAATGAGTTAGCCGCCGTGCCCGAGTCTCAGCGTTTTGCAACCGTTTCGCTCGCGGGTCGCGTCGAAGCCGTCGGCACCGAACAGACCGTGCGGATCGAAAAACTGCCGATCGCCGATCGCGTCGGCTCGGCCCGCATCAGCGCGACGCCGACGGAAGTAAGCGTATCGGTCCGCGTCATCGGAGCGCGAATGACGCGCCGTGTGACGGGCGTTGCGGTCAGTTTTCTGACCACACCCGGCATGCAGGATGACTATGTGATCGATCGCCGCGACCCGAACGAGCTTCTCATCGATCTGAATGTAGAGGGCGACCGACGCGTCGTCAGCGGACTTACAGCCGCCGACGTGCTGGCGTGGGTGCCGATCGATCGCAGCCTTGCGACCGCAGGTGAAGAATTCGCGCCGCAAGAGGTGCAGTTGCGCCTGCCGGCCGGCGTGTCGGCGGTCGGACCGCCGCGGGTCGTCCATCTTCGGCTGCGTCCACGAGAGAAAGCCTCGCCATGAAGTCCGACTCACCGACAGCGCTTCCGATCCTCGCCCAGGGAGCGGGCTGGGTGGCGCTCGACAAACCCAGCGGCTGCGCACCGCCCGAGAGCGGCCCCGAAGCGCGAGCAATGCTGTCGGCGGCGGGCATCGCGGTCGAAGAACGATCTTCGTGGCGTACGGTGGCACGCACGGAGCGCGACGCGAGCGGGGCGCTGATCATCGCACAGACCGACGTACACGCCGCCGTCATGGCGCAACTGGCCGACGGCAGCGCCACTCGCGAACACGAGGCGCTGGTGCGGGCGTATGTCGTCGAAGACGAGAGCACGATCGACCTGCCGCTCGACTATGACAAGCGCGCCGGGCGCATGCGCATCCGCCGCAATGGGGGCGAGCCGGCGATCACCACGATCCGCGTGCTGGAGCGCGTCGCGGGGCACACGCTGCTCTCCTGCATCGCCCGGCCGGGACTGTTGCATCAGGTACGTGTTCACCTGCAATCGGCGGACTATCCGCTCGCCGTCGACCCGGTCTATGGCGGCGGGGAGCAGGTGCTGTTGTCGGAGTTCAAGTCAGACTATCGCGCCAGTTCGCGACATGAGGAGCGCCCCCTGCTGGCGCGACTGTCGCTTCACATCGCGCGGTTCACGTTCGTCGATCCGGCCACGGGCGAACCGACAAGCGTACATTCGGAGCGGCCGAAGGACATTCGCGCCGCGCTCACGCAGCTCGCGCGATGCAGCGCACCGCGTCGCGGGCGCGGCTCCGCTCGCGGATAACGCAGGTATTCAACGCGTCGCTATCACTGCTCACGCGGCACGATGCTCAGCCCAAAATCACGCATTTCGTAGATCGTCAGCCCATCGACCGACAGGAACCCCTGAGCGACGATCTCGCCGTTCGTCGTGCCATCCGGGCCGCGAAACGCGCGGATCGCCGCTTCCACCGTCACCTCTCGATTCGCAGGCACCACCTGCCCGCGATAGAGCCACGTATGAGGCTGATGCAGCCGAGCGCCGAACCGGTGCGACGCGCGCGTTCGCTCGTCGAGCCGCCCGATCGCCGCAAACTTGAGCAACTGCAGCAACGACTCGAGGCCGAGCGAGCCGGGGCAAACGGGATCCTGATAGAAATGGGCCGCGAAGAACCACTCTTCCGGTCGCACTCGCTTGCTGCCGCGCAAATAGCCGAGCCCGTCGGGCCCGCCGGCGGGCTGATCCGCGACGACGGCGTCGATCATCCGCCAGGCGGTCGCCGGCATGACCAGGCGGTCGAATCCGCGATCGGCGAAGTCGCTCAACATCTCGGCATCTTCGGGTGTGACCGGCATATCCGGCTCAAACTCGTGCTGCGCATCGAGCGGCGCCGCGCCGGCGCGCCATTGCTTCAGCGTCTTCGCCGCATCGCGCAGCCCGACCTGATTGGAGAGCGCCTCCCGCGTGAAAAAGCCGAAGCTCGTGTCGCCCGAGTAGACCAGTCCGGCCCGGCTCCAAACCTGATAGTCGAACTTCTGAATGATCATGCCCGCGGCTTCGGAGCAATCGGTCATGCGGACGCGCGTCGTGAGCGTGCCCGTACCGGGAAACAGCTCCATGTGCTGCGTCGCCGTGCCGCCGAGATTGCGAAACGAGAGATCCACGCTGCTACGCAACGCGGAGCCGAGGTAGGCCGCAAGCCAGCCGCAGGGCTGCAGCGCGATCTCCAACAGCACCGCAAACGGCATCGAGCTTTGTCGATTCGCCGCGAAATACCAGGCGTCGGGCGGTGTGTCGTACTGGGCCTCGATCCACGCCGCGAGATTGCTCGACGACTTCAGGTCGAACGCGCGATAGCCGGCGATCTGCGTCACGCGATCCATCACCTGATAGGGTGGGCCCGGCAGCCGCGCCAGCTTGCGCTCTGCATCGAAGATCGCATACGGCTCGCCGAAGGCGGCGGAGGGCGGGCCGTTCGAATAAGCGAGGATGCTCTGCTTATCAAAAAGACCGGTCCGCGCGGATGAATCAACGCGAACGTCGCCGATCGGCGTTACGCCGCTCCCGAGATCGAGGCTTCTTGAATTCGCGTCCGAAGACCCCGACGCATGCGACGGCTCGAACGCGGTCTCGCCGGCGCGGCGCCAGGTCTCGCGCAGCGACTCCCGTGATTGTCCCGTCAGCCGTAGCGACATATCTGTAAACGTGACGATCGGCCGGCCGTCGGCGCGCATCAGCGCATCGGCGATGACGAATGGCTCCGGACCGTAGCCGATGCGCTTGATCGTGACCTCGTAGGTCACCACGCGCGTCTTCGCCGTGACCGGCCCGCGGCAGCGCAGCTTCGCCGGCGTCTCGGGCAGCGGCTCATAGGCAACCGCAGCGGCCTCGGCGACCCAGCCCATGCGCATCAGCAACACGCGTAGCGTGTGGGCGCAGCACTCGTACATCAGCGTGCCGGGCATCACCATGTCGTCGACGAAGTGGCACGTCAGGAACCAATCGTCGACATGGATGTCGGCCTCCGCCACGATACGGCCAAGCCCAAATTCGCCACCGACCGAATCACAATTGACCACGCGATGGAGCAGTCGCATGCGGCCATCGGGGATGGTCGACGCGTCGCGCAGCGAAAGTCGGTCAAAAGGCGGTCCGAACGCACGCCCGAGATCGCCGGAGCGAAGCGCCGCGACGCGACTTTCATCCAGCATGCAGCGATCAAGCGGCACAAATTCTGCACAAGGATGAGCGGCGATGCGTGCCTGGCGCTCGCGCTCGTCGAGCTCGCCGCGATGTCCCGGAGACTCATCGGCGCCGACGATTCCGCCCGAATTCGCGATCTCCGCCTCGGTGAAGAAACCGGCGCAACCGTTCCGCATCGTCAGCAACGGCTCGCCATTGGCGAAGCCATCGAAGCGGAAGAAGAAGAGCCACGAATCGCCCTGCCGCACGAACTTCTCGATTTCGATCCGGTAATACAGCGTCTCGCCGGCGCTGGGCAGCCCGCGCTGAAAACTGATCGTCGCGTCGAGCAGCCGATAGGCGCGCGTGCCGCGAACCGCGTGATCGATGCCAAGGTAGCTGCACAAAAACAGGTCGGCCTGCCCCGATTCCACGGCGATGCACACCGGCACACGACCATGATCGAGGTACCACGCGTTGGGCAAGACGTCGTGTTCGGTGACGATCGTTCCGCGCGTCAGCGAGCGCGGTTCGCCGCTGATGGAGACAATCCGATCGACCAGCATGAGCGGCTCGTCGGGCAATCTCACGCGAACGGGATATCGATCGATTTCGGCGAAATCGGGGCCAAGCACGTTGCCGATCTTGCCGACAGCAAATTCCATGCAGGCATCGCGGTCGAACGCGACGCGAAACTCACCGCGATCAGCGCGAATCGGCTCCGAGCCACGACCGGCGAAACCGTCACCGCCGGGCGGAATGAGTCGCTGCGTCGCACCATCGGCAACACGACTTGTCGCGAGTAGGGCGGCATTCCGCGTCACTGCCGCTGTCGCCTGCGCAAAAGCGGACGCCGAAACGGCGAGATATCGCTGGTGCGCCTGCGCGGTGATGGCCGCGCTTTGCGCGGTCATTGACGCAATCTCGGCCGTCCACGCGGCGATGGCGGCCGCCCCCTCGACCCGCGCCGCCGGCAAATACGCCGGCGCGACCGGCTCGGACAGCACCTCGACCGTCTGCGGCGGCGGCCCAAGCGGCACATCGACCCGCTTCGCGCTCGCAAATTCGTCAGGCTGCCTCACTCGCGCCGAACCTTTCTGCAGTTGCTCAATCGGGCTCTTTGCGACGCCGAGGGAATGAAGGGTTGAGATCGCCGACAGCATCGCCGCCTGTTCGTCATCGGCCGTGCTCACACCGCCGCACACCGAAATCGCCACGTGAGGCTGATCGCCCAGTATGCGACGAATCATGCGAGTACAGGACGCGCCGGGACCGACTTCCACAAAAACACGCGCCCCATCGCGATAGGCCGCCTCCACCTGCTTCGAAAAATCGAAGCCGTGGACAGCTTGGGCTGTGATGGAGTCGCGAGCACTCTCGCGCGTCGGCACATGGGAGGCGCCGGCTGTTGCGCTATAGAAAATGACATCATCCGGCGGCGTCGTGGGCAGATCATGAAGCTCGCGATATGCGTTCGACACCAGTTCGACGGCGTCGCAATGGACCGTCGATGTGCCGCGCACCCAGAGAGGCTGAGCGCTCATGCGCATCGCGAGGCTTTCAACATCCGCCCGAAGGCCGCCGACGACGCACTCGCCCGGCGCGTTCGCAATCAACACGCGCACGCGATCGTCCGGCAAGATCGCAGCACGAACGGCGCCCGCATCGCGCGGAAACACCGCGGCCGCCCAGGCGACCGGCGTCGCGGCATCGATCCGCCAGGCAGCGCGCAGCGCGCGGCATTCCCCGGCGAGCTCCTGTGAGAACAGCGGCGAGGCCTCCAAGCGATCGAGCATCAGGCCCCAATCGCTCCACGCGCGCAGCGCCAACAGCGCAGCGGTCTCACCGAGGCTGTACCCCAGCGCGAAGCGCGGCGAGAGCCCATGCTTGCGCAGAATGTCGGTCGCCAGAATTCCGAAGGACACCTGACCGAGGATCACACTCAGCGGATGGTCCAGAGCCTCATCGACAGAGTCTCCCCCCTGCCGCCAGAGTGACTCCGCCCGCCACTGGGCCGCCAGCCGCGGCGAGAACGCCTCATGCTCCGCAACGATCGCCGGCCACGCCGCCGACAATCCGGCACCCATTCCCGCATACTGATTGCCCGAGCCGGGATACACGAACGCGACCTGATCGGCAGTGAACTGAGCGGCCGCGGAGGGCAGCGCCTTCAAGCCCGGCGGCGAAGCCAAGCGTGCGGTCGTGGCGCTTGCGGACCGCTCTCGCAGCGCGACGACACAATCCGTGCCATCCAGATTTGCGGAGCGATGTGCGATGCGTCGCGGCCGCTCCGCGCTGTCGAACACCCAATATCGGCGCGGCCGCTGTGCGGTCGCTGGCAAGACGCGCGTATCCAGCGACGCCACCGCACAGAGCAAATCCGCCAGACCAGCACAGCAGCCGCTGTAGCCGATCACGCCGCGCGCATCGGGCGGGCCGACGAACGCGTCTGCACCTGCGCTGCCCGCCGCGACTTCGGCGAGTGACCCGATATCGTCAATCACGGCATAGATGGAATCGCCGTCGCGTTCAGCATCGCCCAGGCGCTTCAGCACGACGGCCGCCGCGCCCTCGCCGATCGCATCGATCTCGGGACGGAGTTCCGCGATCGCCAGGGCTGCTCGCAAGTCGCCGCAAAGGTCGACCGCCCCTGCCAATGCCAGATCGATCTCTCCTCGCTGCAGCGCCCGCGCGGCGAGCTCCACCGCACGGAGCCCCGAGCTCTCCAGCCCCGAGACGGTGAAACTCGCGCCGCCGCATCCAAACTCGCGGGCCACACGGCTGGCGACGATTCCGCCCAAGCTGCCCAGCACGCGCGGCGCGTTCAGAGCCGGCGACGCCGCGTCCGCTTTCGCTTCGATCGCCGCGAGATGGAGATCGCCACCGCCGGCGCGCGCCTCAGCCTCCTCCGCGATCAGCCGCCGCACCCAGCGATGGTGGTAATTCGACGTATTGAGATCGAGGCCGATGCCGATCACCGCACCGCGCCGCGGGTCGCGCCGTGATGTCTCGACGTTTGCGTCGCGAAGTGCTTCGTGCAGGACCTCAAGCATCAGCATCTGCTGCGCCAGTGACTGCTCGATCTCGCGCGGCGGCAAACGATACTTGCCAACCGGAATCGACAGCCGGTCGATGAAAGCCCCGCGCGCGAATCGGCCGCGCAGCTCTGTCGGCAACGACCCTTCGAGTCCCAGCCAGCGATCCGCCGGTCGCGGCCGCAGCGCCGATTCGCCGTTGAGATAGGCCCGCGCGAATGCGGGATAATCGCCCAGCATGCCGAATCGTGCCCCGACCCCGACGATCGCAATCGGCTCGGCGATCCCGGCCGGCTCAACGCGCGAACGCACCTTTCCGACCCGAGTCCGCTCGGCCACCGGCTCTTCGAGCAGAAGATGAGCGTTAATGCCGCCGAAGCCGAACGAACTGACCGCCGCACGTCGCGGGTGCTCACGCCGAACTCGCGACCACGCGCTGTTGCCTTCGAGCAGATCGACCGGCGCATCACGATCAGCGATCGATCGCTCCGCCGCACTGCTCTCGGCCGCACACGCATCGGCACAAAACTCGCCCCGCCGCAGGCAGATCAGCAGCTTGTGGAGACCGGCGATTCCCGCGGCGGTCAGGAGATGGCCGATGTTGGATTTCACCGCACCGATCGGCACCGCCGCCGTGCGCGACCCGGACTCGCGAAGCAGCGCCGTCAGGCTCGCTATCTCGACCGCGTCGCCCTGTGGCGTGCCCGTGCCATGACACTCGATGAAATCGACTTCGCCCGTGTTCCACCCGGCTTGTGCGTAGGCCATTCGCATGGCGCGCAGTTGCCCCTCGGAGTCGGGCGAAATCAGGCTGCCCGCCATGTCATTCGAAACGCCGACGGCACGAATCAGAGCCGACACCGGCAGCTTCGCGGCGATGGCGTCCTCGTGACGCATCAGCAGCACCAGCCCGCATCCCTCGCCGACGACAAGGCCGTCGGCGCCCGCGCGGAAGGGGCGACAGACGCCGCTGGGCGACAGCGCCTTAAGCAAGCCGAAACCCATCTGTGTATAGAGCGCCTCGGGCCGAGAGACGCCGCCGGCGATCATCGCGTCGGCGCGGCGCGAGGTCAGCTCGTCGCAGGCATACTTCAGTGCGTAAAGGCTCGACGCACAGGCCGCGTCGAACGTAATCGCGCCGCCCCTAAGCCCGAGCGCGGCACGCAGCAGCCCTGCCGGCGCGCCGACCGGATGGGCATTCCACGCCGCCGCTTCATCGATCGCGATCTTCGCATGCGAGCCGGCGGGCGAATTCGATTTGAGAACGGCCCGCGTGAGTGCCGACGAGCCATCAGTCGGCAGGGCAATTGACGCGAGCGACACGCCACATCGGGCCGGATCGAGCCCGCTGAGACGGACCGAGCTCCAAAGCTTTCGGCCGACATGCAGCGCAAGTTGAAACGTCGGATCCAGCGCCCCGACAAACTCAGCCGGCCACGGCCAGCCATGCCCGTCAAATGCGAAGTCGGCACGGTCGATCAGCGCCATGCGGCGCGAGAAGACCCGATCGGGTGCGTCGCGCCGCGCGCTTTGCAGCCGCGCCGGCGGCGCGATCCAGCGGCAGTCCGGCACATCGCGCACACTGCTGCGCCGCTCGAACAAAAGCCGCTCAAACGCGCCAAGGTCGCCCGCGCCCGGATAGACCGCTTCGGCGGCGACGATCGCGATGTCATACGCAGAATCGGGTTTGTTTCCACCGCCGCGCGAACTCACCGCCGCGCTCCGTCATCTGCAGCGGCCTGCGCGCGGAAGATCGCCGCCAGGCTCGCATCCATGATCCAATCCACCGAGCGCATTTCGGCGATACGTCGCCCTTCGTGGATAAACGCGACATCGGCTCGCAGCCGCGACCCGTGCACGGACCGGACCGCGAGGACGGCGTCGACGCAATCCGCCGCGGGCCACGCCGGCGCGATCATCCGCCACGAACCGATCACCATCGGCAAAGATGCAAGGCCGCGCTGGCGCGACGTCCAGACGATGCCGAGTTGCAGAGCGGCGTCGACCGACGGCGGATTCGTCAGCCAGCGCCAGTCGGTCGCCCCAGAAATCCAGTCGCCCGGCAGAGCGTCGCATCGAACACGCGCCCGCGCGCCGGACTCATCGATTCCATCAACTCGCTCGATCAGGCGCAGAGCGCGTCCATGAAACAGCGTGTTGCGGTAGGTCTCGTCGATCGTCGCCTCGTGGGCGCCGCGCGCGCCTTCCGTCATCGCGAATTCGCCGGCGTCGTGGGCCCGTTCCGCGAAGGCGATCGTCGCCGTGGCATGCACCACCGGCTCGCGGCCCGATTCGATGCAGACGACCTGCACTCGCGCCGTTGCGTCCGTGCCTGTTGTGCCCACAGCGTCATCGATCCGACGAACGGCCCAGCGCTGCGGCCGCGCGTCGACGGTCAACGGCCGCAGTACGCGCAGGTCGCGAACTTCACAGATTCCGCAGTACGCCCCTGGTCCGCCGGCCGGCTCTCGCGCCGCTTCGCGCGCCAGCCACTCCAGCATGAGGGCCAGCGGTACCACCGGTCGCCCCGCGACGACGTGACTGGACAACACCGGCACGGCCGACAGCGACAGCTCGCCGGACAGCGGATCGCCCGAGGTCCCCGGCTCGGGCGACTCATCGGCGGAAAGCCCCCCGTGCGACGCGTCGCCCGCCGGCAACGCGCCGCCCGCTATTTTCCCGAGGCAGCCAGCGCGCCTTCGCCCGCCGTGACGTATTCGACGATGTCGCGCAGCGTACGAAGACTGCCCACATACTGGGAATCGACTGATCGCGTGTCGGGCCGACGCTCCTGCAACGCCGCGAGGATCTCGAGGCGCTTGATCGAGTCAATCCCGAGGTCGGCCTCCATGTCCATCTCAAGCTTGAGCATGTCGCCCGGATAACCCGTCAGATCAGCCACAACCGCCAGGAGATCCTGCTCGAAGGTGGCGCCCGACGCGACGCCCGGCGCTGCGGCGACCGGAGCGGCGGCAACACGTGGGGCGGCAACGGCCGGCTGGGCGACGACGGGAGCGTGGGAATGAGCGTGTCCGTTCGTACCGTTCGTGCCATGCCCGTTTTGGCTCACCGCCGTACGCGGCGAATCATCAATGCGCGGGCGGAACCCGCCGGCGTCGCCGTTGCGGGCCGCGGGTGCGGCGCTCACGGGCCTCGTAGCGGCCGGCGCGTACGCGACCGGCGCGGCATAGGTCCCGTTGGGGACGGTCGTCGGCATCGCGGGCGGGGCGAAGAACGACGGAGCGGCGGGCTGAGGAATCATGCCGTTTGACGACGGATGCATGGCCGCGGAGGGCGACATCTCGATCGCCGGCATGGCCCCGGTCGCCGCGCTGAATCCGAGCGCGTGCTCAAGCCAGCGCTGCTGCGCCTGAAGCGCCATCTGAAAGCTGCGTTGTGCGGTTTCCTGCCCCTCAAGGAACTTTTGATGTGCGTAGGCGGTGTGCTGCTGGATCACCTGCATCGCCCGCAATCCCTCTTGCGCGAGCGCCAGCGCATGCTGCATGGTTTGCGGGTCGGTCGCTCGCGGCACGGCGGTCGGCACATCAAGCCCATCGCGGCCATTCGCCACCACCCGATCGCGCGGCACGCTCTCGATGACGCCGTAGTCGTCGCCGTTCGAGCGCGGCGGCGCATAAACGGCGGCTTGTGCGTCGCCATTGGAGTGATATCCGTTGCCATTGGAGTGGTGAGTATTCACTTGCGTGGTTCCTGATGGACGTTCGAAGGCCGATCGAGGGGAGATCGGCGGGAAATCGGGGCGATCGATCGAAACGGAGGATTGCATGCCCGAATGTGCGGGCAGCGGCACGGCAGACACGGGCTGAGCGGCGCGACTTGAGACGCGCGGCGCGGCCAAATCGCCGTTCCGCGATGGATCGCGAGCGGTCGCCCGCTCGACGCGCGCCACCTGGTCAGCGCGGTAATTCGCTCCGAACAGTTTGACCGTCATGCGGTTTTCGGCCGGAGCGGCAGGCGGGGGCGCCTCCCAAGCCTTGAGGTCGACCGTATGGCCCAACACGGCGACCACCGCCAGCACGCGGGCCAGATCGGCCACGCCGCAGCTACGACCGCCCGAGGCGTCGACGGCGACCGCATGGAACGACCCCGCGGGCAAAATGTTCTTCACAAAATTGGTGAGCGTCGTCTTCGGACCGACTTCGATAAACGTGCGCACGCCCTGCTGGTACATGTGCCGCACGATATCCATGAACAGCACCGGATGCGTCAACTGATGAGCGAGCAGTGCCCGAGCCTCGTCGGCGTTGTCCGGATAATGCAGCCCCGTCAGATTCGCATAGACCGGCACGCGGCCAGGATGAAACTCCACAGACTTCAAAAACTCGGCCAGCTTCTTCTCGGCCGCTTCCATGAAGCGGCTGTGAAACGCCGCTGCTACGTTCAATATCTTGGTGGGCCAGCCACGGGCGCTGAGCGTTCCGGCGAGAGCATGAATCACCTCGCGCGGGCCGCATAGCGTCGATTGCGTGTTGCTGTTGCGGCTGGCCAGTTGCACCTGCCCGCCCGACTCAGCCACCACGCGATCGACATCAGCCGCGCTGGCCTCGACCGCCACCATCGCTCCGCGGTCGGCTGCGTGCGCCTCTTCGATTGATTCGTGCGCCTCGTCGTGGCGATGGATGGCGTGCATCAGCGCCCCGCGCACCTTCGAGATCAGCCGCAGCGCCTCGTCTCCGATCCACCCCGCGGCCCGCAACGCCGGAATCTCGCCAAAGCTGTGTCCGGCGGTCGCGTCAGGCTTCACGCCGAAGTATTCCAGCACCCGCAACATCGCCAGGCTGACCGCGCCAAGCGCCGGCTGCGCGATATGCGTCTCGGTCAGACGGGCGGCCTGATGCGCGGCAGCGTCCAGGGAATAGCTCGGCGCCGGATAGAGCCGATCGCTCAGCAGCTCGTCTTCCCCGAATATCGCATTGGTCTCGCCGATCGCCCGATGGGCGTCGGGGAAGGCGCAGGCGAGGTCGCGGCCCATGTTGGGATATTGCGCACCCTGCCCGGGAAATAGAAACGCGAGCTTGCCGGCCGATTCCGGTCCGCCGAAATAGACATTCGGCATCTGCCAAGCCGCGTCATCGCCGCGCCGAAGCCGCACGATCGCCTGACTGAATGCTTCCGCCCCGTCGCGATCGCGCTCAAGAACGACGGCCAGACGATATCGGAGCGCGCTATCGAAGCTGTCGCGAGTGGCGGCAGCGCGACGGGCGATCTCAGCTCGCGCCGGCTGGCCCGCGAGCAACGCCCGCCACTCTTCGGCTTGTGCGATCAATTCATCCCGAGAATTCGCGGACAATGCAATAATTTCGACCGAGCCGTCCCACGCGATCTCGCTCTTGTCCGCTTCGGCCTCTTCCAGCACAGCATGAAAATTGCTGCCGCCGAAGCCGAACGAACTCACCGCCGCGCGGCGCGGTTGCCCAGCGCGCGAGAACCACGGGCGCGGCTGCGTCGGCAGATAAAACGGACTGTCGTCCAATTCCATCTTCGGGTGCGGTAGGTCGACCTTGATCGTCGGCGGAATCACCTTGTGCCGCAGCGCCAGCACAGCCTTAATCAGGCTCGCAACGCCCGCCGCCGCCTTCGTGTGGCCGATCTGCGACTTCACCGACCCGACAGCCGCCCATTGCTTGTCATTCCCGCCGTCGTCAGCATAAACGCTCTTCAGCGCATCGAACTCAACCAGATCGCCGACGCGCGTGCCCGTGCCATGGGCCTCGACCAACTCGACCGAGCGCGGCGACACACCGGCCGCCGCATACGCATTTCGCAGCGCCCGCGCCTGCCCCTCCGCCCGCGGCGCATAAATGCTCTGCGCCCGCCCATCGCTCGCCGATCCCAACCCGCGAATCACGGCGTAAACCTTGTCCCCGTCGCGTTCGGCATCCGCCAGTCGCTTCAAGACCAACACGCCGACGCCTTCGCCCAGCACGGTCCCATCCGCATCCGCGGCAAATGGCTTCGCATCGCCCGACGCGGAGAGCGCCTGCGTCTTGGCGAAGCACATGAACATGAAAATGTCATTGAAGGTGTCGATGCCGCCGGTCAGCATCACATCGGCCCGGCCCGTCTCCAGTTCGAGCATCGCCATGTGCAGCGCACTCAGCGAACTCGCGCAGGCCGCGTCGACGACGCAGTTCGTGCCATGAAGATCAAGCCGGTTCGCGATTCGCCCGGCCACCACATTGCCCAGCAAGCCGGGAAACGAATTCTCCTGCCAGCCGACGAACTTTTCGCCGATCCGCTGCGCGACGTTCGCCGCGACATCGGCATCGATGCCGCAATCGACCATCGCCCGCTTCCAGTGCGGGTGGGCCAGCCGCGCCCCCAGCGGCACGACCATCTCCAGCGCGCCGGTCACACCCAAAATGACGCCCGCTTTTTGACGATCGATCGCCTTGGCGCCGCTCGGGTTCAGCCGGGTCTGATAGCCCGCATCGCTCAGCGCCTGCTCCGCGACGACGAGCCCCAGCAGTTGCGCGGTATCCACCGCCTCCAGCGTCGTGGGCGGAATGCCGTAACTCATCGGGTCGAAGTCGGTCGCGTCGAGAAACGCCCCGCGCGTGCAATACACATGGTCCGCGGTCTTCGGATCGCTGTGGTAGTAATCGGCCCCGTGCCAGTGACTCGGCGGAACATCGCGCACTGCATCTTCGCGGCGGCGAATCAGTCGCCAATACTCGTTCAGCCCGCGCGCATCGGGAAATAGGCACGACATGCCCACGATCGCGATCGGACACGCTGGTGATCGCGAGTCATTCGAGAGCATGGGCGCCTCCTTCGCCGAATTTCGCATCTTGCCTTCCATTATTTCGACAATAGCCGTGGTCGATACTGCGCGAGCGCCGTGGAAACGCGCACGCCCTGCGCCCGCAGCAGGCCGACTCGCGTCAGCTTTGCCGCGCCCGCCATCAAATTCTCGGCGATTGTAACAACCTCACGATTTTCGGGTAGCGCCAGCGGCCCGCCGCGGGTCCAATCATTGAAAGCCCCCATCGCCGGCCCACACCAGATCTGATAGTCCGCACGCCGCGTCGGCTCGCCCGCGTTGGCCCATTTCGACGATTGCCCCAGATAGGAGCGAAACACGAGCGCCATCAGATGCCGCGGGTCCTTCGCCGCCCGCTCCAGTTGCACCGGATCGCGCTTCGCAAAATAAGCCTGCGTGCTCGCCCAAGCCTCGCTCAACGGCGCCTTGAAAATGTCGGTTTCCAATTTCTGACGTTCGCCGGCGGGAATGCTCTCGATGCGGTCATACGCGCGGTACAGCTCATAGAGCTTCTTCGCCCGAACCGCGAAGAGCGTGCCGCGCTTCAACACCTGCACCTGCACCCCCATCTCAAACATGTCCGCCGCCGGCGCCATCACCACATCCGCCGGCTGCGCATCGGCCAGCATCGCCCGGACCGCGTCCGACGTGCCCGCCTCACGACAGGCCTGATTGACCGAACCGGTCACGACGTACGCCGCCCCCATCGCGAACGCCGCCGCAACCGACGTCGGCGTCGCCAATCCGCCCGCCGCCCCCACCCGCGGCGAAACCGCATATCCCTGCGCCGCGGCGATTTCGTCGCGCAGCGCGATCATCGCCGGAATCAGCAAAATCGCCGGCCGATTGTCCGTATGGCCGCCCGAATCCGCCTCGGCGGTCAGGTCGTCGCACATCGGAATCTCCGCCGCCAGCGCCGCCTCTTCGCTCGTGATCTGCCCTGCCACGACCAGATCGCGCAGCATGTTCTCCGGCGCCGGGCTGAGAAACCTTCTCGCAACCTCCGCCCGCGACACTTTCGCGATCAACCGATTGGCGACCACCACCCGCCCGTTCGGATCGCGCTTCAAATCCGTCGCGCGATAGCGCACCACCGCCGGCGTTAGGCCCAGATACGCCGACGCGCACACGACATCGACGCTATGCCGCAGATAAAGATCGACCGTCGCATTCTCCAGCGCCGGATCATGCGGGCTGTGAATCAGGTTAAACCCGGTCTGCGACTCCGGCGCGCCGTCATGAATCCGCCGGATCGCACTCTCAATCTGCCCCGGCTCCAGCCCCGCCGCCCCAAAAAACCCGAGCAGCCCCGCCCGCGCCATCGCCAGCACCAGCTCGACCGACGCAATCCCGTTCGCCATTTCCCCCGCGACATAGGCATACCTCACGCCATAGTCGCGGCGAAACGACGCATCGCCCAGTCGCTCAGGCGGCATTGCAGGCGCGATCGCCCAGAGCTGCGCAAGCCCCGGCTCCTCCGGCGTCACCGCGTCGCCCGACCCGCCACCGGGCAACGTCAGCAGTGCCTCCCCTCGATCGGCGAACGCAGGATTGTCCTCATCGCCGACAACGAAGAACGGCGCATCGAGCCGCTCCAACGCCGCATTCGCCGCTTCCACTCCGCGTGCGAGCGCGCTCGAATCGCCGCGCCAACTGCCAATGGGCGGAACGTCATCGATATCCGCGAGCGGCTCAACGGGAGTGTGCTGCGACCTAGAACTCAGCGGTCAGCCCTCGCAATTTCAGTTCAACGGCGCTACCTCGGCCCGTGCCGAGCCGCGCATTATGGCGATTCCGAGCTTCGCTGTAACCGCCCACCCCGCCCCGCGTCCAATTTCAGTACATTGACTTGCGCCGAGTCCCCATCCGGCGAATCTCGGAGAAATAACGATGCCGCGTCCTCCCGCCCTCGGTGCCCTCATGCTCGCATTCTCAGCCCTCACCAGCGCCGCAGACCCGAACGCCCCCGCCGCCCCACCCGAACTCGGCCGCGTCGCCTGGCTGCGCGATTTCGACGCCGCGCTGAAGGCCGCAGCCACCGAGAAAAAGCCAATCTTCTTGCTCTTCCAAGAGATCCCCGGCTGCGCGACCTGCAAAAACTATGGCAGCGAAGTGCTCAGTCACCCGCTCCTCGTCGAAGCGATCGAGAGCGAGTTCATCCCCGTCGCCATCCGCAACAACACCACCGGCGACTCCGAGGAGCGAATCCTCAAGTCCTTCCACGAGCCGGCCTGGAACAATCCGGTCGCGCGGCTGATCACCCCCGACCGCAAAGACCTCGTCCCACGGCTCGACGGCGTCTATTCGGTCGACGGAGTCGCCCTTCACATGATCGACGCCCTCAGCGCCGTGCACCGCCCCGTACCGGAGTATCTGCGCCTAGTCGCCGCCGAGGCCGCCGCCCGTCGACGAGGCCTCGAGCGCGCCACCTTCGGCATGCACTGTTTTTGGGAAGGCGAAGTCCGCCTCGGCGAGCTAGACGGCGTCTTCCAGACGCGGCCCGGCTTCGTCGGAGGCGCCGAAGTCGTCGAGGTCGAGTTCGACCAGCGCACGATCGGATACGAAGCCCTGGTCGACAAAGCCCGCTCGCTCGAATGTGCCACGCGCGTCTTCGCCAGAACCGAAAGTCAACTAAGTTCGCTGCGATCAATGGCCCGCGCGGGCAAGCTGCCCGAGAGCACCATCACGCGCAGCGACGAACCCGCTCGCCCCGACAAAGAGCCCAAGTACTACCTGTCAAAATCCCCGCTCCGCACGGTCCCCATCACCGAGTTGCAGGCCTGCCGCGTGAACGCCGCAGTCGCCCGCAACCGCGACGCGATGGCGCTCCTCTCTCCGCGACAGCGCGCCCTCGCCGAACAGCACAATCGCGCCGGCGCGAAGGCGGAAAATCGAATCGGCGTCGACCTTCGGACCTGCGAGCTCAAAGCGCCGCCTTCGAATTAGAACAGGTGCGGATACCCCGCCACCCGCCGCCACATCGAAAGCTGTCCCAGGTGCATCGCGAAATGCGAAGTCAGCAGATGCGCCGCGACATGTCCGACCGTCCGCATCGTTGTGTCCGCAAAGAGCGGCACGCCATGTGGCTGCTCAAGCAATTTCGCATCGGCCTTCACTGCCGCCCCGCCCAGGCGCTCCACCCCCGCCGTCAGTTTCTCCAGCAACTCCGTCTTCGTCGGCACCAACACCGTCACACCGACCCCATCCGACCCGCGCCCGAAGACGTTGTACCAAGCCTGCGGACACAGGTCGCGCGCGTCGCCCAACATGCGACAGCCAAAATCAGTCGAAACCGCCAGGTGCCCCAGAATCCACCGCGGCGTATGCACACCGGTCGCCGGCTGATGCATCATCTGCGGCTCGGGTATGTCCGCCGTCAGCATTTCGGCGTACCTGAGCATAAACCCCGCCACGGCTCGCTCGTTTTCAAACATGCGCTGCTCCGAGATCAAATTTCTTGAATGTTCGAATTCTATGCGCGAAATGCGCCACTGGGCTTGGGTGTCGCGTGCGGCTGCGAGGTTGCAGATGTAAGGCAGGCCGCGGTACTCCGCCTGCCCTCCCCCACTTACACTCTCGCCATGCCCCAACTTCCGATCAGCGATGAATACTTCAATCGCTCCGCCGCCATCGTCGCGGACACGCCGCTCTACAACGCCCGCGTGCGATACTGCGTCTTCGCCCGTCGCGGCGGCGTCGTCTGCGGCGCCAATCGCGCCGTAAATTTCATCGCCGAGCAGTGCCTCGGCCCGCTCACCATTCGCGCCCGCCACGATGGCGAGCGCTTCGCCGCCAAGCAGGCGGTCATGGTGATCGAGGGCCTCTTCGGCGAACTCGTCAATCTGGAGACAACCTATCTCGGCATGCTCGCCTTCAGCGGCGCCGCGACCGAGATGGACGCGATCGTCGAGGCCGCCGCCGGACTGCCCGTGATCGATATGGCCGCGCGGCACTATCCCTACGAAATCATCGAGCAAACCGCATACGCCGCAGCCGTCGGCGGCGCCGCGGGCACCAGCACCCGCGCCGGCCACCGCTATGTCAACACCTGGCTCAGCGCCGGCCAGCCCGACCGCATTCGCATCGGCGACGGCCCCGCCCGCGAGTTCAAGCTCTACGGCAGCATCCCCCATTGCCTCAACGCCGTCTTCGGCGGCAGCAGCATCGACGCCGCCCGCGCCTACGCCGAGAAATTCCCCGAAGTGCCGCTGACAGTGCTGATCGACTTCGAAGGCCGCGAACTCGACGTCTGTCGCGAGGCGGCCCGCGTCTTCGGCCCGCGGCTCGCCGCCGTCCGGCTCGATACGCATGGCGGGCGCGTGCACCAGGGCGGCCACACCGAACCCGATCGCGCGTTCGTCGAGCGCGTAGCCGGTCGCGCCCCCGACCCGCGCGCCGCGCGAATGGCTTTGGAGCAATACGGCTTCGGCACCGGCGTCACAATCGAAGCCGCATACCACGTCCGCGCAGCCCTCGACGAAGCCGGCGGAAAACAGGCGAAAGTGCTCGTCACCAGCGGCTTCACCGCCGAAAAGGTCCGCGCCTTTCGAGCCGCGGCCGCGCCGGTCGACGGCTTTGGCACCGGCAGTTGGGTCGAGTTCCTGGTCTTCACGAGCGACGTCACCCATGTGCTTGAGAACGGCGCGTGGGTGGAGCGCAGCAAAGCCGAACGCGGCGACGAAATTCTTGTGCCCGATGAGCTGCCGATTCGCGTCGAGCATGGCCGCGTGTGTTAGAGCTTGCGGCGATTGCGGTCGAAAATCTCGAAAAAGATCGGGCTTGGGGCGCTGGCTCGCTCAGGGTGCGATGAACGCGGCGAGCAACTGCGCAAAACGCGCCGGCTGCTCGATCGGCGCCAGATGTCCACAGTCGGACACGATCTCCAAGCGTGAGCCGCGGATTCCGTCGTGGATCTCGCGGAGCGCCGCGACCGGCGTCACCAGATCATGCTCGCCCGCCACGACCAGCGTCGGCAGGTCGATTGCCGTTAGCGCGTCGCGCTGGTCGGCCCGCGAAGCCATTCCGCGCAAGGCCGCCGCCACGCCTTCGGGAGCCGTGCGGCTCATGATCTCGCGCCACGCGACCTTCAGTTCGTTCGTCGTTTTCGGCCCAAACAGATTGGGCATGTACACGTCCACCACCGCCCTGCTGCCTTCCCGCAGCGCCGCGACGGCCTGAGCCTCGCGCCGACCGCGCCCGGCGTCGTCATCGGCGTTAGCCCGCGTGCAGGCGAGCACCAGCCCCTTCACGCGCGAGCGATGTCGCCGCATGAACTCAAACGCGACATACCCACCCATCGAAAGCCCAACCAGCGTCACCGGCCCCGTCACGCCCCGGCGATCGAGCAGCGCCGCGAGGTCATCGGCCATCTCCGCCATCGTTGCGGTCCGGGCGACGGGACTGTCGCCGTGGCCCCGCAGGTCGGGCAGGATCATCGCCGGCGGCTTAGGCATCAATCGGCGCAATTCGGCCGCCGCCGGCTCCCACATCGCGCGGGTAAGCGGAAAGCCATGAATGAACAGCAACGTTCCGCCGGAACCGGGGACATGAGCGGCGGCGAGCTTGACCGTCGAAGCGGGCGCAGGAGTGTTCATGCATCGAATTGTGTTCGGCAGCACCGCCTGAAGGAAGCGCACGCGACGTGTCGCCCGTGGGCCTCTTCGTCTGATCGCCTCTTCGCTACGTCGCCCCTTCGCCCGAAGGCCCCGATCACCTCTTCGCCCAATGGCTCCGACCACCTCGCCGCCTGAAGACGCCGATCGAGTCTGCGCCCGAAGGGCGCACGAACTTTGCCACGGGCTTCAGCCCGTGGTCAGTCGCCCCCATTGGTTTTTTCGCCCGGAGGGCGAACGAAACGTCGTCAGGAGAAGATCGCTGCCTCGTCGGTCTCCAGGCCGTGTTTCCGCAACAGCGCGAGAAATTCGGTTTTGAAATCTACCCGCTGGTGGTGAGTTTTCTGCGCGGCGATGTAACGCTCGACGTCGTCCACTCGTGATCGACTGACCGTGAAAGCACCGTAGCCCTCCTGCCAACCAAACGCGCCGCACGCCGGAAATTCCTCATGCACCCATTTCGACGATCGACTCTTCACATGCCGCACGAGGTCGGCAATTGCAGAATCCGCACGCCCGTGCACCAGCAAATGGGCATGATCGGCCGTGCCGTTGATGGCGACGAGTGAAGCGCGAAGGTCACGAACGACTCCGCCGATGAACGGGTAAAGACGCTTTTCAAGGTCCGGCGAGATCTGTGGCTCGCGGTTTTTTGTGCTGAAGACGATGTGGTAGAAGAGCTGAGTCCACGCACCGGGCATTGGATCTGCCTCGAGATTGATGCCGCAGTGTAGTCGCCTCACCGTTTCGTTCGCCCTCCGGGCGAAGACCCGTGTTTGAGCGGCGGTCCACGGGCTGAAGCCCGTGGCAAAGTCCGCCCGCCCTTGCGGGCGAAGGCGCGTGTTGAGGGCAGCTCAGTTTGAGCGAACAAGCACGAAAGCGCTTCAGCACGCTGGAACTCCCCTCACGACCAAACCCAAACCCGCTTTCCCAGCCGTCCCCTGATCCGATTTCAAAACCAAGTCCGCGCTGCACCTCCCCCGTGCCAACTCGCCCCATCCGCCCTAGAATTCGCCGACCAAGGGACTCAGTTCCCGCGGCGCCGTGCGAATGAATCGCCGGCAATGTGGACCCAGGTTGGCGACCAGAACGGAGCCGCGCGGATGGGTGGTTGGCAGGCGATCGATCGGAAGACGGTTCCCGCAAACGAGATGGGGCCGGGGATCAGCGATGCCTCGAAAGAGAAGATTCGCTCATTCTTCCCGCGCTATCCGAGCAAGCGGGCGGTGATGCTCCCCGCGCTGCACATCGCGCAGGACGAGCTGGGCTATGTCTCGCTGACAGCGATGCGGCAGATCGCCGAATTGCTCGAGCTGCCCCCGGCGGCGGTGATGGACGTCGTCACCTTTTACACCGCCTTCTGGACCCACCCCAAGGGCGAAAAGCAGCTCATGCTCTGCCGCTCGCTCACGTGCGAATTGCTCGGGGCCGACAAACTCCGCGAGCGAATCGAGCAGAAGCTCGGCATCAAGGATCATCAGACGACCAAGGACGGCAAATTCTCCTTCATGATCGAAGAGTGCCTGGCGGCGTGCGATCATGGGCCGTGCCTGATGGTCAACGAAAAGATGCACAAATGCGTTACGCCGGAGAAGCTCGACCAGATCCTGAACGATCCCCACAGCGACCGGCTCGATCAGCCTCGCAGCGATCTCTATGACGCGCCGGTGCACAACCGCCAGCATCATCATCACTGATCGTCGACGTCGTGGCGGCCAGAGCTTCCAGGCCGCCCGAAACCTATCCCCGCAGCGCTTCGATCACCTGATCCACCACCGCACACATGTTTCGCAATCCCGTATGCGTCCGCGCCGCGATGTGCGGCGTAACGATGCAGCGCGGGTGCGACAGCAGAGTATGCCCCACGGGTAGCGGCTCGGGATCCGTCACGTCCAGCCCCGCACCCGCTAGCCGCCCGCTCTCGATCGCCGCGACCAGCGCCGCCGTCTCGACGACCGCCCCGCGACAGGTGTTGATCAGCAGGCAATCGCCGCGAAGCCGCTCAAACAACTGCGAATTCAGCAGTCCGCGCGTTTCGGGCGTCAGCGGTACATGCAGTGAGATCACGTCGCACGCGCGCCAGATTTCATCCTTTGCAACCGGACTCGTCGCAAAATCGAACGGCCCCACCGGCACGATGTCGTTGTACATCACCCGCGCGCCAAAACCCGCCGCGCAGATCCGCGCAAAGCGGCTGCCGATCGCCCCCATCCCGATCACGCCGATCGTCCGCCCGCGCAGCTCGCTGCCATGCGCCGCGGCCCGCGCTTCGGAAAACTTGCCCGCGGAATACTCGCTCGCCAGTCGCGGGATCGGGCGCAACAACTGCAGCAACAGCCCGACCGCGAGCTCCGCCACAGCGTCGGACGCGGCCTGCGGCGTATGGACAATGCGCACGCCGAGCTCGCGTGCGGCATCCACCTCCACACGCTCCAGCCCGACGCCGGCGATGCCTACGACGCGCAATCGACCCGCCCCGGCCTGGAGCACCGCGCGCGTGATCCGCGTCTGCGTGCGCGCCACGATGGCGTCGAATCCACCAGCCATCCCCGAATTCCCCGCAAACTCGCTTTCGTCGCAGCGCGTCACATCGGTCGCCGCCGCCAGCCGCTCCTCCGCAGCCGCATCGAGCCGCCCCACGAGCAGAACGCGCGGCTTCATGGCGTGGGAAATTCGCTCGAAGACGATGAACCCGCCGAATTGGAATCGACACCCGCCGCGATTGTCGATCGTCGCAACTGCCCACAGGCCGCGTCGATCCGTCGCCCGCGCGACCGCCGCGTGTGGGCGTTGACGCCGCGCTGGCGCAGCGCCGCCTGAAACCGGACGGCCTCCTCGGCGCTCGGCCGCACAAAAGGCAGCCCCGGCACCGGGTTGTAGCGCAGCAGATTGATGTTGCAGCGTAGAGATCGCGCGACTTCGGCGAGTTCGCGCGCATGCTGCGAGCTCATGTTTACATCGCGCAGCAGGATGTATTCGAGCGTGATTTCGCGGCCCGTTTTCTCGAAGTAGTAGCGGCAGGCGTCCAGCAGATCGGGCAACGGCACCTTGCCCCAGGGGATCAGCTCGCGCCGCAGCGTCTCATTTGGCGCGTGCAGCGACAGCGCCAAATTGAGCTGTACTCCCTCCTCCGCCAGCCGGCGAATCTGCACCGGCAGCCCGACCGTGCTGAGCGTGATCTTGCGCGCGCCAAGTCCGAACGCGTCGGGATGATTGAGAATGCGAATCGCACGGACGACGTTGTCGTAGTTGGCGAGCGGCTCGCCCATTCCCATGAAGACGATGTTGTCGAGTCGGGCCGCGGGATCATTCGCCGCTGCGCGAATCCGCGAGCGAATCAGCAGTGCCTGCTCAACGATCTCGCCCGCGGTCAGATTTCGCACGACGCCATCCAAGCCGCTGGCGCAGAAACGACAGCCGACCGGGCAACCGACCTGTGATGAGATGCAGGCCGTGTCGCGCTCGTCAGTGGGGATCCAAACGCACTCAACGGTCGCGGCGTCGGGCCATTGCACGAGCAGCTTGGTCGTGCCGTCGCCGGCCTCAGAGACCGACTCGCGCGCCACGCTGCCCGCATAGATCATCGCCTGCTCGCGAAGCTGCTCTCGCAGCGCCGCGGCGAGATTGCTCATCGCCGCGAAATCGCGCGCGTCTTTGCGATAGATCCACTCAAGAATTTGCCCAGCCCGCCACGCCGGCTGCTGCAAGTCCGATGCGACCCACGCCTTCAATTCATCGGGCGAGAGGCCCAGCAGATGCGCTTTGGGGGGAGCGGTGGGCGGATCCGTCGGCGACGCCGTGCCGGGAAGGACGCGCAAGCCGATCTGCGAAAGGGAGTTGGGGGCGGGGTGATCCATCGCGGTTTTTCCCGGCGGACGCGCGTCGGCGATTCTTCGCGACGCGGTCCGAATTCCCGCTCGATAACGGAGAGGGGGGGATTCGAACCCCCGGATAAGTTACCCTATCTCTGGTTTTCGAAACCAGCCCGATCAGCCGCTCTGGCACCTCTCCACACCGCGCTGCCGAAGACCCGCACGGGCCGCCGTCAGCCGGATCGGAGAAGATAGCCGACCGCGTTCCGTCGGACAACGGGGCGACGCGCGGATTGTGGCTGTTCCGCCACGACCGCCGCCCCGGCAACGCTCCGCGTCCAAGGACGGCGGAATCGCCCCCCAAAGGCGCGGCGGGCTCAGATGACCTCGTCTTCTTTCTCGAACGCCGTCTTGCCGCGACCGCTGATCGCGAACTCCGTCGCCCGCACCTCGCGCAGGATGGTCACCTTGATATCGCCCGGGAAGGTCACCATCTGCTCTTCGATCCGCCGCGCGATATCGCGGGCCAGCTTGAGCGACGACTTGTCGTCGATGCTGACCGGATCGACGATGCATCGCACCTCGCGCCCCGCTTCGATCGCGTAAGCCATGCGCACGCCATCAAAGCCGGTCGCGATCCCCTCCAGCTCCTGCAAGCGCTTGATGTAGCGCTCCAACGACTCGCGCCGCCCACCCGGCCGCGCCGCACTGATCGCGTCGGCCGCCGTCACCAGCGGCGTATAAGGGTGCGTCGCGGGAATATCGTTGTGGTGCCCGCCGACCGCATTCACCACCGGGTCCGGTTCGCCATAGCGTCGACACAAATCCATGCCCGTTTTGGTGTGGCTGCCCTCGGCCTCGTCGTGCGGAATTGCCTTGCCCACGTCGTGCAGCAGACCGCAGCGTCGCGCCAGATCGGCGTCGAGCCCCAGCTCGCTGGCCATCAGCCCGCAGAGATGGGCCACCTCAATGCTGTGCCGCAGCACGTTTTGGCCATAGCTCGTGCGATACTGCAGCCGCCCCAGCACATCGAGAATCTTCCGATTGACGCCGTTGACGTTGGCCTCCAGCGCCGCCTTCTTGCCGGCCTCGACGATGGATTGCTCCACCTCCTTGGTCACCTCGGCCACGATCTCCTCGATCCGCGTCGGATGGATCCGCCCGTCGCGAACCAGCTTGTCGAGCGAGCGACCGGCGATTTCCTTGCGCACCGGGTCATAGCACGAAACCGTCACGACGCCGGGCGTGTCGTCGACGATCACGGTCACCCCCGTGGCCTTCTCAAACGATCGGATATTTCGGCCTTCGCGACCGATGATGCGGCCCTTCATGTCGTCCGACGGCACATCAATCGTGCGCACGACGGCCTCGCACGTGTGTTCGGCCGCGAACCGCTGAATCGCGTTGATCGTGATGTATCGCGCACGGTCCTTGGCCTCTTCTTCGGCCCGACCAATGATGCGTTCGACGATCTTTCCGCCCTCGTGCTCCACCTCGGACTCAAGCTTGCGCAGCGCCAACTCGTGGGCCTGTTCGCGCGAAAGCTTGGCGATCTTGAGCAATTCGTTCTTCTGCTGGTCGACCAGTTCCGCCGCCCGCTTGCGATCGACTTCGGCCTCTTTCTCGCGCGCCGCCACCTGCTCCTGCAAGCGCTCGATGTTCCGCTCTTTGGTCGTGAGCACGTCGAGCTTCTTGTCCAGCCCGTCTTCGCGTTTCTCGATGCGCTTTTCGGCCTGCTTGATTTCCTCGCGCGTCGCAGCGGAGTCTTTCTCGAATCGCTGCATCACCTCCAGCAGCTTCTTTTGCGCCGCGACCTCAGCCTCTTTGATAACCCCGTCAGCCTTTTGCTGAGCCGCCCTCATCTGGTCGGCGGCGGCCTGCTCCGCCCGCATCAGCGACTGCTGGACCTTCGAGCGTCCCAGGAAAATGTGCGCAACAACCCCGAGCCCGACCCCGAGCGCCAGTGCGAGAAAATGCCATGCGTCCATTGTCCATCCGTTGATTCCGTTGTGTGCGTACGCTGCGACCGGCCGAGCCGCTCAATGCGACCGGCCGACCGTCGTTGCGCCACGGCGCGAAAGTCTCACGTGCGCCGCGCCAAAGCGCGGCGGAACAGCGGACATGGGATCGGTAACAGACGAGGCGTCAGGCGGTTTGGGCTGTGTAAGGTTCCGTCAGGGGAGGCACTTGCACGTTTCTCCGAAATCACTCGATCTATTCAAAACGCTCTCGCCGCCGATGCGACGAGGCATCCGCCCGGTCTATATCCGTTCCCGTCGCCGCCCGTGATGTCCGGCTCGCGACGCAACTCTCCTTGTAAAGGAACTATATAGACGTGGTTATCGCACCGCCAGTCTCCGGATTCTGCGGACGCCGGGCCGGAGCCGGCGGCTTCGAGCCGCCATCACGGTTTACCCCGTCGACCTCCGTAATAACCGGCGTTCCCGCGGCGCGAAGTCAGCCCGGCGCAGGTCTGCTAACTCGCATACCCGCACTCCCATCTAAAAGGATTAACCTCGCGGCTTCCCCCAACGCACCCGCTAGAATGAATGGCTGGTTCGCCCCGCCCGGCGAACGAAACAAGGACGGGGCAAGGTGCGCTTAGGACGATCGCTACTGCCATTCCGCGCAAACCCCGCCCGCGTATGCGTCGCGCTGTTCTTGCTGGCCGTCGCGGCGCTGCCGCCGGCGTGCGTCGTCCCCCCGTCGGGCGACGCGGCCAACTCGAACGGCGCCGCCGACAACTCCGCCCTACCGATCCCCGACGCCCCGACCGCCAACGCGAACGTAAACGAAAACGTCGCCGCGCCCGGCCCAATCGCCCCGCGTCTGCGGGCCAACGCGGGCCCGGATCAGGCGATCGTCAGCGGCGCGATCGTCTCCCTCAGCGGCGGCAACAGCATCCTGCCCGCCGACGGGACCACGGTCCTCGCCACCTGGTCGCAGCTCAGCGGCCCGACCGTCGTCATGCAAACGGTCGCATCGCTCAACGCCGCGTTTCTGATCGAACAACCCGGCGTCTACGAATTCGTGCTTACGCTGACCGTAGACACCGAAGTATCGAGCGACTCCGTCGTAGTCACCGTCGCCGAACTCCCCGGCCGCGGCACGCTCAGCGGGCGCGTTAGCGTCGCTCAGCTCAACGGCGCAACCGTCTCAGAGATCGAGCCCAACAGCGCCATCGACCAGGCGCAGGATTTGGGGGCGATCGTCGCCGGCCAACGCATTACGGTCGTCGGGCGTGCGGCCGAGTCGACCGGCGACGAATACGACGCATTTCGCCTCCGCACCCCGCGCATGGTGCGCATCGACGCGACGATCGAGTTTGAAATCGGGGCCGCCAACGCCGACCTCGACCTGCTGCTCTATGACCGACTGAGCGGCCAGTTCGTCGGCAGGTTCGACGGCACGACCTCGCCCGAACGCGCCACGTTCTTCCTGAGCGGCGGCTGCGACCTCGTTCTCCGGTCGTTCCGCGGCGACGCCGACTATCACCTGACGATCATCGCCGCCGATGTCGATGGCGCCGCCGAACGCGAGCCCAACGATGTCGTCGGTAGCCAGCAATATGTCGGCTCGCTAACGCCGGGCGAGCAGATCACCATTCGCGGCGAGGCCGCCGCCGGCAGCGATCGAGACGAGCGGCTCCTCTTCTCCGCCGCCGCCGCCGCGCAAGTGACCGCTTGGCTGAGCTTCCCCGCAGCGGCTGATTTTGACCTCATCATCGCCGACGCCAGCGAGGGCAGCGCCACGCCGCAGCCGATGACGCGTTTCGACACGACGCAGGCAGAGTTCGAGCGCGGCGCCTTCACCGTCGCCCCCTTCAGCCTCACCGAGATCGACGTCCGCGCATTCGCCGGCGCCGGTCCGTGGGAGCTGACACTCATCGCCGACTCCGCCCCGACGCTCGCGTTCTTGCCCGCCCCTCCGGCCGCGATCGAAGCCGAAGAACTCGTGTGGAAAAGCGACAAGCCAGCCCCGGCCTACGGCGCCCCCGCCACCCCGCTCGTCTCCGGCGAACTCATCCTGAATGGCGACGAAGCCTCCAACATGCTGGCGCTTGCCGAACTCGGACTGCAGGAGCTCGAACGCATCCCCGCCGGTCCGATTCGCGCCGCCAGTCCCCTGCCCGGCGACTGGACCGAGGCAGATCGCTGCCGCCGCACGCTCGCATGGAGCGAGTGCGCCGCGCGCTGCGCGCCGGGCGCGAAGGCCGAGCCGAACTGGATTCGCGCCATCTACCGCGAGCCGAACGACACCTTCTATCCTCGACAATGGCACTACCCGCTGCTGAACCTCCCGGCCGCGTGGGACCTCACCACCGGCTCATCGAGCGTGATCGTCGCAGTCGTCGACACCGGCATCACCGCCCATCCCGATCTCGCCGGTCGCGTGGTGGCCGGATTCGATTTTGTCAGCGACTCCCGCGCCGCCCGCGATGGTGACGGGCGCGACCCCGACCCCTCCGACCCCGGCGACCTCTACTTCGGCACCGCCAGCAGCTTTCACGGCACACACGTTGCCGGCACCGTCTGCACCGCCAGCAACAACAGCAGCGGCGTCGCCGGCACCGCCTGGGATGTGCGCATCATGCCGCTTCGCGCGCTCGGCCGCGGCGGCGGCACGAGCTTCGACATCGTCAACGCCGTGCTCTACGCCGCCGGCCTCGCCAACGCATCGGGTCAGCTCCCCGCGCAGCGCGCCGACATCATCAATCTGAGCCTCGGCGGCAGCGGCTCCTCCCAGGCCGAACAAAACGCCTTCGACCAGGTCCGCGCCGCAGGCGTGCTGGTGGTCGCGGCGTCGGGCAACGAAAACTCCTCCGCGTCCAGCTTCCCCGCCGCCTATCGCAATGTGCTCTCGATCGGCGCCGTCGACCTCAACCGCAACCGCGCCCCGTACTCCAATTTTGGAGCCACTCTCGACCTCATGGCTCCCGGGGGCAACACCAGCGTCGATCTCAACCGCGATGGCTTCGTCGACGGCGTGCTCTCGACTTGGGCTGATGACTCCGGCGGATCGATTCAGTTCGTCTACGGCTTTCTGCAGGGCACCTCCATGGCCGCGCCTCACGCCGCCGGCGTCGCCGCCCTGCTGCTTTCGGCCGATCCCACGCTGGCCCCCGACGAAATCGAGATCATCTTGCGCCAGACGGCGACCGATCTCGGCCCCGCAGGACGCGACAATTTCCACGGAGACGGCCTGATCAACGCCCGCGCCGCCCTCGAGCGCACGCTCGGGCTCGACGGTGGCAACGGCAATACGAATACGAACGTCAATCAGAACGGTAGCGCCAACGCAAACTTCAATGGAAACGCAAATAGCAGCCAGAACAACAACACGAACAGCGGCGCCGAGCCGACCCCCATCCTCGGCCTTTCGCGCGGCTCGCTCAACTTCGGCGCCGCCGTGAATACCGACTCCGTCACTGTGAGCAACCTCGGCGACGGCCGCCTGCGCCTGACGGGGCTCGTCTCTCGCACCAACGACCTCTTCAACTGGCTCACCGCCCAGGCCGAGCCGTCGACCGACGCCTCGCGCGATTTCGCCCGCGTCATCATCAGCGTGAATCGCAGCGGCCTGCCCATCGGCGACTACACCGGCACGGTCGAGGTGCGAACCAACGGCGGCACGCTCTTTGTCCAGGTCTCGATGTCCGTCGCCCCCGCGATCGCCCCCACGCCGCCCGACGTAAACCTTACCGTGCGACTGGTCGACACTCGCACCGACGAAGTGGTGCGCAGCGCTGTCGTAAATCCGCGCGGCAGCGACCGCTACAACTTTGCCGACGTCCCCGCCGGCAGCTACTACATCGTCGCCGGCTCCGATCTCGACGCCGACGGCGCCCTGTGCGAAGCGCTCGACTATTGCGGCGCCTATCCGACCCGCGGCCTTCCGACGCCGATCCGCGTCTCCGGCGAGACCACCCTCGACACGCTCGACTTCTCGGTAGCGATCAACTTCTTCGAGCCCGCCAACCCTTAGACCGATTTGAGGCGGGCGCTCCATAGCGTCTCGCGAAGCGCCGATCGCGCTTATCGCCCGTCGCGCGACGACCCCGCTTGACGCTTGCGACTTCTCTCGACAGAATCCCGCCCGTTCGTCCATCGGCGCTGGCGAACGATCCCGCTCTCGCCTGTTCGGCGATGTTTATCTGAAACACAATCTACCCGCGGTCCTCGGCGGCGTTCGCCCACGGACTGCGCGTGACCAGTCTGCTGGAGGCAGTCCCGTGGGACTTCTCAGTGAATTTCGCGACTTCGCAATGCGCGGCAACGTGGTCGACATGGCTGTCGGCATCATCATCGGCGCTGCCTTCGGCGACATCGTCAAGTCGATGGTCGACGACGTGCTGATGCCCGCCATCGGTGCTCTGACCGCCGGCGTCGACTTTTCGAGCCTGAGCGTCAAGATTCCGGTTCCCGATCTGGCCGGCATGGCGTCGGGCGCTGCCGACATCGTCGGCGCTGGCTCACAACCCGCCGGCGCCGCGCCCGTCACCGCGGTGGCGCAGAAGATGGTGAAGTTTGTCGAACTCAAGTACGGAATCCTGATCAACGCGATCATCAAGTTCACCATCGTCGCCTTCGCGTTGTTCATGATCATCAAAGGAATGAACAAGCTGAAGAAAAAGGCCGAAGCGGCCCCGCCCCCGCCGCCACCGCCGAGCGAGGCGTACCTCAAGGAAATTCGCGACCTGCTCGCGAAGCGCGCCTAGCCCACGGCTCTGTTCGACAACCAGTTCGCACTTTGTCGGCGGGTCTTCGCGGGTTTTCGCGAAGGCCCGCCGTCGCTTTTTGCTGCGTCGGCCGCCGCATCAGGCTTCGCCGCAAGCTCAAATCACGCCGCTCGCAATACACTCGGCGCCATGCGAACGATCGATCGTCTCGAACGCGTCGAGATCACCAGCCGCGCCGAGTGGCGACGCTGGCTCGCCGTCAGGCACGACCGACCCGAGGGCGTCTGGGTCGTCAGCTACAAAAAAACCAGTGGAGGTCCCTATGTGGGCTACGACGCGCTCGTCGAAGAGGCCCTCTGCTACGGCTGGATCGACAGCCTGCCCCGCCGACTCGACGAAAAGCGAACCATGCTGCTCTTCACGCCGCGCCGTCCCGGAAGCGAATGGTCGAGGCTGAACAAACAGCGGATCGAGCGGCTTTTGGCAGAGGGGCTGATCGAGCCGCCCGGCATGGAAAAGATCGAACGCGCCAAGAAAGATGGTTCGTGGTCCAGGCTCGACCCGCGCGAAACCGCGAAAATGCCGCGTGACCTCAGCGCGGCACTGCGGGCAAACCCACTCGCCAAGCGTCACTTCGACGCCTTCAGCCCCGGCGTTCGCAAGGGAATCATCTGGTGGGTACTCACCGCCAAACAGCAGACGACCCGTCTGCGACGAATCGCCGAAACGGTCCGCCTCGCCGCCGAAAATCGCAAAGCCAACCATCCCGAAGACCGGGCAGAAGGCCCCCGAACGCCGCGAAAAACGACGCCCAAGTAAACGCGTCATGCGTCAATTATCCGGTCCTGCTGTCGGTCGCCGGCTTGTTCGCTCCGACCCAGCCTCGGCAGAAGCCCTCAGCCGCCCCACCGGCACACAATCATTCCTTTCAGAAGCCACTGCGCCCTTCGCGGTCAAAACTCTGGGTATCATAAATGCCCGTAAGTCGACCGTGCTGGGCGGTCGACACGATCGCTTCCCATCGGCCTTTCTGACCGGACTGTTCGCGGCGTCGCGCGGACGGGATTCAGCGCTCCATCCGATTGCCGATGCGAATCGCTCACCCGATTCGGTGTTCCGTCTTTCGTTGGAGGTTTCCGATGTCCCGAACGCAGTCGTTCAAGCGCTTCGCCCTCGTCTCGAGCTTCACGCTCGCCGGTGCCGCCACCGCCTTCGCTGTCGATCTCCAGGTCACCGGCCTCAGCCCGCAGCGCCACACCGGCAGCGCACTGATCAACACCGCAATCTCGATCACCTTCGACCGTGCCGTCAATCCGGCCTCGATCAACAACAACACCTTCCGCGTCTTCGGCGTCGAGACCGGCCCCGTCGCCGGCTCCTTCAGCTTCAGCAACGGCAACGCCACCGTCACCTTCACACCGTCGCGCAGGCTCTTCTGGGGCGACGTCATCAGCGTCACGCTCGCCCGCTCGATCGCCGCGGCCGACGCCACCGGCACGCTGCGCAACGCCGGCTATCAGTATCAATTCATGACGCACGTGAAGCCCAGCCTCGGCACCTTCACCGAGGTCCAGGAGTGGTCCGTCGACCAGCCCGGCCAATTCAACCGCATTTATGGCGGACAAGCGGCCGACGCCAACAACGACGGCTGGGTCGATGTCACCCTCGTCTGCGAGAATTCCAACGACCTGCGCTTCTATGAAAACCGGGCCGACGGCTCCGGATTGTTCGAGCCGCTGCAGGGCCGCATCTCGCCCATGGGCCCCGTGCCCAGCCCCAACGTCGCCAGCGACTTCAATAACGACGGCCTCTTGGACATCGCCACCGGCAATTTCGGCGGTGACATCAGCATCGGTTTCGGCAACGGCGCAGGCCTCTTCGGCAATCGCGTCGATATCTCCGCCGGCAGCGCCCGCGGAATCGCCGCCTACGACGCGGACGGCGACGGCGATTACGACCTCGCCTGCTCCGTACCCGGCGACAACAAAATCTTCCTGATGCTCAACAACGGCAGCGGCGGCTTCAGCGCGCCGACGCTGATCGAGGGCGGCTCCAACGGCGAATATGGCCTTTGCGCCGCCGACATGAACAACGACGGCATCATGGACCTCGTCGTCGGTCATGAGGCCGGCCAGACGATCCAGGTGCTCCGCGGCAACGGCGGCGCCAGCTACACCGGCACCGGCCTGCGCAATGCAGGCGGCGGATGCTGGGTCATCGTCTGCGGCGACGTTAACGGCGACGGCAACATCGACGTCAACTCCGCCAACAGCGGCGCCGGCAACGCCAGCATCCTGCTGGGCAATGGCGACGGCACCCTGCAAAACCGCGTCACCTACAGCTCGTCCGCCCATACGCCCGCCACCGACCTCGCCGACATCGATGGCGATGGCGACCTCGACATGCTCATCAGCAGTTTCGGTGCAGGCCTCTGGCGGCTCTACCGCAACAACGGCGCCGGCGCATTCACCTTCGTGCAGGACTTCCCCGCCGCCTCCAATCCCGCCTGCGCCATCTTCCTCGACGCCGACCGCGACGGCGACATGGACATGATTCAGCTCGATGAAATCGCCGACTTCGCGACGCTCTTCCACAACAACAACCGCGTTGTCGTGGGAGACATGAATTGCGACGGATTCGTGACGGTCGGCGATATCGCGGCCTTCGTCATCGCGCTCACGACGCCCGAAGACTTCCTCATCAACTTCCCGAGCTGCGAAATCGAAAACGCCGACACCAACGGCGACGGCTTTGTCACCGTTGGCGACATCGCCGGATTCGTGTCATTGCTGACGGGTGGTTGATTCTCGGATTCGACTCAGAAGCGTTTGAGGTAGGGCATACCGCGGTACTCCGCCGTATGCCTTTTTCATGCGCCCCCGCGCTTTGGCTGTTCGGCTTTCGAGCCGCCGATTGTTGGCCCCTCGAACGTGCGGTTCGCTACGGCACCGTGACGCGCAGCGCCATCGCCCAATCGTCCAACGGCGAGCAGCGCATGGGTGAGATCCCCGCGGGCGATACAACGGTCCGCCCCGCCGCGACTTCAACCGCTCCGCCATGGGCAAATTGAATCCGCATGCCGCCGGTCAGGACGATGAGCGCCTCCGGGCGATTGCTGATCGGCACGAATTCTGTGGTGCCGCGGAGTTCGATTCGATCCATCTGAAACGCGTCGCAGCGCACCAGTGGCTCGCAAGCCGCAGACCAACCCGCAGCAGCCCGCGCCGGGCGCGGACGCAGATCAGCCGCGCGCACGTCAAATCGCGTGTTCGCAAGTCCCTGCTCGAGGTGCATCTCGCGCGGCTTCCCCGAGCCATCCACGCGATCCCAGTCATACATGCGATAGGTCGTGTCCGACGGCGTTTGCACCTCCGCCACCAAAATGCCCGCCCCCAGAGCATGAATCATGCCGCTCGGCAGATAGACGCAATCACCCGCGGCGACGGGGATCGCATTCAGCAGCCCCACCAGCGCCCGCGAACCGTTCGCCGCCGCCACGTCGCGCTCGCTTACCCCGTCGCGCAGCCCGGCGAAAATCTGCGCGCCCGCGTCGGCGTACAGGACATACCAAGCCTCGTGCTTCAGATCCGCCGGCTGCGGCTGGCCCGGGGGGCGCGGCTTGGGGTGAACCTGAATGCTCAGGTTATCTCGCGCGTCCAGAAATTTGATCAGCCACGGAAATGCCCATTCGCCCTCGCGCCCCGGCGCAGAACGTTGCCTGCCGCCAAGCGCATCGGCCAGACGCGACCCCGCCAGCGGCCCGTTCTCCACCACCGACATCGCCTGCGACAGCGGCGACACCTCCCACGTCTCGCCGATCGCCTGCCCGGCAGGCAGCGCCCGCCCAAAGACCCGCTCCAACGTCCGCCCGCCCCAGGGTTTTGGCACAAGGATCGGGCGGCAGAGCAGCGGATAAGCAGCGATTTCGGTGCGAGCGCTCACCGCCCGACCTCCGCACCACCAAAAATCACATGCTCCCCGATGGCACGCAACGCGACCGGCCCGATCCCGCGAATCGCCCCTAAATCTTCGAGTGATCGAAACCCGGCCCCGCCACGCGCCGCGCGCTCGGCCACAATCGCCTCCGCTCGCGTCGGACCGATCTGCGGCAACAGCGCGAGCTCCGCAACCTCGGCACGGTTGACGTCGATCCGCAACCGGCATTCAGCCGGATCTGCCATGGGTGGCGACGAGCGAATGAGATGCGACCCCCCAAACGCGACCGCCAGCAGACCGGCGAGCGCCGCGGCCGTCGTTTGCGGCGCGATCCGGCTCATTTCTCCGGCGGCGCCTGCAAGCGAGCCCGAAGCTGGCCCAGCCGCTCAATGATCGGCTTGGCGTGATTCGCGGAATCGAACAAGCCCGAACCCGGCACCGCGACATCCGGCGTGTCCGACCATTCGCGGAAGACGACGCAATCGACGTAAGGCTTCGAGAGCGCCACCTCGCATACCTGACCGAGCCACTCGGCCTGCCCCGCCGGCGTCCAGGGCTGTCGCCACATGCCGCCCGTCGAGTGCGCGTGTTCCGAAGGCGCGGCGACCGCAGTGACGTGGATCTGCTTGCCCAGGTTCGCCAGCCGGTCGATCAGCGAACTGATTTGCAGCGGATCGCGCAGGTGATAGCCATCGCTGTCGAGCCCGAAGACGAGCTGAACACCGAAGCCGTCAAAATTGATGCCGCCCTGCACGGCCATGTCGGCGTACAGCAGCGGCGGAATGGTCTGCTGATTGCGGGCGTAATACTCGCCCCAGGGCTGCGCGAGATCGAGCAGGATCTTTGCTCGCGGCGCCGCGGCGCGCGTGACCGAGGCGGCCATCCGCGTCAGCTCCATGATCTGCTCAAAGCTGAACGCCAGCGCGTTGTCGGCGTGCAGCCCGCTCGCGACGATCCACGTATGCACGCGGTCGGCATAGCGCTTCACCGTGCGCCGCAGATGCTCCTGCGTATATTCGAAGATCGTCTCAAAGTCGTTTTCCCAGATGTACATCCAGTCCGGCACGAAGCGCACGCCGAAGTTCAGCAGCGGGCCGCCGATGACCTGCATGTCCGCCTTGCGGGCGGCGCCGATCCATGCGTCCACGTGCTCGAAGTTCGAGACGTTTTCCTTCGGCTGCAGATCGCGCCAGACAAACGGAATGCGCAGCACGTCGAACGTGCTCTTCACCTGCTGGGTCAGCTCCGGCGTCGGCATGGCCTGCGGCGCACTGACTCCCAGAAACGGCCGCGAGAGCCCCGCCGCCTGGTGCCGGCGATTCAGGAACACTCCCGCATGGAACATCGTCATCTGGTCCGAGGCGACCATCGCCGCCCGCAGAGCCTTCTCTGCGATCGGCCCGGCGGCGGCTGGGTCGTTGCCCGCCTGCAGCGCCTGCACGAAGAGCTTTCGGGCCGCATCGACCCCGCTCGCAAAGGCGTCCATGCCGGGGTAATCGAACAGCCCCCACTCTTCCCGCTTCATGTTGATCCGCATCAGGCGATGACGCGCCAACTCCAGCGGCAGCAGGTAGGGCTCAGGACGGGCCGGCAGGCGCGTCGTCTCAAGCTGCACCTGACCATATTCGGGGACATCCCAAAGCAGCGACAGCGCCGTCGGCTCGCCATTACGCGCGGTGCAGACGACTTCGTTGTTCTGGATGTGCAGGTCGCCACGCGTCGGCACACCATCGGTGCCGAGCAGGTGAGCCCCCTGCAAATCGAGATTCGGGCGGGCGCTGGCGGTGGGGCCGAGCAGAAACCGAAACACGCCGGGGGCCTTTCGGACCCGCGCCGGGGTGCGATTCGGGAGGACGGCGCGTGTCGCAGCGGACGAGTGTAATCGCATCAGTTGCTCGTGGAAAACGTACGGCCCGCACTTCGCGTGCGACAACCGCGATATTCAGTCAAACGTTCAGTCAGTCCGAATCTTGCCGGCGCAATCCGCCGACCGATCGCGGCCGCCGCCTTATTCCGCGGGATTCACGGTCACCGTGACCTCGTCAAACGCGGCCGAAAAGCCATCCAGCACGGCGACAGTGAAGGTGAACGTGGTGGGTGAGGTGATATCGGTGGGCGCGGTGAATGAAACCACCGCCGCGAAGGGCGAACTTTCGAATTCGATCGTCCGGTCGCCGTCGACCTGGGACCACACGAACAGCAGCCGGTCGTTGTCCGGATCGGTCGACGCGGTCGCGTCCAGCCGAACGACGAGGCCGGCAGTCGCGGAGATGTCGTCGCCGGCCCGCGCCGTCGGCGGGCGATTGGTCAGCGAGTTGTCGACATCGTCTCCGCCGCCGCTGGGCGAATTGCTGTTGCTGTTGTCCGCAGGAGTGTCTGTTACCGGTACGCAGGCCGGAAACGCCAGCCCCAGCGCCAGCATCGCCCCGCCCAGCCCCAGCCGGGCCGACCGTCGTGACGGGCGAACTTCGGAGAAGACGAAAGGAGTTTCGATCGGCCGAGCGAATGAACCGTGCTTCATCGATCCCTCGATACTTGGAGCAGCAGCGAACAGGCCGTCGGCGCGTCTGATATCGACGGATCGACGGGCCGGCGGTTCCCACCGCCGCGCGGACAAGCATTCATTCGTGCGTCGGACGGCCCAATCGCACAACGCCGCGACAGTTTTCGACGCAACCGTCGCTGCGAATCCTTACGACTCGCTTGGCAAACCGCCATCGATGTCGCTAGCATTTCTTGAGACAAACGTACGCAACTCTTGCTTTTATCGGCCAGTTCGCCCCGCGAGTTGACCGATCTTAGATATCGGAAACTGTGTTCGTCATCGGCGGCTCGCCGCCCGACCCCGAACCACTTCGCGGGACGGCGCGCCGCGCGGAGTTGCACCATGTCCGACGATCAAACCCTCGAAATCTGCGGCGCGTGCGGCGCCACCATCTACCCCGAACATATCACCAGCCGCAAAGCCGAGCGCATTTCCGGCACGCTGCTCTGCGTTCATTGCGTGCGCGAAAAACGCGGCGAGACCGATGCCGCCGCCGAGCAGAATGAAGCCGAGTTCGCCTCCGCAAATGGCGTACACGGCGCCGCCGGCACCAACGGCGTCACAGCCGTTGCCTCGCCGCCAAGGCCCCGCGCTGCGATCCAGTTCGAACGTGCGGCGCCCGAGCGCAAGACCGAGTATCGCCGCCCCACACTCGCCGACCCCGCTGTTGCCACGCGCTGTCGTGTCTTCCACTGTCGCCTGAACGACGCCTCGATCCGCAACATGGAGGATCAGGTCAACGCCTGGGTCGATGCTCAGGAAGAAGTCCGCATCAAATTCAGCACCACCACCGTCGGCACATTCGAGGGCAAGGCCGCCGATCCGCACCTGATTCTGACAGTTTTCTACTAAACGCGCGATATGGCCGCCGACGCAGAGCCGGCCTTTGACCCCCAGATGCCCCCCACGGTCCTATTGCGCGGCCCCGCGATAGAGCCCCAGGAACAGCGGGCAGCGCGCCAGCAACTCCGCCCGCGTGCCGACGTCGACAATCCGCCCCGCGTCCATCACCACGATCCGGTCGGCCATGTCCATGACCGTGTGCCGATGGGCGATCAGAAACGTCGTCTTGCCGATTCGCAGCTCGTCGAGCGCATCGTGAATCTTGGCCTCGCTCTCGGCGTCAATCTCGCTCGTCGCTTCGTCAAAGATCAACACCCGCGCCGGCTTCAGGAAAGCGCGGGCGATCGACAGCCGCTGCCGCTGACCGCCGGAAAGCGTCGCCCCAAACTCACCCACCCGCGTCTCATACTTCTCGTTCAAGCGATCGATGAAATCGGCGGCGTGAGCGTGGGCCACGGCGTGTTGAACGTCGGCCGGCTGAGCGTTTTCACGTCCATAACCGACATTCTCCGCCACGCTGCGGGCAAAGATCACCGCCCGCTGATCGACAATCGCAATCGCCTGACGCAGATCGCGCAGCGAGAGCTCGCGTGTATCGCGCCCATCCAGCCGGATCGCGCCCCCCTGCTGTTCCAGCAGGCGCGGCAGCAGCCGCAGGAGCGTCGATTTGCCGCTGCCGTTGGGCCCAACCACGGCCACGCATTCGCCCGCATTCACGCGCAGATTCACGCGATCCAGCGCCAAAGGCGTGTCCGCGGCATAACGAAAGACGACCTCGGAAAACTCAACCGCCGGCGGACCGTTTAGCGACAGCCGCTTGCCGCCGCGCTTTTCCTCCGGCTGATCGAGAAAGCCGAAGATGCGATGAGCCGCGGAGCTCGAGCGCTGCACCATGTTGTAGACGTTGGCGATTTTGCGGATCGGGTCGAGCATGGCTGCGAGCAGGCCGACCATCAGCAGAAAGCGCGACGGCTCGATCTCGCCGGAAAAAACGCGTGAGGCGAGCCAGACAATGCCGGCCGACGCCGCCAGAATCCCCGCGACCTCGATCAGCGGCGACGAAATCGCCTCGACCCACGCCAGCTTGAGCTGTTGTTTCAGCATCTGGCGCTCCAGCCGCCACATCCGCTTGCGCTCGTAGTTTTCGCGCGTGTAGCTTTTGACGACGGCGACGCCCTGCAGCGTTTCCTCGAGCCCAGCCAGCAGAAAGCCGTAACCTTCGAGCAGCTTGACCGTTGCCTTGCGGATCTGGCGGCCGAAATACCAAAGCAGCCCGATCGCGGGTGGCGCGATGGCCAGCGCGGTGAGCGTCAGGCGTGCGTCGATCATGATCGCGACAATCAGGACGCAAATCGCCTTGAGCGGCTCGCGGGCCACCTTGCCAAAGAGCGTCGTCAGGCCGAGGAAGACCTCGCGCACGTCAGAAAGAAACTGGCTGACGACGTTGGAGAGCTCCCCCGAAAGCGCGGTCATCGGGATATAGAGCGCTTTGCGATACATCTTGCGCCGCAGGTCCATCACCGCGCGATTGCAGGCATGCAGCACGAGGTATTGCGACAAAACGCGAAAGACGTTTCCGACAACATTGATCGCGAATAGAACGCCGAGCAGAATCAGCAGCGTTCGCATCGGGCTGTCGGCCGACGCGGCCCCTTCGACGGGCGCGGGAAACCAGCGCGCGGCGCTCGCGACCCATTCGGCGTAGAAGGCGCCCTTGGCTTGCGCTTTCGCGGCCCACTCCGCCAGATAGACGCCGAGGCTTTTCTTTTCGACCACCACATTCAGCACCGGCAGCATGCCGGCCAGGCTGGTGGCATAGGTGAGCGCCACGCCGAAGCCCAGCACCAGGCCGCAGATCAGCCGTCGACGATGGGGCCACACCAGCGCGAGCATGCGCCAATAAGCGGAACTGAGTTCCTTGCGCGAGGGCGGGGTGAAACGCTTGCGGTCGAGCAGCGTGGGAGCGCGCGGCTCCAGCAGGTCTTCGGGCGAGTCGCTCATGAGTGGCGGAAGATTAGGGCAGATCGCGCCGCGCGAACACCCTCCTCGGGCAGCCCCCTAGAAGTGCAGGCCCAGCTCCAGACGAAAGACCGGGCCGTCGTCGAAGTCGATGCGGCTCTGGTCGCGATCGTCGAAGTTGCGACCCTCGAATGCGAAACGATCAAACGCATATCCGCCGAAGAGGTTCACCGCGGCGTTTTCGTTGACCGTCCAGCGCACGCCCGCACCGGCGCGCTGCTCGAAGAGAAACAGTCGGTCACGCGAATCTTCGCGATCGGCCCGCGCGAAACGGCGATTTTCGAACACATACTCGGTGAAGAGCGCGATGCGGTCCGTGAGATCAAACTTAATCTCCGCCCCGCCGGTGCGCGGCAGAAAATAGCGGGCGCTCGCCGTCCAGCGCGGCGCGAACTGCCAGCGGATCGCACTCAGCGGCGCCCCGGCGAGCAATTGCACTTCCTCGCTCGGCCGCCAGAACCACGCGGCCCCCGGCAACGGCAGGAACTGAGCAAAATCGCGGTTGTTGGAGTAATTCACCAAGAAAAGCCAGCCGGCCTTCGGGCTGGTCGGCAGCAGGTAGAACAAGTTGCCTTGCACCAGCAACTCGGCGAGGCTCGCGAAGGGGCGGTCGCTGGCCGAGCCAAGTTCGAGATTGCCGCCGATGCGCCGGCCCTGCTCCAGTTGCTTGCGGTAGGCGAAGCCCAGCCGGATGTCCCACAGGTGGTCGGGGAACGGGTCGAACGACTCGCTCAAGATCGCCTCGCCGGCGGTGTCGAGCGCGCCGAACACGCCGTACGCCGTCAGTTCCTCGGATTCGCTCTGCTCGACGGGAATCGTCAGCCGCATCCGTTGATCGAACAGCTCGAGCTCGCCGCCGCGAGTCACATCGGTGGAGGGGTAAAAGCGAGTCTCGTAGTCGATGTTGAATTTCGCGGAACCGATCGGCGAAGCGAGGAGGCGCTCCAGGTCGGCGCCGGGCGGTGCGGCGACGGCGATGGAACCGGCGCTGAATCCACACCACTGGAGCATGATGCGAAGGGCGGCGACGGGACGGGAACGGCGCGCCGGGACGATGGTTGAGATCAAGTTAGAGTCCGAATGGTGCGAATCAGGGCGGGAATCATAGCGACAACGAGGGGCACTACGGGCGCCCGGCGACGTGGAAAGTCAATCGCTCATGCCGGCAAGCCGGTCGCAGCCGGACGGCCCAGATTCATACAGACTGAAATCTGCGCACGATCAAGACAGCCGTGGTGACATCGGCCGGCGAGGACGCCGGCCGCCGCATCCCGAGAACCACCATCCCGGCGTGAACGCCGACCGCTACTTCGCGGGCTTGGCCGGCACGTTCAGCCGCAGATAGAGCTCGTCAAGCTGCGACTGCGCGACCGGGCTCGGGGCCTGCGTCATCGGGCAATAGGCCCGGGCCGTCTTCGGGAAGCTGAACACGTCGCGGATGCTCGCGGCGCCGGTGAAGAGCATCACCATGCGATCCAGACCGAGCGCGATGCCACCATGCGGCGGCGGCCCATAGCGCAGCGCCTCGAGCAGGAAGCCGAACTTGGCGGTCTGCTCCTCCGGCGTCAGATGCAGAATCTTGAAGACCTGCTGCTGCACCTCGGTGCGGTGAATGCGGATGCTGCCGCCGCCCAGCTCGATGCCGTTGAGCACGATGTCGTAGGCCTTGGCTTTGGCCTTGGCGGGCGTCGTGTCGAGCAAGTGCAAATCTTCGTCGCGCGGCGCGGTGAAGGGGTGATGCACCGCGTAGTGACGGCCGTCTTCCTCGTTGAACTCGAACATCGGAAAATCCTGAACCCACAGGAAATTCCACTGATTCGCCGGGATCAGGTTACGCCGCTTCGCGACCGTTTCGCGCAGCCACGACAGATACTTGCAGACGTTCGCCACGCGGTCAGCCGCAAAGAGCAGCAGATCGCCCGGCTGCGCGCCGCTGGCGGCGCACATTTCGGCCGTGGTCTGCGGATTGAAGAACTTGGCGATGCCGGTCTGGAAGACGACCGCGCCGTTCTCTTGCGCCACCTTCACCAGCGGCAGTCCGCCGGCGCCGATGCCCTTCATGTCTTCGGTCAGCGTGTCGATTTCCTTGCGGGTCATCTCCGCGCCGCCGGGCACACGAATACAGCGCACGCACCCGTCGGGTTTGGCGAGCGCGTCGAGGAAAACATTGAACTCGCACTTCTTGGCGGCGGCGCTGACGTCGCGGATGCGCAGGTCATAGCGCGTGTCGGGCCGGTCGATGCCGTATTCAGCCATCGCCTGGTCATAGGACATGCGCGGGAATGGCGGCTTGACCTCGACGCCGAGGATTTTCTTCATCAGCCTCGTGATCAGCCCTTCGATGATGTTCTGAACGTCGATCGCCTGTACGAACGACATCTCAAGATCGAGCTGAGTGAACTCAGGCTGGCGGTCGGCCCGCAGATCCTCGTCGCGGAAGCAGCGGACGATCTGAATGTAGCGGTCGAAGCCGCTCATCATCAGCAGCTGCTTGAACAGTTGCGGCGATTGCGGCAGAGCGAAGAAGGTGCCCGGGATCACGCGCGAGGGAACGAGAAAGTCGCGAGCGCCCTCAGGGGTGCTCTTGGTCAAAAACGGCGTCTCGATCTCGTAGAAGCCGTGGTCGTCGAAATAGTCGCGAATCTCTTTGGCGATGCGATGGCGGGTGATCAGCGCCTTCTGCATCGGGGTGCGCCGCAGGTCGAGATAGCGATACTCGAGCCGAAGCTCCTCGTTCGCGTCGATGTTCTCCTCGATCGGGAATCGCGGCGTGGGCGATTCGCTCAGGATGTCGATCTCGTGGACGTTGACCTCGATCATGCCCGACTTGAGATTCGGGTTCGCCAGTCCCTCGGGACGAGCCGCGACGTGTCCCCGCACGCAGATGCAGAACTCGCTCCGAAGCCGTCCGGCGATCGTGTGCGCCCCCGGATCGGTCTCCGGGTTGAACTTCAGCTGCACCAGCCCGCTGCGGTCGCGCAAGTCGATGAACACCATCCCGCCGTGGTCGCGCCGATTGTGGACCCAGCCGCAAAGCAGAACGGATTTTCCGACGTAGTCGGCGCCGACCTCGGCGCAGTAGGTGGTCCTTTGGTTGTACGGCAACGGCACGGGGAGATTCTCCGGGGTTCGGGACTGCACTTCGGCAGGCAAACGAGTCGGAAAGTATAGCGGAGGCTGAGGCGTCAGCGGGCGTGGCGGCTTAGCGCCACTGGCGGAGCAACTCAAAAACGACTTGCGCGAGCAGCAACTTGGAGATCAGAGCGATCGGATAGACCGTCGCGAATGCCAATGGGGCCGCCTCGGAGCGGGTCAGTTGGGCGGCGGCCGCCAGCGCTGCGGGCTGTGTCTGAACCGCCGAGATCGCGCCGCCCTGCGACAGCATGTTCCAGCGCAAAACGAGCGTCATGAACAATGTTGCGCTGTATAGCGCACTCAGCGTGATCGCGGCCCCGATCAGAGCCAGCGGCAACCCCGCCTCGCGCAAGACCGGCCAGAGCCCGCGCCCCGCCCCAGCACCCGCCGCGACCAGGAAGATCGTCAGCCCGAGATCGCGCAAAACCAGCCGCGCGGCGCTCGGCACATAGAGGCTGAGCGGTCCGATGCGACCGAGATATCCGAACAGGATCGCCGCCAAAAAAGTGCCGCCCGCCGCCCCGAGGCGCGTCTGCACACCCTCGCCGAGATGGATTGGGATTTGCCCGATCGCCAGGCCGACCGCGACGCCGACCGCGAATGTCAGAATGGTCGTCTGGTCGAGCTGTCCTTCGTCCCCGCCGATGCGTTCGCGCACGCCGGCAATCCCGCTTACCGGGCCGACCACGCGGACCAGGTCGCCCAGTTCCAGCGTCGTCTCGCCGGTCGGCGTCAGCTCGACATCTCCTCGGCGGACGCGCGTGATCGTGACGCCGAAGCGCGGCCCCAGCCCGAGGTCGCGCAGGGGCTTGCCCGCCGCGTCGAACCGGGCGACGCGGAGCTGCTCGGCGCCGATCGCCCCGGTCGGGTCGTCCATCCGCTCCAGCGAGACCTCGCCGATCAATGCTTCCATGCGAGCCAGCTCATCGGGCGGACCGACGACCAGCAACGCATCGCCCAGCGCGAGTTGTACATCGGGCGTGGCCGGCAGAATGCGGCCGTCGCGTTTGATGCGCGAAACAACCGCCTTCGAAATTTGCAGGCTGCCGAGCTCGTGTAGCGTGCGACCGGCACAACTCGGGTTCGTCAGCAGCAACACCATCGCCTCGGGCCGCGGACGCCGCCGCGATTGCTCTTCAGCGAATCGGCGCGCCGCGTCTTCCGGCGACGTGCGCAGCAGCTTTGGCAGCGATTGCACAAACAGCACGCTGGCAGCGACGCTGAAGGGATAGGCGATCGCATAGCCGATGCCGGCCAGCCGCGTTGCGCCGCTGCCGCCGCGCTCGATCATGTCCACCAGACCGGCCAGCGCTGGAGTGCAGGTGGTGGCGCCGGTAAAGAGGCCGGCGGCGAGCGCCGGCTCAATCCCCAGGGCAAGCGCCAGGCCGGTCGCCACCGCGGCGCCGATCAGCGGCGCCGCAGCGCCCGCGATCAGCAACGGCCCGATTCCCGAGCGGACGGCGGACACAAAGTGCGGAGCGGCATGCAGCCCAACGCTATAAACAAAGAGCACCAAACCCAGCTCACCCACTTCGGGCGGGATCTTCACTTCGAAGTGGCCGGCGACGATTCCCGCGAAAAACACCGCCCCCGCGCCGAAGGGCATTCCGAACCAGCGAACCGCCCCGAGCGCAGAGCCGAGTGCGATGAGCGCGAAAACCCATAGAAGCGGCGACGCACTCAAAACCTGCGCTGACCCGGATCCGAGCATCATCGCGGAGATGCTAACCGCGCGCGAGAAACATGACTTCCAGCCCCCCCTATCCGCCTGCCATCACCGAAAGGCCGCTCGCTTTGACGGACGCTGTATCGACCGCCGTACTCCACCGGGCTTTACGTCTATTACGCGTCGCCCGGCGAGCCGCGTCGAGATCACCCCATCAGCAGGTCGCCCGTGAAGATCGCATTGGGCATGACCTCGCACTCGGCCCAGCAGCCGACGCAGCGATCGACCCATTCGCGCGATTTCTTGGTCTCGGCGCTCTGATACCACACCTCGTCGAACGACTGCTTCAGCAGATTGCCGACGCGCTCGGTGTTGAACTGGCAGACCGGCACGCTGCCATCGGGCAGCAGGCGGATGTGACTGCGCAGCTCGACGCAGCGCGGGTTGGGCCGCGGATTGTCGACGCCCTGCAGACGCTGCTTTAGGCCGCGGAGGTAGTAACGCTTGCCCCATCGCAGCGCCGGCGATCGGAACTCTTTCACGCGCTCCAGTTCGCGATCGATGAAGCCCAGCACGTCGCTCTCTTTCAACTTTGGATGCAGCGGATATCCGCCGGCGATGATCAGGTCTTCGGCTCGCGTACCGCGGCGCTTTGCCCCGTACATCGCCGAGTCGCTGTAGGCGAGCACCGAATGAACTTCGATGCCGAGTGCGCCGAGGTCGCGGCGGAGGCCGTCGTTGTCGTTGAGCGACTGGCCCGAGATCACAGTGTGGTTGGCGCTGACTTCGATGCCTTTCTTATCGCGAAGCGCCACCAGCCGCTTGCAGGTCTCGACGGCGTAGTCGTAGAGCACTTCCTGGCCGCGATTCGCGTCGTGCTCCTCCTTCTGACCGTCGAAGGAGACCATGAATCGCAGACGCCCCGGCTTCGAGAATCGCTTCGCAAACTCCTCGACGCGCTCGGGAAATGAGCCGTTGGTGGTGATGTGGATCACGCTCGGCCGCGAGACTTCGAGGATTGCTTCAGCAATTTCGAGCATGTCCGGCCGCAAAAACGGCTCGCCGCCGCTGAGACGGACGATGTCGAGCGTGCCGATTTTTCCGAAGACGGTTCGCACATCGGGGATGGTCAACTCGTCGCCGGGCTTCATTCGCCACGAGTCGCACATTTTGCAGCGCGCGTTGCAGCGATAGGTAACGAGATAGGTGCACCACGACGGGCGCGGCACCGCCCCGACGCGGTTTTTCAGGATCGAGAGTGCCAGGGAAATCGGTCGCAAGCAGCGGCCTCCGGAAGCATCACCCAAAACTCAAAAGCGGCTAAGCCGCAGATCTTACGGCTCGCCCGCCGCGGCGGCAGGTGCAATCTGCGAAATCGCGGCAGCGGGCGCCAATTCGCGAAGGAATCGCTCGATGGTGCGGATCGCCTCGGCCCGGCCGTCGCGCGCCACAACCCTTGTCCGCTCGCGATAGGTCGGCTCGAGTTCCAGAAAGCGTTGGATAACCGCCGGCGAAAATGCCGCAAACGTCGTCTCCATGCCGATTCCGAGCCGCGAGATCGCCGCCGCGTTCAGTCGCTGTTCCACACAATCTTCGGGCATCACCAGCATGGGCTTGCCAAAGTGCAGCGCCTCCCCCACCAGCTGGTTGCCCGCCGTGCTGATGATCGCCCGACAGCTCGCCAGGTCTTCCGCAAAGGGCATGTTGCTCGGAGGGCGAAAATCGATGTTGCCGCTCATGCCGCGGCGCCCCGTGACGCCATAGACATATACCGGCGCGTTAATCGAACGCAGGGTCTGCTCGACCTCCGGCGTGAACTGATGCTGGCCTTTGTTGAAGTAGCACAGAAAATGGTCGCCGTGGACGCTGGGAATCTGCAATACCTCGTCGCGCAGCAGCGGGCCGATCACCTCGACCCCGGGCCAGCGCGGCGGGGCGTCGTAAAAGCTGCTGACGATCACGCGCTGCGGCTTGCCCATCAAAATGCGATAGATCCACACATCGCGAAAGCTGCGCAGCCAGTCGAGCCAGGGCATCGGCAGTTTGCAGTGGACCATGATGCCGAAGTGGTCAAAGCCGATCCGCGGAATCCCCAGCCGACGGGCGGCACGATGAGTCCACGGCTCGGCGTCGGAGATCACAACATCGGGGTGAAAATCTTTCAATGCCGCGGTCACCTGCTGCGAGACCGGGCCGCGAAAGAGGATGTCGAGCACATGCCACGAATTCTGGCGAATTGTCAGATAGTTTGAGCGTTTTCCGCTGCCGCCATAGGCGTAGCCGAGCGTCGGAATGCGCATCACCGGGTAGCTGCCGGAGAGCTGGTCATAGGCGTCGCCGCCGGCGATGAGCAGGAGCTCGTGCCGCGACGACAATTCGCGCAGGACCGCCGCCGCCCGCGTGGCGTGACCGCGACCGTAGCCGAAAATACCGTAGGCGATTCGCATGCGGTGGCTCCGTTGGCGTGAGTCATGCTAAGCGAGACGGATGGGGTCAGGGTAGCACCGACCACCTGTCGGGCCTGTGAATACCGGATCAACACCTTCGCCCTCGCCCGGTCGCACAGCCGACGAGATGCCGGTGCTACCTCTCGCTCCGCAAATCAGCGACCGACCAGCAGCGCCACGAATCCGGCGATGTCGCCCACGCTGACGACGGCGTCGCCATTCACATCCGCGTTGTTGATGTCGCAATCCGGGAACGTCGCCGCGTAGCCGGCGGGGTCGGTCAACGCCAGCACGAACCCGGCGATATCGCCGACGCTGACAATGCCGTCGCAGTTCATGTCGCCCAGCAGCCCGACGATCGGATTCAAGTCGAGCCGCAGGAAGGCCTCGCCGCCGGCGCCAAAGGTGCCAAGGTCGTTGCCTTTGCCGTCATTGAGCGGCGCAATGAAATAGAGGATGCGGTCGTCGGTCAGGAAGAAATCGTTCGGCGCGAACGCCGCGAGCGTGTTGTTGCCACGACCGATGAAAACACCGTCGTCGAAGATTCCGTCCTCGTTCAAGTCGATCGGGTCGCCTTCGCGGACGACGATATCGCTGCCGTTGAAGACCACCACCGTATCGCGGCCCGGGTCGGCCAGATCGGTGTTGCCGCAGACGATCGTGTCGCCAACGCGGTTACCGGTGCAACCGAGGAACGTATCGCCCCAATTGGCGATCGCGCCGCCGGACGTGATGGGGGCGCCAGTAGCCGCCAACAGCGCCCCATTGCGAACGGCCCAGTCCGACCCGGTCGGCGTGCTTCCACGGGAGAACCAGTCGCCGCTGGCCAGCAGATCAAACGCGAAGATCGACGTGACCGTGATGGACGTGCTCGGAATCACACTGCCCTCGCGCAATACGACGTTGCCGTCGACCACCAGAATCTGGTCGGTGGTCGTCGGCCCCTCGTCATCCCCGAGAGCGATGTAGTGCGCCCCGTCCGGCGTCGTGCGGAATCCGTCGCTGGGAAACGAATCCCAGACGTTTCCGCCGACCGCGGTGACGCCCGATTGCAGAAACGTCTGATTCACGCCGGCGTTGTGATAAACGAGAATCGGGCGCCGCAGGGTGCTGATGTTGGTCGTCGAAAGATCGACGAATCCGACGCGATTGTCGTTCAGAAGGTGAATTCCGTTCAGCGAGTTGCCCAGCAGTTCGTCCCCGCTGGCGCCGACCGGCGCGTCGATCGCGCCCAACAGCGGGGCACTCTCGGTGGCCACGACCTGGAACCCATTCGCCGCCGTGAAGCGAATGACTTTTTCCTTGACCGCAAATACGCCGTTGCGGGCGCGGGCGCCAAAAGCGAAATCGCCGGCATCGTTAAACCCTGCGACGCCGTCAAAGAAGTCGTAGACCTCCGGCGCTGTTCCGCCCGCGACGGGTTGGGCTTCCTGCGCAAGCATGTTGCCCGTCGTGCCCGCGCCAAGCAGCAGACAGGTATCGATCGTGTCGAGTGAGTTGGCGCGGCCGCGCAGGATCCACTGCGACCCGTCGGCCTTGAAGTTCATGTCCTCGATCGCCTTGAACTCAATCGCGATCGGCATCCCGCTCGCATCGAGCGCGCCGGGTATCTGCGACGTCGGATGGCCGGTGATTTCGCTGTAGATCACCTCGATCCCCGCCGCCGATGCGATCGACGACGTCAAACCGATCGCCGCGCATGCGACTGCACTACGAGCCAAAAATCGCTTCATGACCGATCCTCCGATATGCGGGCCCAGTCGCGACAGAACCACGCGCCCCGCCGCGCAAGCCCGCGCCCACCATACATCGCGCAAGCGCCCCCTCCAACCCCAAATTGCGTCAATTGATGCGCCGGGCGGCCCGCGTCATCTCGACCGACAAGCCCCGATCGCGGCCGCTCGATCGCTCAATTCAGCGCTCGATCGAATCCGCGATCGCAGCGAACATCTTCGCCGACCACTCGCCAAAGCGCGGCCCCGCAGCGCTGCGCATCTGCGTCACGATCACGCCGGTCTCCGGATCGATGCGCAGAATGCACGCGCTCAGCGAACCATGACCAAAGGTGCGCATGCCCAGCGCCAGGTGCTCCGGCGCCGCGCTGTCCGGAGGCGCGCCGGGCCGGCGCTCCGGCTTCCAGTGCAGACCGATGCCCTCGCTCTCGGGGATTCCTGGGTAGAAGTCCGCGAGCTTTACGGGCAGCATGCGTTGCAGCGTTTCCGGCGAAAACAGCTCGATTTCGCCATAGCTGCCGCCGTTCGCCAGCGTCTGGGCCAGCACCGCCAGCTCATACGCGGTCAGTTGCGCGCCGCTGCTCGCACCGCTAATGACCGCCTCATGCATCCCCAGCGGCGCGAACAGGTCTTCGTGGAAGAGCCGCAGAATGCTCTTGCCGCTGAGCCGCTCCATCGCCTTCGCCGTCAGGTCGTAGCCCATGCCGCTGTATTCATACTTTCGTCCCGGCAAGTTCACGTCGATCGCGTTCAGAATGATGTTCTCGAAGTAAGGATTTCGTGCCCCGCCCCAATCGCCGTGACCCGAGAGGCCGCTGGTGTGCGTCAGGCATTGGCGAAATGTTGGTACATGAGCGGCATTCTTCGGGTACTCGTCAAAGACGCTTGCCACCGACGCATCAAGCTCGATTCGCCGCTGATCGAGAAACCGCCCGAAGAGCATCGCTGTCAGGGTCTTGGTGATCGAAAAGACATCCTGTCGAAACGCGCGCGTCAACTCGACGCCCGACGCCGTCTTTCCGTACGCTTCGTGCGTGATGATCACGCCGTCGCGAGCGACCAGCGTGACGAAGGGCTCGCCGGAGTCCGCCGCCCAATCGCGACAGATGGCGTCGATTTTTGCCTTTGCGTCGGCTGAAACGCGCGCTTCGCGCGGCGTACCTTCGCGGAGCATCGGCGCCGGATTCTCACGCCTTCGCGGCGCGGCGAGCGGCGACGCGATCCGCGCGGCGCCGGCGCCCGCGGGCTGTGTTGCGGCGCGGGGCGCGGCCAGCAGCCGCAGTTTCAGTCGCAGGTGATATTCATCATTGCGCATCGCCGGCGACCAGCGCCCTCTATCCGGCAATTCGGAAACACCGATCGAATTCGCGCTGCTGGGGGCGCTGCTCGATGTCGCCTCACGGGCCGCCTCGAAAAAGCCGGCCATCAGGATCGCCCCCGCCTCGGTGTCGTTCATGGCGCGAAAATGGGCATCGCGGCTCGTGAGCCGCACTTCTGTCAGCGCCGCTTCCCAAATCGCCGGGGGCACGGGCGACGGGCGCGCGGGCATCAGCCCCGTCTCATCCGCCGGCGTCCAGAAGATGAACCCATCGCCGCGGCAGAAGAATGTCAGCCCGCGCCGCAGCGGCGTGCCATTCGGTGCGGTCCCTTCGATCACAGCCGCCCAACGCCCTGGCGCATCGGGCACCGGCGCTTCGCGAAATTCGCCATCAAACCACCGCACGCGCAGCTCTGCACTCATGCCAAGCCGGCGCACCTCCTCCGCGTCGCGCCAGATAACACGCGGCGTCTGGCCCGGGTTGAAGATGAACTGAAATGGCCGGGAGGTGATAAGTTCCTGGGCGAGGAACTGCTTGCGTCGCTCAACAAGATCGGGCGTGATCTCCTGAGCGCTGGCGAGCGCCGCGAGACCGACGACGGCGAACGCAATGGAAAGAGCAAAACAGAGGCGACGATTGTGCATGGCTGCCTCGTCGAACGATTGTAGTCGCGTTCGCGGCACGCAATCCTTCCGTCGACATGCGAATAGCCGCTCGCACGACGATTCGCGTCAGCCGCCGACCGCTAGCGCCCGCGCCCGAGCCACATCCAGTAGTGCGAATCCGTGCGCAATCGCCGTCTTGCCATCCGAAAAGACGTTGTCCAGATCGATCCCGACTCGCGGCGAATCGAGCTCAAGGTACGCCACCCGCGCCGGCGGCAAGCCCCCAAGGATCACCGTCATCCCGCGCTCCCGACCGCGCCGCGCCACATCGCCCAACTGCAGCCCGGCGTTGTCGTCGAGCACAGTGACCTCGGTCAGGTCCAGCACCGCCACCCGGGTCTCTTCCGGCAGTCGCTCGATCCACTGAATCAGATCGGGCAATCGCTGCAGGATCCCGCCGCGCTTGCGATCGCGGCGCAGGCGATAGACCACCATCTCGCGCGGCAGAGGGACCGCATTGGGGGTCGAGTCGCTTCCGATCGATTCCAGTTCGCAAATCGGGGTGCGAACATCCTGCCAGACGATCCAGAACAGAAAAGCCACGGGCGGAATCATCGAGTAATCATGAAACCGCTCAAACGCGACGGTGCCCAGCCCCGCGCCGACCATGAACGAAAGCACGATCGAGCAGAGCAACAAGACGCGGATGCCGGCGGCGCGCGTCTGCTCCGTCGGCCGCGCGGCGCCGTCACGACTGCCGAGGGCCAGGATTGCGCTCTCGATGCCGATGTCGGTCAATACGCCCGTGAGGTGCGTCGTGCGCACAACGCCGTTGGAGATGCGTGTAATGGTCGCGTTCTGCAGCCCCATCGCCGTCGAGGCCAGGCCGCTGAGAATCCAGCGATGTGCTCTCGAGATCGTGTCGGGCGTCGTGTCCCAAAACTCGATACCCAGCGCAAAGAGCAGCAACAAGCCCGCCTGCACCAGCATCGGCAGAACATAAATCGATTCCCAGCCGAACCGCCGTGCCTTCTCCGTCAGCGCGCCCGAGATCGCGGCTCCGAGGACAAAGGTCAGCACCAAAAACGCGAGGAACCCGGCCTGCGCCGCGTTGAGCTCGATGACGACGCGCCCCAGATGGCTGACCGATCCGGTGACGTGGCTCGTCACTGTCCCGCAAGCGAGGATGCAGATGACATTCGTATACCCCGCGACCCACGCGAGCGTGAGCGCGAGGCGGCTTTGCTGCGAAACGGAGTGGGCCTTGCTGACGAGCATGCGCTAATTCTGGTCCGCGATGCGATGTGAACGAGCCGAATGACCGCTGGGAAGAAAGTCCCCCCTTTTCAGGTTTGCCACCCCGCACTCACTTCGACTCGCGCTGCTCCTTGGTCTGCTCGCCGCCGATCTCCATCGACTTCGCCACCCGCTGCAGCGTCTTGCTGCGCTCCTTAAAGTCCGACTCAGGGCAGGTCAGCAGCACGACCAGCACATCGGTCGTTCGCGGGACCGCCACCCAGTGCTGCACCGTCTGCACCTCGCCCGTGCCGGTCAGGGCCCCGCCGGTGCCCTTCCCCGCCACGACGAGGTTCATCGCCTTCATCTCCCCGAGTTTCCCGATTCGCTCCTTCTGAATCTCAAACCCGGCCTTCTTCAGCCCCGTCACGCTCAAATCGAGCAACATCCGCGGCGTCAGTGCGTTATCCGGGGTCTGAATGAAAACTACGATCGAAGAAACGCCGTCCGGCGACCACACCTTTCGCACCTTGCCCGGAACGGTCACCGACTCCGCAGGGGCTTCGCGCCAGCCCTGCGGCGGACGAATCTTGAATTTGAACTCCTCGTCGGCGACCACCTCGCCCAGCTCGCCCTCGCCGCCCTCCGGCGCAGCTTCCTCGTCGCTCGACTTTGGCTTTTCGTCCCCCTTGCCAACGTCGCTAAGGCTCTTGATGTAAGCCGCCAGAATCGCAATGTCGGCCGGCTCGGGAATCGCATTCGTGGCGGAGTTCATGCCGAAGCGCCGGCTCTTGTCCTTCAGTTCCTCGCGCGAAACGCCGCGCTCCAGCACGCCGCGGATGCCTTCGACGCTACCGTCGCAATGGTCCCACACCTCGTCGCGCAGGTTCGGCCCCCGCCCTCCGCCACGTGCATCATCCTGATGGCATTTGGCGCACTGACCGATGCGATAAAGCTCTTCCCCACGCTTCAGGTCGTCGAGCGTCATCGTGGCTGCGTGTCGCCAGCCGCCATCGCCGGCTGCCGCACCGCCCGCACCGATCCAAAAGGCCAACAGCCCAGCTACACAGATACCTGTCATCGCGCGCACCTCAATGGGGTTGAAGAGATGCGCACATCATACGGCAGCAAGCGGTCGCGTGGCCTGGGTGTGGCCCGCTCCCCCGCCGCACTTAGTTCAAGATTCGCACCGGCGTATAGGTGGCCTCCAGCCGCATGGGGCGCTCAATGCGGCCGACGCCGCCATATGTGCCGGGCTTGAGCCAGACTTTGCCAGCCGTGGGCACGACCGAGAGCGCCTGCGCGAGGCTGAAGGGATCGAGGAAGGTGCCAAACGGGATGCCGCTGATCTGGTCGTCGGCGAAGACCCAGTTGTTTTCCGGGTACAAGAACGACATCACGCGCCCATCCCAGAAGCTCGCCCCGACGCGCTGGCCAATCAGCGTCTGCTGAGCCGTATTCGGGGCAAGCACAGTGATCGTGGCGCAGCCGCTGTTGGTCGCGGTGCAGGTTGTGCAGTTCGAGAAGGCACACGCGCCGTAGTGCATCACCGAGCCGAAGTCATAGGGACCGTGTTCGCTGTCGGCGGGGTCGCGAATCGTGAACTGGCTGTTGCACGATGTGGGGTTTCCGTTGGAATCAGTGCAGGCCGTTTGCGACACGTTGTTGAAGTTGATCTGCACGAAACTGTTTCGGTCGGCGCGGCTCTGCTCGTGATAAAAACCGAGCACATGACCGAGTTCGTGAACGAGCGTGCCGTGAGTCGTCCAACTCGTGATCCAGACCCGCTGCCGTCCGCCGTTGCGCCCCAGAAACTCGCTGGCGTTGAAGCTGTCGGAGATGATGCGGATGTAATCGGCCTCGCCGTTTCGCGGCGTGAAGCTCACATCGGCCAGCGACTCCCACTCCTGCATGGCGGCGATCATGCGCTGCTCGTTGGTGCTGCCGACGTTGGTCGCAAACTCGTACGGCACGCGACCGTTTGGCCAAAGACTGGTGCCAAACGTCGCCCGCGATTCGTCAAAATCGATCGGCACGACGATATCGCCGTCAATCAGCTTCAGACGCTCCGGAATGAGTACATCGCGCGTGAATTTGGCGAGATCCTCGACCGAGTCCGTCGCGCTGTCGGCCAGTTGCCCGAAAAGCGGAGCCGCAAGAAACAAAGCGGCGGCCAGCAGTCTCGCAGTCGTGTGCATCATGTCGGTGCTCCTGGTCAAGACGCGACGGCCGTCACGCGACGACCACCATCCCTCCCTAATGCGCAGCCCCGCCCTCACGGGGGCAGAGATCCTGGCGAAAGTTTCGCCGCCGACAGCGAGCGAGGCGGCCAGCGGCAACGCCGGTCACAGCCAGTCTGCCCGGCTATCGGAACGTCGCCGCTCCGGAAGCCGCGACCCAGATCCCGGGACGCGTGAGCTTGCGATTACCGGTCAGCGTGTACGTACCCGGGAAGAGGAAATAGGTGCTGTGGTTCAGGGAGGCCGATTGTGCCGTCATCGGGTTGGGCCAAGGCTGCGTACACGCGCCGCGGGGGAACAGCGCCGCGAGGCCGACGAATACGTTGTCGCCCAGACAGCCTTCCAGCTCCAGTTGGGCGTTGCCGCAATCCAAACCGCCGCGCCCCAGGTCCGCCGCCGCCCTGTCGGCCTCGCTGCGCGGCAAGCACTCATAGTCGCGCCGCTTGGGCGGACGTTCGCCGCGTTCCAGCGCTAGGCCCGCCCCCGCCACGATCGCCCATTCGTCGGTGTCGTGCACCGTGGAACGAATGCCGGTCTCGCCGCACCAGCTGTCGCCGTTGTCGCCGTTGCTAATGTCGGCGACGACGTTGGATTCAAACGCACCGTCGCAATCCCAGTCGGTGCTGCCCATGCGCACGCTGATGATTTCATTGATGCTGTTTTCGTTCAACGAGCACATGTTGCCGGCGGAGTAATCCAGCTGCTTGAAGCGTGCCTTGGGGTGGATGATGTTGTTGCACTTCAGGACGTTGCGCACGCCGGACAGCTGATAGCGATAGCTCATCACACTCGGCAACAGCGGGTTGTGGTTTCCCAGCGTATCGCAGTCATCGGGGCCGCAGTGACTCAGCCCCAGCGTATGGCCGAACTCGTGAGCCAGCGTCGCCGCCTGCTTGTACTCGCTGCCCACCTGATTCTCGTGATCCGCGAGCGTCACGATGAAATAGCGACCCGGGCCTTCGGCGAGGCCGCTGCTGTCGGTCAGCGTACAGCTGCTGTCCTGGTAAAAGTGGCCGAAGATGCAATAGTGCGCGGCCGGGTTGGCGATCAGATCGAAATGCTGATTGCGCAAACGGCCGAAGCTGTTGGCGGCGCCGCTGTAGTCGAAGAACTCGTTGCAGTTGTTGGGGTCGCGAACCATCACGTTGTGATGGGGAATCTCGTCGTCCACGATGATCGTCAGTTGATGGCCGCGGCACGCAAACATCTCGACCACCGCGTCGATCACCAGCTGGCTCGGGCGGTGGCTATGGTCGCTGTTGGCCATGTAGTCGATTTCGATCAGAAAGCTCGCGGCAGCAGCTTGCGGCGCTGCGGCGAAGATCAAATGACAGCCCAGCAAGCCAATGGCGACCGTAAGGTTTGGTGACAGCGTGCACATTTGCATCCTCGTTGCCCGCGAAGGCGGCGCGGTTGCGGTTGGTTGAATCATGCGCGCCCCGATGGGCCGAAGCCTTTGAATCGTGAGCGTTGCGGGGGCTATCGGATCGTCGCACTGCCAATCGGCGCAAGCCATTTGCCCGGCTTCGTGAGTCGGAGCGAGTTTGTCACGTTGAAGTCGCCGGGGCGAAGAAAATAGGTGCTGTGGAGCGGCGCGAAGACATGCGCCTCGGCCGGACCGTCGTACGGCAACGAGCAGAAGCCGATCTGAATGCCGACGTTGTTGCCGACAAAAATGTTCTCGCCTGTCGGGCACGACTCGGTCGTCAGCGCCGGCTGCGCACAACCGCCCCGCGCCGCGACTTCGTCCTGCAGTTCCGCCCACTCTTCCTGCGTAATGCATCCGATGTCGCGCTTCTTCTCGGGCCGCACGGCTCTCTCGCGATCGCGCGCGGCGGCGTCGACCGTGGCCCATTCATTCTCATCGCTGATGATGCCGCGCGTGCCGGCGACGCCGCACCAACCGGCACCGTTTCGGTTGTTGCTGATGTCCTGAGCGACGGTTCCGCTGATGGCGCCGCTGCAGTTCCAGTCGACGGGGGCCATGTAGGAGCCGTTCGACTCGCTCAGTTGGTTCTCATCCAGAGCGCAGAGCCGACCATGCGAATAGTCGATCTCGCGAAAGATCGCCTGGGGCGGGATCATCCCGTTGCAGGTCAGCACGTTCTTCACGCCGCTGAGCTGATAGCGATAGCTCATGATGCTGGGCAGGATCACACTTCGATCGCCGATGCTGTCGCAGTCGTTCGCCCCGCAATGCGAGAGCCCGAGAACGTGGCCGAACTCGTGCGCCAGTGTGGCGGCCTGGTCAAACGTGGTGCCCGTCTGACCGCTGAACGAGCCAAGCGTCACAATGAAATATCGTCCGCCCAGTTCGCCGAGCCCGCTGCTGGTCGTGTTGACGCATCCCACGTCTTCGTAGTTATGAGCGAAGATGCAGTAATCCCACGCGTTGTCATTTTGGCGATCAAAGTAGGTCTGGCGTAGCGCCCCAAAGCTGTTGTTCACGCCGCTGTAGCCAAACAGCTCGGTGCAGTTATTCGGGTTGCGCTGCAGCTCGGTGTAGTGCGGGAGCGCGTCGTCGACATCAATGATCAGCGTGTGGCCTTCGCACGCGAACATGCGCACCACCGCGTCGATCACCGCGGCGCTCGGACGATGCGAATGGTCCCCGGCGACCATGTAATCGAGCTCGATGCGAAAGGTGCCGGCGTACGCAGGCGCCGTAGCGACAAGCGTCGCAACCAGCCATCGGGCCGCTCGATTTGTGCACGTCATGTAGTTCATACGTCACTCACTCTTTTCGGTGATCGCCGCCCAGGCGAATGGCCCGCGGCTCGGCACTCAGACCAGTCAGACGCCCATCCGCACGCTGCCGGTCGTTCCGTCGCGCTTCAGCTTCATCGGCCGCCAGATCTTGACCCTGCCGGTGTAGTCGCCTGGATTGATCCGCAGCTCGTCGCCGGCGCGGACCACGAAACTCGCTTCGAGAATGCCCGTAAACGGCGCCGATGCGACGCCGCGCTCCAGGATGCCGTTTCCGCCGTCGTCGCCGACGGCCGTGTTGTTCACATAGGTCGGGCTGGCGATGTATGCATCGGCGAGTGCGTACTTCAGGTGTTCGTAGGCCTGATCGAACCGTCCGCCATAGCTGCGAAACGGTGCGTCGGCGCAAACCCACGAATCGGACAAGCGACCGGAGATCACCAGTCGCACCTGCCGATTCGAGTCGACAACCGGCGCGCCGGTCGAGCCCAGCTCGGTCGGCCCGTCGTCCGTAATCACGCGGCGGCTATCCACATCAAAGCAACCACCGGGCAAAATGGACAGGCAGAGCGCGACCTGCTGAAGGATCCCGGTCTCGCCAAAGCTGATCCGTTTGAACGAGCCGCGCGGATGATGGATCACGGTGGCGGTCGCGTTGTCGCTCCAACTGCCCGAGTTCCAGCCCAGATAGTCTGGGTTGCTCGCCGCCGGCGGGTCCAGCAGCGCGAGCAGCGACCAGTCTGCGTCCAAGTGTCGCTTGATCCGCACCGCGCCCAGATTGCGCGGCTGGTTCGCGGGCGTCGCCGGAAAGACGCCGCCGCAACTAGCAGATTCATATTCCCAATACACCTCGACGCTGTCCGCCTCGCCGCTCGTTCCGCAGGCGAAGTTGGACGTCATGAAGAGCGGCGACAGATCGTTCGGCTGGCGATTGAGCAGCGCACCGGTCCAACGCAGGCACACGCCTTCTTTGATGTTGTAGAAGAGCGCGACCGCCCGCCCTTCGCCATTCGCCCAAGTGCTATGGCAGCGAATGTCGTTGTTGCAGGGCAGAGTAGCACCGGGCGTCACGCCGCAGGAGCCGGCCTGATTGAGATACGCGACCTGTGAAACGCGCGGCTGGGCCGCATCCTCGCGTACGCCATCGAGCGCCACGAGCTCGACGCCGGCCACTTCGCCCCAGATGGTCGGGCTCCACCAGCCACCCTTTTCATCGACCCGCGGCGCCCGAAAGGGTCCGAGCACGGATTCACCAGAGCCATCGTAGAACCGCATCTCGATCTGCGACTTCGGATCGATATCCGCAATGCGCAGCCGCAGCCCGCACGCCCCACGCGAGGCGAATCTCACCCGCGCGGCGGCGCTGCCATCCGCCCTTGGGCTCCAATCCCACGACGGCAGCAGGCTCGCATCCACATCCTCGACATAGCCGACCTTATCGAGACCGGCGGCGTTCTCGGCGCCGCGCGCCGCCTCTAGCTCCGGCGGACGGGTGTCCGGAAGCAGCACCTGTTTCTCGACGACCTCGGGAGCTTTGAGCGCAGCACGTTGCCAAGCGGGCAATCCGCCGACGGCGCCAGACCGAGTCGGCCTCGACGCCGACAGCACCGAGTCGGCGGCCAACACAGGCGATAGCCCGGCAACCGCAATCAGCGAAGCTCGAATGACAGTGATAAGCATGGCATGTTCCGGATTGAGCTTGAGTGCGTCGGGAGTCTCGAGGTCGCCACCGGAGTTTTGCACGATTCCCGTTCGGTCCGTGCGGCATCGACCCATCATCTCTTGGCGCGTGGCATTGATGCCGCCGCCACTCGATCGGTCGATTGCGCGGCCGCGGTCTCGACTTCAGCGCGCCTTACATCATGATCTCGGCCGCCACGGCGCGGACGATCGTCCGCGCTTTATCCAGGCGGCGACTACTGCAGGTTTACGAGCACCAGCACGAGACCCTTCTCGCCCTTCGCCAGGCCGCTCATCGCCTTGCCGATCACCGCACCGCCGCGACGATCCGCGTCCGCCGCCTTCATGGCGTGGCCGGGCGTGTTGCTGGTGGTGAGCAGGTCGCCCGCCTCGATCGCCGCCTCGCTCGCGTCGCAGTGCGTCCAGACGCGACCCGAGAGCGCGATCGGCGGGGCTTCTTCCTTGCCGGGCAGGTTGCCGAGGATCGCGCCGACCGGGATGTCGCCCGCGCCGCTGACGATGCCCGCGACCTTCGTGTTGTACTCACCCTTCGCGAGGCAGAGCTGACCGGGATTCGCCGCATCGATCATCACGACGTTGCCCGGCTCGACGCAGTCGCTGGTCGGGAATCGCTCCGACACATCGGCGCCGAGAATTTCGAGCACCTTCACCTTGGTCGTCCCATCGCGATCGACCTGCAACATCTTTTCGTTGCTGGTCGGATTCGTGCTGGTGCCGAAGGTGATGTTCAGATCGCCGACGTTATCGGTTGTGCGGGCATAGATCGCCCACTTCGGCTCGGCGGCAAGCCCGCTCGACTCGCCGAAGGTGATGCCCGAGCCGACGTTGCCGGTCGGGTCGCTGTAAAGCCCGAGCCACGCGTTGTCTGCATCCTGGATCACCACGTCGTCCAGCGACAGGTCGCTGTTGAACAAGTTCGAAACCGCCGCACGCGTCACGGTCAGCTTGGCCGCCGAGAGCGAGCCGTTTCCGATCGAAACTTCGCCGCTGTTGGGCTGCAGCTTGAGCGTGGAGAACACATTGTCCTTCACCGCAATGATCTGATTGCCCGCGAAATCCATGAACTCGGTCGTGTTGGAGATCGTCGACGGGAATTCGCTGGTCACGCGCAGCGTGGTGTCGGGCGTGAAGGGCGTCGTGCCGACCGTCCGCACATGCAGCCGCGCGTTCGGGCTGGTGCTGCCGATGCCCACATCGCCATCTTCGGTGATGCGCATCCGCTCCGCGATCGAGCCGCTCGCCGGCTGCGTTCGGAATGCCAGGGACATGCCATTCGCCATCCCGCTATCGCGCTGCGCCTCGATTTCGACGCCGATGCCGTTGGAGTGGCGGAAGTTCATCCGCACATCGCGCGCCGCAGTGGTGTCACCCGAGTTCTCAAACATCATGTTCGGGTTCGTCGTGTCCGACACGTGCAGACGCCCCAGCGGCGAAGCCGTGCCGATGCCGACGTCGCCCGTGTTCGTGTTCGAGATATCCGTCCCGCTCACGCTCCAGTTCGCATCCTTCAACGACTGAATCGCAACCGGCGTCGCCCGGATGCGCTGCCGGGGGGTCAGGGTCGTATACGCCCCGACGCTCGCGCCGTCGCGCACCGCGATCTCCACCCAGCGGGCGCTGGTGTTGAAGGCCGCGGTCCCAAAATCAATGTTGGCCGAAAAAACGCCGTCGACCACCGACAGGTCATTCACCGACAGGGTCGAGCCGACTTGAGTGCCGGCGGTGTTGGCGTCGAAGAGACGGAACTGAAAGTCGTATGTCCCGTCGGCGATCAGACCCGCCTCTTCGAGCCGGCCCTGATAGGTAATCGAAGTGCCCACGGCCGTCTGGGCCTGGGCCAGGGCGGCGAAGGCGAGACCACTCAGCACGCTGCGAAACAGGAACTTTTTGAGGACCATGACTTTCTCCAGGTCGAATAAGGGCGAACGGTGAGAGCGTCTCGACCGCGGCGTGCGGCCCGCTCGGACACCTCCTATTGCGAAAGGGACCCAACCTGGGGGCAAAGATTCTGAAAATCATTCGGGCCGCGCCAGCGCCCGCCCCGAAAACGTCGAGTTTTCGCCTTTTGGGCGCTGTTTATCGACGTTTCAGAACCACCAGCTATGGGCCGTCCCACTCGGCGAGACCGCTGATCTAACCGCATGGAACCGCTCCCTGCGCCGATATACTGAGAACTCAAACGCTGGCATTCGTTTCGCAAAAACAGCCGCCCACGGCTCTTCGCCGTCTTCCCGGGCATATGGTCGCGATGAACATCGACAACACGGCCGCAACAATCTGCCTGCAAAGACTTTGCGACGGCGACTCGGCCGCGGCGTCGGACCTCTTTCCGTTGGTTTACGACGAACTGCGCGCGGTCGCGGGGGCGATCTTTCAGCGGGAACGCGCCAACCACACGCTCCAGCCCACCGCCCTGATCAACGAGGTTTATTTGCGCCTCGTCGATCAATCGCAGGCCCGCTGGAACGGCCGGGCACATTTCGTCGCCGTCGCCGCCCGCGCCATGCGAAATTTGCTGATCGATCACGCCCGCCGATCACAGGCGCAAAAACGCCGCCGGCCCGACGACCCCGGTTCCTCCGACATCTTCGCCTCGCCAGACGCCGATCCGCTCGATGTGCTCGGCATTCACGAAGCGCTCGAAGCCCTCTCCGCCCTCAACGAGCGACAGGCGAAAATTGTCGAACTGCGCTTCTTCGGCGGGCTCGAAACGGACGAAATCGCCGCCCTGCTCGATGTCTCCCCCCGCACCGTCAAGGGTGAGTGGCGCATGGCACGAGCATGGCTGCAACGGAGGCTCGACGCGACGCGTGAATGAACCGAACCATGGTTCGAGCCGGGTGCGGACGGTCGCGAATGGCCGCGCCGCGACGGACGATCCGCGCCGCCACGCCCGCATCTCCGAGCTGTTCCTAGAAGCGATCGACCTCGACCCCGCCTCGCGCAACGACTTCCTCGACAAGGCCTGCGCTGATGATCCCGCCGTCCGCGCGGAAGTCGAAGAGCTGATCCGTCGCGACTCCGCCACGGCCGTCGTCGATCAGCCCCTGCCCCAGAACACAAACATCGTCGCCATGCTCCGCAGCGCCGCCGACGCGCCGCGCGCGATGCCGAAGTCCATCGGCCACTACGAGATTATCGACGTATTGGGCCGCGGCGGAATGGGCACCGTCTATCGCGCCCGCCAAACCAATCCCAGCCGCGTCGTCGCGCTGAAGGTCGTCAACCCCGGCCTCTGGTCCGACTCCGCCTCGCGCCGCTTCCAGTTCGAAGCCGAGTTCCTCGCCAAGCTGCATCACCCCAACATCGCGCAGGTTTACGAAGCCGGCTCGGCCGAAATGATGGGTATGTCGGTGCCCTTCATCGCGATGGAGCTGGTCGAGGGCGTGCGGCTGACCGAGTTCGTGCATCAACGAAAGCTCGGCGTCCGAGATCGCCTGCGCCTGCTGCTCAACGTCTGCGACGCGGTTCAACACGCGCACCAGCGCGGCGTGATCCATCGCGATCTCAAGCCGGCCAACATCATCGTCGACGCCGGGGCCCAGCCGAAGATATTGGATTTCGGCGTCGCGCGACTCGACGCAGCCAACGCCGGCGACGCACTAACGGCGCACACAGCCACCGGCGAACTCGTCGGCACCTTGCCCTACATGAGCCCCGAACAGGTCGCCGGCAAGCCGCACGATGTCGACACGCGCAGCGATCAATACGCCCTGGGCGTGATCGCCTATGAGCTGCTCACCGGCCATCTGCCGCTGAACGTGAACGTGAGCATGGCCGATGCCATCCGCGTCATCCGCGACGACGAACCCGCCCGCCTCGGCACGCTCAACCGCGTTTACCGCGGCGATGTCGAGACCATCATCGGCAAGGCGCTCGCCAAGGACAAAGATCGCCGCTACCCCAGCGTCGCTGACTTCGCTGCCGACATCAATCGCTACTTGCGCAACGAGCCGATCGTCGCCCGCCCCGCGAGCCTCGCCGAACAACTCGGCAAGTTCACCCGCCGCCATCGCGCCCTGGTGATTGGCGTTGCGGCGACCATGGCGGCGCTGACCATCGGCGTCATCGGCACGACCTACGGCTTGCTGCAGGCCCGCGCCGAGCGCGACGACGCCGTCGCCGCCCGTTTGTCCGCGGAAAAGCAGACAAACATCGCCAAAGCAGTCAATCGCTTCATGAGCCGAATGTTCGATTCGGCCAATCCGCTGGGCGAAGATCTAAACCCCAATCCCAATCTAACGGTCCGTGAACTGCTCGAACGCGAGTCGGCCAAGCTCGACGATGCCTTCCCCAATCAGCCGCTGCTCGAAGCCCATGTGCGCGTTACGGTCGGCGTGGCCTTTCGAAACCTATCGCGACTCGATGAGGCCGAGCGCCATTTGTCGCGGGCGTTGCAACTCTTCGAGCGCGATCCGGAAGCGAGCGGACACGATGTCGCCCGCGCTATGCGCGAAATGGCCGGCCTCGCGCTCGAGCGCGGCGACGCAGACGCGGGCATCCGACTCTTTCGCGAAGCGCTCGAAAAAGAACGCGCCGCCAGCGGCCCCGATCACTGGGGCACCGCCATCAGCGAAGGACGCCTCGCGGCCGCCCTCATCCAGGCCGAGAAACTCGACGAGGTGGAGCCGTTACTGCAGCACTGCATCCGAATCTGCGAAGCGACCGAGGGCGAAGAGGCCGCCGAAGGCCACGCCAGCGCCCTCCACAACCTCGCCTACCTAAGACGAAAACTCGGCGACAACGAGTCGGCGCTGCAGCTCTATGAGCAAGCCCGCACGCGCGTCATCGAGCTCTATGGACAGAACTACCCCACCGTCGCCTCGATCGACGCCAACACCGCCATGATCCTGATGGATCAGGGAAAATTCGACGAAGCCGAGCGGCGATTGCGCCGCGCGATCGAGCTTCGCGCGGCGGCGTTTGGTCACGACCATCCCCTCGTGGCCGACCTCTATAACAACCTCGCGTGGTTCCTGGCCGATCGCGTGCGCTACGATGAGGCCATCCCGATGCAGCGGGCCGCCGTGGAAATTCATCGCCGCCTGCTCGGCGACTGTCACCCGGACTATGTGCTGAGCCTCGCAAACCTCGCGGCGCTGCTGGGCGAAGCCGGCCGTTGGGACCTAGCCGAAGGACTTACCGACGAAGTCCGCCAAACCACTCGCTCGCTGCACGGCGAAACCCACTGGCGCTCGCACTACGCCGACACCGCCTACGCGCGATCATTGATCGAGCAGGGCGCCTATGCCGAAGCCGAGGCCGTCCTGCCCGCCGCCTATTCCGCACTCGTCGCCGCCCGCCCCCTCCCTGCATCCCACACTCGCGCCGCGACCAAAGCGATGATTTTGCTTTACGAAGGAACCGGCCGAGCAGAGCAGGCGGCTGAACTGCAAGCGCTGCTCGACGAAATCAAAAAGTAAGCTGCCGAATCCTGCGCCGCCCGCATCCGCGCCTCAGCAAAACGAAGCACCCGCGCGAACTGACAGGCTCGCACGGGCGCTCACTCAGACAGATATCAATCACACGCGACGTTTACGCTCGACGTGCTCGCTGTGCACGCGACCGCATCGGCATCGCCGCCATTAGCGCCATCAGCCCGTTCAGCAACACCGGACCGCCGCAGCCGAACGGCGCCGGCGTGAGTCGCTGCGCCTCGTTGGCCGCATCATCGTTCGTCGTAGCATCGTTCGTCGCAGCTTCGTCCGCCGCACCAGCTCCGTCCGTCGTCGGGGTCGGCCCGTCGCCGACAGTCGCCGGCTCGTCCGCGTCAACCACATCCACCGGCGCAGTCTCGGGGTCAACCGGGTCGATCGGGTTCCCCGGCGCCAGCAGCGGGATGACGTCGCCGCCGACCAGGCCGACATCAACCAGCGGCAACTCGCTCAGCCGCGGCAGAAAGCGGAACGGAACGCCATCGTTGCGGGCGCGGAAACCCAGCGCAATCGAAGCATCGCTCAGCACTTCGACCGTCGGCTCAAAGCCCGAGTCGCAAATCGGCGTGTCGACCACAATCTCCAGCGAAATCGGCACAAACGCCGCCTCAATCGCGCTCGCGATCCGGCGCTCCAGGCAGCGACCGACGCCGCCGGCGCAGGGCAGGTCAAAGACCGGCGGAATCGGCGTGAAGAAGTCGATGACGCTGCCGAGGAAACCGAGGTCGACGCTGGCGTCGAAATTCTCTGTCGCAATCGTGATCGCGACCGACCCATCGCTCTCGCAGCCGGCGCTCACCACCAGGTCAAAACTGATGTCGATTTCCGGATCAAAGAAGTTGTCGACTTCGCCCTTCAGATCCAGCGTCACATGCAGCCGCTCTGCGTCGACAAACGTCGCCTCGACAAACGCTCGCCCGTCGCGGTCGCCCCAATACGCGTCCTGATCGTGCAGCATGTGCCCCATCATGCCTTCAATGCGGCTCTCCAGCTCGTTGCGATCGATGAAAAGCGGCGCCGGCGGCGTGATGTAGCTCTGCCAACGCGGATCGCTCCGCAACGTCTCATGCGACACGGTGAATCTGTCGCTGTCGTCCAGGCTCTTGCATCGTCCCTCGGCGGCGAAGTCGCGTGCATACACGCTGACCTCGTTCACATAGAGCCCGATCGAATCGATGCACACGGCGTCGCTGCCTTCGTGCCGCAACTGGATCTGCGTGATGTCGCTGCGCTGATCGATTCCGTCGAGATTCAGGTCATACACAAAGAAGCTGCCGCGCTCAAAATCATCGCGGCCATAGTCGAGCCATGTGTCATTGAATGACGGGCGCAGGTCGCCGCTCGCCGAATTCAGCAGCACCTGCAGATTGTCATCCATGTTCGCGTCGTCCTGATCCGCGACGCGCACCGCCAGTTGCACACGCCACACCGGCTCCGCGACGGCCGAGCGCGTATAGGCACCGAAGGGCTGCAGCGAACGTTCGCCCTTCGAGTTGAATGCGCCGACCTGGTACATGTAAGCCGTGTCCGCTGTCAGCCCGGTGTCCGTGAATTCACGCACCGCTTCCACGCCGGCGGGCAACGTCGCGATCAATTGCAGCGGCCCGGTCTCGCCGATTCGCCGGTAGATGTGAAAGCCGGTTTCGTCATTCGAGTTGTCGCGGAATTGCAGTCGCAGCGAATTCGCGCGGCGGGCCGTGATCTTCAGATCGGTGGGGTAGATCGGCGGCAGATCGTCGAGATCGGGAAAGTCGATTACGGGCACGTTGCCAGGATCAATCGGTGGTCGTGGCGGCAGCGCCAGGCTGGTGGCGACGACGCCGCCGGCGATCGTCAGCTTCGTGAAGGCATGGGCGAGTTGGGTGAGGGTTCGCGGGGCGGGGTTTCGGATGCTTCGCATGAGCGGGCTCCAAGGTGGCCGGGGAGTGCGGCCAGATGGATGTGCGCCGGCTGGCGGAGCGATACACGCGAAATCCTGAACATTCCAAAGAGGGGACGCGATGTGGAACCCCGATGGCTCGCGGCCGAGGCTGAACTTGCGCGGCGGTTTCACATTCTCGCCCGCTTGGCCCGGCTATTGTGAAACCGGGGGAATCTGGTACGATGAAACACTCGATAGATGGAATCTCTCGCGGCCACCGGCTCAGAGACGGTTTCATCGCCCGATAACGCCTGATCGGGGCGTAGCTCAGCCTGGCTAGAGCGCTTGCTTCGGGAGCAAGAGGTCGCTGGTTCGAATCCAGTCGCCCCGATTCGCTTCACTTCTCGCCCGAATCTCATCGCTCACACGCATTCCCCCGCGCCCGCGAGTCTTTCTCGATCCTCACATTGAACCTCGCCCGTCGTTTCTCCGCCGGCCTGGCATGTCTCCATCGCTTAGCCCCGCGCTTTCGCCACGCATCCGGCTATTTTTTTTTGGCGCCGCCGTTTGACCTTCCGCCACCGCGTGTTATACTTGATTGAAACAAGCGTTTGAACTCCTGGTTTCAAACAAGAGAACCATGCGTGAGCACCGCAAAGACCGATAAAACACAAGAATCCGGCCATCCGGCGGAACAAGACACGCGCGTCCGGCTACTCGAAGCCGCCGGCGAGGTCTTTGCTGAGCGCGGATTCCACGGCGTTCAGATTCGGGATATTTGCGCGCTCGCCGGGGCCAACATCGCCGCGGTGAACTATCACTTCAAAGGGAAGGAGGGCCTCTATCGAGAGGTCCTCAAGTACGCCCACCATTGCGCGATGGCGGTGGAGGAGCTGCAAGTCGCCATTCCCCCGAACGCGTCCGCCGAGCAGAAACTTGGCGTCTTCGTTCACACCTTTTTCCGCAGCATGCTTTCCGGCGGACGCCCCTCCTGGAACGGGAAACTGCTGGCGCGAGAGATGATCGAGCCGAGCGCGGCGCTCGACGATCTCGTCATGACCGAGATCACGCCCAAGTTCGCCATGCTGCGATCGATCGTCGCAGAGATGCTCGGCGTCGCGATCGAGCACCCCGCTGTGCGCTGGTTCGGAGCAAGCGTCATCTCCCAATGCCTTTTCTGGGAGCACAACAAGCCGGTCATCCAGCGGCTCTATCCCGATCTGAGCTATTCGGACGAGCAGATTCGATTCATCGCCAACCATGTCGTGCGCACCTGCACCTTCGCAATGGTCGGCGCCCGCGGAAAACTCGATGACTACGCAACCTGGCCGGAGAGCCATCGATGAATCGCATCGCGCTCCAGATGCTCCTCGGCGACCGCGCCAAATATCTCGGACTGATCTTCGGCATCATGTTCGCGACGCTGCTCATTTCGCAGCAGACGTCGATCTTCGTCGGCATCCTGATCCGCACCGCGGGACAGATCCTCGACGTCTACGAGGCGGACATCTGGGTCATGGACCCGCGCGTGAAGTTTTTTGAAGAGATCGAGCCGCTGCCCGACACGGCGGTGGCGCGCGTTCGTGGCGTTCCCGGCGTGCAGTGGGGCGTGCCCTTCTTCCGCGGGCAAGTGGTCGCTCGTTCGACCGACGGCATGTTGCAGCAAATCATGCTGCTGGGCCTCGATGACGCAACGCTCACCGGCGCGCCACGCAAAATGATCATGGGCAACCTCGAAGACCTGCGCCGGCCCGACAGCGTCATCATGGATCGTGACGGCTTCAACTTCATATGGCCGGGCGAGGAAATGAAGCTCGGCAAAGTGATCGAGCTGAATGACCGCCGGGCCGAGATTGTCGGCTTCTGCGAGACGACTCCGCCGTTCGTCACCACTCCCGTGGTCTACAGCCGTTATTCCAACGCGATGAAATATGTCCCGCCGCGCAGCAAGCAGTTGTCGTATGTGCTGGTGAAAGCGGGCGAAGGCCAGACGCCCGAGGAGCTCTGCAAAAAGATCACGGCGCAAACCGGATTCGCGGCCTATACCTGGCGAGAGTGGGCGTGGAAGACGGTGGGATACATCCTCGCCCGCACCGGAATCCCGATCAATTTCGGCATCACCATCGCGCTGGGCTTCATTGTCGGCAGCGCAATCGCCGGCCAGACCTTCTATCTGTTCGTGGTCGAGAATCTGAAGCAGTATGGCGCGCTCAAGGCGATCGGCGTCAGCAACGGGCGCATCTTGCTGATGGTGCTCCTGCAAGCGCTGGTCGTCGGCGTCATCGGTTACAGCCTCGGCATCGGACTGGCCGCAATGTTCTTCGAATTCGCCGGCAAGAACGCCCCCGCCCTGCGCGGCTTCTTCCTGCCCTGGGAGGTCGCGGTCGGCGCGTTCGTCGCGATCATGACCATCGTGCTGCTGGTGAGCGTCTTTAGTGTGCGCAAGGTGCTCGTGGTCGACCCCGCCATCGTTTTTCGAGGATGACCGTGTCGCAGGCTTCGCAAACTTCTATGTCCGCCGCAACGTTGGCGACCGCGCCCGTCGCGATCGAATGTCGCGCCATCACGAAGGAATTCGTGAACGGCGACATGGTGACGCCGGTGCTCCGCGGCGTCGACCTAGAGTTCCCCGCCGGCGAGATGGGCTTCCTCGTCGGTCCGTCGGGTTGCGGCAAAACGACGCTGATCTCGATCATCGCCGGAATCCTGACGCCGACAGACGGCGAAGTGACCGTCTTTGGCCGCGACATTCAGCATCTCTCAGCGGGCCAAAAGACGCGTTTTCGCCGCGAGAATGTCGGCTTCATCTTTCAGCAATACAACCTGCTGCCGGCGCTGTCGGCCGTCGAAAACGCCGCGATCCCGCTCATCGCCGCCGGCCTCCCCTACCGCGAGGCAACCGCCGCCGCCGCGGAACTGCTGAGCCGGCTCGACATGGGCGACCACCTGAAGAAACAGCCACGACAGCTTTCGGGCGGCCAGCAGCAGCGCGTCGCCGTCGCGCGGGCGCTCGTGCATCAGCCGAAGCTGGTCGTGTGCGACGAGCCGACGGCGGCGCTCGACGCGCACACCGGCCATCGCGTGCTCGAGCTGCTGCGGGCCATCGCGCTCAGCCCCGACCGGGCCGTGATCGTCGTCACCCACGACAACCGAATCTTTGAGTTCGCCGATCGCATCGCCCACATGGACGACGGGCGCATCCTCGACATCGAGCGCAACGGACATCAACGAATTCCAGGCGCGAGCGGCGCGACTCACACAGCGACCGCGCGCCACGGAGGCAGCCACCATGTTTAGCCGAGCCACCGGCGTCGCGTTTCGTTTCGGAATCCCCTTGATCGCGCTGGGAATGCTCAGCTTCGCGACCATCAGCGTGGTGCGCGCCCGTACGCCGCGACCCGAATTCGACCCGCCCTACGCACCGGCCGAGAACAAGTTCGCCCGCAGCGTGGCCGCCACCGGGATCGTCGAGCCCAGCAGCGAGAACATCCTGATCGGCTCTCAGAAATCGGGCGTCGTGCGAAAGGTCTTCGTCAAAGTCGGCGACCGGGTCGCAACAGATGCGCCGCTGTTTCAGTTGGAAGACCGCGAGGCGCGTGCGGCGCTCGCCGTGCGCGAGCAGCGTCTGATCGTCGCCCGCGAACAGCTTCGCGAGCTGGAAAAGTACCCGCGCCCGGAGGAGATCCCCCCTGCCGAGGCGCGACTCGCCGCCGCCCGCGCTGGCATTGCGGAGGCCGAGGCAAATCTCGGCGATCAGCGACGACAGCTCCGTTTCTACGAAGACGCGGGCAAGGTGCGGGCCGCCACCGCCGACGAAATCGAGCGCTTCCGCTTCGCCGTGCAAATGGCCGAAGCCCGCCTAAACGAGTCGAAATCGCGGACCGCCGAGGCCGAAGCGGCGCTCGCACTGCTGAAGGCAGGCGCATTCGAACCGCGTGTCGCGGCCGCTCGGGCAGAGGTCCTGCAGGCCGAGGCCGAAGTCGATGACGTGCGCGCCGCGCTCGATCTGCTGCAGGTCCGCGCCCCGCGCGACGGCGTTGTGCTCCAGATCAACGTCCGAGCCGGCGAATATGCCCAGGCCGGCATGCTCGCGACTCCGCTCATGATCATGGGCCAGGTCGAGCCGCTCCATATCCGGGCCGATGTCGATGAGACCGACGCGGTCCGCGTTCGCGCCGGCGCTCCGGCGCGGGCCTACATCCGGGGCGATGCGACCTACAACGCACCGATCGAGTTCGTCCGTTTTGAGCCCTACGTGATCCCCAAGCGCTCCCTGACGGGCGGCGTCGGCGAGCGCGTCGATACGCGCGTCTTGCAGGTCATCTATCGCCTCGATCCCAAGCTGCTCCCGGTGTTCGTCGGCCAGCAGGTCGATGTGTACATCTCGGAGGAGCTCGACAAGCAGCCGGCCAGCGGCCCCATCGCACCGGCGTAATCTGCACCACGACGTCCGACACACCGAAGCTCTGCCGCGTCGAGCGCGCCCACCGCCGCCGACGCGGCCACCTCATACCCGGAGCCGCACGCGCGGAAGTGGCGATTGTTCACCGTGCGGCCGCAATGCCATTCTCCCCCGCTCCCCGCCCCGCTAGACTCCCCGCCCCGGCGAGGCACGCGCCACGCCGTCCCACCCATCACTCGGCTTCGGAGCGTCGGATCATGTTCGGCAAATTGCTGACGGAGTTCATCGGTACGTTCTTTCTTGTTCTGACGATCGGCCTGACCGTCACAACATCCAACACACTTATGGCGCCGATCGCGATCGGCGCCATCCTGATGGTCATGGTCTACATGGGCGGACACGTCAGCGGCGCGCATTACAACCCCGCCGTCACCATCGCCGTCGCGCTCCGCGGAAAGTGCTCGTGGGGCGAGGTTATCCCCTACTGGATCTCGCAACTCGCCGGCTCGCTGGGCGCCGCCTATGTCGTTCACATGTTGGTCGGTCGCCCGTTTCTCCTGAAGCCGCAGGCGGATCTCGACGTCAGTTTCGCTGTCATGGTTGAGGTGTTCTTTACCTTCGCCCTCGCGCTCGTCGTGCTCAACACCGCTACCGCCAGCCGCACTGCGAATAACTCGTTCTACGGGCTCGCCATCGGCTTCACCGTCACCGCCGCCGCGTATGCCGGCGGTGCATTCTCCGGTGGCGCGTTCAACCCCGCCGTGGGAATCGGCCCCAACGTCATCGCGTTTCTCACGAGCACGCCCGCCGAGGGCGCCGAGTCGCCGCTATCGTCGATCTGGATTTACATCGTCGGTCCGATCGTCGGCGCCGCGGTTGCCGCCGGCGTCTTTAAGGTTCAGAACCCGGACGGCTAAGCCGCCCGCTCATCGATGCACGGATTTCTCCACGAGCTTGGCCGAAGTGAGACGCTGCAGACCGCTTTGGTCTGCAGCCTGCTCGCAGGCGTCGCCAGCGGCGTCGTCGGGAGTTACGTGGTCGTCCGGCGCATCGCGTCCATCGCCGGAAGCATCGCCCACTGCGTCCTTTGCGGCCTGGCCTTCGCTGCCTATCTGGCCGTCGTTCACAAAGTGCGGATGTATCACCCGATTCATGGGTGGGTGCCGCTCGATCCGCTGGTCGGCGCGCTCGTCGCCGCCGTCCTCGCCGCCCTGATCATCGGCTGGATCACCATTCGAGCCCGGCAGCGCGAAGACACCGTGATCAACGCGGTCTGGGCGATCGGGGTCGCAATCGGTCTGTTTTTCATCGATCGCACGCCCGGCTTCCGCGGCGATCTGATGACCTACCTTTTCGGCAATACGCTCCTCAGCACCAGCAACGACGCCTGGATGCTCCTGGCGCTCGATGTCCTCGTCCTCTGCGTGGCGCTGCTGGGCTACCCCAAGTTGCTGGCTGTCTGCTTCGACGAGGAGTTCGCCCGGCTGCGGGGCATCAACGTCGAGTTCTGGTACATGTTGCTGCTCTGCCTGACGGCGGTGACCGTTGTGCTGCTGATGACCATCGCCGGCATGGTGCTGGTCATCGCCCTGCTCACCCTGCCGGTCGCAATCGCCGCCAACTTCGCAAAGTCGCTGTGGCAGCTCATGCTCGGCTCGGTTCTCCTCTCCGCGATCATCACGACCGCCGGCCTGTGGATCAGTTACGACTACAGCGCCCCCACCGGCGCCACCACCATCCTCATCGCCGGGGCCGGCTACCTCGTTTCGATGCTGCTGGTCCGCTTCGCACGTCGTGCCGCGAAGAACGCAGTCGCGTCGGCCTAAGGTCCGCGAACTTCCGCGCTTCGCCACCTCAATCGATCAATCTGCAGCTCGCGCGCCGGATCGCCGCACATTCCCTATCCAAACTCCCGTTACGCCTGCCTATAATGCGTTCTTCGCCCGGTAGTAGTCGACTCCGCTCGGAGTCGCCCGGCGACCCAGCCTCAATCTCATCGCATCGGATTCCCCGTCATGCTCCAGCGCACTCCGCATCGTTTTGCTCGTCGCGCCGTTTTCCTCATCGCAACCGCTCTAATTTGCAGCGGCTGTCCCTCCGACTCCGACGGAACCGCGGGACTCGGCGGCATCGGCAATCTGTTTCAGCAGGCGCTCACACCGCCGATTCGCGTCGACAGCATCGCGCCGGACAAGGGCTCCGTTGCAGGTGGTACAAAAGTCACCATCGTCGGTGACGGCTTTCCGGCCGACGCCACCGTGCTGTTCGGCGAGTTCGCCGCAACCCAGGTGGCCGTGCTCAACTCGCGCGTGATCGAGGCCATCGCGCCCGCGGGCGCCGCCGGGTCGATCAGCATCACCATCACCGCCGGCAACGGACGACGGCTGACCTTGCCGGCGGCGTTTGAATACGTCGACGCGCCAGACCCCGACCCCGCCGCCACCTCCATCACTCCGGCGATCGGGCCCGCGGGGGCTGCGACCTCGGTCACAATCTTGGGAAGCAACTTCAAGGCGGGCACGCAGGTCATCTTCGGCGGCCTGCTCGCAACTCAGACGACGCTGTTGACGGATACGCTTCTGACGGCCATCACGCCGTCGAGCCCCGCGGGAAAGGTCGATGTGCTCATCGTCGCGCCGGGCCGGCCCACCGTGGTCCTGCCGCAGGCCTTTGAGTTCATCGCCGCCGCGACGACGCCGATCGCCACGGACACGACCGCGCCGCGCGTGGTCGGCGCCGTTGCGCTTTCGAACACGGGCGTGCGCATCTCGTTCAGCGAGCCGATTCGGGCCGGCGCCGAGCTTGCATCCAACTATCAGATTCGCGGCACCGAGACGGCCTACCTCACTGTCTCTTCGGCCCGTTTGCTGCCGGACAACCCGTCTGTGGTCGAGCTGACCACGCTCAGCCAGGCCGCCGACACCTATGTGGTGCGCGTCGTGAACGTAGCCGACGTCGCCGGGAACCCGCTCGCCGCGCCGGACGGCCTTTCCTCTCTGCCAGGTTCGATCCAACCGAGCGAGGCCCGCTTCGCCGGCATCGCGCCGGGCAGCTCCGCCGAGCAGATCGACAGCGACGGCGATGGCTTCGCCGACTGGTTCGAGATGACCGGCTGGAACATCAGCGTCACCACCGTCAACGGAAACCGCTCGACCTACCGCGTCACCAGCGATCCCTTTAACCCCGACACCGACGGCGACGGCTTCACCGACGCCGAGGAAAACGCCAACGGCTTCGACCCGCGCACCAGCGACACCGATGCCGACCTGCTCGACGACGTGACCGAGTTCAACCTCTGGTTCAGCAATCCCAACGACCAGGACACCGACAACGACGGATTCAGCGACTATCTCGAAGTCACCTTCTTCAAGACCTCGCCCGTGCTGGCCGACACCGATGGCGACCAGTGGACCGACGACGACGAAATCGTCAACCGCAACCGCAATCCGCGCCTGAGCGACGTGCCGATCCCGCAGATCCGCGTGGGCGAAATCGGGCTGTTCATCAAGGAAACCTACAGCTACACCGACGAACAGGGCACCGAACGGTCGCAATCGTTCGAACGCTCGACCGGCTTTTCGCAAAGCAGCAGTCGAACCTTCAGCACCAGCGACACCCGCGGAAACGAGGCCTCCGACCAGTTCTCGCAGGGCATCGAGGCCGGCTACGAGTCGCTCAGTCCCAAGGTCGTCGCCAGCGTCGGCTTCGAGCAGACCCGCCAGCGCAGCTACTCCAGCACGATCAGCCAGGAGTCGGCCGAGGAGTCCTCCGAAGAGCACAACGAATCTCGCGCGTTCGGCAGCAGCTTCAGCGAAAACCGCGCCTTCTCGCGCACCATCGACGAAGCCCGCCTCAACATGGATGTCACCATCAGTAACGCCAGCAACGTCGCCTTTACGCTGACCGACGTCGAGCTATCGGCGTTCGTCCGCGACCCCGTGCGGCGCGTCGATGTGCCGCTGGGCACGCTGCTCTCCGAGCGCGAGATCAACGGCGGCTCCGCGCAGGAATACAACCTCGGACCCTTCGATCTCGACCGCGGCCCATTTATCTTCCGCGACATTCAGATCTTCCCCAACGTCGCCGAGCAGCTTCGCAAGAATCCGCGCGCCGTCACCGTCAAAATCGCAAACTTCAACATTCGCGACGAGTCGGGCCGGCTGTTCGCCTTCTCCTCGCAGGACATCAACGACCGTACCGCCGGCCTCGTGCTCGACTTTGGCAACGGCGACGTCGAGTCCTATCGCGTCGCAACAGCCAATATCTTCGATGACGAGGGACGCCAATCCGGCATCACCATGCGCACCGCGCTGGAACAGATCATCGGCATCTCCCGGTTCGAGGGCGAGGATACAACTCCCCCCAACGCCCCCATCACCGACGAGATCCGCAACTCCTACGGCGTAAACACCAATAACAACGGCGTTCGCGTGCTGACGCGCATTCGTGGCGTGAAGACGCCCGTCGGCACCGTCAACACGCAGCGCCGTGTCTGGGCCGTCGTCTCCCCGGAGCCGATCTCCGATGCCGTCGACTTCGACGACATCGTGCTCCGAGCCGGGCGAAACTACGCGCTGCTCTTCGTGGCCGATCGCGACGGCGATGGGCTCTTCGCCAATGTCGAGTTCCTTTACGGCAGCTCCGACGACAACGCCGACACCGATGGCGACGGCATCGGCGACTTTGATGAAGTGCGCACGGGCTGGGTGGTCGAAGTCCCGGGCAACCCCTCGCGGGCGTTTTCCGACCCGCTCCGCGTCGATTCCGATTCTGACGGCATTTCCGATATCGACGAGCGCGCCCTCGCCACCGACCCGCGCTCCAAAGACACCGATGAAGACGGGCTCAGCGATGCGCAGGAGCTCAGCGGGTACGAAATCGCGCTGTTCGACGGCGACGATGACGACACCAACAACCCCGTCTTCAACGCCTCGCCTTACACGGCTCCGCGGATCGTGGCCGGCGCAAATGGCATCTGCAACACCGTCGCAACCGGCGACGATCAGCAGTTGGTAAATCTCAACCAGGCTCCCACCGGTGGCGCCGCCGGCGCCGTCATCGGCCCCGGCCCCAATGGCGTGATCGACTCTACCCCCGCCGGCGACGACCGACGCCAGGTCGCCCACGACCAGTCCTGGGCCAGCGACCCGCTGCGCCGTGACACCGACGCCGACGGATTGCCCGACGGCCGTGAGCAGTTCCTCGGCAGCTTGCCGGGCGACCCGCTCGACGCCGGCACCGTCGTCGATACCGATCTCGACGGCCTCGTCGATTTCACCGAGATCACCGGGTGGACCATCACCGTGAATGGCGCAAGTCGACAAGTCACCTCGAACCCGCTCGAGCCCGATACCGACGGCGACGGATTGCCCGACTTGCTCGAGCGCATCTATCGCATGGACCCCTCGCGCCGCGACACCGACGGCGACACCCTCGCCGATCGCCAGGAACTCGACGCCGCGGATCCCGCCGGCTATTTCCCGATCGGCGTGGAAGCCGAGTTCACCTCGCGCTGCGCGGATGCGACCAGCTGCATGTACACCGCTCCGACCTCGCCGCTGGGCACCAACCCGCTCCGCGCCGACACCGATGCCGACGGCCGCGCCGACAACGTCGAACTCACCGTACCCATCATCGTCAGCGTCTTTGGCCAAGCCCCCTATCAGGTTCTTTCGGATCCCAAGCTTGCCAACGTCGACGCCGACGGCTGGAACGACGGCCAGGAAGCGGCGGCCGGCACCGACCCGACCGTCGCCGATACCGATATGGACACGACCTCCGACAGCGTCGAGGCGAGCCGCGGGCGAAACCCGCTCCGCCCCGATAAGCGCGTGACCTTCACCTACACCAACATCAACATCATCGGCGACTGCGATAGCGGCAGCGACGGCGGCGATTTCGAGGGGCCGCTGAATCTCTCCTATCCGGGCAATACCGGGGAGCAGTTGTTCGATATGGACAATGTCTGCGACAGCACGCCCGAGGGCGGCTTCTGCACCGTCAATGTGTCGCGCACCTTCATCCTCAATGACGGCCAGTCCTTCCGCGCCTTCGGCGGACCGATCAAGGAGGTCGATTCGGGCAGTGCCGACGAGCAACTCGGTTCCTACGACCAGACCTATTCCTTCGCCACCGTCCCGAACTCAGACTCGTGGAATCTGCCGCTGGATTCCGGCTGCAACATCACAATCAACGCCAGCATCTCGGTGGATTAACCATGCCGCGCGAACGCTCGCTCGCTTCGCGAATACAAACGCCCGCCGGCCCCGGCTTTTGCTGGGCCGGCGCGGCGTTCGGCGGCGTCTTGCTCATCGCCGCCGCGTTCGTGGTGCTGCCCGCCTGCATTCCGCCCAACTCGCCGGCCGACTTCGGACGAGAGTACGGCATACCCGCCGGGCTCTCGCCCACGCCGCCGATGGATGACGAGGACGACGGCCCGGCGACGCCGCTCGCCAATCCGGCTGCGCCCGCAGCACCGGCGCAGCCCGAAACGCCCGCCGGCGCCTCGATCGAGGAGCTCCTCGCCGCGATTCGACAGATCTACGGCATCGACGGTTTGACCGGCCGGGATAGCGATCGCGACGGAATCCCCAATCTGGCGGACCGCGACATCGACGGCGACGGAGTCCCCAACGGCGCCGACGATGACGTCGACGGCGACGGACGACGCAATGCCGACGACGACGACATCGACGATGACGGCCTGCCGAACGGCATCGACTTCGACGTCGACAACGATTTCTTCGACAACGCCGTCGATGACGATGTCGACGGCGACGGCGTCCCCAATCGCGACGACCCCGATGTCGACGGCGACGGGGAGAAGAACGACGACGATGAGGAGGAGGACGACGACAATGAACGCCCGGACAACGACAATGGCAACGCGAACGGCAGCGCCAACGGCAATGCCAATGGCGCCGCAAACGCGAATGTAAATGGCGCGGCAAACGCCAACGCCAACAGCGGCCCGGCGAACAGCAACGACTCGGCGAACAACAACGGGCCGCCGCCCAATCCCAATCCCAACGTCAACGCCGATCCGCCGCCGATCGCACCGCCCGTGCCCGATCCCCCGGATGGCGACGACGACGACATCGACGGCGACGCCCTGCGAAATCTCTTCGACCCCGACATGGACGGCGATGGACAGCAGAACGGCCGCGATTCCGATGTCGACGGCGATCAGGTCCCCAACGCACTCGATCCCGACATCGACGGCGACGAGATCCGCAACGGCGACGACGACGACATCGACGGCGACGCCCTGCGCAATCTCTTCGACCCCGACATGGACGGCGATGGCATCAACAACGGCGAAGATCCCGACGTCGACGGCGACGGCCGCGACAATGACCAGGACGACGACATCGACGCGGATGGCGTAGCCAACGCGTTCGACGACGACATCGACGGCGACTTCCTGCGAAACCTCTTCGACCCCGACATGGATGGCGACAACCTCGCCAACGGAGTCGATCCGAATGTTGACGGCGACGCCCAGCCCAACATCAGCGATTCCGATGTCGACGGCGACGGCGTCCCCAACGGACTGGACCGCGACATCGATGGCGACGGCCAACTCAATGCCAACGATCCGGACATGGACGGCGACGGGACCGCAAACAACATGGACGCCGACACGGATGGCGATGGGACCGCGAACGCCAACGACCCCGACCCGAACGCGGCGAATGACCCGTAGCGATCAAGCTGCCGTCGCGCTTCGCGGGTTAGGGCCGATAGGTCTTCAGCCGCCGGTGAGCAGACTGACAAACCCCGCGATGTCTCCCACGCTGACGACGCCGTCGAGGTTGACGTCCGCGTTGTCGATGTCACACGCGGGGAAGTCGATCGCGTATTGAGCCGGCATCGTGAGAGCCAGGACAAACGGGCTAATGTCGCCGACCGAAACGACGCAGTCGCAGTTCAGGTCGCCGGTGAGCAGCGGGCAGGCGGAACCGCAGGTCGGCGTCACGTATACCAGTCCGATCAGATTACCGGGGCCGGTCGGCCCGATCGCCTCGGCCTGCCCGGTGGTGAGGTCGATCTGATAGAGAATGTCGTTGTCATTGTCGACCATGTACATCGTGTGGTTATCGATGTTGTAGGCCAGCGCGCCGATGCTGACCGGGCCGTTGAGCGGGCCCACCAAGGTCGCGGCGCCGGTGTTCAGATTGATGCGATAGAGGCTGTCCGTCAGCGCGTTCGTCGCGTACATCACACCGGTGTCGGAGTTGAAGCCAAGATTGCCGAATGACCCCAGCCCGATGATGCCCGTCAGGCCGATCAGCGTTGCGGCGCCGTTGTCGCGATCGACGGCGTAGAGACCGCCGTTGTGCGAGGAAATGCCGTACAGATTGCCCGTGGTCGCGTCGATCTCCAGCCCGTGCATCAAGATCGCCGGATCGCCGAACGGGCCGACAAGCGTGGCTTGACCATTGGCGAGATTCAGCCGGTAGAGCGACTTCGAAACGCCGACGTTCGCAAACGTGTTGGTGACATAGGTCGTCTGCGTTTCGCAGTCATAGGCCAGCGCGGCGGAGACGGTCGCATTGCTCGTAATGTTGAAGAGAAACGTCTTCGCGCCGGTGTCCAGGTTGATCGAATAGAACTCGCGGCTGCTCTGACAAGCGTACATCGTGCCCTGCGCCGCTGCGGGCTGCACGGCGGCGAGCAATCCCCCGCAAAGCGCCATCGCCCCGGATGCGGCAAGGCCCCGGATGGTTCCGCGACGCTGGATCGGCAGCTTCGACTTCGACATGCGGCAGGCTCCAATCTTCCCCGCGTAATGGCCAAGCCTTGCCGGCAGGTCGAGCGCCCGCCGGAGTGGGCGAGACTTGGTCAAGAGCAGAGTAATCTGGGAGACATTTAATACGAATTTTCTTACCGTTATTCGTCATCGCCGGTCCGTTCGGGGCCGACCGCGCCCTCCCCATCCTCGGCCGCAGCGCGACGACCTTCGGCTACACTCGCTCTCATGCAATCCCCCACAGCCGACCCGCCATGGACGGTCGAACGGCTGCTCACTTGGACCCGCGAGTACTTTGAGCGCCGCGGGGTCGAGTCGCCGCGCCTTTGCGCCGAGATCCTGCTGGCCAATGCGCTGGGCTGCGAGCGCCTGCGGCTCTTCACGCAATACGAGCAAACGCCGGCCCCCGAAAAGCTCGAGCAGTTTCGCACCGCGGTGAAATCGGCGGCGAACGGACAACCCATCGCCTACATCGTGGGGCGCAAGGACTTCTACTCGCTCACCTTCGATGTCTCACCCGCCGTGCTCATCCCGCGACCGGAGACGGAGTTGCTGGTCGAGCGCACGATTGCACTGGTCCGCGGCGGCGCCGTCGCGGCCGACGCGCGGTTGCTCGATCTTGGCACGGGCAGCGGGTGCATCGCCATCGCGCTGGCAAAGAACCTGCCGCAGCTCCGCGTGTGTGCGAGCGATGTATCCGCGGATGCGCTCGAAATCGCCCGAAAAAACGCCGCCCGTCACGCTCTCGCCGAGCGAATCGAGTTCCGGCTGGGTGATTTGCTGCAGCCGTGGAACAGTCCCTCGGAACCCACCTCGGGCCCGGGCGTCGCCGACGGCCGCCCTGCCTTTGAGATCATCGTCAGCAATCCACCCTATCTCGCCACGGACCGGCCGCAGGAGGTGGCGACGAATGTGCGCGATTTTGAGCCTCACTTGGCGCTCTTCGGCGGCAGCGACGGCCTCAGTGTGATCCGCCGCCTCGCGACCGACGCGCGCTCGCTGCTCGCGCCGACCGGCCACATGCTCTTCGAGATCGCCGCGGGTCAGGCCGAGGCCGCTCGCGACGTGCTGCGCCGCGCGGGGTGGGAGTCGATCCAGACGTACAAAGACCACCTCGGCCACGAGCGCGTCCTGCACGTCCGCGCCGCCGCCGCTGGTGAAATCGCCCCTCAAGAGGCAAAATAATCAGCATGTCCAAGATCAGGCAAAATATCCCGACCGGGCCATCCGAACTGCATGTCGATCCGAGCGGCGATCTGAAAGCCTATGAGGTGTTCATTCAGATCGAGCGCGGTCGGCCGCACACTCACGCCGGCAGCCTCGAAGCGCCGGACGATGCGATGGCGCTCTACTACGCCCGCGAGCACTACGGCCGCGATCAGGCGTGCGTGCAGGTGTGGGTGGTGCCGCGCACCGCGCTGCTGCGCACCGACTACGAGAAAGACCTCGTCTTCCGCAACACTGATCAGAACTATCGCTTTGCAAAGGGCTACGACGTGCGGCCCAAGTGGCAGAAGTTCCGCGACAAGGCCAGCGACGCGAAGTACGAAAAGGAAGACATCAAGCACCATTTTTGATGGTGGTCCGGGGGCGCAGCTCGATGGTGATCGCCCGCGCCCTCGGCGAAAGTTCGGCCCGATTTCGTCCTGAAGTAGGAGTCATTTGTCGCCGCGCGGGCGGCGGCGATGGGCGGGGAGTGCTCAATACTGCTTGCGTTGGCGCGCCGTGGCGATGCCCAGTTGCTCGCGATACTTCGCCACCGTGCGGCGTTTGATCTCAATGCCGCGCTTTTGCAACTCGACGACGATCTGATCGTCGTTCAGCGGGTCCTTCTTGTTCTCTTCGGCGACGATCTCGGCCACCTTCGCCTTCACACTCTCCCAGCCCAGTTCCTCGCCCGACGAGGCATTGGCCGTGCCGCCGGTGAAGAACTTGCGAAGCGGCAGGATGCCGCGCGGCGTTTGCAGATACTTTTCATCAACCGTTCGACTAATGGTCGATGGGTCGCAGCCGAAGCGCTCGGCGAGATCGCTCATGCGCAGCACCTTCAAGTGCTGCTCGCCGAGATCGAGGAAATCACGCTGCGCCTCGACCACGGCTTTCGACACTTCCAGCAATCGGTCGCGACGAAACCGCAGAGCCTCGATCAATGCGTTGGCGGCGTCGAGCTTCTGGCGCAGGAACTCGCGGCTCTTCTTGTCATCCCGCGATTTCTCCAGCGCCTCGCGAAACTCCTCGGAGATGTGCAGCTCGCGCGTGTTGCCGCGGGCCAGGCGGACGTCGTAGCGATCCTCATCCTCGTTGTACTCAACGATCACGTCAGGCACGACGATCGCGGTCGGAGCCTGCGTGATCTCCGCCGCGGGGTTGAGCCGCAAGCGGCCGATGTTCCAGAGCGCCTGCTTCACGTCGTCGATGTCGACCTCGAGCGCCTCGGCGATCGCGGGCAATCGGTTTTTTCGCAGGTCCTCGAAATGCTCCTCGACCATCAGTTGTTCGAGTGACGTATCTTCCGGCCACGCGCGAAGCTGCAGCAGCAGGCTCTCCACAATCGTGCGGGCGCCCACCCCGGTCGGCTCCAGCGATTGCACCAGCCGCAGCGCCGCCTCGACCTCGGCGACGGTCGCTGGCGGCGTGACACGCGCCGCGAGGGTCTCCAGCGGCGTCTCGATGCGACCGTGGTCGTCAAGATCCTGAATGATCTGTTCGCCGATGGCGCGCGTGCGCGAATCGGTTTCGATCAGGGTCCATTGATCGAGCAGGTGATCCTGAAGGCTCATCGGCCGAGCGGCCGCGTTGCTCATCGCCTCAAACTTCGAATCACTCTCTTCGCTCAGCGCCGCGCGCGATCGCGTCCCGCGATACTCATCGAAGTCGTCAGAGAGATAGTCGTATTCGTTGACCAGTTGGTCGAGGCGGTCGAAATCCTGGGCCCCCTCGTCAGCGGTGGCGGTGGCCCGGTCGTCGGTCGCTCGCAGGTCGGAGCCGGCGCCGTCGTCGGCCTGGTTGCTGGCGACGTCGAGGGCCGGGTTACTGTTCAACTCTTCGTCGAGCCGAGCTTCCAGCGCCGCCAGCGGGAGCTGCAGGATGTCCATCGCCTGGATCAACTGCGGCGTAAGCCGCTGCTCCATGCGGAGGGTCTGCCGCGGAATTTGCGCGAGAAACTGGGACATCAAGCTCACTCAGGCGACCGGGGCCGACCGCGGCGCACGCCGCCCATTTCAGATTCGACCCGGCGATCGAAAGGGTGAATCGGGGAAACAGTGAATCGTCGAGTCGTGGACCGCCAAACTTCGCCCAGCGTTTTTGCTGACGCGACGGGGCCCGCGGTTTCACCGTGTCACCGTTACACCATTCCGTCTGATTCTACCCGTCTCTATCGGCCGCCGTGTGGCGGCTTGCGGAGGGCTGGCGGCGTTTCTTGCCGGATCGGCACGTTTGGCGGACGATACGCGGCAGTGTTTGAACGAGCGGCGTCGGGCGTCGTCGCTGGGAGCTGTTCGCCCGCTTCGGAGGCCATCATGAGCTACACCACGACCAAAGTCCCCGCCGGCGATCGCATCACCCGCAGCGGCGGCAAGCTGCAGGTTCCCGATCAGCCGATCATCCCCTTCATCCGAGGCGACGGCACCGGCAACGACATCTGGAAGGCCTCGCAGGTCGCCTTCGACGGCGCAGTCGCCAAGGCCTACGGCGGCAAGCGCAAGATCGCCTGGATGGAGGTTTACGCCGGCGAAGAGTCGTTTAATCGCTTTAAGGACTGGCTGCCCGAGGAAACTCTGCAGGCATTTCGCGAGTTCCTCGTCGGCATCAAGGGGCCGCTCACCACGCCCGTCGGCGGCGGAATCCGCTCGCTGAATGTCTCGCTACGCCAGCAGCTTGACCTCTACGTCTGTCTGCGTCCGGTGCGCTGGTTTAAGGGCGTGCCCAGCCCGGTGAAGCGGCCGCAGGATTGCGACATGGTGATCTTCCGCGAGAACACCGAAGACATCTACGCCGGCATTGAGTACGCGGCGGGCTCGCCCGAGTCACAAAAACTGCTCGATTTCCTCGCCAAGGAGTTTCCCAAGGATTTCTCCAAAATTCGCTTCGGCACCAAGGCCGCCGGCGAAAGCTGGCAGAAGCAACTTGAAACGATCGGCACACCGCCGCGCGAAACGCCGGTTCAGGTGGGCATCGGCCTGAAGCCCGTCAGCTATCTGGGCACCGAGCGATTGGTCCATAGCGCGATCAGTTACGCCCTGATGAACAAGCGCAAAAGCGTGACGCTGGTTCACAAGGGCAACATCATGAAATTCACCAGCGGCGCCTTCCGCGACTGGGGCTACCAGATCGCGACGTCGTTCTTCCGCGACAAGGTCGTCACCGAGCGCGAGAGCTGGATCCTCGGCAACAAAGAGGCGAACGCCGACCTGTCGAGCGCCGCAAACGCCAAGATGATCGACCCCGGCTACGACATGATGACCCCGCCGCAGCAGGCAAAGGTCGTGGCCGAAGTCGACGCGGCGCTGAAGCTCTGGCCGACGCACGGCGCTGGCAAGTGGAAGCAGATGCTGATGATCAAGGACAGCATCGCAGACATCACGCTGCAGCAGGTCCTGACGCGGCCGCGCGATTTCGACGTGGTCGCGACCATGAACCTCAACGGCGATTACCTCTCGGACGCGCTCGCGGCCCAGGTCGGCGGCATCGGCATCGCCCCCGGCGGCAACATCAACTACATCAGCGGCCACGCGATCTTCGAAGCCACGCACGGCACCGCGCCAAAGTACGCGAATCTGGATCAGGTCAACCCCGGCTCGGTGATCCTCTCCGGCGAGATGATGCTGCGCTACATGGGCTGGACCGAGGCGGCCGACCTGATCCTCAAGGGCATGGACGGCGCGATCGGCGCCAAGACCGTCACCTACGACTTCCACCGCCTGATGGCCGCGGAAGGAGTTGCGGACGCGAAGAAAGTGAAGTGCAGCGAGTTTGCCCAAGAGATCGTGAAGCACATGGGCTGAGGATCATCGGCGACCCGCATCCCGCAGCAGCTTCTTTGCGGTTGGCCAAAAATGCGAGTCGCCTTTGTTCGCTTTGAACGCTTCAAATCTTGCCAGCCGCAGCCAGTCTGGTACGATGACGAACCCGTCGCGGGCAACCAGCCTGCGGCGGAAGCTTGATCCCCGGGCGTGTGTCCGAGTGGCCAAAGGAGACGGGCTGTAAACCCGTTGGCTTACGCCTACGCTGGTTCAAATCCAGCCGCGCCCAATTCCCCCCTTCCGTTCACCGTGGTTCAGCGATTCGCCGCGCGGATGAATCGCTCAATCCGCGGCCACTCGTTCGTCCAGCTCACATGATCGCAGTCGAGTTCGACAAACTCGCTCGTCGCCGACACCGCGTGCAACTGCCGCGCGTGGTCCACCGGAATCAGCGTGTCGTGTACGCCGTGTAGCAGCAGCACGGGTTTCCCGATCCGCGGCAGCACGAGATCGTTGCGAAAATGGTGGCGCAGCAAAAACGCCGGCAGATAACGCTCGTGGGCGATGCGGTCCATGCTTTGCAGCGTCGCCTCGATCACAAGCCATCGCGCCTGTGGCACCGCGGAGCCACCCCCGCCGGCGGCGGCACGCTCAGCCAGCTTCCCCGCGACCTGAATCGCAACCGCCCCGCCCAGCGACAACCCGTGAATCCCGATTCGCGTCGGGTCGATATCCTCGCGAGCGGCGAGCCAATCAAACCAGCGCACCCCGTCCGCCACGAGCGCCGCCTCGCTCGGATCACCCGCAAGCGCTCCATACCCGCGATACTCCGGCGTCAGCACCGCGCAGCCCCAATCGCGATGTCGCGCCGCGACCACCCAGCGAGTGTCGATCAGGTCGTCGTTGCCATGAAAATAGAGCACCGCGGGGTGGCGGATCGCGCCGACTCGCGCGCCCGTTGGCGTCTCAATCGAAGATTCCGTGGCACTCGCCGACAGCGATTCCGCCGCGCCATCTGTCGCAACCGCAATGTGTGTCTCGGGCAACGAAAACCAGGCCACGCCCTCGGCGCCATCCGCCATGTTCAATGGCACGCGCGTAACACCCGATGGCGGCGACTCGCCTGCATCCGGATGATGGTCGAACGCACGCGGGAAAATCAGTCGCTCCTGAGCCCCCCACATCATCGCCGCGTAGGTCACATACGCCGCTGTCGCGAGTACCGCGGCGCGGGCCGCGAGCCGCGCAGGGCGGAATCTCCCGCCACGCGGCCCCGCCGCGCCCTCGGAAGCGCCCTCGGCCGAGTTCCCATCAGTTCGATTTCGCAAGCAGAAAGACCCTCACATGATCGTTGGAGCGCAGCCCCGACCGCATCACCATCAATCCGACTCGATCACAAGCCCGTCATATGCCAGTTCCATGCCCGCCGGCAGCCGCGCATTCGTCTCCGCGTGGCCAAGTTCGTGGGCAATGTGCGTGAAGTAGGTCCGCGCCGCGCCGATTCGTTCGGCCACGCGAATCGCCTCCTCCAGATTGAAATGCGTCGGATGTGGGCGGACGCGCAGCGCATCGAGCACCAGCACATCCAGCCCGCGCAGGAGCGACATCGTCTCCTCCGGGATCCGGTTCACATCGGGCACATACGCCGCCGCGCCGACCCGCACGCCCAACACCGGCAGCGAGCCATGAAAATAGGGCAGCGGCGTCACCGTGCGGTCGAACAACTCAAACGGCCCGTCGATCGCTCGCGGCACGAGCGCGGGAATCGCGCTCTCATAGCCGGGTGGTGCGTCGAAGGCATAGGAGAACATACGTCGCAATTCGCCGAGCGTTCGTTCGCTCGCAAAAACCGGCAGAGGCCCGCCCATCAGCCAGTTGAATCGCCGCAGGTCGTCGAGCCCCACCACGTGGTCCGCGTGGTGGTGCGTATACCAGACGGCGTGCACCTTTCGCACGTTCGCAGCGATGCACTGAAGCCGCATTTCAGGACCGGTGTCGACCAGCAGATTGCGATCGTTGAAACCGAACAGCGCGCTGCAACGCGTCCGCCGATCGCGCCGGTCGCTCGATGTGCAGACGGCACAATCGCACGCGATCATCGGAATGCCGTGAGAGGTGCCCGAGCCGAGAATCGTGAGGCGCAGCGACATGGAAAGTGAGTATAGGGCCGCGATGAATTGCGGAGGCGTGCGGCGAAGCCGGGCCCTTCGAAACGCCGCAGAGTAAGCCCCCATCCTTCGCCGGCGGAGGCGGCCGGCGCATCAATCGCCCGAATACTCCAACGTGCTGCAATGCACCCCGCCGAAGCGGCACTGGCTCTCGCCGGTGAGGATCCCGATCACGCGCGTCTTCGGCCCGACCGCCTTCTGCACCGCGGCAATCGCCGCCTCGTCCACCGACGCATACAGCCCGCCGTAAGTGGACAGATACACCGCGTCCCGCGTCTGCAGCGCGTTGACGTAGGCCATCCCGACCCGCGCTTCGGCCCAGCCCGGAACGGGGCAAATCTGAAACTTGTATTGCTCAAGCATTGGTTGAAATGTCGCCCGCGCCGCCGCTCGGCGCCGCAGCGCGCCGTAATAGGCCTGCGTAAAGGGGTCTCCCGCGAGCGATTCGAGGTCCAGCGCCTCGGCGAGCAACAGATCCATCGCATAGAGAAACCGCTGAAAATTGCCGACCGGCGAATCGACCGGCGAGACGGCGAACGGCATAGTCAGTCGCAGCGGCCACTGGCCCGGCGCGACCTGCGCCGCCTGCACGCGCGGGAGCAGCGTGCCAAGAATCGTCTGCCGATCGTTGGCGTCGAGCGCCTTCGCGACCGCTTCGACCTCGACCGCTTCCAACAACCCCGCCCCGCGCAGCGCCGGCAACGCCGCACGGATGACCAGCAGCGCGCCCGCGATGGGGTCATTGATCAACGCGAAAGCTCCCCCCTGCTCGGTGCTGCGAATCGACAACTCCATGTCGAGGTGAAACCCAACCGCGGGGAAGATGAGATGATACGAACTGCCGAATTGCAACGAGAGAAGCTGAAGCGTTTCGCCGTCATTCAAGCCCAGCGCCCGATTCCGGTAAATCTCCGCCTCGCCGATCAGTAGCAATTCATGTTGGCCGCCCGGAATGTCGCGGCAAACGAAAACATTTCCGCCCTGAAATAGCAAGGGCGATCGTGCTACGGGGTGGCCGCTTGCTGCCAATCGCCGCAGACCGGCAAGATCTGCCCCGACAAACTTGCTCGCGTGTTCCGAGCGACTCGGATAGCGCGGCGCCAGCGTACCCCACATCGGCGCACCCTCGCGCACGCCCCACGCAGCCAGCCCGCTGTCGCGCGTCCACTGATCCAAATCGCACGTCGTCGCGAGCACCTCCAGCCGGGTTCCCTTGGGGACGCGCCAGCCGCTCGCCGACGCCCGCAACGCATCGATGTGCCGCTCATGCACCGTCGCCACCACGCGCGGCGCGACGCCCGCCTCCATCAACTGCCGCACTACGTCGACCGCCCCACCCGCGCCAGCCCCTAACCAATAGTCGCCCCGCGGCAGTTGCACGCGAACCTCGCGGATCGGGCGCTCCAGCGCACGCTGAGGCGCGCCGCGCGTTCGCAGTCCTTGCGTGAGCTCGAATCGAATCCACGAATTGCAGCGCCGCCGAAATTCGTCCGCATCGATGGCGCTCACTTTTTCTGCAATCGTCCGAACGGCCCGCTCGTGCGCCGTCGCGCGATCCCCGTCCGTTTCACCTACCGTGCGAAAGAATCCGAGCAAATCAACCGGAATCCCGACCTCCCACAGCGCCGCCACCTTTTTCTCATTGGTGTCGATGCTCGCCGGTAGCGCCTTCAAAACTTTGAACGTCGTCAGCAGCAGCCCGTCGGTCGCAAGCCGCTCGCCCACCAATATTCGCAGCCGCGCCAGCTCGCCCGCATCAGTGATGACGTCGCTCGTCTCGCCAAACGGGTCGCGTGCCGCTTCGCCTTCGTACGACGCGCGGTAACCGCGCATCGCGGGAACAGCCTCGGGCAAAGTCCCGAGCTTGGCATCATCCGCCAACCACTCCTCGCGCGGCGGCGGATGGATCGTCATCCACGCCGGCGCGGAAGCGGGCGCGCTATTGGCCGCAGTCGCCGGCGCGGGCGCCGGCGGCCAAGGCGTGCCATCGGGCACGACCACGCGATAGCGGCTGACGTAGCTCTCGGTGATGACATGATCCGCGACCCGCCGCACGAACGCCGGATCGAGCCCGAGCGACGCGACCGTCACCGGCCCGGCGCGATCGTTCAGAATGTTCTCAAAAACCTCGGCTTCGACGGCATTCGGCCTGCTCGGCGCCTCGGCCGGCATCGAGGTGATTGGCGACGTGCATCGCACCTCGGGTTGCGAGGCAGCAGCTTCCTCATCCGCCGCGCGCGCATTCGTCAACAACCCCGTTAGCGCGGCGACGCACGTCAGAAGCAACGAGGACTTTCGCCTTCGCACCGGAAAAAGACACGATGGCCCGTCTTGTGCTGACACCTGACACCTGTCACCTGACACTGCGCATGCGGTCGAGAAATCATCGGTTTCATTACTCATCGCCATGCGCGTGCTCTTCCTCACCCTCGCCCGCGATCGGCGATTCCTCCAGTTGGCTCACCCGTTCGATCCGCAGCGCCCGCCCCGTCTGCGAGTCGCACTCGACGATCACGCCGTTCAGCCGCGGCTCGTGCTTGGCGACGTGGTACGCATAGGGCATGCCCGTGATCAGCGATTGCGTCACGGCGTGCTTATCGCGCCCGAGCACCGAGTCATGCGGGCCGGTCATTCCGAGATCGCTGATGTACGCCGTGCCGTGCGGCAAGATGCGCTCATCCGCCGTCTGCACGTGAGTATGTGTGCCGACGACGGCGGTCGCGCGGCCGTCCAGGTGCCAGCCCATCGCGACCTTCTCGCTCGTCGCTTCGGCATGAACATCGACCAGGCGAACCCGAACCTCGTCCGGCAGCGCCGCGAAGACACGATCCACCGCGTGAAACGGGCAGTCCGCCCGCAGGTTCATAAAGATTCGACCGATCAGCGAAACCACCGCGACCTTCGCGCCGTTGGACGCCTCAACCACTGTGTGATCGCGCCCCACCGCAACCGCCGGAAAATTCGCCGGCCGCACGATTCGGTCCGATTCTTCCAGCGTGTCATAAATCTCGCGCTTGCGATAGATGTGATCGCCCATCGTGCAGACGTCGATGCCGTAGTGAATCAGCTTGCGAAACATCGCCGGCGTCAGCCCCGAGCCGGCCGTCGCGTTCTCCGCATTCGCGACGACGAAATCGAGATGCCGCTCACGCCGCAGCCTGGGAATGAGCTGCGACGCGGCATGCATGCCGGGCCGCCCCACGATGTCGCCGATCAGGAGAATGCGCATGACGGCAGTCTAATGCAGAATGAAGAATGAAGAACGAATCGTGGACAGTATGCGGGTTTCCGACCTGCTAGAGCGGAAAGAGTGCCCCGCGCCACGGTCGGGTAGCGCGGGGACGAGCGATCGCTCCGATTCCAGTTGGCGCCTATTGCGCCGGCAGGTTGTTTTCGTAGTTGAGCAGCGGCCACTGCGAGGAGAGGAAACCGGACATGAGGCTGAGTACCTGTCCGGCTGAGATGGTGTTGATGGCCGCGCCTGGCGTCGGATAGCAATCAAGCTTGAAAGCTGACGTGCGGAACAACAACTGCCGATTACTCGCCGCGAGCGAATCGGCCGATGGTTCGTCGGGGAAGGTGATGCGACCGAGTCGCTCGATATTGGTCCATCGGGCCGAAGCGTCGGCGTAGAGAGCGTTGTCCGCGAGCACCTCGCCGTGCCAGCCGGTCAGCGGAATCGGATCAGGATCCGGGGATGCGTTGATACCGATCATGTTAAATAGAAGGGGATCACCTAACAGCAACTGGCGGTCGAGACCGGTCAAGCTGGACAGCCGATGGCCGTACGCTCCGTACGAAAACTGGGTGTTGCCGCCGCCGAAAGCGGAAAACATCGAATGCCTATAGCTGTTTCCCAGCATCCCGAAGAGGGGTATTCCGCGGGCACTTCCCAGCATGTCGTCGATCCGCGGATCCTTCGGATAGCCCACATCCGCCGGACACTCAAAAATCAGTGCAGGCTCGGGTTCGTTTGAGAACGGATCGCCCGCGACGTAATGTCGGAGCGGCCGCGTAGCAGAAGCGTAGAAGGAGCCGACCGGGTCCGATTCGTTCACGAAGAACCCCGCGCCGGTGTCATTCAGTGGGAATCGAGTGGTTCCGGAAGCCCCGCCCCACGCCCACGGACGAACGAACGATCGGAGCGTTCCTCCAACATGGACGCCGCTTCTGACCATCGTGCTCTGGTGAATCGGAATCACCTGTTCGATCGAATCTTCGGCCGAATACATCTGTAGCGCCGCGCCGATCACTCTCAAGTTTTTCAGACACTGGGCCATCGACTTGCGGTCGCGGACCTCCTGCTCGAAGCCCGAGCCGAGCAGCAGGGCCAGCAACGTCAGACATCCGACGCAGGCCAGCAACTCGACCTGCGTGATCGCGCTTAGACGCGGCGACCCTCGCGCTCTTCTCAAACACTCACTTTGCATGAAACACCTCTCGATACATGGAATGAATGAAACATTGGCTCGCCCCTCTGGCGTTCTTCAATTCTACCCCGCGCGGCAAGCGAAGAGCGGCGGGCATTGCCCGGCCAGCGCCTGGCAACCAAGAGTTGCAAGCGATTGCGTAGTGGAGCGGTGCTAATGAGCCCCCAGCCAACCCAAACGTCCCCCCAACACTTGATTAGCCTTCAGCGCACCGCCGCCGGCGGAACCGGGCTGCCCGCGTGATTAAATTCAAACTCATTCGTCAACCGCTTGCCGCTCGGCAGCGTCAGGCTGCCCTCGATGCGGTACGGCCCGGGCGGCAACTCAGGCCCGTCCAGTTCGAATCGCACCAGAAAGCGGTAAAAGCGCCCAAATCGCTCCCAATATTCGTTAAAGCTCGCGGGTTCGGCCGTGTTGATCGTCCAATAGAGATAGCGCTGCCCGACGCGATTGCGCCCGCCCGCGCCGCCATACAGCTCAAAGGTAAACGTGCCCGGCACTTTCACCGGATCGCCCGCCGCATCAACCGCGCGGGCGATGATCTCAATGCCGTCCGCGCTGCGCTTCTCATTAAAGCTCACCGGCTTCGTGAAGCTCTCAATCACCAGCTTCTCGGGCATCAACAGTTCGAGCATCGCCTGCGGATCATCCGCCACGCGCCGCGGCTGGTCGCTCTGGCAGCCGCCCGCGATCAGCCCCAGCGCCGCGAGCACAATCGCTCCGCCACGCCACATACGCATCGAACCCGCTCCGAATCCATCCGAAGACGCGACCATTCGCCAACACTCCTTGATCCGCAATCCTGCCGATCACGCGATTTCGCGGCGCAGCGCCGATCGAAATCGCCCGTCTGCTCACTTCGACTTCGTTTTGCTCTTTTCGGGCAGCTGCTGTGCAAACAACCACTGCCACAATTTGGCGTCGCCATACGCGCGATCCCAGACGTTGTGTTCGCCGCCCGGAATCCGCGAAAACTCGATCTTGCCGCCCGCCGCCTTGATCGCCTCCACGATCGCCTCGGTCTCGCTGATCGGCACATTCTTGTCCGCGCTGCCATGCCAGGCCCAGATCGGGATCTCCGTCAGCTTGGCCGCGTCCGCCGGGTCGCCGCCGCCGCAGATCGGAACCATCGCCGCAAAGGCGTTTCGCACCCGCGCCGCCAAAAACCAGCAGCCGCGCCCGCCCATCGAAAGCCCCGTGAGATAAACGCGCGAGGCATCGACCTTGTAGTCGCGACTTGCATCCTCCACGCACGCCAGCGCCATCTTCGCGCTCTCGGGCTTGTTCCAGATCGCATTGCTCGGACACTGCGGCATCACGACCAGCGCCGGAACCAACGTGTGGTTCCGCCGGATCGCGTGTGCAATACCGACATCCGTCTGAAAAAATCCGTCGCTCCCCCGCTCACCCGAACCGTGCAAGAAGAGAATCGTCGGCCAATTTCGGTCCGGCGAGTAGCTGGGAGGAACAAAGAGGTTGTACGCGACGGTCTTGCCGTCGAGCGTCATCGTTCGATAGAGAAATCCGCGCGCGACGGGCGCTGGGGCCGCCGGCGCCGGGTCCGTCGACTGGCCCGCGCCCAGTAACAGCGCAATCGCCAGGCCGCCAAGGCCCGCGAGCAACAAACGCTGATGCGATAGCGAACGATTCTGCAATCGAATCATGCGAAAACTCGTCCTCTCATTCTTCAATTCCAGCGATCAAACGCGCCTCATCGTCCATTCGGTCTAACGCTGCGCCGGCGACATCTGGCCCATCGGCGTCGCTCCGGGCTTCGCACCCGGCGGCGACAACGCACCACCTGCGGGCGCCATCATCGTCCCACTCGCAGAAGGTGCGAGAGGCCTGGGCGCGCCGACCGTCGGTGATGCACCGCCCGGCGCTCCAGGCAACATCGAAGCTGTTCCGCCCTTCGCCGGCGCCGCGACACCCGGCCCGCCCATCGACGAAGAACCGCCCGTCGCCCCCTGTGCGCCACTGCTCGTTCCGCCGCTCGGCGTCCCCGATGTCGGCAAGCCCGGCAATCCAGCCGGTACGCCGGGAACGCCCGGCGACTTGAGCAACGATTTCGGATCCGTCAGCACGCCGGTCGCGCGCTGCAAATTCGCCGCCAGGCCCGTCACCTGCACGCCATTGTCCGCCAACCACTGCACCAGCGCCTTGGCGGTGCCTTTGGCGAGGCCGTCGGCGCTGCCGGCCGCAACCGAATTCGCGCGCCCCACCAGATTCGCACTCGCCAACGTCTCGTTCGACTCCGCGTCGACCAAGGCCGCCCGAATGATCAATTGCGTAAACGGCCCCGTGGCGGCGTCCATCAGGTTGGCGCCTTCGTAGTGCAAGATCGCGCCGTACAAAACCACGGCGGGCGTGCCGTCGGCGGTCAGCGCCACGTCATTCAGCGCGCTGCTCCACGCGCTGCGTACCGAGTCTTCCAGCGTCACCGGGGCGATCAGCCCGTCGGACATCTTGATATCACCCAGCGTGATCCCCTGATACCCCACCAGCGCCGGCGGCGGCTGCACACCGGTCATCTCGCCCCCGCCCGCAATGCCCGCGATCAATCCTGCGCCTGGAACGGCGCTCGTCGCTCCACCAATGAGATTCGCGGCCCCCGCGGCATTCACGCTGGATGCCGGCGATCCGGCACTCAACGTCGCACCGGCTGAAGAAGCGGTGCCGATCTCCGACGCACCGCCGCTGGCCGTTGTGCTGCCTTCCGCCGCGCCGTCGCTGCTGGCCTCTGCGCCATCGTCGGGCGTTGTCGCTGCTTCGCTCTGGGCGCTCGGCGCAGCAAAAGCCACGGCCCGACCTTCGGCCCCGAGCGCAGCGCCCATGCTTTCGCGCATCAGCCGCTCCACACAACCGGGTCCGGTCGCGAGCAGGAGTGCAGCGCCGAAAACACCAAACCACCTTGCCGCAGACATCGAAAAACTTCCTTTCAAGCTGCGCTTGCGTCCGACTCGCGCGATCGCGTGGCAATTCAATCCGCTGATGAGCAGATGCACCGAAAAGAGAATCGACGACGAAGGATCCGCCGACAGCCTGCAGATCACGGGCGGAATATAGCGGCGTCCGACGCGCGAGTCTTCGGGCAAAGATTCGCGCACACCCCCGACCCCGCTCAATCGGGCGAGAAGATCTCTCGCAACCCCTCCACCACCGGCGGCAGCGGCTCGATCGTCACCTTCGGCTTCTCCCATTGCCCGCGCACGCGAAACTGCACGAATACCTGCTGCGCGACCTCAAGAATGTCGGTCAACAACACGACCCGCGGCCAATCGCGCGGATGCGCGCCCACCAGCTTCATGTTGATCTCGCCGTTCGAGAGCCGCCAATTCCCCGCCCCCACCAGCCGCAGATCCGGACTGCTGAGCTCGATCTCCTTCATCTGCAACTCGTCGCCGCGCCACACAAACAGCAGTTGCATCAGATCGATCCGATCCGCCAGCCCGCCGCCGCTGCGCTTTGCCGCCGCCTGCCGTAGCGGATCCAGCACCGGGGTGCCCGAGAACACGCCGCGCTCCAACACCACTGCCCCTTCGCCCACCCGCGTGTCGCTGCGATCCAGCGAACCGCTCAATTGCAGCCGCCCGGAGATCCGCCCCGCCGGCATCTTCGTCTGACCCGACTTGCCCATGCTGCTCATCAGCATCGGCAGATCCGCCCCGTCCAACTCCACGTCGCAGCGATAGTCCGACGACTGTGGCGAAATCTCGAGCTTGCCCGCGATCGTTCCGTTCGCCACTTGCGCTCGCAGATCATCGAGCTGAACCCGCCCATTCGCCCCCGTCACCTGGAGACGCGCGCTCAAATCGCGCACGCCGCATTCGCCGACGCGAGCGGCGCTGAGCTTGAGCGTCCCGACTCCGGTCAGCCGCCCATCAGGATCGATGATCGCTTCCCCCACCAGCGAGCCCGCCGCCTGAGACAACGTCAGATTCGCGTTCTGCAGCGCGCCGCCCTGCGCCTCGATCGCCGCTCGCAGCGCATAACGCCCCTGATCCATCGGCCGCAACTCATCGATTCGCACCTGCAACGTGCCGCCCGGCGACAGCGGCTGAAGCCATTTTCGCAGCGACTCCGGCAACGCGCTCATCAGCGCCGCGTCGATCGTCACATCTCGCGCTGCACCGCGCCACGAAGACTTGCCCGCGGGCCCCAGCGACCCGCCCCCGCTGATCTCAAATTTCGCGTTGCTCCCCAATCGTGCCGTCGCCCGCGTGAGTTCATACGTCTGACCCCGCGCTTGCAGCTTGGCCTCGAAATCGCGCAGGTCCAGCGGAAACGGCACCGGACGAATTCCCGCCGCTCGCAGCGTCACATCCGCGTTCAACGGAGATCGCGGGTCACGCCCGGTCGGGTCCCCCGCCACCCGCAAATCAAATGTCGCCGCACCATGTAATCCGAGTTCGCGGGCCGACTCGCGCGTCGCCGGCGGCAAGACCTCATCGAGCGCCCGCTGCACGTCGGCCACTTCAATCGTGCCGGTCAGCTCGACGCGATCCTGCCCCCCACGCGCCACGCGCCCGCGCAGCTCGAGCCGATCCTGCGCCCGTCGCGCCTCGAGGCGTTCGATGTCGAGCGACGTCGCCGACTGAATCACCTCGCCACTCACATCGCTCCACGCCGGCCCCCGCTCGCCCGCACGAATCGTCCCGCCCACCACCCGCGCCGCGATCGGCCCATCCGCCGCCTTCGGCGAATCATCGTTGTGGGTCAGCGACAGATCCGTCCGCAGATCGGCACGCAAGACCGGCCCCGAATCGCCCAATGAAAACTCACTGCGAAACGGGTAGTCGAGCGCCAAAATCGCCAGCCCGCTCCCCGTGTGCGCATCCGCCGCGTGCGAAGGCAACTCGATCGGCCGCAATTCCGCGACCGGCTGCGTCGTTGGCGCAGCCGCCGCTTGTGCCGGTTGCGAAGTCGATGCCGCTTCTGACCCGCCGCCGGGCGAAATCTCTCCGCTCACCGACAGCCCGCCATGCCCGTCGGCGACCCACAAATCGACGATGTCGATCGTTCCGCCCCGCACGCGAATCTCCGCCGACACCGGCCGACGCCGCAAGCCGTTCAGCGTCAACCCTGCATTGGTCACCGTGGCGTCGACGTTGATCTCCGAATCGCTCGGGCCGCGCGCCTCATCCGTCGTCGGCCGAGAGATCGCCACTTCCAAATCGGCAAAGCCCAGCGGCTGCACCTCGCTCCACAGCCGCTGATATCGCTCCGGCAGCGCCGCAAACATCTGACGATCCAGCGCCACGTTGTGCCCGATGGCATGAATCGACACGCCAGTCCAATCGTCGGGCGTGAACACCTCGCCCCAAAGGTCGACCCGCCCCAGGCCCGCCGGCGCCGAAAGCCCGACGATTCGCGTCCTGCCGCCGGCAAACGCAATGTCGCCCGTCACGTTCTGAAAGTGATACGGAAATCCGCGGAAAATGCACCCGCCATTCACAATCCGCACATGCCCCGAAACACCCGGTCGCGCGTTCGTATCGTCTCGCGCTGCCGCAATCGGCGCGCCCTCGGGCGCCGCCAATCCATAACGCAGCTCCACATCGACGACCCCCTCCGGCCGAAAGCGGTGAAAGAACTTCGCGATCTTCTGCCCCGCCGCCCCGTGATCATAAAACGCCGGATGAGCCTCGCGCGTCGGCACATCCAGCCCCCCGATCTTCACCAACGCAGTCCGCACCGCCTGATCAAAAGTCCCCGCCGGCGCTTCCTTCACCGCGCGCCGCAGCAGATCCGCATCCAGCTCTACCTGCGCCTCAACCCGCCCCGCACGCAGCCCGCCGGTCAGTTCCGCCCGGATCGTGTGCGAATCGCGCAGCCCGTCGAACATCAGCGTTGCTCGCTGCTGTCCATATCGCACAAACGGCGCCCGCCGCTCCCCGACCAGCTCCAGCGGCAACGGACACTCACCGGCAATATCGCTGACCTCCACCGACATCTGCTCGATCGCATCGACCAGCGCCACCGATTCCGACCCCTCCGGCCACTTCAACGCCAGCCGCTCTATCCTCGCGCGCGCTTCGTCCCCCACACGCTCGCGCATCACTCCGCGCGACTGCGGCCCAAACAGCTCGCGGAGCTGCATCAACTCCAGCCCCGCCGATTCCAGCGAAACTCGTCGCGATTCCGGCTCCATGCGCAAACGCCACGCCGCCGAGCCCTCCTCGGTCGGCGTCAACGTGATCTCATACGCCCCTTCCGCCGCGTGCCGCGCGGTGAGCCCTACGGAAAGGCGCTCCACCAGCCGCGCCCGCTCCCCTGCCACCGCCGGTCGCCAGAGTTCGATATGCGCCCGCTCCGCCGCCAGCGTCGGAAAGCCGCGCGGATCGATCCACCGCGCCGGCAGTTTCATCCGCAGCACCCCGATCAGCGTCTTCAGCGCGTCGCCATCGGGCGGCGGCGCAAACGGCAGGTCAACCCGAATCGCGGCATTCTCCAGCGCGAACTGCTGCGACCTGTCCTTGCGCTGCAACAACTCCGACAGCAAACCGCCCACCCGCGCCTTGTCCACCCGCAGCGACGGCAGTACTCGCCCGTTGTCATTCGCTCCTGCCGCCGGGTCGCGAAACTCCAGTTGAACGTCGTCGAGCTCAATCGCGTCCGGCCAGACCCAGCGAAGATCGGTGTAGATCAGATGCAATCCCGGATGAGCCGCGACGATCTTGTCCAGCCGCGATCGCAGCGCCTCCGGCCGCGTGAACCACCACAGCGCCGCCCCCAGCGCCATCGCGAGCACGACGCTCCCCAGCAGCGCTCGCCCCCCGATGCGCAGCCAGCGACGACCTTTCTTCGGGCGAGTGGGGACCATCCTTGCGCAAAGGCTCCATGCGGCTTCGACGAACAACTTGCATGTTACACTCCGCCGACTCGCGCGATGAGTTGCGCGCGATCGATAGGCATGCTTCCGCGGCTCGCCGCCGTCTCATGCAATGCATCCGTCGGCGCACCGCGCCCCTTCGTGGTCGAGAAAAGGTCAATCAGCGAAACGGAGTTCGCTGGAGTGGGCATGACGCAACGCAATCCGCTGGGTTCAGCATCGGCAGGCTTGGTCGCCACGCTCCGCCCGCTCCTGCTCTCTCTTGCGCTGCTCGTTACACCGCTCGCCCGAGCCCAGTCCACGCAGTCCGCTCCCGTGGATCAGCCGACCACTGCCCCGGTCCGACAGATTCCCGCCGCACTCCCGACCGTTCCTGAGCTCGACGCCCGCGTCACGCAAATCGAGGCCGACGCCGAGCTGGCGCCCGACATCCGCTCCGAACTGATCGCCACACTCCGCAAGGTGCAGGATCAGCTCCGCGCGATCACGACCTGGAGCGACAAGGCCGCCGAATCCACCGCCGCCATTCAACGCGCTCCGAGCGAGCTGGAAGAGCTTCGCGCTCAGCTGGCCGAGGCCGAGAAGCCCGCCCCAAAGATCGATCACTCACTCCCGCTCGAGCAGCTCACGCCGCAGCTCGCCCAGGAGGAATCCGCCCTCCGCGATGCTCAGGCCGAGGTCGACCGTCGCACCGCCGAAGAGCGCAGCCGCGCCGAGCGGCGCCAGCAACTCGCCGATCTGATCGCCGCCGCCAATCAGCGCCTCGCCGCCGGCGAAGCCGCCCTGCCCGGCCCGCCCGCCGCCATCCACCCCGCTCTGGCCGACGCCCGACAAACACTTTCGCTCGCCACGGCCGAAGCCGCCCGAGCCGAGATTCGCGCCTACGAGGAGGAACTCCGCGCCATCGTCGCCCGCGCGGAGCACCCGGCGGTCCGCTCTCAATTGGCCCAAACCCGCAAGACGCGCATCGAATCGCGCGTCTCCGCCATGCGCGAGCTCGTCAGCGCCAAGCGCCAGGTTGATATCGCCCGACAACAGGCCGCCGCCGATGAGTCGGTGCTCGACTCCGACCCGCCCGCCATCCGCAGCTTCGCCGAACAAACCGCCGCCATGATTCAGGAGCGCGCCCGGCTCGCCGCCCGCATCGACGGCGTCCGCACCACCATCGCCGCCACCGACAAGCGCGCCGCCGAGTTCAAGCGCGTCTTCGAGCGTGTGCAGCAGATGGTCCGCGACACCAATCTTGCCGACCTCATCGGCCCCGCCGTCGCCGGCCTGCGTCAGCGGCTCGACGAACTGCGCACCCTCGAACGAGAAATCCGCGCCGATCAGGTCGCCCTCTCCGATGCCGTCCGCCGCCAGAGCGATCTCGCCGACGAGCGCCTCGCACTCGCCGACATCGACGCACGCGTCGCCGAATTACTCGAGTCGCAAATCGGTCCCGCGTCGCAACAGGCGAACCTCCAATCGCGCACCCGCCGCCTCGTCGAGACCCGCCGCCGCGCCGTTGACGAGCTTTACCGCGACTACGAAACGTACATCGAGCAGCTCGGCGGCATGGGCCTGTTGCAGGCCCGCCGCACGCTCCACGCCAATCTCTCCCTCGCGCACGACTTCGCCGCCCGGCTGACCCTTTGGTATCGCAGCGACGACCCCATCACCGCCACGCGCCCGCCGCACGCCCCACAGCGCCTGCTCGGGCGGGCCCCGGCTCTGCTACAACACACCGTCGCCGATATCACCGCCAATCCCGCCGCTTGGATTTTGCTCCTCGCCGGCATTCTTGTCGTCTTACGCACGCAATGGCTTTTCCGCGGCCGCCTGCGCCAGCTCGCCGCCCGCGTCGCCAAAGTCCAGACCGACAGCTTCGCCTGGACCATCCGCGCCCTGCCCCACACCATCGCGCTGGCCCTCCCCGCCACGCTCGCGCTCGTCTGGATCGCCTGGCGCCTCGGCGAGATCGCCATCAACGCCCCCGCCCCCGACGACATGCTCGCCCGCGCCAGCAGTCAGGGAGCCTGGGCCGCCGCCACGCTCACCTTTCCGCTCGCCTTCATACGCCAGCTCTGCCGTCCTGCCGGCCTCGGCGACGCCCATTTCCGCTGGGATGCCTCCAACCTCGCCAAAGTCCGCTCGCGCCTGCTCCTCTTCACACCCCTCGCCCTGGGTCTCACCTTCTGCACGCACGCCGCCAACGCCATCGAAGAGCCCGACTGGCGCGAATTCGTCGGCCGACTCGCCTTTCTCGCGCTCATGCTGCTCATCGCACTCTTCGTCGAGACGCTCGTCCGCCCCACCAGCGGACTCTTCGCCAACGCGCTCCGCCGCAAGCAGCACGGCCGAATCTATCACACCCGCTGGCTCTGGTACCTCGCCATCGTCGCGATCCCGATCGCCCTGCTGATCGCGTCCGCCGTCGGCTACCACTACACGGCTCAGGAGCTCTATCGCCGCTGCCTCGCCACGCTCTGGCTCATCCTCGGCATCGTGCTGCTCTACGCCCTGGCCTCCCGCGCGCTCTTCGTCGCCCGTCGCCAACTGGCCCTCGAACAGGCCCGCAAAAAGCGCGAGGCCATGAGCGTCGAAGCCGCACGCAGCGACCCCGACGCCGCCCCGAAAGTCGAAGTGACCGAAGAGCGTCTCGACGTCGTCTCCCTCGGCGAACAATCGCAGCAACTGCTTCGCAGCGTCTCGACCCTCGCCACGCTCCTCGGAACCTGGCTCATCTGGTCCGATCTGCTCCCCGCTCTTGGCTTCCTCCAGTCCTACACCCTCTGGACCGACACAAGTCGCGCAATCGAAGTCGGCGGCGCAACCCAATTCGAAAGAGTCACCGCCCTCGACGCCGCCCAGGCCATCCTCTACGGCGTCCTCACCTATCTATTGGTGAAAAACATCCCCGCCTTGCTCGAGATCACGCTCCTCCCGCGCATCACCGCCGACCACGGCGCGCGTTACGCCATCTCCGCCGTCACCCGCTATGTCATCGTGCTGGTCGGCATCCTCGTCATCTCCGCCGAGCTCGGCTTCGGCTGGTCGCGCGTGCAGTGGCTCGCCGCCGCCATCACCGTCGGTCTCGGCTTCGGATTACAGGAAATCTTCGCCAATTTCGTCTCCGGCCTGATCCTGCTCTTTGAGCGCCCCGTCCGCGTCGGCGACACCATCACCGTCAACAACGTCAGCGGCGTCGTCACGCGCATCCGCATCCGCGCCACCACCATCATGGACTGGGATCGCAAAGAGCTGGTCATCCCCAACAAAGACCTCGTCACCGGTTCCGTCGTCAACTGGTCGCTCACCGACCGCAGCCTGCGACTCATCATCCCCATCGGCGTCGCCTATCGCACCGATTTGCGCCTCGCCATGCGCCTTCTGGAAGAAGTCGCCGCCGCCAATCCGCGCGTCGCCGCCGACCCTGCGCCCAAGGGCTATCTCATCAGCTTCAACGACAGCAACGTGAATATCGAGCTGCGCTGCTACCTCAAAGACCTCGACGACAGCGTCATCGCCCGCAGCGAGCTCATGACCGCCATCGCCGACGCCTTCCGCGCCGCCAACGTCGAAATCGCCTTCCCGCAGCTCGACCTCCACCTGCGCGCGCTCCCGCCCGACCGCGCACTGCCCCTCGCCAAGTAGCGGTCTGCGGCTCGCAGGCCGTTGAAAAGCTGTGGGGCCGGCTCTTAACCGGCCCCATTACCCTTAATTCCGCAGTGAAACGACTTGCGTAGATGACTTCCTCGACGGGCTGCTAGAGCGTCAGCCGCTCCACAAACCGACCGATATCCGCCACCGTCACAAACCCATCATCATTCGTATCCGCCAGCGCCACATCGCACTCCGGATACTGCCCCGCATACCCCGCCGGATCCAGCAGCGCCAGGACGAACGCGGGAATATCCGCAACCGTCGCGAAGCCGTCGCAATTCAGATCGCCCGGCCGCGGCAGACTCGCGCAGCCAAACTCGGCGATATACGAACTCACCACGCCGTCGACGGCGTCAAACTCGCCGCCCACGACAATTCGACCGTCATATGCCGCGATCGCCTCGATCCGCCCGCTCAAGACACCGGGTATCGGTGACCATCCAGCCCCATCCCAGCGGAACAACTGTTGCGGGTTGGCGGCATCGCTCGGCATCTGCGCATCGCCGGCCACATACAGCGCTTCGTCAACGCTGCGAATCGCACTCACGCCGCTCGGTGTCGCACCGCCCGACAGCGCCCGCCACGCCGCACCGTCATATGCCGCGATATCGGCGGAAGTCGAGCCAAACATAATCGCACCGGCCGCGATCAACTCCCCCTCATGCACGACCAGCCGTCCGCCATTGGGTAGCTGTGCGCCGGGGCTTTGCCACGTCACGCCGTCAAATGCTGCAAGACCGAGTATGCCCTGACCATCGAATCCGGAAAACACACCCGCGGCGAAGAGCCGGTCGTTATGTACGGCTAAAGACTGGACCACACCGTAAAGTTCCTGCGGCGCGCCGACGACGGCCCAGCGATCATCCTCGAGCACCAGCACGCCGGGGTTTTGTCCGGCTTCGACAATCGTTCCACCGACGTAAAGGCGACCGCGCCACTCCACCGCCGCGAACAGTTCGGGCACGCTGCGCCCACCGCCCGGAACAGGTTGATTCGGCGATGGCAAAAAGCCCCACCCGTCCCCTGTCCAGCGTGTGATTCGTCCGCGCGATTGCCCGCTAATGATATTGAACTCGCCCAGCATAAACAGGTCACTGCCGGCATTCGCAAACGCGAGCACTTTCCGGTCCGGTCGCCCCGTACCCGTCCCATTCACCCCGACACGCCGCTCGACGCGAATCGCAAAGTTCACCGGAGGATTCGACGCGCTGACAGTGCCCCCGAATTCGCCGCCCACGAACAACTGTCCGCCAGAGCACTCGAGAGCGCGAACCGGCTCATCGAACCCACGACCGAACGGCGTCACCGTGACTCCATCCGTTCGCGCCAGTCGCACCGCCCGCTTACCACCCGCCACGCCGAAGCCCCCTGCAAATATCAACTCACCGTCATAATCGGCGATGACGGTCATCTGACGTTCGGGGAATCCGAATTCGCCAACTACAGGCCACCAATTCTGATTCTCCAGCCGCATGATGCTGCCGCGCTGAGTGGCAAATGACGGCGTCCACATATTGTCGCCCGCCGCGATGAGCTGCCCGTTGAACTCTCCCAACCGCACGACGCTGCCGCGAACGCCGCCACCTGCTGGGCGAAACGTCGTGCCGTCAAAGACGGATACCTCGCCCACATCTCCGGCATTCACAACAAAACCGGCGATATGCAGCACCCCGCCGAACACCATCAGGTCATTCACATTGCTCGGACGGTTCAGCGGATCGAATCGCCGCCATGTTGCGCCATTCCACGCGGAGATCGCGCGCGACGATACGCCCCCGACCCCGGAGAATTGCCCGCCAACCAGCAACTCGCCACCGAATTCCGTCAAGGCGAACGCATGGCCGCCGCTTGTAACGCCAATCGTTTCAAAGCTGCTCCCACTCAGGCGCAAGACCAATGTTGAACTGCCGGCGAAATTCTGCGCTAGTGCGCAAAGAGCCCCGTCATACTCGCCCATTTCATACACCATGCTGGAGTACCAGAACTGCGTCTCCAGCGGCATCGTCAACTCTTTCCACTCCCCCGCCCGCCACCGAAAAATACGCGGCGGATACGGCCCACCGGTGCGATCCGACGTCGGTGAGGTGAGCCGATCCAAGCTTCCGCCAACATAGAGCTCGCCGTCAAATACGAACGCAGTATCAACGGTTCCCGTCAGCGCCGGCAGCGGCGTCGCCGAAATCCGCTCCCCATCCCAAAACGCAAAATCCTCGACAAAAACATCCCCAATCAGATCAAACTCCCCCGCGATCAGCAGCCGCTCCGGCTCAGGCCCCGGCCCGTCCACATCCCACGGCACCGCCGCACTCACGCTCCCACGCACGCCCGGATACCCACCGCCCAGGATCCACCCCGGCTGACACTCTTCCGCCACCGCCGCCCCCGCAACCGCCGCGACCGCCACCAGCAACGCCGGTGGACTCCAGCAGTGGCTGCGAACCACACTCAATCTGTGAGACCTCATCGTCGAACTCCTTGGAACGAGAAATGAATGAAAAGAGCGAACACCCAATGGTCTTGGAAGGGCGGCGATGGAGACGATCTCCGCCCCAGTGAACAAGAATTGTTCAGTCGGATAACCAGAATCGCAACGAAATTATTCCGCCCCTCGACCAAACCCGCGGCTTTCCCACTCCCCGCGAAGCCGCCACCACCCGCAAACCAACCCGAATCGCGCGGACTACCGCAACATCGCGATCGCCATCACCGCCATTGCCACCCCCAAAACCGCCGCCGCCGCCAGTCGCCGCCCCGCAACCGGTTTCACCGCCTCCTTGCGGCCCGTGTCGCCGGCCCGCACCACGGGGGCATCCGCCCCCGCCTCGGGCCGCAGCAGCACATCGATCCCGCCAAACTGCACTTGCGCGATGATGAGCTGCGTCTCAAAGTCGCTCAGCCCCAACTCGCGCGCCACATCGAGAATCTGCTGCCGCCGCGAGTAGCGGAGCAGCCCATCCTCCAACGAGTCGGCGATCAGCCGCCGCAGCGCCCGATAGCGCACCTCGCCCGATTCGCCGCCGCCCCGCGCACGCAACAGCAATTCCTCGCGCAGCGCCGCCTGACGATCCGGATCGCTCAGCGCTTGATACGCCCGATGCAGTTCGTCGAGAGCCGCGCCGGCGTCGATCGGGCCCAAGTCGCCCGCCGCCAAGTCCCCAGCGCCGCCGCCGCCTGCCGAGCGCAAAACTTGCAGCAGCGACTCCCGTCGCGCCGCAAAACGCGCGTCGATCTCCCGCTGCGAATAAACGCCGGGCGCGAGGCCAAGAATCGTGAAGTAATCGTGCATCGTCAGCGGCGATGCTAACGACCCGCCCGCCCCGGCCGAACGCCATTTTGCCATTCCCGACGGAATTTCGAAAAGTCCCCGCCGGTTCGAACCGATAACCCGTTCTTTCGACCCGCGCTCGCTCACCAGCGATCCGCGCCGGCTTCAGGCCGTGCCACGCCACGGGTCGTTTCCGGACCAAAATCGAGTGGATTCGCCCGATGCGCCGGTTACACTCAATGCACGAATCCGCTGGGTCACCGGCCCTTCTCGGCGACCGCCGTCCGCCTCTGTCGGACGTCTTCAGTTTCGAAGCCGCCACCACGCGTAAATGAAGAATCGGCGGCTTGGTCACGATCGCTCAGGAGTCGCGAAGCATGTCGGCTTTTCGCGGCGCGCGCCGCTCGAAGCGCGCCTTCACGCTCATCGAACTGCTCGTCGTGGTCGCGATCATCGCGATCCTGATCTCGATTCTCCTGCCGGCTCTGGGTGCTGCCCGCGAACAGGGGCGCCGCGCGAAGTGCGCTTCTAACCTCCACCAGATCGCGCTGGCCTGGCATAACTACTTGCAGGCCAACAACGACAATTTCGTTACGCCCGCGCGCAATTCGCAATGGTTTTACGGTGGAAAAGTGCAAATCGCGCTGGACGTCGCCGATGGTGGCCCCATGGCCATCATGAATCCGCGCCCCTTAAATCCCTTCATCGGGCTCGATCCCGAAGGGAATCGTGTCGCAGGAACGTTTGAATGCCCCTCTGACAAAGGCGGTTTCAATCCGGTCGCTACTCCGCCGCGCGAATCGCGGACCTATTTCGGAAACACCTTTTACGATTACTTCGGAAACAGCTATCCGACCAACGGCCAAGCGCTCTCTCGCGCCGCGGCGCCCGGCCAGCCTGCGATCGGTGGCCCCACCATCCGCCTCTCGGAGATTCGGATCGCTTCCTCGTTGTTCATTCTCGTTGGCGACGCGCAGATGTATTACGCCACGCGGCGCGACTCCACGACCGCCCCGCGCGCCCTTTGGCACGACAAAACCGGCGCATCCTGCAACGTCGCCTTCCTCGACGGCCACGTGAAATACACCACCTTCGAGCTCGGCGAATCGCAGACCGGCAACTACAGCTTCGCCCGCGACTGGCTCCCGCCCGAAGACCCGGACGACGCCGGCAGCCCCTGACGAACCGCCGCAATCCCCGCCCGCCCCGGCGCGGCGTCAACTGACAGGTGTCACAACTCGGATCCGGCCCGGCGAACCGTGAAACGGTGAAACGGCGAGACAGTGATCCAACCACGCGTTCACACGTCCCCTTCTGCATTCTTCATTCTGCATTCTGCATGGCCCCCGCCGACTGGCCAGCGCCGCAACCGCTCGCTAAACTCCGCCCTCAATGCCGCGTGTGGGTTGTTTGCGGTCTCGCGGCGAAAGTTTCAGAGTTCATAAAGAGTTTGCGAGGTTGGTGGAATGTCGAAGCGATGGCTGGGTTTCGTCGGCCTGTGCGTCACGTTGAGCAGCATCGGTTGCGCGAATAATTCGTCCGTTTCCGGCGGTCAGACGCGCAGCGGCCGATTCTTCGGAGATCTTGGTATCCGCGGCAGCGAAAACAACTGGACCGTCGAAACCGGCTCCGAGCTGCGCCGCCTCTCGGTCTGGGGCGATGCCAACCGCATCACCGTCCAGTACGGCGCCCGCATCAGCAAGGTCGAGGTCTTCGGCAAGAACAACATCATCATGCTGCCGAAATACCTGATCGTCCGCCACTCGGTCATCGGCGGTAACAACCAGTTCCTCGACACGCCGCGCGATCAGTACAGCGGCTATCAGGGCTACTACAGCTACCGCTACGGCCAACAGCCGGCGGGCCCCGTCATGACCGAATCGACCATGCCCGCCCCGGCTTACGAGCCGGCCCCGGCCCCCACGAGTACCGTCCCCGCCGACGGCGGCGGAATGGTCCCCGTCGGTTCGCGCTAATCCCCCGCCCAATCAACGCCGCGGTTCGTTGATTCGACCCTGCGGCGTTGCGGCCACGTGCGGGCTTTGCCGCGACCGCGCGGCGAAATCCTCCGCTCGCAAGCGCCACAATCCGACGAACTCCCCGAACTCACGAAAACGCCGACCGCCGCGGCGCCCAATTTGCGTCGCGCAAACGTGTTTCACGTGAAACAGCTTTCCCCCCGAACCGACCGCTCTTCAAACTCGCCCGCCCACCACTTCAACTCTCAGCGTCGGCGCGGCCCCGGCCCCAAGCCGCGCAGGGCCCGCATGTAACGGGCTCAGATATCGTCTTCGTCCGACTCCAGCGTCCGCTGCCACTCGACGTGTTCGAGGTATTCGCTGGTGCCGCGCGCCACGCACGTTAGCGGGTCATCGACGACCTTTACGTCCAACCCCGAGGCCTTGGCGATCACCGTGTCCAAGCCGCGCAGCAGCGCACCGCCGCCCGCGAGGTGGATGCCGTTGTCGACCAGGTCCGCCGACAGTTCCGGCTCCAGTTTGTCCAGCGTGCGCAGCACCGAGTCGATGATGTGCCCGATCGGCTCTTTGAGCGCCTCGCGCACTTCCTCGCTCTTGATGATCGCCTTGCGCGGCAGGCTCGAGATCATGTCGCGGCCCTTGACCTCGATCGTCGTCTCCTGCGCCAGGGGCGACGCACTGCCGATGTGAATCTTGACGTTCTCGGCCGATTGCGGGCCGATCAGCAGGTTGTAGGTCCGCTTGAGGTAATTGATGATCGCCTCGTCCATGTCGTCGCCCGCGACGCGCAAGCTCTCGCACGCCGCGATGGCGCCGAGGCTCATCACCGCCACTTCCGACGTACCGCCGCCGATGTCGACGATCATCGACGCCGTGGGCTCATAGATCGGCAACCCCGCGCCGATACCCGCCGCCAGCGGCTCCTCGACCAGCATCACCTCGCGCGCGCCGGCGCGTTCGGCGGAGTTCAAGACGGCCCGCTTTTCGACGGCCGTGATGCCCGAGGGCACTGCGATCACCACTCGCGGCGAGGCCAGCGAGCGATTGCCGTGCACCTTGCGAATGAAGTAGCTGAGCATCGCCTCGGTGATGTCGAAGTCGGCGATGACGCCGTCCTTGAGCGGGCGAATGGCGGCGATGGTGCCCGGCGTGCGGCCGAGCATCTCTTTCGCGACGAGGCCCACCGCGTTGCCGCCCTCGAGCACCTGGTTGGTGCCTTTGCGCACGGCGACGACCGACGGCTCATTGAGAACAATTCCCTCGCCCTTCACGCAAACGAGCGTGTTGCAGGTGCCGAGGTCGATCCCCATGTCGAGGCTGAAAAACCCCATTAGACGACGAAAGATCATGGCGCCCCCCACTGGTGCGCATGACGCACGTCAACGATGGATAGTCGGCATTTGCCGGAGCGATGTCGCACTGACGGCCACATCCTTGCGGCGTACAGGCCTGCGGCGTACGCGGGTAACGAAACGGGTCAACCGCCCCCGGGCGGGAGAAGCGTCCCAAAGAGCGTGACCGCTTTATACGCGACGAAGACCAAACTTACCAGCAGCATCAGAAACGCCGCCAGCAGCAGGCCGGTGTAGATGTCGTTGTCGGCCGGAGCCGACGAACCACGAACCGGCGATGATCCGATCTTGGCCATGGTTGCACGCTTCCTCGGGAGACTCTTGGCTTAGCGGCGGATGAACTGCACGCGGTCGCCGGCGCGAACCGCACCGACGAGCGTCGCCAGCTTGCCGCCGGCCTCGCGCGGGCGGACGGTGTCCAGCTCCAGATCGGCAAGATACTGATTTCCGCGGAAGACCATCGCGATCATGCCGCGGGCCAGGCCCGAGCTTTCGCCGATGTTGATGCTGGCATAGTTGCCCGCCACGTCGATCACCTCGCCGCGGATGTTCGGCGTCGCCTGCACCGCCGAGAGCGTCGCCACGCCGTCGGGCGTCTCGCCCGGGAGGGCGTCTGCAAGCCGCGAACCGCCCGGACTCAGACCGAAGTCACCCGCCAGCGGCGTTTCGCGCCCGACCTGACGCTCGCGCAGATTGCGAAGCTCGTCTTCCTTGATGGTCAGCTCCGCGGTCAGTTCATAGGTCCGCTGCAGCAGTTGCTGGTTGCGGGTCTGCAGGTCGATGTTTTCGGTGAGGAGGGTCTGGCTCTGCTTGTCGAGCGCCGCCGCCTGCCCGGTGGAGATGCTCGCCAGCTCTTCGAGCTTCTTGCGGCTGGCGTCGGCCGAGGCCACGTCTTTCTGCATCGTGCCCAACTGCGCCCGCAGCTCGGCCTGCTTCGCCTCCGCCTCGGCGACCTTTCGCAGCGCTTCGTCGCGCGCGTTCAGGGCCTGCTGAAGCTGGCCGTCTTTCTGGGTCAGGCTCAGCGTCAGCACCGCCTCGACCTCCTGGCGCTCGGCCAGAGCCGCGTCGCGCTGCTCCTGCAAATTCTGAGCCATCGCACGCCAGTTCTGCCACTGGGCCGCGCTGGTCACATACACCGCTGATAGCACGACGGAAAACAATGCGACCAGAACGGTCAGCACCTTGGTGAGTGTGCTCACGTTTGGCTCCTCATGGCGGCTCGCCGCAGGTTCAACAGTCAGGCAGGACGATGGACGCCGACGGAGCACGTCGCGTTCCCGAAACGCGCTCCGATCTCATTGGCGGCGAATTGTACGAATGTCTCGATCGATTGCAACCGCGCGACCCGATAACCTCGACCAATCCTGCCGATCAACCCAGCCCCGCCGCTTCTGAAAGCTCCCGCCCCGAACCGCGCCTATCGTCTGTGCGATGGCGGATTGGGAATTCAAAGTGCTGATCGATGGCGACTGTCCGCTCTGCAAGCGCGAGGCCGATCTGCTGCGCTGGCTCGACGGCGGTCGCGGCCGGCTCGCGCTCGAAGACATCGCCCGCCCCGACTTCGACCCCGCCCGCTATCACACCACGCTCGAAAATGTGATGGGCCACATCCACGGTGTTTTGCCCGATGGCAAGCTCGTCACCGGCATGGAAGTCTTCCGCCGCGCCTATCGCGCCGTCGGCTGGGGCTGGCTGCTGGCGCCGACCTCCTGGCCGCTGCTGCGCCAAATCTCCGACGCGGGCTATCGCTGGTTTGCCCGCAACCGCCTCTGGCTCACGCGCCGAACGGCCGCATGCAGCACCGACCGATGCCGCGTGCCCGAGCCGCCCCGATCGTCTTCTTAATTCGCCGCGCGGCGCGCATCCGGTTTCGCTGGCGACGCATCCAAACCGCGCCTCCCCGCTCCGGTCTATCCCACTGTTCGCACAACTTTTCTCGCGAAACCAATGGGAGAACCCAAGATGTGGAGTCGCCGCAATCCGGCATTCCTGCTCGTCGCCGCACTCGCAATGGCCGCTGCTTCCGTCGCCGATGACGCGCCGCGCCCCGCCGTCGACCCAGCAATCCGCGTCGACGTCAAAAAGTTGGACGGCGTGATTCGCCGCACCCCGACCGGTGAGTGGCTCATGACGGTCGAATATCAAATCAGGCTCAAGGCCTCGAAAGGCGCCACGATCCCCGCCGAGCCGCTGGATCTGCTCATTCGCATGACCGACAACGGCCGCGCCCTCATCGACGCCGATGGTCAGCCGGTGGTCTTCGTGGTTCCGCTCAACGCGCCGAAAAAGAACAAACCCGGAAAGCAGGAATTCGAGGGCGAAACCGTCATCTCGCTCGGCAACGACTATGGCGGCGACGTCGAAGGACTACGGCTCTTTCCGCTGGTCGCGCCCGCGGAGAGCGACGCCGCGGCCGTCCGCGCCGGCCCCAACGCCGGCACAGTGCCGATGCAACCGCAGGCCGGCGTCGTGACGCGCGGCGCCGCGACGATCTCGCCGACTCATTCCGCCGCGATGATGGCCGAAACGCGCGTCTACCCGACCTCCGGCAACACGTTGCTGGGCCTGCGCCCCGGCTTCGTCTACGAAAGTGACGAAGACGAAGATGAGGACGAGCGCGGCTTTGAAGTGGAGTTTGAAGAACCCATCCGCAACGTGACGCTCTGGCTGGGCCCGGTCGGCGTCGGCCTCGGACGGTAGCCCCCAAAACCGCCTCCCGAGCGATTGCGGAAGGGTGGCACAGGCCCGGCCCGGTTGGGTCGGCCTGTGCCTATTTCGTTCCGGCCCAAACCCAAAGCCGCCTCACCGGGGCTGCCGCGGAAGACCAGATCCAAACTATCATCCACCGTCAATGTCGCGAAACGGCAAAGTCATTGTCGCCATGTCCGGCGGCGTCGATTCGTCCGTCGCAGCGGCCCTGCTAAAAGATCAGGGCTACGACTGCGTCGGCGTTTTTCTGCGCGTCGGCGTCGAGCACGACGAGGCACAGACCTGCGCCGTCGGCGAGCCGCGCCCGCAGCGACGCCTGCGCCACGGATGTTGTTCCGCCAGCGATTCCATCGACGCGCGCGTGGTCGCCGAGCGGCTGGGGATTCCGTTTTACGCGCTGAACTTTCGCGATGACTTCGAACGCATCATCGATTACTTCGTCGACGAATATGTCGCCGCGCGCACGCCCAACCCGTGCGTGATGTGCAACATTCATGTGAAATTCGGCAAGCTCTTCGAGTATGCCGACCTGATGGACGCCGAGTTCGTCGCGACCGGCCACTACGCGCGGATCATCCGCCGAGACGGCCAGGCGCGCCTCGCCCGCGCCGCGAATCTCGCCAAAGATCAGTCCTACGTGTTATTCGGCATCGAGCGTGAACGCCTCGCCCGCTGCATGTTTCCCCTGGGCGAAATGACCGACAAGGCCGACGTGCGACGCCTGGCCGCCGCACTCGACCTACGCACCCATGACAAGCCCGACAGTCAAGAGATCTGCTTCGTCCCCAATAACGAATATCGCGATCTCATCCGCGCCCGCAGGCCCGAAGCGCTGCGTCCCGGCCCCATTGTTCACGCCGACGGCGAACACCTCGGCGAGCATGACGGCCTCGTCAATTTCACGATTGGGCAGCGCCGCGGCCTCGGCATCGCCGCCGGTCGCCCGGTTTATGTGACTCGGCTGGATGTACTGCAAAACACGGTGGTGGTGGGCGAAGCCGAAGACGTGCTGCACCGCGGCCTCATCGCCGAGCGGGTGAACTGGCTACAGGAGCGGCCCAGCGACGCGCGAGCTTGCACCGCCAAAATTCGTCACATGCACACCCCAGCGCCGGCGACGCTGAGCCTCGAAGCCGCGCCGGCGGTCGACGCCGCACGCATCACCTTTGACGCGCCTCAGACCGCCGTCACGCCGGGCCAAGCGGCGGTCTTTTACGACGCCGACGACGCGATTATCGCCGGCGGCTGGATTCGAGAGAGCGTCGCGTAGTTCGTCCGAGGCGATCCGCGGCGCAAGCGAGCACGCCCGGCGATCGGCTGACCCGATCAGAAATCGATTTCGTCGTCGTCGATCCGCGTCAGGGTGGCTTCTTCGCCGTCGAGCCGGATCGTCGCCACGCCAAGCGCGATGCGAATCGTGGTTTCTCCCTCGATCACATCGAAGCTCGAATTGAACTCGCCCTCGAAAATCACCTGGCCGGTGAGCAATGTGCTGCGGATGCGCACGGAATCGCCGATGATGTCCGCCTCGCCGGCGATGATGGTCGTTTCGATCTGCCCGCCCTCAAAATCGGTCACGACCCGCTGCAAATCTCCCTCGTCGTCAAAGACGAGGTAGGTCACCGAATCGTCGGCGGCGGAGGTGGTTTCCAACTTCCAGGTGCCTTCCAAAAGCCGGGCGCTCGGGTCGCTGTCGCTGCAACCACCCAGGCCGACCGCCGCCAGAGCCACAACAACCGGGAGCACCATGAGCCGGGTACGCTTCATAATGGCCATTCTCCGAGACAAGACGAGCCTTCTGCCACAGCCCGAAGTTATTCGACGCGCCAAAGGACCGCCTTATTCTACGACCAGCGGCAATTCGACCTCTCACGCGGGGTGCGGATCGACACACCCCGGAACCTGGCCTGTTCGGCTTGCATTTCCGCCTCGTCAGACCTACATTCTCTGACCTCAGCGAGCGGGAAAGAAGCGTCCGCACGCGTTGGGATTACGGCAGTTTTTCGGCAGATCGATCGGCGGAATCGGCCGTGAGATTCGCATCGTGAACTTCCGCACACGCGACCTTAACGAAAAATTAACAAAAAGCCTGTGGCCCCCACACGAAGGGACTATAGGCTCGACCGAGTTCCACGTTGACGCGCTGAAACACGAGCGGGCCGATCCCGCGCCAACCCTCACGGAGAGAAGCGAATGACAAGACAGGGACTGTTCCGATTCCTCGTCGCGGGCACATGTACCGCCGCGACCTTTGCCGAGCTGCCCGTCCAGCCCGGCGACATCGCCTTCGGCCTCAGCACCAACAGCGCCGCCACATGCACCGAGCAGATTCGCCCGGCTGCCGGCGTGGGCGTCTTCGCCAGCCGCTGGACGGATACCAACTTCATCCAGTCTTTTGAGTTCGACAACTTCGGCGGGATCCGCCATAACGCCAACGGCAACCTGCTCGCGCTCGACCTGGGCACCCTCGCCGCGGGCGGCGAGATCTGGGTCTTCTCGACCGACGGCAGCGACACCGCCACGCAGATCGGCAGCGCCAACGGCCTCAGCGGCAACCCGCTGACTCGCGCCGGCGGCCTCGGCGTCAGCCCCGACAACACCAAGCTGTCGTTCGTCGGCTTCGACGACGGCCGCGTCCACATCTACAGCTACAACGCGGGCGGCACCGTCGGCACCGGCCTCGGCGCCTCCTGCAGCTTCCTCCGCTCCAGCACGATCGCCATCGGCGCCACCGGCCAGACCGCCGGCACGACCTGGCTCGATAACAACACCGTGCTGGCCTATGTCGCCAACGCGGCCAACCCGGCCCAGTCGCTGCTGTACACCATCGACGCGAACACCGGCGCCGCCACCCTCCGCACGACGATCGCCGTCGGCGGCGCGGGCAACCAGTTCACCGATGTGGAGTACAACCCCGACCTGTCGAACCTGATCATCTGCTCGATGGGCCGCAACAGCGCGGGCGTCACCACGAACCAGATCACCTTCGTGAACTCGACCACCTTCGCGACGATCGACACGGTCAACACCTCGACCAGCTCGAACACCGCCCGCGAAATCTCCTTCGGCACCGACCGTCGCCTCTACATCAGTACGTTCAACGGCACGATTGAGTCCCTCGTGCTCGACGTCAACGGCGACCTGCAGATCAACGCGACGGACGCGCCGCTCGTTACCGACAACAGCACCCTCGACTACTACGACACCGCCACCGCCAGCTCCTTCAACGGCATCGACGCCGCCTTCGGCGTGGCCGATTCGACCGGCGCTTGCTGCCTGAGCGAGATCAGCTGCGTCATTCTCACCGAGGCCCAGTGCGGCATTCAGGCCGGCATCTATCGCGGCGGCGGCACGACTTGCGATCTTCCGAACATCTGCCGTCCGGTCGGCGCCTGCTGCGTCGACAACGTCGGCTGCATCAGCGGCCAGACCCCGACGGAGTGCATCAATCAGGGTGGTACCTATGAGGGCGACGGCAGCATCTGCCAGGTCGCGACCTGCTTCCTGACGCAGCGCGCGGTCGAAGTCGGCGACGTCATCCTCGGTGCCAACCAGTCGGTCGCCTTCCTGAGCACCCTGCACCTGCGCGACAACAACGTCATCGGTAGCTGGGACAATTTCGCCTTCATCCAGTCGGTCGAGTTCGACAACCTGGGCGGCGAACTGCACAGCAACATCGGCAACCTGCTCGGCCTCGACTTCGGCGCCGGCGGCGCCACGGGCGGCGCTCCGACTTGCGGCGACCCGCTCCGTCCGCAGGAAGGCGCGGGCCTCTACAACCTGTCGACCAACGGTGCCGACGCCGGCCAGTTGCTCTATCGCTTCAACACGCTGCTCGGCGGCGTCGCCTGCACCCGCGCTAGCGGTGTCGGCGTCAGCCCTGACAATGCGTACATCTCGATCCAGGGCGTCGACACCGGCGACCTGTATGTCCTGACCTACGACGAGGGCGCGACGCCGGGCACCGGCGCGGGCGCTTCGATCGGCGCTGTGTTCACGGGCTCCGCCTTGGGCGTCGCCGGCGTCACGCAGGGCACCACCTGGCTCGATAACGACACGATCCTGCTCTACACCCGCGACGTCTTCGGCGATCCGTTCGCCCGCTCGCTGCGCGTGATTCCGTTCAACGGCGCCGTCTTCGGCGCGCCGGTCGACATCACCGTCAGCTTCCCGGTCGACCTCAGCGGCTCGACCACGACCGACGTCGACTACAACCCCAACGTCTCGCCCTACATCTACTGCATGACCTCGGCCTTCAGCACCGGCGTCACGACCAACTACCTGGCCGTGATCGACCCCAGCAATCCGAACCCGGCGCTGTGGAACGTCGTCAAGCTGGTCGACCTCAGCACCAGCATGAACACCTCGCGCGAAATCGCGCTCGGCCCCGATGGTCTGCTCTACATGGGCGAGTTCGCCGGCGGCGGCTCGACCGGCGTCGTGATCGACACCCTCGACCTCGACCCGAACAACGACGGCACCATCAACCTGGCCGAGACGCTCGCCCTGGCTGACAACAGCTCGGTCGACTACTACCAGGCGGTCGGCCTGTCGGCCAACTTCACCGGTCTGGACGTCGCCCACGGCGTCACCGGCCCGGTCTGCGGCCCCTGCGCCGATTCCAACTGCGACGGCTTCGTGACGGTCGGCGACATCGGCTTCTTCGTCGATGCCATCGTCGGCGGCAACGCGGCCTGGGCCGCCCGCTTCCTGCCGGGCGCGCCGACCTGCGACTTCACCTGTGCCAACGACACGAACAACGACGGCTTCGTCACCGTCGGCGACATCGCGTCGTTCGTCACCGCGGTCAGCTCGGGCATCGCCTGCCCGTAAACCGCGCTCCGGTCCACTCGCTCGACGGCCTCCGGGCCGGATCGGGCGAGTGAACATCTGAGCAAACAACCGAGCGGCGACCCGAGGAGCGATTCCTCGGGTCGCCGCTCTTTTTTGCGCCAAGTCACGCCGACCCGCCCAATTTCGGAAATTTTCCAAGGCCGCGCCCGATTCGCTGCGTTTTGTCGGTTACCGGCGCGTCGTTGCGAGTGGACGTGACGCGGAGACCTCCCCGCCGGTCCCTGTTTTTGGAGCAGCTCAATGCGGTCTTTTCGTAGCTTCACCATCGGCGTCGGATGCCTTTTCCTGATCGCAGCCCCCGTCGGCTGTGTTTTGGCGCCGGGTTCGGGCGACAACAACGGCTCAAACGCCGACCCGGTCGCCAACGCCGGGGCGGATCAAACCGTCGCCCGCAACGCCTCCGTGCAACTCAATGGCTCGGCCAGCTCGGACCCCGACGGCGACGCGCTCACGTTTCTATGGACACAGACCGGCGGCCCCGCCGTCAGCCTGTCCGATGCCTCTGCCGCCCAGCCGCAGTTCACGGCTCCCGGCACGTCCGCCACGCTGACATTCGACCTCAAGGTCGACGATGCCAAGGGCGGCACCGCGACCGACTCGCTGCAGGTCTTGGTCGAGGGCGCGCGCGGCACCATCGGCGTGGTCAACAATGACAGTGGCCGCATCACCCTCTACGACATCAACGACCTCGACGGCGAGGTCGAGCCCTTCTCGCGCATCGACGCCGGCGCGACTACCTCCGTCTTTCAGCCGCGTTCGATCGTGATCACGCCCGGCGGCGCGACGTTCATCTCGCGCCAGAATGGCGGCATCGCCTTCTTCGGCGACAACCTGAGCCCGGCCGGCAACGTGCCGGCGGCAGCGGTATTGGAAGGCGCCGCGACCAAGCTCGATGCGCCGATTTCCATGGCGCTCGACACAAACTCGGAATTGCTTTTCGTCGGCAATGCCCCGGCCGCGAACGGCATCCTGGTGTTCGACGCCTCGGACATCAACGGCGGCAATGTCGCCCCCCTGCGCTCCTTCGCGCCGCCGGACCGTGCCCCGTTCAATAGCTTGCCGATGACTGTGGACGCGCTTTGGCTGCACGCCGGCGAACTCTTCGTCAGCGATACCTCGGGCAACAATGCGAATTCGAGCCGCATTCTGGTGTTCCCCGACGCCGTGAACGCCAGCGGACAGGTCACGCCGGTGCGACAGATCACCAGCAGCAGCTTCGGCAATATCGAAGACCTGACCGTCACCGACTCCGGCGTATTGCTGGTCGTCGATGGCACCAACACCGTCAAGGTGTTCAATCAGGCCGCGAGCGCCAATGGAAACCTCGCGCCCGATCGCGTGATCACCATCAGCGGCACGCCGACGCCGAGCCTCCAGGGCGTCGCCGTCAGCATCGATGGCGTGGGCTATCTCGCGGATCGCGAGAACAGCGCGATCTACTCGATCGGCGACATCGCGAACGCCAACGGCGTCGTGACGCCCGCCGCCACGCTCTCGGGCTTCAACACGCGGCTGGCAGGCCCGCGACAGATCTTCGTGATCTCGTTCTAGCCTTGAACGCTGCTGGACGCGGCACGGGCGTTCACCCGTGCCGCGTCTCTGTTCCGCGCCTCGCGCGGGCGCCGACCTCCGATTCTCGCTACCCCACAGCCGCCGGGTTACACTTCGGTCTCGGGACGTTCTCAACTCGGAAGTTCACTGCGAGGCCGGCCGATCTGAGCCGGCGCCCAAGCCCGGGCGAAAGGAGTCGGCTGTGCCCTATCAGGTTCGCATGGTGCCCGTCTGGGCCGTGGACATTCGCAACCGTCCGGGCATGCTCGCCCGCATTCTTGAGTCGCTCACCAACGCCGGCGCGCAGCTCGAATTCATCGTCGGTCGCCGCATCTCCGAGAACACGTCGCGCGTCTTCATCGCCCCGCTCAAGGGCGACAAGCAGCTCTCCGCCGCCGCCGATCTCGGGCTGATCGCCGCCCGCGGCCTGCATTCCGTGCGCATCGACGGCCCCGACCGCGCCGGGCTCGGCGCCGACCTCACCCGCGCTCTGGCTTCTCACGAAATCAATATTCGCGGCATCTCCGCCAGCACGATCGGCCGCCGCAGCGTCATCTACCTCGCCTTCGAATCCCCCGGCGATGCCGACCGGGCCGCGCAATTGCTGGTCAGTCTGCTGCGCCGCCGTCCCGCGACGCTCCGCGCTGCCGCCCCCGCCGCAAAGCGCGTCGCGCGCCCCGCGGCCAAGAAGGTCAAAGCGGCAAAATCCGGAAAATCCGTGAAAACCGCGCGCAGCAAACGCTAAGCTCATCCACCTATGCGATCCGCAACCCACCGCAGGCGCAGCCGCCAACGATGATCTCCCCCGTCAACGACTCCGTCGCCCAGCACGAGCGCGCGGTCCTGGTCGGCGTCATCCTCGACGGTCGGCGCATCGACGATTCCACGCTCGAAGAGTTGAGCGAGCTGGCCCGTTCCGCCGGCGCCGAGGTCGTCGGCCGCGTCGTGCAGAAGCGCCGCTCCCTCGAAGCCGCGACGGCCGTCGGCAAGGGCAAGCTCGAAGAAGTGCGGCAGATGTGCGATGCCTACGCCGCCGACCTCGTCATCTTTGAGATCGACCTATCGCCTTCGCAAATTCGCGAGATCGAAAAGGCCGTCGGTCGCCGCGTGATCGACCGCAGCGAGCTGATTCTCGACATCTTCGCGTCGCGCGCTCGCACCCACGAATCAAAGCTGCAGGTCGAGCTGGCCCAACTCGAGTACACCGCCCCGCGCCTGCGCGGCATGTGGACCCACCTCGAGCGCATCGCCGGCGCCGGCGGCGCCACCGGCGCAGGCGCGGTCGGCGCCATCGGCACGCGCGGCCCCGGCGAAAAGCAGATCGAAATCGACCGCCGTCTCGTCGATCGCCGCGTGGCGCTGCTCAAGGACCAGCTCGCCGAAATCGATCGCCGCAAGGTTCGCGAGGTCCGCGCCCGCAAGGAGCATTTCAACATCTCGCTCGTCGGCTACACCAACGCCGGCAAAAGCACCCTCATGAACGCGCTCACCGGCGCCAACACGCACGCCGCCGACCGCCTCTTCGAAACGCTCGACACGCTCACGCGCCGCTGGGATCTCGGCGGCGGACGCCACGTATTGCTCTCCGACACCGTCGGCTTCATCCGCGATCTGCCCCACCACCTGGTCGCCTCTTTCCGCGCTACGCTGGAGGAGGCCATCCACGCCGACCTGCTGCTGCACGTCGTCGACATCTCCAGCCCCGAGGCCGAGGAGCAGATTGCTGCCGTCGACGGCGTTCTCGAACAGTTGGGCCTCAAAGATCGCCCGACCGTCCTCGTGCTCAACAAAATCGACTTGCCCCACGACGAAGCCCTGGCGGCGACGCTGCGCGTGAAAGCGCCGCTGGTCTGCTCCGTCGCCGCGAAACAGGGCTACGGCATCGCCGAATTGACCGAGATCGTCGCCGGTCGCACCCGTCAGGACATGCAGCGCGTGACCCTGTCGCTACCGGTGGCCGACGGCCGCTCGCGCCAGTTCCTCGGCCGCTACTCCGAAATCTTCGACGAGCGTTACGAGGAAGATCGGGTCATTCTCGACCTGCAGATCTCGCTGCGAGCGCTCGAACACCTGCACACGCTCTCGCGCGATATCCGCCACGTCACTGCGTAACGCGCAAAACGGAGCCTTGCGCCACGGTCATGGGGCAAGGCTCTGCGTTGCGGATCACTTCGTTTCGCGTTCCCCTCATCGCCCCAGCGGCGTCTCCAAATCCGCCAGCACATAAGACAGATACGCCAGCGCCGCGACGCAATCGTTCAGGTCCTTGGTGTCGACCTTGTCGAACGTGTCGTTCGCGCAGTGATGAAAATCAAAGTAGCGCGATCCCTCGACATCGAGCCCAAAGCAAACCACACCGTACTTCGCCAACCCGCCGATATCCGCGCCGCTATACCCCACCGATACCTTCGTCGCTCCGATCGGCTTCATCGCCGACAGCAACGACGTCAACTGCGCCTTCGACGCGTCGGTCTTCGGGTTGCTCGCCGGCTCGCGACGGCGCGGCGGCTCATCGTGCGCGTGGCCTGTTCCCGCTGGGTTGGAGCCGCCTTCCGCGGGCTTGGCAGCCGGGGCCGAAGTCGATCCCGCGATCACCGCGATCCCCGGCTCATCCTCGTTCGCCGGCGCGGGCATCTGCAGCGAGAACCCCTGCGGCGCGAAAACACCCGAGTCTCCCTCGATCGCTGCCACCGTCTTCGACAGCTCCGCTTCGTGATCCTTCTCGTATGTCAGCGCCCCCTTCAGCCCATTTTCCTCATTCGTCCACAGCACCACGCGGATCGTCCGCCGCGGCTGCAAGCCCAACCGCTTCAGCAGAGCCACCGCTTCCCACGCCGCGATGCTCGGCCCGCCGTCGTCATGCGCCCCATGTCCCACATCCCACGAGTCATAGTGCCCGCTGACGATCACGATCTCGTCCGGCTTTTCGCGCCCGCGCAGCTCCGCCACCACGTTGGCCGACGGCGCCATCCCCATGTCCTTCGCTTCCATGTACAGCGTCACACGCACGGGAATTCCCCGCGCTTGCAGCCGCGCCATCATCTCCGCGTCTTCGATGGTGATCGCCGCCGCCGGAATCCGCGGAATCTTTGGATCATCGCCGTAACGCATCGCGCCGGTGTGCGGCGAAGCGATCGCCGCCGCCGTCACACTTCGCACCAGACAGGCAACCGCCCCGGCCTCCGCCGCCCATGTCGCACCGTTCGATCGATAGCGGACCGTGCGGCCGTAGCCCGAACCCGTCTTTTCGTCATATTTCGGCATCGCGTAGTTGAACACGACGATTTTGCCCTTCGCCGCGCCGGGCCCCATCGCCCGCAGCTCCTCCACGCTCGGCACAACCAGCACATCCGCAGTGATCCCCTCCGGCGGCGTCGCGATCGACCCGCCCAGCCCGAGCATGCGCAGCTCCGCCTCGCGCGGCGCGACCATCCGCGCCCACTCCTTGCCCCGCACCCACTTCGGCACCATCACCGGCTCGGCCTTTACATTGACCAGGCCGTCCTTCTGCATCTCCTCCACGGCCCAAGCAATCGCCTTTTCCAACTCGGCCGACCCGCTCAGGCGCGGCCCGATCCGGTCGCACAAATACTCCAGCTTGCGCGAGGCCTCGGTCCCCTCTTTCGCTGCCGCCAGGATTTTTTCCGCCACCGCCGCATACTCAGCCGGCGGCGCCGCGATCGGGGCCGGCGCATCCTCGGCCCGGAGCGTCGCCGCCGACAAGGAACCGATCATCAGCGCAGCCGCAATTGAACTACATCCAGCGAAGCGAATCATCATGTGTCTGGCCTAGCCTTTCTGACCGGAAACTGTACCTCCTGCGCCAGCCACATTCGAACCCCCGCAGCCCCCCTGCCGGCCCCCGCCAACGGGTGGCGCCCCGGCCGCCACCCCGTCCGGCTCGGCCGCCGCGGCGACCATCCAGAACTTTTTTGGCGACCGCTTCGCGATTTTTCCGCGTCCTGCTGTATCAACCAGACGGTTGACGCCAAGATCGTCGCCGTCGTCGGCTGCCCGCTCGACGCGGCACACGAAACCGGAGGATCGCTATGCGCGTCGCGCTCGTCACCTCAGAAGCTCTCCCGCTCCTGCACGAGGACGATCGCCTGCTCCTGCCCGCGCTCCAGAAGCTCGGAATCGTCGGCGAACCCGCGGTGTGGAGCGCCGCCGATGTCGATTGGCAATCGTTTGATGCGCTCGTCATCCGTTCCCCCTGGGACTATTTCCGTCGCGTCGCCGAGTTTCGCGCCTGGCTCAGCGCTCGCCGCGCCGGCGGGCCGCCGCTCTGCAATGCGGGCGAGATTCTGGCGTGGAACTTCGAGAAGCATTACCTGACCGAGTTGGCGAACGCGCGCATTCCGACCATCCCCACGATCGTGATTCCCGCCGGCGACCATCCCGACATCGCGGCGCTCGCGCAGGAGCGCGGCTGGGACGAGATCGTCGTCAAGCCAACGATCTCGGGCGGCGCCTACGAGACGCACCGCTTTCGACGGGCGTACGCGGATCAGTATCGCGCGTCCATCGCACACACCCTCCGCGATCGCGGATTGCTGATTCAACCGTTTTTGCCCGAGATCCTCCGCGATGGCGAGTTGTCCCTGCTCTTCTTCGACGGCGCGTTCAGCCACGCCGTCCGCAAACGCCCGCAAGGCGGCGACTACCGCGTGCAGCCGCAATTCGGCGGCACCGTCGAACGCGTCGAAGCACGGGCTGAATGGATCGACACCGCCCGCGCCTGCATCGCCGCCGCCCCATCGCTGCCGACCTACGCCCGCGTGGATGGCGTCATCGTGAACGGCCGGTTCGTGCTCATGGAGCTCGAAGTCTTTGAGCCGCTCATGTTCCTGGCCCACCATCCCCTCGCGGCGGAGCGGTTTGCAAAGGCGATCGAGCGCTTGCTTCGGTAGGTCGGGTCATCGACCCGACGTTTGAAGAGCGGATGCGTTCACGTTGGCACGATGACCCGACTTGCGCGTTCTAGTCCGCCCCAATGTGTCGCAATGGCACGCAATACAATGTCTCCGCTGCAGGCGAGTAAATGACGACAGCATCCTCTCCAGAAAAGCAAACGACCGGCGGTGGCACACCCTTCGGATCTGCGAAGCAGTCTTCGCCCGTACTTACGATGAGCTTTACCGTCGCACTTTTCACTGACCAGATAAACACGCAGCCGCTCTGTGCAGCCGTGATCGCCATGGACCCGTCAGCGCTCAAGCGACAGCGGCGCAATTGATCACCCGGTGTGAGCACAAAGGGCGAGTGGTCCAACTCCGCAATCACCTCGCCGCTCGCCGCGCGTAATACGACCGCCTTCTGCTCCGACAACGTCGCCGCTGTCGATGAATCCGCGGAAAACGACAGCTCCTCGGCATATCGCAAGGCTTCTGTGCAGCGCAGCAACTCGCCGGATTGTGCGGCAAACATGCATGTGCGCGGCGGTGTCGAAACCGCCAGGAAGCGACCATCGTTAGAAACCGCGAGCGATCCTACGCACCCGAGCTCGGCACGACGCGGGACCGTATAGGTGATATCGGGCTGTGCGTTTTCAACGGCCCATCGCTGAGCGCGGTGCGCCTTAGAATCGGGTACACCCACGAAAAGATGTTTTCCATCCGGACTCACCGTGGCGGTTATCCCTGGCAGCGCGACCGTCGTTACTAGTTCGAGCCGACGTTTGTTTGTCTCTTTGTAAAGGTAGGCGTTGCCGTCATTGGCCACAGCCATAAGGCCCTCCTGCCAGCCCGATATGCTCACAATCCGCTTCGGGACTTCAGCTGAAGAGAGCGATTCGCCCGTGCTAACGTCCAGCAACTCGGCAACATTGCCAGCCGCAACAACGATGCCGCGCCCGCCCGTGAGGCTGAGAATCTGAACATGTTGTCCGAACCCGGTGCGCGTCCAAGTCGCGCTGCGGCCTAAGTCGGCAATCTTGCATCGCTTCACGTCGGTCGGTTGAGTGCTGGGTGGCAACGCGCTCGCGCCGATCTCCACGTTTCCGATCGTTACGACGACGAACGCCAGTGCGCAACCTCGCGTTAGATCCACGAATCGGTTCGACATGCTCGTAATGCCCTCTGTTGGTGGGCCAGACTATTGGCTCGGCCACACCCCAAGCCATCGGCCGACGCTCATGTCCCCTGTCAAAGCGCCGCAACTTGCCCCTGTCGGTGGCCGCGCCCGCGTGTCGTCGTCGGGCGATGGTCGATGGAAGCGGACATGAGGAATCGGGGCGACAGGATTCGAACCTGCGACCTCCTGGTCCCAAACCAGGCGCTCTAGCCGGGCTGAGCTACGCCCCGTCGGTTTTCGTCAATCGAGCGATCGCCGGCCCTTGGGAATGCCGACGAAATTCGTTTCAACGAGGGGCAGTATACCGCCGGGCTTCCGTTCATCGACCGCTGCCGCCCCCGCGCGATCGCTTCGGCCGCCGCGCCGCGCCAAAGCCCCGGCACGCCCGACGCCTCCTCCCAGACCGCCCTACCGCGAATTTGTCCGACAAGCCGCCCCGCGCGAACCCGAAGCCGGCCCAAGCGTAAGCTCCGGTATTCAGCGTGCTAAACTCGTCCCCGCGAGCGCCGTCTGACACAATCCGGCCAGCGGCCCACTCCGCCCGCTCGCGGAGATTCGGCGACGATTCGCCGGATGCACCCTTAGCAAAGATGAGCACAACGATGCCAGACGCTCCGCGCGCGGCGACCGCCGCCATTCCGCCTTCGCCACCCTCGCTGCGTGAGCCCGTCGACACCCGCAGCACCACGCCGCCCGAACGCCCCAGCGACGCATCGGCCGTCTCGCGCACCGCGGACCAAGCGGCAAAACAGGCCACGCCCGCCGGTGTCGCGCTTGCGCAACAGCGCAGCTCCGCTCCCCTGTGGCTGATCGCGACGGCGCTGTTCAGCATCTACGTCATCTGGGGCAGCACCTATCTGGCAATCAAGTACGCCGTCGAGGTCCTGCCGCCGCTCTCGGTGGCCGGCGCGCGATTTCTGATCTCCGGCATCATCCTCTTCCTCGCCGCGCGCCTCCGCGGCGGCGAGGCGATCGGCTGGCCGCAGTGGCGCTCCGCCGCGATTGTCGGCGTGCTGCTGCTACTCGGCGGAAACGGGCTCGTGTGTTGGGCCGAGAAGCATGTCTCCTCTGGCGTCGCCGCGGTGCTGGTCGCCACCGTGCCGCTCTGGTTCGTCGGTCTGGAGTGGGGCATTTTTGGCGGAGCGCCGCCGACCCTGGCCACCATCTTCGGCATCTGCGTCGGCCTCTCGGGCGTCGTGCTGCTGATCAATCCATTCGCCGCCAGCTCGAAGGCGGGCGTCGAAAGCGTCCACGGCGGCGGCGCGATCGCCCTGCTTTTCGCCTGCTTTTTCTGGGCCGGCGGCTCGCTCTATTCCCGCCGCGCACAACTGCCGAAATCCGCCATCCTCTCCACCGGCATGCAGATGCTCTGCGGCGGCGCGGCGCTGGTCGTCGTCGGCCTGCTGCTGGGCGAGTTCGCAGCGCTCGACGCGAAGCACTTCACGCCGCGCAGCGTCGGCGCGTTGCTCTATCTGATCACCTTCGGCTCGCTGATCGGCTTCACCGCCTACGGTTGGCTGCTGAAGAACGTTTCGCCCACCGTCGTCTCGACCTACGCCTTTGTGAACCCCGCCGTCGCCGTCTTCCTGGGCTGGATGGTGCACGAGACGCAACTGACCGCGCGAACCGCCATCGCGATCGCGGTGATCCTGCTGGGAGTCGGGGTGATCACGCTGTCGCCCAAGCGCAAGGCGAAGGCAAATGCGGAATGAAGAATGCAGAATGCAGAATGAATTCGCGGACGGGTGACACGGACAACCGTACTCCGTTGTCCGTGATCGCAAACAGCGCGAGGCACGCGCGCCCGCTACCGCAGCAGCTCTTCCCGCGCAAACTTCATTGCTGGCAGGATCGCATCCGAGATGCGATCCCAATCGAGCGGCTGTGGCGCGACTTTGAACGGCGATGAGAGCCGCTCGCGCAGCGCCGCGCGAACCGGAATATTGGCCGAGTCGCTCTTCGCCAGCGCCTCTTCCGCCGCGGCGCTGACGAGAAAGTCGATCAGCTTCTTCGCGTTCGCCTCGTTCGGCGCGCCGCGCACCAGCGCCACGCTGCACGGAATCGCCATCGGCGGACCACCGGCGCGAATGGTCGGGACAAACAGCTCCAGCGCCGCGCCGCGGCTCCTCGCCGCCACATAGTCATCTGTATCCGTCCAACACCACGCCGCCCCGCCCTGCTCCACCAGCCGGATCGCGTGGCTGTTGCCGTCGGCGATGATCGTCCTTTGCTCGCGCAAAACCTGCACAAGTTTTCGGGCCGTCTCCTCGCCACCAAAGGCCCAGAGCGCCGCGATGTGGCCGCGCGTCGTGCCAAACTGCGGATTCGCGATCGCTAGCGGCAACTGCTTCGCCGTCAGCGCCGCGATCGGCGCGGCGTCCAGCCAGCTCTCCGGCAGGTCGCTCGCGACGACGCGTTTCGGGTCATACGCAATCACGCGCAGCCGCGCCGCAACCCCTGTCCACCGCTGCTGTGGGTCCTTCCACTCGCGAGGAATATCGGCCGCCGCGGGGCTTTCGTAGGGCGACAGCACGCCGGCGCGGGCGAGTTCGATCGTGCCGAAAACTTCGCTCGACCACCACACGGCGCAGCGCGGCGCGGCGGCTTCGTGAATCAGACGCCGCACGAGACCGGTCGTTTTTCCCGCCTCGCTGTCAAAGACGGCGTCAACGCGAATTCCGGTGCGTTGCGTGAAATCCGCCAATATGCGTTCGGCGAAGGGCTGGTCGATCGAGGTGTAGACCACGACCGATTCCGGCGGTGACGCGTTGCAGGCCAGCAACATGCCGGTCAGCGCCGACAGAGCGGCCGCCGTCCATCTCCGCGCGATTTTGCGATTTTTTTCAAGCGTCATCGTGAATCCAATTCAGGTTCGCGCAGGTGCCTTCCGATAAGACCACCATGCCGCATTTGCGCGGCAAAGACAGCGAACGATCGCGACGAAACAGTAAGCGTAGGAGACTCTCAGAATGCCGACGTACAAGAACAACAACAGCAGCAAGCGTATCAACTACAGCAGCTCGACCGGCTGGAACAGCGGTCGCAGCAGCAGCTTCAGCGGCAGCCGCACGGGCGGCTGGAACACCGGTCGCAGCACCAGCTCGTTCGGCAACAGCGGCTGGAACACCACCGGCAACCGCTCCTGGAGCACCGGCACCGGTCGCACCACCGGCGCCACCCAGACCTGGTCGTCGACCTCGCCTCAGTTCACCCCCATCAAGAACGAGTGCCAGGCCCGCATCGGCTCGTACAAGAACGTCTTCTCGCAGTTCAACGGCCGCGGCAAGACCGCCTTCTCGCCCAGCGCCGCCAACAAGTGGCTGAAGTTCGTCAACAACGGCACGCTGGTCTACAAGTTCACCAGCCAGCAGTTCAACCAGTGCTTCGGCAGCCGCTTCTCGCAGCTCGCCCCGAGCGCCTGCGTTCGTGCCTTCCAGCAGCAGTTCGGCACCGGCGTCAAGGCCGTCTGCCGCGGCAACAACGGCAGCTGGCTGGTCGCGGCGACGACCAACGTCACCGCCAATCCGTTCCGCAACTACAACTGGCGCTAATCCGCCGGTCCGCGATCTTTCGGTCGCCCGGCTGCAATGCGCCGGGCGGCCGGTCGCACCTTGCCGCGATCGCCGAGGCAACGATCTGATTCCGGCGCACGGCACCCCGCTCGCAAGAGCGTGATCGTTCAGATAAGTCTACGGAAAACGATTCCTCACATCGCAGCGACAATGCTGCACCCGCTTACTGAAACGTCGATCGACTCACCCGTCGCACGGAAGCGACGGGTTTTTGTTTGTCGATGAGTCGGGTGGCACGGACAAGTTGAGTGCGACAGCCCGCCGCCAGCCGAGCCGCAGAGCACTCGCGTCGTATACTCGACCGCCGCGCCGTTAACCTGCGATCACGTGAGGGCTGAAATGAGCTACCCGGTTCCAAAATTCGAGATGTGGCTCGAATTCGAGCTCTATCAGCAGGAGCACGACCACAACCCCGATGAGGACTTCGCAAATGTCGTGGTGGTGCTCGAAGACGGCCGTCGATACGCCCTTAACGTCTGGACTTTCGGCGTCATTCCTCACCTTCGACAGCCTTGGCCCCATCGCGAACGCAAAGGGGAGCCGGCTGAGTACGTTTTGCCACCAGACTTGCTCGTGAGCCGGCTTGATCGCCCGACGATCGAACGCGTAATCCGACAACTCTTTGAACGAGGGGAATTCAAGGAAGCTTGGTTGTGCGCCCGTTCGTGATTGCTTCGGTGCGGATTGCGTTCCATCTAATTTGTTCCGACAAGCCGCACTCCGCTCGTCGGTGTCTTCAATCGCCCGCAACGGCAAAAAAACACGGACAAGTTGATTACAACTTGTCCGTGCCACAAATCTCCGCGATACCGCTCAGCGGTGCTTTGTTTAGTCCGCCACCGTCGCCGTCACAATCACGCGCATCCCCGAGAAGCGACTATCCATCCAGCCATACGCCCCCGCGAGTCCGCCCGATGCGATCGACCCGCCCGCGAGTGACAATCCAAAGCTGTACCCGCCGCCTTCTTCCATGATCGGAATGCTGCCGGTGGGCGGATCGCCCGCGAAGCTCCACGACCAGCCGGTGCCGTAGTACGCGCTGTCATGCATGCCCTGGCCGACGATGCGATAGCTGATTGCGCCCTGCACTTTGGGGATAAAGACCCTCGCCACCACGCTGTAATAGGCGGGGTCCGTGCTCTCGTCGCGCGAGAGGTAGTACCCAAACGTGTTCACCGTCCGCAGCCGCGGATCGACTTTCACCGTCGCGCTGGCCGGACCATTCACCCGCTCCGTGCCATCCTCCAACGTCTCAATCGCCTTGACCGTCACCGTGAACGTCGCCGCCTCGCTGAACGCGGTGAATACCGCCGTTTTCGAGCTAGGCGAGGATTGCAGATCGCCCGCCCCGGCCAACCCCGTCATGTTCCATTCATAACGCAGATTCAAGTCGTCCTGACCGCTCGTACCGCTGAGCGCTTCGAGGACAGCCTCCAGCGAAACCGTCCCGCCCGACGGCAACACCGTCACCGGCGGCGTGAGCTTGAGCCGCAGCTCGTCGTTCACGTGAATGACCGCTTGCGCAGTGGCGATCACGATGTCCTCCTGCTCCTGCACCGGCTCGCCAAACTCGTTAATGACCGTGCGGTTCGTCGGGCGAATGACCTCGGCCTTCACGACGATCTCGCCGCTCGTACCCAGATCGGGGAAGTACAGCACAGCACCGCCAAAATCGCTGGCAGGATCGGTGTTAATGGTCTTCGCGTTGTTCAGCGTCGCCGTCGAACTCGGGTCCACCAGATTCAGCCCGCCCGCACCGCTGACGATCGTCCAGCGGATCTGCGCGGGGCCGTGAATGCCGTCGTTATCGGTCGACGCTTCCGGCAGGTTGGCGGTGCTGGCGTAGAGAAACGCGTACTCCTGATCATCGATGTTCTGATCGGCGGGCGTCACCACAATGCTCGGCTCGGCGCTTCCCGGCAGCAGCGGATTCGAGTCGCCGGTCAGGCCGGGCGCAAGGCCCGATACATCGCATCCTGCCATCAGAAAATGAATCAGGGCCGCGGTCGGGATCGCAAGTTTGGTTCGTAGGGACATGAGCCGAAGTCCTCGTTTTTCGCGAAGCGGCCCCGCATCTGCATCTCGCCCAGGCCCCACTCGGGGCCGTTTCCACGAGCCGGTCGCGGTGCTTCCGAAGGGACATAGCGACGGCCCCCGCCGAATCTGAAAGAAAATGCGCCGCCGATCGCCTCGACGGCGCATCTCCCCCCGGGCTCCGTTATCGCCTCGCCGCCGGTCGCGCGATCGCGCACCCCATAAACACGCCCGTCGCGCCGAGAATCGGCAACGCCGCCCGGTACCAGGCCGGGGCCGCGCTGCCCTCCTGCGCGACGAAGTTCGCAATGCCCATCAGCACCACCAGCCCGAGCAGAACCAGCCCCGGCACCGCCTGCCCGCGGGCGGCCTTGGTGCAGACCCAGCCGCCCAGCATCGCAGCCGGCACCGTGGTCAGCAGATTGCCGACGATCAGCTCCATCGGAACCTCGCGCGGCGGATTTTCCCACGACACCTCAATGCCGAACACCCACGCGATCAAGGGCACCGCGGCCATGATGACGACGGCCATGGCGGCGTAACCCAGTACAACAGCGAACACATTGCGAAGCATCGCCAAACTCCTGCAAAGCGCGGTCCGCCGATGAGCGGCGGCCTGCGCGATGAATCTGGGAACGAAAGTTACGAATTCTCAGGTTTGGTTGGACTGAAACGGCAACTCACGGCGCGCGGCGCGGCGGCCTTCGGCGCTAGCTCAGCTTGGCAAGTGCCTCGCCCAGAGCCGCGTGCGCCGCGACCTCTTCGCGGTGCAGAGCGTGCACCCGCTGCTGCAGCGATCGCCGCAACTCAACCGCTGCGGCGGCGCTGAGCGGAAAGGCCTCCTTCGCGCCGTACTGGAGCCCGGCGATCTTCGCCCACGCCCCGCGTAGTGCTTCGATGTCGCCGCTTGCGATCGCCTCCGCCCGCTGAGCGAAGCGCTCCCGCGCGTCGCGGAAGGCGGGCACATCGTCGGGCAGCGCGGCCTCCGATAGCTCGGTCCAAAGGCGCCCGAGCGCGCGGTAGCGCTCGCTGAGCGCCGTCAACTCGGGCTGCTTCAGCCGCGCGCCGGCGTAGGCCAGGAAATCGGCGAACATCGGCCGACAGAGCCCGCCGCCGGTGCCGTAGTTCTCGACGTAGTCATGCAGCCCCGTCAGCGCTGACCAGAGCCGATGGCCGTCGGCGAATACGCGCTCCCAGCGGTCGGCGTCCTTGGAGTCCGCCATGCGCTCCGCCAGCGACTCGAGGCCCGCCAGCGTGAACATTTTCGCCTGGCCTCTAATCGCCGGCGTCACCAGCCCCGCGTGACACGCAGCCAGCCCGGCTCGAATCGCACCGCCGATGTCGGCCTTTGCCGCCGCAGCGCCCGCCTTGAGCGAGATGATGCGGTTCTTGAACTTCGCGATGCGGGCACGCGCTTTCGCCAGATCGGCCAGCGCGATTTCGATCGGCTCATCCGCCACATCGCCGATGCGCGCGACGCCGCGCGCGTCGTCGATCGAATAGACCACGATCACGTGGTACCCACCGCCCTGATACTGCGGAGGCATGGCCCGATGCGGCAGGCACGCCATGTCGACGAACGCGACGCACGGGTTGCCCTCGGCGAGTGCTTTTCGCAGATTTGCCTCAGCCGCCTTCGCGCTGCCGGATTCGCTGCATTCGAACGCGACGCCCAACCGCTCCAATCCGGCTCGCAGAAAAACCGCATCGTCGTGCCAGGCATGCCGCCCGGCGACGAAAAGGCTCGCGAAGTCCTCCTTCTCATAGAAGAACTGCGCCACGCCGATGCCGATGCCGCCCGCGACGCCAAAGGCCAGCGCCTCGCTGATCGGCCCGCCGGTCGCGGGATCACGTAGTCCGGCGGCGTTCAGCAGCACGCGCAGCGCCACAGCCGGGGGAATACTGCCGGCCGTGTGGCGTCGGTTTTGCGCCGCGGCGGGTTCGGTTGAATCTCGCAGGATCTGCCGTCGAGCGCTGGTGTAGGACTCGCCGGTTTTGACCATGCGCTCGCGAACGAGCGCTTTGAAATGCTTATGTGCCGTCATTTCCAATGGCCTCTGTGCCGACGACGAAACGAGACCCCACGCACCTCGACCCGTCCCGGCATCGAGTACCCATCGGAAACGTCTATTCGGCTCGAGGAAGCAAATCCCCTTTACCCTCGCATCGCCGATCCGCGTGGGGGATCGGTCAGAGGGTCGGGCGTGAGCGAACGCCGAATCATCAGAATAATCGCGCCCCCGAACCGGGCCAACGACCGATTGTCTGAATTCGTTGCCCCGCCCTGCGGCCAATCAACAAAAATCAGCCGCCGACCCGCAGGATCCGCAGTTCAGACTTGTCTCGCGCATCTTCGCTTGTCGCGCGCCAGACCTCGACCAGACGGCCACTCCAGGCAGGATCCGCCATCAAACGATCGAGCATCTCGCGATTGCCGCGCAGCTCAAACCCCTCGCCCAACTGCACGGCAAAGTATCCCCCTGCCGCCCGCTCCAGCGCCGTCACAATCGCCGGATAGTCTTCCGGGTACTCAAACCACGGAATCCACCGCGAGCCGGTGTAAAACGCCAGCCGCCGCCCGCTGCTGCCGGTCAGAATCGGGCGCTCCCGCACACTCGCGTCGGTCTCGCGCAGTTTGGCGGCGGCCAGCGGCCAGATGCGGTCTTCCCCATGCGGCCGGTGCAGGCTGTACCACGCGAGCGGAAAGCACATCACGACGAGCAACAGCACCTTGAGCGCCGGCGACCGCACCGGCCGCCGACCGTCCAGCAACTGCGCCAATGCCAATCCCGCCAACGGCGTCATCACACCGACCACCGGCAGCAAATGCCGCTGATCGAGATAGTCATGCTTATGCAATAGCCACGCGCACAACGTCAGGTGCCCCAGCGCGGCCGCAACGATCAAATTTCGCAAGTGCGCCGCCGACCGCGGCACCAGCATCAGCCCCGCCAGCGCCAGCAGCGGAACCACGACGCGACCGCATCGAAAGAGCTGATGCGCCACTTCCGGCAGGATGGCATACCAGTCGAGATTGGTCCGCTCCAGCTTCGCGAAGTAGGGTTCGCGCGGAGAAATGCTGCTGGCAGTAGTCACTCGGCTTCGATCATCGCTGATAGCCAGTTGCACCTCCGCCGCCAGCGGGTCTTTCTTGGCAGAGAACTTTCCCACCGCCGCCCAATAAGGCAGCGCCATCGCGATGAACCCGACGATGACCAATAGCGCCGCGCGCCCACGCGGCAGCAAACCCGCTCGCATCCGCAACAACCCGGCCAACGCCACAAACGTCAGGGCCGCTCCCTCGGGCCGGGTCAGAAACGCCAGCCCGCCCAGCGCTCCGCCCGCCAACGCCGCCATCGCCCCCGGCATTCCGCACAACGTCGCAATCGCCCCGAGATGAAACATCAGGTGCAACTCGTCCGACATCGGCTCGGCCCCCAGCCACGCATGCATCGGCAGCAGCGCCGCCAGCAACATCGCCATCAACGGCGCGCGCCGCGCCACCGCCGGCGCCACACCCCCCTCGACCGACGACCCGCCGACAAGCCTCATCGTCAGCACCGCCGTCAGCAGCAACACGCCGGCATGCGCAAACAGCGACACCAACTGCCCCGCGCTCTGCCAAGTCAGCGGCGAATCCGCGAACCCGACCGCTCGCAGCGTTCGCTGCGCTGCCAGCACCAACAGCGGGTAAAGCGGATGCTGATGGGTCGACGGCTCGCGCAGATACGCGGCCCCGCGCTCTCCCAGTTCGCGGGCATAATTGCAAAACGTGACGCCGTCGCGAGAAATGCAAGGCAGCGTCGCCGCCCACGCCGCCCGCCAGGCCAGCGCCGCCACAAATAGCAGCGCCAGAGCCGCGAAGGGCGCGCGATCGGCGCCGCCGACACTCACCCGATGAACCGGTCGCTTTGGGTCGCTCCGCATGCGCCGCGACTCTACTTGTCCCGGCGCGGTGCGCGAAGCGCAAAGCGCCTACGATTCCCCGCATGACGCGAAAAACGACCCTCCGACTCTCTATCGCCACGCTCTGTCTGCTCCCCGCGCTGCTCCTCGCCAGTTGCACCAGCGAGCCGCCGCGCCTGCCGCTCACCATCGCCGAGGCCGACCCCGAAGCGGGCCGCATCGTGGTCTTCGTCGAGCCCGGCCGCTCGGCGATGCAGGATCAGTTCATCCGCGAGACGCTGCCCAAGATCGAATCCGCCGGCCGCGAGATCGGCGCGACCGTCACGGTGGTCGACGTTCGCCACGGCGCTCCCGAGGAAGTTCACATCACGCCGCTGGTCGCCTTCATCAATTACCGCGGCCGATCGATCTATCAGGGCCGCTTCACCACGCTCGATCGTCTGAAGACCTTTGTCCGCGGCGCGCGGCGAAACCCACAGGCCGATATCCCCCTCGAAGTCGAGAACACCCCCGTCTGGTCAAACGGACGGGCCAAGATCGGCGCCCCGATCAAAGTCGCCCCACTCACCGGAGCCGTGCCGGAAGACCACGACGCCGCCCGCTTCCAAACCGAATCACGCGCCGCCGTCATCAGCGGCCTCAAGCGTTTCCGCGATGAAGCGAAGACCACCTTCGCGCGCGCCGACCGCCGCTTTTACATGGATTTCAACGCCTGGCTCAGCAGCGACGGCACACTCTTCGTCTCCACCGCGCTCTTCTCGCAGTTTCATTGCGAAGAGCCCGTCTTCACCAACGACAAGGCCAAGATCGTCGGCCCCTGGGCCGACCGCGCTCGGCTCTTCGCCGCCGCCGCGACCCAGATGGAAACCGCCCTCGCCGAACAGCTCGCACGCTTTGAGAAGGGCGACGGCTTCGACCCCCTGACGCCGCGCATCGCCGCCAAAAGCTGGAACGACCTCGGACTCGGCCTCCCGCAGCAGCCGCTGGCCCGCACCATTCGCGGCAACGCAGCGGCCCTGCCGCGCGAATGGCGCGTCCGATCCCGCGAACCCGGCGAAGACCCGCCCATCCTCTTTCACTTCGCCGCGCCGCTCGACCTCTACGCCGGTGAGGTCCGCTCGCTCGGCGGCGGCATCTTTTTCGGCGACGGCAACTCCCTCGCGGGCGCGATGGGCGGATTCGCCGCCGATGCCCGCACCATCAGCATGGGCGTCGAAGACCTCGATGCCATTCTTCAGTCGGGCGTCTTCCTGAAGACCGACAAACATCCCCAAATCATCTTCGAACTCGCCCGCATCGAGTCCGACGCAAAGACCCTCGGCGTCGAACCCGTCAGCGCCATTCTTCATGGCAATCTGGAGCTGAAAGGCAAGCGCGTGCCGCTCGCCGCCAAGGCCCGCATCGAGCCGGTCGCCGCCCCCGATGACTCGCCGCGCCTGAGATTGCTCAGCACCTTCGACCTCAACATCGATGCCTTCGGCCTGCCCACGCCCGACGGCCCCGCGCCGGCGAAGTTCACGATCGAATTCGACGTCGCGGCCACGCTCGAGCCGGCGATCGTCGGCGGACTCAGCGACGAACCACAGACTCGCCCGAGCGACGACGGAAAGGGCGAGCCCGCCGCCAGTGAACCCGCCGGCGCCGCGGCTTCATCGCCCGCATCGATGCCGGCCATCGAGGTCATGACCGAGCGAGCGACCGAGGAAAATCCCGACCCGGCCCGAACGATCGTCATCAACCTGCCCGACCCCGACAAGGCCCCCAAGTCGCTGCTGGGTCGCCCGCTTATGCCGCGCCCACCCGTCGGCCAAAGCTACCTGAGCGCCGAGGTGCAGCTCGCGCAGGCCCGCGCGGATTTCGAAGCAAACCCCGACGAACCCGACAAGCTCATCTGGGTCGCGCGCCGGCTCGGCTACCTCTGGCGCATGCAGGACGCGATCGACCTTCTCAGCGAAGGCATCCGCCGCTGGCCCGACAACGCGGCCCTCTATCGCCATCGCGGCCACCGCTACATCAGCCTTCGCCAGTTCGCCCCCGCCATCGCCGATTTCGAACAGGCCGCGAAGCTGATCGAGGGCAAGCCCGACGAAATCGAGCCCGACGGCCAGCCCAACACGCGCAATACTCCGCTCTCCACCCGCGGCTTCAACGTCTGGTATCACCTCGGCGTCGCCCGTTACTGCAACGCCGACTTCGCCGCCGCCGCCGAGGCCTTCGCCCGCTGTCGCGATTTCTCGCGCGGCTTCGACGACAACGTCGTGGCCATCGCCGACTGGCACTACCTGGCGCTTCGCCGCGCCGGCAAGGACGAGGAGGCCAAGGCCGTCCTCGCGCCGATCAAAACCGAGATGGACCTGATTGAAAACGCCGCCTATCACCGCCGCCTGTTGCTTTACCGCGGCGATCTGCCGATCGAGTCGCTGCTCGAAGAGATCGACAAAGGCGGCCCGGTGACCGCGACCACGCTCGGCTACGGCGTCGGCGCGTGGTATCTGCTGAACAACGACCAGATCCGCGCCCGCGCGATGTTCGAACGCATCACCAGCACCGACCAATGGCCGGCCTTCGCCTACGTCGCCGCGGAGGCGGAATTGGCGCGAATGGCGAAGTGAGTGCGGGCGCAGGCGAGACGCGCAGGCCCATCACGTTCGGGGACGACGAGAACGCGGCGCGCGGAGCGATTACCGCTACCGCTTGCCGCGCAAGGCTTGAACGCTGGCGTATGTGGCGACAGCGTACGGAACGCAGTAGGTCAGACCGATCTGAAAAAAGCGCCAAGGGCGGAAGTCGCGGGCGAGCAGCCCGTCGGCGTGGTTGATGATCGTCAGAAGTGTGCCGACGACGAGCGAAGTTCGGATCGCGCGACTGACGACATCGGGGCGTTGAGCGAGGGATAAGAACGATCGATCGTCCAAGTGTGGGCCGCCTGCAACCAGTCAGTGATAGTTTGGGGTCAAACAGCTTCAGGGGACAAACGCGGCGCCACGGCTTCGCCAACCGTGCAATCGAGGACGCAGTCTCGCCTCCCGACCACACGGCTCACGGAGCCGTGGCACAAGGTCACCGATACCCGAATCAGTGCATTCCGCTCCCGCCCGAAAGCTCCTTCACCAGCTCGCCGATGACCGCCTTCGCATCGCCAAAGAGCATCCACGTCTTGTCGAGGAAGTAGAGCTCGTTGTCGATGCCCGCGAATCCGGGGTTCTTGCTCCGCTTGATCGCGAAGACCTGCCGTGCCTTGTCCGCATCAATGATCGGCATGCCGAAGATCGGGCTGGTCTTGTCCGTCCGCGCCGCGGGGTTCACGACGTCGTTCGCGCCGACCACCAGCGCCACGTCGCACTGCGGCATGTCCGGGTTGATCTCGTCCATCTCCAGCAGGTCGTCATAGGGAATTTCGGCCTCGGCCAAGAGCACGTTCATATGGCCCGGCATGCGCCCCGCGACCGGATGAATCGCGAATTTCACGCTGATGCCGCGCTTCTTGAGCTGGTCATAAAGCTCGCGAACCTTGTGCTGCGCCTGCGCCACCGCCATGCCGTAGCCCGGGATGATCACGACGCTGCTGGCGTTCTCCAGGATCTGCGCCGCGCCCTGCATCGTCTCGGCCTTGTACTGCTTCTGCTCGCCGGCGGCGGCGCTCTGCTGCACCTGGCCAAACGCTCCAAACAGCACGTTGAGGAACGAGCGATTCATCGCTTGGCACATGATGATCGACAGGATCAGACCCGAGGATCCATCGAGCGCGCCGGCGGTGATCAGCAGCTTGTTATCCAGCACGAAGCCCATCGCGACCGCCGACAGACCGGCGAAGGAATTCAGAATCGCGATCACGGTCGGCATGTCCGCGCCGCCGATCGGCATCACCAGCATCCAGCCGAAATTCAGCGAGAGCAGGATGATTACGACGAAGGCGAATGGCGACCAACCCGCGTCGGGCCAGCGGATCAGCAACAGCCCCAAGAGGATCGCCAGCCCAAACGCCCCCATGTTTACGAAATTCTGCCCCGGATAGACCCAAGGCCGCTGCGGAATCCACTTCACTTCCTGCAGCTTCCCCGCCGCGATGATGCTGCCCGTAAAGGTCAGATAGCCGAGGATGATCTCGGCGATGATCGCGGTCATGCGGAATGCGGTCAGCATCTCCTGCTCATGGCCGATCCAATAGAAATACTTCGCCGTACCCACCAAACCGGCCGCCAGACCGCCGAACGCGTGCGAGAGCGCGGTTCGCTGCGGAACGGCGGTCAGCGGCACTTGCGAGAGCCAGATGCCGGGATAAATCGCGGCGAGAATCGGGATCAGCACCCACAGGTGATGCGTGATGCCCGGCTGCGCCCACGTCGCGAGCACAGCGAGCACCATCGCGAAGATGGCCGAAAACACGCCGCGTCGCGCGGTCTTCGGCGTATTCATCCAATGCAGCGAGAGGATGAACAGCGCCGTCGCGACCAGATAGCCAAGCTGAATCAGGTTGTTGATGACGTTTTCGCTCATGGCTTGGCCCCCTCGCGCGACTTGAACATCTTCAGCATGCGATCGGTGATCAGAAATCCGCTGATGATGTTGGTCATCGAGCAGAACATCGCGATCGCACCCAGGATGCGGATGCCGATCGGATAGTTCTGTCCGCCCGAGACGATGATCGCGCCGACCACCGCGATGGCAGAGATGGCGTTGGTGATCGACATCAGCGGCGTGTGCAGCAGGCGCGAGACCCGCATGATCACGCCCACGCCGATGAAGGTCGAAAGCAGGAAGACGTAAAGCATCGCTGTCAGGTCGAGCGATTTGTGGCCGCCGCCGTGCGCCTGCGAAGCGGCGGGCGCCGAATCGGCCGCCAGCGCCGGGTCGACGAGCAGCGCCAGCAGCACTGCCGCCGCGATCCCTCGGATATGGAAGAGCGCCATCGCGCGTGTACTCCTTTCAACAAAGCGGTCGATCATGCGTTCGGGCCGGCCTTCTCAATCGCTTCGCGAGTCGGTGCGTGCAGCACCTGCCCGGCGTGCGTCAGCGTGGCGCCCTTCAAAATGTCGTCGTTGAGGTCGAGGTTGAATTGCTTGTCCTTCCAGAAGGTCAGGAAGAACGTCGTCAGATTGCGCGAGAACAGCAGGCTCGCGTGATGGCCCACTTCCGACGGCAGATTCGTCGGCCCGAGGATCGTCACGCCGTGCTTCACCACCGTGCGATCGGGCTCGGTCAGCTCGCAGTTGCCGCCGCCCTCCGCCGCCAAGTCGACGATCACCGACCCCGGCTTCATCTTTTGCACCGTCTCGGCCTTGATCAGCTTCGGCGCGAACACGCCGCGAATCAGGGCCGTCGTAATCACTACATCGACCACGGCGCACTGATCGGCCAACATCTGCGCCTGACGCGCCTGATCTTCGGCCGACAGCTCCTTGGCGTACCCGCCGCCCGCCTGAGCGCTTTCCTTCAGTTCAATACCCACATACTTCGCGCCCAGGCTCTCGATCTGCTCCTTTACCTCGGGCCGCACATCGGTCGCGGTGATCGCCGCACCGAGCCGCTTCGCCGTCGCGATCGCCTGCAAACCCGCGACGCCCGCGCCAATGACGAAAACTTTCGCCGGCGTCACCGTGCCGGCGGCAGTCATGAGCATCGGGAAATATCTCGGCAGCGCCGTCGCCGCCAGCAACACCGCCCGATAGCCCGCGACGTTGGCCATCGACGAGAGCGTGTCCATCGATTGCGCCCGCGTGATGCGCGGGATCAGGTCGGTCGCAAACGAAGTGATATTGCGGGCCGCCAGCTTGCGCACCGCCGCCAGATGGCGCGACGGATAGAGCGATCCGATGAGCATCGCGCCGGGCCGCATCTGCTCGGCCTCGGCCACGCTGGGCGCATTCACCTTGCAGACGAAATCGCCCTCGGCCAGGAGCTTGCCGGCGTCGGACTCGAGCGTCGCGCCGGCGGCCTCATAGGCGGCGTCGGGAAACGCCGCCGCCTCGCCCGCGCCGCGCTGCACGACAATCGTGGCGCCGGCCTGCACCAGTTTTTTCACCGACTCGGGGACCAACCCCACGCGGCTTTCGCCGCTTCGCGTTTCACGAGGGACTACGAGCTTCATCGACGACTCGCTTTGTGGCAAAGACGATGCGGGAAGACTTGAGTCATGAGCGCGAACTATAAGGGCGGCGCTCGCGCGAGTGAATCGGTGAATCGCTGAAACGGTCAAACTTCCAACTCGAAAACGCACACATTTCGTGCGAAACACGCCAAAGATGCGCGACAGGCGGACATGCTCATCACACGGATAACCGGCGGACCCGCTCACTGCTTCGCCGTTTCTCTGCGCCCGCCTTCGAACCTCCGACACGCCCGAATTGCACACCCATTTTGAAGCCGCTACGATCTTCGCCGCTTCGGGATTGTCACGCGGAGCCCCGCGCCAGACCCCCCGCACTGACGGCATTGGCGCCCGTCAACCACGAAAACTAGCGCTACGGTTTTCTCAACCATCGGCGACGGCGTTGTCCGTTCGCTGCGAGGAGTCTGTCTCATGGCAAAAAGCAAAGGCGACATCACCGACATCAAGCTCGCGCCTCCCGGCAAGAAGCGCATCCTCTTCGCCGACCGCGACATGCCCGTCCTCTCGCTCATCCGCGACCGCTTCGAGGCCAAGAAGCCGCTCAAGGGCATCCGCATCGGCGCCTGCATGCACGTCACCAGCGAGACCGCCAACCTGATGCGCACGCTGAAGGCCGGCGGCGCCGAGGTCGCGCTCTGCGCCAGCAACCCGCTGAGCACGCAGGACGAAACCGCCGCCAGCCTCGTCGCTGATTTCGGCGTTCCCGTCTTCGCCCGCCGCGGTGAAAACGTCGAGACCTTCTATAAGCACCTCAACGCCGTTCTCGACAACTCGCCCAACATCACCATGGACGACGGCGCCGACCTCGTGAACCTGCTCCACGGCAAGCGCCAGAAGGAAGCCGCCGGCGTCCTCGCGAGCATGGAAGAAACCACGACCGGCGTCATCCGCCTGCGGGCCATGCACGCCCACAACGAGCTCAAGTTCCCCGTCATCGCCGTCAACGACGCCACCACCAAGCACCTCTTCGACAACCGCTACGGCACCGGCCAGAGCACGCTCGACGGCGTCGTCCGCGCCACCGACATTTTGCTCGCCGGTAAGAAGGTCGTCGTTTGCGGCTACGGCTGGTGCGGCCGCGGCGTCGCCAGCCGCGCCCGCGGCGGCGGGGCGCAGGTCACCGTGACCGAGATCGACCCGCTGAAGGCGCTCGAAGCGGTCATGGACGGCTTCGACGTCAAGCCGATGAGCGAAGCCGCCGGCTTTGGCGAGCTGTTCGTCACCGTCACGGGCAATAAGCACGTGCTGCGTGCCGAACACTTCAAGAAGATGAAGCACGGCGCGATCGTCTGCAATTCGGGCCACTTCGACGTCGAGATCGACATCCCGGCCCTGGAGAAGATGTCGAGCAAGGTCAACAAGCAGATTCGCGTGAACGTCGACGAGTACATCGTCGGCAAGAAGAGCATCTATCTGCTGGCCGACGGCCGCCTGGTCAACCTCGCCGCCGCCACGGGGCACCCCGCCAGCGTCATGGACATGAGCTTCGCGACCCAGGCGCTGTGCGCCGAGTGGGCCGTGAAGAACGGCAAGAAGTTCAAGATCGAAGTTCATGACGTGCCCAAGGCGATTGAGGACGAAGTCGCCGCGCTGAAGCTGAAGTCGATGGGCGTGAAGATCGACAAGCTGACGCCGGACCAGGTCAAGTATCTGGCCAGCTACAGCGAAGGCACCTAATCAGCCGCCCCGCACACCGCGGTCGACTGACATGAAGCCACGAAAGGGCCCGCTGGGCGGGCCCTTTTCTTTTCGCCGGGCGGCGAGACTCTCATTGGCCGGAGGGGCGGAGGGGGAATAGCGAATTGCGAATAGCGAATAGCGAATTGAAGAGGGGCGCGCGAGGGCGGGCGGCGCGCGAGGGGCGCGTCGTTGGATGAAGATTCGGAATGGAGGTGGCGGGAGTTGAACCCGCCGCTTGCTTCGTCGTTACGGACGAAGGTTGCGTCGATCCGTCGAGCACTTTCGTGCTCGATGGATCACTCTGTGCGTGCCGGCCGGGTTTCTTGCAGCCGCGGGGCGGGCTGGCTCGCCGCACCGTTGCGATGTTGCCGTCGCTCGAGTCGCTCGCGGCGCCGGGGACACGGGGCAGGCGGAGTACCGCCAGCCCATGCCACCCGGATTTGAAGAGCAAGGCAGAGCCTTGCTCTACGAACTTTGCCGGTTGCGGGCGGCTGCAGAGCCTCACACTTGGTTCGCCGCCGCGCGTGAGGCGCGGAATCGCGGCGGCTAGCCATTGCTTTCGGCGCCTTGCGGCGACGAGAGCAAGTCAGAAAAGAGAATGCAGGTCGTCGCATTCGGGCGAATGCAATGGCCTGGGTCCGCTGAGCGCGAGCTGCTCGGTCACGTGATTACGCGGAGGACCGCGGAAGCATGTGACCCGTTCGGAGGACATGCCGACGCAAAAGCCGTCGGCATGGCACCCAAAACAATTGTCAGACGATGACAACTTTGCCGCGCGCCCCTTGCGATTCCCTGCACGGCAGCGCGGGGGATCGGTTGGGTTGTGCGGTGCGGCTCTCGCTCTGCACGCGGCGCGGTCGGCTGTTGGTCCGTGGGCGTTACGCCGGCGGGTCGCCGATGTTGCCGTTGGAGTTGGAGCTTCATTCGCCGCGTGCGCGGGACGCACAGAGTTTTTTTGCCGGACACCTCCGTTTGGGGCTCGCGTGGTCGCGATCGGTACTGGTTGTCTTCGCGCGGTCGCGGGGTTGGCCGGCGAACGCGGCGAAGAGGCGGGTGGAACCCGCCCTACAGGTGCGCCCGTGTATACTGAGGGCGCGGGATCGATCCTGATGGGATCGTTTGCGTCGTGGACGCGGGAGTCGAGGCGGGTGAGGGTTGGGTGCGAGAGATTGGTGGAGATTGGCGATGTGTGCTGGCGGATGCGCTGGTGGTGATTGCAGTCTGCGCGACCCGGTGCGCGGCCGAACGCGGAAGAAGGTGGGCACGGCCCACCCTACGCACTCATGTTATCGAAGAGCGCTGCTCGCTGGTGGCGACAGACTACGCGAGTTGCTGCCCTATTCCCGCCGTGACTGGCGGTGCTGGTGCTTCGCAATGAACTCAGATAGAGTGGCCCGTGCTTTTTTAATAGCGTTGGTGCTGGGCGTAGCCGTCGTTTTGTATGTAAGATCCAGAGTCTCGACGGCACCTGTCGCAAAGCACATATCAATCATCGTTCCAGACCAGTTTGTTGGTAAGTGCTTGGTGCAATGTTGCCCAAAGAATCGCGATGACGTAAGTTTCCGGCGACAAGAAGACACAATTGGGATCTCAGACGCGGGCGTCGCGCGAGCAGACTTGAGTCTGTTCGCTGAATGGCATGTGCTCGCGGTTAGGCGAGCAAGCGGAAGCGCCTTGGCGGTCTATTCGTCTAGGGACAGGTATGGCATCGACGAGATTGTGCTTGTTGAGCACAGCGCGAACTCGCAGGGCGTACATTTGTTCGTCGGACGGATGGCCGATTATGAGCGATTGCGTAGCGATCCATCAATAATTGAAGCGATACCCGCTGGAAAAGTAGATTGGAGTACCATTAGCGGCCCGGCACGCTGATTCAAAGGCGTTCTCCGCGACGTGGAAGACGATTTCGGCCTATGGTTACGCGACCGATGACATTGGTCGGCGGCAGTATGTGACCAACTCGGCCAGCGAGGCGTTTACCGCTGTTGCGTTCACGAACTGCGCCTACAACAATCGCAACGAGCTGACGCGGGCCGATCGCTCTCGTGGGGATCTCTTCAGCGCGGGTTCAAAATGTCGGGAGCCGCCAGTTCGGCGTTCTGAAGGGTCGCTCTTTCAGGATTTCAGTTTTGTAGGGTGGGCCGTGCCGACCTTTTCGGGCTACAGGTCGCCCGGGACCGTGATCTCGACGGGCCGGGCGGCACTCGTCGACGGCGCCACCTGGCCACGCGCCGCACGGCTCGACCCGCCGCGGTAGTCAGGATCGGCTGGCGGCCGGCGGTGATGACCGTAAAAAATAGCTTGCACCGGGGACGCGCGATCGGCGATACTCGGGCATGGCCGGAGATCGCAGCGAAGTCATCGGCTCGGGCGAGGTACTGCGTGCGCGGGGCCGAAGTTGTCGCGGGCCGAATGGTGGGCACGGCCCACCCTACGAACTTTTGATACGCAGATGGCATAATTTTGTTCCGGCGACTCTAGTCGTGTGCTTAGCCGCTTGCCTTGCTATGGCGCTGCAAGCGCTGCAGCCGCTCCGTGCCAGTGCCAATGGCGTCGTTGCGCATGTTGAGATCAAACATGGCTTCTACAAGATACATACTTGGCTAGTTGTGGTGGATGGTGGTCGAGCGTATCGGGCTCACCTCGATAGCCACATGACGATGGGCCGCGGGCAGCTTGTGCAGTATGGCGAATGGATCTTGTTGCTGAACGATGGGTGGGCTATCGGCGGTTATAACTGCCAATCCAAGCGCATTTTTGGAGATCGCGAGTGGCATCAGCTGCCGTTTCGCAAGTGGACAGGCCAAGGAGCATTGATCGCGACTAAAACCTATGACACCAAACCAGCAATTCTTCCAGCCGGCTATGTTTGTGTGCCCGACGACCAGCCAAAGTAGTTTGTAGGGTGGACATCTGGGCCGGCAGCGGCTTGGCGGCGGTGAGGGGCCACAACTTCAAATTCCGCAGCCTGAGCGCCGGCCTGGCGCACCGACGCGCAATCACGCGCCGAACGATCTTCGATTTCGACCGACGACATCGCCCCGAAGGCGTGACATGAACGAGCGGTCCAGGGGTTGAAACCCCTGGCTACGATCGCGAGCCCCGCCGGGGCGAAGAGGTGGTGCGGCAGAGCCTGCGATTTCAGAGCGGGATGGGCCGGCCAGTTGCCGTCGAGATCAGGATCGCGGGCGAGGTGCGGTTGGAAGATGGTGGGCACGGCCCACCCTACATGTTCAAGAGCAGTGGCACACGCCGACCTCGCCAGCCGCACTACGCCATTAAGACGTGGCGGCTTTTTGCAGCGCATCGCAATCGGGTTCCGCTTCGTAGACGCGAAGGCGCGTTAGATCCGGGGCGACGGCGTCGATTCGCTTCGCGAGGGTGGCGAGGTGGGCGGTGGGGACGGCGGGGAACAGGTGATGTTCGACGTGATAGAACATGGCGAAGGTCAGCAGCGAGCCCACGCGGTCGCGGACGGTGCGGGCGATTGCACCTTCGTCGGGGCAGTCGTGATGGACTGTCCAGACGCAGAAAAACGCGGCGAAGCAATGGCCGATCAGCATCGTGCAGACGTGGTAGCGCAGGGCGATTCCGAGGGGGCTGCGCGAATCGGTCGTGCCGAACGCCGCGATGACGATGGCGAGCGAGACCAACAATTCAGCGATGATCCACGCGCGTTCGGCGGGGGCGCCGTGGCGCAGCGCGTGGCAATGAACACGGATGGGAAACACGGGACCATAGAGCAGCGCGCCGAGGAGCGAGCGTCGCGCACATGAGCCTTCGATGTCGTCGTCGGTCAGGCAGTGGCGATGGTGTGCGAGGTGAGTGTGGCGCACGGCGTGATTGGACCCGAGCATGAGGGCACTGAGGGCGAAGATCACCGCGTCGCAGCCTTTGCGGGAGAGCCCGATGGTGCAGTGAAAGGCGCCGTGGACGAGTCGCAGCCCGGCGTTGAAGAAGATGAACGAGGCGAGCAGCGCGAAGGGCCAGTATGGGGTGGTCGCGAGCCAGAGGGACAACGCGAGCCATGGGAGCGGGAGGGAGAGTTCGAGAATGGTCTCCCAGCGGGAGAGGCTGACCAGATCTCGCCAGGGCACGGTTGTTGCGACTGCGGGCATGATTGGGCGTCCAGAGTTTGAGGGACTCGTGATCCACGGCCAATGTAGCTCTGGGCGCGCTGGAATATCAATTGTTACGAAAAGTTCTAAAAGTCGTGAAATATAGAGACGCGGAGAGTGGCGCTGGGGTTGAGACGCGTGGGGCGCGTCGCGAGTCTTGGCGGGGCGGTCGGAAGAGGGGCGGCGCGAGCGAAGGCACGGACCAGCGGAGAACCGCTTGTCCGTGGCACCCAGCGCGCCATTTGGGGGAGAAGAAGCCCCCGCCCTTCCGCGACCGCGCGGGCTGAAGCACCGCGGCTCGTTGATCAAACGAGACAGCGCGCGGCGGCGACCGCAGCCCTTGCTCTAGAGCAGCGTCTTGAACACCTTCACGACGTGGGCCACGTCGGCCTCGGTCAGGTGGTTGTGAAAGGGCAGCGCGATGGTGCGGGCGGAGACGGATTCGCAGATGGGGAACTGGCCCTCGCGGTAGCCGTGGTCGCGGACGTAGAAGGGCTGGAGGTGGAGCGGGGTGAAGTAGTTGTTGCAGCCGATCTTGCGGGCCTTGAGGCCGTTCAAGATCGCGTCGCGTTTTTCGCGGGTGTATTCATCCGACAGTTTCACGACCATGACGAAGGGGTGCAGCTCGACGCCGGGGAGGAGGGCCTGCGGTGCGTAGCGCTTGTCGCCTTCGAGCTGGGCGTGATACCAGCCGGCGACGCGTTTGCGCTTGGCGATGATTTCGTCGAGGCGCTTCATCTGCTCGATGCCGACGGCGCAGTTAATGTCGGGCAGGCGGTAGTTGAAGCCGAGGCGGGCGTGGGCGAGCCAGCCGGCGTCGGGGTCGCGGCCCTGGTTGCGGAGCGAGCGGCACATGAAAGCGATGCGGTCGTCGTTGGTGACGATCATGCCGCCTTCGCCGGTGGTGATCTGCTTATTGGGATAGAAGCCGAAGGCGCCGGCGTCGCCGAGGCTGCCCATTTGGCGGCCTTTGTAGGTGCTGCCGAGGGCTTCGCAGCAATCTTCGAGGACGCGGAGATTGCGTTTTTTGGCGATGGCGTTGATGGCGTCGAAATCGGGGCAGGAGCCGAAGACGTCGACGGGCATGATGGCCTTGGTGCGGGGCGTGATGGCGGCTTCGATTTTCTTGGGGTCGATCTGCCAGGTGTTGGGGTCGATGTCGACGAAGACGCACTTGGCGTCGACGAAGAGGATGCTGTTGCTGGAGGCGATGAAGGAGAATGGCGTGGTGATGACTTCGTCGCCGGGGCCGATTCCCATGGCGCGCCAGATGACGTGTAGCGCGGATGTGCCGCTGTTGCAGGCGATGGCGTGTTTGACGCCGACCTTGTCGGTGAAGGTTTTTTCGAACTCTGGCACCTTGGGTCCGAGGCTGAGGTGGCCGCTGCGCATGACGGCGGTGACGGCGTTGATCTCGTGGTCGGTGATGTCTGGTGCGGAGAGGGTGATTTCGCGATCCAAGGCAGCGCTCCGAAGTTTTATCGTCGGGGTTGGTCCGGTGCCGCGCCGCGATGGAGCGAAGCGGACGAGATAGGAGAGGATACGTGCCGGGAGGGCTTTGGTTCAAATGGGCGGGCGGCCGCGCGGGCCGATTGGCGGGTCGGGCGGGATCGTCTGATAAGAAGGGGGCGGCGATTTGTGGACGGGCGCGGGGGTGGTGCGAGCCGGCGGCGCGGGGCTACTTCGCGCAGTCCATCGGCGCGGGGATGAGGCAGATGAACTGAAGCGGCGCGGGGCCGGTGTTTTGGAACTGGTGCATTTCGTTGGGCGGGACCCAGATGACGTCGCCGGCTTTGAACGTTCGTTCGCCGGCTTCGCTCTTGGCGGTGCCTTCGCCGGCGAGGATGAGGATCTCGTGTTCGTAGTCGTGCTGATGGTGGGGCGTGAATCCGCCGGGGGCGACTTCGAAGTGTCGCATGTGGAAGTTTTTGGCGCCGTCGGCGGCGCCGACGAGCATGCGCATTTTGGCGCCGTGGGCTCCGGGCATGGTGACGGGGGCTTGGTCGTGTTCGGCGAGCGGGCGGATCTTCATTGGCGGCGCCTCCTTCGAGAAAAGTGTAGCGTCGAGGCGAGGGCGGGGTTGGGCGAGGGCGGGCGGCGCGATTTTGAGTGGAGGGGTGTTTTGTCAGAATATGTCAGGCGAAGAGGGGTGGGGCGAATCTGCGATTTGGCGGGTCACGTATAAATCGTGACGCACAAGCAGTTTATGCACACTTTGGTTGCGCAGGGTATGCGCACGCCGACGGCGCGAGCGGGCATGCTGCAGGCCGGGAGCGAGTCGGACGAAAAAAACTGCAACGCGCGTCGAGCAACAGCGTCCAAGTGATTGGATAAGATGTATAGACGCGGATTGTCCGCGCGCTGAAGAATTTGATCGGGATGGCCGGCGGATCGCTCGGCACCGTATCACTCCCACACACGGCTCAAAAGAAGGAGCAAACGATGAGGAAGTTGGTCTCTGCTTTGGCGGTTCTCGGTTTCTCGGCTGCGTTCGCGAGCGTCGCGAGTGCGGGCGGGGCTTGTTGTAAGGCGAAGGCTGAGGGCGCGAGCGCCGCCGCCGGCGGTTCGTGCAGCGCGAAGCCGGCCGCCGCGATGGCGAGCGGCGGCAGCTGCGGCACGAAGACCGAGGGTGCCGCGATGGCGAGCACAGGCGACAAGTGCTGCGCGACGAAGGGTGCCGCCGCGATGGCCGCCTGCTGCGCGAGCGACATGCCGAAGATGGCGTACAAGGTCGGCGACAAGACGGTCAACTGCCCGGATGAGGCCGCCAAGCTGGCGGGCGCCAACGGCACGATGACGTTTGTGGTTGCCGGTAAGGACTACAGCGACAAGATGGCCGCCACGAAGGCTCTGGGCGGCGAGCTGAACAACTACTACACGAACATGCTGACGGTCAAAGAGACCTCGGCCTGCGCCGCGAAGACCTGCCCTGTGACGGGTAAGGAACTGGCTGCTGCGAAGCCGGCGATGTTCGCTCTGGCGAGCTACGAGTTCCCGAACAAGTCGGCCGCTGAGAAGGCCGCCGCCGCTGCTCGGGCCGAAGCCGAGAAGATCCAGATGAAGATGATGGTGGACGGCAAGGAATACACCTGCGCGGACAGCGCGAAGGCCGCCTGCACGAGCGGTAAGAAGATGGAATACGTCGTGGGCGACACGAAGAGCTGCTGCGATGTGATGGCCGGCGTCGAGCTGACGAAGGCCCGCATCATGGCTGCTCAGAACGTCCTGGCGACGGCGAGCAAGAGCCCGGCCACCGCGAGCCGCGGCTAAGCAGATTTGAGGAGCGGCGGGCTTAACTCCCGCGCGTTCGCAATTTTGATTGAAGAACGCCGACGGTGAATGCCGTCGGCGTTTCTGTTTTGATGGGGCGGGACGGGGGGATTGGGCGGGGAGAGTTCGAATTCGGGTTCACCCCCCTGCCGCGACTTGCGTGCGGTGCGGGATTTCGCGGGCGTGGGCGGTTTGATGGAATGAAAAAGAAAGGCGGGAGCCGTGAAGCTCCCGCCTTGGGATTAGCGAAGTTCAGCTAATGAGCGATCGGTTGGTTTAGTAGCGCGAACCGCCGCCACCACCGCCGCCGCCGCCGTAGCCGCCGCGACCACCGCCGCCGCCGCCACCGTAGCCGCCGCGGCCACCGCCGCCGCCGCCACCGTAGCCACCGCGACCGCCGCCGCCGCCGCCGAAGCCGCGACCACCGCCGCCGCCGCTCTCCTTGGGCTTGGCTTCGTTAACGGTCAGGGCGCGACCGTTGTTCTGCTGCCCGTTGAGGGCGTCGATCGCGGCCTGAGCCTCTTCGTTCGTCGCCATTTCGACGAAGCCGAAGCCCTTGCTGCGACCGGTTTCGCGATCGGTGATGATCTGCGCCGACTGGACGGTGCCGTGCGCGCCGAAGATCTGCTCGAGCTCGTCGCTGGTTACCGAAAACGCCAAGTTACCCACGTACAACTTACGACCCATGCACTCTGCTCCTGTTTCCTTTGGAATGAGCGAGTCCGCCCGCCTTTTACTTTCCGGGCATCGTTCGAAAGGGGCCACACAGGACCCGGAGGTAGGAACAGCCGATGGGGGGCGAGAAGCGAGAGCGTTCGAACCAAGAACGCGGACCTTTCGTAACCGATCGTCGATCTACCTGACGTGGCGAATCATATACATGGTCCGGGGGACTTGTCGCGTCGATTTTTGAGAAATTTCTGGGACGATGGGCGAGCCGCACTCGCCCGGCGCGAGCGTGGGGAGGCGAAGAAATTGCGCCGGCCCGGTTTTGAGGCGGCAGAGCGGGGTCGGCGCAAACGCTGCGTGCGTTAGCGGTTGCAGCGTTCGGCGCAACGGCGTATGGTACGCGGCTCGGTTTGGACCGCTGGTTAAGGTCTTAACGATCGACATCCGTTCGATGGACCGCTTCGCCGGACGCTTCGATTCGGCGGCGGGCCGATGTCGGCGTCGTCTCACTGCGATTCCGCATCGCTGTCGCACCACACGGAGAAAAGATGATGAACCTTGCTCGATTGACGGCTGGACTGCTATTGACTGTTTCGCTGGGCCTCGGCGTTGCGGGCTGCGGCGAGAGCGACCCCAAGAATGAGAATCCCAATGTCGCCGCGAAGGCGTTCGTCGGGACGTGGCTGGACAATCGCGACCCCGCGGTCGGGAACCGCAATACGGACGAAACCAAGACGCGCAGCAAGTTGGTGATCAACGAGGATGGCACGTGGGAGCTGTCATTCACGGATGAGAAAGGGGCGGCGGCCGAAGCGGATCAGAAGGCTTCGGGGACCTGGAAGATGAGCGACGGCCTGGTGGCCGTCTTTGAAAGCACGTCGAACACGGTGACGAAGCCGGAGCTGGCCGGGATGGTGCCGACGGCGTTGACGCGCATGTTGAAGGCCGGGGAGTTGCCCGGCATTACCAAAGAGCAGGTTGCGACCCCGACGTCGGAAGGTCTGCGCTGGTACGTGCGTCAGTAGCGCTTCGCGCGATTGCGACGCGCTTCGAACTGATTGCTAGAAGACATCGACTCCGCCCTGCTGCCTTCTCGGTAGCGGGGCGGTTGTGATTTTGGGAGGCCGCGTTGGGGGCGCCGTGCGGCGGCGGGGTTAGTGGCGAAAGTGTCGGGCGCCGGTGAGGATCATGGCGATGCCGCGTTCGTTGCAGAGGGCGATGGTCTCGTCGTCGCGTTTGCTGCCGCCGGGTTGGATGAGCGCGGTGACGCCGGCATCGATGAGGATTTGGGGGCCGTCTTTGAAGGGGAAGAAGGCGTCGGAGGCGGCGACGCTGCCAGCGAGAGCGTCGGCGTGGCCGTTTTCCTTGGCGAGCCAGGTAGCGATGCGGCAGCTCATGACGCGGCTCATCTGTCCTGCGCCGTTGCCGATGAGGCGGCCGTCTTTGCAGATGGTGATGGCGTTGCTTTTGGTGTGTTTGCAGATGAGCCAGGCGAGGCGGAGGTCGCGCATTTCGGCGGCAGTGGGTGCGCGATTGGTGGCGATTTTCCAGTCGGATTCGTTGAGGGCGAGGGTGTCGGGGGTTTGGATCAGGACTCCGCCGGCGATGCTGCGGAACTGATACGCAGACTCCGGTACCGAATCGGCGATCGGTCCCACGGGCACAAGGCGGAGGTTCTTTCCCCAGGCCTTTGGCGCTGCGTCGCCGACCAGCGCGCGAACCTGAGCAATGCGCGACGGCGAAAGATCGACTCCTTCGCGATCGCGGGCAGAATCCAGCCAACCCAGCTCACCCCGGATGACGGCATGCGAGTCTTCCGAAAAACCGCAGGCCGCCCAAGCTTCGACGAAAAAGCCGCCTGGTGCATGGGCCGCCCCCGAGTCGCGCAGCGGCTTTCCGAGACGATCGAATGTACTCATGACCGCTTGGGCAAACTCGGCATCGACGTCGAAGTTGCAGGCCAGCACGCCACCCATCGCAGCGTTGGGGTCGCCCAGATAGGCGCGTGAATACGCCTCGATTTGAGCTGCAAGCACATCTTCCGGCGCAGACGAGCTTGGCGTTACTACGCCGACGCCGCAGGCATTGTTGTGCTTGACGAAGACGCAAACGGCATTCTGCGTCGGAAACGAGCCGCGGGCTTCAGCCCGCGGCTCTTCGTTGGAGAAAGAGCGGGCGATATCGGCGCATAAGGCGAGTGCGGCGTCGGCGTCGAGGTAGTTGTTGTAGGACCATGAGTCCCGGCGGGACGAGAAGGTCATGTCCTGCTCGGCCCACCAATGCCCTTCCCGGCGGCGAGGCCCCTGGACCAGATTGGGAGTACCAGTTGCTGTTGCGAGGCGATAGTTGGTTGTCGAATAGACGCCGCCGGTTTGGTGCGAGTTCTCCCCATAGCGAAGTGGCCAATAGTGACTGAACACCACCGGGATCTGAACGCCCCGCGCAAAGTCGCCGCCGGCGAGGTAGCGGCTGATCGCCCAATCGTACGAAGCGGTGATCGACAGTGTGTTCATCGCAATCGAGCGTCGAGTCTCGATGCTCTGCTCGCAGTTTCGCAGCATGCGCTCGATTAAGTCGCGCTCTGAGAACACACTTGTCCAAACGGAGACATGCTTGTGATTTTTCGCCGCGGCGCGGAGGAGCGCGACGCCGCCGATGTCGATCATTTCGATGGCCTGATCGAGGGTGCAGTTTGGATCGGCGACGGTCTTTTCGAAGGGGTAGAGATTGACCACGACCATGTCGATCGGCTTGATTCCCGCGGCTTCGAGCTGGCGCATGTGCTCGGGGTTGTCGCGGTCGGCGAGGATGGCGGCGTGGATGTTGGGGTGGAGGGTTTTCACGCGGCCGTCGAGCATTTCGGGGAAGCCGGTGATGTCTTCGATGAGGGTGACGGGGATGCCGGCGTCGCGGAGGGTTTTGGCGGTGCCGCCGGTGGAGATGATCTCGATGCCGAAGTCGGCGTGCAGCGAGCGCGCGAATTCGACGATGCCGGTCTTGTCGTAGACGCTGATCAGTGCGCGACGGACGCGAATCTGCCCCATCTGGAATCCTGAATAATGCGGGCTGGTCTGGCTCTGTCGCAGTGACAGGTGTCAGGTGTCAGGCCGGGAAACGCACGCCCACGCGGGGCCGAAGATTTTGCGAGAGTCGGACCTGACACCTGACGCCTCGCACTGCCGCACGCTCGGAAGATTTTGAACGGCGCTTACTGTCCGCCGCCGGGGCGACCGAAGCCGCGGCTCACCTTTGAGCGACCGCCGACGGCGGGGCCGGTGGGCGGGGGCAACTCGGGCCGGTCGGGCAAGGCGGGCGGTTCGCCGGCGACCGGGGCGGAGCCTTCGCCATCGGCGGGCTGAGAGGCGGGCTGCGACGCGGCGGCATCGCCTTCGGCCTTGGGCGACGTGGGCTGCAACGCGACGCGGACATCGGCCGCGCGAATGTAGGGCGCATCGAGCGAACGGGCGCAGAAGAGGCGGCCATCGGACGACGCGAGGAAAAGCGATTGCATGGCGGAATCGGGCATGGCGAGATTGAAGCCCGGGGCGTTGATGCGCTGCTTGACCTCGCCGGACTTTCGATCGACGACGGCGACTTTGTCGTCGGTGGTGAGGATGTAGGCGTGTTGGTCGTCGGCGGTGAGCGCGGCGCGGCCGTCTTTGAGGGTCCAGAGGATGCGGTCGTCGGCTTCGAGGACCTGGGCATCGATCGCGACGAGGCCGTCTCGGGCGGAATATTGATAGGCGGTCGAGCCGATCACTGCAGGCGGGTCGATGAGCGGTCCGCCGAGGCGGGCGCGCCAGCGGACCTGGCCGAAGAGGATGTCGAGCAGATAGAGCGAGTTGTCGCGGCTGGCGGCGTAGACGCCGTCTTCGGTGACGACGAGGTCAGCGGTGATGGGGCCGTAGGTGCTGTACTTCCACTGAAACTTTTTGTTTTCGCGATTGCAGGCGTAGACCTTGCCGTCTTCGCTGGCGAAGTAGACGTAGTCGCCGAAGAGGACCGGAGCGGAGGTGATCTGGCCTTCGGTCAGGACGCGCCACGAGGTGAAGAGGTTGTCGGTGCGGAGGGCGTAGAAACGGCGGTCGAGGCCGCCGAAGAAGAGGCGCTGGCCGTCGCTGATGGCGCCGCCGCCGGCGGGGAAGCCGAGCGCGCGTTTTTGGACCGGGTCGCCGGTGACGCGATCGTAAATCTGAATTTCGGAGGGCAGGACGAAGGCGACCTGCTTGCCGATGTGGCTGGGCCGCTGAATGGGATAGGCGGGCGAGGCGACGGGATTAATCCAGCGGAGTGCGCCGGTCTGGGCGTGAATCGCGAAGACGTAGCCGTCGTTGGTGCAGGCGTAGATCTGATCGTCCACGAGGAAGGTGCGGCGGAGCGACTGGCCCGGAGCGAGTGAGAGGTCGAGCTGCCAATACTTGGCGAGCTTGGCGCCGGCCAACTCGGCGGGGGCGAGGAAGTCCGCGGCGGTCGCGAGCGGCGCGGCGAGGAGAGCGACCACCATGCAGAGGGCCGCCGAGAAGCAACGAGGAAGACGATTCGGGGCGGGGCGCAGAGACATCCGGGAGGCTCCAGCAAGGCGGGCTCGCCACGGCGGCAGGTGCCGCGAGAATAACCTATGGAAACGTAGACCGCGCGGGGACGAACGTCAACGAGGCGGAGGTGGGACGGGGCGTGCGGCGGTGGCCGGCGCGGGGCGGCGCGTGAGCGGGCGGGCTGCGCGGGCGTGGTTCTGCTGCTATAGTTTCCGGAATTCATGCAACGACGCCTGCTGATCTTGGGCTCCACCGGGTCGATCGGGGAATCCGCGCTCGACGTGGCTGCGGCATTGGGGCCGTCGTGTCGGGTGGTCGGCCTGGGTGCGCGGCGGCGGTGGCGCGAGATGGCCGAGCAGATTCGGCGATTCGCGGTGCATGATGCGGCGCTGTCGGAAGATGATGCGGCGGAGTCGCTGCGCGGAGCGTCGCTGAATGGGACGCGCATTCGGGGTGGGTCGCGGGCGCTGGTGGAACTGGTTGAGCAGACGGATGCGGATTTTGTGCTTTCGGCGATCGTGGGGGCGGCGGGATTGCCGGCGACGCTGGCGGCGGTGGAGCGCGGGCTGACGATCGGGCTGGCGAACAAGGAATCGCTGGTGGTGGCGGGGTCGATCCTGATGCCGCTGGCGGAGCGGACGGGGAGCAAGCTGTTGCCGGTGGACAGCGAGCACTCGGCGGTGTTTCAGGCGTTGCGGAGCGGGCGGCGCGAAGAAGTGCGGCGGGTGGTTCTGACGGCGTCGGGCGGGCCGTTTCGATCGTGGGAGCGTTCACGGATCGAGCATGCGACGGTTGCGGAGGCGCTGAAGCATCCGACGTGGCAGATGGGGCCGAAGATCACGATTGACAGCGCTACGATGATGAACAAGGCGTTGGAAGTAATCGAGGCGTGCTGGCTGTTTCAGTTGCCGCCGGAGCAGGTGGAGGTGGTTGTTCATCCCGAGTCGATCGTGCACAGCATGGTCGAATTTTGTGATGGGTCGATCATTGCACAGCTTGGCGCGCCGGACATGCGGACGCCGATTCAATATGCTTTGACGTATCCGCTGCGGGCGGACGCCTGCGGCGAACGGCTGAACTGGAGCGAGCTACGACAGTTGAATTTTTCGGCGCCCGATTTGGAGCGGTTTCCGTGCCTGTCGCTGGGCTATGAGGCGGCGCGGCGCGGGGGCAACGCCGGGGCGGTGTTGAACGCGTCGAACGAAGTGGCGGTTGAGGCGTTTCTGGAAGGCCGCATCCGCTTTGGCGACATTCATCGACTTGCGGCGAGGTCGTTGCAGACGCAGCCGCTGCAACGCGATCCGACGTTGGACGAACTGCTCGCCTGCGACGCGCGCGTCCGTCAGGAGGTACGGCAATGGATATGCTGACTTCGAGCGCTGCGCAGCAGGGTTTGCTGCTGGGCGCGATCGACTTCGCGGCCTGGGCGAATTTTTCGTGGCAGTTTGTGAAGGTCCTGGCGGGCTTTTCGCTGATCGTGTTTGTTCACGAGCTGGGGCATTTTCTGGCGGCGAAGTGGTGCGGCGTGCGGGTGGATCGCTTCGCGGTGGGGTTTGGGCCGCGGCTATTCGGCTGGCGCAAGGGCGAGGGGCTGACCTTTGGCGGGCGGCCGAACTACACGGCGCAGGAGCTGGCGGCGCGCGGGCTGGGCGAGACGGACTATTGCTTTCAGGCGCTGCCGCTGGGCGGCTATGTGAAGATGCTGGGGGAGACGGATTTTGACTATGACGAGAAGACGGGCGAGGTGAAGCTGAGCGATGATCCGCGCTCGTTTCCGAACAAGCCGGTCGGCGCGCGCATGCTGGTTGTGTCGGCGGGCGTTGTGTTCAATTTGTTGTTTGCGGCGCTGGCGCTGATGACGGTGTTTCTGGTGGGTCACCGGTTGGTGGCGCCTGTGATCGGGTATGTGCAGCCGGGCATGGCGGGGGAACTGGCGGGGCTGCGGCCGGGAGATGTGATCAAGTCGATCAACGGGCAGAAGGTCGACTATTGGCAGGATGTTCGCGTTCGCGAGGTGCTGAGCACCAAGCCGCTGACGCTGGGGGTGGAGCGGGATGGGGTGATGCTGCCGCGGCCGATCGTGGTGAAGGCGGAGCATGATCCGGTTTTGAAAGCGCAGTCGATCGGCGTCGACTGTGCGGTGAAGCTTTCGGCGCGGGACGATTGGCCGCAGGTCGGGGATAAGCCGGGCGTGAAGAAGAACGACCGCTTTCTGTCGATCGACGGCGCGCCGGTGAAGAGCATGCTTGATATCGAGGCGGCGCTGCTGCGTTCGCGGGGGTCGGTGGTGACGATGCGCGTGGCGCGGCCGAGCGGCGACGCGGAAGACGCGCCGACGACGGAGCTTGACGTCTACATTCAGCCGAAGTTCCGGCTGTTGCCGGATACGCGTGTTGCGGATCTGTCGACGGATGCGAATCGCGAGCCGCATGCGAGCCTGCTGGGTTTTGTGCCGCGGGCGGCGATCGCCAGCATTCGCGAGGGGCGTGCGGCGCATCGGGCGGGGCTCAAGAATGGCGACGTGATCGCGCGGATCAATCGCATCATCGCGCCGACGCCTTCGGAGATTCTCGAGCAGATTGAGGCGAGTGAGTACAAGCCGGTGACGATCGATGTGGTTCGCAAGGGCGAGACCATCTCGGCGACGCTGCGGCCGGAGCCGCTGGAGCGGATGCGGCTGTTTGGCGCTTCGCGGCCGACGATCGGCATCTACCGCCCGTTCAACTACGAGATGGATCGGCTGCTGGTTGCGCGGGTGGAGCCGGGCAGCCCGGCGGCGGCGAGCGGGGTCATCGCCGGATCGGAGTTGATCGCGGTGGCGGGGGTTGAGGTGAATCGCTGGGAGCAGGTGTATCTGGAGCTGTCGAAGCGGCATGGCGAAAGTGTGCCGCTGCGATACAGCGTCGAGGGGCAGATCCTGGAGACGACGATCCAGGTGCCGCGGACGATTTTGAGCGAGCTGAATCTGCCGCCGGACGCGATGATCCTGACGGCGGCCGACAAGCGGACGGCGCCGCTGGGTGGGGATCGGGTGGCGCTGGTGGGCACGCAGGCGGGGCTGGAAGCGGCGCTGCGGGACCGGGCGGGTCAGCGTGTTCGCATCACGTATGCCGACAATCTGGGGCAAGGGGAAGAGCGTTCGATCGAGTTTGAGGTTCGGCCGGAATGTTTGCAGATGTGGGAGCGGACGGGGCGCTGGGACATGCCCGGTCCGAGCGGGCAGACGCCGGTGACCTGGCCTGTGAGCGCGGGAGGCAACCCGTTTCGGGCGCTGTGGATGGGGCTGAAGGTGACGGTGCAGCAGGTCAGCATGACCTATCAGACGATGCAGCAGGTCGCGAACCAGCGTGTGAGCACGGAGAACCTTAGCGGGCCGATCGGCATTTTCAATGTGGCGATTGAGCAGGCGGCGAATGGGTGGCGCACGCTGCTGCTGTTCTTCGCATTTTTGTCGGTGAACCTGGCGGTGCTGAATTTCCTGCCGCTGCCGGTGCTCGACGGCGGGCTCATGGTGCTGCTGATCCTGGAAAAGATCCGCGGGAAGCCGCTGACGCTGAAGACGCAGACGCAGATCACGCTGGCGGGTCTGGCGCTGATTGGGATTGTGTTTGTGGTGGTGACATTCCAGGATATCGCGAAGCTGATGAACTGAGCCGCGCGCAGGTGCGCGGGGGTCGATGAAACGGATACGCCGCCGTGCTTTCGAGCGGGCGGCGTGTTTGCTTTTTGGTGGGGAACGCGAGGCGAGACGGCTGCGGTGCGCGTGAGCTTTCAGACTTTTGCGAACAATTCACAACGCCGACCGACGACCCGCGAAATCTCTACACTAAACTCGGTTTTGCGGCGAAACGAACGACGTCCCCTGCCAACCCCAACGAGGCACAGCCCAATGAAGACCAAGCCGGGCGGAATCTTCATCGCGGCCGGATCGAATCTGGAGGATCGGGCCGGCCACATTTTGGGCGGGCTGCGCGATCTGGAAGCGGAGGGGGATGTGATCGTGCTGCAGCGTTCGACGCTGCGCGAGTATCCGCCGGTGGGCGGCCCGGCGCAGCAGCCGTTCTATCTGAACGCGGTGGCCGAGTTGTCGACGTCGCTTTCGCCTCAGGAATTGCTGGCGCGGCTGCACGCGGTGGAGGCGCGGCACGGGCGCGTTCGCCACGAGCGGCACGGGCCTCGGACGCTCGATCTGGATCTGCTGCTGTATCACGATCAGGTGATCTTGAGCGACGAACTCATGGTGCCGCATCCGCGGATGCTGGAGCGGGCGTTTGTGCTCGATCCGCTGCGCGAATTGGCGGGGGCCGATGTGGTGGAGTTTGTGCGCGGGCTGCTGACGGCGGCTGAAGCGAAGCCGGAGGACGGAGCCGGCGGACCGGCGCCGGATGCGACGGATGCGACGGATACGACGCTCATGGCGGCGAGCATCGCGCCCGCGACCGAATCCGTGGCGACGGGGCGCGGCGGCGAGCGACCGGCGCTGCGCACGGCTCCTGCGCGAGGGAAGACTGCTCATGCTCGTTGACGTTCGTGCCGGGGAGAAAAGCTGGGCCGAGATCTACCGCCTGTGCATCGGCTTCATCTGTCCGCGACCGATCGCGCTAGCCAGCACCATCTCACGCGAGGGCAAGCGCAACCTCGCGCCTTACAGCTTTTACAACATGGTTTGTGCGAATCCGCCGGTGGTGATGATCAGTTGCGGCGTCAATCGCAACGGGGGCGAAAAGGACACGCTGGTGAACGTGGTCGACACGCGCGAGTTTGCGGTGGCGACGGTGACGGCGCCGATCGCGGAGCCGATGGCCCGCTGCGGGGCGAGCCTGCCCTGGGGCGAAAGCGAGTTTGAGTTCAGCGGGCTGACGCCGACGCCGGCGCGTTTTATCGCCCCGGCGCTGGTGAAGGAATCGCCGATCAATATCGAGTGCAAGCTGCGCGAGACGTACAAGATCGGCAGCGGTCCGGGCTCCTCGACGCTGATCTTCGGCGAGATCTTGGCGATTCACGTGGATGACGCGCTGCTGGACGCCGACCAGCACATCGACGCGAGCAAGCTGGCGGCGGTGGGTCGGCTGGGCGGGCAGGCGTACGCCAATGTGGAGCGGCCCTACAACCTGCAGATTCCGGATGTGGGGAAGCGGTAGGCTGGCGGGGGCGAGCCGATTTCCGGCGGGCGATGGGCTAACCGAGAACTCGGCGAACCAGTCCACCCAATAGTTCGTAGGGATAACTGGCGGCCGTCGGTCGGGCGGCGGCGGTGCGCGCTGACGGCGGATCGGCGATTTGGCTGGTGCGCCGGGCGCGTCTTCGTCGGCCTGCGAGCGGCACGCGGCTGCTACGGCGGCTGGCGGGCTGCGGCTGTTGGCCGTCGCCGCGGCTTGCCGGTGTCGGCTATCCTCTAGTGTCTATCGCCCCGCCGGGTCGGTGTTTGAGCTAATCCGGCGATCGGGGCTGTCGGAGTTGCGATTCATGAGTCAGGCCGCGCACGCTCACAATCACGCCCATCACGGTCACGATCATGCCCATTGTGATCACGACCACAAGCATGACCATGGCCATGACCACGGGCACCACGACCACGACCACGGGGGGCTGGCCCACACGCACGACCTGTTCAGCGTGAACACCCGCATCGTCCTGACGCTGATCGGCGGGATGCTGCTTGTCGCGGCGATGGCGGCGCAGAGCATTCCGGCGGATTGGGGCTGGGGCATTGATCCGAAATTCCACGGGGACAGCCTGGCACTGGTCGCCGCCCTGCTGCTGGCGACGCCGCTGATCATCACGGCGTTTGTCGACCTGCTCCGCGGCCACAGCCATATGGATGAGTTGATCGCGATCGGCGTTTTGGCGGCGATGGCGATGAGCGAGTATTTGGCGGCGGGCGCGGTGGCGTTTTTCATGCTGATCGGCCAGCTGATTGAGAGCCGTACGGCGATCGGCGCTCGCAAGAGCATTGAGTCGCTGGTGCGGATTGCGCCGACGCGGGCTTCGAAGCTGGTGGGCGGGCAGGAGATCGACTGCGACGCGAAAGATCTGCGGCCGGGCGATCGGGTGCGTGTCCGGCCGGGCGACAACATTCCCGGCGACGGTCGCATCATCAGCGGCGCGAGCACGGTGAACCAGGCCAATATCACGGGCGAATCGGTGCCGGTTGATAAGTCGGCGGGCGAAGAGGTCTTCGGCGGCACGATCAACCTGACCGGCGTGATGGAAATCGAGATTACGAAGGCCGGCCGCGACACGACGCTCGGCAAGGTGCAGGAGATGATCCTGCAAGCGGAGCGGACGCGGACGCCGATCATGCGGCTGACGGATCGATATGCCGCGTGGTATACGCCGATCGTGCTGATGCTGGCGGGGATTGTGCTGCTGCTGACGAAGGATGCGAACCGCGCGATTTCGATGCTGCTGATTTCGTGTCCGTGCGCGCTGATTCTGGCGACGCCGACGGCGCTGGTGGCGGCGCTGGGTGCGGCGGCGCGGCTGGGTGTGCTGATTAAGAATGTCGGTGATCTGGAGGTGGCGCGGAACCTGACCGCGATCATGTTTGACAAGACGGGCACGCTGACGACGGGCAAGCTGAACGTCACGCGGCTCAAGCCGGCGGCGGGGGTGGATGCGGCCCATCTGCTGTGGGCGGCGGCGAGCGCGGAGCAGAACTCGCGCCACCCGGTGGCGCGGGCGATCGTCGCGGTGGCGAGAAAGGCCAATATCAATCTGGACGAGACCGGCGAGGCGGAAGAGATCGCGGGTCGCGGTGTGCGGGCCGTGCTGCAAGGGCGCGAGATTCTGGTTGGTCGCGCGTCGTGGCTGCGCGAGCGAAACATCGATGTGGATGGGCTGGAGGCGACCAACACCGAGGGGCTGAGCCTGCTGTATGTGACGGATAGCGGCAAGCTGCTGGGGTGGATCGGTCTGGAAGATAAGACCCGCGTCGACGCGTCGCGGGCGATGGACGCGCTGCGAGAAGACGGGATCAAGCACCTGGTCATGGTCACCGGCGACCGCTGGACGGTGGCGCGAAAGGTGGCGGCCGAGATGCACTGCACCGATGTGCAGGCCGAGGTGCTGCCCGGTCAGAAGCTTGCGATCGTGGATCAACTGAAGCGCGACGGGCACACCGTGGCGGTGGTGGGCGACGGCGTGAACGATGCGCCGGCGCTGGCCGCGGGCAACATCTCGATCGCGATGGGTGCGGCGGGCAGCGATGTGGCGATTCACTCGGCGTCGGTGGCGCTGATGAACAACAATCTGAATCGCATTCCGTTTTTGGTGCGGCTGTCGCGGCTGGCGGTGAGCGTGATCTGGCAGAACATGATCTTCGGCGTCGCGTATGTAGCGCTGCTGCTGGTGCTTTCGGCGGCGGGATATGTCCACCCGGTGCTGGCGGCGTTTTTGCACGCGGCCAGCTCGCTGGTGGTGGTCTTTAACTCGGCCCGGCTGATTCGCGCCGGCGAAGACGTCGACACGCTGCCGGCAGAGGAAGAAGACGAACAGCGGCAGCGGGTGCAGATGGAGCGCGTGCCGGCGGGCGGCGCGGTGGCGGCGGCGTGATGTCGCGGGGAGCGACGGAGCGACGGCGGGACGCAGCGGCGCGGTCGAAGAAGATTCCTCGTGTTGCGGCGGCTTGCGTCTGCTTCCTCGTCGGGTGCGCGAACTTCGCTTGCTCGCGCGATGCGGCATCGAGCGATGCCCCCAGCGCTTCGGTGGGGCCCGGCTCTGCAACTTCGAGCTCAAGCGCCGCGGTCTCTATTCGCGCGGCGGTGCCGATTTTGCCGATTCGCGGATGGCTGCAGCGGATCGGTGGGGAGCATGTTCAGGTTTCGGTGCTGATTCGTTCCGGGCAGTCGATGCACACGTTTGATCCGGTGCCGCGTCTGATGACTGAGATTGACGCGTGCGGGGTGTTTTTCACGCTGGGATTGCCTTTTGAGCGGCGCATGATCGAGCGGCTTGAATCGCGTTCGAAGCCGCCGCGGGTGGTGGATTTGCGGACCGGCGTCGAACTGCGCGAGATCGACGTGCCGTGTGTGCATGAGACCGATGACCCGGAACACAAGCACGAGCACGCGAGCGGCGGCGACAAAGACCCGCACATCTGGCTGAATCCGCGGATCGCGGCGCAGATCTGCAGCACGATCGGGCAGACGCTGATCGACATCGACCCGGCGCATCGCGATGAATACGCGAAGAATTTGGCGGCGCTGCAGAGCGAACTGCTCGGCGCGCATGAAAGCCTGCGCGAGCGGCTCGCGCCGCTGCGCGGCTCCTCGATGCTCGTGTATCACCCTGACTTCGGCTATTTCTGCGATGAATATGGACTGCGGCAGATGCCGCTGGAACTCGAGGGCCGCGAGCCGACCGCGCGCGAGATTTCGGTTTTGACCGAGAAGGCGAAATCACTTTCCGTGCGGGCGGTCTTCACGCAGACGCAGTACTCGCGCAAGTCGGCGGACGCGCTGGCGAGTCGGATCGGGGCGACGGTGGTCGTGGTCGATCCGCTGGCGGAGGAGTATGCGGCAACGCTGGCGCAGATCGCGGACGGGCTGCTTGCGCACGCACCGACTTCGCAGCCTTAGGTCGATTGCGGGAGCGGCGCTGTTTCACGTGAAACCGCGTTGCGCGACGCATATGTCATGCCGCGCTCGCGGTTGTGTCGAACTCCGGGCGGTTTTCGCGGCTTTTGCCCCGATTAGATAGCGGTGTTTGCGCTTCGCAGAGGGCGCCGCGGCGCTGGGGCCCCGCTGCGGGGGAATGCCGGCGACAGGTGGGCGGTTCTATCGTTGGCCATAGAGAGGGAAAGCGGCATTTGTGTCGAGTGTCTCGACACGCAGATTCCGGCAGCGGGGATCGATTGCCCCACATCGTCTTATCGCTGGTGCGATCCGAACTGCCGTCCGGTCAGAAGTTTGCGCGCGGATATCTCATACCCATTTTCGCGCGCCGAAGAGACCAGGAGTGCTGCGATGAAAAGATTGATGTGGAGGAAGGGCACGGGAACAATGTTGTTCCTAGCCGCGACGACAATGGCGACGCGGGCCCAGGCGGGCGAGTGCGGCGGGTGGGACAGCCCGTTCGGAACTCCCGCCGGGGTCACCGACACGGCCGCCGCGGCGGCCTCATGGGATCCGGACGGCGATGGGCCGCAGCCGACACTTCTGTATGTCGGCGGCGAATTCTCTGCCGCTGGGGGCACTCCGGCCCAAGGTATCGCCGCCTGGGATGGCGAGAAGTGGGGCGCGGTCGGCGGCGCGGTCAGTTTTGATTCAGGGCCAGCTCAGGTCTTCGCGCTGCGAGCCTGGGCCGCCGAGGGGCCGGGGCCTAGTGGGGGACTGCTGATCGCGGGGGGGGATTTCATTGAAGTCGGGAATGTGCCGGCACTGGGCATGGCGGGCATGGGACGGTGCTGCGTGGTCCGCCCTAGGAGGCGGAGTGCGAAGCTGCCTTGAGGCGGGTTGCGGTCGCGTGGAAACGCTCGCGGACTGGGATCCGGACGGTCCGGGGCCGCTGCCCAATCGATTGGTTGTCGGTGGCAATTTCAACCGCGCGGGCGAGTTCGCGGCAAACAATATCGCCACTTGGGACGGGAACCGCTGGCAACCGCTTGGTGATGGATTCTCCGGCGGGATATCCGAGCCGGCGGTTTGGACCGTTGCTGCGTGGGATCATGATGCCAATTCCGACACGCCACAACAACTTGTCGCGGGAGGCGAATTTGGCAGGTCCGGCGCGCTGGAGCGTCGAAACATCGCGGCCTGGAATGGCAAGGCTTGGGATCCACTCGGCTTCGGCCTTAATGCGCTCGTCGGAGCGCTTACTGAATTCGACGCCGACGCAGACGGGCCTCAGCCTCCGGTACTCGTTGTCGGCGGCCGCTTCGGCAATGCTTTCGGCGTTCCCAACACGCGGAACGTTGCGATCTGGAACGGCAGCGCGTGGTCGAGCATCGGAGGCGGCCTACCGGGGCAGGTCACTGAATTGCTGCTTTGGGACTCTAATGAGCTCGATAATGTGCCAGCGGAGCTGTACGCCTTTGGGGCATTCGCGGTGCAGGCTGGGCTGCCGCTTCGCGTCGCGCGGTGGGACGGCACGGCGTGGCGCTCGGTTGCGGTCGGCCTTAACTCACCCGTCCTTTCCGCGGCCGGGTGGGATGTGGACGGCGGCGGCCCGGAGCGATCGAAATTGGCCGCTGTGGGACAATTCAGTGCGGCTTACACACAAAGTGCCGATCTATGCAACACGAAGCGGGTCAATTTCGTGAGCTTGTTCGACGGAGAGCGCTGGGGCGCGATTGGCGACGGGCGAGTGAACAACGCTGTCGACATGGTCGACTTCGACGTGGACGGATCGGGGCCACAGCCACCGGAACTCGTCGTCGCGGGGGTGTTCAATCGAGATGGCCTGACACTCCTTGCAGGAGTCGGCCGTTGGGACGGCGCCGCGTGGAAACCGCTCGCGAGCGGACTTGGCTCCGTATCTAACCCACTCATCACGACGTCAGCGATTAGCCGCTTTGACCCCGACGGCCCGGGGCCGTTGAGCAAACGGCTGGTCGTCGGCGGGTCCTTTGTGTCGACCAACGACGGAACAACCGTTTTGAACGGCATCGCGCACTGGGACGGCGTCGCGTGGCAGCCGTTTGGATCGGGGCTGGTGGCACCGGATGCCGGCACCGCCGTTAACTCATTGCAAGTCTGGGATCCCGACGGTGCCGGGCCGCTGGCCGAGCGGCTCGTGGCGGCGGGCAGCTTTGCGTTCCAGAGCGCCGGCGGCTTTGAAGCGAAGTGCATCGCGTGGTGGGACGGCGCTTCGTGGCAGGCCTTCGGCGACGTCGACAACCAGTTGCAAGGAAGTTCCGCCAACGTCGATTGCATGACGACCTTCGATCCCGATGGTGCCGGTCCGACCGAGTCGACAATCGTCATCGGCGGCACCTTCGTCTCCGCCGGCGGCGTGACGCTGAATGGCGTGGCGCGTTGGGACGGTGCGAGCTGGCAGCCCTTTGCTAACGGCCTCAACAACGGCGGACGCCTCTTTGTCTACGCGCTGACACAATGGGACTCAGATGGCGCTGGCCCAACGCCCGGCGAGTTGTACGCGGGCGGCAACTTCACCGTGGTCGACGGCGCGGCGCTGAACGGCGTCGCCCGTTGGGACGGTGCGGCGTGGCAGTCGCTGGCCGGCGGCCTGACCGGCACGCCGAACGAGGCGCTCGTCGCTCGGACGTTCGCCGAGTGGGACCCCGATGGCGCCGGCCCCGACGCGCCGCAACTCATCGTCGGCGGCGCCTTCACACACGCCGGCGACGTGGCCGCTCAAAATCTGGCGCGATGGGACGGCCTTACATGGCGCCCTCTCGGAAGCGGGACTGTCGGCAGCGTGAACGCCTTGCTCGTGACCAACGTGATCGGCGCGAATCCGCTCGGTCCGGCGTTGCTCGTGGGCGGCTCACTGACGAACGCCGGCGGTCTGAGCGCGAGCGGCCTCGCGATCTACCGCCCTGGCGCGCTCGAGCTCGCCGCTGAGCCGCTCGACCGGGCGGCGTGCGATTTCTCCGCGGCGGAGTTTGGAGTGGCGATCGAGGGCGGCAGCGGCGACGTGAGCTATCGCTGGCGGCGCGACGGGCAGCCACTATCCGACGATGGCCGCATCAGCGGGGCGGCGAGCGCGACGCTGCGGATCGATCCGACGATCGAGGAGGACAGCGGGCATTATGACTGCGTCGTGGAAGACGCGTGCGCGACGATCACCACGGCCGCCGCGACGCTTTCGATCGAGATCACCCTCGCCGACATGAACTGCGACTGCTTCGTCAACGTCGGCGACATCGGCGCGTTTGTCGTCGCGCTGACCGATCCGGAAACGTACGCCGTGCTGTATCCGAGTTGTGCGGCGGAGCTGGCCGACCTGACCAATGACGGCCAGGTGACGACGGCCGACATCGGCCCATTTGTCACGCTGCTGACGCGGTAGCGCTCATCGGAGCCGCGATCAGACAGTCGCGGCTCCCCCCTGCTTTGCGCCGCTAACCCGCGGCGCTTTTTCGAAATGCGGGTCGGCGGCGCGAGGAGTGTTATCTCACCCCTCGCGCGCGGCGGCGTTCGCGCGCTGTTGTGCGCACGTCGGCAGGCGGCGGATCACTTCGCCGGCGGCGGCGTCCAGTTGTCGATGGCCTTTGCGTCGCCGAAGAAGAAGGACTCCATGTAGGGCTTGAGCACCGCGTTGGTGTCGTCGGCGGTGGGGTCGAGGCGGTACTCGTTGAGGATCATGCGCATGTGATCCGTCCATTGCTGGTAGGCGTCCATGGAGACGCTGGAGAGCACCCGATCGCGGAGGGCCTTACCGCCGATCATGGCGCACATTCGCGCCGCCTGATTGCCGGCGGGGGTGGAGGTGTCGATTCCCGGCAGTTCCTTGCCCAGCTTGGCACATTTGACCATCGTCGCCATCAAGCTTTTCTCCGTCGCGTCGCCACCCGGGGTCCGCGGTGCGGACCGCTTCGTGGCGGTGTTTGCAGCAGTTTGTGGGATATTAGTCGGGGCGGATTCGGCGGACAGCCCGACTTGACCGTTCGGCGGCGTCGAATATGATTCTCGATTCACCCGTTTTCGAACGGGGACACCGGCCTGCCTACCCGGTGGAAAGCATCGATCAGCATTGCGGTTGTGGCGGAATTGGCAGACGCGCTAGATTCAGGTTCTAGTCCGGGTAACCGGGTGGAGGTTCGAGTCCTCTCAGCCGCATTTGAGAATCAAGCTCGGGCGGACGCACAAGCGGCGTCCGCCCGTTGCGTTTTCCACAGCGTTTCGCGGGGGTTTCGCGGGGCGCTATCATCCGTTCGAACGTCGCACCTCACGAGTCGCTAGATCACATGGGACTTTTGCCGCGCGAGCGGATCATGGAAGCGACCGACATCGTCGCCCTGGTGGGCGAGCATGTGGCGCTGCGCAAGGTCGGCAAGGACTTTGTGGGGCTGTGTCCGTTTCACCCCGACAAAAAGCCTTCGATGTCGGTGAGCCCGACGAAGCAGATCTTCAAGTGCTGGTCGTGCGGGGCGGGCGGCGACGCGGCGAAGTTCGTGTCGATGTATGACAAGCTGAACTATGGCGAGGCGCTGCGGAAGCTGGCGGCGCGGGCGAATATCGACGTTTCGCGCGATGGCGGCGACGGCATCGCCGAGCGGCAGCGGGAGCAGCTTCGCTCGGTGATGAGCTGGGCTCGGGAGCATTTCGAGCGCAATCTGCGCGACCCGCGGATCGGGCGGGCGGCGATGGAGTATGCCCGGCGGCGCGGGCTGAGCGACGAGACGTTGAATCGCTGGCGGGTGGGCCTGGCGCCGGAGAGCTATGACGACCTGTTCATTGCGGGGCGGCGAGCGGGGCTTTCGCTCGAGCAGCTTCAGCAGGCGGGATTGGTGGGCACGAGCGAGGCGGGCAAGGTCTACGACCGCTTTCGAAACCGGCTGATGTTTCCGATCTGCGACTCACAAGGTCGGGTGATCGCATTTGGCGGGCGGGCGTTGGGAGACGATCCGCCGAAGTATCTGAATTCGCCGGAATCGGCGCTTTTCAGTAAGTCGCGGATTCTTTTTGGGCTGGATCTGGCGCGGCGGGCGATGGGCAATGAGAAGGCGCTGATCGTTGTCGAGGGGTATCTGGATGCGGTGATGCTGGCGCAGGCGGGGTTTGAGCATGTTTGCGCGACGATGGGAACGGCCCTAACGCCGATTCATATCCGCACCATAAAACCATACTGTCAAACGGTTTATCTGTGCTTTGACAGCGATGCGGCGGGGCTGGCGGCGGCCAACCGGGCGGTTGAGCTGGCGGTGGAGAGCGAGCTCGAGGTGCGGGTGGTGGAGCTGGCGGGGGCGAAGGATCCGGCGGATCTGGTGCTGGAGGCGGGGGCGGACGCCTTTAAGAATTTTTTGCAAACTGCTAAAGACGCATTACATTTCAAGTGGGCCCAAACGGTCAGCGAATATGGCACCGGCGGGACGCAGGCGCGTCGTACCGCGGTCGAGGCTTTCCTCAAATTCATCGCTGGGGTCACCAAGACCCGCCGCATTGACCCAATTCAGCAAGGTTTGCTTGTGGACCGTCTCAGCGGATTGCTGGGGGTTCCCACGGCGGATTTGTACGAGGCTTTGGCCGCTGCGCGCGTAGCCGAAGGTCGTCGAGCGGTGTCGTCGTCTCCGAACGAGGCGGACGAACCGGTGCTCGAGCCGGAAAGCTATCGTTCGACGGTCGCGGCGCTGCCGGCGGGTCTGGTGGGCGCCGTGGAGGAGCTTTTGGCCTCACTGACGGCCGGCCCGGCGTGTCTTGCGGAGATCGACGACGAGATGGTCGCCGCTTTTTCGGATGTGCCGGCCTGGGATGCGGTATATCGCGCGGTGTTGGACGCGTTTGAAGACAGCGGAGATTTCGACTTAGCGGCGCTGATGGCGCGGATCGACGATCCGCTTGTGCTCGATTGCGTGACGCATGTCTCGCGGCGGGCGGGAGCGGCCGAAGACCGTCTGGCCGCCTTTCTGGCGGCGAAGGCGCGGCTGGTCGCGGAGCGATCGATGCAGCGCAGCTCGGAGATTCGTCCGCAGATCCGAGCTGCGGGTGCGGCCGACCGTACGGCGGAGGCAAAGTTCAAGGAATTGGTGGAAAGCGCCCGTCGGCACGACTCGTCGCTGCCGCCGGAATATCGGTTCAAGCCGAACTCGGGCCGATAAGAGGCGACACGGCAGCGGTTGGATGCGGTTTGTGGAGATGTTCGGCGGAGAAATTGGAAACGACTGCCTACGATAGGCTCGACGACGGATGTTCATCGCCGTTCGTCCGGGCGGAAGAGTGAACCAAGGATTCGCAGGCCGGTCCGATTCGGCCCGAAAGGACGCAAGGAAGTCGCATGGGTGCAAACCTCCCGACAGAAGTTGATCCTCTTGATCTTGTCGCCGGCGATCTGATCGAGCGCGGCAGGAAGCAGGGTTACCTCACCTGGGAAGAACTGAACGAGACTCTGCCGGACGAAGCGATCTCTCCGGAGAAGCTGGAGAGCGTGCTGAACCGGATCGAGCGATCCGGGCTGCGGATGATCGACGAGATCGAGGCGGAGAAGCTGCGGGATCGCGACCGCAAGGTTCGCACGACGCCCATGGAAGCGGGCGAGTCGCTGGATGAAGTGACGGAAGTCGATCTGATCGACGCCGGCGCGCGGCGGATCGATGACCCGGTTCGCATGTACCTGACGCAGATGGGCGAGATCCCGCTGCTGACGCGTGAAGAGGAAATCGGCCTCGCGAAGAAGATCGAACTGACGCGCATGGCGTACCGTCGGCGCGTGCTCGAAAACGACTTCTGCATGCAGCAGGCGGTGGACACGATTCAGGCCGTGGCCGACGGGCGGATGCCCTTTGACCGCACCATGAAGATCTCGACCAACGAGAGCATGGTGAAGAGCGCGGTTCTGAAGCGTCTGCCCGCGAACATCGAGACGGTTCGCAAGCTGATCGAACTGAACAACGCCGACTGGAAGATCGTGCGCAATGCGCGGGCTTCGCAGACGGAGCGCAAGCAGGCCGTGGCGCGGATGACGCAACGCCGCCGCCGTGCGGTCACGCTTTTGGAAGAGCTGTCGCTGCGCACGAGCCGCATCACGCCGATGCTGCGGAAGATCACCTCGGTTGTGAGCAAGCTGGACCAGATTACGCAGAACGTCCGCAGCCGGGCCGACATTCCGCAGGAAGAGCGCGACGCGCTGAAGGAAGAGCACGAAGGTCTGATCGACCTGGCGATGGAGTTTCCGGAGGATTTGCAGGGTCGCGTGCGCGAGGCTCGCAAGGTCTTCGCCGAATATGAAGAGGCGAAGCGTCGCCTCGCGGGCGGCAACCTGCGCCTGGTGGTCAGCATCGCGAAGAAGTATCGCAACCGCGGCCTGTCTTTCCTGGACATCATTCAGGAAGGCAACACGGGCCTGATGCGGGCCGTCGATAAGTACGAATATCGCCGCGGCTACAAGTTCAGCACTTATGCGACGTGGTGGATTCGCCAGGCGATCACCCGCGCCATCGCCGACCATGCCCGCACCATCCGCATTCCGGTGCACATGATCGAGACGATGAGCAAGCTGCGGAACATCAGCAAGAAGATGCTGCAGGATCTGGGCCGCGAGCCGACGATCGAAGAAATTGCCGCGGAAGCGAAGATGCCCGTGGCGGAAGCGCGGCGGGTGATGAAGATCAGCCGTCATCCGATCTCGCTGGATCGTCCGGTGGGCGAGAGCGAAGACTCCTACTTCGGCGACTTCATCGAGGACGAAAAGGCCGAAAGCCCGGTGACCAGCGCGACGGGCGAAATGCTCCGCGACCGGATCGAGGCGGTGCTGAAGACGCTGACCTACCGCGAGCGCGAGATCATCAAGCTCCGCTACGGCATCGGCGACGGATACACCTACACGCTGGAAGAAGTCGGCAAGATCTTTAAGGTGACGCGCGAGCGTGTGCGGCAGGTGGAGGCGAAGGCCATCCGCAAGCTGCAGCACCCGGTCCGCGCTCGCAAGCTGCAGGGCTTCCTCGATATGACGCCCAATCTGCCCGAGCCGCGAACGACGACCGAAGATGAGCCGACGGATGATGAGTTCGTCGAGAGCGAAGATTGATGGTCATTGCGATGCGGCGCCGGAGACTCTGACGCACGCCGCACGCACACGAGTTTGAGGAGAAGGAGAAGAAGCAGCCCGTCGAGCAATCGGCGGGCTGTTGTCTTTTGTGGGCAAGTCGCGGTACGCCGCGTCATGCGATCTCGAAGCCGGGCTGAAGGGTGCAGGCGGCTGAAACGCACGACGCGACGACTCGGCCTGATCCATGATTGCTTTCGGCCGAGCAGCTTTGTGGAATAGACTGAGGTGGTGAGCAAGCTCCCCCCAAGCCAGTCGCCCGCCCCGCTGGGCCTGCTGCGTTTCACGCTCTCGGGGCTGCCGGAACTGGAGTTGTTTGAGTCGGACGCGCAACGCGACGCGGCGCTGCACCGGTTGGCGACGAAATCCGGCGATCCCTCGAAGCGCGGATGGTGGCAGGGGTTCGTCGTGCTGTTGCCGATGGTCATTGTGATCTGGTTTTTGATGCGCTACGCGCGAACGCTGGTCATTTGGCCGAGCTGGATTGAAGAGGGGCTGAGCTTTTTCGTTCTTCTCGCGGCCGCGGCGTTGGTGGCGCGGTGGCTTCATCGCGGCGGCGCGGCGCGGGAGCTGCGTGAGCAACTGCTGTTGCAGGGCGTGCCCGTGTGCCGCGGGTGCGGTTACTCGCTGCGCGGTCAGTTGGAGGGTGCGCAGCGCTGCCCGGAATGCGGGCGGGAGATTGATGCGGATGCGGCGGCGCTGATCGGGCGGACGAGCCGCGCGGGATGATGGAAAATTGCGTGCCCGCCGGGGAAAGGCGGGATTCGCGGCGAATGTGTCACCGGGCGGCGCAACCGGTTGGCGCTTCTTGACCCCCCCTACTACATTCGGTGATTCGTTCCTTTATCGGAGATTTGCGGATGGCCGACTCACGCGAAAGCATCGCACAACGCATCCTCGAACTACGCGCCAGCGCGATCGTGCGCACGAAGGATCAGCAGCTCGCGGCGGACGCGATGCGGGCGGCGGTGCGGGGCGGGTTTCGGCTGGTGGAGTTCACGCTGACGACGCCAGGCGTGTTTGAATTGATTGGCGACTTTTCGCACGAGGCGGATCTGCTGGTGGGCGCGGGGACGGTGCATTCGCCGGCGGATGTCGAGCGGGCGGCGAAGGCCGGTGCGAAGTTCATCGTCTCGGCGATCTTTGACCCGCAGGTGATCGCGGCGGCGCATGCGTGTGGATTGCCGGCGATGCCGGGATGTGCGACGCCGACGGAGATGTGGTCGGCGCATCGGGCGGGGGCGGATTTTTGCAAGCTGTTTCCGGGGCCGGCGGATATGCCGACGTGGCTGCGGAGTGTGTTGGCGCCGTTGCCGATGTTGAAGATTTTTCCCACGAACGGCGTGACGGTGCAGAATGCGAAGGCGATTCTCGACGCGGGCGCGTGCGCGGTGGGGTTTACGCTGAGTTTGTTCGAGCCGGCGTGGATGGCGGCGCGGGACTTTGGGGCTGTTGAGGCGCGGGCGAGGGAGTTACTGGCGGCGATCCCGTAACGCTGCGCCGTCGTCGCCGCCGGGCTTGTCGCTCGTTACACGCCGCGAAGCTGGTGGCCCATTTTCGTCTTCTTCGCTTCGAGATAGCGACGATTGTGTTCGTTTGGCGCGAATTCGAGCGGGAGCTGCTCGACGATGCGCAGGCCGTAGACCTCGAGGCGGCTGATCTTTTTGGGGTTGTTGGTGAGGATGCGCACATCGCTCAATCCGAGGTCGCGCAGGATCTGAGCGCCGACGCCGTAGTCGCGCCGGTCGGCGGGCAGGCCGAGGGCGAGATTGGCTTCGACGGTGTCGAGTCCGGTGTCCTGCAGGCGATAGGCGCGGAGCTTGTCGACGAGGCCGATGCCGCGGCCCTCTTGTCGCAGATAGACGATGACGCCGCGGCCCTCGCGGGCGATCTGCTCCATGGCGCCGCGGAGCTGCTGGCCGCACTCGCAGCGCATGGAGCCGAAGACGTCGCCGGTGAGGCATTCGGAGTGAACGCGGACGAGCGTCGGCTCGGCGGCGGGCTGCGTGCGGCCTTCGGCGTCGGGCTGGCCGATGGGGCCTTTGCAGAGGGCGACGTGCACGCCGTCTTGCGTGGCGGCTTCGAAAGCGACGAGGGTCCATTCGCCGAGGTCGTTGTGAATGGTGACCTGTTCGACGCGCTTCACGAGCCGCTCGCGCTGCATGCGGAACTCGATGAGGTCGGCGACGGTGAACATTTTCAGGTTGTGGGCGGCGCAGAACTTGGTCAGCTCGGGCACGCGGGCCATCGTGCCGTCTTCGTTCAGAATCTCGATGATCGCGGCGGCGGGCATCAGGCCGGCGAGGCGGCAGAGGTCGACCGAGCCCTCGGTCTGACCGGCGCGGACCAGTACGCCGCCGTCGCGGGCGATGAGCGGGTTTACGTGGCCGGGCCGGACGAAATCGCGCGGCTGGGCTTCTTCGGCGACCATCAGTTGGATCGTCTTGGCGCGGTCGCTCGAAGAGACGCCGGTGCCGACGCCGTGGTGCGGGGCACCGTCGACCGTGACGGTGAAGGCGGTGCCGCGGGCGGCGGTGTTGTGCGAGACCTGGGGGTCGAATTGGAGCTGGCGGCAGCGGGCTTCGGTGAGCGAGACGCAGAGCGTGCCGCGGGCGTAGCGCAGCATGAAGTTGACGGTGTCGGGGGTGATGAACTCGGCGGGGCAGACGAGGTCGCCTTCGTTTTCGCGATCTTCGTCGTCGACGAGGACGATCATGCGTCCGGCGCGCAGCTCATCGAGCGCTTCGGCGATGGGTCGGAAGGGGCTGTTGGCGGCGCGGCTGGTGCGGCTGTCGGGCATGGGTTGGGTCTCGGTGCGGGAGGCGCTACTTTTGCGTCCCCACGTAGTGATCGAAGCTGAAGGTGCCGCCGGTCGCGGCGTTGGCGCGGCCTTGGAGGATGGGGAGGTCGTAGGCTGCGGGGTTGACGCGCTTGATGAATTCCTGCGCGGCTTGCGGCTTTTGCGCGCGGATGTGGGCCTCGAATTCCTTGCGGAACTTTTGCACCAGCGTGCGGATGGGCCAGGCTGCGCCGTCGGGCAGGCCGCAGATGCTCATGCCGGGCATCATGCCCATGTTGAGCGTCATTTCTTCGATCAGATCGAGGTCATAGATGCGGCCCGCGCCGGCCTGAATACGCTTGGCGACCTTGTACATCCACGCTGTGCCTTCGCGGCATTGCGTGCATTGGCCGCAGGATTCGTGGGCGTAGAAGCGACAGTTGTTGACCAGCACATCGCGGATGTCGTCGTCTTCGCTGACGACGACCGCGGCCGCCGTGCCGAGGCCGAGGAGGTCGTACTTTTTGATGTCCTCGAAATCCATGATGCAGTCGAGCTCGTCGTAGTCCTTGCGATGGTCGATCGCCTCGCCGGCGGGGCGCTTGGGGAAGGTGTCGCCGCGGAGGACGCCCATCGACAGGCCGCCGGGGAAGACGGCCTTGCACTTCTTACCGTTGCGCATGCCGCCGCCGAACTCGGGGCTGTAGATCAGTTCGCGGACGGTAATGGTGCAGGGGGCTTCGTAGCAGCCGGGCTTATTCACCGCGCCGCTGATGCAGAAGAGCTTGGGGCCGAGCGAGTGGGCGGGGCCGACCGATTTCCACCAGTCGAGGCCGCGGGTGAGGATGTGCGGCAGGCAGGCGACGGTCTCGACGTTGTTGACGACGGTGGGCTTGCGGAAGGCACCCTCGACGGCGGGGAACGGCGGCTTGATGCGCGGCCAGCCGCGCTTGCCTTCGAGGCTCTCGATCAGGCCGGTCTCTTCGCCGCAGACATAGGCGCCCGCGCCGCGGTGCAGGTACATCTCCATCGACCAGCCGCTGCCGCGGATGTTTTTGCCGAGGTAGCCGGCGGCGTAGGCCTCGTCGACGGCCTTTTGCAGGGTGTGGAACTGCTCGCAGTATTCGCCGCGCATGTAGATGTAGGCCACGGTGGTCTTGGTTGCGTAGCCGGCGATGATGGTGCCTTCGACGATCTGGTGCGGGTCTTCGTCGATGAGCACGCGATTGGAGAAGGTGGGCGGCTCGGACTCATCGGCGTTGATGCAGAGGTAGGTGACTTCGCGATTGGGCGGGAGGAAGGACCACTTCATGCCGGCGGGGAAGCCGGCGCCGCCGCGACCGCGGAGGTTGGCCTGCTTGACCAGTTCGACGAGTTCGGTGGGCGACATTTTGAGCGCCCGTTCGAGGCCCTCGTATCCGCCGCCGGAGCGATAGACGTCGATCGAGCGGCTGTTGGGCTTGCCGGCGTTTTTGAGCAGCACTTTTTCGTAGGCCATGTCGCAGATCACCCTGTCGGCGTGCCGGGCCGTCGATCACTGTTCGAGGCGGCGGGAGGCGGGCCGAATCGCGGTTGTCATTCGGATCAATGAGGTCGATTCGCAGTGCGAACCGGCTCGGGGAGAGTTTAGGGCATCGCTCCGGCGGCGGCGAGAGTCGGGGAAATTGAAAGGCGCGAAGGGAGCCACCACGGCGGCGGCGAGGGTACGAGGGCGGGTATGGGCGGTGATGGGTCGTGGGCTGTCGCGGCGGCGGCGATCTTTATCGGGCACCTGTGCCTCCGCGTCTGCATTTTTATTTTGCGTTCGTTTTGAGGGGGTCGCTTGGTACGCTGGGAGGAGTGTGAGGAGATTGAGCCAAAGAATGGCTCAAACATCAAGGGAGAGAGGAATGCGTAAGTTCTTTGTCAGCGGAGCGGTTTGCCTGTCGCTCATGGCGACGGCGGCTCAGGCGGCGGTCGTTTACAGCGCCAGCGTCGAAACGGGTTCACGCGCCAACATCGGCGCGGCGGGCTTCTTCGCGCCCGGCGCGGCGGCGGACGGAGCGCGCGTCGCTTACGACGATGTGCCCGTTAACAACCTGATCCTCGGCAGCAATACATCGCTCGAGGTCACGAAGGTCACCGTCGGAATTCGGCGGCTCGCCGGCGCGCCCGCCACGGATGTGAGTCTGTTTTGGACGGGTCTGACGACCGGAACCACGCCGCCGGACACGCAGATCGACACGCCCGGCAACCTGATCGGCACCGCTTCGCTGGGCGCGGCCGCGGCTTCGGTGACGACGCTTGTCTCCGCCGGCGACGGCGTTACCCCGCTGTTTACCGTCCCCCTCAACAGCACGCTGATTTCGGGCTTCGGATCGTTCGCCGTGGGCGTTCGCCTTTCGAGCACCGATCCGCTCAACGGCTGGCGCCTGACCACGCCGTCGCCGGGCTTTGCGAACGCTGGCACCGCCCTGTGGGCGCACGACCCGAACGGCACGTCGGGCATCGCCGGCGCGCCGACGGAGATCGGTCCGTTCAACTTCGGCGCGGCGCCCGCCCCCGCGGCGACGATGTACATCATCGTCGAGGGCAACCCGGTTCCGGAGCCGAGCTCGCTCGGGCTGCTTGGAATGGCCGGCCTGGCGCTCGTCCGACGCCGCCGCTGAACGGCGACCCGCTGACTCGCTCGAAGAATCAGAGTCAGCGGACGCAGGAATGATCCATCAGGTCGCGCTTTCGGGCGCGACCTTTTTTATTTCGAACAATGGGACTGCTGCGCGGCGGCGCGGCGCCACCCGCGGCACGCGATATTCGAGCGCGCCGTTTTGCATTTTGCGTACTTCATTCGGCATTTCCGCCACCCCTCCGAAGCGCGAATTGTGCCCCGCCGCACCATTGATATAATTTCGCCCCGAATCGGCGAAAGCAGCTTCCCCGTTAGCGGCTCCGACGCGGCGAGCCCGAGCATGCCTACGTACGATCCTTGCGCGCGGCCCTGCAGGAGGCTCAATCGGCAATGATGAACAGCATGATCGCCAGCCACATGTTCTTCACCCGCGGCGTCGGACGACATCGCAACAACCTGGAGTCGTTCGAGCTGGCGCTGCGAAACGCCGGCATTGAGCAGTTCAATCTGGTCAAGGTGTCGAGCATCTTTCCGCCGGGCTGCAAGATCATCAGCCGCAAAGACGGTTTGAAGCGCATGCACCCGGGGCAGATCGTTTTCTGCGTGATGGCAGAAGCGAGGACGGACGAGCCCAACCGCCTGTGCTCGGCCGGCATCGGCCTGGCCGTTCCCGCTCGCGGCGAGCAGTATGGCTACATCTCGGAGCATCACGGCTACGGCATGACCGAGAAGAAGTGCGCCGACTATGTCGAAGACATGGCGGCGAGCATGCTGGCGACGACGCTGAACATCAAGTTTGACCCGAACGACAATTACGATTCGCGTCGCGAGGTCTACAAGATGAGCGGCGAAATCGTGAAGACGCAGGCCTTTGTCCAGACCGCCGAGGGCGACAAGGACGGCCTGTGGACCACGACCGTGGCGGCGGCGATTCTGATCTTCGACCACGGCAACAAGTAAGCGAGCCGCATGCACGACTCGGTGCCGGACAATTTCCTCGGCCTTCCGCCGCCGCGCAACGGGTTGCGCGGGGCGAAGGTCGCGGTGCTGCCGATCCCCTACGACGCCACGACCAGCTACGCCGTCGGCACGCGCGACGGTCCGCGGGCGATCATCACCGCTTCACAGCAGGTGGAGCTTTATGACGAGGGGCTGGGGCGCGAGACGATTACCGATGGGATCGTCACGCTGGACCCGGTGACTCCGGACGTGAGCGGACCGAAGGCGACGCTCGACGCGATCTATCGCGCCGCGGCGCCGGTGGTGCGGGCGGGCAAGTTTTTGCTTTCGCTGGGCGGCGAGCACAGCATCAGCAGCGGTCTGGTGCGAGCCGTAGCGGAGAAGCACAAGAAGCTGAGCGTGTTGCAGATCGACGCTCACGCGGACCTGCGCGATGAATATCAAGGATCGCCCTTCAGCCATGCCGCGGTGATGCGTCGTATTCATGACATGGGCGTGCCGGCGGTTGCGGTCGGGATTCGCAACTATTCGCGCGACGAGGCGACATTTATCCGCAAGGCGAAGAAGCCGATTTTCTCGGCGGCCTGGTGTCGTGAGACGCCGGACTGGATCGAGCGGGTGCTGGAGCCGCTGACCGACAATGTCTATGTCACGATCGACATCGACGGATTCGATCCGGCATTTGCACCGGGCACGGGTACGCCGGAACCGGGCGGGATGGATTGGTTCCAGGTCACGAAACTGCTGGCGCGGCTGGCGGAGACGCGGCGGATTGTCTCGGCGGATATCGTCGAGGTGCGGCCGATTCCGCCGAACCATGTGACTGAGTTTCTGGCCGCCCGGCTGGCGCATCGGCTGTTGGGCCTGGCGGTGAGATAGCGCCGGCGGCGCCGCTGCGCTGTCGGCGGTGTCTTTCGATGAGCCGCCCCGCGCGAGCCACTTCAGGGGCTTTGGCGGCCGGATGATGTGAGCCGACGCCCGGTGTTCCCGTCGCAGCCGCAGCCCATGGATAACAAAGCGTCCAACCTAGCCGTCATCTTCGACATGGACGGCGTCCTCACCGATACGACGGCGCTGCACTGTCGCAGTTGGTGCGAGGCGGCGGCGCGGCGGGGCTGGCGGTTTGAGCCGACGGATTACGAAGCGATGCGCGGCCTGGCGCGCGAGGAGAGCCTGCGCGTCTTTTTCGAGGTGGTCGGCCGGCACATGGAGGGCGCGGAGCGGGCGGGGCTGGCTGAGCCGCTGCTACGGCAAGCGGTGATCGAAGAGAAGCAGCGGCTTTTCCTGGAATACACCGATGCGCTGAACGCGGCCGACCGATTGGACGGCGTGACGGCGCTGGTCGACGGTCTGCGGGCGCGCGGGGCGCCCTTGGCGGTGGGGTCGTCGAGCCGCAATGCGGAGCTGGTGCTGCGCCGGATCGGGCTGCGCGATGCTTTCGCGGTGGTGGTCGATGGCAACGAGGTGCCGATCTCGAAGCCGGCGCCGGCGATTTTTCTGGAGTGTGCGCGGCGGCTTGGGGCGGCGGCGGAGCGCTGCGTTGTGATCGAAGACGCCGCCAGCGGGGTTGAGGCGGCGCGGGCGGCGCGGATGAAGTGTGTCGGCGTGGGGCCGGCCGATCGCCTGGCCGGTGCGACGCTGATCGTCTCGAGCCTGGCGCTGCTTTCAGTCGATTCGCTTTTTGCGCTGGTTGATTCGCCGCGCGGGACATGAGGGCTTGTGGGGCGGGCGGGGTGCGTATACTCGCCGCCTTCGAACCGGTTCTGGCAACTTCACCTCATCGGAGCATGTGTTGGATTCTGCGCCCCCTCCGCCCGCGCCGCCCGCCCGCGACTACAAGTACTACGACCTGCTGCTGGGCGGCTTTGTCGCGGTGCTGCTGTGCTCCAACCTGATCGGCCCCGGCAAGCTGGCGACCGTTTTCGGCCTGACGTTTGGGGCCGGCAACATCTTTTTCCCCGTCAGTTACATCTTCGGCGACGTGTTGACCGAGGTGTATGGCTATGCGCGAACACGCCGGGTGATTTGGGCGGGCTTCGCGGCGATGGTTTTCGCGGCGATCATGTCGTCCGTAGTGGTGGCCCTGCCGGCACTTGACGCTCCTAACAACAACGAATTCCAAGCCGCATTGCAGAAGGTGTTCGGCAACACCTGGCGCATCGTGGTCGGCTCGATCCTGGCGTTTCTTGTTGGCGACTTCGTCAACAGCTACGTTCTATCGAAACTGAAGATTCTGACGCGCGGGCGCTACCTCTGGACGCGAACGATCGGCTCCACGATCCTCGGCCAGGGCGTCGATACGCTGATCTTCTACCCGATCGCGTTTTACAACGAGTGGACCAATCAGCAACTTTTCGAGGCGCTGTGGTTCAACTGGGTCTTTAAGGTCGCGATCGAGATCGTCATGACGCCCGTGACCTACCTGATCGTGAACGCGGTGAAGCGCGCGGAGGGCGAGGACCACTATGACTACAAGACCAACTACACGCCCTTCTCGCTCGACGCGGATTAGGCGCTTTGGGAATGGGCGAGGATCGCCGCGGTCGGGGGCCTGTGCCGGGCGGCAGCGCGCACGGGAATTTCACGCGGAAATGAAAAAACGTGCTGTCAGTTTGTGTCGGAGGTGGAGGGCCGGTAACCGTTCGGTTGTTCGGTCCGGCCTGCACGACCGAGCGTAAGATGTTTCTGGCTATGATTTTATAGGCGATCGTGTCGTCGCGGATTGAGGCCCGGATCAGGCGACATCGGCCTCGCATTTTTCGCAAAAGGAATTGACCCGCACCGCGGCAGTGCCTATTATGCGGTCTGGGATTGAGGATGGCGGGACGAGGCGACCGGGCGAAGCAGTTCAAATGCCCGGTTGGACAAGACCCAGCAAAATCAATCGCCCGTGTTGCCGATTCGTGTTTGAGTGTTTGCTCAGCCGCCTCGGATACGGGATTCCTAATTCTTAAGGCTTCTCGCGTTTGCATGGGTGCCGCAACCCCGTTGCAAGTGTTGGTAGATGCGCATCTTTCACCACGAGTTTCTCTTTTTGAGGAGGAGAACATGAAGAAGATTTTGGTTGTGACCGCTCTGCTCGGCAGCGCCTCGGCGATGGCCGCGAACCTGACCGACAGCTTCCGTAACACCGGCGTTCGCGAGAACAGCGAAGGCGTTACCTATCCGACGACCACCGAGCGCACTGGCGTCGTGGTTCCGTTCAACGTCGCCGGCATCCAGAGCTTTGATCCGGTCGGCAGCCCGGGCAACACGATCGTCAACTTTGACGCCGCCGCGGCCCTCGGTCTCCCGAGCGGCAGCCCGGTCGTCATGAACGGCGTGGGTTGGAACGTCACGCTGGAAGCCTTCGGCGCCAGCTGGCAGAGCGAACTCGGCGTGTCGTTCGGCGACAGCGCCGGCGTCGACTCGATCTTCCTGCGTCCGGGTGCGGGCACGAACACGCCGGGCATCGGCACGTTCAGCAGCGCCGGCATCATCAAGTTCGGCTCGATCCCGCTGCCGGACATCAACCTGCCGGACGGCATCCTGCAGATGGAGTTCTTCGAGAGCTTCGACGACGTTCCGGGTGGCGTTGACGGCCAGTGGGTCAGCGGCAACCTGAACCTCCAGTTCGTTCCGGAGCCGGCCAGCCTCTCGCTGCTCGGTCTCGCCGGTCTGGCTCTGATCCGTCGCCGCTAAGTCGGTCGACCTTCAGGTCAACTTGTGATTCAGGAACCCGTCGCTCACGAGCGACGGGTTCTTTTTTTGTACTGCGGGTGAGGACACGCCCGCGACCTGCGAGGTCTTCGACAAACTCGGCTTCGGGGACGTGGCGACGCAGCGCCGAAAGCGCGGCTCGCCAGCAGAGCGGGCCATCATCGGCGGTTGAAGTCGGCCCCAGCGGCCTCCAGCGAGGCATTCTGGCGGGCGTCGGCCGGAAGCTTTACCCAGCTATCATCTCCATGCCCGCGCGGAACGCCATGCGGAGCTGGACAAATCCCCATTCCGACGTGTCGGCCGCGGCGAGCGACACGGAGGAATGACCATGCGAACGTTATTGCTGACGGCAGCCATGCTCGCGATCGCCGGCTGCGGCGGCGACTTTGGCGACAGCACGATTCCGCCAGGCACGTACGGCGCGACGTTTGCGGAGCTGTCGCCGAAACGGTGGACGGCCCCTGCTCCGCCGAACTACCGCGGACGGACGCTGTACATCGAGGTGCAAATCGGCAGCGACGGGTTTCCGGTTGTGGGCGGAGCGTCGGTTTCGAGCGGGGACAGCATTCGGGTGACTCTGGGCGACTGGGAGATGACTCAGCGGATCCAGCAGACGACGGGCGCGGGATCGCGTGTGCAGATCGCCTATGAGGGCACGATCGAGGACTCAGACGGCACCTCCGTGATGAGCGGCGGGTACATCCTCGACTGGTCGGAGTCTCTGCAGGTCCTGCACTATGACGAGGGGATCTACGTCGATACCTCGATCCCCGATGAGACTCGCGCCAGCCGTATCATCCGCTTTGAAGGAGACATGCGGGAGTGATGCTGACCGACAGCGGCTTCAAGCCGGCGCGGCGCCACTTTCGCAAGCCGACGCGGCTTTCGGCTCTGAGAGGGCGAATGCGGCCAGAGTCCGCGCTGGCGTGGCGCTAGGACTCGTCGGGCGCGACGGGCGAAGAGACGGATGAAATTCGCCCTGCCCGGCACGCCCGCGACGCGTGGTCGGTTCACGGTTAGCATCCTGCGCTTTCGCGCAACCCGATGGAAACGCCCCGACCATGAGCTCAAACGCCCCGACCGTCGCCGATACGCCCGTCGCTCACACGTTTACGCCCGAATGGGCGCGCCACGCGATCTGGTATCAGGTGATGCCCGATCGATTCTTTAACGGCGACCCGAGCAACGACCCGCCGCACACGCGCGACTGGCGCAGCGAGTGGTTCTCGCCGGCGGAGTGGGAACGGGCCCACGGCGACAACTTCTATCGCTACGTTTTCGGGCGGCACTATGGCGGCGACCTTGCGGGGCTGCGGGCGAAGCTGCCCTACTTGCGCGACCTGGGCGTCAACGCGCTTTATCTCAACCCGATCTTTCAGGCCTCGACGCACCACAAGTACAACGCGACCAACTATCTGCATGTCGACGAGCACTTCGGCACGCTGGGGGACTATGCGGCGGTCGTCGCGAGCGAAGACCTGGCCGACCCGACGACTTGGAAATGGACCGCGTCGGACCGGCTGTTTCTCGACTTTTTGCAGGAGGCGCACGCGGCCGGCATGCGGGTGATCATCGACGGCGTGTTTAACCATGTGGGCACGCAGCACCCGGCGTTTCAGGATGTGCGCGCGAACGGCCACCGCTCGCGCTTTGCGGATTGGTTCGACGTTGTCGGCTGGGAGCCGTTTGATTGGCACGGGTGGGCGGGCTTCAAGGATTTGCCGGTGTTTCGCAAGGCGCCGCACGGACTGGCGAGCGAAGGGGCGAAGGCGCACATCTTCGCGGTGACGAAGCGGTGGATGGACCCGGACGGGGATGGCAACCCGGCCGACGGGATCGACGGCTGGCGACTCGACGTGCCGAATGAGATCGCGCCGCCCTTCTGGGTCGACTGGCGACGGCATGTTCGCAGCATCAATCCGCAAGCGTACATCGTGGGCGAGATCTGGCACCGGGCCGACGACTGGCTGCGCGGGCAGCATTTCGACGCGGTGATGAACTATCCGTTTGCTCATGTGGCGGTTGACTGGGTCTGTAATCGCTCGCGAAAGATCTCGGCGAGCGCCGCTGACGCGCGGCTGCGCGAGCTGCGAAACGCCTATGCGCCGGAGGTGACGGCGGTCTTGCAAAATCTGCTCGACAGCCACGACACGGCTCGCATCGCCTCGATCGCGAAGAACCCCGATCGCGACTATGAGCGCGGCCATCGGGCGCAGGATCATCCGGGCTATGACCACGGCAAGCCCGGGGCGCTCGAGTACGCGCGAGTTCGGCTGTGCGCGTTGCTGCAGATGACCTATGTCGGCGCGCCGATGGTTTATTACGGCGACGAAGTGGGCATGTGGGGAGCGGACGACCCGAGCAACCGCAAGCCGATGCTCTGGCCCGAAATGGAGCCCTATGAGAACCCGCGCGAAAACTTTGTGATGAACGATCTGCGGGCGTATTACAAGCAGATCATCGCGCTGCGCAAGGGACACGCGGCGCTGCGGACGAACAACATTGAAACCGTGTTGACGCACGATCCGGCGGATGTCTGGGCGTTTCGGCGGTGGGACGAGCGGGAGCAGTTGCTGGTCGTGCTGAACGCGTCGGAGTATTCGCGCGACATCGCCATTCCGCGACAGGGACATTTGAAGAGCGATTGGAAGGTGGCGTTTGGGCCGGCGGATTGCCTGACCGTGCGGCCGGAGCAACTGGCGATTCGCGTGGCGCCGCTGTCGGGAGTGGTGCTGGTTGGGAAATAGCGAGTAGCGAATTTCGAAGGGCGAAGGGGATCGGGAAATCGGGTGCGCTTTCGCTTTTGCACGTAGGGCAGGCTGCGGTACGGCGGGGAATGCTGGTTTGTGCTGCAAGTGCGCAGGGCTGTTTCACGTGAAACAGGTTTGCGCGACGCAAGGGCGGCGCCATGGGCAGGGTGGTTGGGGGATTCTGGTGGATTTAGCGGCTCTCGGCCTTTCCAAGAAGAAAAATGAGTTGCGGATCATCGCGCAAGCTGGGAAATTCACCAGGGGCTCGTCAAAATGTTTCTGACCGAAGGGTACGGCGGGGTTGTCATTGCTGGACGCCAAGTCGACTCAAGAATGAGAGGACTTCTGCGTGAGCGAGAGATTCAGAGTTGATCTGCGCGGGATCATCGATCTCACGTCCAATCATATGTACTCATCGCCCGACGTGTTCGTGCGCGAGACGATTCAGAATGGTCACGACGCGATCATGGCCCGGCGGCGCGAAGACCCAGCCTTCGAAGGGTCGATCCGGATCGAACTGGTGCGCGGTGACAAAGAAAAGCCCGGCACGATTTGTGTGACTGATGACGGTATCGGACTCACCACTGACGAGGTGCACGAGTTTTTGTCTACCGTCGGCGCATCGTCCAAGCGCGAAAAGACTGATGCCGAGGATGACGACGAGTCCAGCGAGCCAACGACGTTTTTGGGGCGCTTCGGAATCGGCCTACTTTCCTGCTTCATGGCGACAGACGAGATCGTGGTGGTCTCGCGATCGGCGCGCGATCGCACCGCGCCGGCGGTCGAATGGCGCGGAAAGGCCGACGGCGGGTACACCGTTCGCGAAATGCCTGATTCCACCCTGCGGCCGGGCACCAGCGTGTTTCTCGCAGCAAAGGCGGACGCGGAGGAGTATTACGAATATGACACCCTGGTCGAAATCTCACGGCGATACGCCGAGATGTTGCCGGTCAGGGTAATCGTGCAGTGTGGCGACAATGAAGTCGACGTCAATCGCGAGCGACCGGCTTGGGAGCTCGACGCCGACGACGAAGTGGCGCTGAACGATCTCTGTCAGTCATTGCTCGGGTTCGCCCCGATTGATGTTTTCCCGATCGAGGCGCCCGCCGGCGCGATCCGAGGGTTCGCCTTCATCCGGTCCGATCGGATCGATTCCTGGGGCGGCGAAAATCGGCTCTATTCCGGCGGCATGTTCGTCGGCAATCGTGTCTACGGTCTGATCCCCGAATGGGCCGGATTCATCGGCTGCATTCTTAATACAACCAAGCTGCGGCTGACCGCTTCACGTGAGGGGCTGCATCAGGGCGACGAACTGGAGAAGGCTTGCGACGAGATCGCCGCGGCGATCCGCGCCCGCCTGGCGCACCTTCTGCGGCACGATCGCCCGAGATTCGAGCGGGTGATGAAAACGCACGACACAGAGATTCGCGGTCTCGCGGTCAAAGACAGCGAGTTTCTGGAGTTGGTCGCCGATTTTCTGGAGTTCGACACCACGCTGGGAACCATCCGCTTCGGCGAGTTTCGGCGCGAACACGAGAAGCTTTATCTGGCGCGCACTCCGGAGCAATTTCGACGCCTGCTGATTCCCGCCGCGGAAGCTGGAATTCGCGTCTTTAACGGCGGCTACACCTATCACGAAGAGTTGCTGTGCCGCGCGGCGGAGCGTTACCCCGAGCTCGAAGTCTCGTCGTTCGATACCGCGGATCTGGCAAATCTGATGGACCCGGCCGAGGATCCGGAAGCGTTCGCGGATTTGCTTGAAGCGGGCAATGCGACTCTGTCGGGCCGCGGAGTCGAGGTCGTCGTTCGCGACTTCGCGCCTGTGACGCTGCCGGCGTTTTTCGCGCTCGGGTTGGACGCCGAGTTTCATCGGCAGCTGGACGAAACCAAATCGGAGGCCTCGGGATTGTGGGAGGAGATTCTGGACGCGATGGCCCCTCGCCCGGAGTCGCTCAGCCCGACCCGGCTATGCCTGAACGGGAGAAGTCCGTTGGTACGAAGCCTGGCAGCGATCCGAGACCGAGAGACGCGCAGCGACGGCGTCGAGATTCTATATGTTCAGGCGCTGATGAATGGTCAGCACATTCTCTCCAGCGACGACCTCGCCATGTTGCATCGGGCCATGGAACGGCTGCTCTGGCGATCGACGGAAAGGGCGGGTCAGGCTTGAGCGCAAAGCGAGTCGATCCGCTCGTGCAAGCGCTGCTCGATGAGGCCGCGATGCTGCCCGCGTGCGCCGCGCGCGATGTGCTTTATCAGCGAGCTGCGCGACAGGCGGAGGTTCTGGGCGACCTCGACTCCGCCTGGGAATCACGCTGCACCGTGCTGGAATCGAGCAGTTCACACGAAGCGCCGCGCTTCGAGACGCTCTTCCTCTGCATGGCGTGGTGCCTGAAGGTCTCCGATCGCGACCCGGAGCGATTCAGCCCAAACCGAATTCTGTGGCAGTACAAGTGGGTGGCGGTCGAGGCGCCGCGCTACGCCTCAGTGCCACGGCGGGCTTGCGAGCGGCTGATAGACGATATGGAAGCTCGCTACGCGAAAATCGGTTGGGGCCGTCGCGCTGCGATCCATAAGCGGATCGAGTTGCACGCCTTGCTCGGAGAACACGAGAAAGCGATCGCGCTGCTTCCGGAATGGCGGGCGCTTGCGCGTGATCGTGGGGCGGATTGCTTGGCGTGCGAGGCTGACTTCCTCGTCTCACTTCTTGGCGCGGCCGGACATTCTGAGCATGCAGTGCGCGAAGCGCGACCGATCATCCGCGGCAAGCTGAGCTGCGCAACGGTGCCGCACTCGACCTTCGCAGCCCTGTTGAACCCGCTCGTGAGGTTGGGTCGCGTCAGTGAGGCGGACGACCTGTTCCAGCGGGGCCGCCGCTTGCTCAAGCGCATGCGCAGCGGCGGATATCGCGTCGCCGGTGAATACATGCTTCACGCAGCACGAATCGGGGACGTCGACGCCTCGATTCAGATCGCGCGCGGCGCGCTGCCGCAGGCCGCCTCGGAACGGGCGGACGTAACTCGATTTGATTGGTTCTCGCGCCTCGGCACCGCGCTCGCCATTCTCGCCGGGCGTGGCGTCGGCACAGTTGATTTGCCAAAGACGGCACTGACGCCCGACGGCGCCGATTCGGATTGCCGCGTACTTGCGGAGCGCATGCTGGCGACGGCCCGCGACCACGCACGGGCGCTGGACCTTCGCAACGGCAATGGCTACTACGAGTCTCAGCTACATCAGTTGGCTGACGATGCGAAGCTCGGGCGATAAACGAACGCACAAAGGATGGGCTTCGGATAAATCTCCAATGGTCCGGCGAATCACAAGCCGGAGAGTGACGGCGGACATAGTTACGCAATCGCTCCGACTTCGATTCCACGGGCGCGCCTGATGCGAAAGACGATGGTTGATCAGGAGCCGCTTTGATTAGGCATTTGGCCGGCTCGTCGTCGCAGCGCCCGACTATGGCGTGATTCGGCTCGACGGCGATGATTGCGAGAAGCCGTCGCAGAGCCGCGCGCGGAGCCGAGCAATCGCGGCGGTCTCCCGCTCGTAGCTTCGCGCCGCCAAGTTCGAAAGCGTCTCGCAGAGTTCGCGGCGCAGGCTCTCTTCGGGCAGCGGGGCGTCGGGCGGGATGGCGTCGATCGCCGCGACGAGATAGGCGACGACATAGAGGTGCAGCCCGCTCTCCTCGCGCCACATGGCGAGCAATTTTGCTTGCAGCTTTTCGCGCAGCCATCGCGGAGACTCGGGGATTGACGCCCAGCGCGACATTGATGCGACCAAATCGATCGGCGGATCCGAGAGCGTGAGGGTGTGGACCGGCGGCGCCCAACCGCGCGGCGGTGAATTCGGGTACGCCTCTGCCAATGCACGCATGTAAGGCTCGAAGGCGTCGGCTCGATAGTCCGCGTTGTGCAACACCTCGAACGGATGATGGATGGCGTTGCGATAGCCTTGCTGGAGCAGCGCATCGACCCGATGTCGCACCGCTTGCTCCGGCTGAAAGACCGCGCACGCGGCGAGGCCGATGATCAGGGCTGCGACGGTCGGCGGCAGCAAGCGGACGGGCGGCGCGGCGGACGCGAGGCTGTTGAACGATCGCCATTGTTCGCGGCCGAGAGCGGCGAGTGCGTAGCAAATTGGAAAGGCCAGTAGTGCGATGCCGGTGATCGCGCAGCTGTAGGAGGAGATTTGCTGATTTCGCGCGTAGCCGGGCTCGAGACGTAGCCCGCCCATGATCACGATCGGTGAGGGCCAGCCGGCGGATGCGCTGAGGAGTTGTGCGGCGCACGCCACTGCGCCGGCGACGGGCAACACGATTCCGCTGGCCGCCGCAGCGCTGAACCCGTGCACGACGGAAAGGCAGCGGATCATGAGCCAGACGCGCCAGATGCTGACGATGAGCAGTGTGATGATGTTGGCCAGGGCCGCGTCGTAGATGTCGAGCCAGCGTTCGTAGGGCACGGCGTAGAGCCAGGCGAGCGGCGCGGTGAGCCAGACGAGGCCGAGCCAGCGGGGGAATGGAATTAGATCGCGCCTCGATGCGAGCCCGTTGCGCCGGCTCGCGAGTTCCAGAGCGGCGTAGAGCAGGCCCGCCGTGATCAGCGATGCGGCCGCCGGGATGAGGAGGCGCCATGGCTGGGCGGGGAAGTAGACGCCGTCGTAGGAGCGTGCGATGGCGGCGGTGATGGTGAGGAGAAAGCCGATCCGCCAGAGGCCGGGCGTTGCGGCGCAGCGCTCGATGGCCTCGCGGCGGCCGAGGAGGAATTCGAAGAGTGTGCGGGCGCCGGCGATCATGATCGCAGGTCGCGGATGGTGCGCCGGGCGATGTTCGGGCTGGCTGGCATCGGTCAGCCGCCTGTTAGGAGCAACACGAATGGGCCGATATCGGCGACGGTGACGAAGCCGTCGTCGTTGCAGTCGCCGTTGTCAGGGAAGCAGCCGGGGGCGGGTTGTTGGGTGGTTAGAAGAGTTACGAATGAGCCGATGTCGGCGATGGTGACGAAGCCGTCGCAGTTGGTGTCGCCGTATGTCGGCTGTTGCTCGACTGCGCGTTGGGTACGGCTATCGCAACAGGCCGTTCCAACGACGAAGTGGTAGCTTTGCGTTGCGTCGAACTGTGCCGCAGGGATGAGCAGCCGAACTTCGCCGGTGGAGGGAAGCGCTGCGGTCGAACCGCTGATCCAGAACACTCCCCGATACCAGTTCGAAGTGGCCGCACGATCGGCGGACGCGGCGCCGCTCAGCACGACGGTCGCACCGCCGTCGGCAAAACGCCAGCTGGGCTGACGGAGGATCGTCGGTCGTCGAAAGGCGGATCGCCATTCCCATACGACGTCTCCCGCAGGCAGATCGATGGTATTGGAGCTGGTGCCGCCCCAGCGCACGAGTGCATTCGACGCGGTGTTGAATGCGCCGGCGGATCTGGTCGACCGCATCGCCGAGCCCGAGCGAGAGATCGTCTTTAAGTACCATCCGCCCGCGGACGCGAGCGTGAAGCGTGGCCCCGTCGATGCGCCGTAGGCCAGTGGAACGAGCGCAGTCGGGTCATAAACCAAGCCCGCATTCTGCTCGGTGCGCTCTTCCCCTTCGCGCGGATATTGGTAGTTCCACCGCGCGCCGGTCCATTCGAAAACACTGGTCGAATCTCCGCCGATCGCAACCAATCGGTCAACCGCGGAGTCATAGGTAATTCCTCCGCGTTCGAGGCCGACATATGGCGCGGTGGAGTGCATCGTCCATGCCTTGCCGTTCCACTCCCAGTTGCGGTCGTGGCCGGTTCCCGTCTCGGAACTGTGGAGGAAAACGCGCTCATCTACCGGGTGGTATGTCGCTAATGCGATGACGCGCCCGGGCGGTCCGCCGGCGACGCGCCGCCAGGTCGCTCCATTCCACACCCACGCGTCGTCCAGCTTGTTGCCGAATGGCGCATCGAGCCCGCCAAAGAGCACCGTCTCGCCGCGAGCCTCGTCGAACGCCATCGCCGGCTGAATTCGGGGCGACGGTCCGTTGAGAGCGGCGAGGCGCCATGCTGAACCGTTCCACTCCCAAGTCTCGGCAAAGAGGGTACTCGACGCGCCGCCTCCACCAAACATCACCACAACGTTGCGGACTTTGTCATAGGCCATGCCGTGTCCCCAGCGGACGACCGGCGCGCCCGAGTCTGGCGCGGTCCAGCCTCCATTTTGGAAGACCCAATCGCCCAAGTCTGCCGCGAGAATCCCAGAGCCATGCCGATAGATTCCGCCGATCGTCAGCAGTTTGCCGCGAATCGGGTCGTAGGTCGCGGCGAGGTTGGTGCGGGCGAAAGGGAGTAGATCGGAGAGGATCGACCAGGCGCCGTTGCTGCACTGCCACAACTCGGTTTGCGGCAATGAGGCGTGAGGCCTCAGCAGCAGTACTCGATCGCCGGCCGTGTCGCTCACGAGGGCGAAACTTCCCACCTGAATCGACGGTCCGCTGCCGGATCGCAGCGTCCAGGCGGCACCGTCCCACGACCACGTCTGGGCCGCGGTCGATCCGGCGCCGGCGTGAAACAGGCAAGCGGCGAGGCCCGAATCGAACGCGATCAAGCCGCCGGTCGTGGGCCCGTTCGTATAGGGAATCGTGGTCCAAGCGCTTCCGTTCCATTCCCAAACGCTACTGGTCGAGGTAGAAACGCCCACGACCACGCCGCGAACCGCATCGAAAGCCAGCGAAACGACCTGCGGCGGGCCGGTTGGGGCCGCCGCAGTCCATACGCCGTCGGCCCAAGTCCATGTCTTTATCGGCGCGGATGTAGGCTCGTTTATGTCCGGGGTTCCGCCATACACGACGATGTTTCGGCGCAGCGCATCGTAGGCGCCGAACGCGACGCCGTTATTGGTTCTCATCAGCCCGCCAAAGCCACGATTCAGCCATTGCTGGCCGTCCCACTCCCAGACCTCGCGGCTGGGGATAATCGGCGTCGGGTGATTGGTGAGACTGGGCATTCCTGCGAAGCAAACATGCACTTTTCGATCGGAGTCGTAGACGATGAGGCTGTTGCTCATACCGTCGGGCCGCGTGGCCCCGAGTCTGGACCAGCCGGATACATCGAGCGCCCAGGTGCGCCGATCGTGCTCGGCACCAGGAACGCCACCGCCCTGAATCACCAGGCGCCCCCGCGCCGCGTCGAATGCTGCGGCCGCATTTCTGGGGATGTAGGGCTGTGTCGGCTCGACGACGCTCCACGACAATCCATTCCAAGCCCAGACGGCTTCGCGCCATGATCCCGAACGCGAGGAGAAACCGATAAGCAACGTTCGCGCGCCAACGGGATCATGGACGAGATTGACGGAAGAATTGAAGAAGGGTGCGTCATTGGAGACCGCCTTCCAGCCGCCCCCCGACGATTCCCAGAGTTGCCGGTTGGAAGTCAATAGCTGCACCACGCCGCGGTTGGCGTCATAGCAGGCCGCTGTCAGCCAGTTGGTGGCAGTCAGACCGCTCGTGTCCGAGACAGTCCAGGTTTCTCCGTCCCAGGCGTGACCAACGATTGCGGCGTTCGTGGGCGAGTAAACGAATGAGCGTGTAACGCCGGCGGCGCGGTCGTACACGAGCGCCTGGGGGACGGGGTTTCCGGATGCTCCCGGCAGGTCTGCGCGACGCGCCCAAGACGTACCATCCCACTCCCAAGTCTGGCCGTCGGGCCAGACCGCGACCGTTACGCCGCGGGCGACGTCAAATGCCATCCCGCCCGGGCCGAGAGACATTGAAGAAAATGCGGGGCCTTCGCCCACCATTCGCCAGTGATCGCCGTGCAGTTCCCATGTGTTTGCGTTGTCGAGCGTGCCGTGCAGGACCATGACGCCGCGATGGCTGTCGAACGCCATGGCGTGGCCGGCCTGGCCGGTCATCTCGGAAGCGGTCCAGTAGCCGCACTCGTTGGCTGTCGCGACGCTTGCGATGAAGACCAGCGCGAGCGCCGCACGTACTCCGGAACGAATGCCATTGGCCATCTGCATGACAGTCCCCTTTGCGTTGATTCGACCGATCACGGGCGAGCAGATCAATCGTTCGCCCGGATCGGAAGTGATTGCAGAGATTGTCGTCTAACCGCCTGTTAGGAGCAACACAAACGGGCCGATGTCGGCGACGGTGATGAAGCCGTCGTCGTTGCAGTCGGCGTTGTCGGGGAAGCAGCCGGGGGCGGGTTGCTGGGTGGTTAGAAGAGTTACGAATGAGCCGATGTCGGCGATCGTGACGAAGCCGTCGCAGTTGGTGTCGCCGTAGAGGACGGTGCGCTCCGACGCGCGCTCGGAGTATGCGTCACAACATGTGCCAAAGAGCTGGAAGAAGTATGTCTCGGTCGGGAGAAACTGTGCCGCGGCGAGTTCCAGCCGGACCTCGCCGCTCGGAGGAACCGGCGCTGGCAACCCGAGTGCGAGCGTGCCGCGATACCAGCGAGCAGTCTGTCCTGCCGCGTGCTGCACGGCGCCTGTGATCACGACCGTCTGGCCGTCTCGGGCGAATCGCCAACCGGGCTGCAGGGAGATTTGTGGCCGCGAGAATGTTGAGGTCCACTCCCAGACGACGGGCTTCATGGGCAGATCGTAAGACCCACCGCCAAACCGAACCATTCGGCCTCGGGCGGTGTCAAACACAGCGGCGTGGAAAATGGCATTTGAGCCCGGTCCGGCGTGAGAGATGGGTTTGTGGCTCCATGCACCGACCGACGAAACGGCGGCAGCGGTCGAATCAACTCCGCCGGAGCGTAACGGAACCTGCGCGATCGGGTCGTAAACGAGCGTGCTGTAAGTCTCATTTCGCTCGTCGCCGGGCGCCGCGCCCCACGACGCCCAGCCGGTCGGGAGTCGCCGCCAGACGCCAGTGACCGGCCACCCGGTTGCGGTCAATACTCCCAAGAACTCGTCGAAGCACATACCTCCCTGGCCAAAATCTAGAATCCCGCCGATGGGGGACCAGGATTCTCCATCATAGATCCAATCCTCCGCGTCTTGGAACCGCGAGCGACCGCCATTGAGCACGACGCGCTGCTGCTGCGGATCGTATGCCATTACATGGTCGTAGCGCGGCGACGGCCCTTCAGCCGCGCTGCGTGTCCACGCCGCGCCGTCCCATGTCCACGTGTCGGAATAATGCGTTGCAGAGCTACTGGTTGAGGCACGACCGCCAAAGAGCACCGTCAGCCCGCGGGCCGCGTCAAAGGTCATGGCGTGCGAGCTGCGAATGGTCGGGCCGTCCACCGACTTGAGTCGCCAGCGAACGCCATCCCAGGTCCAGGTGTCGCCCATCGATCCGCCGAATTGCTCGCCGCGGCCTCCGAACAGGACCGTTTCGCCACGGATCGGGTCATAGGCCATTGCATGAGCGGCGCGCGCCGCGGGATAGCCTTCATGAAGCGCTTCCCAAGCGCCATTCTTCCAGCGCCAATCGCCGAGATCGGCAAATTGCTGGACGGCGGAGCCGATCCATTGCAGCCCGCTGCCCACGGTGAGCAACTCTCGGCGCGCGACGTCGTACGCCGCCGTGAAGTCGGTCCGCGCGAATGGCAGCGCTGCCGAGCGCAGGCTCCAGCCGCCGCCGCTCCAGGCCCACAATTCCGTGCGATTGGCAGCGTCGGCCTTGCGCAGCAGCAGCAACTCGGCGTCTGCGGGCGCGGCGACGAACGGCATGCGGGCCGTGATTGCCGGCCCGCCGGTGCCGAGCTGCTGCCAAGTCGATCCGTTCCAGCCCCAAGTCTCACTTGCTCCGCCGATTGTCTGATGAACGACCGTCATGCCGAGCGCGGCGTCGAAGGCGGCGACGCGATCGGAAGTCGCAGGCGGTCGCGGCGAAACGTCGGCCACATTCCAAGCGGAACCGTTCCACTCCCAGGCCATGCCATCAAAGGCGATCATGATTACCAGATTGCGAAGCGGATCGAACGTCATCGGACCGACGAATGCACCGCGCGGGCCGCCTCGGGCGGCGTTGGTCCATGTCCCGTCGGAATAGGTCCAAGTGTCCGTGATGCTCGGACTGTCGGGCGACGCTCCGATGACGACGATGTTTCGGCGGGCTGCGTCATAGGCTGCTGCGGGCGCACTCGATGCGTTGATGAATAGCCCGTTGCAGTCGACGTTCGTCCATTGAGCGCCGTTCCATTCCCATACTTCGCCAGTCGACGAACCGACCGGATTCGACGAGGAGCTGCTCGCCGTCGCCCCTGTAAACAACACGTGTACACCGCGATCGGGATCGTGCACCATGAGTCCGCGAGTGCCGGTTGACGGTCGCGCGGCACCAACGCGTCGCCAGCGTCCCTCGGACAATTCCAACGTTCGAGGATCTCGCGAATCGGTTGCGATATCGCCCCCTTGAACGATGACCTTGCTTCTTGTCGTATCTAATGCCGCGGCAGCACCTTGCCCGATGGCCATGCTCACTGAACTTGCCGGCGACCATGAAGATCCATCCCATTGCCACACTGTCGTTCGAGGCTGTTTCTGGCTGAAGACCGAGGCAAGCACCAGCGTCTTCTGCCCCACGGGGTCGTACACCAGATGAGCTCCGAGACTCGGGCCACCGTCGGCAACGAGAGTCCAGCCGCCCCCCGCGGATGATTCCCAGATTTGACCGACAGTGGAGGGTTGCACGAGCGCCTGAACAACGCCGCGGGACGCGATATAGGAAGCCGATCGGACAGCGACATTAGGCAGCCCCGCGAGACTTCCCTCGGTGATCGTCGCGCCATTCCAGTGGAAAACGCGACGGGGGCTGGACATGCCGCTCGCAAAAATTTTTGTGACGCCGGCGATCGGATCGAAGACCGCCGCGGTGGGCACCTGCCCGCCGAAGAGCCCCGTGCCGCGCAGCGTCCAAGTGAGGCCATTCCACTCCCAGATGTCGCCAGTCCACAGCGCCAAAACGGTTACGCCGCGCAGGGCATCGAACGCGATCACGGTCGAGTTTCCGGTGTTCACCGGCCCCTCGCCCACGACGCGCCATTGGTCGCCGTGAAGTTCCCACGTGTTTCGATCGTTCGGCGTGCCGTGCAGGACCATGACGCCGCGATGGCTGTCGAACGCCATGGCGTGGCCGGCCTGGCCGGTCATCTCGGAGGCGGTCCAGTAGCCGCATTCTTCCCCGCGCGCGGGCGCGGTGCTGGCGAGCGCCAGGGTTAGAAGGGTGCAAACCCCGGCTATCGACCGGCTCAGCGAATCCGCCCGGTTTGAGGTTCGAAGATTTCGAAACATGGCGCTGCCCCTTTCGAATGAGAAAGCCCGGCACCGCGGACGCGCGGGCGGCCGGCGCGGCGTTGGCGGGTGGGAATCCTCCCGCGTGCGGCGGACCGCCCGATGCCGCATGATCTGGAACTCGTTCAGCCTATCACCCGCGTGGCGGCGGTTTCAATGAGAATTCATTGGGTTTGGCAGATATTGGCGCGGGATGGAAGCGGCGGTTGGTAGAAGTCGAGCGGGCGAAGACTAGAAGGAAAAGAGGGCTAGCGCGTGGCGCGCTGGGCGGTCTTTGGTGATTTGGGGCGAAGAGGCAGGGCGCGGAGTACCGCGGCCTGCCCTACCTGATTCAGGGCGATCACACCGGTTGGCAGACGAGGTCGTAGCCGGCGGTGCCGATGCAGCGGACGCGGACGAATTCGCCGGAGAGCAGCTTGGCGGGCGCGCTGCCCGAGGGCTTGCCGCCGTTCATGGTTTTGCCGCCGCTTGGGGTTTTGCCGCCGCGCGAGTCGGATTCGCTCGTCGCGGGTTGGACGATGCAGACGCTGTCGACGTCGGGGGCTTGGCCGGCGTGGCGGCCGAGGGCCCAGCCGGTTGTACCGCCGCGGCCGCGGCGAATGGCGGCGGGGCCGGCGTTTCGTCGGCCGGCGGGGACGCCGGCCGCGGCTGCGTCGACCTCGATTGCGTCTTGGATTTGCGTTGCCTCGGCCGGGGCGATGGCGCGGTCGAGCAGGACGTCAAACGTCTGGCCGACGCGGCGCTTCGCGGCGGCGAGGGCGATTTCCTGCTGGGCGAGCATGAAACGCTCGTAGCGCTCCTGCTTTACGGCGTCTTCCAACTGATCGGGCAGGCGGCCCGCGGGCGTGTCGGGCTCGAGCGAGTATTTGAATGCGCCGGCGGCTTCGAAGCCGAAGTCGTGGACGAAGTCGAGAATCTCGTTGAACTCGGCCTCGGTCTCGCCGGGGAAGCCGACGATGAAGGTGGTGCGGATTGTGACGCCGGGGATGCGCTGGCGCAGCTTGTTGAGCAGCGTTTCGGTTTCGCGGCGGGTGACGCGGCGGGCCATGCGCTTGAGCATGCGGTCGTTGATGTGCTGCAACGGGATGTCGATGTACTTGGCGACCCGGCTGCTCTCGGCGATGGCGTCGATGATGTCGTCGGTGAGCACCGAGGGATAGACATACATCAACCGAATCCAGCGGGCGTCGACGAGCTCGCGATCGAGGCGGCGCAACAGGCCGCTGAGCGAAAGGGCGCCGGAGGAGGGGATGAGGCCGCCCTTGAGGTAAGCCACGGGTAATAGCGAATTGCGAATAGCGAATAGCGAATTGGAAGACTCGGCATCGGGCGCGTCATCGCCGCCGGAACGCGCCGTGCCCCTTCCACCCCTCTGCCCCTTCGCTCCTTCCTCCGTTGCTTCGTCGCTCCGTTGCTTCGTCGCTTGCGTCTCGTCGCTCTGGCCTCGCGTCGCCTCCAGATCGAGGCCGTAGCTCGTCGTGTCCTGTCCGATGAGGATGACTTCGCGCACGCCGTCGGCGGTTAGTTCGGTGGCCTCGCCTACGAGTTCGTCGGGGGTTTTGCTGTGCATGGGGCCGCGGATGCTGGGGATGGTGCAGAAGGTGCATTTTTGGTTGCAGCCTTCGCTTATGCGGAGGTAGGCGTAGTGTCGCGGGGTGAGGCGGAGGCGGCCGCGATCCTGCCAGGGCTGGCCGTGATACTCGCCCATGTAGAGGCTGATGGCTTCGTCGCGGTCCATGCGCCAGACGGCGCGGACGATGTCGTCGCGATTGTTGACACCGACGAGGGCGTCGATTTCGGGGGCGTCGTCGCGGAGCTTTTCGCCGTCGCGCTGCACGAGGCAGCCGGCGACGACGATGCGCTTGAGCTTGCCGGCGGCCTTGCGGGCGCCGAGTTCGTGGATGATGTCGAGCGCTTCGATTCGCGAGCTTTCGAGAAAGCCGCAGGTGTTGACGACGACAGTGTCGGCGAGCGATTCGTCGCCGCTGATGATGGCGCCGCTCTCGGCCAGTTGACCCAGCATCTTTTCGCTGTCGACCAGATTTTTCGCGCAGCCGAGCGAGACGAAGGAGACGACCGGCGGCTTGGGCGCTTTGGCGCTTTTTCGCGCAGCCGGCTTGGCCGCGCCGCGCGAAGACGAGCCCTGGCCCATCACGGGCAAGCCGATGCCGGCGGTCGATTTTTCGCCGGCGGTGTCGGGTCGCCGGGGAGATTTTTGGTGAGCCATAGAGGGAGATTCTAGCCGGAGGTCGCGCTATCGACCCGCCGCTGGCCCGGCGGGGGGAGTTTCGAGTTGCGAGTGCAGAGTGTCGAGTGGAAGAGGGGCAAGGCCCCAAGCCCGCGATGGGCCGGGGCGGGGATGGGGCTTTGGCTTGTCGGGCTTTACGAGTTCGGGCTGAGCGGCGCGCCGGCGAGTTGCTGGGCTTCCCAGTCTTCGAAGAGGCGGGAGCGGGTGAGGAAGCGCAGGCCGAGCGGGATTTCGAGGGAAAAGCTGCCGCCGCGGCCGGGGACGACGTCGATCGTCAGGTGGGTGTGGCGCCAGTACTCGAACTGCTCGCCGCTCATGTAGAAGGGGGTGCCCTCGATTTCGCCGAGGAGCACATCGCGCGAGCCGATGCGGAATTCGCCGCGGGGATAGCACATCGGCGATGAGCCGTCGCAGCAGCCTCCCGATTGGTGGAAGAGCAGCGGTCCGTGTTCGGCGACGAGCTTTCGGACGATGTCGGCGGCGGCGGGGGTGATGGCGACGCGCGCGGCTATTTGGTCGGCGGGCATTGAGCGCACCCTGCATGTTCTGAAGGCGAAACGAGTAGGGTCCGCTGTGCGGACCCTTTACTCATCATCGTGCGAAAGAGGTCCGCACAGCGGACCCTACCACTTAGAAGAAACCCATCGCCTTCGGGTTGTAGGAGACCAGCAGATTTTTGGTCTGCTGATAGTGGCTGAGCATCATCTTGTGATTTTCGCGGCCGATGCCGGAGCGCTTGTAGCCGCCGAAGGCCGCATGGGCCGGGTAGAGGTGGTAGCAGTTGGTCCAGACGCGCCCGGCCTTGATGGCGCGGCCCATGCGGTAGCAGCGGTTGGCGTCGCGGCTCCAGACGCCGGCGCCGAGGCCGTACATGGTTTCGTTGGCGATTTCGAGCGCTTCGGCCTCGGTCTTGAAGGTTGTGACGGCGACGACGGGGCCGAAGATTTCTTCCTGGAAGACGCGCATTTTGTTGTGGCCGCGGACGATGGTGGGCTGCACGTAATAGCCGCCGGCCAGCTCGCCGGGGAGCATGTTGCGTTTGCCGCCGGTGAGGATTTCGCAGCCTTCCTTGCGCCCGATGTCGATGTAGCTCATGATCTTTTCGAGCTGGTCGTTTGAGGCCTGGGCGCCGATCATGGTGCTCTTGTCGAAGGGGTTGCCCTGCTTGATGGCGGCGGTTCGCTTGATCGCGCGCTCGATGAATTTTTCGTAGATCGATTCCTGAATCAGCGCTCGCGACGGACAGGTGCAGACCTCGCCCTGATTGAGGGCGAACATGGTGAAGCCTTCGAGGGTTTTGTCGAAGAAATCGTCGTCGGCGTCGAGGATGTCCTCGAAGAAGACGTTGGGCGATTTGCCGCCGAGTTCGAGCGTGACCGGAATGATGTTTTCGGAGGCGTATTGCATGATGAGCCGGCCGGTGGTTGTCTCGCCGGTGAAGGCGATCTTGGCCACGCGATCGCTCTGGGCCAGCGGCTTGCCGGCCTCGATGCCGAAGCCGTTGACGATGTTCAGGACGCCGGGCGGCAGCAGATCGGCGATGAGCTCGGCGAAGGCGAGGATGCCGAGCGGCGTCTGTTCGGCGGGCTTGAGGACGACGCAGTTGCCGGCGGCGAGCGCGGGGGCGAGCTTCCAGGCGGCCATGAGCAGCGGGAAATTCCAGGGGATGATCTGGCCGACGACGCCCAGCGGCTCATAGAACTGATAGGAGACGGTGTCGTTGTCGAGTTCGCCGATGGAGCCTTCCTGCGCGCGAATGCAGGCGGCGAAATAGCGGAAGTGGTCGATCGCGAGCGGCAGGTCGGCGGCCATGGTCTCGCGGATCGGCTTGCCGTTGTCGAGCGTTTCGAGCTGGGCGAGCTTTTCGAGATTTTGCTCCAGGCGATCGGCGATCTTGTTCAGGATCAGCGAGCGCTCGGTGACCGAGGTGCGGCTCCACTTGTCGGCGGCGCGATGGGCGGCGTCGAGGGCTTTCTCGATGTCCTTGGCGTTGGAGCGGGGAATCTCGCAGATGGTCTGGCCAGTGACGGGGCTGGGATTTTCGAAGAATTTTTCGTCGACGGGGTTCACGAACTTGCCGTCGATGAAGTTGCCGTAGCGGCTTTTCACGGGGATGCCGAAGGAGACATTGGATAGACCGGCGATGGAACCGTTCCTGGCGGACGCTGCCATGAGATGATCTCCGCGAGAGGCGAAATCGGATGGAGCCGGAAGCGCGCAGCGCACGTTGCGCCGCCCCCGGAACTTTGGAATGTTAACGAGATCCGCCGCTGGATGGGATCTTTTCGCGCATGAATCGAGGCCGACTTTCGCGATGGATCGCGAAAGTCGGCCTCGATTCGAATGGCTGACGGATTAGCTCTGGCGCGGGCGTCGCGGGCTGCGGCGGACGCCGACGAGCGAGAGCGAGAGCATGAGGGCGGCCGAGCCAGGGCAGAGGCCGGCGCTGACGGGGTCGCCGCTGTCGTCGTCGTTCTGGCCGTCGCTGTTGCCGGGCGTCGAACCGCCGGGGGTCGAGCCGCCCGGGGTGGAGCCGAGCGGCGGCGGGACCGGGGCGGCGCCGCTGGCGTTGCCGCCGAAGCGGCCCATGTCGGCGCGGCCGCCGTTGTCGGCCGGTTCGTCGCTGAAGGGCGAGGCGGGGTCGGCGGCGTCGATGCAGGGCGAGCCGGTGGCGAGGCGATAGTCGGCGGCGGCGGCGTTGATGAAGAGCGGGTCGGCGGAGATGTTGCCCGTGCCGGCGATGCTCTCCTGCGAATCGGTGAAGGTGACGCTGAGGCGCGAGGTGTTGTCGAGCGAGAAGTCGTCGCCGCCGTTGCCCCAGAAGATGCTGTTGGTAACGGTGACGCTCGATCCGCCTTCGACCTGGAGGCCGTTGCCGCGGGTGGCATCGGGGCAGACGTTGTCGACGACGGTGCAGTGGCTGATGGACGCCTGCGAACCGCCGCCTTCGCCGCCATCCACCGCGATGGCTGAGACGGCCTCGCAGCCGGCCTTCGACAGATTGCCGTAGATCAATTCGTGGTGGATCGTCGCGGAGGCGCCCTCGTCGATGAATTCGGCGGCGCCGTAGCCGGCGGCGAAATTCTGCGTCAGCACGTTAAAGGAGAGCTCGGCCGAGTTGCCGGCGCCGACGACGATGAGCCCGCCGCCCCAGCCATAGCCGAGGGCGCGACCGATTTCGTTGCCGCGGAAGAGGTTCTCGGTGACGGTGGCGCGGCGAGTGACGACGAAGAGCCCGCCGCCGTGATCGCCGATGGCGGTGTTGCCTTCGATCGTGTTGCCGCGGATCAGGGCGAATTCACCGGCGACGTAGATTCCCGCGCCGCGCCCGGCGAAGTTGTTGCGAACGGTGTTTTTCGAGATGGTCGCGTTAGTTGTGTTGACCACGTAGATGCCGCCGCCGAAGAAGTATTCCGACGGCTCGTTGCTGCGGCGGATGTCGTTGCCTTCGACGAGGTTGTTGGAGATCGTGGGCGAACCGTCGGTGCTGTAGATGCCGCCGCCGTGATAGCCGTAGGGCGCTTCGAGGGGGCTGCCGGTGCCGCCGGTGATGCGGAAGCCGTCGATCGTGGCGTCGGCGCCGAGGAGAGTGACGACGGCGTCGTTGCCGGCGCCTTGGAGGGTGGTGGTGTTGCGGCTGAGGTCGCGCACCCAGTCGGTTCCATAGCCGCCTTCGAGGAATAGCGGCTTGGCCTCGACGCGGACGTTTTCGCGATAGCTACCGGCGGCGACGCGGATGACGTCGCCGGCGACGGCGGCGTCGATGGCGCGCTGCACCGTGCGGAACGGGGCTGCCTGCGTGCCGGCCTCGGCCCCGACGGGGGCCGCGGCGTTGACGTATAGCTCGGCTGCGAGAGCGGTGGAAAGTGGGAGGGCTGCGAGCGGGGCGACGAAGGTGAGGAAGCGACGGTTCATGATTCGTTCTCCTGCGGCGATGTCCTCGCCGATCGGACGCTTGGGAGCGGGTTTCGAGGGTCCAAGCGACGGCGGTGGCAGGGTTTCACGCGGATTGGAAAATTTGCTGAATCGCCGGCTGGAAACTGTGCGGGGGGAGCCGGCGGCTGGCCGTTTTCTTTGCCGTAGCGGTCAGGGGGCTCGCGGGCGGCCCGATTCGCGTCGATTTACTCCCCTGCCGCGGCCCCGATCGGCCGTTCGCCCCCCCGCCGACCGCTCTTGTGCGACTTACAATTGTCTGTCGCCGTTTTGCGTCGTATCACCGACATGTCGGGAGCTGAGCCATGTCTCTGAAAATCACGTATCTCGGACACTCGGGATTTCTGTTCGATGACGGCCGATTCACGTGCGCGGTCGATCCGTTTTTGACGGGGAATCCGCGGGCTATTCATAAGCCCGACCAGATTCACTGCACTCATGTCGCGCTGACGCATGGCCACGATGACCACTTGGGCGACACTGTCTCCATCGCGCGGAAGAATCGCGCCAAGTGCGTTGCGAACTGGGAAATTTGCAGCTTTCTCGGGGAACAGGGAATCCACTCGGACCAGCTTGACCCGGGCAACACGGGCGGGACGATCAAGACCGATTTCGGGTGGATCGCGTTTACGCCCGCGTTTCACTCCTCGTCGACGCGCGGGCGCTACATGGGCCAGCCGTGCGGACTGGTCATTCGCATCGGCGGGATCAATATCTATCACGCGGGCGACACGGCGCTGTTCAGCGATATGAAGCTAATTGCGGAGCTTTATCGCCCGCAGATCGCCTGTCTGCCGGTGGGCGACCGCTTCACGATGGGACCGGAGCACGCCGCCAAAGCCGCGGAATGGATTCAGCCGCGTTTTGCGATTCCGATCCACTACAAGACATTTGGGCTGCTGCGTCAGGACATTGCCGGATTTTCGCCGGCGGGCGTGGAGGTGAAGGAATTGCCCGTGGGCGAGGCGTGGACGGTGCCGGGGTGAAAACCGGGGCCGGGGGCTGACCGCTGCAATCGGCTCGGCGCGCCCTAAGCGCTGGACTCGCTTCGTACTATGATTTCAGCCCGTGAACGCTCCTGCCCCGACAGCCTGGATTCCTCATTTCCGCCGCGCGGTCGGCTTTTTGTGGCCGCACCGGCGGGCGCTGATTCTCGGACTGCTGATGGCGGTGGGCGTGAGCGTGTTCTACACGTTCAGCATGTCGAGCGTGATTCCGCTGCTGAAGGTCATCTTCGCCCGCGATGAGTCGCTGGTGGACTGGATGAATCGCGTCGAAGTGCAGCGGCGGCTGGACGTCGTGATCGGCGCCGATTTGCCGGATGATCCGGACGGGCTGCTCATCGACCACATCCGCCCGGAATCGCGGAGCTTCGACCGTCTGAAGGATCACGACCGAATCGTGGCGATCGGCGGCCAGCCGGTGAGCTCGTACGAGGCGATGCGACAGATCGCCCAATTCGAAGAAAAGAAGATCGCGGGCGTCGTGGTTCGCAGGGAAAGCGGCGGCGACGAAGTGATCGATCTCAAGCTGCGGCGCTATCACTGGTGGAGTTCGGCGCTGCGCGGCTTCGCGTCGATTCTGCCGACGGGGCGCGACGCGGCGAGCCGGCAATCGACATTGATCATCGTGATGGTGGGGTTGGCGATCGTCAGCACGCTCGGGGCGCTGGCGCGCTTCATGCATGAGTGGCTGATCGCGATTGCCGTGCAGCGCGGCATGCATGACATGCGGAGCAAGCTGGCGGACCATGTGTTGCGCCTGCCGCTCGACTGGCACAGCCGCCAGCCGCCGGGCGACACATTGGGCCGATTCGCGACCGACATCAGCAAGGTTGAAGTCGGCATTTCGACGCTGTTTGGCAAGACGGTGCAGGAGCCGCTGAAGGCGGCGGGCGTCTTTACGCTGACGCTGATGATCGACTGGCGCATGCTGGTGGTGGCGATCATCGGGCTGCCGATCGGGGCGCTGGTGATCCGCAGTCTGGGGCGGGCGGTGAAGAAGGCGCAGAAGCGGGCGTCGGCCTCGTGGGGACGGCTGATCGACCATCTTGGCGAGCGGCTCGCGGGCATTCGCGTGGTGAAGGCCTACAACATGGAAGCGGTCGAAAGCCGCCGCTTTCAGGAAGAGGGCCTGGCGCTGACGCGGGCCCAGACCAGCATCGAGATCGTCGACGCCGGCACCAAGCCCGCGCTGGAAACGCTGGCGGTGATCGCGGTGGCGGCGTTCATCCTGTATGGCGGGACGCGCGTCTTCAGCGGCCAGCTCGAGCCCAATCTGTTCTTTGCCGCCGTCGTCTGCATGGGCGGTCTCTTTGACCCGGTGCGGAAGATGGGCAACGTGAACAACCGCCTGCAGCAGGCCGACGCTTCGGCCCGGCGGCTGTTTGAGCTGCTGGACCTGACGACCGAGCCGACCGCGGAGAAGCGCGAAGGCGGCGTTCGCTTCGCGGGTCTGAATGATTCTCTGGAGTTTCGCGAGCTCAGCTTCGCCTATCCCGGCAAGCCGGACACACCGGTTTTGCAGGAGATCAGCTTTACCGTGCAGCGCGGACAGGTGGTGGCGATCGTCGGGCCGAACGGCTCGGGCAAGACGACGCTGATGTCGCTGTTGCTGCGCTTTTACGAGCCGACGCGCGGCGCGATCTTCATCGACGGGCGCGACATCCGCGATTTTTCGCTGCCCTCGCTGCGCGAGCACATCGGGCTGGTGACGCAGGATTCGGTCGTCTTCAGCGACACGCTGCGCAACAACATCGCCTATGGCGAACCCGATGCGACCGAAGCGCAGATTCGGCGGGCGGCTCAGCTCGCCCACATCGACGACTTTGCGAGCGAACTGGGCTCGTCGAAATCGCTCAGCGGCGACGCCGACGACGACCTGGGCCGCGAGGGTCGCGGGTATGACGCGATCATCAGCGCGCGCGAGCTTTCGGGCGGTCAGCGGCAGCGCATCGCGCTGGCGCGGGCCATTCTGCGTGATCCGCCGATTCTGGTGCTGGACGAGGCGACTAGCCAGATCGACGCCGGCAGCGAGCGAAAGATTCAGGAAGCGATCGACGATGTGACGCGCGACCGCACGGTTTTCATTGTCGCGCACCGCTACAGCACCATCTCGCGGGCCGATGTCATCATCGTGCTGAACGAGGGACGACTGGTGGACATCGGGCGACATGAGGAGCTGATTTCGACCAGCAGCTTCTATGAGACGCTGTGTCGCACGCAGTTTGCATATGCGGGGTGAGGGCGGGCGCCGCGCGACCAGCAGGGCAAATCGCAGGTCGGGTTTCACCCGATATTTCGTCCAACGGAGTTCACGAACATCGTCGCGCTTGCGGAGCGAAGAGGCGGGTGAAACCCGCCCTACCGGCTGAAACCGACGAGTTGAGGATGTGATTTTGAACCGACTGACCCAACGCTTTGATTCGCTGCGCGCCGCCGGGGCGAAGTGCCTGGTGCCTTATCTGACGGCGGCCTATCCGTCGCTCGATGCGTCGCTGGCGCTGTTGAAGCGGCTGACGAATCCGCGGATCGGGGCCATCGAGATCGGCTTTCCGTTTAGCGATCCGATCGCCGATGGGCCGGTGATTCAGACTTCGTTCCATCGCGCGCTGGAGCGCGGCTTTCGCGTCTCGACGTTTTTTGCGGGCGTGAAGAGTGCGCGGGCTCAAATCGCCGCACCGCTGGTCGCGATGGTGAGTTATTCGATCGTTTTCGCCCGCGGGGTCGACGCCTTTGCGGCGGCCGCGGCTGAGGCTGGGTTTGATGGTCTGCTGGTGCCCGATCTGTCGCTTGAGGAGTGCGAGACGGTGGCGGCGGCGTGCAAGGCGCGCGGCCTGTCGCTGATCATGATCTGCGCCCCGACCAGCGACGCGGCCCGGCGCGACCGGATTCGGGCCATCTCGGCGCCGTTCGTCTATTACCAGGCGGTTGCGGGCATTACCGGGGAGCGCAGCAGCCTGCCCGCTGACCTTCCCGCGCGCGTGGCCGAATTGCGAGGCGGCGCGGCGCAAGGCGGAGCGACCTCGGTTTGCGTTGGATTCGGCATCTCGGCCGCAGCGCAGGTGCGCGAAGTCTGTCGCGTGGCGGACGGCGCGATTGTCGGGAGCGCGATCGTGCGGCGGATCAATGAAGCGATCGACGCGGGCAAGGCCGACGCGTCGATCGTGGATGCGGTGGCGGGATTTGTGGACGAGTTGGCGGAGGGCGCGGCGTAAGCGGCCGCGCGGCCGGCGCGAGTTAGTCCTTCTTCGCGGCCTTCTTCTTGACGGCGGTTTCGACCTTCTTGATCAGGTTTTCGCCGCGGAGGTCGTCTTCCATGGCGAGGATCTTGCCGGTGTCGGCGTCGATCAAAAACGCGGCAGGAATGCCGGTTACGCCATAGGCTTCGGCGTAGGCGTCGACACCCTCATAGACGTGGTCCCAGGCCATTTTGTTGTCGGTGGCGTATTTGGTCACTTGCTCCGCGGTGCGCTTTCGCGAGGCGTCGAGCGAGATGCTGAGGACGGCGAAGTGTTCGCCGCCGTGGGTCTGGAACGTTTTGACGATGTGGGGCACTTCGGCGCGGCACGGCGGGCACCAGGTGGCCCAGAAATCGACGAGCACGATCTTGCCCTTGTAGGCCTCCGGGAACTTGATGTCCTTGCCCGACATCAGCTTGGCCTCGAACTTGGGGGCTTCCTTGCCGGGGGCGACGGCGGCTTCTCGTGCGACCAGATAGGGGGTGTCGTCGACCCAGGCGGTGGCGGCGAGGGCCGCGGCGGCGATTCCGAACAAGGCGATCCACTTCGACTTCATTCTCGGTCCTTCCTTTTGCGCAAGCTGCGGGGGTGGCGTTTTTCGGTCCGTTCGGCGTCCGCCGGTTTGACCGGTCCGTTCGCCGGCTCATTAGACGGCAGACCCGATTCAGACGTTTCATCGCCTGAGGCTCTTCACGTCGGATTCTGTCTGTAGATAGTATCGGCGTTCGGCGATTTTCGAATCGCCCTACCGCGGCGGCCAGCCGGACGGCGAGGACGCCGGCCGACACCGGGCCATTGTCGCTTGCCGCGAATGGAGAGCGCGAGATGTCAACGCTGCTGGAAACGCTGCCGATGCTCGACCCCGCTTTGGAGCCGATCCGCGAGAAAGTGCTTGCCGGTCAGCGGCTGAGCCGCGAGGACGGACGGGCGCTGTTCGCGAGCCGCGACATCTTCACCATCGGGCAGATGGCCAATCTGGTGCGCGAGCGGATGCACGGGCGGCGGACGTACTTCAACATCAATCGCCACATCAACTACTCGAACTACTGCGTGTTGCGGTGCAAGTTTTGTTCGTTCTATAGGGCTTATCCGAGCGGAAAGGGCGACAGCGCGACCGAGCGAATGAGCGACGAGGGGCAGATTCGAAGCGCCGGATCGACGGCGACGCTGCAGATCGTCGGCGGATCGCTGCCGCTGCTGAGCAAAGAGGCGCTGGCAAGCGGCACGGGCTCGTCGGGCACCAACTCGCACGCGCCGGGCGGATGGGCTGGAGCGGCGTATGAGCTGTCGATCGAGCAGATCGTTGAGACCTGCGAAAACGCGGTCCGCGAAGGGGCGACCGAGGTTCACATCGTCGGCGGGCTGCACCCCAAGCTGCCCTTCAGCTTTTACACCGATATGTGTCGGGCGATCAAAGCGGCCTGTCCCAAGCTCTGCATCAAGGCGTTCACCGCGATTGAGATCGTCCATTTCACGCGTATTTCGAAGCCGCGGCTGAGCATCGAGGAGGTGCTGATCGCGCTGCGTGAGGCGGGGCTGGACACGCTGCCGGGCGGCGGCGCGGAAATTTTTGACGATCGGGTGCATGACGAGGCGTACAAGAACAAGGTGGGCGAAAAGCATTGGTTCGACGTGCATGACACGGCGCACCGGCTGGGCATTCCGACCAACGCGACGATGCTTTACGGGCATATCGAAGGCGCGGATGAGCGGATTGAGCACTTGATCAAGCTGCGGGATCAGCAGGACAAGTCGAAGGCGCGAATGCAGATTTCAAAAATGCAGAATGAAGAATGCAGAATGCAGAACGCCGGCGCGGGGGCGAACGGGGCGCGAAGTTTGGGTGGCGCCGCTGGGTCAGAAGGCCCTTCTGCATCCGGCAATCCGCGTTCTGCATCGCCTTCTGCGTTTACATCTCCCGCTGCCTTTCAATGTTTGATCCCGCTTTCGTTCATTCCCGACGGCAGCGAATTGGGCCATCTGCCGGGCCCGACAGGGTTGGACGATCTGAAGACGCTGGCGATTTCGCGGTTGATGCTGGACAACTTTGATCACATCAAGGCGTTTTGGATCATGCAGTCGCCGAAGCTCTCGCAAGTGGCCCTGAACTGGGGCGTCGACGATTTCGACGGCACGGTCGTCTGGTACGACATCACCAAGCGAGAGGGGCGCGGCACCAATCATCAGGAACTTTCGGTCGATCAGATCCGCCGGCTGATCCGAGAGGCCGGGTGCGAGCCGGTCGAGCGCGATTCGTTCTACCGCGTGGTGGGGCGCTAAGCGGATTGCGGCCCGCGGGCCGCAATCACTCGCCGCACCGCCCACCCCAAACCTGCCGCGCGGAAATTTCCCTCGCGCGACCTGCCCGAACGGTCGATAAACTATCGCCGCGTCGCGCGAGGCTTTCGGCGCGACTACGATTCTGGGGATGCAGGAATTGCGCGGTGCCGCGCGCCGGACGATGGATCGCCCGACGCCTTGCCGCGCCGGAGAATGCGCGATGATCAACCGCGAACAGGTCTTGTCCGTCGTCGATAAGCATTTCGACACGCAGGCATTCCGCGAGCAGCACTGGACCGGCAGCTTCGCCGAGTACCTCGACAAAGTCATCGCCGACCCGCGTATCGCCCGCAATGCCTACCAGCGGCTGTACGACATGCTGCAGCATTTCGGCACGCGGCGCTACAGCTATCTGAAAGAAGATTACGTTCGGTACAACTTCTTTGACGACCCGATCGACAAGGGCGCCGACGCGATTTTCGGCCTCGACCCGGCCCTCATGCGGCTGATGGATTTCCTGAAATCGGCCGCCAAGGGCTACGGCACCGATCGCCGCATTTTGCTGTTGCACGGTCCGGTCGGCTCGAGCAAGAGCACGATTGCGCGGCTGCTGAAGAAGGGGCTGGAGCACTACTCACGGCTTGAGGAAGGCGCGATTTACACCTTCTCATGGAAGGTGATGAACGACCACGGGGTCGAAGAGCACTATCCCTGCCCGATGCACGAGGAGCCTCTGAAGCTCATTCCGCGCGTGGCGCGAAAGGACGCGTTGGCCAAGATCAACGCCGACCTGCCCGAGGACAAGCAGATCCGCCTCGAAGGCGATCTCGATCCATTCTGCCGCAAGATGTTCGCCGACCTGCTGGCCAAGTACGACGGCAACTGGCGGAAGGTGCTCGATCATGTGATTGTTCGCCGCGTGATCCTTTCGGAGAAGGACCGCATCGGCATCGGCACGTTTCAGCCGAAGGACGAAAAGAACCAGGATTCGACCGAGCTCACGGGCGACATCAACTATCGCAAGATCGCGCAATATGGCAGCGACAGCGATCCGCGGGCGTTTAACTTCGACGGCGAGCTGAACATCGCCAATCGCGGCATCTGCGAATTCATCGAAGTGCTGAAGCTCGACGTGGCGTTTCTCTATGACCTGCTGGGCGCGTCGCAGGAACACTCGATCAAGCCCAAGAAGTTCGCGCAGACCGACATCGACGAAGTGATTCTGGGTCATACGAACGAGCCGGAATATAAGAAGCTGCAGAGCAACGAGTTGATGGAGGCCTTCCGCGACCGCACGATCAAGATCGATATCCCCTACAACACGCGGCTCAGCGATGAAGTGAAGATTTACGAGAAGGACTTCAGCACGCAGAAGGTCCGCGGCGTTCATATCGCCCCGCACACGATCGAGGTGGCGGCGATGTGGGCGGTGCTGACGCGCTTGCAGGAGCCGAAGAAGGCCGGGCTGACGCTGCTGCAAAAGCTGAAGCTCTATGACGGCAAGAGCATTCCGGGCTTTACCGAAGACTCGGTGAAGGAGCTGCGCGGCGAGGCCGGTCGCGAGGGCATGCAGGGCATCAGCCCGCGCTATATCCAGGACAAAATCTCGAATGCGCTGGTGAGCGAGCAGGCCCAGCAGGATCGCTGCGTGAATCCCTTCATGGTGATGAACGAGCTGGAAGAGGGCCTCAGCCACCATTCGCTGATCAACGACGAGGAGACCAAGAAGCGCTATCGCGAGCTGCTGGGCGTCGTGCGCGAGGAGTATGAAGACATCCTCAAGACCGAAGTGCAGCGGGCGATTTCGGCCGACGAAGACGCGATTCAGCGGCTGTGCACGAATTACATCGAGAACGTGCGGGCCTATACGCAGCACGAGAAGGTTCGCAACAAGTTCACGGGCAAGGAAGAGCCGCCGGACGAGCGCCTGATGCGTTCGATTGAGGAAAAGATCGACATTCCGGAGAGCCGCAAGGACGATTTCCGGCAGGAGATCATGAACTACATCGGCGCGTTGGCGCTGGATGGCAAGAAGTTCGATTACTCGACCAACGCCCGGCTGAACAAGGCGCTCGAGCTGAAGCTCTTCGAAGACAGCCGCGACACGATCAAGCTCAAGAACGTGGTCAGCGGCGTGGTCGACGATGAGACGCAGGCGAAGATCGACGTGGTGAAGCAGCGGCTGATCAAGTTCTATGGCTACAACGAGACCAGCGCGACCGACGTGCTGAATTATGTGGCCAGCATCTTCGCCCGCGGCGACACAAAGTCGGGCCGATAGCTTTTTTCAGGTTCGCCGCATCCGGGCAGCACGCTTTCGCGAGTACTCGCGTCAGCGTGCTGTTTCATTTTGTCTTGAGCCGCCCCGCCCTACTTCGCGCGTGAAGCATAGGCGGGAGATTCACCGCCGCCCCCACTCAACCGTTGTCATTCTTGTTGGCATTCTCCGCCGGCGGAGCGCCTTCGCCGGTCGGAGCACCCTCGCCCGCCGCCGCGTTCGCGTTGGCATTCGCGGCCGGATCGCCGGGCGTCGCAGCCGGATCGCTCGCTGCGCCCGGTGCGGCCGCCGACAGCAGATTGACCGGAATTTCCTCGCCGAGCAGGACCTTGCCGATCGCCGGCGCCAACATGTCTTTCATCAGCGGCCCCGAAGCCAGGGCTGCGGCGGCTTCGGGCGGGAGCGCGTTGAGTGCATCGCTCAGGCCATCTAACCCCGCCTGGACCTTGGCGTGAAACTGGCCCAGCGCGGCGACTGCCGCGTCGTCGGGCGGGGCGGCGAGCGAGATGCTCCAAACCCCGGCGGCGCGTTCGAGGGTCAGCGAATCGCCGGCGATCTTGGGGCCGAGCAGAATCGCCAGCGGATTGGGCGAGACCTGCACGGCGTTGGCGTTGACCACGGTGGTCTTTCGGCCTTCGGCGGGGGTATTGGTCCAGGCGGCGTCGAGCGCCGCGACGCCCGCCTCGCCCGATTTGTCGCCGACGAGTTTGCGGAAGAGCGCGTACTTTTCGAAGGTGGACGCGACGGAGGCGATCTTGTCATCGGCCAGCGCGGTGCGGGCGTCCTTGGTCAGCGAATCGAGGGCCTTTCGATACTCGCCGCGGGAGAGCGCTCCGGCCATCTCGCCGACGAAGGCTTCCGCCTGGCGGGCGACGTCTTCGGTGGCTGCGTCGGGGGGTGTTGCGGCGTTGGCTGCCGCCGCCCCGCTAGGCGTAATGGGCTCGAAGGGCGTGGGTGTGTAGTTCGAATAGTCGACCAGCGACCCGCCGGCGACCGGTGCAAAGCCCGAGGTGGCCCCCGCCGGCTTGCTGTTTTGGGGGTCGCCGCAGGAGACTGCCAAGGCACCCGAAGCGATGAGCACAGCGGAGCAGCGAACATTTCGGCGGATTGCCTGTCGATTCCACAGCGTCACGCGAAACTCCCATGGGCGGGCGGCGATCTCAAACTGGTCGGCGACGGTCGCTCGGCACGTCGCCAAAACTATGCACGCGGCCCGGCGGCGTCAACGTTGACCCCGGCGGCCCCCTTGCCAGCGGCGGCGGCGGGGATAAGAGCGTTGGGGGGAATGGTCCGCCAACCCTTTCTAACCGCTGGGCGGCCAGCCAGATTCCCCGACGGCCCGATGGTCTAGGCTGCCCCCCTATCCGCGGCCAAACCCGCGACTAACCATGGATACGCCCGAATTGAGGCGAAATTGCCCCAGAAACCCCCGAAATCAGGCCCCAAGAGGGGTAAAGCGGACCCGCCGGCGGTCTAGACACAGCGCCCCCGCTTCACTATCATCCCTCGCCCGTTGGAAAGCCGAAAACCCTCCGCCAGCATAGGGATGCGTAATGGCCGACCCGCTGAATGTGGCGCTATTGGGCCAGAAGTTCATGGCCCGTGCCCACAGCAATGCGTATTTGAAGGTGGCGCGATTCTTTAATCTGCCGCGCCAGCCGGTCATGCACAGCATTTCCGGGCGGGATTTGATCGCGCTTGCGCCATTTGCAGATCGCTGGGGTTGGCAGCATTACGACACCAATTGGAAACAGGTCATCAAGAATCCTGAGATCGACCTGGTCGACATCAGCACGCCCACCTATCTGCATTGCGAACAGGCGCTGGCGGCGATCGCCGCGGGCAAGCATGTGGCCTGCGAAAAGCCGCTGGCGGTTTCTCTCAAGGAAGCGCGGCAGATGCGAAACGCCGCGATTCGCAGCAAGCGATCGCGCACTTTTGTTTGGTATAACTATCGCCGCGCCCCCGCGGCGGCTTTGGCCTATCGGCTGGTGTCGGATGGTTTTTTGGGAAAGATTTACCACATCCGCGCCCAATATCTGCAGAGTTGGGCGACGCCTGAGGAAGAGCTGACCTGGCGTTTTCAGAAGCGATACTCCGGGGCCGGCGCGATCGGCGATCAGGGTGCGCAGGCGATCGATCTGGTGCGCTTCATCACTGGCGACGAAATCGTCGAAGTGACTGGTGCATTTTCCGAGATATTCATCAACGATCGCGCGTTGCAGCCGACGGCTGCGACGAAGGCGGCCCCGCCGCGGCGCGCCCCGCGCGGCAAGGTGGACGTCGACGACGCCACGGTGTTTACGGCGCGCACCTCGAAGGGCGCCATCGGCATTTTTGAAGCGTCGCGCGTGGCGGTCGGCCATGACAACCAGATCGCGCTGGAAATCTCCGGCGAGCACGGTGCGTTGCGTTACTACTCCGACGACATGAACGCGATTCATCTCTACGACCTGCGACAGGAAAAGCGCACCAACGGCTGGCGACGGGTGGTGTCTACGCTGTCGGGCGAACATCCCTATGCCGGCGCCTGGTGGCCGGAGGGGCATTTGCTCGGCTTTGAGCATACCTATGTCAACACGCTGGCGGACATCGCGGCCAGCATCGGCGGCGAGCAACCGATCGTGCCGCTGGCCGACTTTGCGGACGCCTATGAGACGCAGCGTGTGGTCGAAGCGGTGATGATGTCGGCCAAGGGCCGCTGCGCGGTGAAGCTTACCGAAGTGAAGTAGTCCTCGATCTTGCAAGAAATCTATCGAATTCTCCCAGTGAAAGCCCTTGCATTGGGGTGTCGAAGGTATACTCCCGTCTTCAAATAGCTCGGCGCGCGCCGATTTCGCTATTGGTTTCGTTTCTAGTCCACGGAGAAGTTGAGATGCCGAGAGGTCGTCCGAAGGGGTCGATGTCCGCGGGGGTCGGGGGAATGTCTGCCGCTGTTGCCGGCTTGTCGCAGGCAAAGGCCGCCCTGCTCTCGCAGCGTGATCTCATCGACGGCCAGATGGCCGAACTCGACCGCATGATCGCTCAGTACGGCGGCTCAGTCGCCGCTGGGCCGCGCGTCGGTCGCCCGCCGGGTCGGCCGCCGGGAGGCGGACGCATGGCGTCAGGCGGCAGCGGGGGCGCCTATCGTCCCGGCTCGCTCAAGGATGTGATCCACGGCGTTCTGGCTGGCGCGGGTGGCGCGATGGCTGTGAAGGACATCGCCCAGGGCGTCGTCAGCTCGGGCTATAAGTCCAAGAACAAGACGCTGGCCAAGAGCGTGGGCATCGCCCTGACCGATATGAAGGGCGTCAAGAAAATCGGCCGCGGTCTCTACGGCCTCGGTTAACTTCGCGACTTCTCCAGTATTCGACACTTGCCTCCCTTCCCTGCGCAGTGCGCGGTTGAGGGAGGTTTTTCGTTGCAATCCGGCCTCTCGTACGGGGGCGAGGGAAACAGGGCCGGCGCGCTCCAGCCCGCCGGCTGGGCGGGCTCGGCCATAATCCACATAGGCCGGTGTAATTGCTACTGAATCGCCTGCACGACGCAGATCAGCGGCTGTTTGTTCATCGGGCCGGAGCGATGTCTTCCGGCTTTGAATTGCAAGCCGACGGCGACCGGCACATTTGCATTGGCCTCGACGATTTTCTGCCCGCCGACCTCGACGGCTCCGTTCTCCACCATGCGGCGGGCGTCGGATTTGCTGATTTCGGCGCCGTGGGCATACCACGCCAATTTCCAGACTGCGATCTTGCCGTCGACGACCTCAGAAGCGGGAATTGTCAGCGGCACCGACTCCACCGTGCGCGGGCCGCTGAAGCGGGACATCCAATACTCTTCCGCCGCCGCCATCTCGGCCGGGCCGTGGAAGCGGGCGCCGATCGTCTTTGCCAGCAGGGCCTTGGCCTTCATGGGGTGTTCGGCCATCACCGGCTGCCAGGCGGTCTCGGGTAGATCGGTGAGCAGGCGGAACCACTCGCTAATCAGCGAATCCGGGATGCTCATGGTCTTGCCGAAGTAATCGGTGGCGGCGTCGCGGATGCCGATGTAGTTGTCGAGGCTCTTCGACATTTTCTTTACGCCGTCGAGCCCGCGCAGCATGGGCATGACCATCACGACCTGGCCGCTGCCGCCGCTCTCGGATTGGAGCTGTCGCCCGACGAGGTTGTTGTAGGTCTGGTCGGTGCCGCCCAGCTCGACATCGGCCTGAATACAGACCGAATCCCAGCCTTGCACCAGCGGGTAGAGCAGCTCGTGCAGGCTGATCGGGGTCTCGGACTCAAAGCGATTGCGGAAATCCTCGCGCTTCAGGAGCTGTCCGACGGTCATCCGCGCCGCGAGCCGCACGACGTCGTCGAAGCGCATGGCGGCCAGCCACTCCGAATTGCGGCGAATTTCGAGCTTGCCGTCGGCGGTGTCGAGGATGCGGCCGGCCTGGTCGAGGTAGGTCTGCGCGTTGAACTCGATCTCCTGATCGGTCAGCACGGGGCGCGTCTTGCTGCGGCCGGTGGGGTCGCCGATGCGAGCGGTGAAGTCGCCGATGATCAGGACGGCTTTGTGGCCCAGATCCTGAAATTGCCGCATTTTCCGCAGGACGACGCTGTGGCCGAGGTGGATGTCGGGGGCGGTCGGGTCCATACCGAGCTTGATGCGCAGCGGTTTGCGCTCGCGCTCGCTGCGGAGCAGCTTGGCCTTCAGGTCCGCCTCGGTGTAGATCGCCTCGCAGCCGGCGAGCAGGTTCTTGAGATCGTGGTCGTTCATGATGGGCGCATCGTAATCGGCGGCGGTGGGAGAGGAGCGGTCGAAGCGCGGCTGCGGAGAGGCGCTATCGTTCGGGCGGAATTAAGACGGTCCTACGCCAAGCCGTGCGATTTTTGAGCGTGAAGGCGCATGCTGCGGCGGCGCTGGACCGTCGCGGTCGACCGGCGATATATTGCCGGTTCTCGCTCATCGGATCGAGCGAGAAGTTTCACGCCCTTCCGGAGGTGCGCCCGGTGCAACGGACTGCTCGGACGTGCGGATCGCTGATCATCGTCTTCTTGCTCTCGACCTTCGCCGGTTGCGAGGCGCCCGCGCCCAGCAAGCCGCCGCCGATCATTCCCAACAACGTGCAGCCGCCGCGGCCCTATGTGCGCAAGCCGCCGGTTTATCCGCCGCTGCAGCCGCTGCCGCCGCGGCCGATTGTGGCGCAGCCCCCCAAGCCGCAGCCCGCTCCGCCGGCGAATACCAAGCCGGTGTCGCCGCCGAACTCCAACTTTGGCACGCTGGTCACGGCGGCTCAGATCCGTCCCGGGCGCGGCATCGATCGCAAGTGGCAGACGATCGTGGTGCATCACTCGGCGACGCGGCTGGCCTCGCCGCAGAGCATGGATAAGTATCACCGCGAACACAATCACTGGAAAAACGGCCTGGGTTATCACTTCGTGATCGGCAACGGCGTGAACTATCCAGACGGCAAGGTCTTCGTCGGTCCGCGCTGGAAGCAGCAGGCTGAGGGGGCTCACTGCCGGACGCGCGATGCGGGCCGCTACTTCGGGGTCTTTCGCCCGAAGAACTTTTTCAACACGAACGGCATCGGCATTTGCCTGATCGGGAATCTCGATAAGGAAGCGCCCACGCCGCGACAACTGGCGGCGTTGGAGCAACTGATCGTTCTGCTCTGCGACGGGGCGAAGATCTCGCCGGATCGGGTCTATGGACACGGCGAGGTGACGAACAAGACCGCCTGTCCCGGCGATCGGCTCAGCGTGCGACAGGTGCGGCAGCGCGTGGCGGCCTCCTTTAAGCGTGCCGACCGATTCGCCTTCGCCGAGCCGTTGGCGCTGGAGTGGGCCGACGAGTTTGAGTCGGACAGCGCGGCGGATTGCGAACTGCTGTGCATGGATCAGACTGGTGATGCGGAAGGAGCGACGCTGGAGTCGGCGGAGTACGAGTTGCTGACGGGCGTGGCTCTGCTCGACGAAGCCTATGCCTTTGGTCATCTCGACCTGCCCGCCTTCGACGGCGACGCCTGCGACGACGAGTGCGATGCGATCAACGACGTGATCTATGCGTCGCCGGGAGTGGGCGTGAAGGAGGTCTGCGGGATCAAACCCGGCTCGAAGTGAGGCCCCGCACCGAAGTCGCGCCCGACGGCGCGACGAACCACCGGGCGCTCAGCGGTCGCTGAGATGACTCCGGTGAAATCCTCGCCGAAATCCGCAAAGCCTCGGCCGGCCGCGACGCCGCGCATCGCTGCTTCCCCGACGAAGGCGCCCCCGCGACAGCCGCCCGCTCAATGGCAGCCGTGGAACCCGCCCGCGGCGATCCACAACGGTGCGACCTCCGCTCGCCGCCCCGCCGCTCGCGGGCCGATGGAAGAGATGCACCCGGTGGAACAATCTGCTTCGCCACGACAGCGGCCGATTGCTCAACAACCGCCGCCGCGCCCGCAGCCTTCGGTCAATGGGGCCGTGTTGCGGCATCCGCCGCGCGCCGCGGGCAATCCCGGTTGGCCGCAGGAATTTCGGGATGCACAGCCGCTGAATTATTCCGGGCCGCGCCCGCAACTCGCGGGCGATCGTCGCCCGATGGCGCAACAGCAGCAACGACCGGGGCCCTGGGTGAATGTGCCGCAGGACAACCTGATGCAGCCGGCCAATCAGCGACCGCGCCCGGCGCCGCTCTTCGGCAACCCCGGCGGCAGCGGCCAACAGTCGCCGCAGACTCGAACCGCCGAGCGCTGGCGGGTCGAGCGAACGACTACATCCGCAATGCCAGCACGCGGGCCCGTTCGCGCCGCTCCGCCCGCACCCGCACCTCGCAGACCCGTCCCTCCCGCCAGATAAGCACATTCGCCATGGAGCGCGCCGCGCTGGCGGTCACGGCGTCGAGCAGTTGCTCGGCGTCCTCGATCTTTCGTGCGTTGTAGGAGACGACGACGTCGCCCACGCGCAGGCCGGCGCGATCGGCCGGTCCATCTTCCTCGAGCGCGCAGATCAGCGCGCCGCGGGTTTTGCCCATTCCGGCGCGTTCCGCGCTGTCGGCATCCACATCGCGCAAGCCCAGCCCGAGATAGCCATAGGCGATCGTTTCGCCGCGCTGGAGCAGGGCAATCTTTTCGCGCACCGGCTGCGTCAGCGGAATTGCGAAGGCCATGCCCTCGTCGTCCGAAGAGCGAGAGAACATCGCCGTCACGATGCCGATGACTTCGCCTTCGAGGTTGAAGAGCGGCCCGCCCGAGTTACCGGGATGGATCGGGGCGGTGGTCTGGATCATGTCGCGATATTGGCGATCGTCCGCCGCGCCGAGGCCCGGCAGCGAGCGCGAGACGTTGGAGACGACGCCGATCGACGCGCTGAGGCGCCCATCCTGGCCGATGCCGAAGGGATTGCCGATCGCGATGCTCCATTCGCCGCGCTGCGGCCCGCCGCCGGTCTGCGCGAACTGCACAGGCATCAACCCGGCGAGCGGCGCGCTCAGGATGGCCAGGTCGCCACGGACATCGGCGGCGACCACGCGCGCCGGCGCTCGGCGCCCGTCGCTGAGGATCAGGGTGACATCGCTGGCGTCGTGCACCACGTGTTCATTGGTGAGGAAGAGGCCGTCTTGTGAAACGACCATGGCCGTGCCGTTGACGATGGTGCGCTGCTCGATGTAGCTGGCGCTGCTGGCACGACCGTCCACCGGGACGCGCGTGACGCGCTCGGTGCGCACTCCGGCCACGCTCGGCAGCACCTGATCGATCACGCTGCGGAAGGTGAACTCAAGATCGCGTGCGTCGGACAGGCCGCGGACGCGGATGTTCTCACCATTGCTCGCGCAGCCTGGCGACGCGAAGAGGGCGCAGAGGCCCAGCAACGGCGCCGCAAAGCCGGCGACCGCTGGCGCAATGCGCGGGCTGTCGCGGCCGACGCCGCTGCTGCGGGAACGCAGGTCCAATGGACCCTGATTCTGTCGGCGCGGAGTCTCCGCGCTCTGTTCGCCGCAGGCGGCGAACAAGCCAAGCCGCTTCATCTGTCCCACTCCATTCGAACCGTGCGGCGACGGAAGCAGCGCCGCAATTGCCCGCCGAAGCGCCGGCGCGAGCACGGGCTCGCCTTGGCGCAGCGCGGGTCAATCCGAAGTGTTTCAGGCGCGGCGGGCGCGGGGCAAGCAAAAGTTGCCGCGATGGGATTCGTCCGAGATGGGGTGGGTGGCGGACGGCGTCGCGAAAACGTTTAAGGACGTGTGCAGAAACGCTCGCGCTGCGTCCTTAGTTATTCGGCGTGAGAAAGCTCAGGTGATGAGCGGCGTGAACGCAGTGCAGCGTCCGCCATTCGTCGAGGCTGAGCCGTCCGAGAAACGGGGACGGGTGAAGCGAGGTCGCGGTGTTCAGGCGGTCGATGATTCGCCCGAGCTCGGCGATCGGAGCGGGGTCATCCGGCGCGCAGGTGGGCAGAAACGGCTTGAGCGTCGGCAATCCGGCGGCGAATTTTCGCTTGGCGATCCACTGATTCCGGTAGTAGCGCCCGACCGTGACGCGGATGATCCACGGCACCTTTTCGGGAAACCCGTCGAGGCTGCGGCGCATGAGTTGGTTGAGATGTTCGCAGATCTGCGACAGATTCCATTTGCCGGAGGGCGTATAGCCGCCGGCGGCGAGGCGCTGAACCTCGGCGGAGATGTCGTTGTAGGTCGACAACACCAATGTGCGACGCTGGGCCATTTTCGGCGGAAAGAATACCACCAACCCGGCCCTCGGCGGCCTACGAGTTGATTGATCATTGGAGCCCTCGCTCGCGCGGTATCCGCAAGGGCTCGGGTTCTCCGAGATCTTTAGAAAAAGAGATCGGCACGCGGCAGCCCCCAGAGGCCGACGCGTGCCGAACTAGAAATCGAGCCCTTCGCTGCTGCCAAGAGGGCGCGTCGGTGGACGCGCCCGTCGTGGCTTGCGGCGGTTTGGCGTTAGTTGCCGCCGGTGAGCAGCGCCACGAAGCCCGCAATATCGCCGACCGACACGACGCTATCCGCGTTGATGTCGCCGTTGTTGATATTGCACGCCGGGAAGGCGCTGGCGTAACCCGCCGGGTCGGTCAGGGCCAGCACGAAGCCGGCGATGTCGCCGACGCTGACGATGCCGTCGCAGTTCATGTCGCCGAGCACGAAGGTCGTGCTGCAATCGAGATCAAAGATCTCGAAGGCGTCGATCGCGGCCTCGACCACCGACGCCGTGCCGACGTCTTCGGTGACGAAGCGAATGCGGAACTGGGCCGAATTCGGGATCGGATAGGTCTTTACAAACCAACCGCCGGCAATCTCCGGATTCGGGCTGGTCGAGGTCGGGCCGACCGTCTCGAGCACGGACCAGTTCGTTCCGCCGTTGGTCGAAATCTCGACCCGCAGGGTGTCGGTCTCGGGACCGCCGCCGGTGTTATTGCTGAACCAGCGGGCATAGGTGACGCTCGGCGCGGCGAGGCCGGAGAGGTTGAAGACCTGCGAGGTCAGCGTGGTGGCGCCGCCGTCGACGTCGCTATTGCAGGCATTGGCGGCGCTGTTGTCGGTCATCCAGCACTGGCCCGAGCCGTCGAAGTCGGCCTGCGGATTGCCGCGATTGCAGCCGCCCACGGGCACGGCGGGGTTGGTGTCCCAGCCGCCGTCGGTCGCGGTCGTGTTCACGGTCCAGCCCGGATTGGTCTGGAAGTTGTACTCGACGTTGGTGATGGTGCCGTTCGCGGCGACTGCGCGATAGACGCTGGTCGGCGCGTTTTCCGGATTGCGGACGACGCCCGAGGCCACCGACTGCACGCTGAAGTAATACTCAATCGTCTGCGGGCAAGGCGTCGCCGGCAGCGTCGCCTGATAGTTGTTCGGGCTGGTCTGCGTCATGCTCACGGTGGTGAACGGTCCGCTGGAGCCGATGCGATAGCTCAACTGACCGGTGCCCGGAACCGGCGAATCGGTCAGGGCGGTCGCGTTGACCGAGATCACGAAGGGCTGATTCGGGGCGATGGTGTCCGGACGACCGCCGGGGTAGACGAATCCGATCGGATCGAGCGGCGGGCAGGGCAGACCCTTCTCGCCGAAGCCGGTGCAGATCGCCTGGAAATTCGGCGTGCCGTTGCTGATGTCGGCGTCGTTGTCGTCGAGCGTCAGGAAGTCGATGGTGATGTCCGAGGCGATGCTCGTGCCCGTGTGCAGCAGAATGCTGTTGAGCGCCAGGTCGCTGATGATCTGGCGATAGGTGAGCGGATGGGTGATGGCGAGCTCGTTGCGCGTCTCCCACACCGCACCGCTGATCAACTGGCCGCAGGTGTGAATCGCACTGCCGCAGCTCGAGCAGGTCGAGGCCGAGAACGTGCACGAGTTGCTGGCGTTGCGGAGCGGCTGAGCGCAGGGGCCGAAGAAGCCGAAGCCGATGCCCGACTCGTCGAGCAGCAGCACGCTGGTGACGTCGCCCATGCCTTCGCCATAGGCGCCCTGACCGCTGCCGCCGGTGGCGACGAGGTGGTGGCCATATTCGTGATAGACGACGCTGGTCCAGGCCGTGTTCGGCTGACCGCCGCCGGAGAGGCAGAAGCGCAGCGACGTGCCGGTGTACTGGGCGTTGCCGGGGCAGATGCCGCCGGTTTCGTTCACCGTGACGGTGAACTCGGTCTGGCCGCCGATGGTCGGATAGCTCGGATTGACGTTGAGCACATAGTCGCGAACGCGGTTGGCGTGGATGTAGGCGTTCACTTCGCCGCGGCGACGCTCGTCGGTGTTGGCCGCGTTATGCACGAAGTTCACCGGGCCGGGCGGCGTGACGCTCTGCGAGAGCACCGGATCGCCCGAGACCTGATCGGCGACGCGGAAATACTGACCGCGGACGCCGGAGGTGACCGTCACCGCGGTGGAGCCCGGATTCGGAATGGTGAAATTGCCGTTTACGTCGGCAAACGCCGTGGTGGCGCCGACCGTGACGCGGGCGTAGGGCATCGGCGTCGGCACTTCGTTGCCGCACTGCTCGGAGCCGGAGCCTTCGGTCGCGACGCCGCTGACGGTGCCGCTGATGTCGACGTCGAGGATCTGATCTTCCTGATGGAGAATCTCGCCCGTTTCGGCGTCGGCCACGTAGAGCCACTTCTCATTGACATAGCCGCCCGCCACGAGCGCATCGTCGCCGACGAAGGTCAGCGCCGCGCGCGGCTCGACCTTCATGTCGTCGACGCCGGCCCAGATCACGAGCTTCGGCTCGGTGAAGTTCTTGAGGTTGGGCGCGTTGTTGAGCGCGCTCTGCTGCGCCGTCGCGAAGGCGCTCTGAATGAAGCCGTCGCTGCGCAGATTCGGGAGCCGCTCGGCGGGAATCTGGAAGCCGTCCAGTTCGCGGAGCGAAGACGCCGCGAGCACGACCGGGAAGCCGGGCTCGTTGCGGGTGAGGACGCGCAGGTCGGAGCGATAGACCTCGATGTCCTGGTGATACTGCGTGAAGTAAACCAGCGTGAACTTGTACTCGCCGGTCTCGCGGTCATACATCAGACCCTGCGTTGCGCGACGATCTTCGAGAATGCTGTGGGGCTTGAGGTCGCCGGCGGCGACGCCGAACACGCCGGCGTGCTCGACGCGGAACTTCGCCGCGCTCTCTTCGGCGGAACCACCCGTGGCCATGGTCTGGCCATAGACGCGTGTGAGGCGCTCGGCGTCGGAGTAGAAGAATTTCGCCTGCGGCGCGATCTCGCGCAGCCGGCTCATCGCCCCCAGATTCGCGTCTTCTTCCGCGGCTGTGGCAAAGCCGACAGTCGACAGACATGTCATCCCCAGGACGGCCCAACGGCCATACGCTCGCCTCATTCTCATCCTCGCGCAAAGTTCGGGTGGGTCGGAACCGACGGCCGCCGACGATCGGACGGCTTGATGTGAATTTCACATTAGACGAATGCGCCGCAACGATGCAACCGGTTTCAGGAGAATCACGACGAGCGCGCCGTTCCGATAATCTCGCGAACCATCTGCAACGGGCTTAGCTCGCGCCGTTCGGCGGGTTTTTCGATCGCGGCGATCCGCGTGGCTGTCTCGATCACTTCGGCAGTTGACTGGTTGCAAGGCAGCGCACGAAATCGCGCACCATCGCCCACGGCAGCGCGCAGGCCATTCCGATGCTCAAGATGAAGACGCCGGTATGGGACGTAGCGGCCTTCGAGGCGATCAGAGTCACGCAGAGGGCGATCGAGGCGACCATGCAAATCGCCACGATCACTTCACACGCGGCCGACAGTCGTGCGACGCGCGGCGCCAACGCGGGTGAAAACGCTGCATCTATTTCGGCTCGCGTGGCGCTCGCGCGGAATGAGTTGGATCGCAGCAGCCACGCTATGAATCCGTTTGCTGCAAAGTAGCTCGCGCCGATCGCAGGGAGCGCGAAAAACTCCGGAAAAATGTCTTCTTCGGACGATGGCCCCTGCGTGAGCCAGAGCGCAAGGCCGCCGACAATAAAGGCCGCTGCGCCGCCGAAGCAAAACAGCGAAACCGCCGTCGGGCGCCAGTTGTTCGCCAGGCTGTTCATGCGCTCACTCCGCAGCGACAAAACAGAGGGCCGCCGGTCGGAGTTCAAACATCGTCACCGGCGGCAGCCCCCCTGTACCCCATTTCAACTCGGATCGTTCGGATTTTCCCGCCTGCCCTCGGGCGACGCCGGCGGATTTGGACTCTCGGGCGACGGCTCCTCCGGCTGCGGCGTGGGAGTGACATCGTCAGGCTTGGCCGGTCGCGCCGCATTTCGCTTCCGCACCGCGTCGATGCCGCGCGGCGGGCTGGCGGTCTCTGGTGCCGCGGGCACCGGAACCTTGGACGGTAGCGCCGGGTTGGCGGCCGGATTTGCACCCGGCCCGGCCGGCGGCGGCGGGTTCACGCCGGGCGGCGGAGTAGGCTGGCCCGCATCTTGCGGCGGGCGCTCTTCGCGGCCGGGCTCGGTCAGCTCGTGCGGATCAGACGCGGGCGGCACCACTTCCCCGCCGGCGTTCGTCTGCGGCGTCGGCGTAATCGGCGGCGCCTCGCCGCTTGGGCCGGTCTGCCCGGCGGGCGGGACTGTTGCGGGTGCGCCGGTTGCAGGCGTCGCGGGAGCGCTGGGCGTGGGGGCGATGCTCGGAGTCTTCGGCAGCGCCCGCTCGCGCCGCCGACTGTTGGGCGGCAGGCGATAGGCCCGCGAGATCACCGGCGCCTTCACCGGCCGCGTGTTGGCACGTCGCTCCTGGACGTTTGGCTCGGTCGGCAGCGCGCCGATGCGGTCGATGGTGTCCATCCCCTGCACCACGGTGCCGAAGACGGTGTAGTACTGACGATCGAGCTTGCGGTTGTCGTCGAGGTTGATGAAAAACTGCGACGTCGCCGAGTTGCGGTCGCGATGAACGCGGGCCATCGCGATCGAGCCGCGTTCGTGACGCGTCGTGGGGCGGGCCTCGTTCTCCACCGGCGGACGAAGCCCCTCGGTCTTCGCGGTGTCGAGCGTCGTGTATCCGCCGCCCTGCACGAGAAAATCGGCGATGATGCGGTGGAAGATCGTGTCGTTGTAAAAACCCGAGTCGACGTACTGCAAGAAGTTTTCAACGGTCTTGGGCGCGGCGGCCGGATCGAGTTCGATCATGATCCGTCCCAGCGGCTTGTCGTCGAACTTGATGTCAAACGCGACCCGCGGCTTGTCGGTCGTTTCGGCACCGGTGCCGGGCGGCAAGCCGGTCGACGGCGTGGGAGCGACGGCGGGCGGATTGGCGGCGCCGGCGGGAACACCGCCGGTGGGCGGCGCGTTCGCCACCGTTGGATCGGCCGCAGGCGGTTCGGCGGTCGCCGAGGTGGCGTCGGCAGGGTTCGCACCGGCGGGAGCGGGCGTCGTGCCCGCAGGCTTGGGCACGTTGAACTGCTGACCGTTCGGCGCCGGCGGCGGCGTCGGGCCGGAGCGCACGGGCTGCGTGGTGGGCGTCATCGCGCGGCGCGCTGCGGCCCGATCGCGCCGCGTGCGCATGTCGGGCGTCTCGCCCGCGCCGCCCGTCGGAGGCTGAGCCCCCGGCTGGCCGCGCGTGGGGAGCGGAGTCACGTTGCGATCGCGCCGCGCCCGATTTCGCATTTCCGGCGACGGCTGAGGAATCGGCGTGTCGATCGGCGGCGAACCGGGCGGGGGCTGATTGGGATTGATCTCATCCACAGGGTGCGGCGCAGGCTCGCCCTCCGGCTGCGGAATCGGTTGCCCGTCCGGCGGCGTGATGGGCTGCACCTCTTCCGGAACAGGCTGATCCGGCGGCGGAACCTCCGGCGCCGGCGGCTCCTGAGCCAGAGCACCGCGCAAGCCGAGGGAAAGGCCGAACACCGCCAACGGAATCGCAAGCCAATTGCGCTTCATAGCTGATTCTCCGCCGCGCCCGCCACGCGGACCATAGCATCATAAACGTCGTCGGGCGCGGCGACGGGCCGCCCCTCGCGCGAGACGCACACGAGCGTCGATGAGGCGTCGGTCAAAAGCTCGGCGCCGCGTTGCAGCCGATAGCGGTGGTCGATCCGCACCGGCGACAGTTTCTCCGTCCATGTATACAACGTTACTTCGTCGTCGTAGCGGGCGGGCACGCGATATCGCACCTCAATTTTTGCCACGACGTAGAAAAAGCCCCGCTCTTCCATCTCGCGATAGCTGACGCCGCACAGCCGCAGCAGCTCGGTCCGCCCCATTTCGAAGTACACGAGGTAATTCGAATGGTGCAGATAACCCATGGCGTCGGTTTCGGCGTAGCGCACCCGCAGGTCCAGCCGCCCGGCCCGCTCGACCGGAAAATCGCTCGTCGGCCGACTCATGCCGACGCCGGCGCCGCGGGCGGCGGGTTGAATTGCTTGTGGGCTCCGTCGCACCACGGGAGCGTTGCGCTCAGTCGGCACTGACAGATCGACTTCTTCCCATCGGCGGGCACCTCACACACGATCGGCGAACAGCCTGTGCCCATGCGGCTGTGAGCCCCGTCGCAGTAGGGCAGCTTCTCCGACCACCCGCACTGGCAATAGGCCTTCGTGCCGGCGGTCTCCATGATCTTGATGGGTGCAGTTGCGTTTTTTGGTTCGGCCATTCGTGCTCGCTCGTTCCTGTTTCTCGCCGCCCGTGGGGGCGCTCAGTTTCTGAGGCGGATCCGTTTCGGCGGGCGTCCACCCACCCAAGGCCCACAAATGTTATCAAATCAGAATCGCGGCGATCGGGCCGCTTACTCAAACTGAATTCGCAGGTGCGGCTCGGCCAAACTCGGCTTGACGATGTACTCCTGAAGCTCCGCAATCGCCGCCCGCTGGCCCGGCCACATCAGCCGCTGGGCGATCTCGCTCTCCGCCACCCACTCATAGGCCGTGTGTTCCGCGGACAGCGTCACGACGGCGTCCGCCTCGATCTCCGCCGCAAAACTTGGGCACATCAGGATCGCGTCGCGCTGCGCGACATAGAAGGTGTTGACGTGTTCAAGTTGCCAGAAGCGCCGCGGCCTCAGCCCGGTCTCCTCCTTCAGCTCGCGCAGCGCCGCCTGCCAGGCCGGCTCATTGGGCTCGATGTGGCCGTGCACTGCCTGCCAGGTATCCCCCAGAAACGCGGCCGCCGCTCGCCGCAGCAGCAGAAACTCGACCCCTGCGGGCCCGCGGCGAAAGGGGTAGCAATCGATGATTTCGCTGAGGATCGCGGGCATTTTCACCGCCGGGTTTTCGCATTCTCGGACAGCGTTATACTCGCGGACCGATCGCGATTCGAATCGGGCGATTCTCGATGATTGTCAGCGACAGGCCGCTGCGAGAATCCGCGGAGGCTCGACATGAACCATCAGCGCGATGACCGGCCGGCACAGGCCCGTCCCGGCTCGCTCCGTCGCGAATACACCGAGACCGCCTTTCACCTCGACGGCGCCGGACCGGTCGATATCTCCGTCCATCCGGGCCGGCTGCTGGTCCTCGAAGGCACCGATGGCGTCGGTCGATCCACCCATTGTGCGTTGCTGCGCGAGTCGCTCGAAACGCTCGGCTACGGCGTCATTCACACCGGTCTGAGCCGTGGTCGGCTGGCCGGCGAAGGGCTGCGACAGGCCAAGATGGGCACGACCGCCACCCAGCGCACGCTCGATCTTTTCTACGGCACCGACTTCTGCGACCGACTGGAAAACGAGATCCTTCCCGCGCTGCGGGCCGGATTCGTCGTCCTCACCGACCGCTATTTTTATTCGATCATGGCCCGCTCCATCGTGCGCGGTACCGATGTCGGCTGGCTTCAGGACCTCTACCGCTTCGCCCCGGTGCCGCACGGCGTGCTGTATTTGCGCGTCGATATTCCCAGCCTGGTCCCGCGGGTCGTTGGCCGCGGATCGTTTGATTACTGGGAATCCGGCATGGATTTTCAGGAAGGCCGCGACGTATTCGATTCGTTTCAGCGCTACCAGACCCGTCTTTTGGGCGCTTTTGAGCAGCTTTCCGAGCTTTATCACTTTCAGGTCATCGACGCCCGGCGTGACGTCGCCGAGGTTTTCGCCGATCTGAAAGCACATGTAATCCGGCTTCTCGCCGGCATGAAGGATCATCAGTGAGCACCATCACGATCCCCAAGACGCGGATCGAAGACCAGCTCTTCGCCGACACGCCCTGCCTGCTCGCGGCCCGGGCCGTGTTGAAGGACCGGTTGCGCACGGTCGAGCGCTGGCTGGAAAGCGCCGCCGAAGAAGATCCTGTGCCGGAGAAGACGGCCCACCAGCTTCGGGTCGCCACGCGGCGCGCCGCCGCCGCCATTCGCCTGTTTCGCGATTCGTTGCCCGCGGGCCCGGTGCGCTCGCTGAAGCGTGTGTTGCGCGAGGTGCGCCAGGCCGCCGCCCGCACACGGCGGGCCGATGTGCAGCGGGGTCTGCTCGCCGAACAGACTCAGGGCGAGATCGCCGCCGCTGCCGCCGCTGCGGTCGAAACGCTCCTCGCCGAGCGCCAGGCCGCCGATCGCGAGTTGAGCCGCCTGGCGGCGGGCGCCCGCCGCGTCGTGGCCGGCGACCGTCGCCGTCTGCTGCGCGGGCTCGCCGGAGACGCCGCCACCCGCGCCGCTTCGCCCCGCGGGGCCTATGTCATGGCGGAACTCGCGGGCAAATGTCTGCCGCGGCTCATCGCGCCGCTGGTGGGCGATCCCGCCAGCCTGGCCGACGAAGATCTGGTCGCTCTTCACGAGCTGCGGCTGCGGGCCAAGCGCGCCCGCTACGCCCTCGAGATTTTCGAGAACTGCCTGCCGAACGAGGTCTTCCAGCCCGCCGAAGAATGCCTCGTCGAAGCCCAGAGCCGGCTTGGCGACGTCAACGACTGGCACGAAATGGCCGCGCTCTTCGCCGGTCCGGCGGCGCTGCCCGAAGGCTGCGAGTGCTGCCCGACCGGTGGGGTGCTCGAAGCGCCCGAGATCAACGCGCTGCTGCTGGCCTGGTCGCAGACGCGCCGCACCAGCGCCCAGCGCGACTTCGTGGCCTGGTGGAGCGGCTCCGCGCCGCGCGCCGCGCTGGTGCAGCTCTCCGACTTTCTCGACGAGCGCATCAATCCCACGCTGCGCCGCGTGCCGCGCCTGGCCGCCGGGCCGCGCGTCGCTGCGAACGGCGCGCTGCGCGTCGTCACGCCGCCGCTCGACGCCGCCGCCAACGCCGACTCTCATCCGCACCGCATCGCCGCGATCGATGTCGGCTCCAACAGCGTCCGCATGGTGGTGGCCGAGACCGACCCGCAATCGCGCTTCCGCGTCATCGAGGACGTCCGCGAGACCACCCGCCTGGCGGGCGGAATGTTTCGCACGGGTCGCCTCTCCGCCGACGCCATGGATCACGCGCTCGAAGCGCTGCGCAAGATGCGCGACACCGCCGAGCAGCACCACGTCGACCACGTCCGCGCCGTCGGCACCTGCGCCATTCGCGAAGCCCGCAACGCCAGCCAGTTTCTGCGCCGCGTCGAGCGCGAAGCGGGCATCCGCATCCGCCCGATCAGCGCCGAATACGAAGCGCGACTGGCCTTCTCAAGCGTTGCCAACGCCTTTGATCTCAACGGAGTCCGCGTCGCCGTCTGCGACCTCGGCGGCGGAACCGCCGATGTGGTCCTCGGCGACAACGGCCTGATCGAAGATTGGCACAGCTTCCCCGTCGGCGCGGTCCGCCTGACCGACCAGTTCTCCGACGCGACCAACCCCGGCGTCTATCGCTATCGCGAGATGGAGCGCTTCATCGACGAAGCTCTGATCGACGCGCTTGGCGAAGACCGGCGCGCCGTCGACATGATCTACGGCACCGGCGGAACGCTCACCACGCTGGCCCGTATCTCGATCCGTCGCGGCGGCGCCCCGCACGCCGAGGGCCGATTTCCCTTCGCCGTGCGCGGCTATGAAATGAGCCTGGCCGAGGTCTCCGACATCCTCGAATGGCTCAAGGGCATGAATCACGACGAGCGCCGCCGCGTCCCCGGCGTCAACGAGCGCCGCTCCGAGATCATCGTCGCCGGCGTCTGCGTCGTGGAGCGGCTGATGAAAGCGCTTCACACCGAACGCCTGCGGATTCACGACGGCGGAATCCGCGACGGCCTACTGATGGAGATGATCGACGAACTGCACCTCTCGCGCCCGCGCGAGTCGCATCACGCGGGCGACGTCATGCCCACGGTGCGGCGTTTTGCGGAGCGGGCGGGCTACGATGTGGCCCATTCGGAGCAGGTCGCGCGGCTCGCGCTGCGCATCTTTGACCAGCTCTCTGAGGTCGCCTCCGACCATGCCGCGGCCTGGACGCGGCCCGGCGCGCGCGAGATTCTTGAGGCCGCTGCGGTGCTGCACGACGTGGGCATCGCCATTCATTACCGCCGCCACCACAAGCATTCGTACAACATGATCACGCACGCGGACCTCGCGCCGCTCGCGCGGCGACAGGTCGAGCTGATCGCCAACGTCGCCCGCTATCACCGCGGCAATGGCCCGCGCGCCGAGCACCGCGGCTTTCGGCGGCTCTCGATCGACGATCAACACCTCGTCCGCGATCTGGTGGCGATTCTGCGCATTGCCGACGGGCTCGACCGCGCACACGATCAGTGCGTGCAGGATGTCGCGATCGAGGTCGCCGGTCGCCGCACGCGCTTTGTGCTCACCACCGGAGCGGGCGACATCGCCGAAAATCTGGCCGCCGCGCGGAAAAAGTCCCGCGTGTTCCGCGACGTCTTTCGCAGCCGGCCGCGCTTTGAGATCGCCGCAAACGAAACCGCCGATCCGGGCCCGCCGCCCGTCGACGGCATGGCAATCGAACTGGAGGCGGCCAATGGTTAAGCAAGCCGCGGAAAAGGTCGAACGCTACACCGATTACGGCGCGCTGCCCGGCAAGCTGGTCATCGTCGAGGGCATCGACGGCTCGGGCAAAAGCACGCAACTCGATCTGCTGCGCAAGTGGATTCAGTCGCAGGGATATCTCGCCCATTTCAGCGAGTGGAACAGCTCGCCCGTCGTGCGCGAGACCACCCGCATGGGCAAAGAGCAGCGGCTGCTCAGCCCCATGTCCTTCTCGCTGATCCACGCGGCCGACTTCGCCGACCGCCTTGAGCGCACCATCCTGCCGCCGCTTCGCGCGGGCGCCGTGGTGCTGACCGATCGTTACATCTACACCGCCTTCGCCCGCGACGTGGCCCGCGGCGTCGATGCCGAGTTCGTCCGCCGCATGTACCGCTTCGCCCCGCGCCCCTCGGCCGCGATTTACTTCCGCGTGCCGCTGCAAGAGGCGCTTCACCGCATCCTCGGCGGCCGTCCCGAACTCAAGTATTACGAAGCCGGCATGGACCTGGCGCTGAGCGAAGATCCCTACGAGAGCTTCGAAATCTTCCAGGGACGCATTCTGCAGCAATATGAGCAGATGGTGCCGGAGTTCGGATTGCACGTCATCGACGCCACCCTGCCCATCACCCAGCAGCAGCGCCAGCTGCGCGAGTTCGTCGCCCCCCTGCTCTCCGGCTGCCTGCGCAAGCCGATCATGCCCTATGGCCGACTCGCCGAGGAGCATGGCGTCCGCGGCGTCTATTTGGCTGAAGTCGGCAAGCGCGACGACCCGGACGAGTAATCCGCAGCGTTCACGACGACCTGTCCACGCATCGGCCGGCGGCTTGCCGGCCGACTCATCGACCGCGCTCGCCTCAGACCCGCGCCACCTCCGCCGCGACCTGCCCGTTGCCGCTTCGACGCGACCGGAAGCGCGCGTGCAGACTGCCCCAGTCGATTACGAGCCGCCCGCCGGTGGTCTCGTGCTGCTTCTCCCAGTTGATCAGCAGATCCAGGCAGGCATGGTCGATGTAATCCAGGTCGGCGAACTCAACGTGCAGCTCCGAACTCGGCGGGACTTTCTCGAGCGCCGCCGCCAGCTTGGGCAGGCGTACGAAGGTCGCCGCCCCGCTGAGGCGCAGCGCGGTCCGGCGGCGCTGCGGGTCGTCGCTGAGCTCGATATCGAGTCGTGAGAAACGCGCGAAGAGCTTGACGAGAGAAAGCCCCAACCCGACGGCAACTCCGGTCAGCAGGTCGGTCGCGACGATCACGATCATCGTCGCGAAATAAATCGCCACCTCGGTCCAGCCGTACTTCGCCAGTTCCCGAATCGCCTGGACATCGACCAGCTTGTAGCCGGTGTAAACCAGGATCGCCGCCAGTGCGCAAGTCGGAATCCACTGCAAGACTCCGGGCAACAGGGCGACGAACAACAGCAGCCACAGCCCGTGAAGCACCGCCGACCAGCGCGTCTTCGCGCCGGCCTGGACGTTGGCCGAGCTGCGCACGATCACGCCCGTCATCGGCAATCCGCCCAGCAGCCCCGCGACCATGTTGCCCACTCCCTGCGACGCCAGCTCGCGGTCATAGCGCGTGCGCGGCCCGGAGTGCATGCGATCGACCGCCGTCGCCGAGAGCAGCGTCTCGGCGCTGGCGATGAAAGCCAGCGAGAGAATCCCCAGCAATCCGACCCAGGAGAAAGGGCCGCGCTTGGCCGTGTGTTCCGCTCCGGGGGCGCCGCCTACGGGCGCAATCCACGCGTCGGTCGACGGCAGCGATGTCACATCGGCCGGGCCCGACGACGACTTGGAATCCGGCTGCGCGGCCGCCGCGCGTTCGCGATGCGGCACATGGAACAGCACGCTCTCCAGATTCTCCCACGTCGGCACGCGGATCGCCTGCAGGACGTTGTCCGGCACCTTCACCATTTTCACATTCTGATCGTCGTGATGCCCGCTGGAATCGGCCTGACGATTGGAGATGGCCGCCAGCCCCGCTCCTACTAACACCGCCAGCAGCGGCCCCGGCAGATACTTCAGCGACTTGGGCTGAATCTTCTTCCAGATCACAATCGTCGCGATGCAGATGAGCCCGATCGCACCGGCGCGATAATGCTCCGACCCCATGTTTTCGTGCATGAGGTCGTACCAAAGCGCCACCGGGATTCCCAGCAGATTCTTCCACCCGCTGGAGCGCGGTTGCGCGTCCATCATCACAAATACCTGACTTGCGAAAATCAGAACTCCGATCCCCGCAAGCATGCCCTGCACCACCGCCGGCGAAACCGCCCGAAACCACTGCCCAAGTCCGGCCATGCCGCAGAGAAGCTGCAACAGCCCAGCGCAAACCACCATCGCCGGCACCGCTTCCCAGCCGAACTCGCGCACAAAGTCGTAGACGAGTACGCTCAATCCCGCCGCCGGACCGCTCACTTGCAGCGGCGATCCGGAGATCAGGCCGACCACGATGCCGCCGACGATGCCCGTCAGCAGTCCGGGGACGACCGACGGCACATCCTTCGGCACGCCCGACGCGATCGCGATGCCCATGCAAAGCGGCAAGGCCACGAGGAAGACCACCATCGACGCCAGCAGATCGGCCCCAAAGTTGGCGGATTCGCGCCGATCATGGTCGGCCTCCGCTCGCTCCATCCGGGATCCGCGCTCGTTTTCTGATGCCATCGTCTCGTCCGACCTTTCCGTTTTCGAAGCGACCGACCCGCTCTCGCAGGTACGATCGCGATATGCAATCGCTCGAATCCGCCCCCGCACTGCTCAATGCCGCCGTCGGCTGGTCTTCGCTCGCGCTCGGCGCTGCCAGCGGCGCCCTGCTCGGCCTCGGCTTTCATCGCGCCGATTTCCTCGGGGGCTACGACTCCTATCGCCGGCGGCTGATCCGGCTCGGCCACATCGCCTTTTTCGGCCTCGGATTCGTCAATCTCTTCTTTGCGTTGCAGGCTCCGCAGATGCGCCTTGCGCCGCACGAACTCCAAAGCGCTTCGTGGGCTCTGATCCTCGGCAACGCGACGATGCCGCTTGCCTGCGCCCTCACTGCTTGGCGCGCCGCGCTCAAACCCGTATTCGCGGTGCCCGTCGCAACCGTCCTCTATGGCACAATCTCCGCGGCCATCGGTCTTTGGCGCGCGGCGTGATCGAGCCCGAAACGTTGCGAACATGGGAAGCGCTTTGTCAGTTGTTCCAACAGGAGAATCGTGCACGCCGATCGGCGTGCGTCAGAAGACAGGAGGCGATTTCACGCGTTTGATGCAAAGCGGTGCGTTTCGGCGCGGCGAGCCGCATGACCGGCTTGGCCCCGCGCGTAGCGAATGAAAACCGCTCCGCCCCGCGCAGTTTCCGGGAGCGCTCGCCTTTGGTCGGCCGAGCGACTGCCGCCGACTCATCGTCGCAAACGCAGGATTCGCTTTCGAGCTGCCCCTCTCGCGGCGTCGCGGCCACCGCCGACGCAGCGAGCATCGCCGCGATCAGCAGTTGAAATCCGTAGCCCGGCAAAATTTTGAGATGAGACTTGCTCATTATGAGTTGGGGCACGATAGCCGCCCTCCTTCCGACTGTCACGCATCCCGCCGCGCGCCCCGCCCGCGATCGGGGCCGGCGAGCGCCGCGGCTCGACGTCGCCCCGCATATCCCCCCACAGCAAAATCAGTTATCATTTGCCGGGCAATAGTGTTCCCGAGACAGACGATCCGCGCGCCGTGGGGCGTGCGTGTGCTGGATCATCGTGCGCAGCGACTTGCGCGGAGATTGTCGGATTCATGATCAAAGCGAGCGAACTGAGAAAGGGCCGCGTGGTGATGCACGAGGGCCAGCTGTACAACGTGGCGGACATCACGCGCGTCTCTAAAGGCAATTGGCGCAGCTACTTGCAGGCGAAGCTCAAGTCGCTCAAGAGCGGCCAACTGCTCGACGTCCGCTACGCCGTCGACGACCGCGTCGAGACCCCCTTCGTGGAAGGCAAAGAGTACGAATATCTCTACCGCGAAGGTGACGAATACGTCCTGATGGACAAGCAGACCTATGACCAGGTCCACGTCAGCAGCGACGTGATGGGCGACGCCCATTACTACCTGAAAGGCAATGAAGCCATTCAGGCCCAGATCATCGACGGTGCCATCGTCGGCGTCGAACTGCCGAACGTCGTCGAGCTCAAGGTGGTCGACACCCCACCCGTCGTGAAGGGCGCCACCGCCACCAACCAGACCAAGGACGCCGACCTGGAAACCGGCCTGCGCGTGAAGGTTCCGCCGTTCATCGACATCGGCGAGATGCTGCGCGTCGATACGCGGACGGGCGAGTATTTGGAACGCGCCTAAAGCGGCACTTCCGGCATCCAAGCTGAGTTCGGACCGAACGACAAGACCAAGACCGCTTCCTGACGGGCGCGGCTCTGATCCCTAGTTAGAGGACGCGCATGCTCGACCGGGTTGAGCGACCATCGGTGAATTGGCTCCTGAACGTCGGCGATGCCGATATCCTGCGCGACGCCACCGATGCCAGTACCGTCTTCTGGCATCGCGCTCGCCGCGGGCCGATCAAGAACCTCTTCGGCTTCGTGCTCGTGCTGCTCGCGATCGCGCTGGTGTATGTCACCGCCGTCGGCCCCGAGAGCGTCGGCCTCTCGTGGCTCTCCACCGCCACCGCGGCCATCTTCGCCACGATCTTCGTCGTCAGCACGGTCCTCTACTTCGGCTGGCTCTCGCTCAAATATCTTCCCTCGCGCAACGACCGCGTGGTCATCGCCAAACGCCGCCTCGTCCGCGACGGCGTCGATCCGCTCGATGAGCAGTTTCGCGGCCTCTCCGACGAGCAACTTGCGGCAAAAACGCCGGAGCTGAAGCAAAAACTCGAACAAGGCGCCGCGCTCGACGACATCCGCCCCATCGCCTACGCCCTCGTCCGCGAGGCCTCGCGCCGCGCCCGCAACCACCGACAGTACGAGTGTCAGCTCATCGGCAGCAACGTGCTCGAGAGCGGCTGCGTGGCCGAGATGCGCACCGGCGAAGGCAAGACAATCGTTTGCTACGCCGCCAACTACCTGAAAGTGCTCCAGGGCCGCAAGGTCCACATGGTCACGGTCAACGACTACCTCGTGCGCCGCGACGCCGAGTTCTGCAAGCCGATCTTTGAACTGCTGGGCGTCTCGGTGGGCTACATCTCGACCATGATGAACCCGATGCCGGGCGACACGGAGGCCGACTTCCGCGCCAAGCACGAAGCCAAGCGTGCCGCCTACGCCTGCGACATCACCTACGGCACCAACAGCGAATTCGGCTTCGACTATCTGCGCGACAACATGAAGATGTCGCCCAAGCAGCAGTTGCAGGGCAAAAAAGACTTCGCCGTCGTGGACGAGGTCGACTCGATCCTGATCGACGAGGCCCGCACCCCGCTGATCATCAGCGGCCCGGCCCACGACGACGTCGGCAACTACCGCGTCGCCGACAACATCGCCCGGCTGCTCATCAAGAAGCAGGAGCAGACCAACCGCGAATTCGCCGCCAGGATCGACGAAGTCGAACAGACGGCGCCAAAAGACCTGCGAACCCACCCGAAATTCAAAGACGGCATCAAGAAGTTCCGCGCCGACCCCTACTGGGTCTCCTCCGACGAAGCCGAATACATCGGCCACATGCAGTACTTCGTCGTCGAGCTCGACAGCAAACGCGCCAACATGACCGAGCATGGCGCCAAGTTCGCGCAGCAGCAGATCGGCATCGGCTCGTTCTACGACGGCAAGAACATGAACTGGCCGCATTACCTGGACCAGGCCCTGCGCGCCCACCTCTGCTATCACCGCGACAAGGAATACGTCATTCAAGAGGGCGCCGTCGTCATCGTCGACGAATTCACCGGCCGCCTGATGGTCGGCCGCCAGTGGAGCGACGGTCTGCATCAGGCCGTCGAGGCCAAGGAATCGGTGCAGATCAAGCAGGAAACCCAGACCCTCGCCACCATCACTCTGCAAAACCTCTTCAAGATGTATCGCGAACTCGCCGGCATGACCGGAACGGCCATGACCGAGGCCGACGAGTTCATGAAAATCTACAAGCTCGAAGTCATCGCCATCCCCACCAACCGCCCGATCCGCCGCGTCGATTACAACGACAAGGTCTACAAGACGATGGACGATAAGTTCAACGCCATCGTCGAGGAAATTCGCTCTTACTCGCAGGACGGCCACCCCTCCGACCCGTTCTCGCTCTACGACATGCTGAAGCAGGCCGACCGCGTGCTCGCCATCGTCGAAGAGCGCGACGAGGGCGCCACCGCCGACGAAGCCAAAAAGCAGCGCGCCCAGATCAAAGAGGCCCTGGCCGTCGTCGACAAGGACGATGCCGATCTCTCCATTCTCGCCAAGACCTACCGCGAGATTCTGGGCGGCGCCCTGTCCGGTCGCCCCGTTCTGGTCGGCACGGCCAGCGTCGAATCGAGCGAGCGGCTCAGCGCCGCGCTCACCAAGAAGCACGGCATCGAACACGAAGTCCTGAACGCCAAGAACCACGCCCGCGAAGCCGAGATCGTCGCCAAGGCCGGTCAGCAGCACGACGCATTTCGCAATAAGCAGCAGGAAAAGCACGGCCGCGTCACCATCGCCACCAACATGGCCGGCCGCGGCACCGACATCGTCCTGGGCCCGGGCGTCGCCACCATCGGCGGTCTGCACGTCCTGGGCACCGAGCGCCACGAAAGCCGCCGCATCGACAATCAGCTCCGCGGCCGCTGCGGCCGTCAGGGCGACCCCGGCAGCTCGCGCTTCTTCCTTTCGCTCGATGACGAATTGTTGCGCCTGACGATGGGCGAATGGGTGCTGAAGATGCTCAACAGCATGGGCGGCTGGGAGCCGGGCCAGCCCATGGAACACCGGATGCTCACCCGCGGCATTCAAAACGCCCAGAAAAAGGTCGAAGAGCGAAACTTCGGCATCCGCAAAAATCTGCTCGAATATGACGAGGTGATGGATCACCAGCGCAAGAGCTTCTACACGATGCGTCAGCGCATCGTCGAAAGCCAGGGCCTGAGCGAGTTGATCTGGGAGATGATCGACGACGTCGTCGCCGACGCGTGCGATCGCTACTACGACCTCGAATATCCCGCCCGCTGCGCCGCCGAGTGGGTCGGACAGCACCTCAACACGACGATCGAACACGAAAAGCTCGACACCACGAGCCTCAGCGGACTGCAGGAAGACATCCGCGATCGCGCCATGCACGAGGTGCGCTCCAGCGTCAGCCGCACCTTCGGCGAATATGTCGACTCCGACATCCCCGCCGAGGAGTGGGACACCAAGGGCCTGCAGCAATGGGCCGAGCAATACGGCATCGGCCTCACGCTGGCCCAGATCAAGGAGAGCGACCCGCACGACCTGATGGAGCGCATCGCCGCGGCCGCCGAAAAGAAGATCGAACAGGCCGACCTTGCCGCTCTGGAGCAATACGTCGACCCGCTCTACTCCAAGGCCCGCCTCGTGCGCTGGGCCCGCGAGAAGTTCGAAGTCGAGCTCGATCTCGATGAATTGAAGCGCGCCTCGCGCGAGGAAGCCGAGCAGATCATCCGCACGCGCATGCGCGAGACCTATCGCCGCCGCGAAGTCAGCTACCCGGTCGAAGCGCTGATCGACTCGGTCGTTCGCGGTTCGCAGAGCGCCGCCGAGGCCTATCCGCGCATCGTCGGCTGGGTCAATCGCAAGTTCGGCCTCAATTGGACCGTCGCCAATGTCGAGGGCAAGCAGCCGCCCGAGATCTTCGAAGAGCTTCGCGCCCTGAACGAAAAGTACATGGCCGAAGGCGCCTTCGACGACGAGATCGAAACCGCCATCCGCGAGAACCCCGGCGACAAGCTGCTCGACTGGGCCAAGGGCCGCTTCCGTACCCTGCTCGATATCCACCCGCTCGATATGAGTGAGGAAGTCCGCCCGCAGCTTCGCAATCTCTATTACCAGATGCTGCGCTTCGAACTCAGCTACCTTGAGCAGATGGTCGTACTCCAGACGCTCGACTCCGTCTGGAAGGATCACATGTACGCCATGGACCTGCTCCGCGGCGGCATCTGGATGCGCGGTCAGGCGGAGAAAGACCCGAAGATCGAATACAAGCGCGAAGGTACGCGGCTCTTCAATGAGACGATGAGCAATGTGCGTGAGCGCGTCACCGACCTGATCTTCAAAGTCCGCATCGGCGGCGACAGCGCTGGTGGCGGTGTCACAACGACCGACAGCCCGCGGCCCGAAGGCCCCGCTTACGACGCCCGCGTCCGCACGACGCACGCAGACGCAACCGGTTCCGGCATCCGTGCCGCCGCCGCCGAACAGCGCGCCGCCGCGCCCAGTGCTCAGGCCAACAATGCCGCTCCGCCGGAAGAAGTGCAAAAGGTCGACACCATCCGTCGCGAGACGCCCCGCGTCGGCCGCAACGATCCCTGCCCCTGCGGCTCCGGCAAGAAGTTCAAACAGTGCCACGGCAAGCAGGCATGAGTTCGTAGGCAGGCGAGAGCGTCTGAAAGGCTCGCAATCTGAAAGATAAGTTTGGCAGGCCGCGGCGTTCCGCGTCCTGCCTTTTTCTTTCCAATCGGTGAGTGGACCGCCGGCGGTCCGGAGTCGAAATCGCACGTTTTCCAAGCGGAATCCTGCAGATTTCCCCAGAATTTGCGCTTGAACCCGCCCCGCCCTCCGCCGATCATCATTGTTCGAGTGACCGCCTGATTGGCGCGCATCGCGCTCATCTCATCCGATCCGGGCGTCACCTCGTGTCGACGAACGGACCGATCATGAACGCCGCCTCGCCATGCGACCCGCGCGCACCTTCGCGAGGGACTCCGCACCCGCGCCGCGACGATCCCCCTCTGCCGCACTTCGAGCCGCCACACCACTCGCCCCAGCGCAGCGCCCTGCCGCGCGGCGGCGACTACGGGAGAACCCAATGACCAAGCCGAGGACCACGACCGTCAGCACTGTCGACGGAAACGAGGCCACGGCCTCCGTCGCCTATCGCATGAACGAAGTGATCGCGATCTATCCGATCACGCCGTCGTCGACGATGGGCGAACTGGCCGACGAATGGGCCGCGCGCGACCGCCGCAATATCTGGGGCGGCGTGCCGCGGGTGGTCGAAATGCAGTCCGAAGGCGGCGCCGCCGGGGCGGTTCACGGCGCGCTGGAGGCGGGCGCCCTGACGACGACGTTCACCGCGTCGCAGGGGCTGCTGCTGATGATCCCCAATATGTACAAGATCGCCGGCGAACTGACGCCCTTCTGCATGCACGTCACGGCGAGAACGCTCGCGACGCACGCCCTCAGCATCTTCGGCGATCACTCCGACGTGATGGCCTGTCGCCAGACGGGCTTCGGCATGCTCTGCTCGAACTCTCCTCAGGAAGCCCAGGACCTGGCCTGCATCGCGCAAGTCGCGACGCTGCGGGCTCGCGTGCCCATGTTGCATTTCTTCGACGGCTTTCGCACCTCGCACGAAATCGCCAAGATCGAGCTGCTGAGCGACGACGACTTGCGGACGATGCTGGACGACGGCCTGGTGAAGGTGCAGCGCGATCGGGCCCTCACCCCCGACCGCCCCGTCATCCGCGGCACCGCCCAAAACCCCGACACATTCTTTCAAGCCCGCGAGGCCTGCAACCGCTACTACAGCGAATGCCCCGAGCACGTTCAGATCACGATGAACCAGTTCGCGGCGCTGACGGGCCGACAGTATCGCCTGTTCGAATACACCGGCCACCCCGAGGCCGAACGCGTCATCGTCGTGATGGGCTCCGCCACCGAGACCATCGCCGAAACGGTCAAGACGCTGGTCGCGCGTGGCGATCGCGTCGGCGTGTTGAATGTGCGGCTCTTTCGCCCGTTCTGCGTTCGCAACTTCGCTGCCGCGCTGCCGCGCAGCGTGCGCCGCGTCGCCGTGCTCGATCGCACCAAGGAGCCGGGCGCGATCGGCGACCCGCTGTATCTCGATGCCCTCGCGGCGCTGCATGAAGCGCGCGACGCCGGCTGGTCGCGCTTCGCCGCCGAGCCGCGCATCTTTGCCGGGCGCTACGGCCTCTCCAGCAAGGAGTTCACGCCCGCGATGGCCAAGGCGGTGTTCGACGAACTGGCTAAGCCCGAGCCGCAGAATCACTTCACGGTCGGCATCGTCGACGATGTCACTCACACTTCGCTCGACTTCGACGCCGACTTCGACATCGAAAGCGCCGAGACCGTCCGCGCCGTCTTCTTCGGCCTTGGGGCCGATGGCACGGTCGGCGCCAACAAAAACTCGATCAAGATCATCGGCGAGGAGACCGACAACTTCGCCCAGGGCTACTTCGTCTACGACTCCAAGAAATCGGGCGCGATGACTATTTCGCACCTGCGCTTCGGCCCGCGGTCGATCCGCGCGCCCTATCTCATCCGCCGCGCGAGCTTCGTCGCCTGTCATCAATGGGAGTTTCTCGAAAAATACGAAGTGCTCGAACTGGCTGAGCCGGGCGCGGTCTTTCTGCTGAATTCGCCCCACGCCGCCGACGCCGTTTGGGACCGGCTGCCGCGCGAGGTGCAGGAGCAGTTGATCTCGAAGCGGATCCGCTTTTTCGTCATCAACGCCGTCCCCGTCGCGCAGGCGACGGGCATGGGCGGACGCATCAACACGATCATGCAGACCTGCTTCTTCGCAATCTCGGGCGTGTTGCCGCGCGAAGAGGCCATCGCACAGATCAAGAAAGCGATCCAGAAGTCCTACGACCGCAAGGGCGACGAGGTGGTGAAGCGCAACTTCGCCGCGGTCGACGAGACGCTCGCCAATCTGTTCGAAGTCAAAGTCCCCACCCGCGCCACGGCGATCTTCGGCCGCACGCCGCTCGTCGCCGAGAACGCGCCGGAGTTCGTGAAGCGCGTCAACGCGGTCATGATGGCGGGCAAAGGCGACCTGCTGCCCGTCAGCGCATTCCCGGTCGACGGCACCTGGGACACCGCCACGACACGCTGGGAAAAACGCAACATCGCCCAGGAAATCCCCGTCTGGGACGAATCCGTCTGCATCCAGTGCAACAAGTGTGCCTTTGTCTGTCCCCACGCAGCCATTCGCGCCAAGGCCTACCCGGCCGAGGCGCTCCAGAGCGCGCCCGATTCCTTCCGCAGCAACGACTACAAGGCGAAGGAATTCAAAGGCATGAAGTTCACGATTCAGGTCGCGCCGGAAGACTGCACCGGCTGCAAGCTCTGTGTCCACGTATGCCCGGCCAAGGACAAATCGAACCCGCGGCACAAAGCGATCAACATGGAGCCGCAGCTCCCGATCCGCGAGCGAGAACGGGCCAATTACAACTTCTTCCTCGAACTCCCGGAGCCCGATCGCGCTGCCATCACCCGCTTCGACGCCAAAGGCTCTCAGTTCCTGCTGCCGCTCTTTGAATACTCCGGCGCCTGCGCCGGCTGCGGCGAGACCCCCTATATCAAGCTGCTCACCCAGCTCTTCGGCGACCGCACGCTGATCGCCAACGCGACCGGCTGCTCGTCGATCTTCGGCGGCAATCTGCCGACCACGCCCTATTGCAAGGACGCCAACGGCCGCGGCCCCGCCTGGGCCAACTCGCTCTTCGAAGACAACGCGGAATTCGGCCTGGGATATCGGCTCGCGATCGAGTCGCACGAACAGCAGGCCCGCCTGCTGCTGCGCGACATGGCCGGCGAAATCGGCGATCGCCTCGTCACCGATCTACTCCACGCCGACCAGGCCGGAGAACTCGGCCTGCGCGAACAGCGCGAGCGCGTCGTCGCACTGCGGCAAAAGTTGCAGTCGATGAAATCGCCACAGGCGATGCGCCTCGCGCTCCTGGCCGACTACCTCGTGCGAAAGAGCGTCTGGATCGTCGGCGGCGACGGCTGGGCCTACGACATCGGCTACGGCGGCCTCGACCACGTGCTCTCGATGAACCACAAGGTCAACGTCCTCGTGCTCGACACCGAGGTCTATTCCAACACCGGCGGCCAGGCATCCAAGGCCACCCCGCTGGGCGCCGCGGCAAAGTTCGCCGCCGCCGGCAAGGGCATCGCCAAGAAGGACCTCGGCCTGATGGCGATGAGCTATGGCCACGTCTATGTCGCCAGCGTCGCGTTCGGCGCAAAGGACACGCACACCGTGCAGACGCTGCTCGAGGCCGACGCCTATCCGGGCCCGGCCCTGATCATCGCCTACAGCCACTGCATCGCGCACGGCTACGACCTGATGTTCGGCTGCGATCAGCAAAAGCTCGCCGTCGAAAGCGGCATCTGGCCGCTCTACCGCTATGACCCGCGCCGCCGCGAGCAGGGTCAGCCGCCGCTGATCATGGACGGCGCCCGCGGCAAGGCCCGCCCGGCCGACTACATGCGGAACGAAACGCGCTTCCGCATGGTTGAGAAGAGCGACCCCGAGCGCTTCCAGCAACTCGCCCTTCTGGCCGAAGAGGCTTCGATCCGCCGCGTCGCGCTCTACGACCATCTGGCGAAATTGACACTCCCCGGCAACGGCAGCGAAACGGTCGCCGCCGCCGCCCCGGCGATGGCCGCCGCGGCTCCGACCAACTGACCCGACACCGCATCGGAGAACGAATCATGAATCTGGAAACCAAGTACCTCGGGTTCACACTGCCGAACCCGTTCATCGTCGGGGCCGGGCCGATCGCTGATCAGGTCGATCATGCCCGCCGCTTCGAGGACGCCGGCGCTTCGATGATCATCATGCGCTCGCTTTTCGAAGAGCAACTGACCGCGGAAGAGCTTGCCCACACGCGCTCCATGGACGCGCACGCCAACTCATTCGCCGAGGCCCTCACCTACTTTCCCGACCCCGCCGACTTCGTCCTCGGCCCGCATGAGTACCTCGACAAGCTCAACGAACTCAAGCGCGCGCTCACCATCCCGGTGGTCGCGTCGCTCAACGGCGTCACCCGCGGCGGCTGGCTCGACAACGCCCGCCTGTTCGAAGAGGCAGGCGCCGACGCCATCGAGCTGCACATCTACAGCTTGCCCACCGACCCGCAGACACCCGGCGCGGCGCTGGAGCAGCGCACGCTTGAAATGGTGCAGACGGTGCGACAGGCGGTGAAAATCCCCATCGCGGTCAAGCTCTCGCCCTTCTACACCTCGGTGCTCAACGTCGCCCAGCAGCTCGTCGGCGCGGGCGCCAACGGCCTGGTGCTCTTCAATCGCTTTTATCACCCCGACATCGATGTCGAGGCGCTCGAGATCGTCTCCCGCATGGGCCTCAGCAATTCTTCCGATCTGCCGCTTCGCCTGCGCGGCCTGGCGCTCCTCTCCGGCCGCGTGCGCTCGTCACTCGGCGTCACGGGCGGGGTACACACCACGCTTGACGTGATCAAGGCGATCATGAGCGGCGCCGACGGCGTGCAGTTGGTCTCGGCCCTGCTCCGCCATGGCCCGGGTCATCTGCTACAACTCCGCCGCGAATTAGTCGGTTGGCTGGAGCAGCATGAGTACGACTCGTTGTCCCAGATGAAGGGCAGCATGAGCTTCCTCAAATGTCCCGATCCAAGCCCCTTCAACCGCGCCAGCTACATCAAGGTGTTGCAAACCTGGAACGCGGGCACGCTGAATTCGTAACAACGGCCGCGTGCGGCTGGATCCGATCGCCTTTCATCATCGGAAACGCCAGTGCCCACTGGCCCAATCCCGCTCGCGGCGCGACAATCCGAGCCATGGCTGCCACCGCTCCCAACATCCCCGACGGAACCGGCCTGATTCGCCATGACCCCTGGCTCGAGCCCTATGCCGACGCACTGCGCCATCGCTACCGGCGCTTCCGCGACAAGCTGGCGGAGATCGAAAAATCCGAAGGCGGAATCGACCGCTTCTCTCTCGGACATCGCTACTTCGGCCTCAACCGCGGCACGCACAACGGCCAATCGGGCGTCTGGTATCGCGAGTGGGCGCCGGCCGCGAAGTACCTGGCGCTCATCGGCGACTTCAACAAGTGGGACCGCGGCGCAAACCCGCTCACGCGCAACGAGTTCGGCGTGTGGGAGCTCTTCCTACCCGATATGCCCTATCGCGAGCGGCTCAAGCATCACAGCCGCATCAAGGTGCATGTCGGCACGGACGCCGGCGCGATCGATCGCCTGCCGGCCTATCTGACGCGCGCCTATCACGAGCGCGAGACCAACACCTACACCGGCGAATACTGGGATCCGCCCCAGCCCTATCAGTGGCGCAACACGCCGCCGATCCTCAAGACCGGGCTGAAGATCTACGAAGCCCACGTCGGCATGGCGACCGAAGCCTATCGCACCGGCACCTACGTCGAGTTCGCCAATCAGGTGCTGCCGCGCATCCAGAAGGCGGGCTACAACGCCATTCAGTTGATGGCCATCGCCGAGCATCCCTACTACGGCTCGTTCGGCTACCACGTCAGCAACTTCTTCGCGCCGTCGTCGCGCTTCGGCACGCCGGAGGAGCTGAAGTATCTCGTCGACGAAGCCCACGGCCGCGGCATCGTCGTGCTGATGGACATCGTCCACAGCCACAGCGTGAAAAACATCTACGAGGGGCTCAACCGCTTCGACGGCAGCGACTTCCAGTATTTCCACGCCGGCGGACGCGGCGAACACCCGGCGTGGGATTCGCTCTGCTTCGATTACGGCAAGTGGGAAGTGCTGCGCTTTTTGCTCAGCAACTGCCGCTACTGGCTCGAAGACTATCGCTTCGACGGCTATCGCTTCGACGGCGTCACCAGCATGATGTATCTGCATCACGGGCTGGGCGCGGCGTTTGACACCTACGACCGCTATCTGCGACACGACCTCGACGAAGACGCGATCACGTATCTGCAGCTCGCCAATCACCTGATCCACAAGATTCGCCCCAACGCGATCACCGTCGCGGAAGACGTGAGCGGCATGCCGGGACTCGCGTCGCCGATCGACGAGGGCGGCATCGGCTTCAACTATCGCCTGGCGATGGGCCTGCCCGACTACTGGATCAAGCTGCTCCGCGACAAGCGCGACGAAGACTGGCACATGGGCGAGATGTGGGGCGCGCTGATCAATCGCCGCGCCAACGAGGCCCACGTCGGCTACGTCGAGTCGCACGATCAGGCGCTGGTCGGCGACAAGACCACCGCCTTCTGGCTCATGGACGCCGACATGTACACGCACATGTCCAAGGGCGTGCCGAATCTGCGGATTTCACGCGGCATCGCGCTGCACAAAATGCTGCGGCTGGCGACCTTCGCCGTCGGCGGCGAGGCCTATCTCAACTTCATCGGCAACGAGTTCGGCCACCCCGAGTGGGTCGACTTCCCGCGCGAGGGCAACAACTGGAGCTATCACTACGCCCGGCGGCAGTGGTCGCTGATGGACAATCCGCTGCTGCGCTATCGCGATCTCGCGGAGTTTGATCGAGCGATGCTCAAGCTCGACGAGCGCTACGGAATACTGTCGTCGAGCGAACAGCGCCTGCTCTATATCCACGAAGACCGCAAGCTGCTGGCGTTTCAGCGCGGTCCGCTCGTGTTCGCGTTTAACTTCCACCCGACGAGCAGCTATTCAGATCTGGCGATCGCCGTCCCGCAGCCGCGCGACTATCAGATCGTCCTGAACACCGATGATCTCTGGTACGGCGGAAACGCGCTGATCGCGCCGGGGCAGCGCTATCCGCTGCTGCGGCAGCCGATGGATCCCTATCCGCAGCAGATTCGAATCTACCTGCCGGCGCGATCCGGGCAGGTGATGGGGATCGCACAGTGAGAAAATGCAGAATGCAGAATGAAAAATGCAGAAGGGGCCTCTCGGCGCCGCGCGCTATCTGAATTTCTGAGTAATGTTGCTGGGCCGGACATTCCTTTCTGCATTCTGCATTCTGCATTCTGCATTTGATCCTCCGTAACGCTCTCAGCGTTCCCAGGCTCGCAACGCCCTCAGCGTCGGGGTTTTTTTCTGCTGATGCGCCTGCATGCGCCGCAGGACGTCGTCCAAAATGCGGACCCCCGCCAGCACGTTCGGGCCCTTGTTGAGCATCACGCATTCGGCCCGCACGCCCATGGCCGCGTCAGTCACCTCGGCCCGCGAGCGCGAGCCTTTCTTCACCAGCCGCTCGAGCACCTGCGTGGCCCAGATCACCGGCGTATGCGCCGCCTCGCAAAGCCATAGCAGCTCTTCCTGCAACTCGGCCAGCCGCTCGTAGCCGACCTCGATCGCAAGGTCGCCGCGGGCGATCATGACCGCGGTGGGCCGCAAGGCCATCGACGCCATGATCAGATCGGGAAGATTCTGCAGCGCCCGTTCGGTCTCGATCTTCAGCACGATGCCGACGCGCTCGCGAGCGCCGCGTCGGTGAAGCTCCTGATCGAGCCGCTGCACGTCGGCGACGTCGTGCACAAACGAGTAACCGACCAGGTCGGCTTCTTGCGCCACGACGTCGAGGTCTTCGAGGTCCTTGTCCGTCAGCGGGCCGAGGGGCAGACGCGTGCCGGGGAAGTTGACACCTTTTTCGGGGCGCAGGCGCCGTCCGTCGGGCGGCGTCTCGATCACGATCGTGTCGGCGCCACCCGCATCGACGCCCACAACCTCCACGCGCAGCTTGCCTTCGTCGATGCAGACCGTCGACCCCGGCGCGACCATCTTCAGCCAGCCGGCGGGAATGATCTGCATCAGCGGAATGGCGGAGGCGCCGCTGCCCGCGGGCATCACTTCGCACAGACGCAGCGCATCGCCGCGAACGAGCGGCCGATCTTCGGCCGCTTGCAGCAGCGCCGTGCGGACGCGCGGGCCGCCAAGGTCCATCAAGATTTTGCAGGGACGCCGCACCTTCACCGCGGCTCGACGGACGTAAGCGGCCATCGCTCGCCACTGGGCCGCGTCGCCGTGAGCACAGTTGATCCGGGCGCAATCCATTCCCGCGGCGATCAGCGCGATGGCCACATCGCGGTCGGTCGCACAAGACTCCGGCAACGTAACCATCACGCGTACGCCGCGGCCGCCGTTGCCTCCACCGAAAACCGTCCGCGTGTTTCGGGCAAGGCCGCGTTCGCCGCGAAAGAAGCTGCGCGGGCTGGGCCACGGGGCCGGCGCAGAACCGCCGAGATCGCCCGCCGCTTTCGAGTCCGCGCCCGCAATGCCGACGGCCTCGCTTTCGCTCTGCAGGATTCGATCCACCGCGGCCAGCAGCGCCGCGATGCTGGGCATCACGCGTGACTCGCAACGACCGATCGATGAGAGCCCCCACGGCATCAGCGCACGCTGAAGATCACGCAGATCGTGACGCCGCAGCGCCAGATAATGAGCGAGATTGCGCCAGGCAAGCCGCGCCGCACGGCGACTCGGCGACCCTCCCCAGGTATCGCGGCGCGCATCCGCTTCCCGCCGCAGCGACGCCGCCAGCAACTGCAGCTTCGAACGAATATCGATCAACTGCGCGGCGGACATCATGCGCGGAGCGTACCGCGCGGGGCTCGAAACAACGCATGAATTCGCGTGATCGCGGTGCGGATTGGCGTTCGAGCGTAGGGTCCGCTGTGCGGACCGCTTCCGCCGCGGCGTGCGAAATGGTTGGCATAACCGGTAGGGCATGCCGCGCTACTCCGCGCCATGCCTCTTCGCCACGGCAACTCGATCGCTCACGGCACGAGAAACACATCCGAATCCGCCACCGGCCCCACAAGCTGCTCCGCATTCGGCACGAAACCCACCGCGCGCCCGCGCCAAGAACTGTCCGACGCAACTGAGTAGATGTTGTCGTCATCCACGCCCACCAGCGGCGTCCGTTCGAAGCTCGCGTGCCCATCGACAAAGGCCACGTTTTGCCCCTCGCCGACATGATTACGACTGTTCAACCTTTTCCACGCCACATCGCCCATTCGTTTCAACCGCTCTTCGCTCAGCGCGGAAAACGGAGCGAACGGGTCGGGGGCAGTCAACGCATCGCGAACCGTCCGCGAGCCCGCGAGACCCGCGCCTCCCGCGACGAACGCCGGGCCTTTGTCCGCCATGAGCACCTCGCTCGGCGCAGCGCGCGTCGCCACGAAGCGATCGTCGCGAAGTCCGTACGGAAGTCGAGTGCCATAGCTGAGGCTGCCGTATCCTGCGAAATCAAAGCGACTAACGCCCGGATGTCCGAATGTCTCCACGCCGTCAGTGGAATCCGGGCCGTGGTTTTTCAGGCTGTCGCTCTGGTCACCCGAAGTCGGACAATAAAACTGGAACGGGATCGCCTGACCGCTGATGACCAACAGAAACATCGACCGACTGGGATGACTGCGGCTCGCCCCCCGCGTTGGGCTGGTGGCCTCAGAGATTCTCAATTCCTGGTCGGACCCCATCGACCCGATCCAGCGCACGCCGTGATATTCCGGTCGATCCGACTGTCGCGAGGCTTCAAAGTAATGTCGCGGCCAGCTCTCGACATTTTCCTGCGCGTAGACGCGCATTCCCACCGCGAGGCCGCGCAAATTGCTTGCACAGACGGCCTGCCTCGACAGCGTTTGTCGGGGTCGTCGCGCGGGCAGCAAAAGCAACATCAGGAGGACGACAACCGCGACTGCGATCAATACATCCCTCGCGCCCAACGCGCGTCGCCTGTTGGTTGCGGCGCGGGCCGTCCCGCTCGCGCTTCTCCGGGCTTCAGCGATAGCGCCGTCGCTGAACCGCTTGTTCGACCAGCGCGGGATCAATGTGGTAGTCCTCCGGCAACCGCCGGGCGATGTCTTCCAGATTCAAAAGCCCCCTCTGATCCGCGCGCTCGAGAACTCCCAACAATCCGGTCACATCTAGCCCCAGTCGGGCTGCGGCTGTTCGCGCGTCCCGATCGTCCAGCAAAATGAGACTTGCTTTGACCTCACAAGCGAGGCTAATCGCTGCGAGTTCGCCGACGTGCAGTTTGGGGATCTGCTGGATCTTGCTCGGAATGCGAATGAGCAGCCACGAAGGCGGGTTAGCGATAAAGTCGCGGACTTCGACCGGCGTCGTGGGGCGACTGAGTTCGTCGGCGACGTGCGTCGGAATCAGCACCGTGGTGAATAGGGTCGGCAGGACATCCACACACTGCATTCGCACGAGAAAATTCAGCGGCGAACTATCGGCCACCACCAGCATCAGGCCGGTTTCCCCAAAACGCGATCCAGCGTGCGCCGATCCGCTTCCAAATCGTCAGCCGTGTAGTTCAACGGGACGTGGCGTTCGCCCAGCCAGCGTGCGACGGTCCAGCGGTCCGCCAGCCCCAGCAAATCACCGACTTCGGCGGAACTGAGGCGCCCCGTGCGATACCCCTCGATGGCAAGGGCTTCGAGCGCCGCCCGGTCCAAGGTGTCGCCCCAAGCCTGTCGCAGCGTCTGTTCCGCTTCGTCGGGGATTTTGAGTTCGATGGTCATAATGGCACTTGATTATACGTTTGCCGGTTGGTGTCGGCGGACGGGTCGGATCGAAAAGGTCCGCACAGGGGACCCTACAAAATTCGCCAATCTCCGCCTCACCATTAGCGCGCGGCTTGCCGTTTGCGTCGCGCAATCGTGTTTCACGTGAAACAGCGTTGTGCGGCGACGCAATAGAGGCCCCGCGCAGCGTAGCGCGGCCTGCCCTACCCAAAGATCAACCGCCGGTCAGCAGCGCCACGAAGCCGGCGATGTCGCCGACGCTGATCACCGAATCCTGGTTGATATCCGCATTGTTGATGTCGCAATTCGGGAACTGCAGGGCGTAGGCCGCCGGGTCGGTCAGTGCCAGCACAAAACCGGCAATATCGCCGACGCTGACGATGCCGTCGCAATTCATGTCGCCCAGCAGCGCGACGACGGGCGGGCTCCAGACCGCGATCGAGCGCGGGGCGATGCCGCCAGTGCTGACGATCGGGCCGAGTTGCGTGAGGCTGCCGTTCGTGCCGATGCGAAAAACATAGATGCCCGTCAGTCCGTCGGTCGCGGAAGAGTTGTCCGTGACGAAGACCAGATCGTCGAGAGCCGACACATCGCCCAGCGTGCCTTGCAGACCGACATCAAACAGGAAGCCGGTCGCCGCCAGTGCGCCGGTGCCGTTGTTGATGCTCATGGTGCGGGCGGTCGCGTCGGTGCCGTGGCCGACGATCAGATAGCGCACCTCGCTGCTCGTGCCGACGTCGCCGGAGACAAAGCAATTCGACGGCGACGATCCGCCGCTGCTGAACGGCGCGCCGCTCAGCAGCGAGAGCGAGCCGTCGAGCGCCTGTCCGAAGGCCAGCACATCGCTGCCGCTGCCGCTGATGCCGCAGGCGGCGTAGACATAGGGCAGCGTCGGGTGTGTCGCGATTTCGAGCGGAAACGGCCCGGGGCTCTGGCCGAAGCCGAGCGGGATGAGTGTGCCGTCGGCGTTGTTGCCGTAGATATTGATCCGATCGGCGATGCTGTCGTTGGCGAAGAGATAGGCGCCGTCGGCGCTGACCGCGAAGTAGGAGAGGCCGCCGCCGTTGTCGTAGGTGCGGACGAAGGCGAGCGTGCCGGGCGGGGTCCACTGATAGATCGCGACGCGGTCGGGCGTGGTGTCGAGCCGCGTAACGGCGAGATAATCATCGGAAAGCCAAGCCAGATCGAGCGGGCCGCCGATGTTTGCGCTCAGCGAGATCTGGGCCCGCTGCGCAATCGATCCGTCGGCGGCGACTTCGAAGATGGTGACGCCGTCGAGGTTGCCGGCGGGGTGGCTGCTGGCGAGCCAGCGGCCGTTGGGCGATAGCGAAATTTCGTAGGCGTTGCAGCCGGGGCAATCGACGGTGGTGTTGGGTCGTGAGCCGGTGACAACGCGGTTGACGAGCTGAAGCTGGTCGGCGCCGGTCACGCGAAAGGCGCTGACGCTGCCTTCGAGGTTGCCATTATTGGAGACGAAGACGGCGCGGTCGGCGGACTGGGCCAACAGCGGAGTCGCGACGAGCGACGCGATGGCGAAACGAACGGCGAATGTGCGAGTCATCTTTCTTCCTCCAAAACGGACGAACTCGGCGCGGCGACACACCGCTTTCCGACTCAGTCTACCAAGAATCGATGCGAATTCGTTCTAAAGTTCAGTAGCGACCGATGACGAACGCGATCCAGAAAATGGGTCCGGTGATGACGGCCAGAAATGCCGCAAATGTCGCCGCCAGCGCGATGAGACCGGGCCGCGGCAGACGCAGGTAGCGTCCGAGCGCGCGCGCAAGAGTAAACCACCAGAAGGGGACGGCGAGGAGAATCGAGACCGCGCCGAAAAACCACCACTCCATCAGCGGGTAGTAGAGGCTGGCCCCGAAGAATGTCGTGCCCAAGAGCGATTGTCGTGTCTCATAGAGCGTCAGCAAAAACCCGATGAACGCGCCGATCGCGAACCAGCCGGGCGCCGCGGTGGAGACCACTCGCAACAACTGCGCGCCGCGCACGCGGCAACGCGCCAGGGTCTGACGCAGGGTGAGCAGCACCGCGAAGCTGACGACCACGACCACGAGCCCCGAGACGAGCGACTGGACTCCGAAACGCCATGTAATTGGATTCGTGACGCCGGAGAACAGCATCCCGAGTAACTGAGACTGAAGCGTCATCGCGCCGGCACCCGTCGGCGGCAGCGGGCGCATCACCCCCCAAGAGAGGATCGCGAGCGCGCTCGCCCCCAGCAATGAGAGATAGAGCACAACAGCAAAAGGACCGGCGGCGAGCAATTGCAGCCATAGCGCGAAGCGATGGATGCGGAGTTGAAGGGGAAGTTTGCGCCAGAATCGGCCCGGATTCAGGGTCGCGACGAGCGTTCGCAAGAACGTGCGTACAGGTCGGCGGTTCCACTGATGCTCGAAAAGCCAGGGACTGACCGTGAAGAGCGCGTCGAAGATGTCGTGCCATTCAAACTCCAGCCCACACTCCGGACAGCGCGGCGCGCGCAAGGTGCGGAGGTCGTAGTCGCAGCGCGGGCAGGTGATCTCGCGGTCGATGGCGGACCAATCGGGTGTGGCGCAGGGAAGCCAGGCGCGCGGAAACGTGGCGGTAGCGTCGGGGGCTCTTGCGGCAGGCGCGTCCGATCGTGTGTCGTTGAGAGGGTGCTTCAAGCCGGTCATATATCCATGCCCCAGATGTTGAGGCCCAGTCTGGAGGAAACGCCGAACAGAAGCTCCGAGGCGATCAGGATCGACCAGACGAATAGGGCGCTCGCAAGCAGCGGAACCATCAACGAGCCGCGCAGTTGGAGGTGGAGCCGCAGGCCGGCCGCGACGTGGATGATGCAGAACGCGTAGACGAGGGTCAGCGGGAACAGGACGACGAACTCGTTGTGCTTCAGAATCCAATGCCGTGCGGCGACGAACCAAGGGGGATCGTCGAGTGTCAGGTCACCAAGCAGAAACAGCAGCGTGCTTGTGAAGCTCAGAACGGCGCCGGCGAGGAACAGAGTGGGCAAAGCGACGTTCGCGCCAACGCGAAAGAGGAGGAGTCGGTCGACCGGATCATTTCGGAATAATTGAAGCAGGAACGAAATCGAGCTCAAATGAAAGGCGTATATCACCACCACGAAGAACCAAACAATGTGAATTGCGACCGCGGCGCTCCCGCAGAGAAACCCCCAGATACTAACGTCGGAAAGCGATTTGACCCCAAACCACGATCCAACCTCGAGCCAGCCTGGCGCTACCCATTCACAAATCGCGGCCGCCGCCCAGCAGAGGGCCAGAAAGACGAAGTGCATCCCGCCCGGCAGCAGGAATGCGGCGATCATGAGCATGCCCAGGCCGACCGGATCGAGGCGTTCGGTGCGGGGGTACCGGGACCAAAAGCGGTGTGGCCGAAATGACGCGATGAACGTCGAGACCAGCGACCGGAGCGGCGCCTTCGCCGATCCCCATTCGAACCAGACTCTGGTTTGCGGGGAGATCGCCGCCAGCAACGGTCGCCAGTCGAGTTTCAAGCCGCATTCCGGACAGCGGGGTTGCTCAAGATTGCGGAGGTCGTAGCGGCAGCGTGGGCATGGAATCTCGCGATCGACGACGGCCCAATTGGGGGAGCCGTCGCGAAACCAGCCCCCGCAGGACGCGTCGGATGCCAGCGTCTCTCGGGCATCGGGGGCCTGGCTACCTGACCTAGTAGGATCGGATTCGACGGACGCCATGGCCGGCCACGCTCCCCGTTACGAGATCGAAAACCACCAGTAAGAGCAGCCCGGCGAGAATGCTCGTCAGAACAATCACGAGCCCCGCCCGCGGCAGCCCCAGATATTGCGACAATCCTATCGTGAGGTGGCGAAAGCCGAACGCGACGGCCAGAGCCAGCGACGGCCAAAGAATGACGTCTTGGTGTCCGCAGATCCATTTGGCCACGTTTCCAACGACGCCGTCGGCGGCGTAGTGGACGATGCTGCAGGTGAACTGAAGCGTGAAGGAGCCGAGCAGGATTGCGCCGACGAGAGTCCAGAAGGGCAGCGCTGCACCAACGGCGACCCGCAGCATCTGAACCGGGCGCACTCGACAGCGCGCCAGCGACTGACGAAGCGAGCAGAGCGCCGCGATCTGGATCAGGCTGAATGCGGCTGCGACACCAGTCGTTCCTGCGATCGCGGCGTGGACCTCCCGGTTCACCAGAAAATCATGCGTCATACCGAACGCCATCACGCGGACGGCATCGCATGGGTCCAGCGAAGTCCCGTCGGCCGCCAGCCAGATGCGAAGCGCTAGCCAAACGCTGCCCATGAGCAGAAACCGCAACGCATTCGGCAGCAGAAACGCTGCGATGAATTGGAGCCAGAGGCCGGTCGCGTCGGGGCGCAGGTGGATGGAGAGGTTCGTCCAATAGCGCCGCGGCCGCAGCGACGCGATCAGCGTGGCGATCAACGATCGAACGGGTTTGCGCCGCCATTGATGCTCGAAAAGCCACGGGCTGACCGTGAACAGCGCGTCGAAGATGTGGTGCCACTCAAACTGCAGCCCGCACTCGGGACAGCGCGGCTCGCGCAGTGTGCGCAGGTCATAGCCGCAGCGAGAGCAAGTAATCTCGCGATCGATGGCGGACCAATCGGGTACGCCGTCGCGCAGCCATGTTGCGGGAATGGTGGTCTGTTCGGCCATTCAACAGAAGAGTACGTCAGGGCAGCAAGCGGGACGCAAGCGGATGAGGAGCACGGGGAGCCGATCGCAAGGGGCGCGGCGGAGCCATGAAGGATGGGGGGCGAGGCAGGAGCGGCGAAGCAAAACGAGCGACGGGAGTACTCGACAACCATCAAAAGGTGAGCTGAATTCGGGAGAAGTTGCGACGTCCGCCGGCTGGCCTTGCCGGCGGACGAAGTCGGGAGAGGAGTGGTTTTTCTGATCGTGTCAGGCGATGACGCGCGAGGTCGCGATCCAGGCGAGGGCGTGAATCAGCAGGCCGGCGGTGGCGATCCAGAGTCCGGTCCGCGCACCCAGGTTTGGGGTCGCGGCCTGCCCGGAAAGGGCAGACTCGCGCGAGGGCCTCGACACGATCAACCCTCCACCCCGAGCAGCACGTACTCGTAGAGGCCCATCAGGGTCTGCCAGATGTCGACGAACATTGCGATCCACATCGGACACCTCGCTTCCTTCCCACAAAAACCGGTGCGAGGGAAACCGCCACCAGATAACGACTTCGGATACTTTTTCAGGGCGGGTGAATATCGCGCGTCGAATCTGCGCGTGGAAATTCGCCCGGATGCGCCGCTCGCGAATATTCCGACCGCCGCGCGGAATTCGAGGGTGAATGGGTCGCTGACCTGCGGCCGCCCTCCGCTCCGGCGGTTGGCGACGTCGAGGTCCGATATCTTCGCGACCCGCTGATACACAAGGCGACGAGGTCGACATGTTCGGTCGAAATCTGGCAAACACCCGCATTCGAGCTGCCGAGGCGGCCCTCGCCGACGGGCGGATCGATGAGGCCCTGGCAGCCGCCCTCGACCCGGCCCTGGCCGACGCCCCGCGGCGGGCCGCGCTGATCGACGGCCTTTCCCGGCCGTTGCTGGCCCGCGCCCGGCTCGCCATGCTGGATGGCGACGCGCCGGCGGCAATTCGCGACTTGGACCGGCTGACCGCTCTTGGATTCGATTCGCCGGACGCACGCGATCTGCGAGCACGCGCCACGCAGGCCCGCGACCGTGCCGCCGGCAACGCCGCGGCCCAGCGCGAAGCCGAGGCACGCGTGGCGGGCGCGGGCCGCGAGGGGCGGCTCGACTCCATGCGAGTCGAGATCGACAACGTGGCCGACGCCGATCGGCGGGCGCGGCTGGAGCGCGAGCTCTCGGGCAAGCTCGAGCGCATCGAACAAATTTTGAATCAGGCCCAGAGCGCGCTGCTGCGCGATGATTTGCTCGGCGCCGCGCGTCTATGGCGCGACGCCGTCTCGCGACATGGTCGCACGCAGCAGACGGACGACTTTGGCGGGCGACTGGCGACCGGGCTGGCCGGCGCGGTGCAGCGCTGGGTGGCGGCGGGCGAACTGGCCAAACTCGCGCCGGCGGAAGAGGCGCTCGAAGCTCTCGCCGGCGGATGGCCGGGCGTCGAGCCGGCGCAGCAGGCGATCGGCCTATGTCGCCGAGCGGCGGAGCAACTCGCGATTCGGGAAGATGCGGCACTGCGCCAGACGCTATTGCGGCTGCAAGCGGTGGTGCGCGACGCGACCTGGGTGAACGCGGCGTTGAAAGACCTCTCGGAAGTGATCTCGCGCCGCGAGGCGCTGGTCGGTTCGCCGCTGGGCGCGCTGATGCCCGATGCGACGGTGATGATCGGACAATCGCCCGTTCCGCCGGCGGCCCACGCGCTGCCGGCGACCCCGGTCCGCACGCGTTCGAACGAGGCCGACGGCGGATTGCTGATGCTGATCGACGGCGGCGGAAGCTCGCTCTGGCTGCGCCAGCCGCGAATTCGCCTCGGGCGGCGCGGCAGTTCGGGCAGCGCAGAAATCGGCTTGCCCGGCGATCTGCTGGCGGTGCACGCCGAGATCGTCCGCGAAGAGCAGGATTACTTCCTCGTCGCGCATGGGCCGGCCGAAGTGAACCAGCGCAGCGTGAAGCGCGTATTGCTTCGCAACGGTGATCGCGTGCGGCTCGGCAGCAGCGCCAAATTCGTCTTTGCCCAGCCCACCAGCCGCAGCGGCTCGGCGGTGCTGAATCTGAACCATGAGTGTCGCCTGCCGGATGATGTGGGCATGGTGGTGCTGTTCGACGAGACGGCGTTGATCGGTCCGCAGCCGACCTGTCATGTGCGAACGCGCGACACGCAGAGCCAGGTGGTGGTCTTCGAGCGCGAGGGAGCGTATTTCGTGCAGGAGACGCCCAGCGGACAGCGTGGCCATCTCGGGTCGCCCAAGCGGCTGGAGATCGAGCGAACCCAGGACATCGGCGACGTGAGAATCACGGCGCGGAAGTGGAACCGGCAAATAGCGAATTTCGAATAGCGAAGAGCGAATCAATTTCGAAGTTCTCGTGCAGCGTTTCGAGTTGATGACCAGCGACTGGCAACTCTGAATCAGACGACAGATCGAACGAATCGCGCGAGGTTGACCCTCGCGATCGGCATCGGAAGGAGCGCGACGTGGCATATACCTTCAAATACGGCGATCGGCCCATCGACGGCTTGACTGTGCAGCGCGCGGTCGGGCGCGGCGGGTTCGGCGAGGTCTATTACGCGCTCAGCGACTCCGGCAAGCAGCTCGCGGTTAAGTACCTGCGCGACAACCCGGAGGTGGAGCTGCGCGGCATTAGCCACGTCATGAACCTCAAAAGCCCGCACCTGATCACGATCTACGACGTGAAGAAGGACACGCACGGCGACTCGTGGGTGCTGATGGAATACGTCGGCGGCCCGTCGCTGCGCGACATCTTGAACGCCGAGCCGCGCGGCCTGGGCCTCGCGAAAGCTGCCTTTTTCCTGAAGGGCATCGGCGCGGGGCTCGCCTATCTGCACGAGCGCGGGATCGTCCATCGCGATCTGAAGCCGGGCAACATCTTCTATGACGACGGCTATGTGAAGATCGGCGACTACGGTCTGAGCAAGCACATCTCGGTCAGCAAGCACAGCGGCAACACGATGAGCGTGGGCACGGTGCACTACATGGCGCCCGAGATCGGCTCGGGCAGCTACACCCGCGCGATCGATATCTACGCCCTGGGCGTCATGCTCTATGAGATGCTGACCGGGCAACTGCCCTTCAGCGGATCGAGCATGGGCGAAATCCTGATGCGCCATCTGAGCGAGCGGCCCGATGTGTCGAGCGTGCCGGAGCCTTTTCGCAGCGTGATTTCGCGTGCTCTGGCGAAAAAGCCGGAAGATCGATTCCAGGACGTCAACGAGATGGTCGACCTGATTGTCGGCGCTTCGGACGTGAGCGCTGACATGTCGAGCTTCGACCCGAACACGCTCTCGCAGGTGCCGCGGAGCGAGGCGCCGGCCGTCGGCTCGGATCTGACGCGTACCGCGGGGCAAGGCGCAGGCTTCGCCGGCCGCGCCCCGATTCTCGACGTGCGCGATCCCCTGCCGCCGCTGCCGGGGGGCGGCGTGCCGGTGTTGCCGCCAAAGCTGGAACGCAAGGTCGATCGGCTGAAGCGCCGTCTCGATCAGAAGCTGGAGAAGATGGATCGCAAGCGCGGCGTGAAGCGTGAGACGCCGCGGGCGGCGATGCAGGCCATGGACGCCGCCGCGTCGAAGCGCGGCCGCTGGGGCCAGTGGTTTGCTTTGGCGCTGGTGACCTTTGCCGCGGCGCCGCTGCTCTCGCTCGCCGCGCCCGGCAGCGGCGGGCATAAAGAGAACGCCATTCCGGTGGCGATGCTGATGCTCATGGGCGGTACGGCGGGCGCGCTGCTGAGTTACTTCAAGTTCATCGACCGCGAGGACGGCGAGTCGTCGTTCTTTAATCGGCTGGTGCTGGCGAGCGTGGCGACGCTGTTCATGGCGCCCGCGATGGCGCCGGGCGAAGACCTGCTGCACCAACAGCCCTACCGCCTGCTGATCGGCCCGGCCGCGGCGTTCCTGCTCTGCAACTGGGTCGAGCGGATCGACAAGGGTCGGGCGGGAATGATCTCCGCCGGCCCGATGTTCATCCCGGCGCTGATCGGCTTCATCGCGGCGCACATTGCGGATGTCGACGATTTCGCCTGGATGATCGCGGGTGTGAATGCCGTGCTGGCCGTGCTGATTCCGGCGGGCGCGGCCCTCTGGCTGCATGAGCCGCGCGGCGCGGCCTATGCCGGCTCGGCCGGAACTGCGGTGCCGCCGCCGCCGATGCAGTCGCCGGGCTACGGCGGCGCGATGCTGGCGGCAAACGGTGCGCAGGCCACCGCAGCCGCAACCGCCGCGGCGCACGAGGCGGTGCTGCGCGGCCAGGCGATGCCGCAGGCCGCTCCGCCGATGCCCGTGAATTACGCGCCGCCTGTGGCGCCGGTGCCGAGCGCCGGCACGCCGGTGCGCGGCGAATACGAGCGGCCCAACTTTTTCGTGCGGACGTTTAACGGCATGCTCGGCATGTTCGGCACGCTGCTTCTATTGGTCGGCGTGGCGTGGGCCGGCGCGTATTACAACGTCGAACCGCAGCAGGTCGATGACGGAAAGGTGACGATCAGTGCCCGCAGCTTTAGCGTGAATTCGCCTCATGAGAGCGTCAACGTTCGGTGGCCCGCGGCGACCGTCTTCGCCCCCGGCGTCATCGGCGGCCTGTTGCTGCTGGTCTCGCGTCGTAGCGACGGCGGCGGCCACTTCTTCCGCGGTCTGCTCGGCGTCGGCGCCACGCTCGGACTGTACGGCGTTCTGCTCGGCTCGGCCGGAAGCGTGATCGCCAGACTCCTGAGCGATGAGATCGCGTTCAAGGCGCTCAACGGCGACGACAAGGGTGCGGTGGTGTCGGCAATCGGCATGGCATTTGCCGCCTTCACGTTTCTTCTGTGGCCGAAGCGCCGCCGCGTGGTGGTGGCGAAGTAGCCGCCGAACGCACTGCGGGAAAAAGGCAAAGCCCTGCTCAACGGCCCACCGGGTCGAACGCAATGGAGTGATGGATCATGTTTCGTCCGGCGACCTGGATAGCGTTTCTGCTCGGATTGCTCGCGGCGCTCGATGCGCTCGCAACCGATCCGCCGCGGGGCACCACGCTCGTGCGCGAGTGGCGCGATGGAGAACTGGTGCTGTACGAGTCGTCTTCGAGCGATTCGAACAAGCGTGGCGAACGTCGTGTCGCCGTGGCGGCGGCGGGGCCCGCGCGGGCGGAAATTCGCGAAGCAACGCTGGCGGCTCTGCGCGAGCGATTCGCGGCGTGGGCCGCGGAGCGGCAGGCGGCGGCGGAGCGGGCGTGGCACGAGGCGTCGGGTGAGTTGCGCGAGAAGTTCGACGACAGCTTCGAGGATTTTCTCCGCAAGTTTCGCTGGGCCCCGGAGGACGAGGAGTCCTTTTTCGAGACCGACATGGCCGAGGACGGCGAGTCGACGATTGACTCGTCGCTCCAGATCATCTTCGGCAAGCTGGCCGAGCTGGAAACGCGCGGACGCGAAGGCGCGCTGGAGCGGCTGGCGGAGCGCCTCGCCGCACAGGCGGAAGCCGTAAGCCGCAACGCAGCCCGCGGACCGCGTGCCCCGCGACCGCCCGGCGCCCCCGAGATTCCGCCGGCGGGCGGGTTCACCTATTCGCAGGGCGGGGCCGAGTTTGAAATGGAGGTCGAGCCGGCGGTGGTGCTGAAGCTCGACGACTTGGACTCGATTTGGAGCGAGATCGCGCCATCCAAGAAGGGCTCGAAGTCGAGCACCCGATCGAGTTCGCACAGCTCGTCGGGACGATCGCGCGTGGCCCCTGTCTTACCCGTAATCGGCGCGGCGGCCGGCGCCTACGTCATTCTGCGATCGATGACCAATCGGCGCCTGCGGCTGGCGACCCGCGGCTATTAGCCGCCGCGCGCAGCGCGCCTTCCGGTGCCGCGTGCCGCAGTTCGCCACGCGGCGCGAGCTCGCGGCTCACTTCGACCGGGGAACATCATCACAGCCGCCGTTCGCCGCGCGATACAATGTGTCGTAGTTCGCCGGGAACTCCTGCGGACAATCCTGACCGCCGGATCCTGCAATGTCCGAAGCTTCCGCCGAACAACTCCTGATCGAATCGGTCCAGCGCGGCGACGAGCGCGCCTGGCGCGATCTCATCAGTCGCTATCAGGGCCGCCTGGCCAGCTTCGCGCGGCGAATGCTGGCCGATCGTGACGAAGCCGAAGATCTGGTGCAGGACACCTTCATCGGCCTGTTGCGCAGCCTGCCCACGTTCGACGGCTCGCGCTCGATCGAGACCTATCTCTTCGCGATTCTTCGCCACAAGCTGCACGACCACTTTCGCCGGCAGCGCGGCAAGCGCGTCTCCATCGATGGGCTGGAAGCCAACGAGGCGGACGAAATCGGCGTCAGCGTCAGCGTCAGCGGCCCCGATGACGCGGCGATCACGCGCGAGTCGCTCGACGCGCAGCGCGCCGCGCTGGTCGGCTTGCTCCGCGAATGGGTGGAGCGGTGCCAGATCGAGCGACGCTTTCAAGAGCTGGTCGTGGTCGAGATGCTTGTTGTGCTCGGCATGCGCAACAAAGAAGTCGCGGCCGACCTCGACCTGACCGAGACGGCCATCGCGGGCGTTAAGTTTCGCGTGGTCGAGCAATGGCGCAAGCGGGCGTCGGCCCTGGCGCTGCCCGAGTTCGGCGAGGCCGATCTGGCCCGCGAAAGCTCGATCGGCCGCGTCTGGCGAGACGAAGGCGTCTCATGCCTGAAGCGCTCCACACTGGGCAAATACCTGCTGGGCGCGCTCGATGAAGACTGGACGCGCTATGTCGAATTCCACGCCGACGTCGCCGGCTGCACGCGCTGCCGCGCCAATCTCGACGATCTGCGCGATGAAGAGCGGGCCGACGCGAAGTGGCGCGACGCGTTTCGAGAGAAGTGCTTTGCGTCGAGCGTCGGATTTCTGTCCAAAGTCGAACAGTGACCGGCATCACGTAGAGGCGCTGCCAAGCCAGAAGGCCCGCAGCTGCGCCAATCCCGTCGCCTGATCCACCACGGCTCGATAGCCCAAATCCCGGCGCGCCGCGCCGATATCAAACCAGTGCGATGTCGCCAGCTCGCGGGCGACGAAGCGCGTCATCGGCGGTTCCGCCCGGATTCCCAGCAAGCCGTAGGTCGTCTCCAGCACGCCGCCGATGGCGCTCGCCGCCCACAACGGCACGCGCCGCGTGATCGGCGGCATATCGGCGCAGGCCAGCAACTGATTGATGAACTGCCACGCATTCACCGGCGCTCCATCGCTGACGAAGTACGCCCGGCCGCCGACGGGCGACGCCGCATTGCGCAGCGACTCTTCGGCGAGAACGTGCGCCTCGACCGCGTTGTCGATATAGGTGACGTCGACGCGATTGCCGCCATCGCCGACGATCCGCAACCGCCCCGCCTTCGCCCGCGCCACCAATCGAGGGAAAATGTGGTTGTCGCGCGGACCCCAGACAAGATGCGGCCGCAGCGCGCAGGTTCGCAGATTCGCATCGTTCGCCGCCAGCGCCGCCTGCTCCGCCAGTGCCTTCGTGGCGCTGTAGTGAGAGTGGGGATGGCTGCTGTAGGGCACCGATTCGTCGACTCCCTCCATCCCGCGACCATCGAACACCACGCTCGGCGAACTGGTGAAAACGAGCCGAGCGACCCCCGCCGCTCGGCAAGCCTCGATCACGCTTTCGGTCGCGACCACGTTGGCCTGGTGGTATTCGCGGTACGGCCCCCACACGCCGGCCTTCGCCGCAACATGAAACACCGCGTCGCACCCGCGCACGGCGGCAAGCGTCGCCTTGCGATCGCAAAGGTCAGAACGCACGTGATCGACGCCGATCTTCGCCAGCCCCGGGTAATCGCCGCGCGAGAGCGACCGAACCTCCCAGTCCAGCGACCGCAATCGCTCGCACAGCGCAAAGCCGACAAAGCCGCCGCCGCCAGTCACCAGCGCTTTCAAACCAGGCTCCGCTGCGCCCGCTTGCAGATGCGCGCGGTCGCCTCACACGGCGACTCCCGCAACCACCGCCGACAAAGCTCCCGTACCCACCTCGGCTGCGATTTCGCGGCGTCGTTTAGCCAGTTTGCGACTGAATCCTGCACATATTTCTCCGAATCAGCCCGCAGCGGCTCCAAAATCGGCAAGCCCAGCGACGGGTCGGCTTTCAGTGCTCCGATGTGCGCACACCACACGCCGCGCGGCCGCGTGGCTTCGCTCGCATAACGACGGACCGCCGGCGATGGATCCGCCGTCCAGCCGCGCAGCGACTCAATAGCGCCGCTCAGGCGCTCCGCGATGAACGGTCGCATCGGCAGCCACGCCCATTCGCGCACGCCGAAGTGTCGATCATCGGCGAGCGGCCGGATCCGGCGCAGTCGCTCGGCGATGTCCGGCGCCGGGTCGATGGCGACGATGTAGGCCGCCACGCCCCGCAGCGTGTCCGAGCGATGCTTCAAGCAGACATTCAGCGCGTCGCGCGTGCCCAGACGTCTCGCGAGAATCGCCGCGGCGGCAGGCATGCGGCGTGTCACGGGCACGGTCGGCGCGACCGCGGCCGCTTCGGCGTCGGCCAACCTCGGCAAGATGGTTCGCAGCAGCGCCGCAAAGTCGATCGCGAGCCCCTCCGCCAGATTTCGTGTTTCGCGCGTGCCCGCGTTCAACTCCGCCAAAATCGCAGCGTCGACATCCGAGGGCCGGCGCGCGGCGACGCGGCCGCGGCTCGCGCCGGAGCGCTGCGGCGTCGACTGCTTCGCCCTGGTTTTTCTCGCCGTGCTTGGCTTTCGCGTGGCCATCGGGGAGAGTGTAGAGACCGGCGGATCGCCTTCGTAGCAGCCGGCGGCTCGCCGGCCGACGAACTCCGACACGGGGCAACGCCCCTGAGGGCCTGACCGATGAAATCGTTCGTTCCCAACGCCGACAACTCCGCTTTCTCACTCGCCAATCTCCCCTACGGCGTTTTCTCCGACGCGGCCGATCCCTCGCCGCGACCCTGCCTCCGCATCGGCGATCACGTTTTGGACCTGCGCGCCGTCGAGGCCGCGGGCCTGCTGCGGAGCACCACCCTCGGCCAGGAGCGCGTCTTTGACGCAGCCACGCTGAATCGCTTCATGTCCAAGCCGCACACAGCCTGGCGATCGGTTCGGGCGCGGCTGCAAGCAATTCTCGCCGCCGACAATGCGGAACTTCGCGACAACGCGACATTGCGGGAAAAAACGCTGGTCCCCATGAGCCGCGTGCAAATGCACTTGCCGGTCGAAATCGGTGACTACACCGACTTCTACTCCTCGCGTCAGCACGCCTTCAACGTCGGCACGATGTTTCGCGGCCCCGAAAACGCGTTAATGCCGAACTATCTTCACATCCCCGTCGGCTATCACGGCCGCGCGAGCACGGTCGTCCTGAGTGGCACGCCGATCCGCCGGCCGAGCGGACAGACCAAAGCCGACAACGACCCCGCGCCGAAGTTCGGCCCATCGCAGCGGCTCGATTTCGAGCTGGAGATGGGCGTCTTCCTGGGCGGCCCCGACAACGCATGGGGCGAGCCGATCCCGATGGACCGCGTCGAAGAGCGGCTCTTCGGCATGGTGATCCTCAACGACTGGTCTGCCCGCGACATTCAGGCCTGGGAGTATCAGCCGCTCGGGCCGTTCCTCTCCAAAAACTTTGCGACGTCAATCTCTCCCTGGATCGTACCGTTCGAAGCGCTCGCGGCGTTCCGCGTCGCGCCGCCGGCGCAGGAACCGAAGCCATTCGCCTATTTATTGCGAGAGCGAGACGTCGCCGAGCAACCCGCGGCAGGCTGGTCCTACGACATCGCGCTGGAGGTCGCGCTCTCCACGGCGAAGCAGCCGTTGCCACAGACGATCTGTCGCAGCAATCATCGTCACCTCTATTGGACCGTCGCTCAGCAGCTCGCCCACCACAGCATCACCGGCTGTCGCATGCGCGCCGGCGATCTGCTCGGCAGCGGCACCATCAGCGGCCCGACCGAAGACTCCTACGGCTCGATGCTCGAACTCGCCTGGCGCGGCACCAAGCCGATCAAGATGCAGAGCGGCGAAGAGCGGCGTTTTCTGCACGACGGGGATAGCGTGGTGATGAGCGCGAGCTGCCGCAGCGCGGACGGCCAAACACGCATCGGCTTCGGCGAATGCGTCGGAACGATCGTGCCGGCGCGAGGCTGACCGACGAACGCTCTCAGCGCCCGCCGGCGCGAGACGACTGCGCCGATTTCTCGACGCGCTGGGGCGACCAGGTATTACGACACGCGGGGGGACTCTCATCTGCATGCACACAATGACAGCGGGCTCTGGCGGAATCCGTGGATAAGTACAATAGGCCACATGATCGGCAAAGACGGCCTTCTGAGCGGTGACGTTCCCGACGACAATGATGCGGGGCCGCACGATCGTCAGTGGGAAGCACATTATCTCCTGTATGTCGACGGCCGCGCCGCGATAGACGCGGGCGAGTTTGAGCAGGCGATCGAGCTCCTGACGCAATCACTGCGCCTGCATCCGCACGCCAAGACGTTGGAATTGTTGGGCGAATGCCATCTGAAGCTGGGCCGACCCTTCGAGGCGTTGATGCACGCGGCCGCGTCGGTCGGCATGCAAACTGTGGGAGTCCGAAATCGGCTGATACTTGCGCGGGCGCTGGTCGAGCTGAGCCACTTCGACGCGGCGAAGGAGACTCTGCGCGAGGCACTGCTCAAGAAACCCGACTTTAAGACCGCGGCTATTTTCTTAGCGCAACTGGAACGAGCACATCCATGTGAGCTGGATGAACAGCGAAGCGAGAAGGTATGGCAGAACGTGCTCAAGCGTGAATGGCGGGAAATTTAGGACAGACCATCGACAATGAGCGGTCCGCTCCGGAACTGTATTGGAAGGACGTTTCTCCCAGCTATGGACGTGAAGTCGACGAACAATTGTCCGCGATGCGGCTACCAGCTATGCGTGGAAGTTGCCCGTTGCTCGGAATGCGGGTTGTCCGTGGACGATCACCAACAATTCCACCGCAAGCGGCGCTGGGGCATCTTCCGAAACACAACATTGCTGCTTGTCGCGATTAGCGTTCCCGTCATTGTCTCGCACTTCTATTGGACTGAGTCTCGTACGTTGCTGTGCGATCAGTGCATGTGCCGAGTTTCCGAGCAAAGCTCGGGCATCGGCTTCATCCGCTTCTCGTCAGAGCGCGAATTTGCAACGAAGACAGTCGGCAAGCGCATGCACTGGGGCACCGGGTTTTGTTCCAACCATGTAGCGCTCATTCAAGCGCAGCGCAACCGGGTCTACCCGTGGCGATTCGTCGGCCAGCGCTTCTTGAGCGAGTACCATTTTGACACCGATTTCTTGGCGATGGATCGGCCAGATCTACTATTTGATCGATAGGCACGCACGTCGGTACAGCAGACTGCCCCGCGCGACCGTAGCCGGAGGGATCGCATGAGTAATAAGCAGCCGTCCGCGAAACGGGTCAACCGGCGTCGCCGGCGCGATCGCAGCACACTCAAGGCTCCGCCGACGCCGAAGCGCCTGCCTCGTCCAAGCCGACAAGCGCGCCTTGTCGTCAAAGAGACGGCGCACGGGATGCTGTCGGCCGATCCCGCGTACAGCATCCCTCAGATCATGTTCTTCGCGAACGCGGCGGGATATCGCTATCTGGCAAAACTCGCGAGTTGGCTCGCCGACTGGGCGAGCGCTCCCGAACACCGCAAGCATGTGGACTCATTCACGATGGGGCGAGGACGTGAAATCGAACTGGCGGACGACAGCGACGAAATTCTGTTGCGTTTCATCGTCGCCGGTCGCCGCGCCACGAAAACCGCTCGGGCCGCGTGGCACATCAGCCACGAAACCGCGAAATAGGGCGACCTTCGCCCGAGAATGGCGCGCCTGATTCGGATGGCGCGCGAAAACGAACGGGACGCGCGACGTATATCGAAGTATGAAAGGTGACTGTTAAGGGTCGATCATCGGTTGGGAGTGGTCGCGTCCAGAATCGGCGGCGAATAGGGCCGCACTACGAATCTCGCCGCGATCAGCCCGACGAGCAGCGCGACATAAGAGCCAAGCCAACCGACGGGGCCCAGGAACGGCGTAGCTGCAATGATCCACGTCAGCGTCACGACGCCGGCAACCCAGCCAACGTGGGTCGCGGGAAGGCCGCGACCGAACAACGCGTAGAACGGGAATGCAACCAGCGCCGAGGCGCCGGCGACGAAAAACAACGCCTGAGAGACGAAGGGGTTGGCGAATGGGTTCGAGCCATACGCGGCGTCGGTCTTCGGGAGTGAGAGCGTATGCACGATCACAAAAACAATTGCGAACGTGAACGCCGATGCGAAACTGACACCCAGGTACTGCAGCGCTTCTTCGGCCGAGGTTGGACGGCGGGACATCGCGGGAATCCAATTTCGCCGGCGGCGGCAGCGAACCGGCGTTCGCACCATCGGAGCCCGCGCGGGCTGAAGCCCGCGGCTCGTCAGAGAGCGCTATCGATCTAACTCCGCCGCAATGACATGCAAGCTGCCCAGAATCGCCACCACGTCGCTGATCTGATGGCCGCAGAGCAGCCGCGGGAAGATCTGATAGTTGATGAAGCTCGGCGGGCGGCAGCGGGCGCGATAGGCGGCGTTTCCGCCGTCGCTGACGAGGTAAAAGCCCAGTTCGCCGTTCGCGGTTTCGTTGGCGCCATAGGCCTCGCCCATCGGCGGGCGCAGGCCGCGATTGGTCATCACCTTTTCGAAGTGGTGAATCAGCCCCTCGATCGAGAAGAAGATCTCGCGCTTGTCGGGCAGCGTCGCCTTGGCGTCATGCATCACGTTGATTGGGCCTTCGGGCAGCATCTTCACGGCCTGATTGACGATGTGGCAGGACTGCTTGATTTCCTCGATGCGGACGAGGAAACGGGCATACACGTCGCCCTCGCTGGCGACGGGCACCTTGAACTGAACAGCGGGCGATCCCTTGCCGTCCCAGTTGTCGGCGTAGCACAGATACGGTTCGTCCTTCCGCAGATCGCGGCGAACGCCGGAGGCGCGGGCGATCGGCCCGGTCGCCGACCAGTTGATGGCGTCGTCGCGGCTGATGACGCCGATGCCGCGCGTACGCTCGATGAAAATGCGGTTGCGGCAGCAAAGCGTCTCGACATCGCGCAGGGCCTCGGGGATGCGCTTGTTGACGAAGTTCAGCGCCTTGTCGGCCCAGCCCGGCGGGATGTCGGCCATCAGGCCGCCGACGCGCGTGTAGCTGACGGTGAAGCGGGCGCCGCAGATTTCCTCGAAGAGGTCGTAGACGAATTCGCGCTCGTTGAAGCCCCAGAAGAACGCGGTGATGCCGCCCAGGTCGAGCGCCGCGGCGCCGATGCAGAGCAGGTGATCCTGAATGCGGGCCAGCTCGGCGCAGATCGTGCGAATCACTTTGCAGCGCGGCGTCAGCTCGATGCCCATCAACTTTTCGCAGGCATGGTGCCAGGCGATGTTGTTGGCCATGGGCGAGACGTAGTTCATGCGGTCGGTGACGACCACATACTGGTTGTAGTTCAGGTGCTCGCCGATCTTCTCGAAGCCGCTGTGCAAAAAGCCGATGTCCGGCGTGCAGCCGATGACCCGTTCGCCGTCGAGCTCGAGCACGAGCCGCAGCGTCGTATGGGTGGCGGGGTGCTGGGGGCCGAAGTTGAGCGTCCAGCGATCGCCGTCGGTGTGATCGTGGATCAGCCTTGTCGGTTCGACTTCGTAGGAGATTGACATCGCGCGTTGCCTTTATGGTGGGGTGCGTCGCTCGACGCACCGTTCGTCGCCGGTCGGTGCATCGAAGGACGCACCTGTCGCAGATGGTGGGGTTCGCTGCGCTCTACCCACCCTACCTATGCACTTTCTCTCGTCAGCACGTCGAACGCCTCGCGCTCGCCCTTGCCGCGCAGCGGATAGTCCTTGCGCAGCGGGTGATCCACGAAGTTGGGCGGCATCAGAATTCTTCGCAGATCGGGATGGCCGGTGAAGCGGATGCCGAACATGTCGTAGACCTCGCGCTCGGTCCACTCGGCGCCCTTCCAGATCGGCGTCACGCTGGGCACGGCCGGTTCCGGATCGTTCACAAAGACCTTCACGAACAGCCGGTGGCCGAGCGGGTAGCTGGCGAGGTTGTAGGTGACGCCAAAGCGGTCGTCAGCGTCGGGATATTCCAGGTAGTCGACGCAGGTCACGTCGCTCAGGAAATTGAACTGGCAGCGGGCGTCGTCCTTGAGAAACCGCATCACGTCCATCAGCCGTTCGACCGGCACACGGACATACACCTGGTCGCCGGGCTGGCCGTTGGGAAGAATGCAGAGTGGCTTGGCGCTAAGCGCCAGCTCGGGGAAGCGCGACTGCAATGCGATCATGACGTCTGCGACTGCCATGCGGTCCTCGTGTTGCGTGCGTCGAGCGACGCACCCTACCTAGTTGTTGCCGATACTCGCGGCCAGGCCGGGGCCGAGGGCCACGTTGGTCTTGGGCGGCGCGGTGACCACCAGGCCCAGTCCCTTGCGCTCGGCGCTGGGCACGATGCCGTGCTCGGTCACAATCCGTTGAATCGCCATAAAGCCTTCGAGAATCGTCTCCGGCCGCGGCGGGCAGCCGGGCAAATAGACATCCACCGGCACAAATTGGTCGATGCCCTGCACGACGGCGTAGGTGTCGAAGACGCCGCCGCTCGAAGCGCACGCGCCCATCGAAATGACCCACTTCGGCTCGGTCATCTGCAGATAGATCTTCTGCAAAACCGGCATCATCTTCATCACGACCCGGCCGGCGACGATCAAGAGATCGCACTGCCGCGGGCTGAAGCGCATCGCCTCGGCCCCGAAGCGCGAGATGTCGTAGCGGCTCGCGGCGACGGCCATCAGCTCGATGCCGCAGCAAGCCGTGGCGAAGGGCATCGGCCACAGGCTGTGCTTGCGGGCCCAGTTCACGCCATGCCGCTTGATCTGGTCGACTGCGTAATCGAGCCGGGTCAGCCCAAACGCGTCGCCGCCGAGGCTGAAGCTGGAGGGGTCAAACGACTTCAATCCCATTTGAAGATTCCCTTCTGCCACTCATAGATGAAGCCGACGAGCAGCAGCACGAAAAACACCATGATCACGCCGAGCAGATAGAGCGGCGTGTGGCCCGTCGCGGCCAGCTCATTGGCCCAGGCGGCGTTGGCGGCCTTGGCCTCGTGATAGCTGCCGGCGACCGTCGCCCAGGGATACAAAAAGATCAATTCCACGTCGAAAACGATGAAAAGCACCGCAACGAGGTAGAAGCGAACGTTAAAGCGACGGCGTGCATCGCCGATCGGCTCCATGCCCGATTCGTAGGTGGCCATCTTTGTGTCGCCCGATCGCTGCGGACCAATCAGGTGCGTCGCGAGTGCGATCACGCCGGCCAAGGCGATGACCCCGAGGATGAGCACGGCGATCGGCGTAAAGTCGCCGGTGACAGGAACTTGCATGGCAGACCTTTTCCTGGTTTCGAGCACGGAATCCGCGAGCGGCGGATCGGCCGATTTCGCCGGATGCCAAGCTCGCTGCGGCGAGTGTAGAAGGGCGTTTCGCAATCTGCAACGCGAGCCGGGCCAGCTTTCAATTCATCGAACTTGACCCGCCGATCGCATTTCGCCGCCGCCGCGCGGCACGGATCGCCGCGATGCTCCGCACCGCTTCCACGATCATGCCGGCCCGCGTGGCGCAATCGGCCTCCGCCAGCAGCGCCTGCTGCAACTCGACATCGACAGGCAGGTCGCTCGAAATCACATCGGTCAGCGCGTCGAGCGGCAGACCCGCCGACAACAGCTTTCGCCAGCGCTCATGTTGCGGCCATTCGCCCGAGACGCATTCGCCCACGGCTGATTGCAGCGCCTGGCGCGCGTCCGCCACGGGCGGATCCGCGGAGGGCGGGGGAATCACATCGATCGTCGCCACGCGATAGGGCCGATCCTGGCGTTCATGAACCACCCGCGCCCGGCAGACCCCTTGCAGCAGAATGTTGTATGTGCCGGCGGCAAGCCGTTCAGATCCGATAATCCGACCGACGCAAACAACCGGATGAATCGGAGCGTTCAGCGTGTGATAGAGCGGCTCAAAGCCGGGCCGTAGCAACGCCAGCGAGATGATCCCCGGTCCGCTCAGCGCGTCCGACGCCATGCTGCGATAGCGCGGCTCGAACAGGTGCAGCGGAAGCACGATATGCGGAAACAGCACGACCCCCGGCAGCGGAAACACCGGCACTTCTTCGGGAATCGACACTGATTCGATCTCGGCCATGAATCCTCTCAATCTCAGTCCGTGGCACAGGTTCCACCGTGCGCCGCGCCCGGGGTTGTCACCCTCCGGCGGGATCGAGCGAACCGGCTCTGAGTTTAGCAACGCTCCGCAACGAGACGAAGAAGATTCGCAATCACTGCTCTGCGCTGCAGTGCCGGCCGGCTCATCCGCCGACAGTTACCGGCGGTTTGTCGAATCGAAGTTCAATTCACGCGCAGGCACACATTCTTCGGCTCGGTGAAAAACCGCAGCGCCTCGTCGCCACCCTCACGCCCCAGCCCGCTCTGCTTCGTCCCGCCGAAGGGCACGCGCAGGTCGCGCACCAGCCAGCAGTTGATCCACACCGTGCCGCAATCGACCGCCCCCGCCACGCGATGCGCCTTGTCGATGTTCTGAGTCCAGACCGACGCCGACAAGCCATAGCCCGTGTCGTTGGCCAGCGCAATCGCGTGGTCGAGATCGCGGAACGGGGCGATCGTGACGATCGGCCCAAAGATCTCTTCCTGACACGTGCGGGCTTTCGAATCCAGCCCCACCACCACCGTCGGCGAGAAGAAAAACCCTTCGCGACAACGCTCGGCCGCCGGGCGAAACCGCTCGCCGCCCAGCAAAATGCGCCCGCCCTCCTCGCGGGCCAGCGCCGCATAGCGCATGGACTTTTGCAGTTGATCGTGCGACACCAGCGCGCCGATCTGCGTCGCGCTGTCGAGCGGGTCGCCCACGCGCAGCTTCTCGGCCTCTTGCACAAAGCTCTTCACAAACGACTCAAAGATCGTCTGCTGCACCAGAATCCTCGAGCCGCACAAGCAGATCTGCCCCGTGTTCGCAAACGCCGCCATCACGCTCGCCTGCAGCGCCGCGCCGGGGGCGTCGTCGAAGATGATCGTCGGGTTTTTTCCGCCCAGTTCGAGCGACAGCTTCTTAAACCCAGGCGCCACCGCCGACGCGATCGCGCGGCCGGTCGCCGTGCCGCCCGTAAAGGAAACCGTGCGAATGCTCTCGTGGTTGATCAGAGCCGCTCCCGCCTCGGCCCCGCGCCCATGCACGATGTTCACCACGCCGGCCGGCAGCTCCGCCTCGCGGCAGATCTCGGCGAACAGGTGCGCCGTCATCGGCGTCACCTCCGACGGCTTCGCGACGCACGTGTTCCCCGTCGCGATCGCCGGCGCGATCTTCCATGTCAGCAGATAAAGCGGCAGATTCCACGGCGAAATCAGCCCCACCACGCCGCGCGGCCGCCGCAGAATCATGTTCAACGTGTTGTTCGCCCCGGGGTAGAGCTCGGAGTGGTTGTGCTGGATGGCGGCGGCAAAGTAGCGGAAATTGCTCAGCACGCGCGGGATCTCGTGATCGCGCGCACGCGTGATCGGCTTCCCCCCATCGATGCACTCGGCCATCGCCAGCTGATCCTTGCGACGATCGATCGCCTCGCCCAGTCGCATCAGCACCGCCGCCCGCTCCTCGACCGATGTCGCCGACCACGCCGGAAACGCCGCCTCGGCCGCCGCCACCGCTCGATCGACATCGGCCTTGTCGGACGCGGGAGTCAGCGCATACGGCTTTCCCACGGCGGGATCGACGTTGTCCATCCACTGGCCATTGACAGGCGGAACGATCTCGCCACCGACGTAGTTTCCGATGCGTTGCATGGGGTTCTCCAAGTGCCGGCAGGATTCTATCGCGCGAGGCCCGCCACCCGCGCGACAGCATCACACCGAACGCACCACCGCGTCGCTGGGGCGAGCGAAGCAATAGGCGAAACCCGCCCTCCCACACGCGCCGCGCCTCAGCCCGCCGCCGCGCGCACCGGCTCACCCGGCACGCCCGGGCCGAGCTTCGACTTGAGATATTGCCCCGTAAAGCTTTCCGCCACGCGGGCGATGTCTTCGGGGCGACCCTGGGCCACGATCTGACCGCCGGCGTCGCCGCCTTCGGGCCCGAGGTCGATCACCCAGTCGGCGACCTTGATCACGTCGAGATTGTGCTCGATCACCACCACGCTGTGGCCGCGATCCACCAGCCGCTCCAACACCGCGAGCAGGGTTTGAATATCGGCGAAGTGCAGACCCGAAGTCGGCTCGTCCAGCACGTAGAGCGTGTGCGGCTCGCCCTTGCCCCGCTCGGCGGGGCGCTGCACGCCGCGGGCCGCGGAGGGACCGGCGGGCGCGATCGTCCCTTTGCAAAGCTCGCCCGCCAGCTTCACGCGTTGCGCCTCACCGCCGGAGAGCGTGTTGCTGGGCTGACCCAGGCGCACATAACCAAGCCCCACATCGGACAGCGCACGGATCCCATGCAAAATCTTGGGGAAGCTGTCGAAAAAGCCGAGCGCGTCTTCGACCCGCATCTCCAGCACTTCGGCGATCGACTTGCCGCGATAGCGCACTTCGAGCGTCTCGCGCGCATAGCGCGTGCCTTTGCACTCCTGACACTCGACGAACACATCGGGCAGGAAGTGCATCTCGATCCGCCGCGTGCCCTGTCCCTGACACGCTTCGCAGCGGCCGCCCTTCACGTTGAAGCTGAAGCGACTGGCGTCGTAGCCGCGAATCTTGGCTTCCTTGCTCTTGGCGTAGAGCTCGCGAATTTCGTCGAAGACGCCCGTGAATGTCGCCGGATTGCTGCGCGGCGTGCGGCCGATCGGCGTCTGGTCGATCTCGATCACGCGATCAATGCGATTCGCGCCCACCAAGCGCTCGTGGGCGCCCGCGCGCTCGTTCGTCTTCATCACGCGCCGACGGACCGCGGGCAGCAGAATCTGCGAGATGAGCGTGCTCTTGCCGCTGCCGCTGACGCCCGTGATCGCCACAAACGCGCCCAGCGGCAGCGAAACGTCGATGTTCTTGAGGTTGTTCTCCCGGGCGCCGATCACCTGCAGATGAAAATCGCGGCGGATCGGGCGGCGCTGCTCGGGCAGCGGAATGCCATATTCACCGCTGATATAGCGGCCGGTGATCGAGTTCGGATCGGCGATGACGTCGGCCGCCGGGCCCGAGGAGATGATGCGTCCGCCGTGCAGGCCTGCACCCGGGCCCATGTCGATCAGGTAATCAGCCGCCCGGATCACATCCTCATCGTGCTCGACGACGATGGCGGTGTTGCCGGCGTCGACCAGACCGCGGATCGATTTCAGGAGCCGCTCGTTGTCGCGCTGATGCAGGCCGATGGTCGGCTCGTCGAGCACATAGCACACGCCGACGAGGCCGGCCCCGATCTGCGTCGCGAGGCGAATGCGCTGTGCTTCGCCGCCGGAGAGCGTGGCGCTGGCGCGGTCGAGCGTGAGGTAGCCCAGCCCGACATCGTCGAGAAAGCGCAGGCGCTGACGGATCTCCCGCAGCACGGGCGCCGCGATGACGGCTGCTTCGCCCGCGAATTTGAGGCCGTCAAACCACGCCCGCGCCTCGCTGATCGGCAGCCGCGTGACATCGGCGATTCCCCGCTGCTCAACCCGCACCGCCAGAGCCGCAGCCTTGAGCCGCGCGCCGCGACAGGTTTCGCAGATCAGCTCGGCCTGAAACTCCGCCAGTCGCGACGCCCCGCCGTCGCCGCCCGCCGCTTTCGCGCGGCGCTGCAGATTGGGGATGATGCCCTCAAACTCGACCCCGTGCTCTTCCAGATCGCGCGGCGTGGAGCCATGGAGAAAAACACGCCGCACGTCTGCCGTCAGCGTGGCCCACGGCTTTTCCGGCGAGGCCTCCATCGCGGCGCAGATCGACTTGGCGATCTTCGCGAAACTGGCGGTGATCTTCTGATTCGGCCCGCGCCACGGCGCGATCGCGCCGCCCAGAATCGCCAGACCCGGCTCGGGCACGATCAGGTCTTCGGCAAAGGCCAGCCGCGTGCCCAGCCCGTCGCAGGCGGCGCAGGCGCCGTAGGGCGAGTTAAAGCTGAAGGCCCGCGGCGAAAGGTCGTCGACGCTGATATTGCAGACGCTGCACGCAAAGCGCTCGCTGAAATGGTGGTCGAGCCAGGTTTCGGCGCCGGCCGAGCCGCCGCCCTCGCCACCGCCGGTAGCTTCCGCCTTCGCGGCGGCGTGCGAGACGATGGCGACGCCGTCGCCGATGCGCATCGCGAGTTCGACCGCGTCGGCGAGGCGGCTGCGCATCGCGGGCTTGGGTTGCAGACGGTCGATGACAACGTCGATGGCGCTCGACTTCTTCGCGCCGGACTCCGTCAGTTCCGCCACGTCGCACAGGCGCCCGTCAACACGGGCTCGGACGAAGCCCTCGCGCTGGATGCGGCGTACGACGGCCGTCAGGTCGGTCTTTTCGCCACGGGTGAGCGGCGCGAGGATCATCAGCCGCGTGTCGGGCGGCAGCGCTAGCGTCTCATTCACGATCTGATCGACCGTGCGGCGCATGAGCGGTCGCGCACACTGCGGGCAGTGTGGGCTGCCGACGCGCGAGTAGAGCACGCGCAGAAAGTCGTAGATCTCGGTCGTGGTGGCGACGATCGAGCGCGGGTTGGGCGTGGTGCTGAATTGCCCGATCGCCAGCGTCGGGGGCAGGCCGTCGATTTGCTCAACGTCGGGCTTGCCGACCTGCTCCAGAAAATGCCGCGCGTGGACGCTGAGCGATTCGACGTACTTGCGCTGTCCCTCGGCATAGATCGTGTCGAAGGCCAGCGTGCTCTTGCCGGAGCCGGAGAGGCCGGTGATGACCGTCAGCCGATCGCGCGGAATGTCGATCGAGATGTCCTGGAGGTTGTTTTCCTTCGCGCCGCGAACGCGAATCACCGGCGGGCTTGCGACGATTGGCCGTGCCATCCCAGGCTTCCGTCTATGGACGCGGTCGGTTCCATCGCCGGCGGACCACGGGGGTCCGGCGGCTGCCGACCGAATAAACAGCGCATTGTAACACGCTGTCGCAAAAGTCGCGGCGATCTGTGAAATGTGCGGTGACTGCAGCCTTAGGGGGGTGCCACGCGGCGCTAGGTCAGCCAGGCGGAAATGGCCTGAACGATGTGGATCATCTGAGTCTGAATCCAATCGTAAAAGCGGATGATCAGCACAACATCAATCACCACGATCGCGTGCGCCACCATCAGCAGCAGCCCGTCGAGTTCGAGCAGGCCGATGGCGTAAATGCACAGCGGCAGCGCGAAATAGAGGTTGCTGTAGGGAATCGGCAACGGCAGCGCCAGCCCCAGCGCGAGGAACAAAATGCCCAGGCCGCAAATGTGCCACATCGGGCCTCGCGCGAGAATCTCAAATCGCGGACGCACGAAGCGCTCCAGCCCGCGGGTCCACGCCGACACGCGCGAGCCCACCCACTCCAGCCGCTTAAACGTCAGCCGATAGCGGCGAATTCGTAGCGGCAGCCATGGCTTGTGCATGCCGACCAGCATCTGAATCGCCCCAAACGCGATGCACAGCCCAAAAGGCACCGAAACCCCCGGAATCGGCATCGAGCACAGCGCCAGGACCGCGATCATGACGCCGAAGCCGGCCTGCTCGGTGCGGTCGACGATCTCGCCAATGCTGATGTTGGAGCGGGCTTTTCGCGTCGGCGGCGGATGGCCCATCGACGAGTCAGGACCGGTGCCCAGCGTGTCGAGGGACGCGCCGGCGTCGTCGATCGCGTCCGGCGGATCGGCGACGGCCCGCTCCGCCCTCCCCGCAGCCGCCAGCCGCTCCAGGATTACCGAGAGGAAGAGCCTGCGTCCGCCTTTGGACTCGGCCTGCGTACGTTCACGTTGGTCCAAGGCTCCGGGCCGCGGCGGCTTGGCGTGGGTGGTCTTGGCGATGGCGCTGTCGGGGTTCATTCGTGGTCGAATAGTAGTCGCTGAGAAGGTGTCAGACGCGCAATATCGGCCCTGCACGCGTTGCCCGATCACACGTCAGCCACTCCATTCATCTTCCCATACGCAATCGACCCGTGCGCGGTGCGGCGACAGACCGCCTAAGCGTTACCGGCAAGTGCCGATAATCGTGAGCCGCTGCGCAATTCCGACAAAATCCCGTAGTTTTTGCGCCGCGCATTGGCTACTCTGAGCATTCGCCCGGCGCAGTTCGAGGGTTGCGCCGGCTCGGCGATTTTCCACAACGCATCTTCGCAAAGGCCACCAGGATGGCAGCGGCGCGATTCGCCCATTCCGCGATTTTCGGCATTTTTGTCGCTGCGTGCGCCGCGGTCTCCACCGTCGCCGTCGCTGCCGACGAGTCGGTCATCGGCGAATCCCAGACCCGTCGCGACCTGCCGACGGTCACCGGCCCCATCCCCTCCGACGACCGCCCCGTCTCCGGTCTCGTCTCCCAGCAATACGCACTCGAAAAGCTCGGCGTCTACGACGCCTGGAGCGTCGAGGTCGGCGATCCGTCGATCGTCGTCGCGGTCATCGACAGCGGCGTCGATTCCTCTCACCCCGACCTTTCTCAGCGAATGTGGATCAACCCCCGCGAACTGGCCAACGGCGTCGACGACGACGGCAACGGCTACATCGACGACATTCGCGGCTGGGATTTCGTCCAGGACGACAACAACCCGCAGGACGAAGCCGACCACGGCACCCACGTCGCGGGAATCATCGCCGCCCGCGGGCGCTTCAGCGACGGCGTGGCGGGCGTGGCCAATGTCACGATCATGCCGCTGCGCGTGCTCGATGCACAGCGTCAGGGCGTCGACAGCGATGTCGCCCTCGCCATCGATTACGCCGTCAAAGCCGGCGCCCACGTCATCAACGTCAGCCTCGGCGGCCCCGATTCGAGCGCGGCCATGCGAAACGCCTGTGCCGCTGCCGAGCGGGCGGGCGTGGTGGTGGTCGCCGCGGTCGGCAATCAGGGCGGCCAGGCCGTCCTCTATCCGGCGGCCTATGACAGTGTTCTGGGCATCGCGGCCGTCGACGAGAACGACGTGCCCGCCGCGTTCAGCAACGCCAGCAGCGCCGTCGATCTGGCCGCGCCCGGCGTGAACATTCTGAGCACGGTGCTCAATCAGCGCTACGGCTTTCGCAACGGCACCTCGATGGCGACGGCCTACGTCGCGGGCATCGCCGCCCTGCTTCGCACCGCCCATCCGGATTGGACCGCGGCACAGATTCGCGCCGCGATCGTCGACTCGGCAGACGACATCAACGTCTCGGGCTGGGACGAGAAGACCGGCTTTGGCCGGGCCAACGCCTACCGCGCTTTGACCGACGCCGGGGCCGACGCCCCCCTATCGGATCGCGGCGTGAACACGGCGCCGCCTCTGGGCAGCGTGGCCGAGCCGGTGACCGCGGGCGAACAGCTCGCCGAGCTGACGCCGTGCGGCTTTGGCGTGTTGCCGGGGTTTGCGGTGAGCTTGCTGCTGCTGGGGGCGGGTCGGCGGATGGCGTAAGCGGTTCGCCGCTTGCTCTTCACCAAACGCGTGTCCGCTCAGTTTCCTCGATGGGGCCACGATCGAATTCTCTGAACCACATCTGAATCCGCGTTGTTGAATCGCCCGTCTGATCGCACTTTGCCACAAATCGGAATTCCAGCGCCCCGCGCGGCGGCAAGTCGGCCACGGGGTAATACGCGAATCGTCTGCCGTCGACCATCGCCGGTCCCGTCGGCCCGGTGGAGGATTGAAAACTCAAACCGGGTGGCAGTTCGCCGTGAATCTCAATGTCGTGCAGGATGCGGCAGGTCTGCTGACTCGTCACGCGGATGGTGTATGTGACGGTTGCGCCGAGCGGGGCAGGGTCGTTGTCGTCGGTCACTTCGAGAAGGAGCGATCCAAAACTGCAAATCGTCGCGGTGCGCAGCGAGAACAACAAAGCTTCCGCATCCGCCGAGGTGATTGCCACCGGAGTCCGCGCGATGTCCGAAGCGCGCACATAGTGGGGCGACGGTGCCGCTGGGATGCCGATCGCGGCGTCGCCACGCAGCCGCGGTTCGATGTCGCAAATCAGTTCGTTCAGCATTACCAGCCCGGACTTGCTGCGTTTTGCGGCGCCACGCAGAACATCGATCAATAGGCCCGTGAAATGGCTGAGACCCGGGTGCGCCGACGGCTGCGGCGTATGTTCGCTCGTGATCGCCGCGATGAGGTCTACGCCGCTCGTCTTTGCCAGCGCGCCGACAAAGCGGGCGTCGCGCTGCTCGGCCGCCTCGCGCGATCCGCCCGGCAGGTTGTCAGGGACGGCGTCCACGAACAAGAGCGGATCGGCGGCCTGCGAAGTTGCCAGCAGGTTGGCGATCTCCAGCAGATCGAGGGCGCTGTTCGCCGGCGCGGCGCGATTCGTATCGGTCGCGGCGATATAGGGCATCTCGTCGGTTACGAACCCCGCGGAAGACAGGCTGACGATCAAGACGTGGTACGGCGCGCTCGGCAGCGATGCGACGCGTCGCACGGCGCTTCGTACCGACTCGCGCGTCGCGGAGATACGTTCGACGCCCGCCTGCTCCAGCGCCCGTAGTTGCGCGGCGCGTTCGGCCGTCGGCGGCCCCGACAACGCAATCGTGGTCCGCTTGGCCGGCAGCGTCCCCATCTCCAAGACGAACAGGTGCGCGAGCGCGACCGCGTCGTCGACCGGCACGCTCGCCGTCTCGCGCGGCCCGAGCCGTTCGACGCCCACGAACAGCCCCGCGTGGGCCTCAAGCACCTTTTCGGGCGACCCGTACTCGGCGCAGGGTGCCCCGTTCGAGGCCTGAAATGCGGAGAGAAAAAACGGCAAGAGCAGGCTGAGAAGGCACATCGCGTTCTCCCGGGCCAGAGGCGGCCCGCGCTGATCGCGCGGCCCCCGATACGAAACATCAACCTCCTCATTGTATCGCGCCAATCAGCGCTTTCGGATCGCGTTCTTCGTATCGCTCCGCCGGACCGCGGATACATTGCCGCAAATCATGAACCGCAACGGCGTCACAACCTTCCTGATCAGCACGACTGGCTTCTTAGCGACGATCCCCGCCTGCGCATTGCCGCCGGAGCAGGCGGTCCGTCCCGCTGCCGAGGTGCGCGACGCGCGCATCGTCGAGGCCTCGGGCATCATCGCCAGCCGCCGCTTCCCCGATCACTACTACGTCCACAACGACTCCGGCAATCCGCCGCTGGTCTTTCTGATCGATCGCAATGGCGAGACGCGACTCACCTTCGCGCTGGCCGGCGTTGAAAATCGCGACTGGGAGGCGATCTCGCTCGCGCCCGCGCGATCGCTGGCGTCGACGACCTCCGCCCCGGCCGAAGCCCCCGGCTCGCCAATTGCAAAGTCGGATTGGCAAATCTGTATCGCCGACATCGGCGACAACCAGGCACGCCACGCGACCGTTCGCCTGCTCTGTTTCCCCGAGCCGACGGCGCTGGCGACAGACACCACAGCGCCGCAGCAAAGCATCACCCCCGCCACCTTCGAATGGAAATACGCCGATGGCCCGGTCGACGCCGAGGGCTTCATCGTCAACCCGCACACCGGCGACGGCTACATCCTGACCAAAAAGCCCGACGGCAGCAGCGACGTCTACAAGCTCGCGTCACCCTGGCGCCGCGGCGAGGTGCAAACCGCCGTGCGCATCGGTCCGCTCGCGCAATCCGCCGCCGGCGTGCTCACGATCGTCACCGACGCGGCCGTCTCGCCCGATGGTCGCCGCCTGATCACCCGCAGCTACCTCAGCGCGTGGCAACACACGCTTTCCAACGCCGCCGATCCCCGCATCGCCGCCGATTTCGAGCGCATATTCACCGTCGAGCCGGAGCGCATCGATATCCCGCTCGAGTTGCAGGGCGAAGCGATCTGCTATCGCGCGGATGGACTGTCCGTACTGACGATCAGCGAGAAGGTGCCGACCAAGCTGAATGAGACCGCCACCCCCTGATGGCGGTCGCGATCGCCGCTGAAGCCAAGGGCGCCAACTACACCCGCCGTCTTCGCGGCGGCACAGCGGGCGTGCCTTCCGGCCGACCAAAGATCATGCGGCCCGCCGAGGTCTGCAGCACGCTGGTGACCAACAGATCGACCACCTCGCCGGTTTTGTCGCCGCAGTTTTCAGCGACCACCATCGTGCCGTCTTCGAGATAGCCGACGCCCTGGCCGGCCTCTTCGCCGGGCTTGATGATCTTGACGCTAAAGGCTTCGCCGGGCAGCACGACCGGCTTCAGCGCGTTGGATAGATCATTCAGGTTGATCACATCGACGCCGCGAATCTGGGCGATTTTGTTCAGGTTGTAATCGTTGGTCACGATCCGGCCGTCGATCTTCTTGGCGAAGACCACCAGCTTTTCGTCGACACCCGAAGCGGTTTCGTTGGGGGGCAGCGGTGCGTCGGAAATCAGAATGTCGATCTTGTCGTTGGTCTGAAGCTTGTTCAGCATGTCCAAACCGCGGCGTCCGCGGGCGCGCTTCAGCTTGTCGGGGCTGTCAGCGATCATCTGCAGCTCTTGCAGCACAAAACGCGGAATGATCACCTCGGCGTCGATGATCCGCGTGTCGCAGACGTCGGCGATGCGGCCGTCGATGATCACCGATGTATCCAGCACCAGCGCCCGTGCCCCGCGCGTCTGCTTCGCAAATTCGACGTAGGGCACGACAAAGCGAATGTCGTCCTTGGTTTGCAGGACGAAGCTGATGCTCAGATAAACACAGATGACGCCGGTGATGAGCTTGATGCCGCTGACCACGCTGAGCGGGACGACGCTGGACCCGCCGTAAAGGACGACGAGCAGATCGATGATCAGCCCCAGGCCATAGGCGACGACCATTCCCGCCACCAGGCCGAGAAACGCGCCCGACAGCGCGGCCAGACTTTTTCGCGGAAACGCGTAATCGACCACGATGATCGCGAGCGTGACCATGACGGCGCCCAGCACGAATAGCGGCGCCTGCTTCGGGTCATCGGTGTCGCCGAAATCGAGCGCGTTCCACGCGATCGCGGTGACAATCGCCAGGCACAGCCCCCGCAAGACCCATAGAACCACGGATAACTTCCTTCCGCCGTACCGCGATGATCGAGCCGGATCGCGCTACACGCGATCCGCGAAACCAGCCGCAAGCTGCGGCGCGCGGTTGCAGCTACGATTTGGGCGGCATTCTAGTCGGCGGCGCGACCGCCTCAAGGAGCCGCCCCTGAACGCACGACAACGAACGACGCAATCGCCGCCCACATCCCGCGCCCGCTCCACAGCGCCCAGCGCGACCAAGCGCGCCGGCAAGCGGCCCAGCAAACCACCGGCGAAGAAGGCTCCGCCCGCGCCCCCAACGCCCGCCCCGCGCCCGGCGAAAACCCCGTCGCACGCGGCAATCCGCGATGGCCACGCCGCCCACGCCAGCGCCGCGATCGCGCACCTGTCGCGCGTCGACGCGCGCCTGGCAGACATCATCGCCCGTATCGGCCCCTATCGCCCGACGCTCTCGCGCGACCCCTTTCGCACCCTCGCCTTCGCCATCGTCAACCAACAGATCTCGATGGCGGCGGCGGACAAAATCTTCGCCCGCGTGCGCGGACTTTGCCCGCGCGGACGCCTCTCGGCCGCGGTCATCGCCCAGTGCGATGTCGCCGCGCTGCGCGGCGTCGGCCTGTCGAATCAGAAGGCCGGCTACATGCGCGACCTGGCGCAGCACTTCGTCGACGGCCGCCTCAGCGCATCGCAACTGCGCCGCTGGAGCGACGAAGAAGCCATCGCGGCGCTGACCGACGTGCGCGGCATCGGCCGCTGGACCGCGGAAATGTTGCTCATGTTCTGCCTCGGCCGGCCCGATGTCTGGCCGGTCGACGACCTGGGAATTCAGCGCGCCGGAGCGGCGCTGCTGGGCCGCGACGAACGACTGGGCAAAGCCGAGCTCGAAGCCCTCGCCGAGCCGTGGCGCCCCTATCGCTCGTTCGCAGCGTGGTATCTGTGGCGCCATCGCGAGGGAGCGGCGATGGTGGGAACGGCCCTTCAGCAATAACGCCGACGAAACTCAACCCCGCAAACATCGCAGCGCGACATTCCGCCCTACGACGGCTCTTCCGTGCGGCGAAGCTGATACTTCTTCAGGCGATAGCGCAAATTGTCGCGGCTGATTCCCAGCGCTTTGGCGGTCTGCACCTGATTCCAGTTGTTGGCCTCCAGCGCGCGAAGGATCATCGCCTTTTCGTAGCCGTCGAGCGACGACTCCGAAGCGCTGTCGCCCTCGGCCGCTCCGCCGACGTCGGCGGTCGCGGCGCTGGGGGAAGACGCGCCGCCGGATATCTCCCGCGGCAGATGCTCCGCACCGACCACGCCGCTGTCGCAAAGCAGCACTGCCCGCTCGACGATGTTGCGCATCTCGCGGATATTGCCCGGCCAGCGATACGCGGTCAGTTGTTGCAGCGTATCGGGCGGAATCTCCGGACGAACACGCCCCATCTCCCGCGCCGCGAGCGTGACAAAATGGTCGATCAGCAGCGGAATGTCGTCGCGTCGCTCGCGCAGCGGCGGGAGCTGAATTGGGAAGACATTCAGGCGGTAGTACAGATCTTCGCGAAACTCGCCCGACGCGATGGCCTGCTTCAGGTCGCGATTGGTCGCGGCGATAATGCGCACATCGCACGACACAGTCTTCGAGCCGCCGACCCGGACGAACTCGCGCTCCTGCAAAACGCGCAGCAGCTTGATCTGGGTCGAGAGGCTGACGTCGCCGATCTCGTCGAGGAAGAGCGTGCCGCCGTCCGCCAGCTCGAAGCGGCCCATCTTCTGGCCGGTCGCGCCGGTGAATGCCCCCGCCTCATGCCCGAAGAGTTCGCTTTCGAGCAGCGCCTCGGGCAGCGCCGCACAATTGATGGCGATAAAGGGCTTCTTGCTCCGCGGGCTTTTGCGACAGATCGCCCGCGCGGTCAGTTCCTTGCCCGTTCCGGTCTCGCCGAGCAGCAGCACGGTGGCCTGCGTCGGCGCGACGCGATCCACCAACGCCAACACGCTGCGAATCGTGGCGCTCTGCCCGATGATCTCCGGGTCGTCGTTGACGCCGACGCGTAGCGCGCGATTCTCGCGCTGCACCGCTTCATGTGCCTGCGCCCGGCTGACGCTCGCCGCCGCCAGATTGCCGAAAACCTGCAACAGCTCCAGATCGCGCTCGACGAAGGTGGCGTCGCCGCGCTTGTTCAGAACCTCGATTACGCCCACGACGCGCTCGCGAAAGATCATCGGCGCCGCGACAAGGTTCCGCGTGACAAAGCTCGATTTGTCGTCGATCCCGCGAAAAAAACGCGAATCGCTCCGCGTATCGGGCACCAGCAGCGGCTCCGCGGTCGAGACAACATGCCCGGCAATGCCCAGATTGGCGTCAAAGGTCTCGCCGATGAGCTGCGGGGCGCGATCGCCGATCGCCGCCATGAACACGAGCTTCTTCTGCGCACGATCGCAGAGCAGCACCGAGCTGGCCTCGGCGTCGAGCACATCGGCGGCGGAGCGCGCGATCGATTGCAACGTCGTCTGTAGGTCCAGGCTCTCGTTGATCGCGGCGCTGGCCTCGAGCAACGACGCCAGCGTGCGAGCCTCGAAGGGACCGCCGAGACGGATCGCGGAACCGGTGATGGGGTTCGAATCGACCATGCGAAATTTCAGTTTACTTCGAAAGGTGGTTTGGAGCGACGGCGGGCAGGTGCGAGATGCCTGTGCAGAATATCGAGTCGAAGAAAAGCTCCGGCGCCCAGCCAGCTACGGAACCTTTTTTTGTCTTTCAACTCGACACTCTGCACTCGCACCTCGAAACTGACGCTCGCGTCTCCGCCGCCGCGGCCGAGTGCGCTCCCGAAATCCGCTCGCTTGCGAGGTCCGCCATGTCGTACAGAATCCCCTTCCGTGCCGCTCTCTGTGCGGCCATCGCGACAACCGTCGTCACGCTGAGCGCATTCGGCCAGACGCCGGCCACACAACCCACCCGCAACGCCGGCTTCGACCTCGAGCACGAAAAAGTCCTCTACTGCGTCGGCTACGCCCACCTCGACACGCAGTGGCGCTGGGATTACTGCACAACAATCGACCGCTACATCCGCGACACGCTCGAACAAAACTTCGCGCTCTTCGACAAACACCCCAGCTACGTCTTCAGCTTCACCGGTTCCGCCCGCTACGAAATGATGCGCGAGTATTACCCCGAGCTCTACGAAAAGCTGAAGGGCCACATCGCCGCCGGCCGCTGGTTCGTCAGCGGCTCGTCGGTCGATGAGGGCGATGTCAACGTCCCCTCCGCCGAGGCCATCATTCGCCAGGTGCTCTACGGCAACCAGTTTTTCCGTCGCGAGTTCGGCAAGGAGAGCGTCGATTTCATGCTGCCCGATTGCTTCGGCTTTCCGGCGTCGCTCCCCTCGATCTGGGCCCATTGCGGCTTGAAGGGCTTCTCGACGCAAAAGCTGACGTGGGGCTCGGCCAACGGCATTCCCTTCAAGATCGGCCGCTGGATCGGCCCCGATGGCAAGCACATCGTCGCCGCGCTCGACCCCGGCTCCTACGCCGGCGCCCTCTCCGGCCGCGTCGATACCAATCCCGACTGGGTGGCGCGGGTGAATCAGAATGGCGAGAAGTACGGCGTCTTCGCCGATTTTCACTACTACGGCGTCGGCGATCAGGGCGGCGCACCCAAGCCCGAGGATGTCGCGAACTACGTCGCGAGCCAGGGCAACGCCGACGGCAAGATCACCGTCGCGCTCACCTCGTCGGACCAGCTCTTCCGCGACCTGACCCCGGCGCAGGTCGCGCGCTTGCCGGAGTACAAGGGCGATCTGCTGCTCACCGAACACTCGGCGGGCACGCTCACCTCGCAGTCCTACATGAAGCGCTGGAACCGCATGAACGAAAATCTGGCCGACGCGGCGGAGCGGGCCTCGGTCGCCGCGACCTGGCTGGGCGGCGCGAGCTACCCGCGCGAAAAGCTGCGACAAGCGTGGGTGCGAGCGCTGGCAAACCAAATGCACGACATCCTGCCCGGCACGAGCATTCCGCGGGCCTACACCTATTCGTGGAATGACGAACTGGTGGCGATGAATCTGCTTGCGAGCACAGTGACGCATGGCGTGCGGGTGGTAGCGGATGGAATGGAAACCGCAGTCGGCGAAACTCCGATTGTCATTTTCAACCCGCTTGCAACCGCACGCTCGGAGATCGTGGCGGTGACAACTGAGTCATATCAGATGCCGACGCATGGGCGTGCTGTCGGACCGGACAACGTGCCCGCGCCGGCGCAGATCATCGGGGAATTCACAAAGGGCGGCCCCGTGACCCTGCTGTTTGAGGTAAAAGCGGCACCCCTGTCGCTGACCACCATCAATCTCAGCTCCTCGGCCATCAGCGAGCGTGACGATTCCTCCGACGTGCAAGTCACCGCTCGGACATTGGAAAACGAACACCTAAAGGTCAGCTTGAATGACGTCGGCGACATTGCGAGCGTCATTCACAAGAAGACCGGGCGCGAAGTACTCGCCAAGCCCGCACAGCTCGTCTTCACGCACGAAAAGCCTGCCAACTGGCCGGCATGGAACATGGACTGGACCGATCGCCAGAAAGCGCCGCTGGGCATCGTCGACGGGCCCGCGGAAATCCGCGTCGTCGAAAATGGGCCGGTGCGCGGCTGCATCGAAGTCAAGCGCCAAGCCCGCGATTCGATCATCACCCAACGCATCCGCCTCTCCACCGGCGATCTCGGCAAATGCGTCGAAATCGAGTGCGACATCGACTGGCAATCGACCGAGTGCGCGCTGCGGGCCTCATTCCCGCTCACCGTCGCGAACCCGCGCGCAACCTACAACTGGGGCATGGGCACGATCGAGCGCGGCAACAACGACCCGAAAAAGTACGAAGTGCCCTCGCATGAGTGGTTCGACCTCACCGCCCCCGACGGCTCCTTCGGCGTTTCGATCCTCGACGACAGCAAATATGGCTCCGACAAGCCCAGCGACAGCGAAGTCCGCCTGACGCTGCTCTACACCCCCGGCGTGCGCGACGCCTACATGGATCAGCACAGTCAGGACTGGGGCCGCCACAGCATCCGCTATGCGATCTACCCGCACGAAGGCGACTGGCGCGAGGCGCAGAGCGAGTGGATGGGCCGCCGCTTCAATCAGCCGCTGCGCGCGTTTCAAACCGAGCCGCACGCCGGTCCGCTCGGCCGCTCGATTTCGCTCGCCCGCGTGTCGACGCCGCAGGTGGACATCCGCGCGCTGAAGCTGGCGGAAGAATCGGACGCGACGATCGTGCGCTTGCAGGAACTCTGGGGCCGCGAAGCGAAGGGCGTCGCCGTCTCGCTCGGCAGCGGCGTCGAATCGGCCGTCGAGGTCGACGGGCAGGAGCGCGAGATCGGGCCGGCAACTGTGAGAGACGGCAAACTGATGGTCGACTTCACGCCCTACAGCCCAAAGAGCTTCGCCGTAAAGCTGCGCCCCGACCCGCGCGCCACGCCGCGCAAGTCGCAATCGACGCCTCTTCATCTCGAGTTCAATGCGGACGTGGTGAGCAGCGACGCAAACCGCGCCGACGGCGCGATCGATAGCGACGGATACACCATGCCGGCGGAGCAGTTTCCGCGCGCGCTCACGGACAACGGGGTGGAGTTCGTCTTCGGCGACGTTTCGGACGGGGCAAATCAGGCAATACGTTGTGATGGCCGATTCATCGAAGTGCCGGGCAAAACCAACCGCGAGCTGCACCTGATTGCAGCGGCCACGGAGGACTGCAACCTGGCGGTGGCGGGGTGGAGCGGTGCCAATGAGTCGGAGAGCTCACTCGCAATCCAGCGATGGACCGGATTCATCGGACAGTGGGACGATCGGGTTTGGGACAAATCGTTCGGCGAAGTGGATCACCGCTGCGACGGCCGTGTCGTGGGTTTTCAACGGGGATTCATCAAGCGCCATCGCATCGCGTGGTTCGCGACGCATCGACACCACCCCAAGAACGGAAATGAGTCCTACAAGTTTAGCCAAATGTTCCATTATGTCCTACATTTACGCGCGGACGAGAGCGCGGTCGCGTTGCCGAAGGAGCCGCGCGCGCTGATCTTTGCCGCGACGGTCGTGAACGACGCCCCAGGCCGTTTGGGGACGGCTGGTCCTCTCTACGATGACTTCACCGGGCGCGAGCCGTTGACGCTGCGCTACAAATACCCCGAGCCGCCCAAGCCCGTCTTCGAAGGCGCCAAGCCGCGCGGCGCGGTGAAGATCGAGCGCGCCGAAACCTTCGACGCCGTCACCTTCGGCCCGCCACGCAGCGACGACGCCGCCGACGCCCACACCGACCCGGCCCGGCGATTCCGCTTTTCCACCGCCGCCGACGCGAAAAAACCTCATGGCGGCAGCGGCGCGGTGGGCGACGCCCTGCCGCGGCTCAACGACGGCGAAGTCGCGCAGAACGACGACGACACGCAGCGCTGCGTCTGGTGGGATGGGCCGGGCCGCTTTCATCTCGACCTCGGCCGCGAACGGGCGCTGCGCGGCGTGCGGGCCTATTCCTGGCACGTTAGCAACCGCGCCCCGCAACACTTCTCGCTCTGGGGCGCGCGCGGCGAAACGATGCCCGACCCCGCCATCCGCGCCGGCGCAACCGGCGATTGGACGCTCCTGGGCGTCGTCGACACCCGCAGCCTCGGCGACGGCGGAAAGCACGCCTCGCAGATCACGGCGGCCGACGGAGCCGACTCGCTCGGTCAATATCGCTATCTGCTCTGGATCACGGAGAACCTCGGTCAGGGAACCTTCTTCACCGAAATCGACGTGGACACCGCCCCATGAACATGAAGATGAAGAGGCGCGCGGCGTCACTGATCGCCGCTGCATCACTCGTCGCCGGCGCCGCGGCTCACAATTTGGTGCGCATTCGCGGCGAGACCTCCTTCGACCGCGATGCGATCGTGATCGTCACGACTTGGAGCGACGCTGAACTCGACGCGTTTCGCACATCCACCTCGCACGACCCGCTGCCCAGCGTCGGAAACGTGGACACAGCACTCGCCATCGGCCGGTCGCTGGCCGCCAGCCTCTGCTATTTGCGGTCGCCAGATTTCGACGATCGCCGCAGTGGAAAAACGCGGCCGTGTGCACGCGCGCAGTTCGTGCGAATTGAGTCGATCTGCGAAGAGCGCGATTCGGAGGGACGAGTGAGACGCGAGCACGGCTGGCGCCTCACCCATCGCATGGCCGCGAACCCGGAAGAGACGTCCTTCGGCAGCATCGCTTTTTTGCCGAAGGACGGGTTGCGATCGCACCCCATCTCATTACTGGTCGGTTTGCGACGGCTCTATGACTGCGATGGTCAGACGGACACCGCTTTCGAGATCACGCCGGACCAGACCGCGTGCGATATCTACTTACAGAAATCTTCTGATGGGACGCGGTTCGACGTATGTCAGTCTTCGCCGATGTGCGGCATGAGCATCGATGACATCTATCCGGAGGTGCCGTGCGACCACGAGCATGCGCCGTAATCGCCCTGCGTCGAAGTCTGGCGTGTAGGGTGCGTCCCGCGACGCACCACCTCGCAGAGTTCGACAAATGGTGCGTCGCGGGACGCACCCTACGCTACGCCAGTCTTCAGCCTCCCGTCAGCAACAACACAAACGGCCCGATATCCGAGACGGTCGCGACACCGTCGCCGTTGATGTCCGCCGCGCACGCCCCGGCTCGCGAAGGATCGGCGCCGGTGAGCACCGCCACAAATCCCGCGATGTCCGACACCGTCACGAATCCATCGTTGTTCATGTCGCCGCGCAGAATGCCCGGGTTGCTCGGCGTGCTGACCGGATCGGCGGGATCGCTGCACGCGTCCACCTCGTCGCCGTCGAGGAACGTGTCGCTGTCGCGGTCCACGCCGATGCGCGTCTGCGAACCCGCCGGCACGATCGTGTAGGTCACTTCGCTGCCCGAAGTCGCCGACGCCAGCAGCGCCGCGGACGAAATCGTCTGCCCCGAACGATCACTCTGGAAGACGCCGCCGCCCGAATACGAATAGCCGCGCTGTTCGCCGCCGATCGCCTGCTTCGCGATAAGGCCGACCGCGTTCGCATTCGCCAGATTGATCATCGTGGTGATCAGCGCGCTCTGCGCCGGCGGAGGCGCCGCACCGTTCGAGACCGTCGTCTGCTGGCCGACGCCGGCGTGCGTATCGGTCGAGAAGCAGAAGAGAAACGCCTCGACGTCGCGCCGTCGCTGCTGACCGGTCGCGCCCGCGCCGAAGTTGAAGCCGCTGAATTGCAGGAACTGGAAGAGCGTGTCGGTGTCGCCGTTGTGCGTAAAGCCGAAGCCGCGGTTGTTGCTAGTCGAGGTCAGGAGAAAGCCGGTCTTCTCGTGCATGTTCCGCAACTGCGGAATCTTCATGCTCTGCGTCTGCTGCAGCGCCGCGGCGCTCGTGAGTTGTCCATTCGTGCCGGTCGGCAGCGCGTGACACTGCGCACACGACACCACGCCGCCATCCATGCCCGGCGCGAGATAGATCGACAGACCCGATTGCGGATTGCCGCCGTTAGAGAAGGTCGTCGGCAGCGAGTTGTCAATGTTGCGGAACGGATTGGGCGGATAGGTCAGCGTCGCGACGAAGGCCTCGAACTCATCCATCTCGGTCGGCGTCAGTTGCGGCGCCGCAAGCAACTCGTCGAAAGCGCCGTTGAACTCGGCCAGATTCGAGCGATCGGCGCGCCAATGTAGCGGCTCGGTACCGATGATTCCCACCAGCGTCTGCGTTGTCATCGGCCCCTTCATCGGGTGCCAATTCTCACAGCCGCCGAGGCCGCCGTTGCAGACCTGATTGAACGTCTGCACCGCGCCCGACGGATCTCCGAGATCCCACGCGACCTGATCCATGCCGCCGTTGACGTGGCAACTGCCGCAGGACATGTGGCCCAGCCCCGAGGTGCGATGCGTGTCATACAGATGCTTGCGACCGATCTGGATATCGAGTGGCGTCGGGTCATAAAGGCCGTCGACGCGGGCCACGGAGCTGCTCGAAAGGTCGATGCTGCTGATCGTGCCCTCGAAGCGCGAGAGCACATACAGCCTGCCGCGCGGCTCATCCAGAGCCAGGCCCGTCGGCCCCTCGCCGACCGCAATCGTCGCGACGCGCCCGAACGACGGATTGATCGCGATCACGTTGTTCGACCCCATGCCCGCAACGTAGCCCGTCAGCCCGTCGCTGCGCCAGACCAGATCGCGCGGGTCGCCGATCGAGAGCAGCCGCGTCGGCTCGGGCACGGTCGGCGTCGAGTAGTCCAGATGCGGATTGAGATCGGCGATCGCCGGTGTCGGGCTGAGCGGATTGAACGCCGCCCCCAGCACGCGCAGAAATCGGCCGCGCACATTGGGCGAAAAGCGGATGTGATTCAGAGCCTCGGTGCCGACGACGGTCACCTGACCATCGGGACGCACCGCCAGCGACATGTTCAGATTCATCAGGCCGCGGGCGTAGCTGATGGCCAGCGTGTCGGCCCGGATGATCGCCACGTCGTTGTCATGCAGATCCCACGTCACCGCCGACGACCAGTTGCCATTGTTGTCATCGCGCCAAACGTTGGCGGCGTCTTTCTTGACGATCAGCCCGACGCGTGGCGGCGTCGGCTGGCCCGGCGCCCGCGGCGGATTGAAATTTGCCCCCGCGTTCGGCGGCGGATTGGGGTCGCCCGCATAGGGGTTCACCGCAGATGAGACCGTCGGCTGCGAGAGGATCGTCGTGCGATTGCCCGATTCGTGAATCGCGGCGTACACCCGCGCGCCGTCGGTCGCCAGCGCCCGAGGATCTTCGCCAGCGATGTTGAGGATCGTCGGGGCGGCGGCCAGATTGGCCGGATCGAAGACGCGCACCTGATTGAGCTGCGAGACGCATACGAACGCCCGTTGCGGCGAACCGGCGAAGACGACGTCGGTCGGTTCGTCGCCGGTGCTGATCGTGGCACGGACCCGCATGGTGGCAAGATCGACAACGCTGACGCTGTCGGAAATGTGGTTGACGACCCAGGCTTCCGTGTTATCGCGAGCGCGGACCGAGATCGGATCGAGCCCGACCGCCACCGCGCCGAGCGGCACCGGCACGCCGCTTGCGAGCGAGAAGACTTCGAGCCGATTGTCAGCGGTATTCACGGCGAGCAACCGCTGCCGGTCGGGCGTCAGGTCGAGCGGGTGGACATGGGGCGATTCCCAGTTCACGAACGCGCCGGTGCCGGCCCGCGATTCCACCACCTCATTGCTCGGCGGCGGAAGGTGCTTGGCCATCTCTTCGAGCAGGGCCTGGCGGGTATCGGGATGGCTGGAACCCGGCAGCGGCTCCGTCGCGGACGCGGCGCAGACCGAGAGTCCACACAACATCCCCCGCAGGATGCAGCGCATCGACATCGTTTTCATCCTATTTGATCAGGTGCGTCGAAGAGAGGCCCGGCCATCCGTAACGGTCGGGACCAAAGATGCAGTCAGTATAAGTCGGCGCGGCGTGTGACGAACGCTGTTTCACGTGAAGCACGGTTGCGCACGCAAACGGCTCGCCACGACCCGGCCATGTGTCGGATAATCACCGATTCGGGCACCTCCATGTCGAGAATGCCCCTCCAGACCCAAACCACCCCTTCACCCCTCTCCCCCTCCGCCGCCCCCCAAAACTGGACCACCCACCCCCCTCCATTGCGCCAGAATCGCGGTTTTTGGGTCCTTCCGCGGAATTTTCCAACTTTCTGTTTGCCTTCGCTTTTTTGCCTGCCTAAGCCTTGGTGTCAGACGCGAGGAACGACAGCCCCGCAGCTGACAAGGGACACGAACAGCGAACGCGGTCGTCTCTGCAACCCACCGAAAAACCGGCAGGTTGACGAGTCGACGGAATCGATGCGGTTCCGTTCACGGAGATGGTGCGCCCAACGGAGGGCGGCGCCCCGCGACGGACGACACGAAGCAATGCTCGGCCATGCCGGGCCGCGGGAGCTGGGAATGAAGCGGATTGTTTGTGCGGGTGTCGCGGCTTTTGCGACAGCCAGTGCTCTGGGCGGCGGCGCCCCGATGCTCCTCTGGGACAACTACCTGTCCCCCGGAGCCGGCCACGACAGCCTGAGCGGCCTCAGCGCGGATCGACAGACGCTGGTGCCCGATGCGTGGACCGTCGAAGACATGGTTTTGACCCAGCCGGTCTCGCTGACTGAGATCCGCTGGATTGGTTTGCGAGCGACCGGCAGCAATATTCAGTACCCCGATGCGGATGTACTGCTGCTGGATTCTCAACTGAATACGGTTCAGTCGTTCCAGAACCTGGACTTTACGAGCACCGTGATCGGCACGCTCGGCGGGTTCCAGGTGTACGAGGGTCGCGTCGATCTGACGGGACTCAACCCGCTCAGCCTTGAGCTCGCGGCGGGTCGGTACTTCTTCGGTGCCCGGTTGGTCGGTAACAACCTCGGCCAGAACTTCGTGGCGACGACCGGCAGCGGTGCGGTGAATGGTCAGGGCTACGGCTTCTTCAAGTCGTCGCACTTCGGCCTGCCGAACTGGACGCCGGTAGGCAACGTGGCCGGTGCTGATGACAGCGAATACTCGTACCAGGTGTACGGAACGATTATCCCTGAACCGGTGAGCTTGATGATGATCGGTCTTGGCGGCATCGCGATGGTGATTCGACGACGCTGACCAGACCGTTAACAACGATTGTTCCTCCTCCTCCCAAATGAACCAGGCGGCTGCCCCCCAGGGCGGCCGCCGGGTTCATTTTTGCATTTACGCGCAGGGTGAAATGGCGGCGGAGTGGGGGCCCATTCGTAGGCAAACAGCGACAAAAGCTAGAACGAAACTTCGGCCTGAGCGCCCCAGTCCGCTACTGCGGGCGGGCCGCCGCTCGGATCGCCTCGACCGCGCCGCGGTGTTTCTCGTCGGCCTTAAAGTCAAAACGCTCCATCTCCGCCAAGGCTTGGTCGGCGGTCCACCCCTCATTGCAGACCCGGTGCAGGCCGATCGCCACGCCCGTCCGGTTCGCGCCGGCGGCGCAATGCACCAATGTCGGGCCGGCGTCACGAATGCGAAGCAGGTCGAGCAGACGCGAGCGGGCTTCGGGCGTGCTGTCGCCGTTGCCGCGCATCGGCACATTCTCCCAGCGAATCCCCAGCCGCTCACACGCGGCACGCTCCGCGTCGCTCTCCGTCGCGCTGTCCGGGTCGGTGGGGTCCAAAAGCGAGATCACGCGGGCCAGCCCCACGCGCTGCCGCAGTTCCGCGACATGTCGCGGCGTTAACTCGCCGCTGCGATACAGCTGCCCGGGAACGACGGCCGCGAAGCGCTTCGGCAGCCGACCCGCTTCCACGAAAACCAGACCGACCACCGCCCCGACGAGGCAAAGTGCCCCCAAAAGACCCACCACGCGCTGAAATGTCGACGTCCGGCGCGCCGGCGACGAGCGCGCGGCGATCGGGCCGCCCGACGGGGCCGCCGACACAGACGCGGGGATCGACGGGGAACTGGTCACAGGGCTGAGTTTATCGTCGAATGGCGGCCTGCAGCGTTGGGCGGCGGCGGGCGAATCGAATAGAATTGTTCGGTTGGTTGAAACGTGCCGGAATGAGCCCTTCGCCCACGATGTCGCACGCGCGACGATCGAGCGGCGAAATCGCTTCGCAGTACGATTCCATGCGCGATTCAAATCGGGAAGGTTGAAATAACACCTTTCCGATCCTATATTCATCCCGCTAGTGCAGCGGGACTACGCCGAACAAAAAGGTGGACGCGTGCTAAGTCTCACGAAGAAAACGGAATACGGACTGATTGGGCTCTGCCATCTGGCCCGTGCGGGGGCGACCCAAGTGACCAGCGCGCGTGAAATCGCAGATGAGCACAAGGTGCCGCTGCCCTTGCTGATGAATATTCTGAAAGAATTGCATCAGGCGGCGATCGTAAAGTCTGTCCGCGGCGCCAAAGGCGGCTACACCCTCGCCAAGCCCGCCCACGAACTCTCGCTCGCCTCGCTCGTCGAAGCGCTCGAGGGACCGGTGAAGTTTGTGCGCTGTGCCGAGCCGCGGCCCGATGGCGAGCACCACTGCGACATCGAGTGCTCCTGCATCGTGCGACGGCCGTTGATGAAGATCCATGACCGAATGAAAGAATTTTTGAGCAACGTGACGCTGGCGGAATTGGCCTTTGACAACGGCCCGGCCCAGCTCACCCAAATCGCATACCCGAAGGGACGGACAGGCGATGAGCCGACGAATCTATCTCGATAACAACGCCACGACGCGGACCGATCCGCGCGTGCTCCAGGCGATGCTGCCCTACTTCACCGAGCTCTACGGAAACGCCGCCTCGCGCAACCACGAATTCGGCTGGGAAGCCGAAGAAGGCGTCGAGACCGCGCGGGCCCAGATCGCAAACGTGATCAAGGCCGACGCCAAGGAAATCATCTTCACCAGCGGCGCCACCGAGAGCAACAACATCGCCATCAAGGGCATCGCGGCGATGTATGGCGAGAAGGGCAAGCACATCATCACGCAGGTCACCGAGCACAAGGCCACGCTCGACCCCTGCGGATGGCTGGCCCAGCAAGGCTTCCGCATCACCTATCTGCCCGTCGCCCGCGACGGCATGATCGACCTCAACCAGCTCAAGGCCGCCATGACCCCCGACACGATCCTCGTGTCGATCATGCACGGCAACAACGAAATCGGCACCCTGCAACCGGTCGCGGAGATCGGCAAGCTCTGCAAAGAGCGCGAAGTGATCTTCCACACCGACTGCTGCCAGACCTTCGGCAAGGTGCCGATCGACGTCAACGCCATGGGCATCGACCTGCTCAGCATGAGCGGCCACAAGATCTACGCCCCCAAGGGCATCGGCGCGCTCTACGTCCGACGCAAGAAGCCGCGCGTCCGCTGCGAAGCGGTCATCCACGGCGGCGGTCACGAGCGCGGCATGCGCAGCGGCACGCTGGCCGTGCCCAGCATCGTCGGCCTGGGCAAGGCCGCCGAAATCTGCGGCGCCGAAATGGAAACCGAAGGCAAGCGGATCGCCGGCATGCGCGACCGCCTGCATCAGCGCATCAACGCCCAGCTCGAAGACGTCTACCTCAACGGCCACCCCACGCAGCGCACGCCCACGAACCTGAACCTCTCCTTCGCGTATGTCGAAGGCGAAAGCCTCATGATGGGCTTCAACCGCAAAGACAAATACGGCGACGCAATCATCGCCGTATCGAGCGGCTCGGCCTGCACCAGCGCGTCGCTCGAGCCGAGCTATGTGCTGAAGGCCCTGGGCGTGGGCGATGAGCTGGCCCACAGCAGCATTCGCTTCTCGTTCGGACGGTTCAACACGGACGAAGAGGTCGATATCGTCGCCGATCGCGTGGTGTCGACCGTGAACCACCTGCGGCGCATGAGCCCGCTCTACGAGATGGCCCAGGAAGGCATCGACCTCAGCACGGTCGAGTGGGCCCATCACTAGGAACCAAAAACGCGGCGAGAAACAGCCGCGCGAACGGAAATAGCACGAGACTGGCCGCGACTCGCCTGCGAGCCCGGCGGCATCGAAGAGATAAGGAGTTTTGCGATGGCTTACGGCCCCAAAATCGTCGACCACTATGAAAACCCGCGCAACGTCGGCTCGCTCGACAAGGCCAGCCCGCGCGTCGGCACGGGCATCGTCGGCGCGCCCGAGTGCGGCGACGTCATGAAGCTGCAGATCCAGATCGACGAGCAGCAGAACATCGTCGACGCCAAGTTCAAGACCTTCGGCTGCGGCTCGGCGATCGCCTCGAGCTCGCTCGCGACCGAGTGGCTCAAGGGCCGCAAGCTCGACCAGGCGCTCGACATCAAGAACACCGACATCGTCCGCGAACTGGCGCTGCCGCCCGTAAAGATTCACTGCAGCGTGCTGGCCGAAGACGCGATTCGGGCGGCGGTGAACGACCTGAAAAAGAAGCTGGAACATTCGCCGACGGCCGAAGCGGTCGCGGCGGGCGCCCGCTAATCAGCCTGATATTGGAAAGGTGAGAGCAAACCATGAGCGATAGCCAGACGACCGTTGCCAACCCTGCCGCCGAAGCCGCCCCCGTCGCCCCGGTGCGCGAGCGGGCCAAGCCCGCCCCCGATGGCCAGGGCATCTCCCTGACCGAAGCCGCCGCCGGCAAGGTCAAGGAAATCCTCAGCAAAGACGGCAGCGCCGCCACCATGTACCTCTATGTCGGCGTAAAGGGCGGCGGCTGCAGCGGCCTGCAGTACACGCTCGACCTGCGCGACGAAGTCCACGCGCCGGTCAACGAAAACGACGAAGTCTATTCCTCGCACGACATACCCGTCGTCTGCGACCTGAAGAGCTTCATCGTCGGCAACCTCGGCGGAACCGTGATCGACTATCAGGAAACCCTGATGGGCGCCGGATTCGTCTTCAACAACCCCAACGCCAAGCACAGCTGCGGCTGCGGGTCGAGCTACTCGGCGTGAGTCTGCCGGTCGACGCCGTCGACGGGGAACGGTCGCCGGACAACTCCGCCGCCCTGCCGACGAAGTGTCACGAGTGTCGCGAGCCGCTCGCGACACCCCTCTTTTGTGGGGCTTGCCACGCGCTTCTTCAGGAAACCGCCGCCGACCATTTCGCGGCGCTCGGCATCGCGCGGCGATATGAAATCGACGCCGCGGATCTGCGGCGGCGCTACCTGGCGCTCTCGCGCGAAGTCCACCCCGATCGCGCGGCCCACGCCGGCCTCGACCCCGCCGCCGCGGCCCGCGTCTCCTCCCGACTCAACGAAGCCATGCGCGTCTTGTCCGACGATCTGCTCCGCGCAGAATATCTGCTGGAGATCTGCGGCGGCCCTTCGGCCACTGCGGACAAAAGCGTGCCCGGCGATGTGCTGACCGAAACGCTCGAGCTCCGCGAGGAAATCGACGAAGCGCGACACTCAGCCGGATCCGAGCGGCTCAACGCCATCCGCGCGCAACTGGCCCAGCAACACGCCGCGGCCATGCAGCGTGTCGCCGCGCTCGCGCGACAGGTCGACCAGGGCGGCCAAACGCTGAAATCGCTCCGGGCCGAGCTGAACGCCATCAAGTATCTGCGCCGTCTGCGCGAAGAGGCGGCACGAGTCGAGACATGACGCGTAGCGCAGATGACCCGATCGTCGGCATCGACCTCGGCACGACCTTTTCCCTCGTAGCGGTCTTCGAGCCCGGCGGGCCGCGCGTCCTGCGCGATGCCGGCGGCGAAGCACGGCTGCCCTCGGTCGTCCGGCTCATGCGCGGCGAGGGCGGCGAGTCCTCGGCCATCGTCGGCTGGGAGGCCCGCGACAGCGCCGTCGAGTTCACATCGAGCACGGTCTATTCGGTGAAGCGGCTGTTGGGCCGGAGCGCCGCCGATCTGAAGCGCGAAAGCGCCCACCTGAATTACTCCGTCGAGGCCGGCCCGCGCTCGACCATCACCCTCGACATCGGCGGCGTGCGCCTCGCGCCCGAGCAAATTTCGGCCCTCGTGCTTCGCAAGCTCAAGGAACGCGCCGAGGCGGAGTTAGGCCGCCCCGTGAACCGCGCAGTCGTCACCGTGCCGGCCTACTTCGACGACGCCCAGCGCCAGGCCACGCGCGACGCCGGCGCGGCGGCGGGCCTCGATGTCATTCGCATCGTCAATGAGCCGACCGCCGCGGCGCTCGCCTACGGCATCGGCGCTCGCGGCAGCGGGTTCGACGTGGCCGAAAAACCGCGCAGCGGGCCCGAAATCGCAGTTCGCCGCTCGCCGGGCGGGCCGATCCAACTGCCGATGCCCCACTGCAACAGCCAGGATGCCGCGACCGCCGGCGATCCCGCCCGCGGCCCCTCCGAGACACGCACCGTCGCGATCTACGACCTCGGCGGCGGCACGTTCGACCTCTCCATCCTCCGCATCGAATCGGGCGTGTTTCAGGTGCTCAGCACCGCCGGCGACACGCACCTGGGCGGCGACGATTTCGACCGCGCCATCGCCGAGGCGCTCGCGGGCGAGATCGCGGCACTCGACGCCGGATTCCTGCAGAGCGCGGCGACGCGCCAGGCGCTGCGCCTCGCCGCGGAGCGGGCGAAGGTCGCTCTGAGCGAAAAGCCGTCTGTGCAGCTCGTTCTCGATCTGCCCAACGGGCGCAGATTTTCGCGCGAGATTCATCGCGCCGAGTTCGAGGGCTGGATCGCCCCGCTCGTCGAACGAACGCTGCGCCTCTTTGACACCGCCGTGCGGGACGCGGGGCTTTCCTTTGACGCGCTCGATCAGTGCATCCTCGTCGGAGGCTCGACGCGCACGCCGCTCGTGCGCCGCCGCGTCGCCGAGCATTTCGGCCGCCCGCCCTATACCGCGCTCAATCCCGACGAAGTCGTGGCCCTCGGAGCGGCGGTGCAGGCCGGCATTCTCGCGGGCCGACGTGATGACCTGCTCCTGCTCGACGTGATCCCGCTCTCGCTCGGCATCGAGACGCTCGGCGGCGCAATGGGCAAACTGATCCTGCGAAACACCACCATCCCCTGCCGCGCGACCGAGATGTTCTCGACCTTCGTCGACGGCCAGACCGCAATCAAGCTCCGCGTCTTGCAAGGCGAGCGCGAATTGGCCGAGCATTGTCGCGAGCTGGCGATCTTCGAACTGCGCGGCATTCCGCCCATGCCCGCCGGCATTCCCAAGATCGAGGTCGAATTCCTCGTCGATGCGAATGGATTGCTCAACGTCGCCGCCCGCGAAGTGCGCAGCGGCGTCAGCGCCGCGATCCAGGTCCTGCCCAGCCGCGGCCTGACGCGCGACGAAGTGGCGCGGATGATGCAGGACAGCATCCGCTTCGCGCGCGAAGACATCGCCGCTCATCGCCGGGTCGATCTGCTCAATCAGGTCGAGTTCGACACCCGCAAATGCGAGCAGATGCTCGATCGCCTGCAGAGCGAGCTGCCGCCCGACGAGACCGCCCGCTATCGGGCCGCCATCACGCAGCTGCGCGATTTCGCCGCCTCCGCCACCGACCTCGACGCGCTACACCGGGCCCTCACTGATTTCGGCCACAGCACCATCCCGCTCGCCGAACGCGGCATCCGCGCCGCCCTCCGCGATTGAGATTCGCAGCAAATCCGCCCCAGCCAGATAGCGGCCTGCAGTTCGCCGGTCGCCGCACGAGCGCCTCGCAATCCGTCGATTACTCCGCCGGCTTCCAGTCCACTACCGAAAGCTCTGCCGACTCGCGCCCCTTCCAGACATTCAGCAACGGCTCAAACGCCACCCGCAGCCGCCGATGCTCCGAAAGTCGCTCGGCCTGCGCCCCCATGCCAAACGCGATCGCCCGCCGAAAGGTCTCCCCCTGCCGAACGACGAACGATAGATGCGCCCCGCTCTGCCCGATGCAGCGCGGCGGTTCGGCCAGCTCGACCGGCGTCGTCGCCAGCCGCGGCCGCGCGTTGCCCGGCCCGTGCGGCGCCAGGCGCTGCAAATGTCGCACCACATCGGCGCTGACCTGTTTCAATTCGACCTCGTCGTCGAGCCGCAACTTGGGCCGCATGTCCTGCTCGGTCAGGCGCTGCGCCGCCTCGCCCAAAAACGCCTCGGTGAATTGTTCCACGCGATCCGAAGCCACCCGCAGCCCCGCCGCCATCGCGTGCCCGCCAAACGATTTGAGGTGCGACGAACAGGCCGCCAGCGCTTCATAAAGCGGAAACGCCGGAATGCTCCGCGCCGAGCCCTGGCCGCTGCCGTTTTCGAGCGAGATCAGCACGGTCGGCCGGCAAAACCGCTCGACCAGCCGGGCCGCGACGATGCCGATCACGCCCGCGTGCCATTCCTCCCCTGCCAACACCAGCGCCCGCCGCGCGGGACTGTGCAATCCGCCCTCGACCACGCGCGCTTCGGCCTGCTTCAGGATCCCCTGTTCCACCGTCTGTCGCTCGCGATTTAGCCGATCGAGCTCGCGCGCGATCTCCCGCGCCCGCGACTCGTCGGCGGTGGTGAAAAGCTCGATCGCCTCGCGCGCGTGGCCCAGCCGCCCGATCGCATTCAGCCGCGGCGCCAGCTTGTAGCCGATGTCGAAGTCATCCACGTTGCGCTTGCTCGAAAGCCCCGCGGCGTCGATCAACGCCTGCACGCCGACATTCCGAACGCTCGCCAATTGAGCCAGGCCGAAGTGGGCCAGGATGCGATTTTCGCCCAGCAGCGGCACCACGTCGGCGATCAACCCCATCGCGGCGAAGGCGCAGGCGTCGACCAGCCACTCGCGCCACGCCGTGGTCACGCGCTGGCTGCCGCAGATCTCGCGCGCCGTCGCCCAGGCCACCTTCAGCGCCACGCCCGCTCCGCACAGGTGCGGATTCGCGCTCTCGCCCAGCGCCGTCGGATGGGCGATGGCCGCCGCGGGCGGCAAGCGCGACCCAGGCTGATGGTGGTCCGTGATCAAAAGCTCAAGCCCGAGCTGCGCGGCCGCCTCCGCCTCGGCCACGGCGGTGATCCCGCAATCGACGCTGATCACCACCCCGGCGCCCCGCTGCGCGAGCCCGACCAACGCCTCGCGATTCAGCCCATAGCCCTCGTCGATGCGGCTCGGCACGTAATACTCAACATCGCCCCCTGCCAGCCGCAGCGTGTGCCAGAGAATCGTGGTCGCCGTGATGCCGTCGACGTCGTAATCGCCATAGATCACGATCCGCCGCCGCTGGCGAATCGCCTGCACCAGTCGCCGAGCGACATCGACCGCGCCGGGCAGCGACTCGGGCGGCAACAGGTCGGCAAAGGCCGGCGAGAGAAACCGGGCCACCTCCCCCGGCTCGGCGATGCCCCGCGACAGCAGGCACTGCGCCACCAACGGCGACACCCGAGCCGACGCCGCCAACGCCTCACGCCGCGGGTCCGCCCGCGCAATGATCCAATCGCGCGGCGTTCGACCGCTGGTCGCTGAGGAGGGGATCGACATCGTCGCCGGAGAATAGCGACGGGCCTATCGATCAGAAAGCCATGGGCAGCGCGGCGCCGGGGTGCGGAAAGTCCGCCAAACCCGCGATTTTCCCGCCCACACGCCCCCGCCCTCGCCCCAATCCTTGACACCATCCCCCCAACCGATACCGTAAACGACCCGACTACGGGCGACCGGCGACGGATCGCCGTGTCGCCGCCCGAAATGGCGGCGTCAGAATCGCCCGCGCGGGTGCGGGTTCCAAGGAGAGCGACCGATGGATCAGAGAAAGTTCCAGAAGCGTTTGGCCGCGATCGCCGCCGGCGGGGTCGCCTTCGGCTGGTTTCAGGCCTTCGGCAATTTGGCCGTCGGCGACCTGATCACGACCTTCTTCGCCACGCTCTTTTCGTCGCTTTTCAGCGTGTTTTTCGGCACGCTGCTGGGCGGCGGCGCGGCCTAGCCCGCGCGCTCCGCGTCTCTGCGAAAGGCAGACGCTCTGCTTTGAAGTGTTCGCGAAGCGCCGCTGATTGTCGGCGGCTTCGTCTGGGTTTTCGTCGCACGATGGCTGCGACATGAGGGATGATGCGATGAACGTGCTGGGAACGGTTGATCCGCTCGAAACGCCGGAAATGCGTGAAAAGGCCGAGAAGCGGGTCGAGAGCCTGTTTGCGCGCCTGAAAGAGACCGTCAAGGTCGACAGCAAAGAGATCGGCACCCTCCGCAAGGAAGTGACCGTCACCGTCCCCGGCGACGTCATCGGCCAGCAATTCAATCAGCAGTTCAGCGACATGGCCAGCGACGCCGTCCTGCCCGGCTTCCGCAAAGGACGCGCCCCCAAGGCCCTGGTGCAGAAGCGCTTCGGCGGCGAAATCCGCGAGTCGCTCAAGTCGGCCGTCCTGGGCCAGTCCTACTTCGCAGCGGTCGAAAAGATCGAGTTGAAGGTTCTCGGCGATCCGCTCTTCCGCATCACGACCGACGCCGGCGTGAAGCTGATGGAGATCGGCGAAGCGCTGACCCACGTCCATCTGCCCGAAAACCAGGACTTCAGCTACACCTGCGAAGTTGAGGTCAAGCCCGCCTTCGACCTGCCCGAGTTGAAGGGCGTCAAGGTCAAGTCCCCCGCGATCGACATCACCGATGCGATGGTCAACGACGCACTCGAGCGCCAGGGCAAGATCCGCGGCCGCCTCGAGATCGTGCATGACGCCGCCGCCGACGACGACGATCAGCTCATGGCCGACGTGACCCTGAGCGCCGAAGGCAAAGAGGTCAAGCGCGAGGCGAACCTGCAGCTCGGCGTCCGCCCGACGCGCCTCGACGGCATTCAGCTCCCCGATCTCGACAAGCGCCTCAAGGGCGCCAAGGTCGGCAGCCACATCACCGTCGAATGCAAGATCCCCGACGATTACGAGCGGGCCGACCTGCGCGGCAAGACGGCCCAGTTCAAGTTCGACATTCACGAGATCAAGCGGCTCAAGCCGCTCACCATCGCGGAGCTGGTCGAGCAGATCGGCGCCAAGGATGAGGCTCAGTTGCGCGAATTCATGCGCGACGACCTCGAAGTCGAGCGCGACCGCCTGATCCGCCGCGCCGAGCGCGAGCAGGTGCTGAATTATCTGCTGGAGAACTGCAAGCTCGATCTGCCCAATGAGCTGTCGGCCCGCCAGACCGACCGCGCTGTGATGCGTTCGGTCATCGACCTGCGCACGCAGGGCGTGCCGCCGACCGAGATCGAAGCCCGCATCGATGAGCTGCGCACCACCGCCCGCAAGCAGGTGGCTGATGAGCTCAAGCTGCAGTTCATTCTCGAGCGCGTCGCTGAGACGCTGCAGATCCGCGTGACCGACGAAGAGGTCAATACCGAAATCGCCCGCATCGCGCGGCGCTACAACCGCCGCTTCGATCGCATGCGCGACGAGCTGATCCGCGAAGGCTTGCTGATGCAGCTCGCCGACCAGATTCGTCAGGACAAGGCCGTCGCCCGCATCCTGCAGGACGCCGAGATCGAGCGCCCCGCGGCCTAACGGTGAGGTCAGCCAGGCGGCCCTAAGGGGCCGGCTGCCAAGCGACCTAGCAACCTTGTGGGACAGGTTCATCGCCTGTCCCACTTGATTTTCTGGCTTCTCAGCAGGCGCCTGGCCCTCAGCCTACAATTCGGCGAATCATCGACTCAGGGAGAGCTTCCCATCGCCGCCTCCGACGCCGCGCATTCCCACGCCCCGCATCCGCACGCCGGGCATTCTCACGCGGGACACGCCCACGATCCGGTCCTCGTGATCGAGAATCTTTCCTTCGCCTACGACGGCCCGCCGGTCCTGCACGCCGACCACGTCTGCATTCATCAGGGCGAATTCGTTTGCATTGTCGGCCCCAACGGCGGCGGCAAGACCACGCTCGTCAAGCTGATCCTCGGTCTGCTTCAGCCGCAACAGGGGCGCATTCGCGTCTTCGGCCGGCCGCCGATCGAGGCCCGCCCGCTCATCGGCTATATGCCGCAGCACGCCAAGCTCGATGCGCAGTTCCCGGTCACCACGCTCGACGTCGTGCTGATGGGCCGCGTCGCGACTTCGCGGCTCTTCGGCGGCTACTCGCGCCAAGATCGCGAAGCGGCCAGTGCGGCGTTGAAGGACGTGGGCATCGCCGACCGAGCAAACGCCGCCTTCTCCGCCCTCTCCGGCGGCCAGCGCCAGCGAGCGCTGATCGCCCGCGCCCTGGTCTGTGAGCCGCGGCTGCTGCTTCTGGACGAGCCGACGGCCAATCTCGATGTGCAGGTGCAAGCCGAGTTCTACGAGCTGCTGGCCGAGCTCAACCGCCGCATGACGATCATCATGGTCTCGCACGACGTGCGCTTTGTGTCGGAGCGTGTGCAGCGGGCCGTCTGCGTCAACCGCGCGATCCACACCCATCCGACCAGCGAACTCACCGTCGAATCGATCAGCCGGCTCTTTGGCCACCCCGTCCGCGTGATCCGGCATGATCATGATGAGGCGAAGCATCAGCACTGAGGGGTGTTTGAATAGCGAATGGCGAATAGCGAATAGCGAATTGAAGAAAGGCGCGTGCGGGGGCGGAAGAGTTGCGAGTGTCGAGTGCAGAGTGGCGAGTGGAAGAGGGGAGCGGGGGAATAGCGAATTGCGAATAGCGAATAGCGAATTGAAGAGGCGCGCGCGGGGGCGGGCGGCGCGCGGGGTGCGCGTCGTTGGGCGAAGAGTCGGAATGGAGGTGGCGGGAGTTGAACCCGCCGCTTGCTTCGTCGTTACGGACGAAGGTTGCGTCGATCCGGTCGGCGCTTTGGCGTTGCGCG